>OZ240230.1:0-1397683 GCA_965197855.1 Bdellovibrionales bacterium
ATTAATGTTTTTATTCCCAGAAATAAGATCACTGTTTTGACTGGATTAAGCGGGAGTGGTAAATCCAGTTTGGCTTTTGATACTATTTATGCCGAGGGACAAAGACGTTATATTGAAAGTCTCTCTTCTTATGCTCGTTATTTTATGGAAAAACTAAAGCCTCCGGATGTGGATTCCATTTTTGGACTCTCTCCAGTTGTGGCGATCGATCAAAAGACCATTAGTTCCAATCCTCGTTCTACTATAGGAACAGTGACAGAGGTGTACGACTATTTACGTCTCTTATACTCTAAGCTTGGAACTCCTATTTGTCCTTCTCATAGAGTGCCCCTTAAGAAGACGTCTGCCATAGATGTGGTGAAAAGTATTTTAAAAGAGAAAAAAAAATCGTCATTTAAAATATTTTCTCCAGTTGTTCGAGGAAAAAAAGGGTTTATGCAGGATATTGTTCAGAAATATACCAAGATGGGTTTTGTTCGGGCAAAGGTGGATGGTCAAATGACAAACTTGGATCAGGTTTTAAAACTTTCTAAGAGAAAGGCTCATCATATTGATATATTAGTGGATCAAATGTTTACGGAGAAAAAATATTACAATCGTTTTTTGAACAGCGTGGAGTTGTCCTCTCAGTTGTCTGATGGGTTTGTCTCTATTGAAATGGATCAACCTTATTCCATTAAAACGTATTCTTTAAATGCTTCATGTCCTATCTGTTTTTTTTCAGCTTTAGAAGTGGAGCCTAAGCTGTTTAGTTTTAACTCTCCAAAAGGAGCTTGTCCTTCGTGCAATGGCTTGGGCTATGATCAGGATGAAGATGAAGATGTATTTTTCAAGATTTGTTCAGCTTGCAAAGGCCAAAGACTTCGTCCGGAAGCTTTATCTGTTTTGATTAAGGATAAAAATATTCAGAAATTATCTTCTATGGATTTGGAGGAGTTGGAAAAATTTTTAAAAAAAGTTCGATTTCCAACGAAGTATGCGGTTGTTGGAGAAAATATTATTCAAAAAATTCTTTATGATTTGGATATATTAAAAAAAGTAGGAGTTTCTTATTTGAGTTTGGATCGTGCCACCCGCACTTTATCCGGAGGAGAGGCGCAAAGGATTCGTTTGGCGTCTCAAATTTCCTCAGTGTTAAGGGGAGTCTTATATATTTTAGATGAGCCTAGTATTGGACTTCATCCTGCTGATAGCAATGTATTTTTGGAATTAATGCAAAAAATTAAAAATAGGGATAACACTGTTTTAATAGTAGAGCATGATGAGGCCACCATTCGCTTCGCGGACCATATTGTGGATATTGGACCTGGAGCAGGAAAACAGGGAGGGCGTTTGGTTGTTCAGGGGGCTTTACAGGATATTTTAAAAAGTAAAAATAGTCTAACAGGGGATTATCTGGCTCAAAGGAAAAAAATTATAACCCCTTCTCAGAGGAGGAAAACAAGTCAAGAATGGCTGGAAATTTTAGGGGCTAAGGGAAATAATTTAAAGAATGTACATCTTAAACTTCCTCTTAAAACTTTTATTTGTGTCACTGGAGTTTCTGGGAGCGGCAAGAGTTCTCTTATTGTAGATACACTTTATAAAGCTTTACTGAAAAAGATTCATAAGGATCTCTCTTTACAATCTTTGCCTTTTGAAAAAATATTAGGCCATGAATCTATTGATAAAGTTATTTTAGTGGATCAAAAACCTATTGGCAGAACTTCAAGATCAGTGCCTGCCACCTATGTAGGAGTGATGTCACTTATTCGAAGATTTATGGCTTTACTTCCTTCCTCTAAGGTGCGGGGCTATACTGCTTCTCATTTTAGTTTTAATGTAAAGGGAGGGCGTTGTGATTATTGCGAGGGAGCGGGACAAATTGTACAGGAAATGCATTTTTTGTCCGATGCGGTGATCCCTTGTGAAATGTGTCAGGGCAAAAGATATTCTACGGATGTTTTAAATATTCTTTATAAAGGGAAAAATATTGCAGATATATTGCAAATGACTATTCGTGAAGCTGTTGTTTTCTTTAAAGATCACCCGCAAATTTATCGTCATTTAAAAAGTTTGAATGATGTAGGACTTTCTTATCTAACTTTGGGACAATCTTCTGTAACTCTTTCAGGAGGGGAAGCCCAAAGAATCAAATTAACCCGTGAATTATCCAAGAAAAATTGTGGTAACACTCTTTATATTTTAGATGAACCTACCACAGGCCTTCATTTTGATGATATTAAAAAATTACTGGATGTTTTGAATCGTTTAGTGGATAAAGGAAGTACGGTGATTGTTATTGAACATAATATGGATGTGATTAAATCATGTGATTATATTTTGGATTTGGGTCCTCGAGGGGGACGTTTTGGTGGACGTATTTTAACCTGTGGATCTCCGGAGAATGTAGCACGCTTAAAGAATAATCTTACAGGGATGTATCTTAAAAAGGCCTTAAACACGGTATGAAAATTCAGGATAAATGCGCTGTATTTGGTATCTGGAATCATCCTGAGTCCAGTGTACTGACTTATTTGGGTTTGTATGCTCAACAGCACCGAGGCCAGGAAGGAGCTGGTATTGTTTCTTTTGATTCAGATAGCCATTATACCCATAAAGGGTTGGGGCTTGTGGGAGATATATTCAATGAATCTCATTTGGATCATTTAAAAGGGTCTTCAGCTATTGGTCATACCCGCTATTCAACCAGAGGGCAGAGCCAGGATGAACAAAGCATTCAACCGTTAACAGCTGACATTAATCAGAAAACTTTAACTCTTGCTCATAATGGAAATTTTACAAATTTTTTAAGTCTTAAAAAACAATTAACCCAGGAAGGTTTTATTTTCAAGGGAACAGGGGATACAGAATGTTTGGTTCATTTAATTAGTAAATATTCCAAAGAAGAATTGTCCTTTTTAGAAGTTTTAAAAAAATCTTTATCTGACATTGAAGGTGCTTATAGTTTAGTTCTTTTAACTTCAGATCACCTGATAGCTATTCGGGATCCACGGGGTTTTCGTCCTCTTGTGCTAGGTCAGAAGGTGTCGGAAGAGGGGCATACTTCTTATATTGTAGCTTCTGAAACTTGTGCTTTTGACTTATTGGGGGCAGAGTATGTGAGGGAAATAGCTCCTGGTGAGATCCTGGTTTTTTCTAAAGAAGGCAGTTCTTCTGTTATTATGGATTCAAAAAAGAGACGTAAGGCCTGCATTTTTGAACATGTGTATTTTGCGCGGCCCGATAGTCAGGTTTTTGGTTCTAGTGTTTACCTAAATCGTAAAAATATGGGGCGTGCTTTAGCTTTGCAAAAACCAGTGCCTGCAGATTTGGTTATTCCTGTTCCGGACAGTGGTGTATCGGCGGCTTTGGGTTATTCAGAAGAAAGCGGCATTCCATTTGAACTGGGTATTATTCGAAATCATTATATTGGAAGAACTTTTATTCATCCCAGCCCAAGTATTAGAAATTTTCGAGTGCGTATTAAATTAAATCCTCAACATTCTTTAATTAAAGGAAAGTCTGTGGTGGTGGTGGATGATTCCCTGGTGAGAGGGACGACTTCTAAGGCTATTGTTAAAATTTTACGTTCTGCTGGTGCAAAAGAAATTCATTTTCGGATTGCCTCTCCTCCTGTTATAGGTCCTTGTTACTATGGGGTGGATACTCCTGAGAAAGAGCAATTAATTGCGTCCAAAAAAAGTGTGGATGAGATCAAAGAATTTTTAAAAGTGGATTCTTTGGAGTTTCTCTCTGTTGAAAATTTATTGAAAGCAGTGGATCCGGAAAATAAAGGTTATTGTCGTGCTTGTTTTACAGGGAAATATCCAACAAATATTGAAAAGGGAAGTGTCTAAGATGCCTCTCGATTTTTCTCACTCTCCTGTTGTGGATGTCGTGGCTCCAGCTTCTACTCTGTCTCAAGTAGAGTTAAAGAGAGCTTTGGAATTTTTAAAAAAAATAAATTTAACACCGCGTTTTCGAGGTTCTGTGAAAAATTCTTCTTTATTTGCTCAAAGTGATCGAATGGCATTTGAAAATTTCAAGAAAGCTTTACAAGCTAAAGACTCTTGTTTGATTTGGAGTTTAAGGGGTGGATATGGAAGTGCACGTTTATTAAAGAGTTTGGATGCATTGAAGGTACATCCGCCAATAAAAAAACTGTTTATAGGCTATAGTGATATGACTGTATTACATGATTGGATTCACGAAAAATTTCGCTGGCCTACTTTGCATTTTCCCGTTTTAAAAAAAATGCCATTTACTTCCGTATCTTCTATAAATAAATTTAAAAAATTGGTATCAGGATTGTCTCAAGTGACTTTTTCCAATTTACAAATATTGAATAAAAAAAGATTTTTACATAAAAAAATTATTTCTCAGATCACAGGCGGCAATATGACTTTAATTCAAAGTGCTATTGGAACCCCTTGGAATATTTCCAGAAAAGGAATTCTTTTCTTAGAGGATATTAATGAAAAACCCTATCAGGTCCATCGAGCTTTGTGGCAGATGAAACAGAGTGGAGTGTTTCAAAATGTACGTGCTGTAATCTTTGGAAAGTGGCAAAAAGAATATAGTAAAAATATTATCCATCAAGTATTAAAACCTTTTGCAAAAGAAGTTTTATTTCCAGTGTTTGTGGAATTGCCTTGTGGCCATGGGCGAATCAGTGATCCTCTTCCACTAGGGACAAGAGCTGAGCTGAGTTTGGAAAAAGGTAGAGGGCTGTTACAAGTGCATTCTCCTTTTTTGGAGTTACAGGAGGATTGAATGCAGTTAATGGCTCATAAAGGTTCTAAAGGGCAGTTCACTTCAGTCACCTTGGAAAAAGGGGATAGGATTCACTTTATAGGTATATCCGGTACAGCTATGGCTGGAGTGGCTGGTATTTTAAAAAACCAAGGCTTTCAAGTGCAAGGCAGTGATGCCAATGCTTACCCTCCTATGTCTGAACAGTTAAAAGAAATGAATATACCTCTTATGGAAGGTTATATAGGATCTCGTATTCAAGCTCCTATTAAGTTAGTTGTCGTCGGCAATTCTATTTTATCCAATAATGAAGAGGCACAGGCTTTGATGGTGTCTGAGATTCCTTATTTAAGTTTGCCTGAGATTATTCATTTTGCATTCATTCAGGATAAGCAAAGTTTGGTTGTTTCAGGAACTCATGGGAAATCCACAACCAGTTCTATGATGGCTTGGCTTGCAGAGTTTTTGGGTTATAACCCCAGTTTTCTTATTGGAGGAGTTCCTAATAATTTTAATCAGTCATTTAAACAAACTGATTCTTCATGGTTTGTCATTGAGGGGGATGAATATGGTACAGCTTTTTTTGATAAAAGACCGAAATTTATTCATTATCATCCTTTTTCAGTTATTTTAACGAGTATTGAATTTGATCATGTGGATATTTACGATAGTTTGGAAAAAGTAAAAAGCAGTTTTGAAATGCTTCTCCGCTCTATACCTCAAGATGGTTTTCTAATAGCTAATGGTGAAGATAAAAATATTCAAGATATTATACACCACGCCTCTTCTAAAAATGTGATCACCTATGGGGTAACCACAGGGGATTATCGATTGGAGGATCGTAGTCCTTATACGGATAAGGGTTTTCAAACGTTTTCAATAAGATGTCCGGATGGAAAAAAGGTAAAAGTTCAACTTTCTATTTTTGGTCTTCATAACGCTATGAATGCTTTAGGTGCTTTTGCTTTATGTAATGAATTAAAATGGGATCAAGATCAAATTATAAAAGGTCTGTCTTTATTTCAAGGAGTGAAGAGACGTTTTCAGGTTTTAAAAGAGTCAGATCGGGGAATTGTGATTGAGGATTTTGCTCATCATCCCACAGCCGCTCAAGCCACTTTAGGAGCCTTAAAGGAACGTTATCCGAACTATGATATTATTGCTGTGTTTGAACCGCGTTCGGTTTCTTCCAGAAGAAATGTTTTTCAAAAACATTATGTGGATGCTTTCTCTAAGGCAGATCGTGTTTTTGTTGCACCTCCTTTTCGGGAATTTGAGATTCAGGAGGACCAAAGATTTTCTTCTCAAAACTTGGTGCAGGATTTAAACGTACAAGGCACTCCTGCTTATTTTTATGATGATGTGGAAAAAATGTCTCAAGGAATTTTTCAGTCCATCAAAAAGAAATCAGTGATAGTCGTGATGAGCAATGGACCTTTTGGGGGAATTCATTCTTTACTCACAAAACTTATTTAAGCTTGTGTACGTCACTCCCCCTGCACTCTCGTCATCCCTGCATCCTGCAAAAGCAGGAATCTATTCGTACATATTCAGTTAAGTGTAGTATTGTTTTTTAAATTAAAAAGATGGGATTTTGTAAATTGTACTTTTCTAACATATCTTTCATTTTTTGTTCTCCCCACTTTTCTTCTTTTTGTTTAAGCTGATTAAGATTGAGCTTTGAAAAGCCAAGAAGATCTTTTTTCATTCTTTTGATAACTTCCTCTTTTCCGATATAGCTTTCTATATACTTAATATTGGCTTCTATATTCTCAACTGAGTTTTTATGAAAACCCCCTAAAGATCTTTTTAAACGTTCATTCACTCCTTCTCTTCCTATATATCTTTCGTAAAACCTTATTCTTTCTAAAAAACTCTTAAATCGAAAATCCTTAAAATAAGATAGGGATCTAATTCTTTTTAAAGCCTCTTCTCTTCCAATTCTTTTTTCAAGAAAACTTAGAAAAGCTTCCATCTCAGGTTCATTCCAAGATCTCGTTGCTGTGACTACTTTAGTTTCCCAATTCTTAGGCATTTCAGCACGAAGGGTTTCTCCTAACTGTTGTCTTGCAAATTGAATAAAGCTATGTTCACACTTATCATTAGCAAAAGAGCTAATACACCAGCTGTATGTAAGAATTTATAAAAAGAATGCAATTTTTAACTCCTATTTTTCACAGATAAAGTATTGATTAAAATTTTTAGCACACTATAACATGGAGAAGGATCAAGATTATCTACTATTTTAAATAGATGTAATTTTTACATTACAAATGGTCATTGTTCTTGCAGGGCTTAACTTAAAAACTGAAAACTTTCCACGCCCTCTTAAGTAGCTTTCTAAATCTTTAGTATTTTCAAAATTCCACTTTCTATTTCCATGGGAATCAACCCTTGGGTAACTGAAGTTATTGATACTAGAGGTATAAGAGACAATTTGTTCTTTGCTATTCATAATGCATTTATTGATTCACAGGAGTCAGAAGTTCAAAGGTGTATTGACGAGGGGAGTCTGGAAGAAGCCTTTAAATATTTGAATGAAATTGAAGTTATAGAAATATCAAAGAGAGAGTATGTGAAATAAGCGGTTCAAGCACAATATGTTTGAGCCGTTTCTGTAAATATAAAAGCTTAATGACTCTTATTTAGTTCAAGCAATAAAAAAGTGTATAAAAGGTAGTCTCTATTGTAAAGATTGTGTAAAGATTATTTGATGTTTTTTATTAGAATTTTATAAGATTCAGTGAAATTTTTTCACTCGCTCTTTACTTTTATTAAACATTCTTTACAATACAAATCAACAGAAGGAAGTCTTATGAGATATTTCATTATTTTTGTCAGTTTGTTTGTGACTTTTGCATCTCACGCACAGGTGTATCGCCATTCTTCTATGTTTAAAGATGTGCAGTGGAAGGTGTCTGCCACTAATCGTAACTACTTTGATGAATCCGGAAACCAAGTTCTTCTTATATCCAAACTTTATGGTCTATTAAACCATTCTTTTTTCCCTACTGTGGATTTCAGTACTGAATATATTTTAGATACCAGCCAGGGAGCGAGTCAATCCGTGTACATTAGTAAAAAAAGTGATGACCAAATACGACAAGCACATATGTATTTGTCTCTTCGACCTTTGGCATCTGACCCTTTGTTCATTAGGGTTGGATTATTCAATCAAGAGTTTTTAGATGCGCCTTTGCTTATTTCAGACTGGACTTTTCTAGGTTTTCAGCAAGAGTATATTTTACACAATGAAAAACTAATGCATTATGTGGACAGTCTTAAAATTGTTTTACAACAAACGATTCCTTCCAGTGATACCGGATTGGATTATTTGGAGCAAGTTCAAGATATTGGTAGATTTTATACAGCTTCTTTATTTACTTCATCTTTTATTCAGAGCCAAGTAAAGACCGAAGGCCATTTAACAGTTTTTTATTTTAAAAACTTATCAGCAACAGCGGCTGAAGTTGGTGCCGCTTATGGAAATGAGACGAATCAGGATTTAACTGGGGCTAATTCAGAATTCCTCTATCCAGAGATTTATGGTTTTTATACACGCGCTAAAGCTCGATATAATTTATTTCCAGAACTTGGTTTAGAGCTTGATACATCTTTTTTATGGAATATAGGAGCCACTGCTGGTGCTTACCAAAGAATTAGAAATGGAGAAGAAGGAGATATTAGAGGGAGAGCTATTGGATACAATATATGGTTGGGTTTGCATATCCCTATTGCTAAAGAAGTTATTATGGTTGTGAATTTGGAATATTTTGATAATGACAGAAATGCATCACCTGCTTATTATAATTCAGATCGTTATGTTCATTCAGGCCGGCGTGGAGTTATAGTGGGACTTAAATCTATTTTTGAAAAGTATAATGTGTTTTTTGATTTGCAATATGGAATGATTCGTTCATATGAGGATGCTAAATCCTTTATAGGTAACCCGAATTATCTTATGTTTGAAATAGGTACAGAATATGACAAGATATAGTTTAATATTATTAATGTTTACAGTTTCCTGTACATTTAGTTCTCGAAAAGAGCAGGCTCCATCAGTGTGTTTAGCAGAAAATGAGAGTCAGGCTTTATTTGTGGTGGATAAGGTTCAGGGAAAGTTTGTTAAATCTCCGGATTTAAAAGAGGACAATTTACCTTCTAAGTTTACTTTGGAATTTACTGCTTGTGTGAAAGATTCTATAAAAAAACAGCCAATGAGAAATAGCCCTTTTGCTATTCATACTTTCCATAGTGAGAATATTCCTAAGGAAAGTGTTAGAAATAAATTATGTGAAGATGTAGAGTGGGGTTGTATTCCTACAGAAACAAACAGTGATGGTTGTCTTGAGTGGACTGAACCATATAGTTTTCCTTTGCCTGCAGAGCAAAAATGGATTGAATTTAAAAGAGTTATTACCCATCGAACAGGAACACGTGTGATTCCAATGATGGTCAACCCTTGGATACCAGACACTCAAGTTGTTGATCTTCGGTCTAATGTTCAGATTAAAAGACATTACCTTGCAGGAAGAGAATCCTTTCATCTCCATAAAGCACATGAGAGCTCAAAGGAGTCAAAAGAAGAGTCAAAATTACGAAAGTGTATAGAAGAGGGGAGTCTGGAAGAGGCCTTTAAGTATTTAGGTGGAACTGAAGAGAAGGCTTTCTTATGGGCGGATGAAATTGAAATTAGTCCCTCTTTTAAAGGAAAGCCCGAACGTTTTAATGACCCTAGCTATGATTATAAAAAAGAGTATAAAATTTGCAGTGATAAATTAACGACTGCAGAGTGTGTTGCTATTAATGACTACGATAGGGAAGGAGGGTTTTTAAATCTAAATTTAAAAATTCCTATCCGTGTTATTTCTGAAAATGAGTCCGGCAGGATTTCTCCTCTAGGCGCACATGCAGATGAATTTGCTGTCACTTTTTACCTTGTATCTCAAGTGACTTCTAGTAAGGGCAGGGAGGATTATATGCTTCATCGACCTGTGCCTAAGATTCGAAAAACAGTGACTATTGCGGAAACTAACTATATCCACTTGGATAATGCTTGGGTGCATATTCCTTATGAAACAACAGAGGGGACTTCCACCCTCCTTTTAAAGATTGAAGCTATTGGAGGTGGAGAGAAAATGGATTCTTTCTATGGGGTGTATGAGATCAATGACACTCCTATTTCTAACTTCCATCATTTTTCTGACACATTATCCTTAAAAAGTTCTGAAGATACATCAGAAAAATCGGTGGATCTGGAAAAACATGAGATGTCAAATGTTGAAGCTCAAAAAGAAAGAATCGAAGAATATAAAAAAATATTCGATAAATTTGATAAAGACCCAAGTGCTTATGCTCGAGAGAGGCCTCGTGTAGGGCAAGATGGCTTTGATTACTCTAAAGGTTTGGCTTTGGATTTATCCAGAATGCGGTTTGCCCGAGTCAAGGCTTCAGGAGAGAGCTGTGAGTCTCCGGTAGAGCGTACGGTAGTGTATTTGGGTGAAGTTTGTTTGAAGGATCCTAGAACTGATGATGAATTTTCAAATACTGTAGTCACTGTGATGGCTCAGGATATGGAGATAGATAGGGATAGAAATACAAAGAGAATTGTTGTGACACCAATGCGAAAGGAAGATATAATAGTGGATAATAAGATGACGAATGAATTCGGCTGTGTTCAGTTTACCTATGAAGTTTCTCACAAATTGTACGATGTACAAAAATACTTTATGAAAAAATTAACATTTAAAGTTCATGATGTTGAAGACTCTAAGTATATTGCTCTTAATCCTTGGGAGTATGGATTCTTGACTTACCAGGAATTTACTCAAGCTTATGAAAACTGGGAAGCGTCTAAAAGAGTCTATGATGAAGCTGTTTGTGGTGAGAATAAAGAGTGTTTGAAGAATATAGAAAAAGCTTTAATTGCTTCTGAAAAAGAGCTAACGCATCCAGCTCCTAATAATAATAGAAGAGTTGAAAGTCGATATAAGGATTGTCAGCAACGTGAATGTGCGAAACTTCAGAAATTAGAAAAAGATCTAACGGTATCTGAATCTCAGTTAGCCTCTCCTATATTTTCTGAAAATTTAGAACCTCCGATATTAAGGTTAAATGAATATAGAAACGCAATTATAGAACCTTCTTATGAGATTGAGCCTTCTTTAGATGTTCAAACTGTAAAAAATATGCAATTGCTTTTACAGCCGACTATTGTAAGACAGGACTCACCTGGAGAAACTATTCGTCAGATTCCAAGAATACTTCCTATAGGGTATTACCTGGTGAGAGTTATTGTAGCTAAAGGCCCTCAGGAAACTGCAGAAGGAAAAAAATTCATTATAGATCGACTTGGTTCTGTTCAATCAGCTGTAAGACTGGTTACGGATTTAAGGTTATCTAATGTTCTGAAACGTTTTGGCAGTGTTGTTGATACATTGACTGTTCCAACAAGAGATGTGAGTGCAGACAGTTTATATTTTGATGATCTAGATACACGTGCAAAAGGGTTTGAACAATCTGGTACAGCCGCTCTTGAGAAACTCTCAAAACAGTTTGAAAAATCCATTAAAGCTCTTGAGGAGTTATCCGGCGAAGAAAAATTTGAACAATCTGTTGCAATTCTTGAAGAAGAGTTTGAACAATCTGTTACAGATCTTACGGAGCTTCGTGAAGACCAAAGTTATGATGTATATAGACAACACTCTAAAACAGCTAATGCGAAAGAATTTTTTAGTGATGGATGTCAGGAGGGAGATCGTCTTCCATGCTTTGCTAAAGAAGATTACATTACTCATTTTGACACTTTAGCTTATGTGGAAAATGGAGTTCTTAATGCATTTGTAAAATTAGGCTTTAATGTAGAGCACTTTCGACACTTAGGATCTAAAAACAGCGTTTTAATTGAGATTTATCCTACCGATCCCAGGGAATATCAGTATTTGGATATTGGTGAGAATGGAAGTTCAAATCGATGTAATGTAGATATTGAGAACACAACATTTATACCTTTTCCACAATGTGAAAGAGGCAAGCTTCGTGAAGATTGTCATGAACTTAAAACACCGGCGCATTGGGGTTTATTTTTTAACACAGAATTTGGAAATGCAAATATTACGTGGCCTATAAAACAAGGCCACTATAATAAGGTATTTGGATTAGACAAAAAACCTATAAAAGTGGAGGGAAAAAATTGGTATCATCTTACAAATGAAATAAATCGCGTGGGGCTTGTGGAAAATGCATTGAGTTTCAGTAATCATCCTATAGAAGTGCATAAACAAAATTGGTATCGTCTGGAAAATGAAAGAGGCCGCTTGGCGAACATGGAAAGTAATTTAAATTCTATATTGAAAATGCGCGAAGACTCAAGCTTGGATTTGGAGGATAGAATTCAGACGATTTATGAGAGTCATTTTAAGAATTCAATGGTGAATACTATGGATCGTGTGGACAGTAATAAGTTCATCCAATACTGCAACAATACGGAAGAAAAAGTGGGTCAAATGGAATCCACAGATTTGATTGGAGATAAAAATCCTTTACCAGAGGAGTTATCTTTAGGTCTTTTTATTTGCGAAGACATGGTCGATTTCACGAGTCCATTAAGAGGCCATGTTATTCGAATTCAAATAAGAAACTACTTTATATATAGAGATCTGGCAGATGCACAGCTTACAAATAAAGATCCCTTGCAGGAGTATCGTCAAGTTCAGAATCAAGAAGGCGGTTTTTGCGATGAGGGGTTTAATAAAGCTACTGCATACGAAGATGATGGAAGTGATTATTCTAATAGGCTTTTAAGTTATCAAGAATGTGTATGTGGTCCTCCTAATGAAGAATCTATAACAAAAAAGATGGCTCGTTGTTTTGCTCAATCACAAAATTTAGTTTTGGTAGAGGATAATCAAGAATTTTTAGAAAGATTAAAAGCATCAGTTATTCGTAAAAATCAGAATTTTGAAATAAATAGTGACAATCTTGCAAAAGTTATTCAGAAAAAAAATGGAGATGCAGATCCAGTGCGACTTCAGAACTTTTTACGATCTATGTGTGCTTTCTGGTTTGATGAGTATTATAAGAATTATCTGAATTTTGATAGTATTGAGAGTACTTATAATAAATTAATACCTAATTTAGAATCTCTTCATAATGACCCATATTTGGAGTTGGCGGAAGAAAATCAGTTTAAGGATGTGGCTTTCGATGATTTCAAAGATATTTCAGAGAATGAATCATTTGTAGCACAGTGGTTTCAAGCTAGTTACTCGAAAGGCGGTCATGAACCTTTTCGAGCGCGTAGTAATTCCTCCAGTGCACGTCATCCATATTACCAGTGCTTGGATTATCCTTTGGAGTTCTTTCATATTGAAAACAAAGTGATGGTGGATCAATTAGATATTGCTTCAAATGCAACTGAATATACAAATGGACGTGTTTTTTCTCTAATAACTCAGGCCTCTCAGGGAGCTCAGACCAGAGTGGAAGTCAGTAAAAGACAACAAACCGCTTTAGGAGGAAGAGGTGAATTTAGAGTGGAAACTCCTAAGGAGTTTATTGGAGGTGGTATTGGAAGGCTTTTTGGTATTGGTGGAAAATTACTAAAGGATATGTTTAGAGCTTCTGTTGGAGCTAGTGCGGGAGTAGAGGCCGCCAGAACAGGATCGACAAGTGCTACTGAACAAAATTCTAATGATTCTACTAAATCAATTTTATTAGCTGTGAATCATGTGCAAATGAGTTTGGCTCTAAAAAAATATCGGTCTTGCTTTCTTATTCGTCCAAAGACTACCGCTTTTGAGGGTATACTAAATAATCAATGGAACGAAGAACTAAAGATAGATTCATTTTGGCCTAATGCGGAAAATTTATCTGAAGTAGTATCTGAGGATACTGTTTTCTTGATGAGAGTTCCTTATACTCACTCTGGTTTATTGATTTGTAATGAAGAGAGTTCAGAACGCTTAGTAGTTCCAGAAAACTATTATTATATTCATCAGTTTTTTGGAGGGCATTCTTACGAGTTTATGAGCCGAACTATTTATCATAATCGACCCTATACAGAAATTATCAGAGGTCGGGAACAAATAGATAGATTCATACGTCTGACTCATGACATTACTTACAACAAAGAGGTAAGGGTAGAAAATCCTTGGGGCTTTCAATCTCTCATTAACCATTTGGATCAAGATAGGGATCAATTGGATTACAATTTAATGCAGGCGTTTGAACAGTATGCTTTGGATTGGTCAGGTTTCTATAAAGGTGTTTATACTTATCCTGACTTAATTAATTATTATGATTCTGAAACGGCAGAGGCTAAAGGATTGATAGATAGTACACTAGATAGTATGGGTACTGTGATAGCTCTTCCTGAAGAAAAGATCCATTAAAGTTTTATAATTTGGAGATAAAATATTTCAATATCAGCAAACTTATAACTGGCATTACATAAAGATATGTTAAATTATTAGTTTGATTGTTTTCTATCGATTGTGTAAAGATTTTCTAAATATTTTGTTAAGATTTCTTTAAATTATAAGATTCTATTATGTTTGTTTCAACATAACGTAATTTAGTTTTTGTGGTTCTATTAGAAGAGTGTGAAAAATTTACATGGGTTAAGTTTTTTCATGTCAATATAAATTCATATACAGTATAATCCGCCTCATGATGAAAAATATATTTATTATTTGTTTCTCTATTTTTATTTCAAATGCTTTTGCTGGTGATGTGGGGAAATCTTACATTATTACAAATTCCACTGATCACGATATAAAGGTGACTGCCAATTTTTGGAAGGAAGTTTCAAGATATCCATTACAGGTCGTACTACCGCCTTCCACATGTCTTAGAATCCGTGATCATTATCATTACAGGGAAAATGATTATACTGGCCATATGCATACCGGGATATATAGAGCGGACTATTCATTTGTTACGAAATGGGTCTTTGTACCGGATGCTATGAGTTTACTTATTGATGATGGATCGGCTTATGAATCATTTAGAGGTCTGGATCTTTTTAATTATGAAGTGACTGGAAAAACCAGAGGATTGTTAGGGTTTATTGATACCTTTCAATTAAGTTGGAATTCTATTCCAAATAGTCGCAACAATATTATATCTGGCAGTTGTAAAATATTTGTCCCGGGAGAAGCCTTGTTTGTTGGTGGAGATGGTAATACAGAACTTCATGATTCAGTATTTGCTAGTGATCACGAGAGAGTAGATCATCTACTTCGAAACGGAGCAGAAGTAAATTTAAGAAATAAAGATGGAAAAACTTCTTTAGAGATAGCCCGTCAACAGGAAGATGCATACATGATTTCAATTTTGAAGGGTTATGGTGCAGAAGAAAAATCTCCGTCTAATTTTATTTCTGGTGTGAACCAATAATTTTTAGATCCATTTAAACATATATTAATGAAGCCAGTTATACTTGATATCTTCCTAACTTATTGCTAGTATGGCAACATGTGGTAATCCAAGCTGTGGAATACTGGAATCTGATCCTTCTTTAATCAGTTGTCATATGTGAAGTGCTTTTTGAAAACAGTTCGAAATAAAAGAGTTGTAGTTATTGGCGGTGGTTTTGCCGGTTTCAGTGCTGTTAAGATTCTTGGGAATCAAAAAGGTATTGATGTTATTTTAATAGATCGTAGAAACCATCATTTATTTCAGCCTCTTCTTTATCAGGTTGCGATGGCAGGGCTTAATCCTTCTGAAATATCTGTTCCTTTAAGAAGTTATTTTTCCAGATATAAAAATATAAATATTTTAATGGCTGAAGTGAATCAAATTGATCTTGAAAATAAAAAAATTAGTTTCGATAATCAATGGCTGAGTTATGATTATTTGCTGATAGCTTGTGGGTCTAAACATTTCTATTTCGGAAATAGTGAGTGGGAGGAACATGCTCCGGGTCTTAAAACAATTGAACAAGCTACCGAAATTCGAAGAAGAATTCTATTGGCTTTTGAGTTGGCTGAAAAAGAAAAGGATGAGAAGAAAAGGGAGAAGTATTTAACTTTTGTCATTGTTGGAGGTGGGCCGACAGGAGTTGAAATGGCAGGAGCCATCTCTGAGATGGCACGAAAGACCCTTTATAAAGATTATAAAAATGCAAATCTTAAAAAAACTCGTGTTGTTTTAGTTGAAGCGGGCTCAAGAATTATTAGTTCGTTTCCGGAAAAGCTTTCGTATCGGGCTAAAAGTGATTTGGAAAATATGGGTGTAGAGGTTCTTTTAAATCAGAGAGCCAGTGATGTCAGTAAACAAGGAATTAAAGTAGGTGAAAGTTTGTTGTATGCTCATACGATTATTTGGGCGGCAGGTGTTAAACCTTCACAATTAACTGAAAGTTTAGATGTTAAAAAAAGTGAAGATGGCCGCATTCTTGTGAATAATGATTTGAGTATTCCAAATTATCCTTCTGCTTTTGTTATGGGGGATCAGGCGGCTTTTCGTGTTGATAAGGATGATGAAGAAACATTTTTACCTGCATTAGCGCCGGTTGCTATTCAGCAGGGACGTTTCGTCGCTCAATTGATGAAAGATGAAGTAAAGGGAAAGGGCAGATCTTCTTTTCGATATATTAACAAAGGGATCATGGTAACTATTGGACGTTCCAGGGCTGTTGCCAGTTCTGGTCCATTTCAGTTAACAGGGTTTCTAGCTTGGTTAGCTTGGGTTTTTGTGCATATTACTTATTTGGTTCGATTTAAAAATAAAGTTTTTGTTTTGCTTCAATGGATATTTGCATATTTTAGTTTTGGGAACGGGGTTCGTCTGATTATTCATAAAAGTTGGAAATTTTATTCCGGAAAGAAAATCCCTATTTCCAAAAACATCGATTCATAATGAGCTTGAACGTAAACATTGAAGCCTATGTTTTTTATGAAATATTTAAGAATCCAATTTTGTCTTATTTAGATTTAAACATATGGGATATCAGCATGCTATTTGGGATATGCACTTTTTTCCCTTCACTAAGCTCAACAACAGTGTTTACAACGCCAACTTGTTTGACAGTTCCACTAATGTTTTCAAATTCCAAATGAACCCCTGGTTGTATCTGTTCTCTCAAAGATAAACTGGAAACAATATTTTTAGATAAATCTTTTGTCCCCAAGCCCAAACTCAACGCAATCACAACACCGGCAGAGATGAGTATAATTTCCACAATGCGATTAATGAGATCCATTTCCAGTTGCAGTTGATTAATAGCTAAGACACTGACAACCACAACCGCTATGAGATGAATGACAGTAGCTAAAATCTTTCCATATACCAAACCGATTTTCTCACTGAAATTTTCAATAACATTCTTTAAAAAATGAACAGCCATAAGTCCCAAAATAAAAATCAAGCCTGAACCAATGATATTGGGTAAATAGCGAACAAAAGAATCTATGGTCCCTGTGATTTTATCCAGATGGAGAGCTTCTGAAGCAGAAATGATAAAAATCAACATAATCAACCAAAAGAAAATCTTGCCAAAAAGATCTGAGGATTTTAACTGAATGCCCAGCTTTTCAAATGTTTTATGAAGACCAACTTTTTCACTAATTTTATCTATTCCAATGAGTCTTAAAATTTTGATAGAGATTTTGGCCACTAGTTTTGAAATAAAATATCCCACAACCAGCAAAATAATCGTTCCAAAGATACTTGGTATATATTCAGCCAGTTTTTCCCAAAGGATTTGAATTGAATTCTCCATACTTTTTTGC
Source organism: Bdellovibrionales bacterium (assembly GCA_965197855.1). Taxonomy (GTDB): domain Bacteria; phylum Bdellovibrionota; class Bdellovibrionia; order Bdellovibrionales; family UBA1609; genus JAPPLG01. The sequence goes on from OZ240230.1 coordinate 17,469, forward strand.
AAAATTCTAGGGTTTAAAGGGTTCATTTTTACCTTCTTTCATATAAAGGTTTAGTTAAAAGTTAACATATTTTTTTCTATGCTAAATATTAAAACATTAAACAAGTTATCTTAGCATAACTTAAGCTATCTTGACCTTATATTTATCAGATAACTTGTTTATTTACTCTTTTTATCTCCAAAATTGCTTTTATTCCTAATAAAAATCATATTTATGGGGGTTGATATCATACGTTGAGTGAGGTGCTGAGCTCGAACTGACTTGAAAGTTAGCTACTTTGTATATTTTATCACGGTTACTGACTCTGTGTCTTTTTGGCTAAGAATAATAGCACCTCCACCACTATTTTTTAATTTAGAAATTTATTTGTCTATAAAAGTGGTAGGAGGTGTCGGTGAGCCGGTGGGTTTTCAAACTGTAAAAATAAGTGAACCGTTTAACAAAATACTGCTTTTGCATCCTGGACGTAACCGCTGGTAACTGCTGACAACCGGACAATCACGCTAAAATCACGCAATTTTTTATAGTGAGAATCTAAAAGTTGAAAAGAAATGTCACTGAAAGTTTATAAAACGCATATGAACATCAGTATAACGAAGGTTTCAACCTCCAAACTTGGAGTTTTCCTATTTGATATTTAGAATTTTCAGCAATAGTTTCATGAATTTTCAGTAATCGCTCAGCACATACTTCCTTTATTTCTTTTGTACATTTTTTTAATCTAGGATTCTCATGAAAAACATAATCTGAAATCTGCTTAGAAGAAGAATAATTATTTAAAAATTTTGTATTTATAACAGAGATTTCATTTTTTAAAACAAAAGACTTAGAGAAAAATTTTTTCCACCAATTATAGTTCCATGAGTCGCATGGACGGAAACCAAAAGCTGCTTCTACTTTATCAAGTAAGTTTACAGATGGTTGGTCTTTATAATAAAGTACAGATGTTAGAAGGTATCCTTCTGAGTGCAAAATTCGAATAACTTCGTTTAAAGCTTTATCACGATGTTTAATAAATGCAAAACTTAGTCCAGAGATCACATGAGTAAAGGAGTTGTCTGGAAATGATAAATTTTCTGCCTTTTCAACTTGGAATTGAACTTTACTATCTAGTCCCTCTTTTTTCATCTTATCTGTAGCGGATTCAATAGATGATTTTGAAATATCAATGCCAATTCCAGTAGACTGTGTTTTTAAAACACATGTCCTTAAATTAAATCCTGTACTGCAAGCAAGTTCTAATATTTTAGATTCTTTATTTATATTTGATTTAGATATCCAGTAATCAACAGCAAAACTCCCCAATAGGGAAGTATTTTCTATCCCCATAGCTCCAATAAAGTCTGGATAGTTCATTTTTATAATTTGATCTTTGTTCAATATATCCATAATTTAATAAAATAATGATCCTAAAAATTGAATTGATTTTTTCTTAGCATTCAAGTGGCATTTACTGCCTAGAGGGAAAGGGCAAAAATGTGAAAAATGTCCAAAATCAACAGTTTTTAATACTGGAAAATGAAAATGAGATACAATATTCATAATAGTTTTTTTGAGTAATTTTTCATCCTCACAATTATAAAATTTTCCAAGAATTAAACCTGAAATCTGATGAAAGATTCCAGCTTGAAAAAGATGAGTGAAGCAAACATCAATATTTTGAGATGTTTGATTCATAGTTTCTAACATTAAAATAGATCCATCCCAGGTAGGTTCCCAAGGTGTAGCTAATAATTTCATTAAATCAGTTAGACTACCTCCCACAAGATGACCTTCACCAATCCCGTCTCTCCAACATTCTCTTGGACCTGCTGGGGGAACTTCAAAAGGATTTTCATTTTTAAAAAAAATTCGCTCAAAACACTCCCTATCATAATCTCCAAACCAAGGCCAATGGGGATCGAATGAAGCTAAGTGAGGACCATAAAAAGTAGGTATATTTGAAAGTGCTGAAATAGGATTCAAAAAAACAGTAGGATCACTATACCCCATAATGATTTTTGGATGATAGGATATTAATTTAAAATCTATTAGAGGAAGAATTTGATGAGCATTTTCACCGCCTAAAGCTGTTAAAATCATTGTGACTTTTTGATTTTCTATGAGTCTCAAAAAATCTTTCCAACGTTGCTCAGCAGTACCTGCAGTGTAATCAGTTTGCACACCTAATGTCTGTCCGGGTATTACTGACAAACCCATGCTTTCAAAAACTTTTATTCCTCTTTTCACCCATTGGATAGCTTCTGTTCCTATAATAGGATCAGAAGCAGTCCATACGCCAATTGCATCCCCTTTCTTTAAACGAGGTAAAAGATTCATCATCAGGAGCTCTCAAATAAAAAAAACTAGAAAGATAGTTGAACTCTCTGGTCATTGTCGTTAATAGCAACACCTCCAATATGATTTTTTAATCTTCTAATATCAGGAGTATTCTTATATTGCGTAGGATCAGTTTTCTTAGCCATTTGATAAGCTAATCTCCTTTCAAGACAAGACTTGCACTTACCACAGTGATATGTGTTTCCTTCATAACAGCTCCAAGTTAAGCTGATATCAACACCAAGAGGTTGAGCCATCTTTAGTATATCAATTTTATCAAATACATCTATGAGAGGTGCTATAAACAAGGGTGATTGTGGATAGAAAGATTTCCAAAATTTGTTCCATGAATTAACAAAATGACGTGTATACTCATTAGATGTTTTTGCTTTGAAAAACGCATCAGCACCATGGATGCCAAATAGAATAACATTAGGTTTATCTTTCAGTTTTTCACACTTTGCTGCTACCATAGATAAGGCAGAGGAAAGCCCAAAGCGGCTATATGTTGCTTCATACTCACCACAAAGTACCATACGCATTTGACCTAGAGACATGTCTATAATATGCAAATTGTACATATCTCTGCTGAAATGACCTTGAACATAATTGTCAATAGCTTGAAATTCCTGCCAATCACTAGGGCGACCTGATTTAATATAAAAAAAGTCATATCCTTGTATAGCATGACCTTCTAAACTACCAGCTTCTTTTATCAAGCTGGTAGTAACAATCCCATCTGGGCCTCCTGAAATTAAAGCTCCTATGCGAATACCTTGTGTTGCTAAATTATTAGGTTGATGTTCCCAGTTAGAACCAAAGCCTACATTGTTAATCTCAGAATTAGAGTTCACTTCATGAGTAGTACTTAAATCAAACCAATTTACACTTTTATCTTCAAAATAAAAAATTTGAGTTTCTTCTAAAGGGTGAATATCTGGAGACAACACTATAGATTCTTCTGTAATTAATTTTTTACGACCATTTTCCTGTTTATAAATATTGATATCAAGATGTGTTCTGGAAAATTCATTTTTATTAAAACTAACAGATGGAAAAATAGCTTGATAGAGGTCTATTGCCATAATCTCATCAGAAGGAAGTTCATAAACAGCTCCAGAATAGGGTATAGATACATCTTGTTGAATATTGTTTTGCACTTGCGAATCATTTGCAAAGCTACCTGTTGCATGTACTACAGCAACAGTGACACCAAATGTAGTTGAAAAAACTTTTGTGTAAGCCATAATATCCTCCTTATTCAATTAGGGTTACATAGGTTGAAGAATTTATAAAAAATTCTATATAAAAATAAATTGGATGAATGAAAACTTTTTGAATTTTAAAGGAATTTGTTAATATTTTACAAATCATACTTATTCTACTTGTTGCACATAAAAAACTCTTTGTCAAAAAAAAGTGATTTTTTATAAAAAAATATATGAGTTACTATTTGAAAAAAGAATAATTACTATATATTAATTAAATACTTAAAGAAAATCAGAATCTTTAGTATTTTAAAGAGTTTGTAGCTATATTTTATAGAGTAAAAACTTATTTTTGACAGTTGTTAGAGCGGCACTTTTGAAAATCACGCAACAATTTTTATGATTAAACACCACTCTACCATTTTTTTATAAGTCAAAAAGTTTGGAAGCTGAGAAAAAACGCCCCTGAAAACGCTACTGTAAACGCCACTGTAAATATTTGTATTATCTCTTGACTTTACTCCCAATTTAGACGATATATTGGGAGTATGGTCCAGAGACTTCAAAGCCTTAAAACTAAACAAAGCCTCTTTTTATTTGGGGCAAGAGGTACAGGAAAATCTACTCTTTTAAAACAGCTTTTTTCCTCTAAAAAAACTTTATGGATTGATCTTTTAAACTATAAACAGGAAAGTGTTTTTTCTAAAAATCCTGACAGGCTTTCTTTTTTAATTTCTAACAGTTCGTATAAAACTGTTATTATTGACGAAATTCAAAAAGTACCTAAATTATTGGACGTCATTCATAAAGAAATAGAGAGACATAAGAACATTCGATTTATAATGACAGGATCAAATGCCAGAAAATTAAAAAGAGGGCAGGCAAATTTGCTGGCTGGTAGAGCTGTTGCTTATTATTTGTATCCTTTCTCCTGTTTTGAGTTGGGAACAGATTTTCATTTGAATGGAGTTTTGCAATTTGGGGGGCTCCCAAAACTTTTAAGCCTCAAATCAAAAAAGGAAAAGTCACTATTCCTTGAAAGTTATGTACAAAACTATTTAAAAGAGGAGATTCTGCAGGAACAACTTATACGAAAAATCCAACCTTTTAAAAATTTTTTGGAAATAGTGGCTCAATTGAATGGACAAACTATTAATTATTCTAAATTTGCAAGAGAAATTGGATCTGATCATAAAACCATTCAAAACTATTTTTCCATTTTAGAGGATACTTTAATTGGTTTTTCTCTTCCAGCTTACCATCGTTCTATTAGGAAGCAACAGCAAAAAGCTTCTAAATTTTATTTATTTGATACTGGAATAAAAAAAGCTTTGGAAGAAACATTACTTTTGTCTTTGAAAGAAAAAACATTTTCCTTTGGGCAGGCCTTTGAGCATTTTATACTTTTGGAATGTTTTAAGTTGAACCATTATTTAAGGAAGGGGTATAAGTTTTCTTATTGTAAAACTAAAAATGGACTGGAAGTGGATTTAATTATACAAAGACCAGGAAAAAAAGAATTGCTTGTTGAAATAAAATCTACAGATGAAATAAGAAAAGATCATATAAAGACAATAAAAAGCTTTTCAAAAGACTGGGCAGTAGTTCATAAGGCTCAGCTTTGGTCTATGGATCAGCAAACACAGACTATTGAGGGTATTCAATGCTTGTCATGGAAACTAGCTCTTCGAAAACTCTTCAAATTGTAGAGTGTAGCCTTTTCTCTAGTATGAATTTTGCGGATAATTGATCGATCACGCAAAAATCACGCAACAATTTTTATGATGAACACCACTCTACCATTTTTTTTATAAGTCAAAAAGTTTGGAAGCTGAGAAAAAACGCCCCTGAAAACGCTACTGTAAACGCCACTGTAAATATTGTATTTACCTCTTAGTTGTACTCCCAATTTAGACGATATATTGGGAGTGTGATCCAGAAACTTTAAACCTTCAAGATCAGACAAATATATGGAACTAGGGAGAAAACTAGGGAAGAAACTAGGGAGAAAACGCCTATGAAAACGCATATGGAAACGCCTATGAAAAATAGAGCATATCTTGATTTTCTTTAAGAAATGTTATTTTTACCTATAAATTAATGAAAAAGTTTATTTTTTATACAATTTATCTATTATTTATTAATATTTTGTGATATTTTTAAACTAAATAGAGGTAATTGTGAAAAGAAAACCTATAAAAGACCGGCTGTTCCTGAATTGGCAGGATGAAGCTGTCCATACACACTCTTGGTTTGAGTCTCATGGTATCAGCCGCCAAGCCGTCCATCAATGCGTAAAGAACAAGCTTATCAAAAAGCTTGGTGGGGGAGCTTATATAAAGGCCAAAGACAAACTGAATTGGCAGTCAGCTGTATTTACTGCTCAAAAGGAGTTACAGCTCCCTTTTCATGTTGCTGGTCAAACAGCTCTTGAATTGCAGGGTTTAGGGCATTTTGTAAAAATGGGAAAGAAGATCCCTGTGTATATAGTGAAAAGAGATAACATGAGAGTCCCTATATGGCTAAAAAACAATAATTGGGGAGTGGTCTTTCATTTTAGAACTTCCTCTTTATTTCCGTCTGATTTGGGTCTTATGAAATATAACAGATCAAAGTTTCATTTTATTCTGTCATCCAGAGAGCGGGCTATCATGGAGATGGTCAGTCATCTTGACTTAAAAGATTCATTTGAAACACTGGAAAGATATTTTGAAGGTCTTTTGAACTTAAGGGGCTCACTTGTTCAAAAGTTGCTTGAAAATTGCTCTTCAATAAAGGTCAAAAGGGTTTTTCTTTATATGGCTGATAAATTGAAATTGCCTGTAATGAAGAACTTAAACACTCGCAGGATTCAGTTAGGGCAGGGGAAACGAGTTATAAGTAAAAAAGGAAAGTTGGATAAAATTTATAACATCACTGTACCTGTATATGATAATTATTCCAATTGAAGTTTAAAGAAGTGAATAAGTTTAAGAAGTTAAACACCTGAAGTGTTTCTGATTTTTTTGCCATCCAAAGCCTTAATGATAGAGATAGCTTCTTTTCTGGTATGCTTGTCTTTTATGACTTGCTCAAGATGGTCTATAAAATCTTTAGTTGATTTAGGAGAAAAAGCTCTTTTTGCCTCATTCTTGTTTTCAAAATATGTGGTTCTATTCTTTTTCATTTTTTATCCTACTATAATTATATCTCTAGAGAAGAGCATCAGTTTAGTCTAGTTTTTTAAATAAATCCAGTTTTTTTAACTGTTTTATGGCAGGTTTTGGTAGGAAGTTTTTTCTGTTTCTTGTAATTAACGGTAGAAATCTATTCCCTTTCAAGGTTATTAAATTATTTTTCTCTGATAGCGTATTTAATACACCTTTTGGAAAGTTTGCAATTATTGCTCCTATAAGAAAAGTCTTATGTTTACTTCTTTTTGATGTCAATAGTGCACTATTATACCATATCTTTACAAGGTAACTTTTTGTAAAAGGTGTATTCAGGATTTTATTGAAATTAGTGAATAAACTATTAAAGGAAGATTCAACATCTTTTTTAGGAACATACCTTTTAATTTCTTTATACCTTTTTTGAACTCTACTCCAAGATTCTTGAGCACTATCAAGAAACACAATATGAAAATATACAGTATAATTTTTTTTAAAAGCTTTTTTTATCTCTTCTATTATGTGTAATTTCCTATGTTTTGTAGTTCTCAAATTCTTTTCATAAATAATATTAATTTTCTTTTTAATAGAGTGCTTAAATAAATTTCCTGCTATCTTTGAAGATTCGGATTGAACGAATTGGGCAGCTTTCTTGGAGTTAATCTCTTTTAGTTTGTTATACTCCGGGAGTTTTAGTTTAATATCATCGAAATTAATATATAAAAAATTTGTTTTATCTTCTTGTTCAATAATTTTGTCCTTGATTGATGTTTTGCCTGAACCAATAGAGCCTAATAAAAAATGAATTATGGGTTTATTTTGAGTTGGATATTTATTAATATTTTCTTTTATGATCTTGTTATGAAGTGTCTTTCTTTTTTCGTAGAACCCATTTACTTTAGGACTTTTTTTAAAAAATTCTGCAGAGGTTGTCTGATTTGAGAGTGTTTTTAATGTGCTGTTATACTCTTCCTGTCTGGATGTATCTTCATATAACCTATAGTATTCCTTCAAGTTCATAGCTTAAGACACTAAATTAGGTTATTGATTATAGTCAATGGTATTACTGTTCATTAGTATTTGGCGTTGACTGTTTGTTATTGAAATCTTGCTGTGATTTATCCAGAATGAGTGGGAAACTGTGGGAAGAGTCGGGAAAAAGCATGGCAGGTTATTACATAATATTATTGGAGTTTTCCAGTTTTTATTTGTTTTAGGCTATTGCCTCCAGCCAGCGAGCCGGCAGGTTTTCAAACTGTAAAAATAAGTAAACCGTTTAACAAAATACTGCTTTTGCATCCTGGATGTAACTGCTGGTAACTGCTGATAACCGGACAATCACGCAAAAATCACGCAAATTTTTTTTGGTAGAGTTTATTTCTCTACTCTGAGCCTCTACAGATTATGCTCAAATGATTGACAAACATGTTCGAGTATTTGTTTAATGAAATATATACGCAATAAAAGTATATAAACTGCACTTTACAACAGATGAGAAATATTTTGCAATTATTAATAAGTTTAAAAATCAATTGTATTTTCATTTTATTTACCCTCATTGCAGTAGGTTGCAGTAAAGACTCTTTTGAAAAAGATATTGAAAAAGAACAAGAAAAAGCTTTGAAGGAAGCTCAAGCAAAAGAGCAGGCAAACTTAACTCAAATTAATCAAAAAGAAACTTCAAATACTACACCACAGACACCCCCTCAGTTGAGCCCTATCTGTGATAGGACTGTAGAAGTCCAACAAGCCATTTTGAAAAAACTTAATAGAATAGACTGTTCAGAAGTCACAGATGAAAAGTTAAGAACTATTATAATTTTAGAGTTAGGCGATAGAAATTTAAATGAGCTTCAACCACATGATTTCTCTGGTCTGAACGCTTTAGAGTTTCTTAAATTGAACAAGAACCAATTAACTTCCTTGCCTATGGGGTTGTTTTCAAACCTAACTTCCTTAATTTGGCTTGATCTGTCTTGGAATCAATTAACCACCTTGCCTTTGGGATTGTTTTCAAACATAACTTCCTTAAAATCCCTTTATCTGTATAAGAATCAATTAACCACCTTGCCTCTGGGATTGTTTTCAAACTTAACTTCCTTAGAGAGGCTTAGTCTGAGTGTGAATCAATTAACTTCCTTGCCTCCCGGATTGTTTTCAGATCTAACTGTTCTAAAAGAGGTTGATCTTGAGGGCGATCGTTTCACATCAGAAGAAAAAGACCGCATAAGACAGGAGCTTAAAAGTCAGTGGGTGGATAAGGTTACTTTGTAAACAGCTTTTTTAAAGCGTTCTCCAATGAGGAGTACAAGCTCTATCTCTGAAATGTGTAATCTTATACTTTTATATTGTTTAATACAGCCAATTAAAAAACTTGTTTTGACAGTTGTTAGAGCGGCACTTTTGAAAATCACGCAAGAAAAGATGTGGTAGGAGGTGCCGGCGAGCCGGCAGGTTTTCAAACTGCAAAAATAAGTGAATCGTTTAACAAAAAACTGCTTTTGCATCCTGGATGTAACCGCTGGTAACTGCTGATAACCGGACAATCACGCAAAAATCACGCAACAGTTTTGGTGAGGAACACCACTCTACCATTTTTTTATAAGTCAAAAAGTTTGGAATTTGAGAAAAAAAACGCCGCTGAAAACGCTGTTAATTACAATGTTAGATTCCTCAATGATAACGCTACATATTTTAATTTTTTTCAAACATCTTTACAGGCTTTTGGAAGGGGTTCTAGAGTATAAAGTTTGACTACTTATTAATTTAATATCTATACTATATAAAATCTAGGTTTATATGGGAGGAAGTATGGGGTTAAAACAAGGAACGTGCAAATCTAAAAATAGTGCATCTTATGGGAGTGTGAAAGGTGCAACGAAACAGAAAACGAAAAAGATAAGTCGCTCTGGCGGGTGGTTTACAGAAAAAGATGCAAAAAATATAACTAAAGCAGTTATTGGAAGATTTCATAATACTTAATTTTTTAAATGCAAACCAAAAAAATCTCAATTTTTGACTCCCTACCATTGACGATTATAATAAGTATCCGATATATTTATTAGTATCTATCTCTTGACTGTACGCTATCACCACTAAAGAGTGATATGCCGAACTCAAGAGATTTTTTTTTTGGACTATTGTATTTTTATACTCCTTTTTATTTGCATTTATAATGCTGAAAAGTTATCAATATAATAATGAATTATAAGAAAAAAATAATTTGTTTAGCTAATTCAAAAAAAATGTCTGGTCGTTGTATTGCCGGTAAAGAGATAGTCAGTGGACAATATGGTCAATGGGTAAGACCTGTTAGTGATCGAGAAGAAGGAGAAATATCAGAAGAAGAACAGGTATTTGCTGATGGCAGTTATCCTAAAATTTTAGATATTATTTCTATTACATTACTAAAACCTCTTGCGCATAAGTATAAATATCAAACAGAAAATCACCTCATTGACAGTAAGATTCACTGGGAGCAAAAAGGTGTTGAAGTATGGGATAATTTGGAGCAAATAAAAGATGAACCTTCTGAATTGTGGTTCAATGGATATTCCAGTTCTAATGGAAAAAATGATCGAATTCCAACAGATGAAGTTTCTAAGTTGGAAACTTCATTGTTTTTGATTTATGTGCAATCAATCGAAGTTCATGTATATACAGATTCTTACAGACGAAAAATAAGGGCTTTATTCATCTATAATAAACATGAATATAATTTTTCTATAACAGATCCAAAGGTTGAGTCTTATTTTTTACAGAAACAAGATGGAAAGTATCGAATGAATAATTTATACTTATGTATTAGCATAGGCGAACCATTTCAAGGTTATTGCTATAAATTGGTTGCTTCTATGATTACGAATCCACTTTTTTAGGACAGCGAAAAGGTATAATGAAAAATATAGTTTTTACAATAGGTCATTCTACACATACAATTATCGATTTTATTAAGTTGCTAAATCGATATAATATTCCATTGATTTGTGATGTTAGATCACAACCTTATAGCAAATATAATAGTCAGTTTAACAGGGATAGTGTAAAAAAGGCTTTATTAGAGAGTAAGATTGAATATTTGTTTCTTGGTGAAGAATTAGGAGGTAGGAGTAAAAATACTTTCTGTTACAATGATGAAGGTAAACTACAGTATCACTTATTAGCTCAAGAACCTTTATTTAAAAAGGGGTTGGAAAAAATCATGGCAGAAGTAAAAAAACGTAGTATTGCTCTTATGTGTTCAGAAGGTGATCCTTTAAAATGCCATAGAACGATTCTGGTTTGTAGGCAGTTATATCAAAAGGGGCATTTTTCAAAGAATAATATTCAACATGTTCTTCCTGATGGTTCTCTTCAGACAAATACAGAAATGGAGAAAAATCTTCTTGATAAGTTTAAAATAGTTCCCGATATGTTTAGAAATGAAGAAGAGTGTATTGTAGAGGCTTACAGTCGGCAAGCTCAAAAGATTGCTTACACTTATCGAGAAGTAGAAGAATCTCAACCAGGGGTATCGCCTCTTTTTTAAGAAAATATTTTTGGGAAGCAAATAAAAAATATGAAAGTTATTAAAATTTTTACTATTGGTTTTACAAAAAAGACTGCGGATGTTTTTTTTGAAAAATTAAAACAATCTAAAGCAAAGAGAATAGTGGATGTTCGCTTAAATAATGTATCCCAATTAGCGGGTTTTGCAAAAAAAAATGATCTCATTTATTTTTTAAAAGAAATAGCTGATATGGACTATGTTCATTTACCTGATATGGCGCCAACAAAAGATATTTTAGATGAGTATAAAAAACATGAGGGGGACTGGAACACTTATGAATATAAATTTATGAAGCTTATGGAACAAAGGTGTATTGAGAAACAAGATATAAAAGATATAATTCATCAAGGTTGTTTACTGTGTAGCGAACATGAGCCGGATCACTGTCATAGGCGACTTGTTATAGAATACCTAAAAAAGAAATGGACAGACGAGACTTTACAGATAGTACATCTTTAGTTCTGATTCTAATATAGCAATAATTCATATTTTTAGAAATATTCAATAAATATTAGCTTTACCGGCTAGTACTATATTTAACAAGAAGCTAACTTGTAACAAAATACCCTCATTTATTAAATTTGAGGGTAATTTGTTACATAAGTAAAAGTGGATTCTGTTTCGCTGGAATAATGGAAACGTATAAAATGATGAGTAGGAAATCACGTAACAATTTTTCTGAGAACACCACTCTACCATTTTTTTATAAGTCAAAAAGTTTGGAAGTTGAGAAAAAACGCCGCTGAAAATGCTGCCGTAAACGCCACTGTAAACACCTGTACTCCCAATTTAGACGATATATTGGGAGTGTGATCCAGAAACTTCAAACCTTCAAGATCAGACAGATATATGGAACTAGGGAGAAAACTAGGGAAGAAACTACCCAGAAAAAAGCCAGCTATCAGAGACATTTTTGATATTCATTACGCCTTAAAAAGGCACCTCATAGAAGAACCTCGTGGTTTTATAAAAATCCATGATATTGCTCCAATGGTTAAATATAAAATGAAAGTTCTAGATCGAGAAGTAGATTTGTCTGACAAACGAAAAGAAGAACTATTGAGTCAATTACAAACAGATTTGAAACCAGTGCTATGCCAAAAAGATTTTGAAGAGTTTGATTTTGAGCAGGCATGGAAATGGTTAAAGATTCTTGAGAAAGAAATCTCTAAATCACTATAAAAAAACAGCTGTTTTTTCATTAAAATATGATCTCTATAATAGTTATTTTACTTTGTTACTTTAGCTTTGCTCCTTGGTTAATGATATTAATATAGTTTTTATAAACAAAAATTTTATTATTATGTTTACCTGTTATCTTTTACTAGGCCTATCTCTTCCAGAGTATTTAAAGATCGTAAAACTATTTGAAGAGAAGATTGAGTGCCTGCAATTTGTGAGGGTAAAACAGCCTATTTTAAGTAACTAAAACCTTAAAGACTCTGAGGAGACATTCAGCTACAGACTCATCAGAAGGAGTTTTGCATTGCATTATAAATCAATATTTATCTTGCTTCCTACATAGTAATTGTGTATTATTTTATTACATCTAAAGCAAATTAAGACCTGATTACAAGGGTTTACAGCTAGGAGTCGTTCAATCGTTCAATCGTTCAATCGTTCAATCGTTCAATCGTTCAATCGTTCAATCGTTCAATCGTTCAATCGTTCAATCGTTCAATCGTTTGATTATCTTATTATGCTTATTGACGACGATACCCTTGTTTGCTCAGGGAGAAGAGCCTACTGAGTGGTTCATTCAGATGTACGGGTACGATGTTCAAAACACCCGTCAATGGACTATCAACGAACCATCGTGGGACATGAAGCACCCTGACCGCCCACAAGACGATGTCTACATCAAGATCATATTTCAGCTTACGGAAACAGCGTCCGGCGGTAAGCTGGTAAATGCCCCTGTCGGAGGCATACGGGCGTCTTTTAAGTTAGTCAAGGACACTGCTCTTGAACGTGATGTCGAGGAACAGTATTTCCGCGAACATCAGGTCTACTTTCCTTCAGGGTCGAGCGAACAGAGTGTGGAGATTCCCATTATCAACGACAAGGAGCAGGAGAACACCGAGAGGGTCTATGTCGAGTTCGTGGAAGTCAGCTCTCCGGGCAGTCGAGGAAACAAACTTGGTAAGATTGACTACATCATAAGGGATGAAGATATAGTCTATATCCAAATAGATGCGGCCGACGAAGGGTGTGGCCCCATCAGAACTTCCGAAAACGAAGGTAGTGTAGAAATCTGCATCAAGATGTTGGAAGAGGACACCCACGTATCCTACAACTGGTCGCTAGTGATGACTCATGTATCTGGTTTAGCCACTCCCGGCAACGACTATGAAAGTGGTGGGATAAAGATTCTCAGTTTTAGAGGAAACGGAAGAGGTGATTTTCCCACAGGATCGGGCATACCGAAAATAGTCGGCGAAGGACACCGCAGATTGTGTTATAACATCCCCATATACGACGACAACCAAATAGAAGATCGAGAGAATTTTTTTGTAACAATGTTGAGGAATGGGTTGGACGACGATATACGAGGCTTCAGCAAATGTAAAGGCACAGGAGATGGTTCGGTCAGAGTTCTTATTGAAGATGACGACTACGTGAATTATGGGTGGAATACGGGAGAGGCTCTCATAGTTGGGGGAAACGATATTGACGCTGGACTTAAATACTCTGGAGGCAACCAGAATTGTCGAATCCCGAGCCGGCTATGGCTTGTAGTCGAAGTATCGGGGGACACTTGGGCGCTGGCCGATTCAAGCATGACGACATTCACGCAATATTACAATCCTTGTACAGACAGCGACCGAGCTGAATACTACGAAGGGGACGTGTCAAAATTGGAAACGTTGCCTTCGAAATCCATGACCTTGCCTAATCTCGCCACCATATCGTCGTTTCCTCATGTCGATCACCCCAACAAGTCGTCGGCACGGCTGACTTTTTCGACAAAGATTCTAACAGGTCGTGTTGGTGATCTCACAGAAGTCAGTAGCCGCTCATTTCAGTACCGCAAACCGAAAAACAAGCGTGTGATCGTCACCAAGTCGGAGCCCACAGATATTGAAATAGTTGGCGGAGGAAACGAAGGTCGTCTGACTATACTGGATGATAACGGTAACCACATTGGCTGGATATGCGACGATTATTTCACTGACGAGGAAGCCGAAATAGCTTGCAAACAAATAGGTTACGAACCTGAAGTGGCTGGAAATCGAGTAGGCACTAGCCGTATTGCAGGTACATATAGCAACCGACGACATCCGTTCGGAAATCCAAATAATTCGGCAGACAATTTCGAGTTGTTGTTGCTGGATAATCTTAACTGCAATGGATCTGAAACAAGTTTATTTAATTGTGCAAACGCTAATTCGTCTGGTGCTATTGGACCATGTGTGCCTTGGGAGAACGTCGCCGTACTGTGCGAAGGAACCCTGCTGGACTCACAGAGTCAAGAGGAAGAATCTCAACTTTGTCAAACATTCAGCAATCAAATGTCCGGCAGTGTAGCCTCTATTGAAGAAGAAATTATTGGCGGAATAATATCCAATAAACTGACAGTTACGCTAGACGGTGTACCAGAAGGATTCATAGCAGACCCGTCAGATTCAAATTTTGTTTGTTATTCTTGTTATAGAGAATCCCAATACCCGAATGTTCAGGTTTTCTTAGACGATTACGCACTCAACGCGAGAGTAGGAGACGAAGTAACTTGGTGGTACGAAGAAGGAGGGCTTTGTGAAGCTGACTCCAGAGGAATCAATATAACTCTGCCGCCAATAGTATTGCCTCCGGTGGAACCGGAGCCAGAACCAGAACCAGAGTTGGTGGATTTGTCGATATCCTTCCCGGCTTTCAACGATAAAGGGTTTGCTGTTGCATACCTCGATGGCAAAAAGGTTGCTTCTTTAAAGAGATCTCCGGGACAGTTAAGATTGTTCATGGACCCATCTGATTACGATTCTGTAAACGGAGTAGTGCTTAATTCATGGTACGCTTTCAATGCAAAACATTGGAGGCATGAGTTAACAGAGCAACAAGTACTAGATGTCCATAATCAATAGAGTTAACTCCCATAAAAGAGAGAGTGAAATATTTTCATAGTTTTAAGCTTTCTGTGAAAATATTTCATTAAAAAAAATAAAAAAAAAGTTTTTAGCTTTTAATTTTTAGTTTTTTATAATACAACCTGGTTTTAGAAATTGTTTAAAAAAAAGGAGCAGGAATTATGAAAATGAAAGGTTATCCACATTGGTTTTTTAATTATGCTTTTTGCCAGCATGTAAGAAGAATAAAATGAAAAACATGACAAAAATTCTTGCTGGAGCTATATTGTCTTTTATTGTGTTGTCTGCATGGGCACATGAAAATAGGGAAGACGATAGATATCATACCCACAATGGAATTTATCACTGCAACCATACATCGGAGCAACCGCATCATCGCGGAAACAACGACAATAATCCTGACCTGAGATGTGTACAGCATTGCTTTGAAACTCAAAGGTACATATACAACAGCAACGGCCGCTATGAAACAGTACCCGGAACGGACGGTCTTTGTCGCTACGGATTTGCTGGTCTTACCAAGAGACCTGATCCGGGCACCATACGCCGTGTTCGTTACAACCAACGCTGTGAATGGGTTTCTAAAAATGGAGCTTGGGTTAACCAAGCGCAAGACTTCAAAAGAGAAAAAGAGTGGTGCAAGAACGATAACTGCGAGAAAGAAGGTTGGCGCAAAATACGATCAACCTATGATGTTGAGAACTGTTCCACGGCGAGTTTGACGCCAGAAGTAGAATTGCCACCCAACAGACCCGACTTGCGTATCACTAGTTTTTCGGTAAATGATCATAATCCGTACACTGGCGATGAGTTGACGTTCACAGTTCAGGCATACAACTACGGAAAGAGGGGTTCACAACAAGCATCGAACTTTGGCGACTATGCCAATCAAAGTACCACGGAGGTCGTAAAGAAACTCTCAGATGACTATTCTTTACAGGGATTGGTTCCACCTTTATCTTCTGAAAAAACTCAAACCCTAACGTATCAAGATACAGCGCCTGAAACTGCAGGAACGTGGTACTTCATGGTTTGTATAGATGAAGTTACCGATGAAACTGACATAGACAACAACTGCTCCGATGTTATCAGAGTCAACGTGAGAGACCGGCCCCTCTATGATCAGATTCCCGACTTACAAGTTGAAATGGGGCAATTCAGCAGAAATACGGTGCAGGAAGGAGCCCTTATCATTGTAGACAACGTCGTTGTCAAAAATATGGGATATGGCGATGTTACACAAGGCATAGATACTAGCACTCTGAAGTTCTACTGGTCTCAAGATGCCACATTGGACGTGTATGACGAACAAATAGTCGGCACATGGCCTATAAGTCAGAACATTCCAGCTAGCTCGCAAATCACGATGACAGGTTTTGAGTTTGATGCTCCAGGTGTTTGGGGCTACTGGTATATGTTTGTCTGTGTTGATACAGATGCAACCGAATCCGATACGGACAATAATTGTAGCACGGAATGGGTGTATCTCGATGTAACGGAACATCCAAGTACAGCTATTCCTCCTACACAAATAACTTTGTCCACTAATGGAGTGACGGAACTTACCAAAGGAGAGAACAATCCTGCTGTGCAGGTAGAAGTTACAGCTACGTTGAATCAACCAGCCACGGAGAGTTTCTCTTTTTACATCTGGTTTGGATTGAATGGTAATGAAGGGACAGACTCAAATAGCGACCATTACGATTTGTTCACAGCTGGTGCCAGTGCAAGACTAGATTTCTCCTCTGGACAACAATCGAAAAGCGTTACTTTCGAGGTGGTTGAAGTATTCGTGGATACGGGGTCGTTGGTTGTTCGGGCTTGCAGCAGTGGAATGATGGAAGGATCGACTTCGAGCAGCTGTGGCCTACCGGAAACAGCAGGAAACGCTCTGACAAGTAACACAGTTACTATCAACTTTGTAGCTGCACCGCCGGAAGCACAGCCGCCGCCTACTACCGTAACCTTAGTGTCCGATGTAACAGAGTTGGTACAGGAAGATTACAACCCCAACAAGAATGTAACAACAACCGTCACACTGGACAAACCCTCGATCCAGAGTCAGGTCGTGTATGTATGGTTCGGGAATAATAACAAAGAGGGTACCGGAGCAAACGACGACTTCAACCTTGTCAAAGATGGAGTGAGTATTCGTACACAATTTGAAGTTGGTGAAACAGAGAAGACGGTTAGACATACTGTAGACGAAGTGTATGTCAATAGCGGGCATGTTATAATCACAGCTTGTTTTAATGCGGCTATAGGAGATTCACCGTGTGGCATGATCACCCCGGCCTTAGGCGCAAATCCTCTGACAATCAACACCCATCGCATAGACTTTGTGTCTCAACTAACGCAGTATCCGACTTCCATCACACTTGCATCGTCCGTGACGGAATTAATGAAAGCATCATATAATCCTGCCCAAGCTGTTACGATAACAGCCACATTAGATAAGCCTACGGTTAATCCCCTGACTGTTCATATATGGTTTGGTCATAGGGGAATAGAAGGTTCTGTCGCAAGCGACAGGTATGACCTTGCCGGAAATGTCTCGCAATCAATAACCTTCAATACTGGAGAAGATACCAAGACGGTTAATTTCCGCATAGAAGAAGTGAAGGTGGATTCCGGCAGAGTGACTGTGAGAGTGTGTGAAAACACCGCTACTGGAACAAATAATGCGGGCGATTGTGACAATAGCATTGAAGTAGACGGTAGCAATTTGGCAATCACAACTACAGGTGTTGATTTCATACCCTAAGATGAACACACTCTACCATTTTTTTTATAAGTCAAAAAGTCTTCTTTTTTAGATGCTTTTTTTATACTTATTTTTTTATTTAGAATACCTATACTAGTAATGACTTCCCTCTTCGGTTTCGACTGGGAGGTACGATGCGACCTTATGGTCGTTTTCGTTTTTTTAATGTGTGCTAAACTGATATCTATCTGATAAGTCGTTCTTTAATTTTTTAGGAAAAATTTTATTAAGTTCTTGAAAATAAAGTATTCAATAGATCAGTTTTTTTGTTAGCATAAGAACACTATAGGTGGATAGGTCAGCCGTGTAGGTGTGTACACTGTAGAAATAAGTGAACCGTTTAACAAAATACTGCTTTTGCATCCTGTTGATACCCGCTGGTAACTGCTGACAACCGGTTAAAATGAGACAAGATATTTCAAGACTGCGTAGAAAAACTTTGGCTACAACCAAGAAGAGGGAAAATCTTCAGAAACACCTTGATTTGTACACAGATTATCACAATACGAAGAGAATTATTTCTTATTATCATTAATTAAAGAATAAGGATAATGTGGAATACAAAATTGAAAGATATTTCCTTTTGTAAATAAAAAAGAACCTTTATTTATAATATTCATACCAACAAGAAAATGTGAATCACCTAATTCACTTGCAATAACGAGTAGGTTATTAAAGATAACGTAATTAGGTAAGATAATATCTAAATGATATGTATTACAAATTGTCTCTCCATTAGCTGTCATGATAGGTTGCGTTCCTACAGCATATTTTTCTAAATTTAATTTTTTTATAATTTTGATATCTATACAAGAAGAAGTAGCACCTGTATCCCATATAAATTTTGGAGATAAAAAACCAACACCGTAAATACGACTAAAAATTATTCCTGAAGTTTGTAAATGTAATGTTTCTTTTTCATAGTTTCTTGTAAAATGACGCATAAGAAAATTATAAAGCTCTAAATATAATTTCTGATTTTTGTTCTTCTATTTTTTGAACTGAAAATGTTCCTAATTTCAGTTTATTTTCATTTATTGCTGAATTCATAGAATCTTCAACTGTATCGTAAAAACCAATAAATTTTTTGTCTTTTATTAAAACATATTTTCCTATTTTTTCTTTATCTTTTAAAAGATTAGGTAGTTCTTTTGTAAAAAATTTATAATTTTCTTCTAATGGTTTGCTCATTATTAATATATTATATATATACTATGCATTATGTCAATTTATAAATATAAACATATAATTTTACTGAATTTTTATATATTTTTGTCTTGTTAAATTCTAAAAAATTACTTATTTTCTATTTTCTCCAATACCAAGTATCTGCTTATTGACTATATAGGCATCTTCAAATTGTTTCTTAAAAAACACTTTGCATTCCTGAATATGTACCATTTCATATTTTTCATAATCTTCACATTCTTTATCTAATAAATCTTCAAGTTCTTTAGAAAAGCATTCGTTGTTAAAGTCACAATCAAACATAATTCTCTTTGCTTGTTTTCCAAGCCAACACTATCAGCAAAGGCATCACCGATTGATTCTAGAACATCCATAAACTTCTCACTCATACAGCCAGCCATTGATAAAAAGTGAACACCACTCTACCATTTTTTTATAAGTCAAAAAGTTCGGAAGCTGAGAAAAAACGCCACTATTGGTTTACTAATTGGTAACATATTTAATAGGAAAGTTGTTTTGTAACAAAATACCCTCGTTTACTATATTTGAGGGTAGTTTGTTACATGAGTAAAAGTAGATTCCTGTTTCGCTGGAATAATGGAAACATATAAAATGACGAATAGGAAATTACACAAAAAATCACAAATTTTATTAAGAGAAAAACAGAAATTAGAAAAATAGTCAGCTAATTTAAATCTCAAAAGCAATAGAAACTATGGGTATCATTTAAAATGTCTTTTACAGGTTTTTGGAAGGGATTCTAGGTTAAAGTTTGACTGCTTATTAGCTTCTTCCCAGCTTTTCCCCCAGTTTCCCACTGATAACCGAAGTATCACAGCAAGATCATAGAAAGATCACCAAAATAGGTACAGATAATCTCCACCAATGTCTGTTCTGCTGTGATACTGCTGTGATGCTGTTGTGATGTTGCTGTGATGAAATCACAGTACCCTCAGCAAAAGACAAGTTTTACATCAATTTTATGTTGCAAGTTGTAGAAATCTAGCTTTAGACAATAGCCTTGCTAATGTAAAATTTACTATGTAAGTTGTTGGTTCTTCATTGAAAAATTTGATGATTTAGACTTCTTATAGGTCATTAAAATAGAATGATTGACGATTTACTAAATTTTGTTACACTCAGGCACAAGGGAAGAAATGAAAACCAAGAAAACACCATCAAAATCAAATAATAAATATGTTGTAGGTAGAAGTTCTATAAAAAAAAGATCTGAACCTATTTTATTAAGAAAAGTGAATAATGTTGATAAGCTTTTTACAAAAAAAGATATAAAAAATATTGTTGATAGTGTTGTCAATCGCAATCAAGTTTAAAGGCAGATACTTTTTTCAATGCAAACCAGATCTGTCTCAAGTAAAAAAACTCTAAAACAAGGCACTATATTTTCTATAAAAAATATAAAGTTTAACTCTACAGATAAAAAGAAAAAATTAAAATTTAATGATATATACCCAGAAGTTAAACTTCAAAATATTACCTATGGAATAATATTATCCCAATCCTGTGATTTAGTGAAACGGAATAAAACTCCTTCTTTAAAGACTCCTTATATTTTAACAGCTTTGCTTGAACCAATAGAGAAATTTATTGAACAAAAATACTCTCTACAAGTAAATGAATTACTTAGAAAATACTCTTTATCTCGCAATAAATATACTTTTATAGATATTGAAAATTTGAAAGAGCATCTTCATAAAAATTGTCAGAGACTATTTGGCAATAGGGAGACTTTTTATTTTTTTGTTTCTCTTGGTACAGGAAAAAGACAACGAATGTTTTATGTAAACCTTGTAAAGTGCTTTCCTTTTTAAAATTATGCATTATAATACTTTTACTCAAAACGCTAAATATGAGCTGAAACCAGATTTTGCAAATAAATTGGGTTATATGCTTTCTTATATCTATGGAAGAGTTGGAATCCCAAGTTACACAAAAGAGCAGGTAAATAATTTAACGGAGTTAATGATTAAGAAACTGGTTGCAATGTTAAAGAAACAATATAAAGGGACAAGTATCTACGAGTTTTTAAAGTCTTCACAGTTTAATGATTTTCGTCAGGAATTAGAATCTTCTAAACAGTCTAAAATTGATGATATCATTAATCAATATATCAAAAGTATTACTAATTAAATTAGCTTTATTAAGAAATATTGACATAATACCCTTTTTTAGGAAGGCAAAAGCCAACACCTCAAAACCAAGGAAAACTGGAAAACTCCAGTAAGTTTATATTCAATTAGCAATATATTTAACCAACAAAGCTATTTTGTAACAAAATACCCTCATTTGCTATATTTGAGGATAGTTTGTTATACGAGTAAAAATAGATTCTTGTTTTTGCGGGAATGAGGGAAACATATAGGAATGACGAATAGGAAATTACGCAAAAAATCACGCAACAATTTTTCTGAGAACACCACTCTACCATTTTTTTTATAAGTCAAAAAGTTTAGAAGTTGAGAAAAAAACACCACTGAAAACGCTACTGTAAATACCTGTACTCAAAAAACTAAGGAAGAAACTAGGGAGAAAGTGACTATGAAAACGCCTATAAAAACGCCTATAGAAACGCATATAAAAACGCCTATAGAAACGCATATAAAAACGCCTATGAAAATAGAGTATATCTTGAGAAATCTAGACGGTTTATGTGGATCTATTTCTAATTCCAAAATAGACTAAAAACTACATTTTTCGTCTATTTTTATAAAAAGAACAGAAATTTGATTGATTTTTAATAAAAAATACACGAAAATTGTTAATATAATGTATAAAAATCGGATTATTAGTATTACAGATAATAAAAACACCTTTTTATTTGGTGTTAGAGGAAGCGGCAAAACAGCCCTTTTAAAGCGTCTTTTTCCATCGGCTCTTTATATTGATCTTTTAGATGAATCTCTATACCAAAGTTATCTTGTTAATATTGGGCAGTTTTACGAAACAGTCAATGCGTTTAAAAATGATGGTTTAGTAATTGTTGATGAGATTCAAAAAATGCCTCATTTGTTAAATGAAGTTCATCGGCTGATTGAATCTTCTAATCGCCGTTTTATTCTTACCGGCTCTAGTGCCCGTAAAATTAAAACCAGAGGAGTGAATCTTTTAGGTGGTCGAGCAGGTACAAAATACCTTCATCCTTTTACTCCTGAAGAATTAGGAGAAGATTTTAATTTAGATCAAGCTTTACGTTATGGTTTAATCCCTATTGTATGGTCTGCTCATGATAGGGGCGATAAATTAAAAGATTATGCTGAAACTTATCTCAAAGAGGAAATTAAAGCTGAAGCTTTGGTGAGAAATTTACCAAGCTTTGCACGTTTTTTGCAAGTGGCTGGTTTATATCATGGGCAAGTTGTAAACATGAGTGCTATTGCACGGGAATCTCAAATTTCAAGAAACTTTATCCGTAATTTTTTTTCTATTCTAGAAGATACAATGCTTGGATTTTTTTTACCTGCTTATTATCCAAAGCTTCGATTGAAAGAACAAAAAAGTGATAAATTTTATTTAGTTGATCCGGGTCTTTCACGAGCTTTTAAGAAAAACTTTGGTTCAGTATCTGTTGAGGAAAAGGGATTTCTTTTTGAGGGGTTAATAGCTCAACTTTTGAGAGCTTATGGAGACTATAATAATCTTTATGAATCTATGTATTATTGGTCTTCTTTGGAAGCTAAAAAAACAGAAGTGGATTTTTTGTTAAAGAGGGGGGAGGATTTAATAGCTATTGAGGTTAAGGCGAAAGCTCAGGTGTCCTCTCAGGATTATAGAGGTCTTAAGGCTATTAGTGATTTGCCGTCTGTTAAAAGAAGAATTGTAGTTTATTTAGGTAAGGCAGTCAGGAAAACAGTAGAAGGTATTGAGATTTGGCCTTTCGATTTCTTTTGTAAAAACTTAAAAGAAAACTTTGAATCTGAATAATCGAATGATTAAAAAATGCCTTTTTTAACTTTTTACTTACCTAAAAGAAGCCTTTTGACTAAGCCTGCTTAAGTTATCTTAAACCTTTCTTTAAGACACAAAAAAAACTTTTTTTGTCTGGGTTTGGCATTCTCACTTTTTTTCTAAAGGTAAGACAGAAAGTATCCGACACCAAAATATGCGTTACTTTCTTTTGTTCAGCCTGTTTATTTTTAATCAATCAGTTTTCGGTCATAATACTGAACAGCAAGCTTGCCTTGAGGCAAGATTAAGCATGATGACTGCCGATGTAATGAAAGACGAGTTTAAGTTTAAAATTTATACAACCAAACGAGCAAATTATCCTAAGTTTCTTTCGAAAGTAGAGGCAATACATGATTCTGCTATGTCAAAAACACAGAGACTAAGGCTTTTAGAAGAACAAGGAGCAATTAAAACATTAGATCTATGTAAACAATCAGTACAAATATGGAATCAATTATCAAGTAACCTAGTAAAAAAATATGGCGAAGCTTTAGTCTCTAAACCTTAACAAATTGAATCTTATGTCTATTGAATTGCAAGATCCTTTATAGAAATATAATTCTTATTTTATCACTTAGGAAATTGCTTGTGCTAGTGCGTGCGCTTCTCGTTTTGTATCTGAAGATAAAGCTTTAATTGGATTATTAAAAAAAATTAAAGACAATTCTAATATAATCAATTTTGGAAATAAAAAACTTAAGGAATTCCGAGAGTTAAAGAATAAAGTGGTAGGAGGTGCCGGGCTCGAACCGACGACATCCACCTTGTAAGGGTGGCGCTCTACCAACTGAGCTAACCTCCTGTACACATCAATAAATTAATGTCAGAGTTTTAACATTTAGAAAATCTGAATGCAATGAAAACTGCTTTGAAGTTGCATTAACAAAAGTTTGTTTAGTCCTTGTTTAAAAAGGAAAAACCATATTTATGCTTCTCATTTGCAGTTGATTTAAATATCCCTCTGTACTTATAGGGTCACAAGGCCAAGGGAAAGGGGCATAAGGACCAGAAGAAGTATCCCCATTTATGCCTCTCATTCTTGTACAATCTGTCCCTGCATTGTCATTGTACATTCGTGCGGATTCTGTAAAAAAGTCATCATAATTTGTAGGGGAGAAATCATCGGAAAAAACATCATTCCTACCTATATTTCTTTCTGTAAAGTCTACTATATTCCGTTTTATATTCTCATGGTACATCATTCGTGCACATTCTTCTAAAGAAGCACAAGGAAGATCATTAAGAGAGACAGTATCCCTTGTATTTTCAGGATACACTTGTGCGCAGTCCTCTGTACTTGTAGGGTCACAAGGCCATGGGAAAGGGGCATAAGGACCATCCATATTTTGTTGTTGAAAGGTGTAATACTCTTCTTCAGATACGACTTCTCCAAAAGTGTCCATAGTGTAGGAATTGTTATCAGCAGGTGGGGGCGAGCTGACGGTTATTTCTATGTCATATGCGGCTGAAGAAAAAAGAGGGAGGCATAAAAGCACTCCAATAAAAATT
The DNA here is from genome assembly GCA_965197855.1 of Bdellovibrionales bacterium. Classification (GTDB taxonomy): domain Bacteria; phylum Bdellovibrionota; class Bdellovibrionia; order Bdellovibrionales; family UBA1609; genus JAPPLG01. Next base: position 42,206 of record OZ240230.1, read on the forward strand.
CTTTGATTTAATAATTTCATAACATAACCTCCGGTTGAATATGACGTTTATTTTTAAGTAAAATTTTAGCTTTTTTATTAAAATGGTATCCATTTTTATTTCTAAAGATGTATATGGGGTGCTGACTGTTAGGCTCCATCAGTTCTCTAAGTCTTTTAATAGTGACATAAATTTTATTGTCGTGAAGATCCGGTTGATATTTTTGCTTCCATAGGTATTCAACCATGGCTTCTTTTGAGTAACTTGTTCCTGGTTGCGAGATAAACATTTTAAATAAATCAAACAGTATAAATTGGTTTTTAAAATCTACACGGCCTTTATTTTTTTCTACGATAGAATTGTTTTCAAAGTTAACAATAAGGTCATAATCTTGATTTAAAATAGCGTCTAATTGATGTAAAGCTTCATCTACATGGCAAGATAAATGCTTGAAATTATCTGAATCAATGGATTTCTTAGCTAAGTTTAAAAAGATGGCGGCTTGATTGTAATCTTTCAAATTCATGTAGTTTTTTCCTAAGTAATAAAAGAGGGTTACAATTGTGCAGAGATCTTTGGATTTTTGCATCTTCTCATAATAAGACCATAGATGGTGTTCTAACTCTGAATAACGTCTTTCTTCTTGTAGCAGAAGGGCATAAAGCAGTTCATTGGAAAGCTCTGTTTTAGTTCTAATGCAATCTGATTTTTTTAATATATTTCTAATTTGATACAAATCAGAAGTATCCGCTAGAATTCTTCTTAAATCTTCATCATTTTTTTCCAGATCTCTAAAATATTTCATAAGATCTTTTAGCTCTTGGAATTTTTCTCTAGCTAAACGCAGTTCATGTTTTCTAATATAGATGTAGATCAATCCATATTGCGGGAAAATACTTTCTACTTTGGATTGCAATAACTGCACGTGATTATTGTCTGTCAGAGCCTTCTTTCTTAATTTCCATACTTTATGTAGGGATTTTTCAAATTCTTCCTGAGCTTCATCTATATCATTTGTAAAGACAGCACATTGTCCCAAGGTGTAGTGAATATGGGAGCTGATTGCAATGTCCTCTTCCCATACAAGTTGCGTAAGCTCTTCTTTATGTTGTCCAATTTTATGAAGGTTTTGAAGTTCCTTATAGATTCTAAGGAGGATGCAAAGGCAATCCATATATTTTTTATATTGTTTGTCTTTTATATAGAGATTAGCTGCGTCTTCTAAAAGACGAGTAGAACCAAGAAAGTTGCCAGATAAACTGCGAGCCTTCCCTAACTCAAATAAATAATCTGCCTGACTTGCCGGACCTATGTGATCCATTCTATCTCCCATCATTAGGTTTATAGATTCACACACCGAGCTATCAAATATCTCTTTTAGCTTATTTGACACATAATTAAATATGTCAACTTACACCGATATTCGTCCTTGCTCGGCGAAAAACAGTTATCAGTTTTAACATATTTTTATGAGGAAAAAAAATAAAAACAGTGAGTGTGTAAATATTTCATACCTTTCCTATAACTTATATGTCATACATAAGTATCGCTATGTATAGGGTTTGATGTGTTAAAGAATATTTGTTTTTGGATTGTAGTATGTGCCATTCAGCTTCCATTACAGGCGCAAGTGAAGCCAAAAGCTTCTGAGAGTCCACCTTTATGGATTCAAGGGGCTCATGCTGTGAGTCTTAAAATTGAACCAGGTAAAGAGTTAGACGCACAGGGTTCAGTGGATCTGGAAAAACAAAAAGATCGCCTATTATTAAAGTTGAAGGATCAAGCTCAGGTAACTGTAAAGACTCCATCTCGTTCTATTCATGTCGTTTTACAGTCTTTAAACAACCTGGAAATTAAAGACTTAAAAAAATCAAATATCACAGTCTCTGTAAAAAAAGGTCAAATTTTATTAAAAAACAATCAGGGGGATTTGCAGGTTCACTTGGATGAGGGGCGTTTGGAAACAAAAGCTCATAAGGGAAATGTGGAAGTGCATTCTTACCTGGCTCCTGTTTTTATTGAAGGTTTAAAAGGGACTTTAAAGATTTCTTCTTTAAGGGCTCCTTTGAATATTTTTCAATCTCAAGGCCAATTTAATATCCAAATTTTTTCTGGTTTGGTAAAATTAGAAAAGCTCAGTGGGGATTTGACCTTCCATGCTGAAAAATCAAAAGTTCAATTAAAATCTTATAAAGGCAATATTCAGGGTTATTCAGGGCAGGGGGAGGTTTCAGGTTCCTTAACTCCTGATAAAGTAAAAATTGAAACTCAATTTAGTCCCATTCGCTTGTATTTTGCTAATTCGAAAGCACGTGTGGAAGCTCAAAGTTGGGAGGGCAAAGTGTTTGCCCCAAAAAACTTTTATAAAGATCGTGCCGGAGGGGTGTATAAAGCCTCTGGCTCTATTCGTCATCGAGGAGATACTCCAGGGAATGTGCAGTTAACAAGTCGGTTTGGAAAGATTTCAATTCTGTAAATGTTTTTAAAAAGGTAAAAAGGCTTATCAGTTATTTTTATCTATATTATTCTGTATCAGACTTAAAGCTAGGTTAATTTATTAAAAAAGTACCTTAAACTCTTACATGTATATTAAAGATACAGTTGCATTTTATTTTGTTATTAAACCTTGTTTAAAGACTGTTTTTTAAGGTTTTTATATGTAAATTTTACAGCCTAAAGTAGAAAAAAACCTTGTTTATACAAAAAATGTGCTACAATAGAACAGCTAATTGTGGTTTAATCCGATCAGTTAGTTAGAAAAGGGAGTTATTTAAAATGAGTACTTTTATGAAAACAAGCAGGGTATCTGTGTCTTCTCTCTTTAATCTTATTCCGTAATCTGTCGGTCTTTTTTATCCAATAATTTATTTACTAGGAGAATCTTTGTTTAAAAGAGTTGTTAAGGTGTTATGATGTTTTTTAGAAAATTTATAATTTGTTTTATTATGGTCAGTTCTTTAGGGCTGTATGCTCAGGACTCTTCCGTGAATGTGGAAGTGGGACTGGAATTTCCAACTTATTTTGGTATGCATACGAAAATCAGCCCTCATCCTAACGTGTATACTCGTTTGGGTATTGGTTTTGTGAGTAATTTAATGATTGATGTGCCTGGAATTTCCACATTTATGGGTTACTTGTCTTCGGATTATGATTCTGAACATATAGAGTTTGCATTTGATGTCATTGACAATGCTTTATACGGAAACGTCAGTTTAGGATATAGAATGAAGGAACGGGAAGGGGTTTACGCTGAGATTGGTTATTCCATTATTCATAAAATGGGAGGATCTGAGCTTCTTTTAGAAGACATTAGTAACATTTTAGACCAGTCTGCCTTGATTGCAGTCAATACAGAGAATCCTATGTCTAGGGTGAACACAACCTTGCACAATGGAACTCTTCATGTAGGCTATATGTTTCCTTTAAGCTCAAGAGTGAGTTTAAGTACAGAATTAGGTGTCATTAAACCTTTATATGCCAGTGTGGATGTACAACATGGCGAGAGCGGTAATGTAACGCAATCCAAGGAATCTGCTAAAAAGATTAAAGAGATTATGAATCAACTTTGGATGGTTACAGGCTCTTTATGGCTGTCCTTTACTTTTTAATCCATTGAATTTTGCCTTCTTTTTCCAGCCATTGAATAATGGATGGAATTTTCAAAGAATTTGTTTTCTTTACATGTAGCTTTGTTTTTTTATCAAAGAATTTTCCCATGACTTGAATCAGGTTTTGGTTGGGATATGTTTTTTCACTGATAAACTGTTTAAATTCCTGTTCAGACAAACAAAAATGTAAGTCTTTTGATGTATATTGTCTTAAAGCCTTTTTCAATTTGTACCAATAACGCGTGTTATGAATAATTAGATTTTGATTTTTTGATTGTAACTTACGGGTTAGTTTAAAGGATAAAGCAGTAGATTTTTTTATAGGGGCCGTATTGGATGTATGCAAAACTAAAGATTTTTCATGAAAAACATCCAGAGGTGCTTGAGCTGTAGGGGTTAGAACCACTATGGGAGTTAAGTTCTGCTTAAGCAGTTCTAAATTGAGTTGTGCTGTTTGTAACCTTGTAAAAGAAGGTCCTTTGCATTTTATAAGATCAATTTCTATACGATTTTTTTCAAAATTATCCACTAAAGAAGATACTAGAGCAGAAGCTGTTTTTTTCTCGTAAAAGGCAGAATAAATTAAATTAACGCCTAGGACTCCTAAGACTTCGTATTGTTGTAATCGAGTGCGGTCTTTGAGATTTACATGAAGTAACATTTCATCATATTTTTTAAGCGGTTTGGATTGAAATCTTAAGCCCATCCATCCATGATGCGAGGAAATAAGATCTTTTTTTAAAGTGCTGACTGCCACTGTATCTGCAAAAGTGAAGAAACAGGTGTTTTTTCCTCTCGTTTTTTTTAATCGATTTTCCAATAAAGAGTATTCATGGTTTAACATCTGAGAAAGACGTTTTTCACATACATAACGGCCGGATTTTCCATAAATCAGGTCGCTAAAGACCATATCATAAGCAGACATACTTTTAGCCACTGTGCCTGAGGAGCGTCCTGCTTTAAAGAAGTAATTAACAACTTCCTGTCCGGCTCCGATTTCTGCAAATGTTCCATAAATTTTTTTGTTATGGTTGATAATATTGGCTTTTTCAGCCACCATTTGTCGAACATAGGGCATATTTTATCCTTAGTTTTTGTTAGGTCTGAGGGATCTTCTTAGGACTTTACCAACATAAGATAGAGGTAGTTCATCTACAAATTCAATATATTTTGGAATTTTATAGGCGACAAGGTTTTTTCGTAAGAAAGTTTCTACTTCCTCTGTATCCAAGTCTGGCTCTTTTTTAACAATAAAAGCTTTAGGTGCTTGAAAAGAATGTTCATCAGGCACACCAATAACAGCACTGGATTTTATTTTTGGATGTTCAGAAAGAATTTGTTCAATTTCATTAGGGAATACATTAAAGCCTGAAACCAGTATCATGTCTTTTTTTCTATCCAGAATTTGAAGGTATCCTTCTTTGGTCAACATAGCGATGTCGCCTGTTTTGAGCCATCCTTCAGAATCTAAAACTTGTGAGGTTTCGTTCGGCTTGTTCCAATATCCCTGCATAACTTGAGGGCCTTTTACATAGAGCTCTCCTTCTTGCCCAATTTCCAGAGTTTTTCCATTTAAATCCACAATACGAATATGAGTAGAAGGGAATGGACAGCCGCAATGTCCCTGAGCAGGTGCTGGAATAATGTTGCAGGACACTACAGGTGAGGTTTCAGTGAGACCGTATCCTTCAACCAAAGCTGTTCCGGTGGTTTCAATCCATTTTTTATAAACAGAAGATTCAACAGAAGTGCCTCCGGCAATGCATACCTTGAGGTTTGTAAAATCTATTTCTTTAAACTCTTCTTGATTCAATAGAAGTTTGAATAAGGCATTAACTCCTGTAAATACAGACCAGTCTTTTGTTTTTTTAAGAAGCTGAATAAATGGCCCCGTATCTCTTGGATTGGTGACTAAAATAGAGTGGCTTCCATAAAGGGGTAGAACCAGCAAATTAACCATGAGAGCAAAAATATGATAAAGAGGCAAAGCCACCACAGATGTTTCTTGTCCTTCATTTAGAAAAGGATGCATCCAGGCCCGGCATTGCTCTAGATTGCTTAAAATATTTTGTTGGGTGAGCATAGCTCCTTTAGGAGTGCCTGTAGTGCCTCCTGTATATTGCAAAAAAGCCAAATCATTATGTATTTTCTTTAGAGGTAAAAAGGCCCCTTGCTTAAGGGCTTTTCGAAAAGAAATATGTTTAAAATGGTAAGGTTTCATTTTTTTTATAAATTTTGTGATGACATAAAACAAAGATCTTTTAAAAGGGGAGAAAAGATCTCCCAGCTGGCTCACAATAACCAATGGAACAGAAATATCTGTATTGGTGGAATGCACTAATTCAGAAAAAGTATGAGCTGAGTGAGAGAAAATTAAGAGAGCTTTTACCTCTGCGTCTTTTAATATATATTTGAGTTCTCTAGGAGTATAAAGGGGATTGATATTAACGATAACCAGGCCTGCTTGAAGCGCGGCCATGACAGCTACTGAAAACTGCAGAGTATTGGGAAGCATAATTGCAATACGATCTCCTTTTTGCAGATGTTTCTGAAAAAAAGCGGCGAGGTGATTGGAATATTTAGACCATTGATTAAAGGAAAGACTTTCACCGTAATTGGTAAAAGCTGTTTTTGAATCATATTTTTGAACAGCAGTTTCAAATTCCTGAATGATGGATTGGCTTGTCACACGAATTTCATGTGGAATATCTTGAGGATAATTTTTCAACCATATTTTTTCCATTTGTTTTATTGTAGCACAAAAAAAGCTCCTTTGTTGACTTTTCAGATGGAGGGAAAGTAAATGATCCTCTCGGAGGGTCTATGCCTTTTGCAGTTCTTGTCAGACATGGCCAAAGTTTATGGAATGCGGAAAAGCGATTTACGGGTTGGGAGGATATTGATCTCAGTCCTAAAGGAGAGCAGGAAGCTAGAAAAGCAGGGCAGATTTTAGTCCAAAATAATCTGCAATTTGATTATACTTATACATCTATTTTAAAGAGATCTATAAGGACTTTATGGATTATACTTAAAGAATTAAATGAAGTTTCTTTACCGACTTGTAAGTCCTGGAGATTGAATGAAAGGCATTATGGAAATCTTCAGGGTCTGAATAAAGAAGATACAGCTTTGAAGTATGGCAAGGACCAAGTGTATAAATGGAGGAGAAGTTATTCTTTACCTCCACCTCTTATGGATAAGGAAAGTTTAAAGAGATTAAGTCAGAAAAAAATATTCCAAAATATTCCTGTTCCTGAGGGAGAATCTTTAGAACAAACATCCAATCGGGTTTTGCCTTTGTGGAAAGAAAGTATTCAACCAGAGTTGGAAAAAGGGAAAAATATATTGATTGTAGCTCATGGAAATAGTTTAAGGGCTTTGATTAAGCATATTAAGAAAATGGATGATGAAGAAATTGTCTCTTTGGAAGTTCCTACAGCTCAACCTATTTATATTTCATGGAAAGATTCTATGAAAATTCCGGAAAAGTTTGAGTTTTTATAATGTCTTTTATTGAAACTGCTGTGGATGGAACTGCTCGCTGTTCAGTTTTTCAGACTCAAAGAGGAGAGTTGCATCTACCTCTTTTTTGTCCTGTAGCGACTTTAGGAAGTGTGAAGTCTTTGGATCCTTCGGACTTAGACAGTTTAGGTGTACAGATGGTTTTAGCGAATGCTTATCATCTGCATTTGCGCCCAGGGGACTCTTTAGTGAAACAACAAGGAGGTCTTCATTCTTTTATGAATTGGAAAAAACCAATTTTAACAGATAGTGGAGGTTATCAGGTTTTTTCTCTTTCTCAAATGAACAAAATTACAGATGAAGGTGTTTTGTTTAGAAATCATTTGGATGGAGATGAAATTTTTATGACTCCAGAGTTGAGCATGCAGATTCAGTTAAATTTAGGTGCAGATATTATTATGGCATTTGATCATTGTCCTTTGGGAAATGTTTCTAAAAAAGAATGTGAGTCTGCGATGGAAAGAACTTTTCTGTGGTTGAAAAAATCTCATCAGGCTTTTGTCAAAACTGAAGCCAAGTCTTCTGTTCTTTTTGGCATTGTTCAAGGGGGAGTGCATGAGGATTTAAGAATGAGGAGTTTGGAGCAGGTGGAGTCTTTGGATTTACCAGGGATTGCTGTAGGGGGTATGAGTGTAGGGGAGGATAAAGAACAAATGTATGACATTATTCGTTTTATTGGAGAAAAACTTCCTAAACATAAACCACGTTATTTGATGGGAATGGGAACCCCTAAAGATTTAATCCATGCAATAGATTCAGGTTTTGATTTATTTGATTGTGTTTTGCCGACAAGGCTTGCTCGTTCCGGATCTGTGTGGACTTTTGAAGGTTTGATGAATATTAGAAACCATCAGTATCGAGAAGATTCCGAACCTATTAGCGAAGAATGTTCCTGTATGGTTTGTAAAAATTATTCCAAATCTTATTTGAGGCATTTATTTATGAGTCGTGAACTTTTAAGCTATCGTCTTTTGACTTTCCATAATGTGTATTTTTATATGGAGTTAATGAAACAGGTTCGTGCAAATATAAAAAACAAAACATGGTCTTCCTTTCGGGATCGTATGCTTATAGTCTTCCACACGTCATCCTCGCTTAGGCAGTGATCTCCCTCATATACGAAGAGATTCCTGCTTTCGCAGGAAGCGAAGCGGTTGAGGTGTCAACCGAAAACAGCTGATCTAAAAGAATGTAAGAATGATGTGGGTTTAAAAATAATATAGAAAAACTTAAGAAAAAAGGGAAGATAACTCTGTAATATGAGAAATTCCTTTAATCTTTGTTTTTGAGGATTGAAGACCTTTTCTATTGCTTTGAGGTAGATATACTTCTTTAAAGCCAAGTCTTCCAGCTTCCTGCACACGTTCTTTTCCAAAAGGGCAGGAGCGAATCTCTCCCGTTAATCCCACCTCTCCAAAAAAACAAGGCTGAACAGGTTTCTGATGGTAAGAAGAAAGTAGAGCTGAAATAACAGCCAGATCTACAGCTGTTTCAGAGAGTTTTAAACCTCCAACCAAGTTGATAAAGACATCATACTTGGAGAATGGAATTTGAAAATATTTTTCCAACACAGCTAAAATCACATGAAGACGATTCACATCAATTCCTAAAGAAGTTCTTCGAGGCATAGCTAAATAACTTTTGAGAGTTAGAGCTTGAATTTCACAAAGAAGAGGTCTTCCACCTTCCACACCTGTGAAGACAGCAGAACCTACACGATCTTTTCCCCTTTCTTCCAGAAAAAATTCAGAAGGATTTTGGATTTCCTCCAAACCTTTATCTGACATTTGAAAAACACCAAACTCATTTGTGGCTCCAAATCTGTTTTTGAGGGCTTTTAAAATACGATAGTGTGTTTCACCTTCAAAAGAGAGAACTGCATCTACAGCGTGCTCTAAAACGCGAGGGCCGGCTAAGCTTCCGTCTTTAGTCACATGTCCAATAATTAAAACAGAGGTGGAAGTGGATTTTGCAAAATGCATCAATTGATTGGAGCATTCTCTGACTTGTGAAACAGTGCCGGGGGCGGATTGCAGTTCAGACAAATAAACACTTTGTATGGAATCAATAATCACAAAAGCAGGTTTAAGAGTTTGAGCTTTGTCCAAAATATTTTCAATAGAGCTTTCATTAAATAATAAAATATTAGAGCTGGAGATATTTAAACGTTTGGCTCGAAGAGCTGTTTGTCCGGTGCTTTCTTCAGAACAAGCATAAAGTACTAGTCCATGACGGCTGAGCCCTCCGGACATTTGCAAAAGAAGGGTGCTTTTTCCAATGCCTGGAGGACCTCCCAGTAAAATATAAGAACCTGAAACCAAGCCTCCGCCTAGAACTCGATCCAGCTCTCCAATATCTGTTTTTGTTCTATCAAAGGGGTAATTAATTGTTTGGGTCAGGGGAATGACATCAGATGAACTAGGGGTCTTTAAAAACTTTTCCTGTTTTTTTGCTTCTTCATGCAGAGTGTTCCATTCTCCGCATCCCATGCATTTTCCTTCCCATCTCATATGAGAAGTGCCACAGGTTTGACAGACATAAACACTATTCTTCTTTCGGCCCATGGAAAGTATTTACGGGTTGAATTTGTAATAAGCAATCTTATTTTTTAAATAGGCTGAGAGATGCCCACGTGAAAAGTAATTTCTGAAATTTCAACTGAAATATGATCTGATTTTGGTTTTTTACCTAGAATGTTTTCATCAAACCATTTACCACCCCATTGGACTTGTGAGTAACCAATAGATATGGGAATTGTATATTTGGTCCTGGGTATATTGATATCCATTCCCAGCATGATTTGCATGGCAGGTTGGAATTTAAACTCTGATCTATCAAAAATATGGTAATGGTCATTGAGATTATTCCATTTGGAAAGACTGCCTCCTGCACTAATCCATACATTTGTTTTATTAGCTATAGGGATGTGAAATTTTAAAGCTAGTTGAATATAAGGAAAACCTGTCATGTGTAAGGTTCCAAAGTTGTTTGCGTAATAACTTCCTGAGCTTCCACTGGATGTCTCACCATTAATCATGTAATAAGTGACACCGCCTGCAATATTTAAAGAAAAAAGCTTGTGAAAAGACCAATCAAAAAACAAAAGGCCTCCCATACCCCATCCATGGTGGCGTTGTGTTTCTCGGATATCTTTTTTAACTGTGACCCAACTTCCTGATCCCATGATGCCCACTTTGTTTTTTTGTTGGGAGTTTGCCGCTTCAGGAGATTCCAATTCTGTTTGAGTGGTGTGTTCCAAAAGCCAATTAGTGCCCACTGTACCACTGACAATGGTAGCAATAGCTTTTCCATTTTTCACTTTATCAAGACGAATGATTCCTCGAGGTTTTCCAAATAAATCCAAAGCTTCAAAGTGATCCCCAACGGAAGCTTCAGCCCCTTCCAGGTGGATAAAACATCGGTTTCCCTTTATTTTGACGATAATAGCAGAATGACCAAGCACAGGGATTATTAGAAGTAAAAAAATAAGAAGGCGTACAAACACTTGAATCATCTCCTAGAAGACTTTATTCTTTTATTATTTTTAAATTAGGGCCTAATATCAATACTTTTTTTAGAAAGGTAAATCTGTTTCTTTAGTGTCAAAAGTTTCTTCAGTAGAATAGGCTTCATTTGGGTTTTTTGATGTTTCTGTAGTTTTAGGCGCTGCGGCTGCCAGGAATAAAACTTGGGTGGCTACGACTTCAGTAGAAAAACGTTTTTCACCTTTTTCTGTTTCCCATGAACGTGTTTGTAAACGTCCTTCAACATAGATTTGGCGTCCTTTTCCTAGATGCTGTGCACAAGTTTCAGCTAGTTTTCCCCATATAACAATACGGTGCCATTCTGTTTTTTCTTGACGCTCCCCTTCACGATTGATCCAGCTTTCACTAGTTGCTAAGTTTAGGCGAGTGACTGTTTGTCCTGTCTGAGTTTGCTTTTTTTCAGGATTTGCTCCCAAACGTCCCACTAAGATAACTTTATTAATACCTGACATATCCCATCTCCTCCATTGCTCTAGGTACAGGGAATATGCTTTTTGATGGGTGGAGTCAATAAAAAATTACAGTTTTTCAATTTTTGGAGGATAAGAGGAGCGACCATTGATTTTTGCTTTGTATTGGTAGCGGTCTTTTCCAATTTTTTCTTCAACATTGGATAAAAATAAATCCAAAAAGAAAAATTGATTTTTCATTTTTTCATCAAGCATCAAATCCAACTCTATGCTGTACTCACGCATCAGTTGTAAAGTTCCGAATTTTAAATTCACAAAACCTTTAGATTGTATATAGAGAGGATCATTGATTTCTCCAATTCTCATTGTTTGGATATTGAGACGCCCATTATCTAAAGAGGCTTTCCCTTCCAAGGATTTCCATTGCAATTGAGGTAGAGTCCAGGTGCCAATAGATTGTGAAAAAGAATAAGAATCGAATACAATATCTTTAGCTCGTATTTGTATAGATCCATTCACTGAGTTTATCTGCATGTTTATTTTTAAATCTAAGAAAAAGTCGACGATTCCTTTAGAGTTATTAAAAAAAGGAGATAGCAATTGGAAATGTTTTGTTTCAAAGCCTTTAGATTCTGCCCTTATTTGAACAGGAGGAAATTTTTGGTCTTGAGAGGAAGTGGAAGTTTTGAGAAGAATTTTCATTTTTGATTCTCCCATATGGATTATAATTTTCATTCCAGGTTTAAAAGTAATAAGAGATAAGTAAGCAGGGGAAATAGTAAGTTGGTCAAAAACAGCGGAACTGGTTGTCCAGGGCGTTATCAACTCTGCTTTTTTTAAAATCAATCGTGGTGGAAAGAAACCTAGAGAATGAGAATGATACTGTAATTGCATATCTGAAGACACTTCTGAGAGTTTAAAAGTGAGTTTTTGGACCACATCATTGTAAGGGAAAAGAATTATAATCAGCAATATAAAGCCCAAGAAGTTTAGTAAAAAAACTTTTTTACTGGGAAATAAAGTGTGAATTATATTTTTTATTCGAAATTTCATACTGGTTTCTTATTAGGGGTAATGGGTGTTTTTACATTGGGTTCATGAAAGTGGAGTAGAGAGTAAGTGGCTGAAAAATAATTACCTTGATCTTTGAGTTCCGTGATTTTTAAATGAACTAATTTTACAGAGGGATCAATGTTGCTTAATAGTTGCCCAATATCTATAACCTCTTCGATATTGATGCCGCTTATTTTTACTTGTTTTCCAGAGTAATTCAAAAATCTTAAATGTATAGGGAGAAGTTTTTTAGAGAAATAGTAAGAAGACATTTGTACTTTATGGTCTGCAGATAGAGAAAGTCTGTTAATAATAAAGGATATTTGTTTATCAAATTCCGAAGGACTAAGACCTTGTATAACAAATTGACTGGATTCATTTTTGATTAAATCAAAAATGAGTTGTTTTTTTTCTTTAAACTCTTTGGTTGCGTCTAAGGAGTTTTTCAGTACAGAAAGAGGCAGGGAAATAATTAGAAGAATTCCTACTGCCGCAGTAGAATATTTAATTCCTCTTTGTACGGGAAGCTCTAAGTTTTCATATTTTTCAAGTAGGGTGTTGTAAAGAGCACTGTCCTTTATTTTATCATAAACCATTTCAAATATATTTTTTAGTAAGTTTTTTATAGATTCCATAATAGATTCTAGCCTTTTAATGTGAGGATGAAGTGAAATGGTTCTGTAGATATTGGAGGGTTTTTATTTTCTTTATTCAATGTTTCTGTCTGTTCATTTGAGGTTTTTTCATCAGAGAGAGCTGTAGATAATTCGTTAATTTGCATGTCTAAACTTTGTGCTTCGGGTTCTTTCAATATTTCTACAGGGGATTGTTCTGCCTCCGGCAAAGAATCCGGTTCTTCTTTAATGACCACTTTCTTTTCTTTTATTTTTCCATCAGGTGTGAGGTTTTTTAAATGTTGAATTAATGATTCGAGATGCTTTTTTTCAATGGTTCCCTGAATATCCACTTGGCGATCTTTAATTTCAAATCGACTCACTTCCATATTCCATTCATTGGATGTATCAAAGGAAAAACTAAATTGTTTTAAGGTATCCAGGACAGATGGGAGTTGGTTTAAGGATTTAAATGCCTTATTGGTTTCATTATTTTGTTTTTTTTGTTTTAAAAATTTTTCTACATTTTGAATAGAAATACTTCTGGTTTTGAGTCCTGCCACCCGTCTGGCATAATTACTAAAAATTTGATTCATTTGTACAGTGAGTTCAGAGGCTCTCCAATTTCTAATGCTGATGTAGGAAAAAAAGACAATGACTGTGGCGGCAATAGCTTTTAAAAGAGTGAGTTTTTTCTTGGTTATTTTAATTCTTTCTTCTTGGATATGAGGCATTAAATTTATAGGGGGATTTTTTGGTTTTTTAAAAGCTTCAAAAGCTGTTCCCAAACTGATCAAATATTCTGGAGAGACAGATAGCTTTTCATCTTCTTCCATTTTATGCACAGGAATTTTTACAGTTTCATAGAGATGATAAGAAAGATTTTGAATCTCAGCTCCAGGGCCTAAGATAGTAATATCCTGGATAGAAGAATGCCCTGCTCCTTTTAAATAAATCAGAAGTAATCGTAAATGGTGGCTGAGGGAGGTAAAAGAATTTTTGATAATTTTTGAAAGGGGAACAACAGAGTCCATATCATCATGTGTGAGTATGGCGTTTTCAAAAAAATAATTCAAAGCCTGATTCATATCTCTTCTGTATTTTGCAGAGATTTCTTGAATACAAGACTGAAAACCCCAATTTAAATTATGAATTAAAAGAACTCGATTGTGGGATTGCACTAAAGCGATGGATTGATTGTAAGATAAATACAATTTTAATTGGTCACCTGAAACAGGAGGAGAGAGTTTGGGCGGGGAGGTCTTCCATTCTTCAAATAGATTGGAGAGAGCTGAAGATTCCGGAATCAGCATAGAGGCTTTAATACCTGCAGACTGAATAAGTTCTAAAAACTCCGTCATCCAGGGTTTGGAAGAAACAAAACTCAGTACAGAGCTTCCTGTAGGACTGCGATAACAAACCTTAGATGAATAAACCATGTCGGAAAATGGAATTTTATCTTCAATTTCAAATGGGAGTGCTTTGTTGATTTTAAATTTTTCTGTGAAAGGAAATTTTAAATCATGGATGGATACTTGTGTTTGCGGCACTGTAAAGACAAAATAATGTTGAGGATACTTATTTAAAAGTTCTTTTAATTTTAAAATTAATTCTGCTTTTCTGTGTTCGTCATCCAATTCCAATGAGAGGGGAAGTGAGGTCTGATCCACAACTGTTGGTTTTACATCAGCTGTTCGCAGGGAAACAGCATAGATGCTATAAGGGGTAATATGAACGCCGAGAACTTGCATGATTTTAGTTTACGTCTTTCCAATAAATAATGAAAGGGGATGCCATCTGGTTTCTTATCACAGTATCACTTTCGTACATTATATCTTGATACCCTGGGTCACCTTCTTTAAGGGCTGTATATCCTGATTTTGTTTTTAATTTATCCATTCGTGTATAGACCCTATTAAAAGTGGAATGAGGGTCATAAAAAACAGTTTCAATAATATGAAAATTTTGACCAGATGTACCACGACTAGTGATTCGGAAGTTTTGTGGAGCGTCATAATCAAAAATAAAATACTCAAGAGTAAGTTCATTTTCTCTTTCGTCACCATAAACAGGGATTAAGAAATTTAGATTTTGGTTGATCCATAATTCTTCCACTCGGTTAAAATTATGAAGCATCCTGCTTTGGTCTTCTGTTTGATCTGTATTATCTCTTCTGACCACAAATTGTTCAGCCATATTTTTTTCCATGTTTTCGTGCAGGCTTTGAACAATGACCGGGGGGGCGTGTTGTAGTTGAAGTCCTCCTATTGAGTAAAAACTGATATAAGGTCGAATCCATTCTATGAGTTCGGGGCTTATCCCTTCAATTTTTTCTAGCTCACTAAAATGGGTCAAAGGACGTCCAATAGGATGGCTGGGATCTATCAAGGCTGTTATAATATTTTGTTGGATATCCCTTAGGTCATTCACAGAATATTTTTCCTGAAGCCATGTATTCTGACTTCTCAAATGAATCAACAGATTATAAAAAGTGTTTTTGGTCCATTCTCTTACTGGAGGCATAGGTGAAATCATGCTGTTTAAGTTGATTCGTGAATCTTCCGCTGTAATTTCTACACTGTAGGAAATATCTAATAAAGATTTTTCAAGAATATCTTGTACTTCACCCTTTCTAATATCAGATAAATCAATAGGCACAATAGGAGGCCATGCAAAAGCTTGTTGCCATATTTGATCGGTATATCTTCGTATCATTTCTTTGCCTTCCGGACCAAGAATAGTTTCGATATTTTTATTTCCCTTTAAGAGTTGATGAATTTTTTTATATGTCAGGATTTTTAATAAAGCGAGTTCCACACCAGACTTGGCGGCATGGTAGGCTCTTAAGGAATGATAGTGTGAAACTCCGTTCTTGTACTCTACTTGTGTGTCAAAAGCTATTTGTTGTACGATCACTATAAGTACAGTGATGGTGGTTAAAACCACCATTAAAACTATCCCTCTTTTCTTCTTAAATAATTTATTCATCTTTTTGCTCCACGAGACGGCTTCTTTTCTGGTTTCTTTTGCCTTGGAGGATCTGAGACTTTTTGTGGGTTATAAATTTTATGAGATAAAATACTTGGATAAATAGGAATGGAAAGAGACAAAGGCTCTGAATTCTCCAGTTCTATTTCCATTTTGACGGCCAAAGGGAATGTTAATGGGAAATTATAAAAATTTGTTGGAGGCTCCAATTTAAATGTATTGGCCCATTCCTTGTTTTTAGCATTGAGATATTGAATTTCTAATTGAGTGATTCCCTCTAAAAGAGAAGTGCTTTTTGTATCTGATTCAGGGAATTCATCCAAAGCTCGATCATCCATGGGAGCTGTTTTGCGCAATAGACATTGGGCATTGGAAGGACCTGGGCAGTCTTCTAATACATAAGCAACTTTTAAGCGGGGATGTGCATTTGTAAAATAAAAACTTTGTTCCTCACCTACAAAGCCGGCAAAAGGAAAAATAAAACTGCTGTTATAATATCCTCCATCATCCAGATAATTGGTGATGTAATCACTTTCCATCTTTCCGTTATTCCATTTTGTATCTCGCAGGTAGTTCCAGTAAGTTTGATAGGCTTGATAGGAACTGTCAGTAGGCACCATTAGAGGCGTTTGAAGATCTTTTCGAATGGCGTAAGAGATATTTGTTAAAACACGATTCTTTTTTATTAACCTTTCTACTTGATCTTGTGCTCTAGTTGTTTGTTTCAAAATGTTCATCATAGATAGAGAAAGAGTGGTGAATAAAATTAAACTGATAAGAATCTCAATAAGTGAAAAGCCTTTAGAGTATTTTAGCATTTTAATTTCCTGATGAGGGGTTTGTATTAGAACCGGAGGGGATGAGTCCTTGTAGAAAGGCAGCTTGGTTTCCTTTTTGAAAATCCACAAAATAAGTGGTGATGGAGTAAGATACTTCCGGCTCCATTTTCGTGTAATAAATAGTCAGTTTCACCTCAGTTACTAAATCCATTATTTGTTTAGACACTTGGTCCATGATATTTGTAATTTGATTTTCTTCACGAAGGCCTTCAATTAAATCACGCGGCCCCATATTTTCCATTTTTTTTGTTTCCAAGCTCCAAAGGAATCCAGGGTAATCTTCAAAGGTTTCTCTTTCTTGTTCAATAAGGGCAGAAGGCCCGTCCTGTTGATAACTAAGCTCTAATTCTGTCAGTTTTTGCTCCATCAACTGTGATACAAGGTAATATCTTTTGGAGCGGTCTATATGTTTGGTGGACTGAGAGAAAAACTGGGATATTAAAACCATTACTCCTGTGAGAATGATAATAGAATACATAACTTCAATAAAAGATAAACCTCTATGAGGATTCATTTTCACCTTCCGAAATTTCCAATTCTCCTACAATGGGATTAAAAAATAGGGTCCATGTAAAGTCAGTTCCTTTTCTAAGAAAAATTTGTACGGCATGAGTGAACAAATGAGGATCGTAAGTAATGTAGATAGTATTATTTTCTGTCGTTTCATCCATCCATTCGAAATAAACTCCGGATGGAAGATTCTGGATTTGAAATATCTTAGTGTCTTTTTGAAAAAAAGGGGATTCTTCTATCGAAATAGTTTTTTCAGAGGTATCAGTTTTTTCCGGATTATATTCTGAAAGAATATCTGATAAAGGTTTTTTGATTTCTACCCAATAAGAGGATTTTTGTAGGTTGGTTTTTAAAGCCAATCGGTAAACTTTGTTTTGAATGCGGGAGTGGCTGTATAGAGTACGATTTAAGGCTTGAAGTGTTCTCAGAGTTTTTTTGATTTCATTTTCAGATTTTTTAATGGATGGAAAAATAAACAACAAGGAAGAAGCAAAAATAACGATAGCAATAAGGACTTCAAGTAAACTAAAACCTTTTTTCTTTTTCATCTATTATTTGAAGAGATATCTTGGGCGTAGCCCTCTCCTCCTTCTTTTCGATCGCTTCCTAGGCTAAAAATTTCGTAAGATGAGGTGGTATCGTCATATTCATAAATAAGCTCCCCCCTCCAAGGGTCTTTAGGAATTTCATTTCGAGTTAGATAAGGCTCTGGCCCCCAAGAAGGACAGCGATCCACTTTTTCCAATAAGGCTATAAAACCTTCTTCAGAAGTTGGATAAAAAGAACAGTCTCTATAAAACATTTCTAAAGATTGTGATACTTGATCAATTAAAATATGAGCTTGATACACTTGAGCTTTTTTTTGTTGGCCGGATACATTGGAAATAACAACAGTGGCAATAGACGCCAAGATAATGACGGCAATCATAATTTCCATTAAAGAAAAGCCTCTACTGTATTTGTTCATTAAAAGTCCCTTTTTTCTTATTTAATTAAAAATATACTCTCATAAATTCGAGTATTTTTAAAGAAATTTCATACGAGAGAGCTTACCGAGTAAATATAGCCAGTCAGTCCCTCTAAATTATAAATTTGTAAAAGAGGAATGATTGTTGAAAAAACAATAAAAGCGATAACGCCTCCCATTAAAATCAACATAACTGGCTCCAAGAGAGCCGTCATTGTTTCCAAATCTGTTCGAACTTGATTGTCATAAGTATCGCTGATTTGAGAAAGCATTTCTTCCAGATGTCCTGTTTTTTCACCCACTCGAATCATTTGAGTTACCATTGGAGGAAATTCACCAGAGTGAATCAATGGTGTGGATAGGTTTTCACCTCTGGAAATTAAATCTCTTGCTTCTACAATGATGGCTTGTAGTTTTTGATTATTGACTACATTTTTAACGATATCCAAAGCATCCATAACAGGAACACCGCCCCTTAACAGAGTGGAAAGAGTGCGGGCAAATCTGGAGATTGCTACCGATCGAAGCAGTGGACCTAAAACAGGAATTTTTAAAGACATGTAATCCCAGGTTTTTTGTCCGCTGGGGCTTTTTCTCCATCTCCAGATTCCTAAAATAATTAGAGAAAGGAACAAGGTTAGAGGTATCCAATGGGCAATCAGATAATCACTAAAATCAAGGAGCATTATGGAGTACCAGGGAAGTGTGCTTTCTGTATTTTCTTCAAATAAAACACGTACTTTTGGCACCACATAAACCAAAAGAAAAATGATCATGAAGAAAGCAAACACAGCCATTAAACTGGGATAAATTAAGGCGGATCGCACCTTATCCTGCAAACGTGATTGTGCTTCTGTGAACTGAGCCAGACGTTTCAGCACGATGTCTAAAGTGCCGGAAAGTTCTCCCGCTTCACACATGGAGATATAAGTCTTATTGAAAATTTTTGGAAACATCGCTAATGCACGGTGCATACTTTTCCCTTCATTAATAGAATTTCTAATTTGAGTCAGGGCTTCTTTCATTGTTGGGTGAGTGCTTTGTTTGATCAAGGTGTCGTAAGCATCCACAAGCGGCACTCCTGATTTCAACATAGTGGCCAGATTGTGGGTCATTAAATTTAATGTTTTAATATCTACTTTTTTTGCAAACAATAATTGAATATTGCCTTGCTGGGATTGATCTTTAATAGAAACAATATAAATGCCGTTATTTTTTACTTGATTACGGGCGGCTGTCACGTTGTCCGCTTCCACACGTCCACTGACGTTTTGACCCTTTTGATTCACACCTTTAAATTCATACAAAGCCATATTTATTTGACCTATAAGTCGATTTGGGTATTCGCCAGCACCTCTTCCACTGTTGTCTTACCTTCTATAATTTTTTGAATTCCATGATCTCTAAAAGGGACCATTTTTTGTTTTAATGCTTCTTTTTTAATAGTTTGTCCATCACTGCTTTGAATAATATGTTTTCGTATAGAATCTGTAACAATAAGCAATTCCTGTATAGCTGTTCGGCCAATATACCCTTTCTGTTCACATTTGTCACAGCCTTTAGTTTTATAAATATGTTGGCCCTTGGGAACTTCAAAGTTGTCTAATAATTTTTTTTCTGCAGAAGAAGGAATATAAGGTTCTTTACAGTTTTCACATAAGATACGAACCAGTCTTTGAGAAATAACTCCTAATAGGGAAGTGGCAATAAGAAATGGCTCGCATCCCATATCAATCAGACGTGGAAAAACACCAGCAGAATCATTAGTGTGTAGAGTGGATAAAACCAAGTGGCCTGTTAAAGAGGCATTGATGGCAATTTTCATTGTTTCTAAATCTCGAATCTCTCCAACCATGATCACATTGGGATCTTGTCTTAAAATAGATCTTAGCCCCCCTGAAAAAGTCAGTCCAATTTTTGGATTCACTTGAATTTGACCAATATTGGGCATTCTTTGTTCTACAGGATCTTCAATAGTAATAATGTTTCTTGTTTCTGTGTCCATTTGAGAAAGGCCGGCGTAGAGAGTGGTGGACTTGCCGCTTCCGGTTGGCCCTGTAACGAGTAAAATACCATGTGTTTTAGTCAACATATCATCCAGTTGTTTTAAATTATTTTTGGAAAACCCCAGTTGATCCAGATTAAGAATAACCTGAGAGCGATCTTGAAGTCTGAGCACTAAACGTTCTCCAAAAGAAGTGGGCACTGTACTGAGACGAACATCAATATCCTTTCCTGCAAGTTTCAGGGGGATGCGTCCGTCCTGAGGCAGTCTTTTTTCAGCAATGTTTAGGTCTGCCATAACTTTAATTCTTGAAGTGATAGCTCCCTGGAGTCTTTTAGGAGGTTTAAAAACAGCATAAAGCACTCCATCCACTCGAAAGCGAATCATAAGTTCTCTTTCATAGGGTTCAATATGAATATCGGAAGCTCTTTCTTTGATAGCTCTAAGAAAAAGAGTGTTGACCAGTTTAATAACAGGGGCTTCATCCTCTGCATCCAATAAATCAATAACTGGATCATCCAAATCATATTCTTCTTCTTCTTCGATACTTTCGAGGCCTTCCAAACCTCCTGTATACTTTTCATAGATGGTGTTAATGGCAGACTGAATATTAGGTGTTGTACTCACAATAGGCTGAATATTTTTTTTAAATTTCAAACGTAAATCTGAAAAAACTTTAAAATTTAAAGGATTGCTAGTCAGGATAAAAATATTACCCTCGTCTTCTTTATAAGGAAGAACCATATTATTTTTAGCGTATTGAATAGGAATCCCATGAATTAAATGTTCAGGAATGTTGTGAACTTGAATGTTTTTTTCAAAAGGGGTATTAAGGTGTTTGCAAAGCAGAGACATAATTTCCTCAGGAGCAGAGGGGGCTTTTTCGGTTAAACTTTCTCTGAGAGTTTTACCTTTTGGATTTTTGGAATCTAAAATGGAGTGGTATTGTTCCGGGGAGAGAGTGGATAACTTATAAATAAAAGAGTCATACTGCGTGCTTGTTTTCATTATTCTTCATCATTATTTATGAGGGTTGAAGAAGATTCTGGAAGTGAAAATCCATCTTCGAATGTATCAATTATGAATTCTTTATTCGAGTTTGTATTTGATTCTTGATCTACACCTGGGTCTTCATTTGTATCTGCATCTATTGAGTCTATATCATCTATATCAATGTTTGGTTCTATATCTTCAGGGGCAATAGTTTCTGCAAAATCCTCTATTGCTATATCGTCTTCTGGTTTTGGTTCATCAACTAATGGGATTTGAGCAGTTTCTTCCTCTTTTGATGCCGGAGGGGTTTGACTTAAAATTTTTTGAACTTCTGCTTGATTGGGGTCTTTGTTGTTCATAAAGGTTTTAATAAACTCCACTCGTTGATCCACTTGGTCTCTTAAAATATCCGTTTTATCTTGAGCTGTTTTAATAATCTTAGGTGTGATAAATACAATGAGGTTTTTCTTCTTTTTGTCACGTTTTTTAGAACTAAAAAGCCATCCTAAAATAGGAATGTCTCCGAGGATGGGAATTTTATTTACTGTATCCATTTCCTCATCATGCATGAGGCCTCCCAGTACAGCTGTTTCCTGGTCATTTAAAATAATATTTGTTTTAATTTCTCTTTTTGTCACAGTACGTGAGGTGTCAGCTAGATTTTTAGGGCCGTCATTGGTCAGGCTCAAAGAATCTATTTTTTGCTCAATTTGCATACGAACAGATTTTCCATCAGGATTGATATAAGGAGTAATTTTTAAAGTGGTGAATACATCCTGTCTGATTTGGTTGGGTTGATAGTAAACATTATTAGGTCCGGCGGACTGTGGTGCTTGTGTGATCCCAACAGCGGCATTGACTCCCACTGAAATAGAGGAAGGTTCATTGTCAATAGCTATAATTTGTGGAGTGGATAAAATATTTCCCCCACTTTTTGTTTTGAGCATATTGACAAAACTCATTAAGCTTGGAATTTGTAAACCCTCTGTCATATCCTTGCCTTCTAAAATATTTTTTTCACTGGCCATAGCTCCAACATTTTTAAAATCTTTTAATAGTCCCAGAAGGGGAAGGGCAGAGCCTACATTGACAAAGTTAGTTCCAAATCCAAAGATAGATTCGTTGCCAGGCTGTTTCATTAAATCACCAAAGCTATGAGAGCTAAATCCTATACGAGGGAGTAGACCGCTTAATTCTCCTTTTTTATCTGTTAAGAATTTATAGGTAGTAATATCCCAAGTAAAATTATCTTCTGCATTGAGATCCATAATAATGGTTTTAATAAAGACCTGATTTTTAGGAATATCAATTTTATCGAGTATAGATTTTAAAATCTGATAGTGATGCCTTTTGGCTGTAATTAGAAGACTGTTTGTGTTCTTGTCATGAGAGACCTTGATGGTATCTTGCATGCCGCCGGAAGAGCCAAAAAGAGTGTGCAGTCCAAATCGTTGGATATTTCTTGGGGCATTTTTACCGGTTGTTTTTGGTGTTTGCAGAATACTATTTAAAGTTTTCTCAATATCTGCGGCAATTCCATATTTGACATAATAGACAAAGATACCTCCAGCGGCCTGGGAGTCGAATTTAATATCCAGTTTTTTAATTAAATTTTTTACTTTAAGAATACCGTCGTTGGTTCCTGAAATAATGATGGAATTGGTTCTCTCATCGGGAATCAGAGCAGATACCCCGGATGTGTTGGCCTGTGAGGAGGAAATGAGATTAGAGCCGGGACGCTGTCTAGTGGTGCTGGAAAACCTTCGTGAAGAAGTCCTGTTATTAATCAATAAATAAAGTTTATTTGTTAAATCCACAGCCGTGGCGTGCTTGATAGGCACAACTTCTAATTGAGTATGAACATTTGGAATATCCAGCTCTTTAATAATTTGGCTGACTTTTTCAATAGTGGCCCCATAGTCGCTGACAATAATGGTATTGGCTTCCTCATAAAATAGAGCTTTACTGTTTTTATCAGAGAGAAATTGTTTTAAATGTTTTTCTAAAACTTTAACATTGGCATGTTTTAGTTTAAAAATTTTTGTGATGTATTGATCAACGTCCGGAAAATATTCCCCTTTGTAAACTTGTACATTGTCTCTGGAAGCCTTGTCGGCGCTAATAACTTTCCAAAAGGCGCCGCTTCGAACTAAAGCATACCCGTTGATAGATAAGGCGGATAAAAAGGCCTGAAACGCTTCAGCGACAGTGATGGGCGATGGCGCCACAATACTGATTTTACCTTTAATGTTTGGATCAATAATAAAATTAATCCCTGTCAACTTACTCATGGCTTTGACAATGTCAGCGATGTTGGCATTCGGATAATCAAAACTTTTTATAACGTCGGGAAAATTTTCGGAATCAATGTCATCAATAAAGGCTTCATTGAGAGGGATGCCGGAGACAGCGCCTTTTTTTTGAATCACTTGTGCTAAAGAAAAAGGTGCAGATATCACGCAATATGCGATTATAAAAATCCATTTCATAAAGACTTCCTTGTTATTATGTTTCTATCATAGTCAGTTTTCAAGATGAGAACAAGTCCCTATTGGACGGAGGCATCCTCATTGATATTATAGGAGATTTCACGGGCTTCTCCCTTTTCGTTTTCCACAACGACAGAGAATTGACTGTCGGCTCGAAATTGTTGAAAGAGTTTTTGGGCTTCCATGTTGTCATTGACCTTTTCACCATTGACGGAAACCAGCATATCTCCTTTAAGGAAGCCTAAGCTTCCAAAAATACTTCCATCTTCAATCCATGTAAAAGTATGCCCTAATATTTTACCATCTGTGCCATATTGTGGTTCGACTCTAGCTTGTTGCAAGATGTCAGGAAGTTGCTGTAAATATTCATTAAGGGAGGAGCGAGCGACAGAATATCGATTATTGTCTAATTGGGAAATACCTTTGTGATTGGGCGTTTTTTTCTCTGGGGGTTTAATTGGTTCATCTTTGTTTGTTATTTTTGATTCTTTTGAAAAACTAATCAATGACTCTTCCTTGGGAATTTCTAAATGTTCCAATTGGTTGTTGAGTAAATTAACAAATATAACTTTTCTTCTTTGCACCTGTGTGACTCTGGCTTTGTTGTCAATTGTATCTCCGACAAAGTAAGAATTTGTCTCCCCGGAGGAAGTTACTTGAATGGAAGCCATGGATCTTTTGGGATTAAAATTTTCAATAGTTCCCAGTAATTTGAAAGGCAGTCCTGTTTTTTTGGATTCACCGATGATTGTGAGTTCTTGCTTTTTTTCCAGTTCTTTAAGGGGAGGGGGAATGGGACCGCTATGGAAAATATTTACTGTATGTATAAAATTTGAAGAAGTAGATGAATTTTTTTTGAATGGAAGAGTTTTTGGTTTTTGAAGTGTAATGTCATTTTTTGGAAGCAAGGCAGACCTGATAAATAAAATAACAAGGTCTGCTAGGGCTAAAGTAATTAAAAAAGTCAGTATCCAGCGGCTGTATTTAAAAAAAAAAGGAGGAATTTTTTTTAAAATAGTGTTGAAATCCATTTTTTGGAATTGTTTCCAAAGAAAGTTCTTAGATTGGTGTACAAAATTTAATATTAACTGTTTCAAAATTATGATCCAGGTTGATTATTCATTTTTTCAATATACAAACTCTGGCTGGGGAAAGCAAACTCAACATTCATTTGCTGAGCGAGTTTGAGAATTTCCAGAAAGATATCTTGTCTGAATTGGAGTTCTTCATTCCAATTGGCTACTTGTAAAAAGAAATTGACAAAAATATTCAAACTAGAATCTGCATAGCCTGAAAAGGACACCTGATAATAATCTTTTTTTGTTTTAGGATGATTTTGAACAATGTCTTTTATTCCTTTTATAAAAGATTGGATTTTTTCAGTCGAGGTGGAGTAAGTGATTCCCAATGTAAAACGGGTTCTTCGAAATTTTCTTTTTCCCATATTATCAATTTGGGCATTGGCAATAGTAAAGTTTGGCACGGAGATTACAGAGTCATAAAAGGTTTTAATTTGAGTGGATCGAAATCCAATCTGCTCTACAGTTCCTTCTATTTTATCAAATTGAATCCAGTCTCCTACCACAAAGGGGCGGTCAAAGAGAATAACTAAAGATCCAAAAATATTGGAGAGAGTGTCTTTGGCAGCTAAGGCGATAGCTAACCCCCCGAGTCCTAGGCCGGCGAGAATAGATGTGACATTGTAGCCCAGGTTTTGAATCATAATTAAGCCCCCTACTATGAATATAAGGAAGCTAAGTGTTTTTCTAAAAAATTCAAAGAAAGCCTGATGCTGAGAATATTCTTTTAATTGATTTTTCTGTACCCGATGGATCAGAGGAGATAAGGTGTGATGAATCAGAAATAAAACAGTTACCCCTATATAAATCTGAAAGAACTTTGTAATTAAGGGAAAATCGTGAGTTACAACAGAACCAATCAGTAAAACAAAAAGAGCAAAGAGGCCGTGTGGAATCCAAAAACGAAGACCTTTGCAGTCTTTTTGTTTTAAAAAAGGAATAAGAAAAAAAATCCATCGGCTGAGTATGTAAGAAATGATCAAACAAATGAAGAGGAGGACTGTAAAAGCCAGAATCCCCCATACAATATCGCTCATAAAAAAGCCGGGCAGTAATTCTTTGTATTTTTCAATAAGCATAGGCGAAAGTTTAATAGCTCTTTCTAATCTCATCAAGCAGAGTCTGTGTTAATAATACAGTGTGCAGAGCATAAATAAAGCTTTTATGAAGCATGGCTATTTTCTAAAGAGTTTCAATGTATTTATAGTGTTTTAGTAGGAGGTTTTTCACGAGCGAACATAGGAGAGTCTTTAAGGTGTTTTTGTTTAAAGGGTTGTATACGTTGAAGGGTGCGGATGGCTATACTGTGTATTCTGGGATCAGTGTCTTCCAGCAAAGTTAAAAATAAATCCTGGTCTGTGTGATCGGAAAATTCAGATAATGTTTGTGCAATCGTATAACGAACCCATAAACTTTTCCCATTTCTAAAATTTTCTTCAGCTCCCAATTGAGTCCATAAAATATCTTTGTATTGTTTGGCTTTTCTTCTTTGAATTAATTCCACACTAGCTGTTCTGAGCATTAGTGCAGGGTGATCCAAAAATTCAGAAGCTTTTCTGACAGCTGATTCAGGTTGAATAATTTCCAAAGCAATCAAGCCTGCATTTTTTAAAAACCAATCAGAGCTGTTTAAGGCTTGGTCAATAGAGGGTTGGGCTTGTTGAGGATTCAGGCGAGTCATGCTCATCAGAGCCTGCCATTTCATAGAGGGCGAGCTTTTTTGTGTTTGGAAGATATGTTTTAAATAAATAAAGTAATGAGGTCTTTTTTGAAAGAATTGATTTCTGCGGTTCAGCGGCAGATCCAAAGCTTGTTTAAGAACTTGGTATTGTTTTTCAGACATTTTTAAAGCGTATGCATTTAGCCCTATTAAAAGGGAGCTGAGTAATAAGAGTTTCATTTTTTTGATCTTAGAATAGAAAAAAATAAAAAGGATGGCTTAACAAAGAGTATTAGGACCTTTATCTATACTCTTCTTTTAGAAAAAGAAGCAAAAGTCTTAACTTCTCTTCGTTATAGGATTTCATTATTATATTTTTAAGTTTGTTGTAGTGGGTAGGCAATACTGTGGTATAAGTGAATCAAACACACAACTCGTTTGATTCACTTATACCACAGTATTTCAATGAGTTAGGTTTTACAAGTTAAAAGGTGATGTTCCTTCTGTATTTTTTGGTCAGTAGTTTCGGTTAAATATAGATTTTGGTTTTTAGCTAATTATTTAGAATTTAACAATATGTAAGGACTTAAAGATTAGTATGCTTCATCAATTTGGTCTTTTAAATGTTGTGAAGAACCGTTAATAATTTTATATGTTACGCTACTATCAGATGGGTAAGTAGATAGGAATATAAGCGGGAGGGATGCAGAAGCAGCAAAAAGACCGCCTACGATTACAGCGGTGGGGTTATCTTGTATTATTCCTAGGGGGGTGAAAACTACTCCCATTGCAGCCATCACTGAGGTTGCTCCCATGAGTAGTAGTGTTCCATGGGTTGGTTCTAATTGTGATAATGTTTTACTATGTCGATTTGTACGATATTGAGTGTAAGTTTCAATTGCCCCTATAGTTTGCATTTGTGATAAAATAGATTCGAAAACCTGAGAGGATATATAATTATTATTTCCATATTTACTAACATTAATGATAATAAGTCCTCCAGGCTCAGTGACTCTTGTTAAATTTTCCAACCATTGCTTCATGGAGGATGGATTATTATCCTTAGCTCTAGTGGTAGTTGATGACTTATCTTCAAATTCTCTTACTACTGCTAATGTAATATCTGATAGGTTTTCTTCCAAGTGAGCTTTTATTTCATTTACTTCTTTTTGTGTGAGAGTTCGTTCGCTTAATGTACGATGATCTAATCGATTGTCTGTAAGGCTAAAAGCGGATTTTGCTCCAAAAACGTTTCTCAAGTAATTTACAATAGTTCTATGATTTGTCTCTGCAGGAAAGTGTTGTGTATCTACAGCGTATAAGATATTTAATTTTTCTATTTCCTCTGGTTGTAATCCAGAGATTTTTAATACATTTTGGACTTCTTGAGGGAAACGGGTAAATGATTGTTGTATCCGTTGTACTGTTTTAGGTGTTTTGAGGGTTTTGAAGGTTTTGAAGGTTGATAATCTTGAAAAAGCATTAACGCAAGTATTAGCTAGAATAGCCTGAGTATAAAAAAACAGAAAAAATAGAGGTATTATAAGTTTCACTCTGAAGTTTCCTTTTTCAATGAAGTAGTATTGTTGATACGTTATTGACGATAAAATGATATGAGTCAATACAAAAAAAGTATGTACAAATTACAGCCTGAAAAAATCCTTTTATAAAGAATTACAGTATTTTATTTACTTTGTACTTGTGGCCATTCTTGTAATGATAAGAGCAGTTCTTAGAACAAGTTTGATAAAGTTTATCTTTTTTTATGCAAATGGAACAAACGACACATTCTTTATGGCAGTGCTGGCATGAGATGGATTGATCTCCGGCTTGTCCGCAGTGCGGACAGAGTTTGTATTTTTGAGATGGTTTTAATTCTTGGTTGAGGGTGACTCGATGATCAAACACAAAGAGATCTCCTCTAAATTGAGAGTTTGGAAACTCTTTTAAATAATTAAGAACCCCTCCTTTAAGTTGCTGAACTTGTTTAAAACCTTGGGTTCTCATTTCATTGAGAGCTTTTTCACATCGAATACCTCCTGTACAGTAAATAAGAATATTTTTATCTTTTGGAATTGGAGATTCTTTTAGTTTTTCTGGAAAATCTTTAAATTGATTGAGATTTAAGTCTAAAGCTGTTTCAAACTTTCCCGCTCGTATTTCATAATTATTTCGAATATCCAGTAGGATAGATTGTTTATCTTTCATAGCAGATTCCCACTCAGAAGGAGTGAGATGTGTGTTTTCTGAAAAAGGGGAGAGCTTATCTTTTCCTGATGCGACCAGTTCTTTTTTAATTTTAACTCTCAGTTTTTTAAATCCCCAGGAATTGGATATTTGCCATTTGGCTTGAATGGGAATTCCTGTCTCTTCGCGTAAAACTTGTAAATATCTTTTCAGATGACGTAAAGAACCTACTAATGTAGCATTGATACCTTCTCCGGAAAGTAATACCAATCCTCGAAGGCCTAAACCCCTACTGAGAATAACCTCGCTTAACGTATTGAGACGTTCGCTGGGCAGGGGGTGATAGTGATAAAAGGTGCAGACAGAAAGAGGTTTTTTAGTTAAGAGTGAATTCATGGAAAGGATTGTACTGAAAATAAAAAAAAGGGCAATAATAAAAAGATGGATGTATTAAAAGTTTCAAATTTAGTTAAGAATTATGGGGATTTTTGTGCTGTGGATGGAGTGTCCCTGCAAGTGCAAAAAGGAGAGATACTAGGGTTGTTAGGACCTAATGGTGCAGGCAAAACCTCTTTGATCCATTCCATTGTTACTGTGGAGGACTTTCAAAGCGGCTCTATTGAAGTTTGTGGTTATGATTTAAAAAAAGAAACTCGTCTCTGTAAATCAGTTATTGGCTATATGCCTCAGGAGATTATCAATCACTCTTATTTTACTTTGGAGGAGGTGCTTTACTATCATTCCGGTTATTATGGGTGTTTTAATAATCAGGATTATTTAGATCATTTAATGAAAAAGTTTGAACTCTGGGAGCATCGAAAAAAACGTATTATACAACTGAGCGGAGGGATGAGAAGAAGATTGTTGCTTGCCAAATCTTTAGTACACAAGCCACAGCTTTTATTATTGGATGAGCCCACATCAGGCGTGGATGTAGGTTTGCGGGATGATGTATGGGAGTTTGTTCGACGTTTAAGAGATGAGGGTAAGGCTATTTTGTTTACCACACACTATCTGGAAGAAGCGGAGAAGCTTTGTGATCGTGTGGCTATTATTCATAAAGGTAAACTGGTTCGACACAATAAAACCAGCAGTTTGATTCAGGAATTTACCTTAAGAAAACTCAGCCTTCAGCTTAAAACAAAAGTGAATGTAAGTCATAAGTATTTAAAGGTAAATAATGAAAATTACTTGGAATTTCAAATTCCATTTTCCTTAGATATAGGTCGTTTGCTGGAAGAAGCCGGTTTGAATTTATCCCAAATTCAGGATATTCAAATTCAAGAGGGTAAGTTAGAGGATGTGTTCAAAGATGTGTTGGATGGAGAGTAAATGATGTTAGAATCTGATCAAATTAAATCCATTCAAAGGCGTATTAAGTGGCTTCCTTTTGTTGCCTTTTTCAAAAGAGAGATTCATCGATTTTCAAAAGTATTTATTCAAACTATTTTTATTCCTGTTATTAACTCTTCTCTGTACTTGGTTATTTTTGGTGTGAGTTTAGGGTCCAGATTGGATCTGGAAGGTTTTTCTTATTTGGAATTTATTATTCCTGGGTTGGTTATGATGAGTTGTCTGTCCAATGCTTTTCAAAACAGCGCCAGTTCTATACTGAGTTTGAAATTTGCAGGGGATATTACGGATGTTCGGGTCTCTCCTTTAACTCTTCAACAAACCCTTTGGGCTTTGGCGTTTGGGGGTGTTTGTAGGGGGGTATTGGTTGGAGGAGTTGTTCTTCTTGTGGGTGAAGTATTTCATTTTTATTATTTGGATCGCTGGCTCATTCCTCATTCTGTAGGCGGACTTTTGGTTTTTTCTATTTTAGCTGGCTTGGTATTTAGCAAAATGGGGGTGGTCATTGCTCTTTGGGCTAAAACCTTTGATCATATTGGAGCTGTGGGAGGGCTGGTTATTACTCCTTTGACTTATCTTGGAGGAGTGTTTTTTTCATTGGATATGCTCAGTCCATTTTGGCAGAAGGTCTCTTTGTTTAATCCTATTTTATATTTTATTAATGGAGTGAGATGGAGTTTAATTGGCACTTCTGATGTGACTGTTTCTGTTAGTTTGTTGGTTTCAGGGCTGGCTTTGATTGTATGCCATACAGCGGGAGTCTTCATGATTAGAAACAGTCAGTACTATCGTCGGTGGTAGGAGAAGATAGATGAAAGATGCGGTGATTACTGTAGATGGTCCAGTGGCTTCTGGTAAAACTGTTTTATGTCAAAGATTGGTCCAAAGATTGGAATCTTGGGATTGGCTTTCCACAGGGGTGTTCTACCGTGGTTTGGCCTATATGATTTTGGATTTGAATTTAAAAGACTCTGAAGAAAAATGGCCTCATTTGATTTCTGAAAAAAAATGGAAGGTGGAAAAAGAAACACATCAAACCTCTTTTTGGTATAATGGGAAAGATATGACAACTTTGATTTATAATGCCTCTATGGATCAAATGGCTTCCAGAGTGGCTCAAAGTATTCCTGTTCGCCAGGCTTTGATTCCCTATCAACGAGCTCATAAGGAGGAGGGAAGAGGTCTCCTTGCAGAAGGCAGAGATTGTGGTACGGCTATTTTCCCTCAAGCTGAATTAAAAATTTATTTAACAGCTCAGGATGAAATTCGGGCTCAAAGAAGAGCTCGAGAGAGAAATGAGCTTCCGGATCGTGTTATTTCAGAACAAAGAAGAAGGGATTATTACGATTCAAAAAGAGCTTTTAATCCTTTGAAAAAACCAGAAGGTGCTTGGATGATTCATACCGATCAGTATTCGCTGGATGACATGGAGGAAATGGTTTATAAGAAGGTACTTAGTTTATTTTAATTGACTTTCTTTGCTTTTTCAGTGAGTGTTTACTTTCGCAATAAAATAAGAGGACGAAATGATTTTTAAAAAAGATACAGCCGAATCAGAGGCTCAGCCGGAATCTGTTGGCAAAAAAGTTCAAATTCAAAGAGAAGTTTTACTGACTCAATTGGATAAAGAGGATGCTAACATTGAACCCAATCCTCATGAAAAATCTTATGGTGATGAATCTCATACTTTTGAAAAATTTTATAATGAAAATATAGCTCAGCAAAACTTTGAAGTGGGCGCTATTGTAAAAGGTAAGATTGTGGAAGTGGATGACGATTATGTGGTTGTGGATGTGAATTACAAAAGTGAAGGGCTTATTCCTAAATCAGAATTTCAAGGCGCTGAAGGTTTTGTCGGTATTGAGATTGGTGGAGAGGTCGAAGTTTATATTGATTCTATTGAAAATGATAATGGAATGATGGGGCTATCTAAGGATAGAGCAGATATTATTCGTGTCTGGGAAGATATTTCTCGAGTGGCTAAAAATCAAGAAGTTATTGAAGGCACTGTCATCGCAAAAATTAAAGGCGGTTTGCAAGTAGATATTGGAGGGGTCAAAGCATTTTTACCCGGAAGTCAATTGGAGCTTCGCCCTGTTAGAAATCTCAATCAGTATTTAGGTAACAAATATTCTTTTAAAATTATTAAATTTAATCAGAAGAGAGGAAATATTGTTCTTTCCAGAAGAGTGATTTTAGAGGAAGAAAGAGCCAGCCTAAGAACTCAAACTTTGGACGGCATCGAAAAAGGTTCGGTTGTCAGTGGTATTGTTAAAAATATTACAGATTATGGTGTGTTTTTGGATTTAGGCGGTATTGATGGACTCTTGCATATTACGGATATTAGTTGGAGCCGCATTAAACATCCTTCTGAAAAACTTTCTATTGGTGAGACTATTCAAGTTAAAGTTTTGAAATTTGATAAAGAGAAAAAGAGGGTGAGTTTGGGTTTAAAACAGCTTCATGAACATGAAAACCCTTGGGAACAAATAAAAAATGATATTAAAGCGGGATCAAAGGTAAAAGGAAAAGTCATGAGCTTTACGGATTACGGAGCTTTTGTGGCTATTAAAGAAGGTGTTGAGGGGTTAGTGCATATTAGTGAAATGAGCTGGGGTAAAATAGTTAAAACTCCGTCTGATGTATTAAAAATTGGTGAGGAAGTGGACTTACAGGTGATTCATGTGGATCAGGAACAACAGCGTATTAGTTTTAGTATAAAAAGGCTTCAGGAAAATCCATTTCAAAAATGGATTGCTAAGTATCCTGTCGGGGAAAACCAGGAAGTCGTAGTGGATTCTATAATGGATTTTGGATTTCTTGTACATTTTGTAGAGGAGGAAGAAGTCGAAGGCTTAATTCGTTTAGCGGATTTGACATGGTCTTCTCGAGCTACAAAACCAAAATATCAAATTGGGGATAGAGTGAAAGTTGCTGTTTTAGGGTTTAATGTGGAAGAGGAAAAATTTCAATTAGGGGTTAAACAGCTTCATAAAAATCCTTGGGAGCAAATTGAATCTCTTTATTCTATTGGCTCCGTCTATAAGGTAAAAGTAGTGAAGATTATGGACTTTGGAGCTTTCGTGGAACTGTGTGATCATAAAGATGCTGGAGTTGTAGAGGGTTTAATTCATATTAGTGAGCTGGATACGAAAAGAGTGGCCAAAGTTGAAGATGTAGTAAAGATTGGAGATGTTTTAGATGCTGAAATTATTACTATGGATAAAGAGTCTCATAAAATTGGTCTGAGTGTTAAATTAGTTAAGCTGAGACAAGGACCGGAACATGTCTCTAAGGATAAAACTTCAGCACCTATGAAGACTTCTCCTAGTGAATCTGAAGAACAAAAAGAAAGTTTCTTTGCAAAAGCTCTTCGTGCTTCTATTTCCAAAGGGAAATCTACTCCAAAAGAAAAATCTGAAGATATATAGGTACAGGCTATTATGAGTCAGCAAAAGAATTGGTATGATTTTCTCTCTTCCATCAGTCAGAATATTATGGTGGCTGTAAATATCTTGATACTGTTGTTTATTCTGGGTGGATGCATGGTTTTTTGTTCCGCCTTTGTTGGCAAATCTTCTTTTTCCTCTATTCGTGAGAGGGTTCCTCAGGATTCTATTTTAGTTCTCAGGTTAGAGGGCGTCATTATTGATTCATCAGAATTTTTGGAAGATCTTCATGAATATATAGGAGATAAAAAAATTAAAGGAGTGTTGATTCGTGTGAACTCTCCGGGAGGAACTACATCAGCCAGTCAGGAGATTTACAAAGAAATTCATCGTTTGAAAGCCTTATATAAGAAACCTATTGTTGTTTCTATGAGTTCTCTTGGAGCCAGTGGAGCTTTTTATATTTCAATGGCAGGGGATAAAATTGTGGCCAATGAGTCCACTTTAATGGGATCTATTGGTGTTGTGATTTATCTCACTAATTTAGAGAGGTTATATGAATGGGCTAAAGTAGAAAATTATGTTTTAAAAACAGGGGAGTTTAAAGATGCAGGCTCTCAATTTCGCCCTTTGACCAATAGGGAGAGGGATTTGTTTCAAGATTTGATGGATCAATTTTTGAATCATTTCAAAGAAGTTATTATTAAAGATAGAAAACTGTCTAACGAGCTTGTAGAGGAATTTGCAGATGGACGTGTTTTTTCAGGAGAAACAGGATTGCTTCAAGGATTTATTGATCAGACGGGCACCTACTATGAAGCTTTGAATCTCATTGGGGAGATGACAGGTTTGGGAGCGGATCCTGAAATTTTTGAACCCATTAAAAAAGTGGATCGTTGGGTGGAATTATTAAATGCCTCTTTAAAATCACTCTTCCCGTGGTTTCAACAATCTATTTTTGTTCCACAGGAATTAAAAGCCCGCCCTCTTTATCTATTGCCTGAGACTATTGGTCTTTCAAAATGAGGCAGAGTTATTCAGTGGGGTTCCCTGTTGTTTCTCCTTTTGTTAAAGCTTTAGTTATTACAAATGTTGTAGCTTGGTTTGTCTTGGTTTTATTGCTTCAGCAATTTTTTTTGGATTCTCCTTATGTATTTCAATTTTTAGGTTTGGTTCCCGCCTCATTTTTAAAGGGATACTTATGGCAGTCTTTTACTTACATGTTTATTCATGCATCTGGTATTTTTCATATTTTATTTAATATGTTGATTCTATGGATGTTCGGCTCAGAGCTGGAAAGACTTTGGGGGTCGCGTTTTTTTCTAACCTACTACCTTACTTGTGGAGTAGGAGCGGCTTTCATCTATTGTCTTGTTTTAATGTGTGTGGCTTTTTTTACAGACGTGCATTTAACAGGGGTTCCTGTAGTGGGCTCTTCAGGAGCTATCTTTGGATTGATGGTGGCTTATGGCCTTATTTTTAAAGATCGCATTTTGTATGTCATGATGATTTTTCCAATGAAAGCGCGCACTTTTATTTATTTTCTTGCAGGTATTGAAATTTTAAGTGTCTTAAGCTCTGGATTGGGAGGCCCTGTAGCTAACTTAGCACACTTGGGAGGATTGGTAACAGGGGTGCTTTTTTTGGTTTCTTGGAAAAACTGGCATAGCGTTTCATCTTGGATCAAAAGAAAAAAACCTCATCGCCTGCGTGTGATTCATTCAGATGATACGGATGAGAAAAGTAATAGGCGCTGGCACTGAGTTTGCTTCTTTAAAAAAAAGAAGCAAAAGTCTTAGCTTCTCTTCGCTATAGGATTTCATTATTTTTAAGTTTGTTATAGTGAATAGGAAATACTTTATATAAGTGGCTCAAACACACAACTCATTTGAGCCGCTTATGATGACTTGGCTCAGCGATTTCGGTTGGCACCTCAATCGCTTCGCTCCTGCGAAAGCAGGAATCCAGATCTTTTTCATGAAAGGGGATTAGTTTTGTAAAGATAGACTTGTCTAAAATCCTCTTATAGAGTATTATGCCAGTATTCAAATAATTTCAGGGTGAAAAATTATGCTCGATAAATGTTTAGAAAAGTTATACTTTGATAAAAGAATGATTCAATGGGGATTAAGTCAGGGGCTTATCTCTCACAAAGATGTTGAACAGCATTTATCTAAGTTGGAAGACATAAAAGATAAAGCGGATTTTATTCAACAGCCTTCTACAGAAAAAGAAAATACAGAAGAAGAAGAAAAGAAAGATTAACGCAGACTTTGTTTCACAAAGTGGGTCATGTAGTAGCGGATCAGATAATCTATTTGAATATCTTTTTCCTGATGGGTCCACTTAAGTTCTCCAAAAGCTCCCCAAGTTCCCTTAAGATAATCTGAAGGGCGGTTTTGTTCTTCCTGCCCAGGTAATGCCGCATCCATATTAGCAAAACGTATTGAAATCCATCCGGCTTCCTTCATGGAGAAAATCATTTTATACCCATTTCGAAAAAGCATAAAATCTGCTAAGGTGCCAGTAATCCCATAAATACGAATACTGCCCATATAGCCTTTAAGTTGATTAAAGAAAGAGATGTGCTGTGTAAACGCGGTGCGAAGCTGTTTTAAAAACTCTACAGTATGTTCTTGTAGCTCTTCTTTAGATGGGGCAAATGGATTAGTAGTGGAAATTTTACCTGTTTTTTCCATCTGCTCTTCGTGATGCACCAAGGTTTTAACCCAATTATTATGAAGTGTTTCCATAAAAAACCTCTGATACTGCAGTTATTTTGTTTGCCGTGAATCATCCTTGATCTATATGCTGAAAGTCAAGAAATGAAGCTGTTTATTTTTTTCAATTTGTGTCGTGATTTTAATGCTAAAATGTGACAAAATGTCAGTCTATCTTTTAAAAAGGAGTGGTTTTTATGAGGTTCAAGAATATCTTAGCGTGTTTATTGTTTAGTTTTTGTACAATTTCCTGCAGTAGTTTATGGAAAAAGTTTACCGGAAAAGATAGCGACATTGAAGGAGATATGGCCAGTGATATTGTATCGCAGGATATGGATGCGGATCACAGAGGCAGTGACAGCGGCGATATTGATGGTCTATCCAGTGTGTTTTTTGCCTATGACAGCTCTGTTTTATCTGAGTCTGCAAAAAAAGATTTAAGGGACAATGTGGATTGGATAAAAAGTAATGATCGTGTTTCTCGTGTTGAATTAGAAGGGCATTGTGATCCTATGGGTTCTGAAGCCTATAATGTGGGCTTAGGGTTAAGAAGAGCTCAAGCTGTCAAAACTTTTTTGATTTCCTTGGGTGTTTCTGATGATAAGTTTTCTATTGTAAGCTATGGTGAAGAAAGGCCTATATCACAGACGGATAATTCTAAAAACAGACGTGTTAACTTTGTGCCTATTTATTAGAGATGTTTAGAAATATTTTTAAGTTATTAGTTTTTATTATTTTTGTTTCCGGTTTTTGCTCCTCTTGTGCTTCGACTATTTCTTTTAAAGAGTATGCTTTTGCAGAAGCGGCTCTTACTGCATCAACTCGTTTAGATGCTCAAAAGTTAAGCTCTCATTCTTATGTCAAAGCACAATCTTACTTTAGGCAGGGCAAAGTGGAATTTAAACAGGCCAATTATGATAAAGCTCGTTCTTATTTTAATAAGGCTCAGGAATTAGCTGAGACAGCTGAATTGTTGAGTTATATTAAACGCAGTCAGGCCGGTGGAGATACTCTTTACTAAAAACTGTAAAAATGTAGAGTCTTAAGCAAGACCTTGTCGAGTTGATGTTAACAATGTAAAAGTGTTAAAAAGGCAGTAAAAAATGAAGTATTTTTTATATCTTTTTCTATTGGTTGTTTTTTGTAGCTGTGAAAGCACACAGAAAACTGTTGCTGATAGCAGTCGCCAATTAGAGGAAGCCTGGTTAAACGGAAGCCGTGCTTTATCGAATAAACTATCTTCTTTTTCTAAGAGAAAATCTGCTCCAACATTAAATGATATGCAGAAGAACTTGGATTCTATTAAAGAGCGTTTGGATCTTTTAGAACGAGATATGGTTTCTAAATCAGACGTAGATTCTTCCATAGAACTTTTAAGGCGTGAATTATTAGATATTAAAAAAAGCATTCCAGAGGTTGAAGAAAAAAAACCTATGGAAGAGAAAACCTTGTTAGAGCAGGCTGAAGAACATTTTAAAAATGAAAAATGGAAGCAGGCTATTTTTACTTATGAGGAATTTCGTAAAAAAAATCCTCAATCAGATAAATTTGCAGAAGCTACCTTAAATATTGGTTTAAGTTTTCAAAATTTGGATTTGAAAGAAGAGGCCAGGATTTTTCTAAAAGAAGTATTGGATCAATTTCCTCGTTCTGAAGAAGCTAAAAAGGCCGAACAGGCTTTAGCACAGTGAAAAAAGTATTAGCTGTTGAAACCAGTTGTGATGACACTTGTGTGTCTGTTGTGGGTGAAGATGGTTTTGTTGATTTATCTTTAAGACAGGATCAGGATGAGATTCATTCTCCTTTTGGCGGTGTTGTGCCGGAGAGAGCCAGCAGAAATCATAGCCGGCATTTGCTTTCTTTGTTAGATCAGGCTTTGCAAAAAATTCCTATTGAAAAAATCTCTCTTTTAGCTTTTACAAACCGACCTGGTTTAATGGGCTCTCTTTTAGTTGGATCTGTGACCGTCAGAACATTATCAGAGCTTTATGAAAAACCTGTGTTGGGAGTCAATCATATTGAAGGTCATATTCTATCTCCTTTTTTGTGGGATAAGGATTATCAAAAAAAATGGGATTTTCCTTATTTGGCTTTAGTTGTCAGTGGAGGACACACTCATCTTTTTGAAGTTCCATCTTTGTCAAAGTATGTTTTATTGGGCAAAACTTTGGATGATGCCGCGGGAGAGGCTTTTGATAAATTTGCCAGATTTGTGGGTTTGCCTTATCCAGGAGGTGTTTATGTGGACAAAGAAGCTCAAAAAGGGGAATGCTCTTTTTCATTTCCAACAGCCATGCAGAAGAGAGGACTGGATTTTAGTTTTTCAGGTTTGAAGACTTCTGCACATTTATTATTAAAAAAAGTGGATTATAAAAAATATAGAGAATCTTTATGTGCTTCTTTTCAGTCTGCAGTTGTCAGACAAATTATGAGCAAGTTAGATGAATGTATTCGTCTTTATCCTTCGTATAAGAGAGTGGCTGTCGTGGGGGGTGTGAGTGCAAATTCGTATTTAAGAAAGACATGTCTTCAATGGGCTGAGAAAAATTCTATAGACTTAGCTCTTCCTCCTTTAAAATATTGTACGGATAATGCGGCTATGATTGGATATACAGCCATTCAGAAATATTTAAGCGGAAATTTTTCTGAAGATTTAAACTGCAGTGCCAATCACAGGCCGGAAGATTTTATTTATCCATAATTAGCACGTCATCCCTGCGAAAACAGGGGTCCACCTTGCGTACATTAAGAAGAGAAGACTTTCTTTAGGTCTCTTTCGTTTAAAAAACGAGCATCCGCTTTTTTCAAAGAGCCTAACTTTAAACGTCCTATAGCTACTCTTTTAAGTCTGTTGACACTAAATCCAATTTTATTAAACATGTAGTGGATTTGTTTGTTTTTTCCTTCTGTAATAACAATTTGAATCCACGCTCCTGATTTTCTATAAACAGAAAGAGCTTTCACACGTCCTCCCGGAATACTTACACCGCGTTTCAATTTTTCTAATTTTTCCATACTGACTCGTCCATCCAATTTAGCTAAATATGTTTTTGGAATTTGAGAGCACATTACCTTTTGTGAAAATTCTCCATCATTGGTCATTAACAACAAACCCTCTGTGTTCCAATCTAAGCGACCCACAGCAAATACTCTGTATTTTAATTTTTTAAAATAATGAAAAACAGTGGCTCGATTGGAAGGATCCCGGCTGGTTGTTAAAGTTTTTTCCGGTTTATTAAAAGCAATATATACAGGATGAATAATAGGACGAATGACTTTTCCCCTTATCTTCACACGATCTGTTTTTATATCCACAAAAGAAGAAAGATGCTTGACGATATGATTATTCAAACGCACTTTTTTTTCTTTGATTAGAAGATCTGCTTCTCTTCTTGAGTAGAAAGCATATTTGGAAATAAAATGATTTAAACGTATTTTCATAACGACACTAAAGTTATTGAGATGAAGTTTTGGATTTTTCTAAATTGTAAATTTTCTCAAGAGTGGTATGCACAGCACTAGGTATGATCTTTTTTCCATTTACAAATAGAGCAGGAGTTCCTTGAATTTTTAGTTTTCGCCCTTCTGAAATTTGTTTGAAAACAGCTGTTGAGGTTTCCTTCGATTCTACACAGTGTTGGATATCCGGAACTTGCCATTGATTGAGTTGGTTTTGAATTTGTCTTTTTATCTCTTCAACATTTTGTCTGAGTTGAACCCAATTCTCTTGATGAGAAAAAATAAAGTTTTGCAGTTCGAGTTTTTTTGTTGTGGAACAAAAAACAGCTTTGGACAAATAACAGGAAGCGCTGTTGGATTCTTCTTTTTCCTGACAGCCCTTTGGGTTTAATGGAAAGTGCATGTATTCCAAACGTATACCCGGATATGCTTTTTGAAATGTTTGTAAAACCTTATAAACGCGCTGGCAGTGAGGACATAAAAAATCAACAAACTCAGTAACGGTTAAAATGGCTTGGGGGCGCTGGGGGCCGGAGGATAAGTAATTTGACTTTGAGGATGTGTATTGAATATCTGCTTGCCTCCAATCTATAAAATTAGACAGAGCCATGGATTTTTGAGCAGGGTAAAGTTGAAGACTCCAGCCATGCAGAAGTAGAGTTAAAACTCCTGTCGAAAGGGCAATGATACTCAATACTTGAATGTCAGGTTTAATTCCCACAAAAGTGACAAGTTGGGTTTTGGACAGTCCTCTCTTAAGGGGCCATAAAACCAGAAAAGATAAAATATAACAAACAGTGCAAAGAGGACAGAGAGTATTGAGGATTGCAATAGAAATCACAAGCATACATAGAGAGCTTAGTGCGGAGAGTACGGCGACTCTCCAAACCCACGAGGACCAAATGTTTTCCAGCCATCTCCATTGAAGTAAAATGAGGGTGATGAGGCAAAATGCATTGAGAGCTATGGCAAAGTGAGAGATAGGTATGCCAAAAATCTCTGAAAAAGCAGAGGTCAGGGCTTGGTCGCAGTTCCATGTAGACCCTATTTCACATAGATTAAGAAAAGAGGAATCTGCCTTAAGGGAATAGGAACGTAAAGATAGATAGAGCTGTACGGCTATAGAAAAGCCAAATAAAATAAGGCTTGGAATAAGAAATCTTTTTTTCATAGAGAAAATTAAAGATAGAAAATTGCTTGAAACTTGTCACTTGTGAATTTTTCTCTATAACGCAGAGCTAAATAATATTTTCTGTATGATATGGGGAGATTGTTTTATGTAATATGTACAATAATAGGTCAGAGATGAATTATTACTTAAAAAGTTTTAAATCTGCAGAGGCAAAAGGTATTGGCCTGTCTGAGGGGTCTCCATTAAGAGGGCCTTTTAATAAGAAACAGGTTTTGCAGTTTCTATTTAGAAATTGGGTGGATGCAAATACGGAGCTATTAAAGTCTAATAAGTGGAAAAAATTATCTACTTACTTTGGTTTGTTTTCTGAAGATGTAAAGTGTTCCTGGACTTTATTAAAGAGACATAAAGGGGACTTTGTGCAAACAGGACCTTACAGTCGGGAGGGGATCCAAACTTTGCTGAGAAAGGGTTTTTTGTCGGATCAGGACTTTGTATGGAAAGAGGGTTTTTCATCATGGAAGAGAATTTCTCTTTGTTCTGAGTTTCATACTCGCATAGAGGGAGCTTTAGAGGATTTTATGGATCAGGAGTTTTTAAAATCCAAAGCTTCCCCTGAGACTCTTGTGTATAAAAGGAAATCTCCTAGTATATAAGGTGGATTCCTGCGAAAGCGGGAATCCAGTCAATCTTGGCTCAACGTTTTTGGTTGGCACCTCAACCGCCTCGCTCCTGCGAAAGCAGGAATCCGGTCATAAAAAAATAAGTGACTTAACTTCTTTGTGTTTATAGGATTACAATTTGTATTTGGAGTAAAGATATGGAGAAGATAAAACAGGATTTAGCTCAAGTTCTCTTTCCTTTGCTTTCTATCGATACAACTCAAATTATTTCTTTAATTAAAAAACCAAAGAAAAGACAATGGGGGCTTTTGTCTCTTCCTGTATTTTCTTTGAGTTCAAATCCGGCTCAATTAGCTCAGGATTTATCACAAAAAATTCAAGCGGAGTTTATTTCTGACACAACTGTTGTGGGCGGATTTTTAAATTTTCATTTTCACTCTCATTATTTACAGAAGATCTTCAATCAAACGTTTTCAGGAGATTCTTGGTGGTCTTCCACAAAAGGAAAAGGACAAACATGGGTGGTGGATTACTCTTCCCCCAATGTAGCAAAATATATGAATGTGGGTCATTTAAGGGCCACAGCGATTGGTCAGTCTTTGGTGAATATGGCTCGAGCTCAGGGCTATAAAGTTATTGCTTTAAATCATTTGGGAGACTGGGGAACTCAATTTGGCAAACTTATTGTAGCTTATCAAAAATGGGGTTCTGAGATTTCCTTATCTCACCTGGTGGACTTATATGTGAGATTTCATAAGGAGGCGGATGAACCTTTAAATCAACAAGCCAGACAAGTTTTTAAGGAAATGGAAGAGGGCAAGCATTTGGATCTATGGTCTTCTTTTGTGAAAACATCTATGCAAAACTATGACATTTTGTGGAAAAGACTGGGTGTTCAGCATGATTTGGTGCAGGGGGAGTCTTTTTATAGAGACAAAACCAAATCTGTTGAGGAGTTATTGAAGAAAAAAAATCTTTTGGAAAAAAGTGAAGGAGCTTTAGTTGTCTTTATAGGAGAGGGCCCTCCCTGTTTAATTAGAAAGGGGGATGGGGCTTCCACTTATGCTTGTCGTGATTTGGCTAGTGTATTTTATCGTTTTGAGAACTTGAAAGTTCAAAAAAATATTTATGTAACCGGGGTCGATCATACTTTGCACTTTAGGCAGTTAAAAAAAGTTTTGGAAAAGATTGATTTGAAATGGGCTAAAAACACTATTCATCTTCCTTTTGGAATGTATCGTTTTAAAGGAAAAGGCAAGCTGTCATCCAGGAAGGGACAAAGTGTTTCTTTATCAGATTTAATGGATCAATCTGTTTCTATGGTGTTGAATATTATTAAAGAAAAAAATCCTTCATTGAAAAATAAAGAAGAGGTGGCGGAAAGTGTAGGGATTGGAGCATTGGTTTTTAATGATTTAATGAATGATAGAGTCAGGGATGTGGATTTCTCCTGGGATAAAATCCTGGATTTTGAAGGGGACTCCGGGCCCTATATTCAGTATTGTCATGTCCGCTGTGTCAGTGTGATGCAAAAAGCAGGACTTAAAGAGGAATGGAGTGACTTACCCATTCAAAATGAATTAGAAGATTTGGAGTTGAGATTGATGGAGGTGTTGTTGGACTTTGAAAGCAAGCTATCTCAGGCTTTTAACAAATATAGCCCTCATATTTTAGCTAGTTATTTATTGGATTTATGCAGAATATTTAATCAATTTTATGCAAAATATAGAATTATTGATTCACCAAATATGTTGTTTCGTGCGGGACTGGTAAAAGCCGTCAGAAGAGTTTTAAATCGAGGGCTTTGGTTGTTGAATATTAAATCTCCTTTATCTATGTAAAAATACAATTTACATACATGAGTATATTATGAGGAATAGGAAAATGAAGAGATGAATTTAAAGACTGTTCGTTATGGTGAACACGAAAGTGTTCATTTTTATTCTGATGAGTCCGTAGGGCTTTTTGCGATTATTGCTATACATACTACTTTTTCCGGCTGTAGTTTAGGCGGCTGTCGTATAAAATCATTTGCTTCAGAAAAAAAAGCTGTTCAAGAGGTATTGCGTCTTTCAGAACATATGACGTATAAATCTTTGCTTTGTGATTTGAAGATGGGAGGGGGGAAATCAGTTATTGTCGCCGTTCCTGGTTTTAAAAAAACTCCTCAACTGCTCAAGTCTTTTGCCAATGCTGTTAATTCCTTGGGAGGACAGTATATTGTGTCTGTGGATATGGGCAGTGACTCAGAAGATATGGAGTTTATTAAGAAAACGACCAATCATGTTATTGGCTATGATCAGAAAAAAGGAGGAGCGGGGGATCCTGGTGTGTATACTGCCCGGGGTGTCCTAGTAGGGATGAGAATAGCTCTTCAGGAAAAATATTCCACATCCTCTTTTAAGGGGCGAAAAGTTTGTGTTGTAGGGATTGGAGATGTGGGCAGACCTTTATGTCAGCAGTTGATGGAAGAGGGAGCTCAATTAGTGGTATCAGATATTGATCAGAAACAGATCGATTGGATCAAAGAGCATGGAGAGGTGGAAGTGGTAGAACCGGAGAAAGCTCATCAAGTGCATTGTGATATTTTTTCTCCTTGTGCCGCAGGGGATGTGTTTACAGAAGAGAAAGTCAAAGAGTTGAACTGCCATGTGATTGCTGGTGCGGCCAACAATCAACTGACTTCTGAAGAAGAAGGGAAAGCTTTATTTCAAAGGGGTATTTTATATTTGCCAGATTTTGCAGTGAATGCCGGAGGCCTTGTAGGAGTTGTGCTGGGAGGCATTAGAAAAAAAAATATGGAAGAAACTTATAAAAAAGTGGATGATATTGGGGAGCTTATTCGGGATATTCTTCAGGAGTCTAAAAAGCAGAAAAAACCTACCAGTCAGGTGGCCTTGGAAATGGCTCGTAAAAAATATAATATTATGTATTCCAAAACACGTTTATAACTTTTTTTACATGTGAAAGGTGAAAGAAATGAAATGGATATACTCATATAGATATTA
The DNA here is from genome assembly GCA_965197855.1 of Bdellovibrionales bacterium. GTDB lineage: Bacteria > Bdellovibrionota > Bdellovibrionia > Bdellovibrionales > UBA1609 > JAPPLG01. Next base: position 86,341 of record OZ240230.1, read on the forward strand.
CTTAATAGGCGTAGCAGGTGTTTGCGTTCTGGCAGGCTTGTCTTATTGGGGATGGGGTCTTTATTTACAAAAGCAAAATGAGCAAGCGGAGACAGCTCTTTATCCTTTTCGCTTTCGTTTAATAGAGGCAGAAAAAAAAGCAGGGGGTGAGTTGCTCAGTTCCCGTTCTTTGTTTCAAGAAAAAAAAGCTGATTTTGAATCTGTTTCTAAAGAAGTGGAGAGTTATAAAAACTTTTTGATGTCTCAAAACACAGCTCGGCCGGCTCATTTAATTTCAGCTATTGAACTTGCTTCTTTTCTTATTAAATATGAAAAACAAGATAGTGCTTTAAGTCTTTTGGATTTTGTACGTATGAAATCCTTTTCTCGCTCTAACTGGCTTTATTCTGTTTTATTGATTCAACTGGGTACTTTGTTTATGGACAAAGGGGACTTTACAAGAGCTATTGATTTGTTTTCAGAAGTTTTATCCTTTAAAAGCGCCAGGCCTTTTTATCAGGAGATCTTATTAAAAACAGCTCTTTGTTATGAATCTATAGGGGAGCTTGAAAAATCTTCTGATATTTATAATGAAATTCGTCAAAATAAAAATGCAGGGCTTTACAAAGAAAGGGCTCTTCATTATGATCGTCTTTTTCGATTAAAGAAAAAGTTGGGGAAGTAGATGATATTTAGATTGGTTTTATTATTTTTGTTGTTGGGCTGTCAGCATATAGCTCAAAAGGAGCCGGGTTGGTTGAGAAAAGAGTGGATTGTCAATACTCTTTCTGAACCTTATTTAAAAACAAAAATCCTTCAAAAAACAAAATCCATTTTAACTCAAAACCTGGTTGTACAAGGAGATTCTTTGTATGGAGTGCGGGCTTATAGCCGGGACAGCGGCAACCTTCAATGGTTTTTTGCTGTTACTGGAGGTGTTGAAGGGGGCTTGGCTGTTGATAAAGAACGTTTGGTTTTCGGAGGTTCGGACGGCTTCTTTTATTGTTTGGAACTTAAAACAGGTGTCTTACTTTGGAAGTTTTATACAGGCTCTGAAAATTTAGGCGAGCCTTCTGTTTCCAATGGTCATGTGTACTTTTTAACATCAAAAGAAAAAGTTTATGCCTTGAGCATTCGAACTGGAAAGCTTATTTGGGTGCATCGCCCTCAAAATATTGCTCCTTTAAGTATTCGAGGGGTCAGTCGTCCTTTTGTGGATGCTCAAAGAGTTTATGTGGGCTTTAGTGATGGCACTGTCTCTGCTTTAAATAGAAAAACTGGTCAGTGGATATGGAAAGTTTCTCTTGCTAAAGGTAAGGAGAGGTTTAAAGATGTAGACGCCAGCCCTATTGTTAGAGGAAACCTGCTTTATGTGTCCAGTTTTGACGGGGGTCTTTTTTGTTTAAATAAAATAACAGGGAAGACAGTTTGGAGAAATAAAAAGGGAAGTTATTTTGCTCCTTCTATTGAGGGTAAGAGGTTATATTATGCTTCTACTAATTCTGAGATTTTAGCTCTCAACCGTTTGTCAGGAAAAATTCTTTGGAAGAAAAAAATTAAAGGCTTAGCTACAAGGCCTGTTATTTATCAGTCGTTTTTGTTATACGGGCTTTCTACAGGTCCTTTTCATATTATTGATAAACAAGACGGCTCTTTGTCTTATAAGTTGAATATGTTTCGAGGTGTTTCTGCTGAGCCTGTTTTAGATTCTACTTTAAAAGAACTATACGTCATGTCTATTGAGGCCTGGTTGTACAAGTTTGCTCTTCTATTTTAATTGTACTGTATTCCTGCTTTCGCATCACACGTCATCCCCGCGAAGGCGGGGATCCAGTCATATACCCTTTGGATTTACAGTCCAATCGTATCAATTTAGTACAAAAGGCTTAATATTGTTTGAAAAATTTGTATTTTTTCTGTGAGAAGTGGATAATTATTGGAATTCTTTTGTCTTCACGGATGTGAGAGGCTTGTTATCTTATTGTGGAGTGACAAGACAAAAGAATATTTGAAACATAACCTTATATAAGGTGGGTATTGTTAAAATCATGAAGATTACAAGAATTCACAAAGTATTTGCTAAATGGATTTTAAAGATACGAGAAGGTATATGTTTCGATTCAGAAGTTACATAGGCTCCAAAAAAGGAAGCCTTGTTTTGTCTTTAGTTGCTTCAGCTACTGTAGCGGCAACTATTGTAGCCACTCATCAGGTGGCGCAACGTTTTGCCAGTGGAGCTGTAGGAGCTTTCAATCAACAGCAAGCTTATGTACTCGCCCAAAAATCTCTGGCTGTCGCGGGCCTCATGGTCAATAGAAACGTCATTCTTTGCTCGAATATACCAAAGGGGGCGGGAGGTAGAGCAGTTGGCTGTAATTGGAAAGAACCTTTAGCGGATGATAGTTTAGCAAGAGAACTTTATAATTCTTTAAAACTAGATACTACATGGTTTAATGTGGGGAATAATATTGATAATAATAACCATGATGCTTATGCTCAATATTATCTAACACTTAAAAATCCTAAAGAGAACTACCTTGGTTCTGTTTTTAAAAATGCGGAAGTGACCTGGGCTTTAAGGAGTTTAAAAGATACGAACCTTCGTTCTATTTCCGGGGCTTTCAGCAAAGGGTATACTTGTCGAAATGTAAATACTTTTGATGTGATTGAGGAAGGTTATTGTGACTTAATGGATGAAGATAGATCAGATGAAGAAAAGTTCTCGGGCATGTTGAGCAACCTCGATAGCCATCTTTTAAGTGATGAAAATAAAAAATGTAGAACAGTAGACACCACTAGTGATAATAAGATTGATAAAGATGATGATGTTAACGATTCAAGGAATGATGATAGTGTTTGCGATTATTATGCGCATTCGGATGGGGACACTGCGATTGTGTTTATCAGTGTCAAGGTGCCTTATCAAGTGTCAGATGCTGAAGAAGAGGGATCCAAAAATTTAATTGTAAATGCGGCCATTCGAAGACCTATGTCTATTATTAAAACTCAGATTAAAGAGGATTCTTCTATGTGTCCTGTTAGCTGTATAATAGCCAAGCGCACGAATATGGGCTCTTCAAATGTTGATTTTCCGGAGTGTGCAGGTTTTGCTTCCGGCAATCAAAATGGAGAACAATATTTTTCGGATAATATTCATACTGTTGAAACCAAACTGAAGCTTAAAAATTATGGACCGGGTGTTTTATATGGCATTAGCTTATTAAAAGAGGATATTGATCCCAGAACAGGTCTTCTTTTAGGAAGAAGTATGGTGAGTTTCCAAGATTCAGATCCTTCTTCTCTTGCAGATACTCCTTTAGAACCGGCTCATTTAACAACAAACCCACCGGATGTTGAAGAGGGGGTGAGAGTGCTTGCACACCATACTCCTTGTTATTCTTCCAACTTTTACAAACCAAATCTTCAACGTATAACCTGTGATTGTGAGCTGAATCCTCCTGATCCTCCTGATCCCACCACAGGTTCCAAAAATACTGCAAATGGAGTGATTTGCATGAAGGGAACATCCGTTTGTGCCGGCAAAAATATTTTTGTCAGTAATGTCCCAGGTGTCTTGCAGGATGATTCTACAACGCAGGACGCTCGCAACAGTTTAAGTGGTTGTTTTCATGCTCCGGGTACATTGGAAGATCTTCCAACTCTTTCCAATGCTGTAGTTACTGCATTTGAAAAACCATGTATAGACGCAACAGACTGTCAGTTTACTCGTATTGATAATGATCAGATTAGCACTACAAAAGAATCATGGTGTGGAAATGATTATGTCGGAAATGACCCTTCTACAAAACCTACAGGAAGAGAACTTCGCCCTACAGACGAAACACAAGTGGCGTTTCCTGACCCTGTGGAATCGACGGTTTTTTCAGCGGCTAACCAAGCTGATATACCTTTAACTACACCTAGCCCTTAAGGAACTTGGAGAAAGGATATGAAAGAGATTTTATGGATGAAAAAGATTAGAAATATTTTTATAATTTTTTTATTTTTGTTTGAGTTTTCTGTATTTTCAGTACCTGGAATTAATTCGACCGCAATTTGTCGAGCTATATTCAATAGAGTCGGTATGTCATGCAATCAAATAAGTTATACATTTGATCCACACTTGAAATGTCTATGTGATGGGAATGAGGTAAATAATAACCCCACTTCTTCCTGTCCGTCAGGATCAACTTATGTGAAAAGACCCATTCCTATTACTTCTTCTTATAGTATTAGTTGTGATTTCAAATCCTATCATAGGGGTAAGGACACTCATGAATCTGCATATCCATCATCTACGGATAGAAGTGAACCCCTACGTAGTTGTAAGGCTAATTTGAATGTAGAAAAAAGTCTTTTATCAAACTCAATATATTGTGGCCAACATACAGGAACTAATGTGCCTTTAACGCTTCAGACAGTTTGTCCTTATAATGATTTACAACAATGTAAAGATGAGTTGATAAATATGATTGAGGGGCGTGTGACATTCAAACCTGGTGAAGTAGTAAGCAGGAATAGTAGTTGCTGTAAAAAGCAATGGAATCACTGTACTTTTGCAACTAATTATTATCGGAATAATGGATCCCTTGTGGATAATATTTGTACTAAAAAACTGTATGATAGAACAACGAACCTTCCAGTACATGATTTATTTATTCCTAATAATAAGCTAGATCGTATTGTATTAGCTTCAGAGAACGGGCCGTTTGCAGATATGCAATGTATTTCAGATAATATTAAATATGAAGATATGTGCGTATGTAATAATGGTAATTATGAATTTGAGTTAGGGCAAGACTTTACTTGTGAATGCTGTGGGGGAGTGGATAGGGATCCAAATACTGGAAATTGTCTTCCTCCTCCTCCTGGATCTCCTTGTTGTAATATTCCTGTTGGTACATCAAATTTTATAGGAACGGAGATTAATCCCCCAATTACAGCTCCTGGATCCTGTCGTTGTAAGTGTCCTAATGCCGGTATGGAACAGACTAGTTTTCTAGTTTCAAATACTGCAACAGCCTGTCCGACTACCCCTCCAGCAGAGTGTATCATTAATGATAAATGTCCTGATGAGCCTAATTGGAACACCTCTGATCCAACGAATTCACCCATACATCCTTTTGTGACATCAAAGCCAGGACAAATAAATAATGCAGATAGGTGTAAAAATATTGGTGGATTATTTGTAAATACAGGAGTGGGATTTTGTGAGATGGATGCAATTTGTGAACCAGATGTTGATGATATCGCATGCTCTTCTGGGACAGAAGAAACTATTCATGGTAAATGTCAAGAGGTAGGAGTAATGCAGAAAGTATGTCTGTATGGGAGTCACATTACTCCAGGTGATGGTAATAGTAACGATGACTGCCCGGATGGCTGGATAGAGGAAAAGGTTTATGGTCAACATACAGTATGTATGAGCATAGAGAGTGCTATAATACGTGGTACAATAGCCATGGTTATTACTCCTCCTGCTTCCTCTGAGATAACAGCTCCTCCTTGTCAGGGCAGGCTTATCAGATTTCCTTATGTAAAGTTAGATACTGCTAATCCTTACCCACCCTGCAGTCCCGGTAAAGAGAAGATAACACTAGATCCCCTATATTCTTCACTTGTGGTAGCATCAAGGGAAGTATGTAGTGATCCTATTTCTAGCAATGGAATTCCTAATATTATACCGGGTTCATATATTTGTAATATAGGAGCTCCGAGTTCTCTGAATGATAGCTGTGAGTGTAAAACTTCAAAACCTGGGCAGGTTTGTCCTGCCACACACGATAGAACAAGTGACAGTATGGGATTAGGCAGTTGTGATTGTCTTGATTCCACTTGGACTAACAACTCAGGTACTTGCTCTAAAACTCCTTCTGGCTCTGCTGGTCTTACTTTATATACTAACTATTGGCAGAGTACAGGATCGAAAATAACCCCGGCCAGTCTCAATCCTATATATGCACACATGCCAGAACCTCCAGGTCCTGCTACATATGCAGAGGCTATAGCAGATAATTGGGGTTGTTTTTCGGTCCCACCTTCTGATGTAATGGGGCTACCAGGATTACCTTGGATTGGGAATCCTCAACCAGCTTATACCTGTTGGAAAGATACAAAGTCGTGTCCGGATGGAGGGACATACAATGTCGGCCCACCAGAAGTGTGCGAGATGCCTTGTACTCAGCAAAATGATCCGATTAATTGCAGATGTGTGAAAGACATTACCAGCTGTGAATGTGACACAGGTGGAGGTTGGTTCGCTCATGGCAGTAAATGTAGGAAACAAGCTAATAATCCTTCTCCTAGATTATGTACTTGTGAGTGTTATTCGCCTTCGCAAGACCTAAATATGAATTTTTCCCCTGGAGATTTGCTCACGAAGAGGATGTATGAAGCAATCAGCAATGACATTCTAGCAAATCCAACAAACCCAACGATTTGTACTGAGGATACCTCAGGTGGGGACTGTGATCCAGTGGATTCTTGTTGTCATCAAGGGGTATGTCATGCTTCCTGTCCCGTTATTACACCTGATAACGTGTGTTGCAAAAATTGCCTTGATGGAAGTCCAATACCAGCACCTCCAGGTGGTTGTTGCCCCAATGGAACGGCTATTGCTGATTTAAAGAATTGCTCATCAGGAGTTCATATTGGGGGCAATCCTATGGGGATTGATATAGCCTTTGGCTCCAATAATTCCGCCTCTATTTATTCAGTTTATTCTACAGGCTCTATGGACAGACCGGATTATATTTGTTGGATGAATGATCCTAATGGAAGCTCTACCAGAGTGCAAAAAAGAGACCTGCTTTGCCCTCCTCAAGAGGACTGTGGTGGAGGGGCTAGAGATGTCAGTACACAACAATGGTGTCAGTGCCAGGGTTTGAATGCTTCCGATGAATTATTTAATGTAGATAATACCTACTGTGAATACGCGGCTAGAGATCCTATGAGGTTTGAAGATGGGATTATCAAAGGGGATCTGCCTTCTTCAAGACAAAATGATAAATATGAAACAGATATTAGAATTTTCAAACAAACCCCTATTATCACACCCTAGGAGAGCATTTTGAATTATTTTAAAAGATCAAATCGTGGTTTCTCCTTAATAGGCTCTCTTCTTGGGTTTTCTCTTTTAGGATTATCCACAGTAGGGCTTGCCACATATATGGGAAGTTTTGAACAGGTAAAAGTTACTTATTCTCGTCAATCCAATGTTAACTTTATGCATTCCGAGCTTTTGGGAAGTATGGGAAAAATTATAACGATGACTAAAACAGAGGTCACAAGTCCTAATGCTACAAATTCTCATTTAAAAAAAGAGTTTGGTTTGTGTGCAGTGGTAAAACAAGATAATCAATACGACTCTGTTAAAGATAAAGCCATTTGTGCCATTACACTGACAGGCTCTGCTATTGTTTCTCCTTCTGGAGCAAATGCCTATAATGAAGATGATCGTTGGAGTTACTTTATTCAAGAAGGTAAAAACTGGCAGGTCTCTTCAGGGAATTGTACAAATGGCAGTAATGGTTTTGTAGGGGACTTTAGTGAAGATGAATTTAATAAATGTGTGAAGTATATTGGGAAAACTCAGACAGATGATATTTTTGCTCGCCTTAGTATGGAGCCACAAAGGCTTCCCTCTTTTAACAAAATTGACAATTCAGATAGTATTCCTGTGGATGAATTGGTTTTTAAATTACATTCTGTTATTTCTGTTCCTCGTGAGTTAGAAGTTGGCAATATAGTTTTTTCATTAAGTAAAAGTGAAAAATATCTATGGAGTACAGAGGTCTTGGACTGTCATATTTGTGATAGTGGTCAATGTAAGCTAGCTCGATTTTCTACAGCCTCTCAAGGTACAGCCGCAAGACATAGTCGAATCTGTTATCACTCTCCTTATAAAATGAAAGAGAAAAAAGATGCTTTGGAAATTATTGTGGAAAAAATTCCTCCAGAATTTGAAGAAAGTGGAAATCGAATTGTTGCAAGTACGACTCAACAGGATTACTCTTCTTCATGCCGCTCCAATTTATTTCGATGTGGAAATGCTGTAGATGTAAAAGATTTTGATCCGGCTCTTAAGTTTCGCTTTTTATTAAATTATGACCAGCCGGAAGATTCTTATATTAATAAAATGGGTTTAAAAATTACTGATGGCTCGGATGACAAAGAGTATGGAACTTTATTTGTATCTGCAGATCAACAAGCTCGTGTAGGTCGAACTCAAGGTGGTGTTGACAGTGAGTTTGTTGATAAGGATTCAACAACAGCTAATAAACACTTTTGGCCTTTAAGAGCAGGTACAAATGAGATTACATCTTTTATGGCGGACCAGGATTCTTCTGATTCAATTTGTACAGATATTTGTTCCGGCTCCAGCCCTTCTTACTATCCGGAATTAACTGTTGAGTATGGAGGCTCTCAGTGTGATAGCGGTAACTGTACGGAATCGCTGCTATCTGCTTCATCTCTTAAAATTGCATGCTTTCAATGTAATATGAAAAGTTGTCATCGCTATGGTATAAAAACTCATACGGGTGTAGATTCTAGTAATAACTATGTCGCTAGAAGTAGTGAACCTCTAGATGGAATTGTTCCTGAATGTCTTATTGAAGATAATGTGAGTGTAAGTGCGGATACAACTTTAATTACAAGTGGTGTGACTGATGCTGTAAATAATAAATGTTTACAAACAACTAGCGGAAATAATTTAAAGGCTGTTACTTGTACCAATACCTCTGGAGGTGGAGACCCTGTATTTATACAAGGTACGACTAAATCAGCTTGTTTTTTAGAAGGGCAGACTAAAATTTTGGAGGGAGGCTATACTGGCGGTTTGGATGCTCGAAATAACTGTCTACAGGTCTTATATGAAGAACAGCTTATTGGACAAGGTACAGATGGAGTTTGGAGAGAGGGTATTTTGCCTAATATAGCTATAGCTTATAATATTCTTCCAGAAGGGGATGGGACAGATCGAGGTGTCAAAGAAGTTTTGGAAGATCAGGAGTTTGGAGGACTCGATCCAAGCTCAGGTGGAACATATACTTTTAATAATTATGCCAGATTTTCTACATTTTTTGGAGATCATACAGATGTTACTGAGCCAGATGTATTTGTGACTTTTCAAAGGGATGCTTCCGGAATGTTTCATTCAGGCTGGCATCGTTTCTTAGGGGTTGCAAATAGTGGTACAACTGCAGAAAGAGAGCGCTGGGCTTTTTTCTATAGAGAGCCTTTTAACAGTATTAATTTTCATGATGTAGGTGGTTTAACAGTATTAAATAATAATGATGGTAGTAAAAATACCGGTGAATTACCTAAAGGTACCACCAGAAAAGAATTTTTAGGAAGAGCTCGGCCCTCTCGTCCTGTTTATATTAAAATGGGCAATGATTTTCATGCGGATTATCCAGGTTTAAAGCAATTAAACGATAATCCTCCGAATCATTATCTGGCTTTAATTCATCACTTGACTTTTAAAGGGATTCGTCCTGTTAAAACTCCTGCAAAAAATAATTATCCTTATCTATGTAGAAATATAAAAGCCACAACTTATAAAGAGGCTTTTGTGATCACTGTGGCTGAAGGAAGAGATATAAATAATGGGTATCAGAATTGCCGTAATTTAAACCCTCCTCCTCCTCCTCCTCCTCTAGAGCCTAGTGAAGACTGGTATTTTATTCCTCCGGATTCCAGAGAACTTTGGGTGGCGGCCTTGCAGGCGGTGGCTCCAAATGCCCTTCGCTATCCTTTTCCTAATCCTTTTAATTTTGCAGATGGTATTCCTTTTTGGAGAGAGCGAAAAAGCGGCGATATGGGTTATGATGCTAAAAAACGTCAATGGGAGCTTAGCTACAGTTATGCAGATATGTCTTCTGATGATTATTTGTTGTCTGAAAAAAATGATCATCAGTTTTTATTTAAAAACAGTGTGGGCAGTCCATCACCTAAACCTTCTGGAACTTTAGCCAGACCTGCCACAGCTTGGATTGGAGGGCTTGCTCCAATTGCGCTAACAGGAGGTAATGCCGGGGTCAGCTGGAGCTGGAAGCCGGATTGGCTGAAGATATTAGGAAATTCTTTTACTCTTGGGTATGATCCTTTGGAGGATACTGCACTTTCACTGCTTTTTAATGATAGCTTAACTGCTGCTCTAATAGATACTCTTATTGTTGAACTTGAAGATGACACTAACTTTGATAATATCGGTGTTCTTAACTCTAATGGTCGTGTGATGAGTTTTAAGTCTTTAAGACAGCCTAATAATTTAGGTGAGTTTCAAGATAAGGTTACTAAATTATGTAGATACGATGAAAATGTACAGCAATTGGATTTTCATAGAGCTTTAATTATAACAGGAAAGGGTACTAATTGGCCTTCTGGAAATGACTGTAGTGGTTTATCTTCTTCCAATTCAGAAAGCTTTTTAGCAGATGATCTAGACAGTATTTATTTTGAAATACCTTCCACTCCGGGTAACAGCAACTTGAAAAATCTAGCAGGAGATGATTTTGTAGAAGTTCGACAGGGGATTCGTACTTTAATTCCACTTTTGGCCTATAAGAAGCAAGGAGCTATGCATGTCCATAATACAGATAAGTTTTGTCGGGCTTGGAAGAGGGAGAAAAAAAGAAGAGCTGTTGGAAATTGTATTATTGAAAATTATAATGCCGGTACTCTTTCTAAAGGGGGTGTGAATCATGGTTTGCCAGTGACTCAAACTGTCAGGACTCAGGCTGTATGCCATCCATTAAGTAAAAATTGTGATATTGCTCCTAGTTCTTTCCAAACTCAGCTTACTACCAAACAAGCTGAGCTTTCAACTGCTCAGTCGCAGTTGGCTACAGCAAACAATAATTTAGCCTCAGCAACCACTACTTGTAATCAAATTTGTCCTGCTTGTGTTACTGTTCCTGACACTGCATTCACTTCGTGCCAGCAAGCTTGTTGGAGCTGTCTCAGTGGATGCAGTGGTGATCCCGATCAAGCTGTTTGTGAGAGTGTTTGTAGAGGCGCGATGGTCAACTGCAGAACTTCGTGTGGCTGTCCAACACCACCCTGTGGTACTACAACAGATTGTTCAGTACGAGATGCTTGTGTAGCTTCTAGAAATGCCGCTTGCAATAGTAGACCTGGAATACAAGTTCAAATAACATCTCTTACAGATATAATAGATGAATTAGAAAACAATGTAATTCCTTGTATGCAGGCAAATATAGGAAGTATCACAAAGGCAAGCTGTATGGCTAATCTCGATAATGTTAATTCACATGCCACAGTTTACTCTCCAGCTTTTGCTTCTTGTCCACAGGCTTCGGCTTTGTCGATTGATTTTAAGATATCACATTTAGGTAGTGCGAGCGATAGTAGATGCTGGCGTTTAGATGATTTAAAGCCGAAGTATGAATTTAGCTTTAATGATGGAACCTCCAATTTAACTGGTAGAGTTGGTGTATTGGGAGATAGCCAGGCGCTTACAGACTGGGATCACGATCGTAACTGTGGTACAGCATCTACTTCTCTATATCCATTACCTGCCGCTTGTGACAACTACTATACTGACTTGATTAATTTACATAATAATCTTTGTAATGATGGGATAGATTATGGTAATCAAACTTGTGAACATAATTATACTGGACCTTTATAAGTAATGGTATCCCTATAAAATGTCATCTCTGTAAAAACACAGAACGCCAGAAACTTTGGAATTCTTTATAAGCCTTCGCTCAGAAGTTTCGGTTGGCATCTGCACCACTTCGTCATCCTTACAATACATGTCATCCCTGCGAGAGCAGGGATCCAGTAATCAAAAAATCACTTTTCAAAAATAAGTTCTATTTTTTCTTTTGGATCATCCTCTAAAGAGAAAAACTGATTGTCCTCTTGGTCTTGAACAGGTATTTCTTTTATCAATAGAGCTTCTTGTTGAGGAATGGATTTTACTTCTATATCAGAAGGCCATTTAAAATCTGAGTCTTTAATATCAAGACTTTTCATAAAGTTCAGCCAAAGACTTAAGGCTCCCGCAGAGCCGCTGAGGCCATGAGAGCTGTTATCATCGTAGCCAATCCATGTTGTAGCTAAGTATTCAGGGGTAAAACCTACAAACCAGGAGTCTCTTTCTTCATTAGAGGTTCCTGTTTTGCCGGCACTAATCAGAGGCCAGAAATCTTTAATCCACTTGGCTGTTCCAGTCTGCAGTACCTGTTTCATCATGCCTATAATGACTGCTGTTTTTTGAAGGGAGAGTCTTTGTTCTTCTTTATTATTATTTTGATAAATAATTTGATCTTCAGACATAATTTTTTCAATAAAAGAAAGCTCTGTATAAGAGCCCATACGAGCTAGTGTGGAATACATTTGGCTGACCTCAAGGGGGGAGAGTTCTAAAGCTCCAAGGCCAATAGAAGGATGAGCTTGAATTGGAGATTTTAAGCCTAATTTTTTAAAAGTTTTGATAATATTACTAAGCCCTGTTTTTAAGGCTAATTGAGCGCTTGCTGTATTTAGCGAATGAGTGAGTGAAAAATATAAAGGCACTTTGCCGTAATATCTGTTTTTATAATTTTTAGGAGACCAATTATCTTCAGTGAAAGGTTCATCTATTAAAGTGCTAAGTGGAGTTATATTTTGATAGATAAGAGCTGAGAGATAAGTCCAGGGTTTTACTAAAGAACCAATAGGGCGTTTGGCAGTCAGTGCTCGGTTGAATTGGCTTTGACGAAAGTTTTGACCTCCCACAAGGGCTTTAACTTGATTTGTTTTTAAATCAATAAAAATAAGCGCTCCTTCAAGGTTTTCTTTATTTAAAGTTTTTAGAGTTCTTTTTATAGTTTGGTGGGCCTTATTTTGAATATTTAAATTAATGGTGGTGTAAACTTTAAGATCTTGATTGAGATCAATGTTTAAATTTTTTAGTTCTTTATCCACAGCCTGTACAAAGTAAGAGGCTTGAGTGGGGGGAGTGTCGGGAGAGGGAAGGGCCTTTGCTTTTGAAGTTTCTAATTCTTCTTCTGAGATAACAGCTTGTTCGTTCATTTTATTTAAAATCATATTTCTTCTGGATAAAGCTTTTTGAGTTTGAGAAAAGGGATTAAATCTGCCAGGGGAGGGAACAATACCAGCCAGCAGGGCGCACTCATGCGCTTTAAGTTTTTTTAAGCTTTTGTTAAAATAATATCTGGAAGCTGAAGCAAAGCCATAGAGACTATAAGTTCCGGTATTTCCCATATAGATAGTATTAAGATAAAGTTCTAAAATTTCGTCTTTTGTGAGTTTGCTTTCTAAAATAAGGGAGATTAAGAGTTCCTTCCATTTTCGCTTAAAAGTTTTCTCATGACTGAGAAATTTATTTTTTACTAATTGTTGTGTAATAGTGCTTCCGCCCTCTTTGATACGAAGGTTTTGAATATTTTTAAAAAAAGCCCGAAAAATAGCTGTAGCACTAGCCCCTTTATGAATGAGGAAATTATGATCTTCAGAAAGCGTAATGGCTTGAAGACAAAGATAAGGCACTTCAGATATTTTAAATCTTTTTCTAAGGTGGGATGAAGAGCCTTCTCTTTGAGCAAATAAAACAGGTTCAGAATTTGTATGGGCATAGTATTCCAAAGAGGGCGGAAACCAGCCTTCATTAAGAGCTTGATTTACTTGTTTATTGAGGCTTCGTATAAAGAAAAAAAAGCTTATTCCAAAGAGAGTGATAAGAAGGGTTAATAAATAAACAGTTTTTTTCATTATTTTTGTAGTTTATTTGTAATAGGCGTTTCTGTCACTTATTCAACACATGTTATTCCTGCACCACTTGGCTCATCGGTTTTCGGTTGGCACCTCAATCCTTTGCTCCCGCGAAAGCGGGGATCCAGTCATATCCGTTTTCTGAATCCCTGCATGAGAAAACTGTGAAATTTTTACACACTTTTAGCTTTCCTATTGGCTTTAAACCTAAATCGTATTAAAATGCATGTAAAAAATACAGGGTCTTTTTTAATGTTTAGATTTATAGTTTTTAGTACGCTTTTTGTTGCATTTTTTGCACAATCTGAAGTTTTATTTCAGCCGGCTGATAATACGTTGAGTTTTGAAAAATATTTGCAGTTGCAATCTGATCCTTTAGTGGTGCCGGACCGTTATCATTTAGCTCGTATAGATCGAAATGAGATCTTTCGCTCTGCCGATTATGATATGCCTCTTGTTTTAAATTTATTTAATGATGTGGAACTTAGGGCACAGGTAAAAAATATTAAAGATGTGGATGGGGGTTCTTCTTTTATTTCAGGTTCTTTGGAAAATGGAGGACATTTTACAATCTTTCTTCATGAGAGCGGGGTGATTCGAGGGGAACTTCATTCCACCCAAGGTGTTTACACGTTAAAGTCAGAAGGAGAAGACTTTGATCAGGTTTTGATTAAGCAAGAGGATTTGTCAGAGCTTCCTCGTTGTGGGAATGATGACTACAACGTCACCTCTGCGGAGGCAGAGGTCTCTAACAATCGGGACTGGATTCCTGCTTTCGCAGGAGCGGGGCAGTTTGAGGTGCCAACCGAAATCGCTGAGCCAAGTGATGCAGGGACAACGAAAGATTCCGGGATGACGAATGGTGCGGGGATCTCAGGGAACATCACCACAAAACAGAACTCTGTACAAACAAATGACTCTAACACTATTGATGTACTAGTAATTTATACTCAAAGGGTTGAAAACTATGAAGGGGGACCTGCACAAGTAAGGGCGACTATTGAAAATGAGATTGCTAAGATGAATCAGGTTTTGGATAATAGCGACCTTTCACATAGACAGATTAAATTAGCTGGTATGGAAAAGGTGGAGTATAGCCAAAAAGGTGATGGTTTGTATAGAGATATTAATAATTTAATAAGAACATCAGAAGATAATTATAATAATAATGATTATAGTGAGTTGGATGAGGTGCATGAGTTGAGGGAAAAATATCAGGCAGATTTAGTGCATCTTTTTGTAAGAGATCCTATTGGGGCTTGTGGTAAAGCTTCAAAATATACTTTATATCAAGATAAATTTATTGAGCGTGCATTTTGTCAAGGTTCTTCAAATCCTTCAGATTGTTTAGAATTAGAGCGTAGAAACGAGTGGAAAAACAGAAGAAGTTTGAGTGTTTCTGCCGTTAAATGTACAGGATCTATCGTTTTTGCTCATGAACTAGGTCATAGTTTGGGGCTTTGGCATGATCGTAGAGATTATAGATGGTATGATTATAGTATTGAAGAAGGTAATGTGCCACTTAGGCCCTATGCTTTTGGTTATGTAAGCCCTGATTTTTCACAAAAAATTTGCCAAAGAACAATTATGGCAACAAGTGGTTGCCCTATAGAAGGAATATCAGATTATAGACATAATGAGCCATATTTTTCCAATCCGGATCTCTTTTTTCCTCCTCCTGAAGGTAGCTCTTATTATGACCCTTCATCTTTTGAAGACACTCCTATGGGTGTACCGGGGGATGAATACACTATAGATTTAGACGGTCCTGTGAATGCCTCCAGAGCTATTGATGATGTTTGGGATATTGTAGCCAGTCTTTCTGATCTTGGAACAGAAACCCCTGTTATAAGCTCTTGTAACGAAGGGGATATTCCCTCTAACGTACTTTCTTCCAGCCTTGATGCTCAAACAGAAGTGTCTGCCAGCGGCGGCACAAAAAATATGATGATTTCTTTTTCTGTGCCGGATAACTGTTCAGGAATTTCTTTAACAGCCAGTTCTTCTAATTCTATAGTCAGCACTTCTGTTCAAAAAATAAGGGAAGGGGAGTTTCAATTATCTATTACAGCCAGTCCTAATAACTCCTCCTGCAGTACCAGAAGAGTTGAGGTGACAGTGGAACTTAGAGGAGTATCCGGAGTTTCTCCGACCAGCACTACTGTGACACAAGCCTCTAATAATGAACTTTGCAAAGACATTTCAGGGTTGCCTGCGGATTCCACTTCTTTGGATCTTTCCGGGCAAAATGGGTCTTCATCACTTAGGCTTGCCGATTCCATGTTCTCCAGATTTACTCAGCTTGAGAGTTTAAATTTAAGTAATAACCAGTTAAGCAGTTTTCGATCTGCTGTCTTTAATGGTTTGGATCAGCTTAAAAATTTAAATTTAAGTTATAATCAATTTACATCCCTTCCGGAGTCTTCTTTTTCATCTCTTCCAAATTTAGAATATTTAAATTTAAGTAAAAATAAAATTCAAACAATGCATGAATCTACTTTTAGTGCTGTTGAAGGCAAGGTTTATCAATTAAAAATATTGGATTTAAGTTATAATGAACTGGAAGAGTTGTCTGATTTTACTTTTTCTTATCTTGTTCGTCTGCAGTCTCTTAAGCTCAATAACAATCAAATTACAGAGTTGGATCAACTTACTTTATTTGGACCTTTTCAGTTAAAACAATTAAATTTAGGTTATAATGAAATTGAGACTGTCCATGGATCCGCTTTTTCAGATAATTCAAAGCTGACTCATTTGTGGCTTCATGCAAATAACATTGAAAGTTTACCGGATAGTGTTTTTTCAAATTTAACTGAACTTAGAATGCTCAGTTTATCCCGAAATGAATTGGATGAGATTCCGGATCTTTCAAATAATACAAAATTAGGATCTTTATATCTTTACTCCAACAACATTAGTGATTTGTCATCAAATCCTTTTTCAGAGCTTTCAGCTTTAAGAACTTTAAGTTTAAGCAATAATAGTATCAGTGGTGCACTTCCAGTAGGTGTTTTTCAAAATAATTCCAATTTGGAACGTTTGCATCTTTCAAATAATAAAATTACAAGTGTGCCTTCTAATACTTTTTCAGGTCTTTCAAAGTTAAGGGCTTTAAGTTTATCTAAGAATCAACTTACAGCTTTGCCAAGTTTTTCAGGTTTATCTAATGTGGTTAATCTATGGCTTTATTCCAATCAAATAAACACTCTTTCCAGCAATGCTTTTTCAGGTATGTCTAATTTAAAAAACATGGATATCAGCAGAAATCAAATCAGTAGAATAGAAAGCAATGCTTTTTCAGGATTATCTAAGCTCACGCATTTAAGACTTTATGATAATAATATCACCTCTCTTTCTTCCTCTATGTTTACAGGCTTGTCCAATGTGACTTTTTTAACTATCAGTAGAAATGATATTACAAGTTTGCCGAATAATGTTTTTTCCAAAATGCCTAATTTACAGAGCTTATGGATTCATTCCAATCAGATTCGAACTATTGATCCCGATGCTTTTGCAGGACTCTCTAAACTTATTTATTTAAATATATCATCTAATCCTCTAGAAGGGCCTTTGCCTGAAAAAGTTTGTACTTTTATCAAAAGTGTCAAGACAGTGCATATGAATGGCATTGATATGAGCGCTGTTTGCCCTTAATAGTTTTATATACGAAGAGATTCCTGCTTTCGCAGGAGCAAGATGGTTAAGGTGCCAACTCGAAAACCGCTGAGCCAAAGAATAAGGGATGACGTAGGTCAAAAATGATTTATATTTGCTCATTTTTGATCATTAGTTTTTGTATCATTCTTCAAACAAGCAACTCTTAAAGTCTAGTTTTAGAATAGTTTAAAGCATTTTAAATACACTTAACTCTTTGAAAATACTTATAGAAATAAAAAAAAGTATTTTATCGAAGCTTGAATCTTAAAAAACGGACTCTTTACTTGCAACTCATGGTGAGAGGGTTTGAACATCCATATCATTTTAGATAAACTGTAAAGGAGGATTTTTCTATGGAAAAACAAAAAACATATTCTTCTCAAAAAGAAATTGCTGAAATCTGGAAGCTTTTTCGAGATAGCGATCGTAGAATAAAAGAAACAGGTCAACAAATTAAGGCTATATCTAAGGAAGCTGATCGAAGGATTAAAAAACTTAATGAGCTGTTTACCGGACAATGGGGTAAGTTGATGGAAGCCCTTGTAAAAGGGGACTTGGTAAGTTTGTTGCGAGAACGTAAAATAAATGTTGAGGCTACCCTAACTAATTTAAAAGGTGAGTATGATGGAGAGTATGCAGAGTTTGATATTATAGCTATCAATGGGTCGGAAGTTGTGGTTGTAGAAGTGAAGACAACCTTAAAATTAAGTTATGTTGATCAATTTATAAGAAAACTTAAGCGATTTAAAAAATGGCGTCCGGAATATAAAAATAAAAAAATTTACGGAGCCATTGCTTACTTAAAATCTAATCAAAGTTCAGATGACTATGCGAAAAAACAAAAGCTTTTTGTAATAAAAGCCACAGGGAGTAGTGCAAGTATTATAAATGAGAAGGGCTTTAGACCCAGGATATTTTCCTAAAGGATGAAGATATGAGTTGGACAGAACACCATACCCATTGGTTTGCAAAAAAATTGGTTCAAGAATTTGAAAGAGGGAAGGGAGCTCAACTTCTTAAAGATTCAGAGTCTGTGATTCAGGAAATAGAACTTATATTATCTCGTGATTTGAATAAAGAACAAGAACTCGATAAAGAAGTGACTCGTCTATTGGATGAATTAGAACAGACACAAGGGGGTAATTTCGATAGAGGGAAAATGCGCCCCATGCTTAAAAAGAAATTAGCTGAGAAAAAAGGTATTATTTTATAGGTTGAAGTATGATTATTTCTTTAGATAGAAGCGGACACTGGGTTCACTTATTAGTCAAAGGCTTAAAGTCTTCAGGCTGTGTACGCTATGAAAATTCAGAGCAAGCCTTAACTCAGGTTCGTCGTGTGTTAAATGAGTGCATCAAAGAATGCTCTGAGATGGATCAACATGTACAAAATAAGATTCAATCTTTAAAGCGTAATGTCATAGAAAATAGCTCTGAGTGGAGCGTTTTATATTCAAATTATATGAATGAAGAAATGGTCAGAAGAGGCTTTACAAGCTTGACAAAGAGATAACCCAACTGTAGTTTTTAATTTTTTTGAAAAAGGGGGTTGGCATGCGTTTCTTATTACTTTTAATCATTTTATTTCCTATTTTATCTAGTGCCTTTCAACTGGATTGGTCTGGTTACTATAAAGCCAATGTGGCGTTTATCGGTCATGGAAGCTGGGATCCGGCTGTCTATCAAAGTGTTGGTGAGACGACTCCTTTTTTATTTTATGATGAGCAACAGTTATTTTTAAATGCCAAGGCCCATATCTCAGATGGTTTGTTATTTCAAACTAACTTTTTATTAGGCAGTGTGGATCGATCCAGCGGTAATAGTGTTGGATTTATAGATTCTTCCAGACGTAAAATTTCACTGAAAAGTTTTCAATTAAAAGATATTCGTTTACTTCCGACACATTTTTACGCCACTTATTCTAATGAGTTTGTTCAAGTGGATATTGGACGTCAGCCCTTTAATTTTGGTTTGGGGATGACGTACTCAGATGGTTTTCACCCTTTAGCTCCTGCTTATGATGTGCGGGATGCCTTGGCTGTGAAAATTCAACATGAGTCTTTCTATATCAAACCTTATGCCATTGTTCATAGCCAAGATGAAGTTGCAGGATTTGGAGCTTCATGGGCTGTAGCTGGTGGTTATGAAGCAGATAATATGACTGCAGAGTTTTTGTATAAATCTAAAAATTATAAAATGTATGAATTAGAAAGTACAACATTTAGCCCTAAACCTTTTGTCAATTCACATACATTTAATCTTTATGGAGAATACACAGAAGGCCCTATTACAGCTTCTGCAGAATGGGGATTTATGGATAGTACCGCAAACTCAGCTGGTTTTGCACATGTCAGTTGGAACACTTCTTTTTACAATACCAAGCTTACTTTCATAGGTGGGTATGTTTCTAATGAAAGTTATGTTGTTAATATCAACTATGATCCAACTTTTATGTTTTGGGGTTATTACTATATTGTTAGCGGCATTGATCGCAGTGTTTCCGGTCCTAACAATTGTTTTATTTTAGCTCCTTATGCAAGTGTTGATATAACAGATAAACATACTGCATATCTTTACCACGTGTGGATATCCGATAACGATACATTAAATTTTAAAAATCATGAGTTGAGCTTCATTACAAAGCATAAGATTGCAAAAGGTTTTTCATGGTTTAACAAATTTGGTGTCTTGTTTAAAGGTTCCAACCTGAGTGACTATGGTATTAAAACAGAAGCTATTATTTCTTTTTAAAGCCTAAAAGATTGATTGTTAGTTGGCATTTCCAGTCTGTTGAAAAGTATATTTACAGACTCTTGAATATGAGAGTATCCATCTAAATTTGGGGCGCGCATATATTGGTCTGTATCTTGAATAATTTGTCTCAATCGATTTCTGTCATTGGCTGTTAGATTTTGATCTTGAATACGTGAAATATCATACATTAAACGAAAAGAACTTAAGTAATCTGTTGTAGCTCTTTTGTTTTGTTGAACATGTTGTTGAAAAGCATTGTTTGTAAAAAAGCTTGGCGGCACCTGGTTTTCTTTTATTCCATTCCAAACTTGAGCTTTAAAGGCACTTAATTGCTGGGTTTTTTGTTGAATATCTTGAATCTCTTTATCTAATTGTGCGGCTCTTGCAAAGTGAAAACAGATCCTTTCTCTGCGATTTTGAGGAGTGCCTCCTTTATATTTTGAGCAATCCAATTCTGCTTTCTTTTTATCATCATCGTCGTCATCATCTTCGTCTTCATCGTCATCGTTGTCGTCATCATCACTATCTTTATCTGTATCATCGCTTTTCTGATCATCATTTTGAGATGCTTTGTCACTATCTTCATTACCTTTGGCATCCTTATCGTTCTCTTCTAATTTACCTGCAGATTCAAGATCTCCCTCATCACCTGTAGAGGAGTTGGAGTCTTGTACAGCGCTGAAAGCGGCTCTAGCTCCAGCCCCCAGTCCAACAGAAGTAGGTATCGATGTATCTACTGACTTTCTTGTTAGTATTCCAGCACGAGTTCCTGCTCCTGCAGAAGATGAGGCTTCAGGGGATGAAGTTTTAGGTGGTGGAGTTTCATCAGCTTGTTTTGCCACATTGTTAGGAGGTTTTGCTGGAGTATCAGGAGAAGTAGCGCCTTTAGATCTTGGTGCCACCCTCTGTCTAAGAGCTCTAGTGACTGGCCTAGCGCCTACGACTACACCAGTTACTGCTGGAAGAATAATAGGTAAACTAGCTATAAGAACAGAGGAAACACAGCTGTTAAGGTCACTGGTATGTTTAGATCTAATTTGCATTTCAGTACAGATATTTTCTGAATTGGCAATAGCTCTTTCAAGTTGCTCTATATGACCTCCGCATTGATCAGCGGCTTCTGCTAGATAAGGGGTAGTGAGTGCAACATCTAATCCCATTAACACAGATAATTTTCTCACTCTGTCTGCTTGAGATATTCTGGATAAAGTTACTGCTGCTCTTATTGCTTTCACACCGCCAGCAATTGGCACTAGTATTCCTGCTGAGAATACTGAAGCGGCAATTGTAATACCATCTAAAGCTAGTAAACCCGTCTGTATATTTGCTTTAGAGACTTCTTCTCTTTGGTTTTGAAGACACTGAGCTGTTTTAAAATATTCGACAGCCGTATTATTTTTATTTGATACTTCAGTTGTAGAGGAGTTAGGATTATCCTGTTCAAAGATATTTTTTATATCTACAGCTGGCGTTTTAGCCATAACTCTATCAAAATTTACTTTTTTACATTCTTTATTATGTTTAATACAGGAGATAGCTTGTTGCATATCGTCTATACTATCTTCTTTTAATTTCTCTCTTGTGTTTGAAAGTTGTTTTTTAATCAGTTCAGTCACTTGGTCTTTATTTAAGCTCTCATTATATTCATCTTGAAATTTTTTTCCTGCCATCCATGGGTGCAGGTTGTAAAAACTAGCTTTGTGCTCTTTGAGTGTTTTTATTTTATCTGTCAGTTCTTGCTTTTTACTTTGAGGTGTACTTCCTCTTCTGTTGTAGAACATTAAATCTTTTGATAAACGATCTATTTCTGCATCAATTGCTTTAATTTTTGGCATAACTGACATCGTATTTTGTACAGATTGATCGAGATTTGTTGAGGGAGGAGGACAGGCTTTAAGGGACTCACATTCACTTATAATACTCGGCGTAGATTGAAACTTTTTTTTGCAGTCAATATCATCTAAAATAGGTTCTCCGATTAAATGATCAATAGCAGTGATATCCCAGAGGGCATGTCTAAGGCCTGATTCAAGTCTATGTTGAGTTAAATAATATTCAGCAATAAAAGTTTTCTGTTTATTTTCAAGTAAATTTTTTAGTCTTGGTGCGCTTGTTGCATTAATTGCTATAGGTACTTTGTACTGAAGGCAATCAGCTATAAGAGGTGTATCAATTGCAGAAAAAGGTTCTTTGTCTTTTAAATAATTTTCGAGATCTTGACTGTTCTGAAAATGAGAATCTGCTGTTGGGGTAACACAAATTTTATCAGGAGAGCTACCCCAATCAAAGATCTTGCTTTTTGGATCTCTTTCTATCATTTGACTCATTAAGAAATCAGGACAAACTTCAGGACGACACTTGTTAAGTTTTTCTAAAGTTTTGGAGTCACATTGTGGATTGTGACCTTGGTTATTTCCGCTACTAAGAAAATCAAGACATTCAGCTAGTATTGTTGCTTCTTCATCAGAGGGCTCTTCTGCTCTTATAGGCAGAGAAATTATAAGAAATATTAAGAGAATTAAACTATGGATTTTCATAGTTTATTTATCGGAATATCACCTTGTAATCTAAAGTAATCGCAAATGTCGTTCTTGCGTGTTTATGTCATCCCTACGTATGTATTATTTACGTCATCCCTTAACACATGCTTTCCTGCCAATACATGCCACCCTTTGCGCTTGTCATCCCCCTAGGCACGTTGTCATTTCTCAAAGACCGTCATCCTAGCAAAAGCACAAGTCATTCTCATAAAAACACGTCATCTTGTACACACGTCATCCCCGCGAAGGCGGGGATCCGCCTTTCATATACGACTCAGTCTTTGTACGTCTGGATTCCTGCTTTCGCAGGAACGAGGCGGTGAGGTGCCAATCGAAATCGCTGAGTCAAGTCACAGGCACCATATCTTTTTATCATGCGGAGAGAGGGGGATTCACCCACTACAGTCACTCACTTCCAGTTCGTTCCTTGCGTAGGCTCACTTCAAGCACTAAGCAAAACATCCAGTTTTGCTTCTCCGTATTAGCTGTTTTCACAGCTCACACGGATCGTGTTTTCATTTCGAATCCCCATTAGGACAAAAAGATATGAAATCTTCGATCCCATATCTTTTTATCATGCGGAGAGAGGGGGATTCGCCCACTACAGTCACTCACTTCCAGTTCGTTCCTTGCGTAGGCTCACTTCAAGCACTAAGCAAAACATCCAGTTTTGCTTCTCCGTATTAGCTATTTTCACAGCTCACACGGATCGTGTTTTCATTTCGAATCCCCATTAGGACAAAAAGATATGAAATCTTCGATCCCATATCTTTTTATCATGCGGAGAGAGGGGGATTCGAACCCCCGAGATGGTTTTAGCCATCTACACGCTTTCCAAGCGTGCGCCTTCAGCCGCTCGGCCATCTCTCCTAGTCTGGAAATACATTCAATACCGAGTGTTATGCAAAGCAATAATATCTTTGTATTTTGACAAAACTATCTAATATTTGAAAAAATTTCAATAGGAATCACTTTCAAGGATAGAAAGATTAAAAAACCCATATTAGATCAAAGAAATTCCAAGGATTGGAAAATTGTCCAATCTATTCCCATCCCATCTTCCTCCCTTAAAGAGAAGCTGGAATTTCTTCCATCAAAAGAAGAAAAAATAAGACCCCTTAAACTTATCGACCAAAGAGATCTAAGTTTTCAGGAATCCACTACAACTGCCAAAGCACCCGCTCCAACTCCCGAACAAAAATCTTCCAGCACTCCTGTTCAACAAACAACAAAACAAAAATCCAAATCTTCATACTTTGTTCAACAGCTAAAAAAACAAACTATTTATTACAACAAACTCTTGAATCACAAAATGAAAGCTTTATCTAATTCGCTCACTAAAAAATACCAACATGAACTTCAAGTTTTACAAGATCAAATAGAAGTTCTTCATGAAAAACACATAAAAGAGATCAATCATATTAATCTCAAACATAAAGCACAAGAGCTTCACCTGCAGGAAACCTATCAGGAAAATGAAGAGCTGATAAAAAATAAACACCATAAAGATGTATGTAAACTCAAAGAAGCTCACCGTAAAAAAATAACTCAGTTTCATAGTGCAAATCAGAAAAAAATGCGTGTTTTAAGAGAAGCATCTAAAGGAGCAACAACATACGATAATAAGAAACAAATTTCTAAGTGGCTGAAACATAGAAACCTACTGCAGACAACCATAGGAAGTTTGAAACAGAAATTAGAAGCAAAATCCAGTCAAATCAACACCCTTAAACAGGAATTGGATAGTCAATTCCAAAAAATTCAAAATGCTGAACAAATCCACCAAGATCGTATTACAAAAGTGAAAAAAGAGTATGAGGTGAGGGCGCATACTGCACATTTGTTACAGCAAACTAAAATGAATCAGTTGCAAAATGAAAATCTTTCTTTAGATAAGTTTAAAGAAAAATATCATGTGTATATTCAAAATCTACAGTTAAAACATGAATTTAATACTCAGGAAATTAAGAAAAACTTCAGAGCTAAAATGTATGCTTTTCAATTAGCACATAAAAAAGAAATCCAATCTTTAATCCAGAAATCGTCTGCTCAATCCTCTCAAAAAGACTATGAAGAAAAGATACAAGCGATCCAACAAGACCACACTCAATGTGTAGAAGAGTTGGAGAAAAACTTTTCTGCTAAATTACATGCACTTCAGCTGAAAAATAAAGCCTCTCTGAATAAAATTAAACAAGACCACTCCTTTAAAAAAATAACTGCTCAGCATAAACAGCAAATAGCAGAAATAAATAAGCACTATGAAAGTCAAATACGCTGGATGAAGTCTGATTATGAGCAAAATACAGCCCTTATGAAGAAAGACTATGAATCTCAGATATACCACCTGGAAAGAGAAGAAAATCAAAAAATTAAAGAATTAGAAAAGATTGTTGAAAGCAATGGAAAAGATCAAAAGCTTTATAATGAACTTCAAAGTAAAGTTGAGAATTATCAACTTCAAGTAAAACAGTTAGAAAATACAATTCAAGACCAATCTGTACAGGAACAAAAATTATTAAAAGAACAAACTCGTTATACAGAATTGATAGAAGAACATAAAAATCAAGTCACAGATTTAACAGAGCAAGTTCAAAAGTATCAATCTAACACCGACAATACTCAAGATGATTTTAACGTATCCTTAGCTCAGCTTAAAACAAATTATTATAAGGATAAAGTTGACATCAGAAATCAAAGTGAAATTTCTATAAAAAAATTAAAAGCTGAATTTCATGCGGATAAACTTTCGTGGATTCAACAGGTTGAAAAAAGGGAATGCCTTTTAAAAGAAACTCATCAAGAAGAGATGACTCAAGTGAAAGCAGATTTTGAACAATCTATTCAAAAATTACAAGAATCACAAAATCAAATGGTCCGAAAGTTAAAAGATTCTCACAAAAAAGATATGAAGGAAGTCCGATACAATCTGGAAGAAGAACTCAAAGACTCTAAAGCTCACTATGAAAAAACTTTAGAAGATTTAGAAGATAATTTTACAAATCGAATAGCAGAGTTAAAAACGTCTCATGAAAAACATTTGTATCAATTGAGCAGGGAAATGGAAACTGCTTTAATTGCTGAGAAGAAAAAAAATGAAGAGCTTACTCAACTTTATGACAAGGATACAGTGAATATACAAAGAGAACTGTTTTCTTTACAGACACGTTTTAAAACAACTAGTGAAAGTGTGGGTCAATTGACTTCTGAAAATCAAGTATTGTTCACAAGAGTTCATAAACTTTTATCTGAGAATCAAACTCTTAAAGATCAATACACTTCAATGCAATTAAATTGGAGTGAAATTAAACAAGAGCTGGAAACTAAAAATAGTCAAATTCAATCTCTACAGAAATTAAATCAACATATCAGTCAAACTTTGTTTCAAGTTCGAAAGAAAGCATCAGAAAAAGTTCAAACACCTGTAAAAAAAGACAGTGTTCAACAGAAACAAACAGGCGGCGAAAAACAAGATGACAGCGATCTTATTTCTGAGCTTCGTTTATATTAGTATATCTATATGGGGCTGTAGCTCAGCTGGGAGAGCGCGACGCTGGCAGTGTCGAGGTCAGGGGTTCGATCCCCCTCAGCTCCAATAAAAAAAAGAGGGGGCTGTAAGCTCTCTCTTTTTTTGTCGGAAGGGGGATCGAATTGAAGTCTCGATTCGTGTTGGCTGTGAAACAGCTAATACGAAGAAACAAAACTAGATGTTTTGCTTAGAGACTGAAGAGAGTCTACGCAAGTTGTGAGCGTGAAGCGAACAACTGTAGTGGGCGATCCCCCTCAGCTCCATGTCAAATGGCAATAAAGTGTGAATATTTTACATTCCTTTAGAGATAATTTAATATGTTTATGAAAAATAATACTATTTTATTGGCTTTTATAGTGTTTTCGAATATATCAGTAATTAATATATTTTTAATAAAGGAAAACAATTATGAAAAATATTTCAATAGTTTTAGCGCTTATTTTCATTACTCCTCTTTCATCTTTAGCGGATGATGAAGAAACCACACAAGGAAAACAATATGTATGTACAAAGGAAAACGAAACAGTAATAGTAGAAAAATTAACATCGAGAGAAGAAGTTTCTTCTTGCTATATACTTATTAATGAGTCTGATACACAGGCACTCCTACCTTCTAAAAATGATGACACTTGTGAGATAGACTTAGCAGAACATATAGTAAAATATATAAATGAAGGATATGCCTGTTCTATTAGGTTGTATTAGTAAATCCAATTTAAATAAAAGCAATAAATAATAGAACTCGTTGCGATCAAATTCTACAGCAATATGAAGCTGAAGATTTTTCTAAATAATAAAAAGAATGATTTATGAAGAAATGTGATCTTTATACAGTGGTTTTGATTAAATTTACATCTGGATTCCTGCCTGCGCAGGAATGACGTATTATATACAGGAGTAATAAAATCTATAAATAATCTTTGACTTATGATTAGAAGAAGCCGATAGAGAAATCTGTGTGAATCATGTCAAGCCTTCCATCTTTTGTCTTATGTGTACGAGTGTCTAAACGATATCCTACATTAATTACTGCAGGAATACCAAGAGGGGTTAACCCATAAAGACCCACACCTACAGAATGCCCATAAGACCTTTCTAATTTTGTTTTATGCAAGAAAACCAAACCTCCGTCATAAAATAAAGTCAAACCTAACCTTCGATCAATAGGTATCCTCACTTCATTTTTGGCTAATACATAAGCAGAAGAATAAGGTTTGTTCTCAAGAGCATTTTTAATAGGTAACTCGTCAGTACTTGGAACCCGATGCGCATGGTCCCCTCTATGTTCTCCATTATATCCACGTAAAGATCCCACTCCCCCTAAAATAAACAAGCGGCCCACAGGCACCTGCCCTGAGTTGATTCGATAAACTACACCTCCATGTATCGATTGAGCAAAAATAGCATTTGTATAGATAATAGGTGCATAATAAGTGTGTTTTGCTTCTGCTCTTATAAAATGAATATCTTTATGAGCTCCAATAAAAGGGCTGGAATAATTTAAAGTTGATTCAAATTGAAAACCTTTTTTTGGAAAGAACCTATTGTCTCTCCGATCCACTCTAACTTCCAAGCCTGTTTCTGCAATGATAGTTTGGTTTTTAAATTTAGATATCATTTGATTTTGGATCTTATCTGGATAGAAAAGGAAATCTTGAATATGTGAACTGCTTAAATCCACTTCCCAGATTTTAAAATTTAATAAAGTGTTTAAATCAAATTTTCTTTCTAAATTAAAACTAAACTTATGAGATTTAAGCCACTCCACTTGTTCTGAGCTATCCAAATAAGATATATCTGAATCTTGAAGTGGAGATAGTTTCACAAATGAGTATATACTATTTGCATGTGAATAACTCATTTGTCCGCTCCATCTGGTCCCTAATACATAGTATCTTTTATAACTACCAGATAAAGAGTAAGGTAAATATTGTCCAATAGATTGAGGATTTGTAAAAGTATTCCATCGAGCAGAAGGAAGATAAAACATATTTCTAAAAAGACGGTAGTTAGGCTGAGTCTCCATATTCAATAATAATTGGCTGTTATTATCTTTAAATACATTTTTCGTATTTAATTCAGCTAAAATTCTACCTGATAATGTATGTTCTGTGTTAACTCCTAATCTAAATCGAAGAGAATTAAATGTATTTTCTTGTACAGAAATAGCCACAGAATCTCCTTGGCTGGGCTGAATATCTACACGAGTAAAAAGTCCTAAATCTTCTATAAAATCAAGAGATTGCCTGATTTTTTTATAGGTTAGAATATCATCTGATTTTAATGAAGAGGCATGAATAATAAAATCAGAATCAATTTTTTTATTTCCTTCAACTTTTATATTCTTAGCGTAAACCTTTTGGCCTTCTGAAATTTGAACTGTAATAATAGCGGACTTAGAAACTCTTAGAATTTTAACTAGATTTTCTTTATTAATTTCAACCCGAAGAAAACCTTTTTCAAAATACTTTTGTATAAGTTTTCCAACATTTTCTTCTAATTTTGGAATATCCAGGTTTTCATCTGGTTTTAAGTCAATAATATTTTGAATTGTCTTTTTATTAAATTGCCGATTTCCTTTAATGACAATTTTTTCTATTGTTATGGGAGTTTGTTCATTCAGGATAATTTCAATAAAAACTTTATTTTGTTTATAAAAAATATTCTTATGGTAAATAACAGCATTGTAAAATCCTCTTTTTCTTAAATGGGTTACCACTTTTTGTAATGTGGACTCAAATTCTTTTTCCACATAATAATTGGATTTAAGAGAGTTAGTGGCATAAGTTTTAAACAAACGCAAATAACGATCACTCTCTTTATCGATGACACCGGATATTTTTAAATCATGTATCATAAACGGCTGACCTTCAGTAAGGTTCATTCTTAAGTAATGAATATATTTTGATTTTTTAATAAGAGAGGATTCTAATTTTATATTGTTAAAAGCTAACGATTTATAATATGCTATAATTTGGTTTTGAATGATGTTTGTAAAGTTTGGATGATTTAGTAAGTTTTCTTTATTTATAATTTTGTATAAAGTGGAAGTACGCACTTGTTTGTTTCCACGTATAATAAAATGATATTGCAAGGGATTGTTTACCTTGTAACTTAAAACAGATTTACGAGGTTGAACCATTTGAACAACAGGGGTATGAAGGGTTGCCTGCAGATATTTATTGTTGAGTAGATAATCAATAATTTCTGATTGAATTTCATTCATTGTATCTTGGGTAGAGAAGCTTCCTCGATACTGGCGCAGAAGTTTTTCTAAATTATTTTTTAATTTTGTATTTTCAGTGATAATGTGAATATCTGTTATTGTTATTGAGGAATGTACAAGCTCTTTAGCTTCAATTCCATGAGCTAAAAAAACTATCAGGTAACATTTTTTTATCCATTTAAAATAAGCCATTCACTTCGTAGATCCTTTATTTATATCCTTTAAGTATACTAGTAAAATAGCATATTTATAAGTATATTTTAAGATAAAGTATGAAGTATTTTGAATTTTAAAAAGATACAAAACTCTATCTTAAACATACTGAGTATCCTCTCTATGCTTAGGAGAATCAATTTTTTTATTTTTTATTAAAACTAAGTTTTATTAAAAATCCAATTGGTACTCAAATTCTAAGCCTAAAGTATTGGACTGATCTTGATTGAGTGTTTCTTTCTTCTCCCAAATGCCTAAAAAAGAAAAAGCCGGTGAAAGCATATATTCTACCTTAAAACTATCATAATCTCTTTCTACAGAGCCTATATAAGAAGTATTCATCTTTTCAAACCATCGTTTGTGGATGCCAATTTTATTTGAAGGTTTATTACGGCTTATACTCATATAAGGGGTAAAGGAAAGTCTTAGACCTAATGATTTATTTAATTCACGTCCAAAAATATCTTGAAATAAAACAGCTCCAATTTGAGCATAGGAGTATCTTGCCACTTGTCCTTGAGCAATTTGAGCAGGGGAGAACCCTGAGGAATCTCCAATGGAACGAGCTCCAAGTGCCATCATAGATAAAATATCTGATTCAGACAAAGCGGGTTGACTGCTGAGTTCAAACTGAAAATTACTGGGAGTGCCAGTAATATCTGCTGTAATGTTATATTGGCTCTTAGTTTCTCTTTCATTATCATATCGGGTTTCTTCAAACTGAGTGGTTCCAATGATTTGTAGTTGAGGTTCAAAAATAGACTGGGAGGTATAGTTTAAACGACCAGATGTAATCTCAAAATCATAATCTCTAATATAAAATTTTCCTCCTGGTATAAAAGTGATTTGCCCGGAAACACTGGGATTTAAGAAATCTCCATTGAGGTGGAAAGACCCTGTTAGTAGCGAGGAGAATAATGTATTTTCAACAGGGAAGGGGTTGTCAAACTGCACTCTTAAATCCCAGTAAAAAGGATAGAGAGCATCCTCACTAGCTTCTAATAATGCAATATCTTTTTGATCCTCTGTAGAGTCAAATTCCTGTTTAAAAGATCCTGTTCTGATATTGAAAATACCTGACAACGTATAGGGGATTTTATCCCCATATATTTTAACGGATCCATAACCCACTCCATGAATTTTATCAGAAAGATAAACAGCTACTTTATCATTAAGTTGAGCTGAAATATCTAAAGGAAGAAGATTTGGTTCAGAAAAATCAATGAGACCGACTGCTTCAACACTTCCTCCTAAAGGGGTTAATGCTGTTAATTGATCAATTCGCATCACTTGAGATTTTAAAGTGCCGCTTAAGTTAATAGATTGAAATGGATTGATGTGACTGCTAATATTTATTATGCCATTTTCTATTTGAATATCCCCTTCAGGGGAGAAATTATTTAAATCGTTTCTTATTTTTAAATCAGCTTGTAAATCTCCTCTGATGTTTTTCACTTCCGGGAAAATTAAGTTGAAGATTTCCATTCCCATAATACCGGATAATTGGCTGTAATTTGAGTTTGTTTTAGTTAAAGTCATTTCATTGTCATTAGTTTTCCACTTTAAAGAGGAGCCTCGAAAAGAAAACTTTCCTTTATTAAATTCTACATAAATAGGATCTGAGTGACTGGATTGGTTTAAGCCGTATTGAATATTTATTTCTTTTATATCCGCAAAACCTGAAGGTTTTTTTAAATCATTTGAGAAATGCAATGAAGCTTCTCCTGTTAATTTAGAAACAATCAATGATGGAGATGTTTTTCTTGTTAATTGGATAAAATCCCAATCTTTGGCTACTGCGGTTAAAGATACATTTTGTCGATTCGGAGAAAATTTAAAGTTACGAATTAATAAACTGTTTTCAAAAAAATCTCCTTCACCTCTAATTTGAGAAGGAGTTAATTGAGCTGTAAATTTTGCTAATTTTTTTTGAGCAGGGGACATAATAGAGCCGAAGAGATCTCCTTTTGGATCTGTAAGGAAACCTGTAACACCTAGTTGAAAATCTAATATTCCTAATAAATTCATCCAGCGATTAAAAATTTCTGATTTTTCTATTGGTATATTAGAACCTGTGATTTTTACATTGAGAGAGTTAGAGGTATTTAAAGTGCCGGTTGCTTGAATGGATGAATTTTTAGTTTTTTCTGCCACAGCTTTTGTAATACGCACCAACCCATTTTTTGATGAAATATTTACAGTCAAGTTTCTAAAGAATTCATCGTAAATTTTTACATTTTGAAATTGTGAGATGACTTTATAATTAAGACGTTGAAAAGGACTGTCTATGGACAGTGTAGCTTTTCCTTTTCCAACAAAATTAAGAGGGGCGGGGATAACATCTTTTACGGATACAGACAAATCTTCCAGGAACAATGGAGCAAGTTGAGTTTGTGCTTGAATTTTTTCTTTTTCAAACAGGATATGTACATGCCCTTTATATTTGCTTTCTCCTAATTTTGCTGTAATTTTATTCAAATAAAGACCTTGATTAGTTAATTTTAAATTTGTTTTTACGTTTCCAAACAAATATTGAGAAAAGTATAGATTTTTTGAATCCAGTTCAGAATCAATAGAGATACTATTGTTTGATAAAACCATTTCTCCTTTCCACTGTGAGGCTAGCCCTTGTAAATTAAAACCATAAACATGTTGAACATGATCAAAATTCATCGGGCCATCAAACAAGATTTTAATTTGATGGTTGTCAATAGATCCTTCAAAAGCGATTTTGGAATCTAGAATAGATCCGAGTGTGATGTTTCCTTTTAAAGTAGATTTATCCGGCGTCCACATAAAATCTGAAACTATTTGGCCGCTTTTCACTGCAAAAATATGAGGATCCTCTAAAGATTCTGAGTTCATATATATATCTTGCATATTTACCCGCATAGAACAGTCGAGTTGCAGTTTAGACCAATTCCCTGTGCAGTCTGATTGAAGTTGTCCTTGAAATTGGATAGAGCTATTCCAGCCTAAAAGATGTTCAACAGAACTGAAGTCTTCAATGGAGGAATAGTTTTTTAATTTGAAATTTTTATTTTTATTCAAAGAAATTTGTGTATTTTCAAAGTAACTTGTAAATTCTTTTTCTTTTTCAAAGTGAGCCATTTCTAATTTTATAAGTTTATTTTCAAAACTTCCTTTTATTTTTATTTGAGAAAAATTAATATGTTCCCATATAAAATTTTTTGAAAAAAGTTCAAAAGGCCCCGTAAAACCTTTTTGATTTGAGTATTTAAATTGAGATTTTATATTAAAAAATCCTTGGATTGGAAAAGGATCCATCCAAATCTCCGTCCACGCATTTAAGTCATTGGCATCAAAGTCAGATTGTATATCAAGAAATAGTTCTTGGATTTTTGTGGTTCCAACTATTTTTCCTGATAAGGATAGCTGAGATATATTATTGTTGATTTGTAATGATATGATATCAGTTTGGTTTTTCTTTAAATATAAATGACTTTGGAAAGAAAAGGGGGACTTTTTCAATATAGGTTGGGATTTTATTTTCATGTATAAAGAGTCTCTGTGTTTTCGTAATTGAATATCAGTTTGTGGAGCTGAGATAGTTTTTCTAGGGCTGATGAGACTTAAATGGGCGGATTTCAGAGTTACTTTATTGAGAGGAAGAGATTCAAATAGTTCAAACAAGTCTTTATTAGAGTCTTGGGATAAATTTATCTGGTATTTAAAACCAGTAATTGTAATATTTAATATGAGAGATTGCTTAATAAAAGAAGCCCATGGAGCCACTTGAACAGTGAGTTTTTTAGGAGTTATTTCCTGTTGGATAGCTGTTGTTTGGCGCTTAGGTTGAATAAGCACATTTGTGAAATGAACCTTAAGGGCCGCACTATTGACAGTCATAGATTCCCATTGAAAAACTACATTTTTTTGAATTTCTTGAATTCGACTTAAACTCTGTTGAGTCATCCAGTCATTCATCCATATATTCCATCTCCAAACACCTAGTCCGACAATTATAAAAAGAGCAATCCAATAATAATACTTTTTCATAGCTCTTCCTCAGATTTCCATTGGGATAGAAGTGTTTTAGCAGATCGATATTGGGGGCGAAGTAAAACCAGATCGTTAAGTATGGTTTTTGCTTTATCGTATTCCTTTAAACCATAATAGGCTTGCGCTTTAGCGTAGTTCAAAGCAAAGGCAGTGTCTGAATTAGGATTTGTTTGTAAGAATGTGTGTTCTACAAAATTTAAACATTTAAAACATTGGTTATCTTCTAATAACAAGTCCAAATAAATCCATTTTCTGTCATCAGTATCCAAGTGGTTTTCCAAAAATTCTATCGCCAAATGAGTATGACCGGTAGAAGATAAAATAATAACCATATCATCTATGAGTTTTGGAGAGTGTTTTTTGGTCAATTGATTTAAACCTTTTACAAGGTTTTTAAGGATTTTGTCTTCTTCTATCGAGGTGTTCTTTTGAATAGCGTAAAAGGAATCTTGATGAGCATTTTTGTATTCATTAAAGACATCTCTAGCTTGTTTGTATTGATACGTCTGCCAGTGCTGTTGAAATAAAGGATTTTTATTATCCATTTGAATTAAATCTTGGATCAACTCTCCTTCTTTTTTTAATAGGTTTTGAGATATTGCAATTTGTAGTTCTTTTTCAACATTGAGTTGAGGGTCTTGTCTATAGCATTGCTCTAAATATTTATTACGAAGATTTATCAGTTCAGCAGAATCCAAACAATGACTATTAGAAATAAGAGAAGGGTCTTCTTGATGGTTTAAAAATACTTGTGTGATCATTTCTGTATCAATATCCAGTTGATACTTTTTAATTAAGGCACATAAATAAGTCCATGGAATAGACAAGTCCTGTTCTAAACGTTCGATTAAATATTTGAACAGGGTTTTATGAAGTCCAGCTGAAAACAAAAAAGTGCAATAATCAGTACAATGTTGAGTGTCTTTGAGTTTGTCGGCTATTTTCTGTAAGGAATAGCCTTTTAAAGCCAAGCTTGAAATAATGTTATCTAAAGCAGTTTGCATTCTACTTTTAAATTAACATAAGGAGACTGGAAATAAAAGTACGGAGTTTTTAAGTGCTCTCAACTTTGGAGACAACCACTTGCCGTCCCTTATACCACCCGCAAGAAAGGCATAGTTTATGCGGCAGGACTGCGGCCTTACAATTAGGACAAGTATTGAGAGTATATTTTCTAATTGCAAGATGAGATCGACGCATTCCTCTTTTAGAACGGCTAATCCTACTCTTTGGCACTGTGGACATAATGAAACTCCTCAAACTCAGCTAACTTATATAAAAGAGGGAGGTTAATCAAGCTGATTTTGAACGGATTCTTCTAAAAATACTCGTGTCCAATGAGAAGGGCTGATTAAATATTGAGGCCAATGAACGGAAGAAGGGGACCTTTCATCCTTATTTGATGGATGGCTTAATGTAACAATATCTTTAAAAATAGCTATTTCTGAAGACTCTTTGTCGCCTTCTGCATTTATTTGTCCAAGCATTTCGTCAGAATATTTAATAAGGCTTCCATCAACAGCTGTATTTGAATCTTCAGATCCCAAGGCCATGTAAAAATTAGCTCGTCCCCCTGTCTCACTTTTATCTTTTAAGTCAAATTTAAAATCTGTGGTTTTAGATAAATAACTAATAATGTCGGATGGCATATCTAATTTTTTATAGTGTTTTACTAAAACAGCCCCCCCTGTAAAGATAGGAGTGGATTGAGACGTCCCTGTCAAAAATCCACATCGACCTGAAGGTAAAGTAGAATAAATTTTTGTACCTGGAGCATGGGCTTTAATAAATTTTCCTCTATTTGAAAAATTAGAGTGTTTATCTGATCTGTCTGAAGCTCCTACAGCTAGAATATTCGGAAGTCCATAACTGGCAGGATAGTAGGGTTTTTCTTCAATATTTGATTTTTCATTTCCTCCAGCTGTCACTAATAAGATGTTTTTTTCTAAAGCCAGTTCGACAGCTTTTCTTTCTTCTTCATTAGCTTGAGGGCCTCCTCCAGAGAAATTAATAATATGGGCACCGTTTTGAATAGCATAATGAATGGAATTAATCGTATTTGTTAAATTTATTACACCAGAGGCCCCTGGAGAATAATATTTTAAAATCATCAGGCTGACCTGCGGAGCTACACCTGGTTTGCAAACTTTTCCTTTTCCTCCAATGATACCGGCTACATGAGTTCCATGTCCGTGATAATCCATGACCACATTACTGTTATCAGCAAAGTTCCAGCCATGAATATCATCAACAAAACCATTGCTATCATCGTCAATTCCTTTTTTCCCTTCTTTTTCTGCTTTATTAATCCAGAGGTTTTCTTTTAAATCCGAGTGTGATGTATCAATTCCTGTATCTATAATTGCTACGATAATATCTTTATTGCCTTTGGAAATTTGCCAGGCTTTTTGAGTTTTTGTGATATTCAAGTGCCATTCCAGTTTTTCTGATTCCGGCAAAGCATAAGGACTGCCCAATTCCAAATTACGTTGTTTTTGGTTGATCTCTCGAGCCTCTTTTAAATGAGAGCAGGATACACTTAATAACAAACTGAAATAGAGAAGATATTTAATCATCTTTGTAATAATCGGAAAGTTTATCAAAAAATTGAGGAATTATAATACTTAAGTCCAGATTTTATTACAGACTATCATCTTAAGAAAAAAGTCTTAAGACTTATGGATTAAACATCCGTTTAGAAAAACATGAAAAAATATAGCATATTGTTAATTATTGCCCTTTATGGTGCCTTTTCTCTTATCTCTTGTCAGCCAGTCAAGGGAGCCTTGTCTTCCAATGTTATGGATGTCCCATATGAAATTATGGATTCAGCTCCTCTTTTCTGTTCTACAGATTCTCAGGATTTTTATGAAAGTAGGGTGTTATTTGTTGTAGATCAAACTGCAAGTAATAAAAAGTCTGACCCTGAAAAAATAATACGTAAAAAAAGTATTCAAACCTTTATTGATCAAAATAAGAAAAATAATGTGTCGTATGGAATTATTGCTTTTTCAAATGAAGTTTTTAGTCCAATCACTTTGGAACAGGATGGGGTTTTAACTGATATCCCTACATTTACTTCTGATTCTGAAGTTATTGAAACATCTTTAACAGAAACTTTTTCCAGAAAAGATAAAGGAAGAGGAAATTATTCAAAGTTGTTAGGTAAAGTGTTACATGAAGTAAGAGAAGCTATCGATTTTGATACACGCATGACTCGAAATAAAGTGGTGGATTACCATATTGTTTTTATGTCTGATGGAAACCTTTCTGTGAGTGAAAGCACTCAAAAAGGATTCGTCAATGGGATTGACGAAATGACAGATATATTTGAACGTGTGCACATTCATTCTATGTATTATGGGGATTATAATAATAAGGGCCCTGGTGTAACAAAAAGGTTGGAGCAAGGGGCAGGTGCGGCCTTTCAACTATGGGTGTTCTTTTCAACTGGGTTTCCGCTCTTCAACCCAATGTATGCTTCTCATAATCAAGATCCTTCTTTTTCATCATCACGGGACACAGACGATGTTCGTCGAATAAGAGAAATTTCAGAAGAGGGGCAAGGGCAATATATAGATCAAAATGAAAATTCAGGATGGGCTTTGGATCTTAGTCAACAGTGGAATACAAATTCTTTTATTGTATATAATTTGAATGCTGGTTTCTGTTTGGATGGTTATATAGGTTTAGACTCTGATATGGATGGTCTTTGCGACCAAGATGAAATGAAGATAGATGCTTTTGATCCTGATAATCGATTTAGCTTTAATGATGGCTATGGAGATTATTTTCATTGGTTAGAATATATGCAACAAGAAAACCTCCCTCAATGTTTAAGTCGAGAAGATAAAGATCATGATTTACTCACTGATTGTGAAGAACAGTATATAAGTTCTATTGAGAGTGATTTTCCGCCCTTAAGTATAGATAATCCGGATTCAGATGGAGATAGAATTTTAGATGGAATTGAAGTTTTGGTTTATTGGGCTAAAGATCATTTAGCCGCCAGGAACCCTTATAATTTAGATCAGGAATCTGAAGGTTTAAGTGATTATGACAAAATAGTAAAACATATTAGCCCTTTTGTTCCGGTAGAAGAGCAGACTGCTTATGATACGTTTTTAGTTCCTGTCAAAGGAGAAAATGGCAGTTGTTATTCTTTGAGGCAAACAAAACTACCTCTTTACTCCACTCTATCTGTCGATAAAGATGACACATTAAGCCAAGTTTCACAAGCTCAAGGGGAAAATACCTTACTTGTTTATACGCTTAAAAGGAGAAAGGATTCTGATTCTTATATATATCAGTTCATGTATAGAAAGATTTATGAAGATTCTGGGAAATTAAGCTTGCCAGTAGAAGGAGATTCTTTTCAATACCTGGCTTTTACAAATTCTTTGGGAAATTGATCTTTCCAAGCCTTTTTTATCAAAAATAATCATACTTTAGATTGACCATTTCAATAATTACTTTTATTTTACAAATAGACTTCAATGGAATTTTAGATCATGGCTTTGGAATCTCATTCATTAAAAATATACGATGTTCAAATTGGAGGATACTCTCTCAGGCTAAAGGCCAGTCAGGAAACAGATCAAGTGGAACGACTTATTCAAACTGTTGAAAAAAGAGTGCAGGAATCCTTAAAAAGCAATAAGAACATTTCTATGCAAAAAGCTTTGATTTTATCTTGTCTTAATCTTGCTGAAGATCATTTTGCTCTCAAAGAGCAAACACTTCAGGAAATAAATCATCTAGAATCCAAACTCCAATCGATTGTTGCTCTGTTGAAGTCTGAACAAAAAGCCTAAGAAAATCCAAAGGATTTTGTAGGGCTTTTAAAGACGAACAAACAGAGAGGTCTGATTTTGGAAAAAGTTATATTTAGAAAACATTTTAAAAACCACTGTAATAACTTTATTTTAAACAATAATATTCAAGCATTATCAAAAGAAGTACAGGCTTTGCTCCAAGCTTTGAATTGGTCGAAGTTTCAAACAGTGGCTGTATATCGCCCCTTTAAGGATGAGGTTTCGCTTTCTGATTTACAAAAAGAATACCCTCAGATTCAATGGCTGTATCCTCAAAAGAATCCGGGTTTTTCCGAGGAATCTAATGATTCCACTCACCCCATAGAGGAGATTGATTTATTTTTAGTGCCTGGTGTGACTTTTGATCACCAACTCCGCAGGCTGGGACGTGGTTTAGGTTTTTATGACAAAGTCTTATCTCAAGTCAATAAAGCATTAAAAATTGGAGTCTCCTGGAGTGTTCAAATAAGTTCAGAACCTTTGCCGGAAGAAGAGCATGATATTCGTATGGATGCCTGTGTAAATGAAAAGTTTTTATTATGTTCTCCTCATTTTTTTAAAAAATATAGAAAGGATTTATAAATGGATTATACGTCTTTAGCTTTACTAGTAGCTTTATTTACAGGTGGATTTGTTGGAAGCGGTGTTTTTCTGATCTATCAACTTCTATTCAATAAACAACGTGAAAAAAAGTTAGAGAAGGAAACATCCCGTATTTTAAACAAAGCACAATCAGAAGCTTATCGTATTGAGAAAAAGGCGGAAATTAAGGCACAAGACTGGCTTATTAAAATGAAAAAACAACTTGAGGAGGAACAAACTGAAACTTTAAAGAAACTACATGCTGAAAATGAAAGACTTCAATTAAGACAGACAAAACAAGAGCATGAGTTTTTAAAGCAAAAAGAGAGTTTAAAGGAACAAGAACAAGAATTAGAGTTAGAAAAAACTAAATTGGAACAAAGGAAAACTCACCTTAAAGGTCTTGAAAAACAAAAAGAAGGTCAGTTGAATGAACTAAGATCTTTATTAGAAAATACCTCTCAATTGTCTCAAGAAGATGCTAAACAAGAATTAATGAGGCTGATTGAAGAAGACGTCAAAGTAAGCATTGCTCCTAAGTTAAAACAAATTGAAGACCAATTGAAACAAGATAGTGAAATGAAATCTAAAAATATTTTAGCTCGAACTATTGCTCGTCATGCTTCTGCTGTGACGACTGAAAAAACAACCACTGTTCTGACTTTATCAGGGGATGAGGTTAAAGGTAAAATTATTGGAAGAGAGGGCAGAAATATTCGAGCTATTGAAAATTCGTGTGGAGTGGATGTTCTTATTGAAGAAGGGCAGGGGGGTATTATACTTTCATGTTTTGACCCTGTTCGAAGAGAAATTGCAAAAACAGCTATTCATCGACTGATTAAGGATGGACGAGTGCACCCATCCCGTATTGAAGAAGTTGTAGAAAAGGTTAAAACTGAGATTTCTAAAACTATGCAGGAAGTAGGTGAAAAAACCTGCTTTGAACTTAATTTACATGATGTGCATCCACAAATAATTAAAACTTTAGGCGAATTACATTTTAAGACTATTAATGGGAGAAATGCTTTGAAGGTTTCAGTAGATCTCGCTTTATTGGCTGGACATATTATGTCTGAACTAGGGGAAGATGAAAAAAGAGCTAAAAGAGCGGCCCTCTTGCATTGTATTGGTTTGAATGTGGATCATAAGGTAGAAGGAAGTTATGCAGAAGTAGGTGCAGATTTTGCAAAGAAATATAGGGAAAAACCGGATATTGTACATGCTATTTTATGCCATAATTCTACAGCTCCTGCTGAAACAATTTTGGACCATGTGATGCAAGCCAGTTTTAATCTTTATCAATCTATACCAAATGTTAAAAGTTCTAACATTGAAAGTTTTATCAGTCGTATGAAAAATGTAGAATCAATTGCCAATAGTTTTGCTGGTGTGATTCGAAGTTATGCGATACGTGCAGGAAAGGAAGTGCGTGTTCTAGTAGACAGCTCTCAAGTGACTGATGATCAAAGTCTTATGCTTTGCTCTGATATAGTTAAGAAATTAGAGAGAGAAATTCACTCTCATCAAATTAAAGTCAGTGTCATTCGGGAATCCAGAATTATTGAACATGCGAGATAAATATGAGTGAGCATCAAACACAATTCGATCAAATAGTTAAACATGCTAAGGATTGTATTTCAGATAAAGAACTTTTATCTAAATTAAAAAAGAGCATATCTTCTAAAAAACCTTTAATTATTAAAGCTGGTTTTGATCCCACTTATCCGGACCTGCATCTGGGGCATTTAGTATTATTGAGAAAATTGAAAATTTTTCAAGATTTCGGGCATCAGGTTTGTTTTCTGATTGGAGATTTTACTGCACGTATAGGAGATCCCAGTGGTTTAAACGAAACAAGACCTCGTTTAAGCGAGGAAGAAGTTCAGGAAAACACAAAAACTTATGCTGAGCAGGTGTTTAAGGTGTTAGATCCGAAAAAAACCAAAATACTTTTTAATTCATCTTGGTGCAATAAACTCACTGCACAGAATTGGATACTGCTTTGCAGTTATTATACGGCGGCTCGTATGTTGGAAAGAGATGATTTTTCAAAAAGATTTAAACAAGGTCAGGCTATATATATCCATGAGTTTTTATATCCATTGATTCAGGGTTATGATTCTTACGCAATGAATGCGGATATAGAATTAGGGGGTACAGATCAAATTTTTAATTTGTTAATGGGCAGGGAAATTCAAAAAGCTCATCAAAAAGACTTGCAGTGTGTTTTGACTTTTCCTTTGTTGGAAGGCACAGACGGTCAAAAAAAGATGTCTAAAAGTTTTAATAATTTTATTGCTCTTCAAGATTCCCCTCAACAAATGTATGGAAAAATTATGAGCCTTTCAGACTCTTTAATGATTAGATACTATGAGTTGTTGATGGATGAGTCAGATTTGGACTCTATTCAACAAGATCCCTTTAAATATAAAAAAAGATTAGCTTATTTGTTAGTGGAAGAGTTTCATAATATAGAACAGGCTCGTATGGCTCAAGATGAATTTGAAAGAGTATTTAGTCAAAATAAGATTCCTGAAGAGATTCAAGAGGTATCTGTTTCAGCAGAAAAGGATGTATGGATTGCTTACTTGTTAAAGAATTTGGGTATGGTGCCTTCTACAGGAGAGGCCAGAAGATTGATACAAGGTGGAGGAGTTCAGATCAATTCTGAAAAAATTTCAGACGTTAATTTAAAACTGCAATTAAGCTCTGGTAGTGAATACCTGTTACAGGTCGGAAAACGCAAGTTCTTAAAAGTCAAAGTTACCTAATCCCTGTTCTGATAAAAAAAAAGAGGAACTTGACAGTCTCCCTCTCTTTTTTATTGGAGATGACAGGGATCGAACCTGCGACCTTCTGAATGCAAATCAGATGCTCTCCCAGCTGAGCTACATCCCCAATTCAATTTATTCATACACTGATCTGAAGGTTTTAACAAGAGTCCTGTATTGACTTTTTATTTTACTTTTTCTGATCAGGAAAAACAACCCAAAGAAGTTAGTGTTTCATAAATACAGAGGGGAGGGGTCAGCTGACTTGACTGACGAGAGCCGGGTGGTTATGAAAAAGTCTTTCAATCCAAACTCGTTCACAAATCAAATCAAATCCTACTTTCTCAGCTCCTAATAAAACAGACTCAAAGTATTTTCTAATATCTCGAATTTCTGAAGCTGTGACATCTATTTCATACATAGAATCTTCAATAATTTCTATAAAATTTAATAAATCAGGAGTTGTAACCACTTTAGGTAATTTAGTCATATCTAAGTTGGGAATTTTAAAAGGTTTAAATCCAATAAAACGATCTGTTAAAATGACTTTTTTATCTCCAAAAAAATTAACTTGAATAAAACTTTCATTCTTAGAATCTTTTCTTAGTAAAACTTCCTCAACATCCGTGCATCTGAATGTGAGATGTTTTCCGTCCACATTTTGAAAGATACTGACTGTGTCTTCATTATCCCAAGATAGTTTCAATCCTTTTGTTTTAGATATAAATGATGAGATTTGTTGAATCATTTTTTTTGAATGTTGTTTCACTGTATTTCCTTTCTTTGTCTTGTTCTAACTAAATTTCTAATCGACTTTAGTTATTACAAACTTAAATTTCAATGGGGTGTATAAACTTTGCTCAAAAAGTGATCTAAATAGACACACTTTTTGTAAAAAAAATGTAAAAATTTTAAAAATAAAACTAAATTTATCTGAAATTGTTCCGTGTAGTTTTGCCTTTTTTAAGCCCTAGGAAATTCTATTTTTACCATGATAATGAGCAATCTCCCATTCCATGACAGCTTATTTTTAAAGAGTGTTTATAATACTTTGAAATTGAGATTTTTTTCGAGCTGTTTTATTTTTATGAAAACATCCTTTGGATGCGGCTTTGTCTAATTCAGGAAGAAGGTTTTTGAGTACCTTTTCTGCCTCTACCTTATCCTTCTTCAGCACAGAAATATGAAAGTTTTTTTCTAAAGAACGGATGTTTCCTTTAATAATATTATTATGGGCCTGTTTTCGCTTTGAACTGCGAGATTGTTTTTCTGCTGATGGATGATTAGCCATATTTTTCCTTTCTTACGGGTCTAGTAAAAACTGCAAATTACTCGTCAACCCTTTACAGTATTTGGGTTCATACCATATATTTAAAGCATTCTTCAAGAGGTTTTATGGAATCTTCCAATGTTAAACGATCTACTCATTTATCTCAAAAAGTGAATCGATCTTCATTTTCCATGTTTAGCGGAACTTTATTAAGCCGTATTACAGGTTTTGTACGTGATATGGTGATTGGCTATGTGTTTACACGTACTGAGACTGACGCATTTTTTGTGGCCTTTAGATTCCCTAATTTTTTTAGGAGGTTTTTTGGGGAAGGAGCTTTAACTGTTAGCTTTATACCAGTGTTTACAGAATGTCTTTATAGCAAATCAACTTCTGAACAATCAGAAATACCTCATTCATTGAAAAATCAATCCACAGCATTTTCATCTTCTATCCTAGAGGTAAATATTATCCAAGCCAGAAATCTGATGAATAGTATTTATACTTTAGTGTTAGTTACTGTATCCAGTTTAACTGTTTTAGGTGTGATATTTATGGATGTTCTTATTGACTGGATGTTTGGTTCTTACTCTTTCGCTCAAGTGGAGGGTAAAATAGAAATGACTGTTTATTTATCCAGATTTTTATTTATTTATCTATTTTTAGTAGT
Source organism: Bdellovibrionales bacterium (assembly GCA_965197855.1). Lineage (GTDB taxonomy): Bacteria > Bdellovibrionota > Bdellovibrionia > Bdellovibrionales > UBA1609 > JAPPLG01. The sequence continues at coordinate 130,114 of OZ240230.1, forward strand.
GACTTATGCGTATTACACAGCAGTTGCTAATGCTTTAAATAAATTCTTTATTCCTGCCCTGGCCCCTGCTGTGTTCAACTTATGTATTGTTTTTTCAGTTTTTCTCATACCTCAACATATCCTGTCTTATCCTACGATGACTTTGGTAATGGGTATTTTACTAGGAGGAGTTTTTCAAATATTAATGGTAGCCATGGTGCTTGTTCGATTGAAATTCTTACCTCAATTCACACTTTCCTTAACATCCTCTCATTTAATGACTGTATTAAAAAAGTTTCTTCCAGCTATAGTGGGGGTGGGAGGATTTGCAATTATTGGAATGCTCAATGTATTTTTTGCCGGATGGCTGGAAGAGGGGACTCATACTTATATTTATTATGCGGATCGTTTGCTGGAACTACCTCGTTCCTTAGTAGCAGTAAGCATGGGTACAGCTTTACTTCCAACTCTTTCTAAGTTATCTGCCTTAAAAAGAGATGAATCACTGTTTGATCTGGCCGCTCATCAAAGAGACATTATGCTTTATATTGTTTTGCCCTGCGCTTTGATTTTATTCTTTTTAGGTGCTCCTATTGTAGAGGTGTTATTTGAAAGAGGTCGATTTTCATCGACAGCTACTCAAGCCACTTCTGAAATCTTAAACATATATAGTGTGTTATTAATTGTGCTGTCTTGTAATCAAATGCTGAGCACTTGTTTTTTTTCTATTAAAAATACATCGTATCCTGCCAGTGCAACCAGCTTAGGTGTTTTAGCTCATTTAATCCTAGCGTTTGTTTTAATCCCTATTTGGGGGCTTAATGGATTGATCTGGGCTATGGTGTTTTCAGCTTTAACACAGCTTTTATTTTTACTTTTCTTTTATCCGAGACTTATTGGTTCTTTATATCTAAAGAGAACTGGTTTAAGACTATTAAAAAATATGCCATTTTTGATATTGTTTGTTTTGATTATTCAATATCTGTTTCAAACCCTTTATACAGCTTTATCTTATTTATTGTCAGAGAATCTTTCTTTAACCTTCTCTTTATTTATCACTTTAATCACTGCTTTATGTGTTTATGTTATTTTAGGGTTTCGATTTGGATTGATTCAAGCTGTTGAGTGCTGGAATCTTTTAAAGCCCAAGGTTCAAAGATGAAGGTGGAAATTATCAATCGTTCCGGATGCAGGATTATTTCTCATGTCTTTGTAAAAAAATGGGTTCAACGAATCTTTAAAGAACTAAAAAAAAGACAAATTGCATTTTCCAATCAACAATTAAACTTAGTATTTGTGCACAGTCTTGAAATGAAAAGATTGAATCGAAAGTTTCGATCTAAAAATAAGCCTACAGATGTATTAAGTTTTGCTGGTGTGGATGCATTTTCACACAAACAAATAGAACTTGGAGATATTGTGTTATGTACTCAATATATTAAACAGATGAAACAGGGGCCTGTTCGGGAGCGAACTGCTTATGCTATTTTACATGGAATTTTACATTTACTGGGCTTTGAGCATGAAAAAGACCCTCAGGAAGCTAAAAGAATGTATCACATTCAAGATCAGATTTTTGAGAAATATTTTGAATAGATGACAGGTAAAATAAATTTAGTTAAATTAAAAAAACCTTAAAGGAGATCGCATGACTATTGAAATTGAAATGACTCAACTGGAATCCACTTTTCACAAGTTGATCCAAAAAATAGAAGATCTTCGGAGGTTTCTTTGAAGTTGATCAAAAGAAACAGGCATTGAAGATTTTAGAGAACCAAATTGCTGATTCCAGTAATTGGAAAAATCATTCTAAACTCACACTTTTAAATAAAGAAAAAGCTGGTTTGATTCAAATCATAGAAGAATGGGAGAGTTTAAATGAAAAACTCAAAGAATCTCAAAGTTTATTGCAAATTATTTCTGAAGAACAAGATGAAGCGTATTTTAATGATTTAAAAAAAGAATCTCAACAACTTTCCAAAGCTGTTTATAGTCTGGAAATCAAAAGTTTTTTATGTGGAGAAAAGGACCATAACAATGCATATGTGACTATACATTCAGGGGCAGGGGGGACAGAAGCTCAAGATTGGTCTTTTATGCTCTATCGAATGTATTTAAAGTGGGTTGAGAAAAAACCCTTTAAATCAGAGGTTATTTCTTTATTGGAAGGGGAAGAGGCTGGAATAAAATCTGTCACAATCAAAGTGGCAGGGCTTTATGCCTATGGATATTTAAAAGGAGAATCTGGAGTGCATCGTTTGGTTCGAATTAGCCCTTTTGATGCTAATTCCAGAAGACATACGAGCTTTTCATCTGTATTTGTTTGGCCGGAAATTGATGAAGATATTCAAGTGCCTATTAAGAATGAAGATTTAAGAGTGGATACCTATCGAGCCAGTGGAGCCGGGGGACAGCATGTGAACAAAACAGATTCTGCAGTTCGTATTACGCATATACCTACAGGTCAGGTGGTTCAATGCCAAAATCAGCGGAGCCAACATGCCAATCGACAACAAGCTATGAAAATGCTTCATTCTATATTGTATAAACTAGAACTTGATAAGAAACAGGAAGAGAAAAAAATAATGCAAGCTGGAAAAAAAGCGAACGAATGGGGGAGTCAAATTAGAAGTTATATTTTACATCCATACAAGATGGTGAAAGATCATCGAACAAATTTGGAAAACTCTCAACCAGAGCACGTATTGGATGGAGAATTGGATGAATTTATTGAAATGAATTTAAAAACAAGAGGGCTAAGTGAGTAATTTCTTTTTCATTTGGTTGAAACGTTTGTCCTTCAAAAATCTTTTTCAAGTAGAAAATTTTATCAGCCTCTTAGGTTTGATTTTAGCTGTGATGTGTTTAGCAGTGACAATGACTGTAATGAGCAGTTATGAAACTACATTAAGAGAATCTTTAATCTCACACACCGGTCATATCAGCCTTATAAAAAAAGAAGGAAAAAAAGCTTTTCTCAAGGATATAGAGCCTTATATTCATAATATACAGGTCTTGCCATTTATTTCTGCAGAAGCTTTAGCTCTCTCGGAAGGAGAACTCTCCGGTGTCTTAATTGAAGGGTTTCCCGTAGATCGTGTCCATCAGGTTTTAGGTTTAAAAGATCGCCTGATTGAAGGTCATTTTATGGAAAAACCTTCCCAAGCTATCATAGGTCAAAAACTTGCACATCGTTTGAATTTAAAAATAAACTCTTTTTTTTATTTAGCTGTACCCAGTCGAAACCATCTTCCACAGCTAAAAAAACTTCATGTTTCCGGCATTATTGATCTAGGTCGTCATGATTTTAATTCCAGATATATAGCAGTGTCTCTCCAATCAGCAAAGAATCTTTTAGGTCTATCAGATCTAACAGGATTTCGTCTTCTTTTAGCTTCAGAAAAAGACTTGGAGCCTGCTTTAAAAAAACTAAGAGAAGGTTTATCAAATTCTTATTGGATTCAGGATTGGAAATTTATTCATAAGAATCTTTTCACAGCTATTCAAATGGAAAAAGTTATTATATTTATCGTATTGTTAATTTTAATTATAGCGGCAGGATTTAATATGTCCAATCAAATGCTTCTTCATGTTTTAAAACGTTTTCATGATATTGGGATCTTAAAAGCTATGGGCGCTCGTCCTGCTATGATTGCACAGATTTTTCTAATTCGAACAGCCACAGTGAGTTTTTTGGGAATTATTCTGGGTTTTGTGACAGCTATATTGGTATGCTATGGTCTTTTTGGCTTTTATAACATTTGGGGGAGTCTCATTCCTTCAGATGTTTATGAGCTGAATCAAATTGTTTTGGATTTTAGATGGATGGATTTTTTGAGTATTTTTATATTTTCCGCATTAATTTGCCTTCTAAGTTCTTGGATTCCAATAAGAAAAGCTTTAAAATTATCTCCTTGTGAAGGCCTGCGCTTTAATTGAATAAATTGTATATTTTCGAAAAATACTAAAAAAGTGTAGTTTTACTGTAAAAATTATGAAAAACAGCTAGAAACATACTTGACGATATTTGAAAAGACCACAGATTGTGATTAATAGGGGAAAAGATTATGTCTAAAGTTATTGGTATCGATTTAGGAACAACCAATTCAGTGATTTCAGTTATTGAGGGGGGAGCCCCAAAAGTGATCCCTAATGCAGAAGGTGGAAGAACAACCCCTTCCGTGGTGGCTTATACCAATAAAGGTGAAAGACTCGTTGGCCAGGTAGCTAAAAGACAGGCTGTCACAAACTTTGAAAATACTATTTTTTCATCTAAAAGATTTATTGGAAAACGTTTTGAAGATGTCAGTGATGAAATTAAACGTGTTCCATTTAAGGTTGTGGTTTCAAAAGATGGTTTTTGTCTGTTTGAAGTTAATGGAAAACAAATATCTCCTCAGGAAATCGGCTCTGTTATTTTATCCAAATTAAAGCAGGATGCTGAAGCTTATTTGGGACATAAGGTGACTGAAGCAGTCATTACAGTGCCTGCATATTTTAATGATTCTCAAAGGCAAGCTACTAAAGATGCTGGTAAAATTGCTGGTTTTAATGTCAGACGTATTATCAATGAACCGACAGCGGCGGCTTTAGCTTATGGACTAGATAAAAAAGAAGATAAAACAATTGCTGTGTATGATTTTGGAGGTGGCACCTTTGATGTTTCCATTCTTGAAGTAGGCAGTAAAATAGTAGAGGTCAAGGCAACTAAAGGAGACACTCATTTAGGCGGGGATGATATAGATAATGAAATTTTAAAGTGGATGGTTCAGGAGTATACAAAAGATCAAGGTGTGGATCTATTATCTAAAGATAAAATGGCTATTCAAAGATTAAGAGAAGCTGCAGAAAAAGCAAAAGTTGAACTGAGCTCTACGGGAGAAACAACAATAGATATTCCTTTCATTACAGCAGATGAATCAGGCCCCAAACATTTGAATACGACCTTAACTCGCTCCAAGCTCAATCAATTGATTGAGTCATTGGTGGATAAAACTATTAATATCTGCAAAGCAACTCTTAACGATATTCAAATGAATCCGGAAGATATAGATGAGGTGATACTCGTTGGAGGCTCCACTCGTGTAGCTCTCGTACAAGAAAAGGTAAAACAATTTTTTAGCAAAGAACCTAATCGTTCCGTCAATCCAGATGAAGTTGTGACCATGGGCGCCGCTGTACAAGCAGGTATTTTATCCAATGACATCAAGGATGTGCTTCTATTAGATGTGACATCACTGTCTCTAGGTATTGAAACTTTAGGGGGAGTTATGACTTCTTTGATTGATAAAAATACAACCATTCCAACAAAAAAATCCCAAATATTTTCAACAGCTGAAGACAATCAAAGTAATGTGTCTATTCGAGTGCTTCAAGGTGAAAGAAAAATAGCAGATGACAACCAAACTTTGGGACGTTTTGAGTTAGTGGGTATTCCACCAGCTCCAAGGGGAGTTCCTCAAATTGAAGTCACCTTTGATATTGATGTCGATGGTATTATTCATGTCAAAGCGAAAGATTTGGGAACAAAAAAAGAACAATTTATGAAAATTGACCGACCTGGCATGGATAAAGAAGAGGTGGAGCGTTTAGTCAAAGAAGCTGAAGAGTATGCCAGTGAGGATCAACAGAAGAAAGAACGTATCGATGAGATTAATCGATTGGATCAATTAGTGTATCAAATTGATAAATTTGAAAAAGAAAATAAAGATAAAATTTCTGACACAGATTTGAATGTTTTAAGCCCTCTTATGGAGAGAGCCAAGAATGCCATTAAAAATGAAAAAACAGATGTTGAGGAGTTGAAAAACGTTTATAATCAACTCAACGATTTATATAAAAAAATTGGTGAATCTATTTATAAAAAATATAAAGAAGAGTCTGGTTCACAGCAAACTGATACTAGTACAAATAGTGGAGAGAAGACTAAGAAAGATGATAAATTTGTGGATACTGAATTTAAAGACGTTAAGTAATAAAAGAGGTTTTACTCTTATGGAATTGATCACTGTTACAGTGATCATTGCTATATTATCTACAATTTCTTACACCTCTTATAAAGGGTATCATGCACGCGCTCGTGCTTATGAAGCAAAAAGAGATCTGAGTTCTATTGTATCTATTGCTGAAGTTTTTAAAGCCAATGCTGGTTTTTACCTGCCTAATTTAAGAGAAATGCATATTCCTATTAAAGGCCGTCATTCTTATAATTATAAAGTTCTATGTCATGATAAAAATGGAAGTGTCGTTAAATGGGGAGGTACTGGTAATGTCAAAGATGATACTTGTGGTTATTTTAATTTTAGTGCTTATCCAGATCCTACTCCAGATCCTACCCCTGTAGAAAATACTTTGAATGCTAAAAACTGTGAAGGCAATCCAGGTTATGGAAGTAACCAATGTTGGATGGGCTATGTTCTCTGTCATAGCAGTCCCCCTAATAGTAATAGTGATTTTCTTTCTAATACACCACCTCTAGGAGGATTTGGAGACTTCCAGTGTACTGGGGCTCCCAGCAGTTATCCGAACAGAGGAGACTATTACCCAGGTGTGGTTCAATTCAAGTCTGCCAGTGATGAAGATTGGAATGATCCTAATAAAGTGTTAGGGGAGGATTGTACCGGCAACAAAGGGCTAGCTTGTTATTTTAATATTGTAGATTTTACTTCAAAGCACTTGGTAAATGATACTGCTACACCTTCTCTTTTTAGTGCTGGTGATCCTCTTTGTAAACGTGTGAGTAGAAAAGAAGACATGTTAGCAGACCCTAGCCATTGTTTTTTAATCAAAGAATATGCTGTAGATTCTGCCAGTATACCAGGTATTATCCAAGCCCACTGGACAGGTGATAAAGAATCTTTTATCAGCAATCCGTTTAAGTTAGTGATCACTGCTTTAGCTTGTAAGGAAAAACAAGATAACTGCGGCACCGGAGTAGAGCACAGTATTATACGTATGGATACCAATCGATTGGTTAAAGAGATTCAATAAATTTATAAAAACCTAATCCCCTGGGTAGTAAACTTGTTTAACAATATTCAAATGATTCACAACCCATACATCCCATTCTACATCATTAGTAATATTTCTATTTATTGCTGTTGCGGCCACAATACAAAATTTATTTTTTAATATAGATCCATTAGAAAAATCAGAACCACAATAGGTAAGGGATGTATGACTGCTTCCAGTCATCCCACTTCTATCAATTTTATAATCTGACTTAATATAACAATTACAACTCTCATTTGAAAAATCCTCAAAATCAGCTTTACTGCAACAAACCTCATCAAAGTATGTTTGACAGCCAGAGCACGTTATATCTTGTTCTGTTAAACATTGACCCCAGTCAGTGATACTGGAATCCGGAGTGCCTCCCATATTGTAGTAAAGTTTTCCCTTAGGCAAAGCTCCGATGGTCCGTAAATCCGGGTGATATGTATTACAAGTGGCTTGGTACTGAGTTTGGGAAGCGAATATCATACTTAAATTAACTTTCGCTTCAGCTGTAATAGCTTTTTTAATATAATTCCTCCAAGCTGCATAAGAAATAGAGCTTAATATAGATAAAATGACTACAGCAGTGAGAACTTCCATTATAGAGACCCCTCTGTTTTTAGTAAATAGCAATCCATTTAATTTCATAGGCCTACCTTTATATTTTTTAAATTTTTTATGTGGTTAATACTCCAAATATCCAATTGATGAATTTGCCTAAATCTAGGACTGGTGCATCCAATAGCATAATACTCAAATTTCCCACCGGTAATTTCAAACCCTATGCCTACTAGTAGTATATTATTTCCAAGAGCAGGACTTGATATTCCTGATGCAATAAGTTGTGCACTCATGCTTTGGCCGCTAAAAGCACCGTAACAAACTCTTGTACCGCCGCATGTTTCTGTCCCTTCTGGATTAGGATCTGCCCAACAGGAATGAGTAGGAATATTTTGACCCCTTTGATCATTATGACAAGGGCAAAGATCTGCAGACGTGCCTTGATTCAGTCTATCTTCAGGGTCGCTTCCTCCTGCCCAATCAGTGCCAATATTATAGCGAATACGTCCTGTTGGAACAGCTCCTATTGTTTTTAAAGATTTTGAGAATCTAAGTTCTGATGAGAGATAAGCAAGTTGTTTTTGATAAACAACACCTAAATTAGTTTTTGCTTCTAACTGACGTCCACGCCGTATATACTTTTGATATTGTGGATAAGCAATGGCAGATAAAATAGAAATAATCACTAATACAACAAGAATCTCAGTAAGGGTGACTCCTCTTTTTAAAAGCAACATCTATAAATTGTAGCACAATTTTAAAATAAAAATCTAACAAATCCTTGTAAATTGTACCAACTCATTTCTTCAGGCAGAGCCTGTGGAGTTTCAAAAGCTGTATAATAGTAATAATGATGTGTTCTTTTTATCCATTCATCTTTCAGATCATGAATATTCATATATAAACGAAGATCTAAACCAACAACAAAATTTTGGGTGATAAACAGCTCAGCTCCCGTTACAAAAGCTCCTTGGATAGCTGTTGAAGCTCTTTCATTCCAATAGAAAAAGGGGTCATATCGATGGTGCTCAGCCACTTCCGTAGTATAACTTCGTTTAGTCAAAGAAGCGACAGCACCTATGAAGGGTCTAATACGATCAGATAAAATATAAAACTTAAGAGCTATGGAGTGGCTGTACAGACTAAAACGGGTGTGAGTAGGGTTATAGAGGTGATTCATAGGAGGATAAGCCACTCGATGTTTTGAGAAATTAAAAGTATATTCCAATGAAAGCTTTTGAAATTCATAAATCCCAAAACCTGCTGTAAATGATGCTCCTAATCTTTCTATGGAATCAGGATGATACACACTACGATTATAATGATTTAAGTGACCCATTCCCAAGTGAATAAAATATTTACGAGCAGATTCTTTAGGAGTTTGTACAGGAGCAGATTCTTTCTGTTGTGGAACACTCACATGCTGGTCTTCCAAAGGGCTTAAAAGTTTATCCATTCTGGCTTTTTCATCTTGTAATCTTAAAAGCTCTAAACGTGATTTAATTTTATTTTCAGTTTGTTCTTCAGCCTGTCTTCTTGCACGAGTTAGTTTATCTTGTGGAGTTAGAGGTTCACTGTAGACTTGTATAGGAGGTTGTTCCCGAATAATAACAACAGGTGGATTTTGCTGTCCTTGTTGTACCGGAGCTATATCTTGTTCTTTTGTTCGTGCGACTTCTTCATCATCTTGACTTTCATAGACTTGGATAGGTGAGGAGGGAAGTTTTGTTTGTTGAACTCCCTCTTTTTCATAAGCCCATATGGGCAGAGCTAATATTGCGATAAAAAAACGAAACACTTTCAAACTCCTTTTTCATTAAGATTGCTTGAGATCCCTGTATTTGTCAAAAATGGATACACTAAAGCTTACATATTTTGTTCCTACAGACACCTAACCTCAACATTGGTCGAGCTTTTTCTTTAATCGGAAAGAGTATGAATTATCATTAAAGCTTTATATTTAATTATGGATTTTAAGTATATTTAAAAAATGAAAGAGGACTTTTTCTATAAAATTGTTTGTAAAACCTTTTAAAATCAATGTTTTTTTACAATGTACAATTTTAAGTATTGCATTAAAACCCTATAATTGATAGAAAAACCCAAAAGCCCCAAAGGGGCTTTCTTTGTATGAGGTTTTACATGGAAGAACATGCAAACATTGAAAATTTTGTAACACAAGCTTGTAGAGAGATAAATTGCCGTCTCTATCATATGGAATGGCACAATCATTACCTTAAAGTTTATGTGGATAAAGATCAACAAAGCATTCACCTCTTTGAATGTGAAAAGATTTCCAAAAGGATTCAGATTTTCTTGATGGCTAAAGGTTTAAACCGCCAGTTAGAGCTGGAAGTTTCTAGCCCTGGTTTGGAAAGAAAATTAATTCAACCTTGGCATTTTTCTGCTGTCATTGGTAAAGAGATTGCATTCCAATATATTTCAAAAACAAATACAAAAAAAAGCTTTTCAGGTTATTTAACTCAAGTTAATGATAAAGGTATTACTTTAAATGATAATCAACATTTTGATTTTGAACTTATAAAAGGGGCTCATTTAGTTTTTCAATATTCAAAGAAACAAACAAAGGCGGTCTAGTTATGCTTTCAGATTTAAGTCGTTTAATTGAACAAGTTAGCAAAGATAAAGGTATCGAAAAAAGAATTATTATGGATGCAGTTCTTCAAGGGCTTTTAACAGCCGCTCGTAAAAAATACGGCACCTATCGAGATATCGAAGCTAAATTTAATGACGAAACAGGTGAAATGGAACTTTTTGAATTTAAAACAGTTGTTGATGATGAAGAGTTTGTTGATGATCAAATTGAAATTAAATATTCAGAAGCTTTGAAATTAGATCCTGAAGCTCAAAAAAATGATCAAATAGGTCTACGTCTTGAAATGCAAGATTTGGGACGTATTGACGCTCAAACAGCTCGACAAATTATTTCTCAAAGTATTCGTACTGCAGAACATGAAATGATTTTTAATGAATTTGAAAAAAGAAAAGGGGAAGTTGTTAGTGGGATTGTTCGTCGTGTGGAGCGGGGATCTATTGTTGTGGATTTGGATAAGACAGAGTCTTATATCCCAAGAAGAGAACAAATTCCTGGAGAAAGGTACAAACCTGGAGACCGCATACAAGGTTATATATTGACAGTTGAACAAACAGGTAGGGGTCCTCAAATTATTATGTCCCGCGCTCATCCGGAATATCTAATTAAACTTTTTGAAACAGAAGTGCCTGAAATTTACGAAGGAATAGTGAAAATTAAAAGAGCCGCCAGAGAAGCGGGGCAAAGGGCAAAAATTGCTGTGTACAGTTTAGACTCTTCAGTTCATCCTGTCGGGGCCTGTGTAGGAATGAAAGGAACACGTGTTCAAAATATTACCCAGGAACTAAAAGGGGAGCGTATAGACGTAGTCATCTGGGATGACAATCCTGTACAGTTTGTTTGTAATGCTTTAGCTCCTGCAAAAATTTCCAAAGTGTTTGTGGATGAGGAGTCTACAGCTATGGAAGTTATTGTGCCTGATGATCAATTATCTCTGGCTATTGGTAAAAAAGGTCAAAATGTACGTCTTGCTGTGGAATTAAGTCAATGGCATTTGGATATTTCATCCGAACAAGAATATGAAAATAAAAGAAAAGATGCCTTATTTAATCTCTCACTATTACCAAATATAGGAGATGCTCAGGCTCAAAGTATTTTTCAATCTGGAGTTAATTCTGTACAAGAATTACAGGATTTAGATATTAAGAAAGCTCAAGGTATTCCAGGATATGAATCAGAAGAAAAGGCTAAAGCTTTAATACAATCAGCAAAAAAACTGGTTCAAGAATACAAAAAACAAAATAAAGAATTTGAAAAAGCCCCCACCGTAGAGGAAGAAGTACAAGAGAAAAAACAATTGGGAGCAAGAGCTCAAGCAGATTTAAGATTAAAACGAGAAATGGAAAGGCTTGAAAAAGATTCTACAGATTCTTCAAATGATCAGAAAGAAAAACCTCCTGCCCCAGACTCTTTGGAAAAAGTGGAAACAGCCTCGGATCAAACTTCCCAGTCTGACTCTTCTTCCTTAGAAACAACAAGTTCCAGTTCTGAAGATGAATCTAAAACATCTAAAAATAAAGGGCAAAAACTGGAGACTGAATGAGAGTATATGAGCTAGCCAAAGAGCTAAATGTTAAGAGTGTTGAGCTTGTTGATAAAATTAGAAAGGAATGGAAGCTTCCTGTTCGAAGTTATATGGAAATGCTGACGGAAGAACAGGAAAAACAAATTCGCAAAAAACTACAAGTAGAACAAAAAGAAGATGCAGTAAAAAAACCATCAACTCCTAAAAAAAAGGTTGTTCGAAGAGCTGTTAAAAAGATAGTTTCAGCGGTTGAATCAGAAGAAACTCAACCAGTAAAAACACCTGTTGTTAAAAAAGTTATTCGCAGGAAAGCTGTTGAAGTTAAACCTATAATTATCAAAAAAGAAACATCCACTCCGACCCCTACTGAAACACCCACTCCCTCTTCTGAGCCAGTTAAAGAAGAGAGACTTTCTTTAAAGGAAAAACTTCAAACTCTGGAGTTAAGTAGCGAAGAACTGCCTGTTGAGGAAGAAAAAAAGAAAGTTAGAAAATTTTCAGAGAAAGAAGAAACTCTTCAAAAATTTACAGCGACTGATTTTAGGAAAAGAGAGGTTATATTTCAACAAAAGAAAAAACGAGGACCTCTGGATCATCATACCAAGAAAACTATCATTACAACTCCTAAAGAACACAAAAGGGTTATCAAATTTTATGCCCCTTTATCAGTTCAAGATCTCTCCCATCAGATGACGTTAAAATCAAAGAAATTAATTGATAAGTTAAAGCAAGAGGGATTGTCAGCAGACAAAGACACTGTCTTGGATTTAGATATTGTGGGTTTGATTGCGCCAGAATTTGGATTTGAAGTTAAAGATCAACAAAAAACTTTTGAGGAAATGGCTAAAGAACTCCAATTTGGAGATTTAAAAGAAGACTCTGTTTTATGTCCTCCTGTAGTGACCATCATGGGTCATGTGGATCATGGAAAAACTACACTATTAGACACTTTGAGGAAAACATCTATTGCTGAGAAAGAGGCTGGAGGTATTACTCAACATATTGGAGCTTATAGTTTACCAGTAGGTTCTTCTTTTATTACTTTTATAGATACTCCTGGACATTCAGCTTTTGCTGAAATGAGAGCACGAGGAGCTCGACTGACTAATATTGTAATTATTGTTGTTGCGGCTGATGATGGAGTGAGCTCACAAACCGTTGAAGCTGTTCAACATGCTCAATCTGCAAAAGTCCCTATTATTGTTGCAGTCAATAAAATGGATAAACCTGGAGCTGATATAGAAAAAGTCAAACAACAAATGTCTCAACATAATGTAGTGTCTGAAGAATGGGGAGGAGATACTTTATTTGTACCTATTTCCGCTTTAACAGGTGAAGGCACTCAAAATCTCTTAGAGCAAATTTTATTAGTTGCTGAAATGCAGGAAATTAAAGCCAATCCCAAACAATCTGCTCAAGGAATTGTTATTGAAAGCAGAATGGAAAAAGGTCGTGGATGGGTGGCGGATCTTATAGTTCAAAATGGAACTTTAAAAAAATCTGATTATATTATGACACCCACTCTTTTAGGGCGTGTTCGACAAATGATGAATGATCGTGGTCAAAATATATCTTCAATGGGACCCGGACTGCCTGTTGAAATCTCAGGCTTTGATGAAGCCCCATTAGTGGGAAGTTCATTTTTTGCTGTTAAAAATGAAAAATTAGCTCGTGACTTTTTGTTAAGACAAAAAAAGATTATCCAAAAATCAAGTGTGGCAAAATCAGCAGATGAATTGTTACAAATGCATATCAGTAAAGTTAAAGAGCTAACTTTAATTATAAAGGCAGATGTAGGCGGAAGTTTGGAAGCTATAAAAAACAGTTTGGCTAAGGTTAATTCAGAAGAAGTTAAAATTAATATCATTCATGCAGGTCTTGGAAGTATTACGGAAAGCGATATTTTATTAGCTGTTACAACACAGGCTGAAGTTATCGGTTTTAGTGTAAAAGCCGATACAAAATCTGAAAAATTAGCCAAAGATCATAATGTTCCTATTTGGACGTACACAATTATTTATGAGTTATTAGATGGAGTGAAAAAGAGAGCTATTGGCGTACTGGATCCATCTATTGTAGATCAAGAATGCGGCAAAGCTGAAATACGTGAAGTATTCTCCATTTCAGGTCTTGGCACTATTGCCGGAAGTTATGTTCTCTCTGGAAAAATTGGACGTCAACACTTAGCCAGATTAGTGAGAGATGGACGTATCGTCTATGAAGGGAAAATAGATAGTTTAAGAAGATTTAAAGAAGATGTTAAAGAAGTGGATGAATCTTTTGAATGTGGTATTGGTTTGGAACGTTTTAATGATATTAAAACAGGAGATGTTATTGAAACATTTATTAAAAAAGAGGTGGCTCGAACAGAGCTTTAAAACACATTAAAAGAGGAATATATGAGAATTTTAAAAATACAAAAAAGCTTACAACGTATCCTAATGGACCACTTTTTGACTAAAAGCAGTTATCCGGGAGTTATTTCTGTAAAAGAAATCAAAGTACAAACTGATTTAAAGAAAGCAAATGTTTATATTTCCGTTATGGGCAGTAAGGAAGATGTAGAGAAAACTCGTATAAAATTGGAAGAAGATAGATTTGCTATAAGAAGTTTAATCAACAATCGTTTGAGAATGAAATATTGCCCTTACTTACATTTTTTTGTAAATCATATCTCTCTGCCCCTATCTCCTGTAGAGCAGACCATCATGGATTTTAGAGAAAAAGGCGATGTTTCTTGATATCGGGATTATTGCTTCTCAATAAACCAAAAGACCTTACTAGTCATCAATTAGTCCAAAGAGTGCGCTCCTGCCTACATCAAAAATCAGTCGGACATTGCGGTACTTTAGATCCTATGGCTGAAGGTTTAATGTTGGTTGTTTTGGGGTTAGCTTGTAAACTATCCTCTTCTCTGATTTTAGCTGATAAAATTTATAAGCTCACGTTTCAATTAGGCCTGGTGACCGATACTTTAGATATTACAGGAAAAATTTTAAATACAACAGAAGTACACTTGGAATCCTCTCTTATCGAAAAAACATTAAAGAAGAACTTGGGTTTATTGAATTTAACTGTTCCTCAGTTTTCAGCAGTTAAGTTTCGAGGTAAAAAACTTTATGAATATGCTCGATCCGGCCAAGAAGTCCCCTCAATACAAAAGCCTATGTATTTTTATAACTTACAAATTCTAAATATTCATAAAACACAAATTACAGTGCAGTTATCTTGTAGAAAAGGAGGATATATTCGGGCATGGACATCATGGATTGGAGAGGAATTAGGTGTAGGCGCTTGCCTCTCTCAGCTTACGAGACTCGCTTGTCTTCCTTTTTACTTGGATCAAAGCTTTTTATTAGAAGATTTTGAGAGGAAATGCCAGGAAGATATAAAAAAGACTGTAGACTTTGCACAACATGAAGGGGTCTTTATTCCTTTAGAGCAGATTCAGAGTTGACCTTTAGAAACTTTTCATATAGCTTGCTCAAAATGACGACAAATGAACAAAAACAATTAGATATCAATACATTCAGAACATCTGAATCCGATACAGGAAGTGCAGAAGTGCAGGTTGCTCAATTGACAAAAAGAATACGTCATCTTACACAACATTTTCAAAAACATAAAAAAGACTTTCATTCTCGTTCCGGTCTTATTAAAATAATCAGTGCAAGAAAAAGTTTATTAGCTTATTTAAAAAGAGTCCACTTTGAACGTTATCAAAGTGTTGTTCAAAGGCTGGGTTTAAGAAAATAACCTTAAAGTGTAATCTTAAATATAAGGAGTATCTTCATGTCTTCTCAAAGAAGTTCGGTTGTTGTTGGTGATAAAGAAATTAGTATTGAAACAGGGTATTTAGCTAAACAGGCAGATTCCTCTGTTTTAGTGACTTGTGGTGAAGATATGGTGTTGGTGACTGTTACTTCAGCTCATGAGTCTTCAGAGCAAGACTTCTTTCCATTAACTGTGGAGTATCAGGAAAGATTTTATGCCGCAGGCAGGATTCCAGGAGGATTCTTTAAAAGAGAGGGGAGACCTTCACAGGAGTCCATATTATCTGCTCGTATGATCGATCGGCCTATTCGCCCCTGTTTTCCTGAAGGTTATCGTTATGACACACAAATTGTGGCAACTGTTTTGAGTTGCAGTAACAGTTTTCCTGTAGAGATTTTGGCTAGTTTAGGAGCCTCTTCAGCTCTACATGTGAGCGATATTCCTTTTTCCGGTCCAACTGCCGCAATTCAAATCATCCGAGTCAATGGAGAGTTTATTTTAAATCCCTCTACAGAACTTGTAGCAAAATCAGATATTAACTTAATACTGGCAGGGACAAGAGAAGGAATTTTAATGGTGGAAGGAGGAGCCTCTTTTGTATCTGAAAAATGCATTTTAGATACTTTAAAAAAAGGACATGAATCCATCGTTTCCTTAATTGATTTGCAAGAAGATTTAAGGAAAAAAGCAGGAAATATTTCTAAAAAAGAATGGAAAGCTCCTGACAAAGATGAAAGTTTATCAAATGAAGTCGAGAAGTTATATGCTGGACACATACTAAAAGCTTTAACAGTGCCAGTAAAGAAGGAGCGCAGTCTTGCTTTACGTAATTTAAAAAAAGAAATAGAAGGGCATTTTAATTTTGAAGAAGTAGAAAAACAAAAAGCTCTATCTGCTATCTTTGAAAATTTAAAATACACTATTTCAAGAAATTTAATCTTACAAAAGCAAACTCGAATAGATGGCCGTCAACTGGATGAAGTTAGGCCTATTGAGTGTCAAGTGGGGATACTTCCTCGCGCTCATGGCTCTGGTTTATTCACAAGAGGGGAGACTCAAGTTTTATCTACAATAACTCTTGGAACTGACGATGACTCACAGACAATGGACGCTTTATCAGGTTTATCAAAGAAAAGGTTTTTACTGCATTATAATTTCCCTCCCTTTTGTGTAGGAGAGACAGGAAGAATGGGCGGGCAAAGTAGAAGAGAGATTGGACATGGTTTTCTAGCTGAAAAAGCTTTGAAACCTATTCTGCCAACAATAGAGCAATTTCCGTATACAATTCGAATCGTCAGTGAAGTATTGGAATCCAATGGTTCTAGCTCTATGGGTACAGTATGCTCTGGTTCTTTAGCTTTAATGAATGCAGGTGTTCCGATTAAAAAAGCTATTGCAGGTATTGCTATGGGTCTCATTCAAGAAAAAGACAAAACAGCTATCTTGTCTGATATCCTAGGAGATGAAGACCACTTAGGGGATATGGACTTCAAAGTAGCAGGCTCTGAAGACGGAGTCAGTACTGTACAAATGGATATTAAAATTGCCGGTTTAAACTTTGATGTGATTGAAAAAGCGCTGGAACAAGCTCGAAAAGGCAGATTGCATATTTTGTCTTGTATGAATAAAGTGATTTCAGAAACCAAAAATGAAATGTCTCCATATGCTCCACGTATTGAAACCATTAATATTCATCCTGATAAAATTCGCGAAGTCATTGGCTCCGGCGGCAAAATGATTAATTCAATTATTCAACAAACTGGAGTTAAAATTGATATTGAAGACAATGGAGTTATTAGCTTAGCTTCCAGTGACTCTGCTTCCATTCAAAAAGCAAAAGATATTATTGATAAAATTTGTGAAGATGTAGAAATAGGAAAAATTTATGAAGGACCCATAAAAAAACTAGTTGAGTTTGGAGCTTTTGTGGAAATTTTACCTAATACTACAGGTTTGCTTCATATATCAGAAATCGTTCATAGAAGAGTGAATAAAGTAGAAGATGTTCTCCAAGATGGACAGGTTGTAAAAGTGAAAGTCATGGATGCTAAAAATGGACGTATTCGTCTTAGTATGAAGGCTTTAATAGATAAAGATTAGTTGTATTTGTGAGTTTTTTTTCAGAATCAAATCTTGCATTCCGTGCATCAATGCTCAATCCATCCCATAGAGAGTGACACATTGGTTCTGTGGTGATAGTAAAGCGGGAATCAACCCCCACAACCATCGTCTCGCCAAGGATTTTTAAATAGAATAAGAAGGCATAAAAAATTTACGTGGTTTTAATAGATAAGTTTGAGAGATTTCTTTTAAAAATCGAGAAGGATTTTGTCTTTTTTCAGTGCCAAATCTTCTTCTATTTTGAGCATAAGATAGAAATAATTTTTTCCTCGCACGAGTCATCCCCACATAAGCCAAGCGTCTTTCTTCTTCAACATTTATATCATCAATATTTTGGATAAGAGGAAATAATCCCTCTTCCAATCCCGTTATAAACACTACATCAAATTCCAAACCTTTTGAAAGGTGAAGAGTCATCATCTGAACAGCATCTTCATGGGGAAGGTGAGTAGAGGACAAGAGAGACATTTGTTCCAAAAATGTTTCTAATGAAGCCTCTGTGCCTCTCTCCTCTTCAAACTGTTGTATCGCATTTCCCAACTCATTTAAATTTTCTATACGGTTATTGGATTCTGGAGTTTGCTCCATTTCTAATGTTTTTAAATAGTGAGTAGAGTTTAAAAGATTTAAATAAAGTTGAGAAACTGTAACTTCTTTTTTTTGAACACTCTCTCTCATATCTTTTATGGTATTATAAAATTCTAGAATAGATTTAGAAGTTCGTTTCTGTGGATATTTCTCTGCATAATGCACCAAAGCTTCGTACAATGTTTGATCTGAAAATAAAGAACTGGCTTTTTCTATAGTAATTTTTCCAATTCCTCTTCTAGGTGAGTTGATAGCTCTTCTTAAAGACAGTTCATCTCGAGGATTTAAAATGAGTCGAAAGTAGCTGATCATATCTTTAATTTCAGCTCGATCATAAAACTTTAAGTTTCCAACAATTTGATAAGGAATATTCCTTTTTCTTAGTTGATCTTCAAAGATACGGGACTGGGCATTTGTTCTATAAAAAATAGAAAAATCATTGTAAGACATATCTCCTTTTTCACATAGGCTAGAGATAGTTTGTGCTACATAATTCGCTTCTCTTTTATCATCCCAATGAGATTGAACTTCAATGAGATCTCCAGTGTCATTTTGGGTAAATAATGTTTTATTAATCCTGGAATGATTGCGGCAAATTAAAGAGGTCGCCGCAGATACAATAGTTTGAGTCGATCTATAATTTTGCTCCAATTTAATAATTTTACAATCTGGAAAATCTTTTTCAAAATTCAGAATATTGGAAATATCAGCTCCTCTCCAGGAATATATAGATTGATCTTCATCACCTACAACACAAATGTTTTTATGTTTTTGAGCCAATTGTTTCACTAATAAGTATTGAAGGTGATTAGTGTCCTGATACTCATCAATTGAGATAAATTTAAATTTATCTTGATAATGAGAGAGCACTTTTGAATTTGTAGAAAATAATTTATAGACTTCAAATAAAAGGCCTTCAAAATCAAAAGCATCTGCAGATAACAAAGCCTGTTCATAGGCTTCATATAAATGAGGAAAATCATCTGCCAAACGAAGACGGGGATGGTTGTGTACTTCATAAGGGGATAAAGCCATTCTCTTACATAAACTGATTTGTTTTTGAAAACTCTTTGCTGGATGGTAGTTTTCGTCAATACCAAGATCTTTCATTACTTGTTTGATAAGGCTGAGTTGATCTGCAGAATCATAAATAACAACTTGTTTTCTTGGAGTTAGAGCCTGGATGTTTTCTCTTAAAATTCTGGCACAGGCAGAATGGAAAGTGCTAATCCACAAGTTTTCAAACAGAGGTAAATCAGACAACATAGATGTAATTCTCTCTGTCATCTCTTTAGCCGCTTTATTAGTAAAAGTTACCGCTAAAATTTGATCTGGTTGGGCTAATTTCTTAGTAATAATATGAGCAATCCTGCTAGTTAAAACCTGCGTCTTGCCAGAACCTGCTCCTGCAGAAATCAATAAAGCTCCATGTAAAGTATGAACAGCTTCAAGCTGTTTGTCATTTAACTTAAAAGACAAATAAGAATTCACAATACTTATTCTGTCGGAAATTGGATAATTTTAGAAGCTATAAATCGAGAAATTTTTGGCATTTGTTGTAAAAACTCTTCAGCGGACTCCTGACTATCAAAAGGTCCAACAATGACTTTATGAAAATTATCCATAGGATAGACCGCTATTTCCCAATTGTATTGGCTTTTTAAATCTATAGCAATGTTATTGGCTTTTTCCATATTTGTGTAACTGCCAACAACAATTCCATAACTCTTAAAAAACTCTTCATTTTGAGAAGATTCATCAATGCTTTTTTTCAGCATATTTTTATAACGATTGAGAGTTTTGTTTTCTTTGGGTTGATTATCAAAATTATCTTCAGGAAGCTCTTTGACATCTGTAAGGGTATTTTCCTCTGAAACAGCTTCCAGCTCTGAATTATCCAATTCGACAGAAGACTCTTCTATGAAATTTAAAGTGATCATTGTTCCAACAAATGCGCCTGTGGAAAAAGAAAGTACAGCCACTATAAAAAAAAGCAAAAGAGGCTGAATAGGTTTTTTCTCAGTCATAGAACACATCTCCATTAGACGAATTTTGTATCTTTTTCTTTAAGTTCTTCTTTTGTCCATAAGAGGTGCCTAGTGTCAAATTTAAAACAATCCAAATAGTCAAAAAAATGACTTAATACAGGTTAAAAAATCTATTTTTTTCCATTTTTACCTTATTTCTCAAGATTAAAGCCTAGTGTGCACTTATTTGCATTCTTTTACTGCAGGGGGTTCACAGCATGGAACAGACATTTCATTACAAATGGGAAGAACAGGGATCTTCAAAACCTTCCTCTTCTAAAAATGAATCTTCTTTTCTTTTATTGTCTTCAATTTGTTTTTTTCTTCTCTGTTTCATGGGTCTTTTTTTCTTTGGATATAAACAATTTAATCCTATTCAAAAACCAAACACACAGTCTCTTCATGCTGTAGGCATAGATCCTTTTTTGATTCGTATCTTTACTCCAAGCGGTTTGGCTTTAACAAAAGTAAATGTTCGATTCTTTGCTGAAGACATCCGTGTTCAAAATGAACTTTTAAAAAATCAAGCCAAATACAAAGAACTTCTTATTTTCTTTTTATCGAATTCCAAAACAGCTGACTTTTTAGATGACATAAAAAAACAAAACCTACAGGAAAAAATTAAAAATCATGTCAATTC
Source organism: Bdellovibrionales bacterium (assembly GCA_965197855.1). GTDB lineage: Bacteria > Bdellovibrionota > Bdellovibrionia > Bdellovibrionales > UBA1609 > JAPPLG01. Next base: position 150,939 of record OZ240230.1, read on the forward strand.
ATTTTTATCCACAGGTCGTATTCAAGGCATAGAAATTAATCATCAATTTATTTAAATGGAGGATTCTCATGGGAGATCTAAAAAAATTAAAAAAACCTTTATCTATTGAAGAAAAAAATAAAATTGTTTTGGAGTATACTCCTCTTATTCGATTTATTGCAAAAAAGATATCTATTCGTCTTCCAGCAAATATTGAAATGGAGGATTTGGTTTCCAGCGGTGTCATAGGCTTGATGGATGCTGTAGATAAGTATGATTCTTCCAGAGATAATAAATTTAAAACTTATGCTGAGTTTCGCATCAGGGGAGCGATTCTGGATGAACTCAGATCACAGGATTGGGTTCCCAGGTCTATTAGAGATAAAGCAAAAATGCTTGAGAAGGCAACTTTGGAGTTGGAATCTAAACTTAGAAGAACCCCTAAAGAAGGCGAAATAGCAGAGAAATTAGGAATGAGTATGGAAGAATATTTTGTACTATTGGGACAAGTCAGATCTGTTAATTTAGTGTCTATTGATGAGATGCAAAAATTTAGCATGACAGATAAAAGATCTTTATTTGACTTGCTACAAAAAAAACAAACCCCTTTTGGAAATATGTCTGTTAAAGATATTAAGAAGATCGTGCATAAATCTATAGAAGAACTCCCTGAGAGACAAAGAATTGTTCTATCTCTTTATTACTATGAAGGGTTCAATTTAAAGAAGATCGGACAAATATTAAATGTTACAGAAAGTAGAGTTTCTCAGCTTCACGCTCAGGCTGTCAGGAAATTAAGAATTAAATTAGGTCGTTATGTTAGAGAAAATGAACTGCTCTCTGCTTAATTTTCTTATTCCCGATTTTTGAATACATAAAACTTTATTGAAATAATAACAAAAAACTAAGAAAGCTTAGAAGATACTGAATTGTTGTGTATTACGATACATATATTAGATAGTACTAAGGTATTTATTGGACGAAATATTCAATGAAAAAATGTGAATGAAATTATACAAAGTTACGAAAAATAACCTCTTCTTAATATCTGATCCTCGCTTTTACATCAACTAATTTCATATTTCTTCCAATAACTGAATGAGGGGTTCCTTTTGGATAAAATCCATATATTCCCATATGAGTATCCTCTTGAAGAGTTTCATTTCGCTTTTGTCTTTGTTCTTGTTCTTTTTCATACCTCTCTCTTGAAATTCTATCATACACTTCTGTTTGTAATTCACTGAATTGATCAGAACATGAGAATGAATAAGAGCAATAAGCAAAGATAAGAAATAAAGTTACTTTTTTTAAATATACTATTTGATTTGACATTGCTCCTCCCTAGTTTCGTGTGTGCTCATAATATGTAAAACTTGTTTTAAAATCAAGAAAAAAAAGTAAGGAAGACATCTTTGTTGTTTTTACTTAATCATCACTAGATGTCATGATGTAAAATTTACATAGTGTCATAAAAAATTATTGAGTTGTAAAACTATGTGGTACTTTGTGCCAATACCTTGCTGAATAATTTTAATGGAGAAATCAGTGTATCACTTTAGACAAATTAAAGTTTTTATCATAAGTCTTTTGTTTTCCTTAACTACTATTGTTCATGGAGCAAACGATACTGGACGACATCGTCCTAGAGTAGAGGCAGTAGAGATTTCCGGAATAGAGATAGGTTTTTCAATAACAAGACCGCCTGAAAAGGCAGAAATGAATGCACTTGTTTCAAGAATGTTGAGATCAGTAACAGCAGGAAGGTTAATTTTAAGACTATTAAAAAAATCATTTGAAAAATATGGTTCAACCAACGATCAAAAAATAATTTTAGAAGTATTTAATCTCATACAACACATTCTGATGCATCATATTCTCGATATCAATAAAGAACTAAAAGAGAGAGTTATGGCTCTACAGCTTTTAAAAGAATTTAATCTGACTTCAGACAATCTGAATTTACTCAGAATTATGTCTAAAAACACACAGGAACATAGAAAATTAAGAAGAATCGCAAAACGAATTATCAAACACCACTCAAAGTCTTCTCGTCGTGAAAATACTCTTACTTGATTTATTTTTGTAAAATTATTTGATCTTTGATTTTTTTCAAAAGTTTGCTTTCTATTTGGCGTATAGCCTCACGAGTGATATTAAAATGTGTACCAATCGCCTGTAAGGTTTGTGGACTTTCTGATAAAATCCGATGATCCAAAATATAAATTTCTTTTTCATCCAGTGAAGGACGAAGTTTCCGAACCCCTTCTCTCAACAGTTGAATCTCCTGTTCCTGTGCGTATTGGTCATCCAAACTATCCGATGCATTCATTTTTTCATAAGGCTCAGAAGCATGGTCAATAGATACGTCTTTTCCATGTAAACGTTCTCTCATGGAATTAATTTCTTTTTGAGATATGCCTGTTTGAGATTCAATCAGACGAGTATTGTCTGTGACCCCCACCGGAGGAAGCTGTTCTTTCCTTAGTTTATAGAATAACTTTTTCTGGTTCGGAGTCGTTCCAATACGTACAATAGAATGTTGTCTCATTAAATATTCCTGAATAGATCCTCGAATCCACCAAACAGCATAAGTAATAAGACGAACCCCTTTATAGGGATTAAAATCATTAATAGCTTTCAAAAGCCCCATATTGCCCTCTTGAATAAGGTCCACCAAACGAGATCCAAACTTGGAATATTCAGAAGCAATTTTTACAACAAAACGAAGGTTGCTTTGCACTAGGATTCTCAAAGCCTGGCGATTTTTTGTTTCATAATAGAGTTTTGACCATTTAAGCTCCTCTTCTCTATTCAGAAGAGGGTATCGAGATATCTCCCTATTATACTGCCTAAGTAAGTCTGTAGGCTTTATTTCAGGCTGAGAGACTATTTCTACAGGAAGACTTTTCTTTTTACTCACTTTCTAAAAACTCCCTAGACTAATAACTAGTTTTTAGCTTTCTTTTTAACACACTTCATTTTATTTGACGAATAGTTTAGAAATGACTGTAAAAAATATATTTTTTAATTCTTTACTTGAAGGCCTGCGTTACTGGTTTTACTTTATTAAAAACCATCTCCCCTTAACCCTAGGTCTTTACACTGCCATTGTTGGACTGGCTGTATTCGCACAGTATTCATCCAATCAATTTTTTGGGCTCTCTGTTTTTTCTTTATTATTTCCTCTTTTTGTTCAATGTATGAGTTTGTTCTTATTAGTATTCAGCTGTTTGTTTATAGTGCCTTACTTTTTTCAAAAGATGCTCAATCAAGGTGATGAATTTATTTATGTTCCATCTACATTTTATAAATTCTTCTTTGCAAACTTTAAACCTTGGATGAAAGAAATGAGCAAAGTTCTAGCTATGTCTTATTTTTGGGGTTTATTACTTATAGTTCCAGGGATTATTAAATTAGTAAAATGTTCTTTTGTGAACTATATTGTTTTATTCAATCGCTCTTATCATGTTAAAGAAGTTTCCGCTTTAAAACATTCTTCAAAATTAACAAAAGGCTTGGTTCGTTGGTTTTTGTTGTTGATCATGCTTTATATAGGGCTCTCATATTCTGTAAGTCATTTTGCTCAAAGTATAAAAACCGAAATATTTTCTCTTAATGTTGTAGGAGTTATTGCTTTAGAACATCTTTGGACTTTACTTGCTTCTTTTTTTATTTCTATTACTTACCATCTTATTTATTTAAAGAAAGATCAAGAATTGTATGAATCTTCTGAGTTCTATGAAGAACCTCCATCTATATCTGCCGCCTTATAAGCGAATACGAGGGAAAACAGGAGCTCCCTTTTTAACAACAAAGCCAGAATTTAATTGATTCATTTTTTTTGTTTGTTCAAAGTTTTGAAATGAAAGCCCCAGTCTTCTGAGAATTTCCTGAGAAGCCTGTGGGATAACGGGTTGAAGCAAACTGACAGCCACTCTCAGCACATCCATTGCTGTATAAAGAACAGGGGCTGTCTTATCTTTTTCAGAAATAAAATTCCAAGGAGCTGTCTCTTCCAGAAATTTATTAGTGTGATTAAGCAACTCTGTAATTTCAAAAACAGCCATATGAACTGCAAAATTATGAATGTGTTTAAATACCTTTTCACAAGTTTCCATGCTTTTCTCTTGCAAAGGATGAGGATCAGCTGGAGGAGCGGGAACAACCCCCTCTAAAGAGGATTCCGTGAGTTTCAAGACCCTTTGAACAAGATTTCCTAAATTATTAGCTAAACTTTGATTATGCTCCTGAATAATCATATTTTGTGAAATAGGCGCATCTTGGCCAAAACGAACTGCACTAAAGAAGTATCTTAAGGAATCATGACCAATTTTGCAGGCTAACTGTAGAGGATCTAAAACATCCCCTTGAGACTTACTCATCTTTTCCTGATCCTGATTTAAAAGCCACCCATGACTAATAATTCTTTTTGGTAAAGGAATACCTAAAGCCATTAACAGACAAGGCCAGTACACAGCATGAGTAATTAAAATATCTTTTCCAATAAAATGAACAGATTCCTTCCACCAATGATCAAAGTCATTATTTTTCCAGAGACCAGCCCCAAAAATATAATTTAATAAAGCGTCCACCCACACATACACAACATAATCAGAGTCAAAAGGTAGGGGAATACCCCATTTTAATCTGGATTGAGGGCGGCTGATACAAAGATCCTCCAAATTCTGCACAAAACTTAAAACCTCATTTTGACGTGTTGAGGGATAAATAAAATCAGGGTAATCTTTTAAGTGTTGAATCAATTTGTCTTTAAATTGAGACATTTTAAAAAAGTAATTTTTCTCTGTAATTTTTGTAACCGGCTTGCCTTGAGGTGACTTTCCATCTACCAAATCCTTCTCTTTATAAAAAATCTCTTCACTGACACTGTACCAACCTTCATATGTTGATTCATAAATAAAACCCGCATCAAAAATTCTTTGTAAAGCTTCTTGAACTGATTCTTTATGCTCAGAAGAAGTTGTGCGATAAAAAATATCATATTTAATATCTAAGTTTTGCCATGTTTTTATAAATCTTTGGGCCATCTCATCACAATGAGCCTGAACATCCATATTTTTATTCTCAGCGGCCTGCTGGCATTTTTGACCATGTTCATCAACTCCTGTTAAAAATAGAGTCTTTACAGAAAAGAACTGATGAAAACGATTAAAAATATCAGCAATAACTGTAGAATAAGCTGTTCCCGCATGAGGCTTGTCATTGACATAGTAGAGAGGTGTTGTGATATAGAGCTTGTTCATCTTCTCAAGTTAGTTATAATTGAGAGGTTTTGTCTATACAATATTTACATTTTATAAAGAGGTAAATTTATATGGCGGTTAAAAAGACTAAGAAAACATCGAAAAAGAGTACAGTTAAAAAATCTAGTAAAACTGTGAAAAAGGCTTCATCTAAAACAAAAGTTAAAGTGTCAAAAAATTCAAAGAAAACTGATACTAAAAAGAAAACAGCAACTAAGAAAACAACAGCAAAGAAAACTGATACTAAAAAGAAAGTGGCATCCAAGAAAACAACAGCAAAGAAAACTGATACTAAAAAGAAAGTGGCATCCAAGAAAATAACAGCAAAGAAAACTGATACTAAAAAGAAAGTGGCATCCAAGAAAACAACAGCAAAGAAAACTGATACTAAAAAGAAAGTGACATCCAAGAAAGCAACAACAAAGAAAACTGATACTAAAAAGGCTGTATCCAAAACGAAAAAAGACATATCTAAAACCAAAAAAGTTGTTTCCAAAACGAAAAAAGAGACAAAAACAACCCCTAAAAAGATCAAAACAAAAACCCCCACAATATCAAAGAAAGAGCAAAAATTACAAAACGATGTGGAACGCCGTTGGAACTCTTTACAAACTAAACATAAAGCTGTGTCAGCCGCATCTTATACTATGTCTAAAAAATACTCAGCTAAAACACCTCTCATGCATAAACAGTTTGGATGGGGGTACATTCTCTCCGTCAGAAATGATCGTCTGGAGGTTATCTTTAAAAACACTGTCAAATACCTTGCTTCCAATAATCTAGGGATCACTCAATAATGTCAAAAAGCGATTTAGTTCAGTTTGAGGGTGAAATTGTACAAGTATGTCCAAAAGGGATTTATAAAATTTCCCTGGAAAACAACAATGTTGAAATTTCTGCAAAACTTTGTGGCAAAATGCGCCGTTATAATATTCAAGTTGTCGTTGGAGATAAAGTCACTGTGGGTTCTTCTCCTCACGATTTAACAAATGGTTTAATTATTTATAGACATAAGTAAAATAAGAGATAGACATGAGCAAAAAAAAGTTGGTCATTGTAGAGTCTCCTACCAAGGCTCGAACAATCAAAAAATTTTTAAGTAAAGATTATGAAGTGGAGTCCTGTATGGGACATCTTAGAGATCTGCCTGAATCCGCCAAAGAAATTCCTGAAACTTATAAAAAATATAAATGGTCCAGGTTGGGTGTAAACATTGAAGACCAGTTTAAACCTATATATTGTATTCCTTCTTCTAAAAAGAAAGTGGTCACCCTTCTAAAGCAAAAAGCTAAAAACTCTTCAGAAGTTATCTTAGCAACAGATGAAGATCGAGAAGGGGAAAGTATTAGCTGGCATATCCAGGAAATCTTAAAATCTCCAAAAATAAACTTTAAAAGAATGGTTTTTCATGAAATTACAAAAGAAGCTATCTTAAAGTCTTTAGAAAATTTCAGAAAAGTAAATAAAAATCTAGTCTATGCCCAGGAAACTCGTCGTATTTTAGATCGATTGGTAGGCTATACCATTTCCCCTGTACTGTGGAAACATGTCACCCGAGGTCTATCTGCCGGGCGTGTACAATCTGTAGCTGTTAAACTTTTAAGTGAAAGAGAGTTGAAACGCATTCACTTTAAAAAATCCAAGTATTGGAGCCTGCAAGCTCATCTTTTAAAAGGTCAACAAAGTTTCATAGCTCAGCTACTGTCTTATAAAGGAACACAATTGGCCGGCAGTGCAGATTTTGATCGAGACACCGGTCAATTAAAGAAGAAAAGATTATTATTAGATGAAAAAAAGGCTAATTCTTTAATAAAAGAACTTAAAACTCTTGCTTATACAGTGTCCGAAGTTAAAACAACATCTATCACTCGTAAACCCCAGCCTCCTTTTACAACTTCCACTTTACAACAGGAGGCCAATCGAAAGCTATCTTTAAGCGCTAAAGAAACAATGAACCTAGCTCAACAACTTTATGAAAGAGGCTTTATTACCTATATGAGAACAGACGCTGTCTTTTTATCAAAACAGGCTATTGAAGCCAGCCGCAAAGAAATTAAACAAATATATGGTAAAAATTATGTACCGGAAAAAGCTCGTGTTTATAAGAATAAATCAAAAGGCGCTCAGGAAGCTCATGAAGCTATTCGTCCAGCCGGCCAGAAATTTGTACACCCTAAAAATACAAAATTAACAGGTTATTTATTAAAATTGTATCAAATGATCTGGCAAAGAACTCTGGCCAGCCAAGCCGTGGATTGTAAACAAAAAAGAGTCTCTGCTACTATTGATGCTGGCAAATCAGCACAGTTTTCAGCTTCGGGCACAACAATAGTTTTTGATGGATTTTACAAAATTTACCAAGAAACAAAAGAAACTTCAGAAAATCATCTTCCAGCTTTTAAAAAGTCAGATTCTTTAAAATGTCAAAAATTAAGCAATCATGAACATGAAACACGCCCTCCGGCTCGATTTACTGAAGCTTCATTGATTCAAACACTTGAGCAGGAAGGAATTGGACGCCCCTCTACATATGCTCCCACTATTGCCACTATACAGAAAAGAGGTTATGTTTTTAAAGATAAGAATATGCTTATTCCTACAATGACTGGCTTAATTGTTACTAAATTTTTAACAGAACATTTTCCTAATTATGTAAGCAGTCAGTTTACTGCTGATATGGAACAGGTATTAGATGATATTGCATTTGGCAAAAAAGATCATATTCAGTATTTACAACAAATATACTTTGGCAAAAAAGGTTTAAAAAATCAGGTGGATAATCAAAAAGAAACAAAAAACAACCGCTCTATGACTATTGACGGTTTGAAAGGCTTCGTATTTTATGCAGGGCCTTATGGTGCCTATATGACTCAAGATAAAAAGGATGGAGCTTCAGTATCACTTCCTCTCAATATTTATCCAGGAGACTTAAATAAGGAGATATTAATGGATATGCTAGATAAAAAATCAAAAGGACATGAAAGCTTAGGTCAAGACCCTGCCACAAAGGAAGCTATTTATGTTTTAAACGGAAAATACGGCCCTTACATTCAAAGAGGTGAATTGCAAACAGACAAAAAAGACCGAAGTAAAAATTCTGTAAAAAGAGTTTCTATTCCCAGGGGGCTGTCTGAAGAAGATATTGATTTAAGTATGGCTTTAAAATTATTACAACTTCCAGAAACTTTGGGGTCTCATCCTGAAACTTCAAAAGATGTGAAAAAAGGAATTGGGAGGTTCGGGCCCTATATAGTTCATGATGGTGATTTTAGATCTATTAAGTCCATTGATGATTTTTTTAACTTAACCTTCAAAGAAGCCTTAAACATCCTCAGTGAACCTAAAAAGGGAGGCAGAAAAAAAGTTCTTAAAGATTTAGGACTCCATACAGATACTGGACAAACTATCCAGGTTTTAGACGGTAAATATGGACCCTATATTCAACATGGCAAACAAAGAATTTCCCTACCAAAAGAAGTTTCTGTATCCAGTTTAACAATGCATCAAGCATTAAGATTATTAGGCACCTCATTAAAAACGAGAAATGGAAAAATGAATATAGTTAAGAATATATCTTCTGTAGCTGTCACAAAAAATAAAAAGTCAAAGAAGTCAAGTTATGTTCAATAGAAATATAAAAAAATACATCTTTGTTTTTATATTTTTTTATACCCCTTTTATTTTTGGGAAAAAAGAACTGACATGCGAACAATTAAATCCCATTCAATATCAATATTTAGAAAAACACGTCAGCCAGCCTGCTCTATCTTTTCAACTAAAAAAAAGAGTCGTTGATCAATTAATCAAAAATCTGGATGACGGAAAGCTTTATTTTATTGAATTAGATATTAAACAAATCAAAAACTGGTTTACACCTTTCTTTAACCACTTGGAAAAAGCAAACTGCAATGCTCTCTACAAACTGTACAACCTTTTCTACCAAAGGGTTAAAGAAAGAGTGGATTTTGCCGAAGATGAAATATCTAAACCTACTTTTAAATTAGATCCTAAAGTTTCTTTTGTTCTCAACTCTGACAAAAGACCCTATGCCGATAATAAAAATGAATTAAACAACTTTCACCGTAAATATCTTCATTATGAACTAGCTAGCATTATGATGACTGAAGAAGATGAAACAAAGGCCAAAGAACATTTATTAGGAATGTATAAAAGGTTAAAGAAAAAAGTGTATAGCTGGGACCCTAGACCTTCTAAAGTAAGATTATTATTTTGCTCACAACAAGAGGAAAAAAATAAACGTATTAAAACCTGTAAATATGAAAAATGGTACGCTCTTTATTTAGATAGTTTTGCGAAATCTTTGGATCCTCATTCCAGTTATTTTTCGCGATACGAATTGGAAGATTTTGAAATTAATATGAGACTTTCTTTGGAAGGAGTAGGGGCTTCTTTAAGCTCTAGATACGGCTACACTGTGATAGAAAAATTACTTCCTGGAGGGTCTGCTTTCCGCTCAAGAAAATTAAAAAAGAAAGATAAGATTATAGCTATTGGCCAAACTTCCAATAAAATGATCAATATTTTTGGTTGGGATTTAAGAGATGTTGTAGAAATGGTTCGAGGTAAAAAAGGTACAAAAGTTCATTTAAAAGTTCTTCGATCCTTAAAAGATGGAAAACAAAAAAAAATTTTTGTGACATTAGTGCGTGATAAAATTCCCTTACAGGATGGAGCCTCTTCCATTATTTATTCAAAAAGAAAAATAAATGGCAAAGAACAACTAATTGGAGTATTGCGTATTCCCTCTTTTTATGGAGGCAGTGTAACACAATCCAAGAGTCATAGATCTGTTTCAAAAGATATTAAAAAACTGATTAAAGAAGCAAAAGAGAAAGGAGTCTCTGGTTTGGTTTTAGACCTATCCGGCAATGGAGGGGGAGTTTTAACAGAGGCTATTGATGTTGTAGGATTATTTTTAGAAAAAGGAAATGTGGTTCGTCAAATGACTACAGGTTTTGGAGGTCATTCTGCTTATCAAACTATGTCTGATACGGATAACCATATTGAGTATGACGGCAGTCTGGTTGTTTTAGTGGATCGAAGCAGTGCCAGTGCTTCTGAAATCGTTGCAGGGGCTTTACAAGACTATAAAAGAGCTGTAATTGTAGGAGGGGATCATACCTTTGGTAAAGGAAGTATTCAATCTGTTGAAAACCTGCCTCAAGGATTGGGAGCTGTAAAGGTTACCGTAGGATTGTTCTTTATTCCAGGAGGAAAATCCATTCAAAAAATGGGAGTTAACTCTGATATCTCACTTCCCAGCCTTATTTCTGTAGATGCGTATGGAGAAAAAAAATTGGATTATGTTCTGCCTCGTCAAAACACAAGCTCTTTTTTAACGCGAAATGTAGTTTGGCAATGGAAAAAAATTGAAGATAATTTAATTAAAAAATTGAAATTACGATCTTTATCTCGGGTTAAAAAAAGTGATAAATTTAAAAAAATCAATAATGAAATTACAGAATATGAAGATAAGTTAAAAAATCAGTCTCTTATTAAAATTGAAACTGTCATGGCGGACGCCAAGAAAAGAAATGAAGAAAACAAAGATCAAGAAGAACTAAGCTTTTTAGATACTAATGATCCAAAATTTCATGAAAAATATCTCCAAAGAGCAGATATTGAAGAAGCTGTTAACATTGCATGGGATCTTGCCTTGCTCACTCAAAAAAAATCATCTATCGTCCAGAAAAAAGCAGATTATTAGTTTGTCAAAAATGGGTTTTCGTTTATCAAAAACCATACTTAAAGAAGTTCATTATCAAATGGTTTCATCTCGGCTATTAGATGAAAGGCTTATTCAAATTTTAAAAAAAAGGAGAGGATATTTCTGGGTAGGAGCTCCCGGAGAAGAAGCTTTTGGAGTTCCCTTAGGTAGACTCATAAAAAAAGGCCAAGGTTTGGAATATGATTGGCTTCACCTTCATTATCGTTGTACAGGCACTGTCATGGCCATGGGATTAAAAACAAAAAATGCTCTCAGGCAAATGATGAGCCGGAAAACAGACCCTTTCACAGGGGGAAGAAATTTTGTACATCACTATGTTATTCCAGAATGGAATATACCTCCTATTTCATCTACAATAGAAATCCAACATAGCATCGCTATTGGAACCGCTCATGCTCAAAAAAATACTGACGGCATTACCATTGTCACAGGTGGTGATGCAGGTACAGCTTTAGCTGATTTTTCCACCAGTCTTATTTGGGCTTCCAAACCTTCAAATCCTCTTCCATTATTGGTTATTGTACTCAACAATAGATTTGGCATCTCCACCCCTTTCGACGGGCAACATTCGGAAAAATCCATTACTGACCGAGGAAAAGCCTTTGGCATTAAAACTTATAATGTGGATGGAAATAATGTGGAAGAAAGTTATTCCACACTTCAAGAAAGTATTGAATATGTTCGGAAGAATAGAAAACCAGCACTATTAGAAGCAGAAGTGTCCAGACTCTATGGGCATTCTTCATCTTCAGGGGCTAATTATGATGAGTCACAAATTTGTCCATTAAAAACTTTTGAGCAAAAACTCATTAAAGAAAAGATACTTTCTCAAAAAGAAATTGAAAAAATTCATCAACAAGTTTTTGAAAAATTAAAACAAGAGGAATCAGAAGTTGCCAAAGAACTGGAACCTTCAGATGAATCCATATGGTCCCATATATATGCAGACAATGAAGAATCCAATTGGAGAAACTTTTAAATGGCAAATATGGCTCAGGCAATTAGATTAGCTCTTCATTATGGAGAAAAACATCAAAATCTCCAAAATATTTTTGGAGAAGATGTGGGACCTCCTTTGGGCGGAGTCTTTACTGTGACTCAGGGGCTAAAGACTGCATGGAATACCCCTCTTGATGAAAGAGGAATTATTGGTACTGCTATTGGGCTAGCTCTCACTGGAAGCAGATGTGTCGCTGAAATTCAATTTTCTGATTATATTTTTAACTCTATAGATTTATTAAAACAAGCAGGGATGATGTCTTGGCTGAGTCAAGGCCGATACACTCTTCCACTGGTTTTAATGGCTCCTGTTGGGGGAGGTGTTCATGGCTCTATTTATCATAGCCATAGTTTTGATGCCTGGGCCACAAGGCTTCCAGGATGGAAGATTGTCATGCCGTCCACCCCTTTAAATGCTTATGGACTGATGATCTCAGCACTTTCAGATCCTAACCCTGTTCTCTATCTCATACCTAAAGCCCTTTTAAGACAAAAAGGTAAAGAGAAGATTCCAGGGGAACCAGAGAGGGAAGGGGAGTTGAAAGCCTGTATTGATGCCCCTCTTCAAAATAGAGAGCAATGGAAACCAAAGTGGCCGCTAGTACAGGAATATAAAATTCCAATAGGAAAGGCCCAGCTCATTGAAACAGGTGCTGATTTAACTATTGTCAGTTATGGACGAACTTTAAATTTGTGCAGGGAAGTGGTTAAAAATTTCAAAAAAGAAAATATTTCTATTGAGCTGATCGATATGCTTTCTCTTTATCCCTATGACTGGGCTTTGATTAAAAAATCTATTCAAAAAACAAAAAAAGTTTTATTTGTAAATGAAGATACAGAGGTTACTAATTTTGGGGAACATCTGGCTTATCGTACATCCAAAGAGTGTTTTTATGATCTCTATGCTCCTCCAAGAGTTGTAGCTGGCAAACATATTCCCGGAGTAGGTCTTCATCCTCATTTTGAAGAAAACACTCTGCCTTCTTTAGAAAGGATTGAAAAGAAAGTAAGAGAACTGCTACACGAACAGCCCTAAGGCTTTATTGACTTTGCCCAAACTATTGTATAAAAAGTATACAATAGGAATCTCTCTTTTAAAAAATTCCTTAGCAACCTTTCACAATTAACCGATAAGTTATATTATGTTACATTTTGTATACGTATTATAATATCTCCTATAATTATTAAAAATAGGCTTTTAATTACTGTCTTTTTAAAGCTTTTCTTCTTTCTACTTCTCTCGACACTTTTGCGAAAATGTTTCGGTAAACCTCTGGCTGTAAAAGTTCACCTCCTGCCTGTCCTCCACGAGAGTAGTTAGTTATTTTTTGAAAAATTAAACGAGCTTCTATAACATTTTTTTGGATTTCCTCCAGATTGACCGTACATGTATATGTTCGGCCTGTAGCGTAATTATTATTTCTAGTATTGCCCGATAAGCCAGCAGCAAAAGCACCTAAAATAATCAAAGTATTGTAGCCTGATCCCATACTCTTTTGAGTATCAGCAACAAGAAAACCTCCCTCCATATCCATGTTTTTAATTATATAGCCTTCATCCTGCATAACTGTTTTAAATGCCCTAAAAACAGTATTATAAGAAGCTGGTTTAAAAATACGAGTTTGTAAGGTCCTTCTTTGATCCGCAGATAAAGGAGGTGTCGTTTGACAAGCTATAAGAAAAAATAAAATGAAGAAATATTTCATATTATACTCCTTATTAAAATTGTGTAGCTGTTACAGAAAAATCTTTTACAACATCTTTATCATCAAAGGTAATAATAACATCAAAAGAAGAAGTAGCTCCTTTGCTGACCGCCTGCCCCCCTCCTACAATAAATAAGCCAGCAGCAAATGAAGAACTCGCTGTATCATAAGACTGTTTGCTATATGTCCACACTGCTTCTCCATTCGAAGATTGAGTCACTATATTAGGAGACCCCCAAATTCTAAGAATTTCTGCTTGTGTTGTTCTTCCTTTAACTAATAGGGTTTTAGCGGACCCTGCTGTTAAATTTGATTTTTGAGGCACTTCCTGTGTGGTCTGACACCCTAAAAAACCAACTAAAAATACTATAGATAGAATAAACAGTCGCATAATGACCTCCTTTTTGTCAGAAATACAGTTTTAAGTTTATAATCAAACTTCTATCTAAGACAATAAAAAAGACAATTTCAAAGGCAGAGTTAAGGTATAGAAATTACTTTAAGTATTTGAGGTATATCCCTTTTAAACCTATCTTCAATGCCCTGTTTTAAGGTCCATTCAGCACTGGGGCAACCCGAACAAGCCCCTCTTAATTTCACATACACCTTGCCGTCTTTATAGTGATCAAACTGAATAAAACCCCCATCCATTTGAACAGCTGGTTGGATTTCTTTATTTAGAATATCTTTAATTTTCTCTACAATATCAGCATCTTGCTGTAAATTTTCCAGAGTACTTGGATTGGACTCCTTAGAATCAACAGATATAATTTCTTCTACACTTGCTGTTTGAATCAGTTGAACCAAAGGCTCTTTTAAAGACTCCCATTCCACCCAATCTTCTTTTGTAATACTAATAAAATCTTCCCCAATAAAAACCTTCTTAACCCATGGAAACCCCAGGAGCTGAGCAGATAATGGAGAAACACTTCGAGCCGAATCTGTATTATCAAATTCAAAAATATGTTCTGTAATTTTATTATTAAATACAAACTTTAATACTTGAGGATTAGGTGTGTTTTGGATAGTTATATTGATCATTTTTTTAATTATTTAACTTATCTTTCTAAACATAAGATATAGATGTCGATTTTCTCCCATACACCTATTTTCATTCGAATGAAGATAAAGATATAAATGCTGTCGGTCTCTATCTGCTTCTACTATATTAAACCTCATAAAGACTGTTCTCAAAGAAGTTTCTTTAGGCCCTGTAGGGCATCCTTCTTTTCTGTAAGGTTTTGTTACTTTTTCATATGTATATGTTATCTCAGGATAAATCACAGCTGGCGTCATTCTTATAACAGAATCGCTCACTCTATTATACCTAATAGATTGAAATTCATTTTGCTGTTGATTAAAGGCGTTCAACTCATCCTGGTCAACACTATAAGTGCCACTCCATGTGGTTCTAGATCTACAAAAATTATTATTACTATCTCGTGATGTATTAAAAAATTTAGATCTCACAGTCATATTTCCATTAGCATGGATCCACATCAAAGAAGGCTCTGGATTATCTAAATCATCCCTAGTATCAAATAATATTTCTGTTTGAGAGTTTTCTATTGAGTCATTATACCCATATACATTGATCTCCTCAGATGGAATGATACATACAGTATTTACTTCTTTCCAACTGCCTACAAGATCCTTTAATTCAAAAGAAAAGACGGGATACAAATAAAAAACTAAAGAGATAATAAATAATTTCATAATACAATCTTTTTTTAATTAAACAGGGAAAAGCATATTAACAAAAACTTTAAAAAAACACAACTTTTTATTATTTAAGCCATCTATTATATTTTTCAATATGTGTAAAAATTTCATAAATGGATGAGCATTATTTGGAAATTTGGCTTAACTGATTTAATAGTTCTAATTCTTTTTTCTTTATTTTTTTTGGAATCTTTATCTGAATTTCATAAATAAGAGAGCCTCTTCGCCCTCCAGAGCCTAAAACAGGAAGCCCTTTATGCTTCAATACAAGAGTATCTCCAGACTGGGTTCCTTTTGGAACTTCCAAAGACTGAAATTTTTCATCTAAAGAAGGAGCCTTCACCTCTGCTCCTAAGATAGCCTGAAGATAAGAAATTTCCAAAGAAGCTTTAATATTCGCTCCCTGCCTTGTAAAAATAGAATCTTCTTGAACTTTTATTTCTACATAAAGATCTCCACTAACCCCATTTTTATAACCTACCTCTCCCTCTCCCCTCACACGCAGTCGTGTTCCTGTCTCTACTCCAGGAGGAATTTTAATAGATAATTTCTTTTTTTGTCTCGTTTGTCCTTTCCCATGGCAAGCTCCACAAGGATATTGAACTACTTCTCCCTGACCTGAACACTGAGAACATTGTGTCGCAAAAGAAATAAAGGCCTGTCTCTGCATTGTCTGACCTCTCCCATTACAAGCTTTACACGTTTTTAAAGCTGTGCCGTCCTTAGCTCCAGTAGCATTACATTGTTTACAATTTAATTCGGCAGAAAATTCAATAACATGTTCTCCGCCATGTAGTACATCTTGCAAGGTCACATTGTGATGATATCTTAAGTCTGATCCTTTATGAGTTTGATGATGAGAATTTCCAGAGAAAGAGGAATGAAACAAATCCTCAAATCCACTGCCTCTGCCTCCAAATCCCATTTGTCCAAAAATATCTGAAAAAGAGGAAAAAATATCCTGCACATCTCTAAAACCCTGAAATCCATAAGAAGATTGAAAATCAGCATGACCAAAGCGATCATATTGAGCTTTTTTTTCAGGATTGCTTAAAACCTGATAGGCCTCTGAAGCTTTCTTAAATTTGTTTTCAGCATTTTTATCTCCAGGATTTCGATCAGGATGATACTGTAAAGCCAATTTTCTATAAGCTTTTTTAATCTCATTTGTAGAAGCTTCTTTGGAAACTCCTAAAATATCGTAGTAATCAGACAACGAAATATCCTCTTGTTTACGTGGGAAAATAAACCTATTAAAAAATGTGGGATGCTTAAGTGAAACAGTCAAGTTATGTCAGATTTTTTCTTTTAAAAACAGCTTAATTGGATGCTTTTACTTTAAGTTCTCGAATTTCACGCAACCTTCTTTTAAAACCCTTAACAAAAGAACCATCGGGGTCATCTTCAATAAGCTTCATGATCATCCTTTCAGCAACATCCAAACGCCCGGATTCAGAATAAAGCTTAGCTGAAAGGCTATACAGCCATAGTGGACCTCCATTTTTAGCCGCATTCAATAAAAGATCAGCCGCTTTATAAGGTTGATTCAACTCCATTAAATAATGATGACCTGCATGAAATGAAACCCCCCAATCATCCGGAAATCTTTCAACAGCTTTATCTAAGATAAGACGTGTTCCCTCCTTATCTCCCATAATAACTCCCATGATGACACTGGATAAAACATACGGTTTTTTAAAACGAGGGGCTAACTCTGTAATAGCATTCGACATATGATAGGCCCAGCCTTTATGGCATTTATACTTTGTTTTGCCGTCGTAAACTGGGATCCCCTGTTCATAACGACAAAAATCAGCATTTTGAATATATCGAATCCATAAGAGATCCGCATAAATATCATTATAACCAAATGTAAAATACTTGATAACTTCAGGGGGAGCAAAGTAGTAAGGTTTTCTATAGGCAGTTGCTTTCTCATACCCAAAAAAGTATATTCCGGCTACTACTAGGATCCCTATTATGAAAGAATAAACATTCAATTTTTTCAAAGATACCTCCTCTTAACTATCATAACAAAAAATACATAAAATTTTCAAAACTTTTTCTATTAAAAATAAAATAAGAAATAATTTGACACTGAATTGGAATAGCTTGTAAAAATTCCTTCTAGCATAAGGGCAAAGGTTTATTCAATGAGTTTAGAGATTCCTGCAGTTACCAAGAGAATTCATAAAAATAGCTCTAAAAAATCAAATACAGGTTTCCTCTCATGGTTTTCTCATGCCACCTTTGAACAAAGAGAAATTCATGATTTTATAAGTATTGGACGCGACACCAGCCAGCTGATTGTCTTGGATGACCCTTTTATTTCACGGCGGCATGCCCGGATTGAAAAAAAAACAGATCATTATATTTTAAAAGATATGTCGAGCCGAAATGGCACTTTTTTGAATGGAAATAAAATATTCTCAGCACTATTAAAAGAACAAGACCGTATTCAAATTGGAAAAACAAAGTTTATTTTTTCTTCAAAGATGTTTCAAAAAAATTGGAAAATTTTTAACTATAGTTTAAACCCTGCCTGGAATAAACAATTAAACCGTATTCCTTCCATGGCTCAAACAGATTTTCCCGTTCTGATTCTAGGACCTTCAGGTTCCGGAAAAGAACACTTGGCTCAAATGATTCATTCTCAATCTTCACGTAATACCGGACCTTATGTCAGCGTGAACTGTAGTGCTTTAACAGAAAGCTTAGTTGAAAGTGAGTTTTTTGGTCATATTCGGGGATCTTATACAGGAGCCAATCAAGATCGATTGGGAGCTTTTCGTTCTGCTCATGGGGGAACACTATTTCTAGATGAAATTGGCGATCTACCCTTGTGCTTGCAACCAAAACTATTGAGAGCTTTGGAATCAAAAGAAATCAAACCTGTTGGTTCAGACCAATCCATAAAAGTAGATGTCCGAATAGTGACAGCCACTCACCAAAACCTTCAATCAAAAGTTTTAGATAAAACATTCCGTGAAGACCTCTATTTTCGTCTTCATGTTCTGGAGTTGAACCCTCCGGCCTTAGTGGATCGAATAGAAGATTTTGATGATATTATCAAATTTTTATCTATTGAATTTGGAGTGTCTTTTGCACCCTCTGCCATAGAAACATTAAAGATGCATAATTGGCCTGGCAATATTCGTGAGTTAAGAAATACGGTTGCCAGAGCTAAAGCTCTCTTTCCAAATATGACTATACAAGACTCAGACATTAAAGAAATTATTAACCGCATTTATGAGAAAAATACTCCAACTCAATCTTTGACAGAAAAACTTCCCATTTTAAAACAAATGGAAAAAGAGATGCTCATTAAAACTCTTCAAGAACATGAAGGAAACCGCTCCATAGCCGCCCATCATTTGAATATGTCACGAACAACTTTCAATAGAAAAATACGCCTCTATGGAATCAACTCTCAAAAAAGCAACTTCCTTGAAAAATAATCTTCTTATCTTTTTCTTATTGTGCTCCTGTTTTGCGCACGCAAAAATGACTTGGTTCTTCTCTGAAGAAGAAAGCTCTCACAAGTTAGCTTTTGTCCCATCTTATCGTAGATCCAATTTTTTGGGACATATATTAGCTTCTCGTTTATTTATTTACCCAACTTCTGATAAAGGAATGTATCTCTCTCTCAGCGGCCATTGGGGGCTGACTAAAACAATAAAAGGTATAAACAGCCATTGGATTTACTGGGCAGAAAAAGGTGAGTGGTCTTCCTCTCTTCAATGGGAACAAACTTCTGATCCATATTATAAGGACGAATCTACAGAGTATATTAAAATACCCATACAAAAAAAAGATTTTCAAATTCAATATTTGAGAACTCTAGAAGGAAAATTTCAGGCTGGTTTGTTTTTCGAATTTCAAGAGCGTATAGAAGAAAGCGGACGTCCTTGTATTTTATTGACTGGAAAAGAAGAAAAAGAATTACCCAAACAATGCTATGGTTTCTCCCCTCATGAACTTGGAGGAACGATTGGGACAAAAATCAGATGGGACACAAGAGATGATATTTTCAACCCCTCCAAAGGCTATCTCTTTCAAACAAACTTTAAAGTGGGCTATGAGCATTATAATTTAGCTGATATGTTCTTACAGTTGGAAAGTAAAATCTCTTTTATCTTTTCTATTTTAGATAAAGAAAAATGGGTTTTAACTCTTGCAGGCGGAGGCTCTCTTTTTGATTCCAAAGAAAATGATCTGCCTTATAGTTTTCAGTTTAAATTAGGAGGAATGGACTACCTGAGAGGATATTTACAGGGACGTTTTCATTCCGGTCAATATTATCTGGTTCAAGGAGAGTTTCGATGGCCTTTAATCACCTGGTTGGAATCTGTATTATTTCTAGATTTAGGACAAGTCCATTGGCTTAAAAAACCTTTATTTTCTGTCGGAGCAGGAGTTCGCATCGGTCTTCCCCCTTCTTACAATAAAAAAATAAGGGTTGAGATGGGTTGGGGCAAAGATCAGTATAATTTTGTTGTGACTTTTGCTTATCCATATTAAGTTGGTCTGCATGAAAATGGAAAATTCTAAATATATCTTCATAACAGGAGGAGTGGTTTCCTCTGTGGGAAAAGGCCTTACTGCGGCTAGTTTAGGGGCTTTATTGGAAGCACGTGGACTCTCCATTAGTATTATCAAATGTGATCCTTACTTAAATGTAGATCCCGGCACTCTCTCCCCTTTTCAACATGGAGAGGTTTATGTCACTGAAGACGGTGCTGAAACAGATTTAGACTTAGGCCACTATGAAAGATTTACATCAGCGCCTCTGAGAAGATCCAATAGCATCACAACAGGGCAAATTTATGAAAGTGTGATTTCCAAAGAAAGAAGAGGTGATTTCTTAGGCCACACTGTGCAGGTCATTCCTCATATCACTGATGAAATTAAATCCCATATTCTTCAGAAAGGAAAAGATAGTCAGGTTGTTATTGTAGAAATCGGAGGCACTATTGGAGATATTGAAAGTCTGCCCTTTGTGGAAGCTATCCGACAAATGCGGGCAGATTTAGGTGTTGAAAATACAGCATTTGTTCATGTCACCTTGGTTCCTTTTGTACAAGTGGCCGGTGAATTTAAAAGCAAACCTACACAACACTCTGTGAAATCCTTACGGGAAGTGGGGATTCAACCTGACTTTTTGATTTGTCGGAGTCATAAAAAAATAGATGAATCCTTAAAATCAAAATTTTCTTTATTTTGTAGCGTTTCTCAAGCTAACGTTATTTTCACCCCTGACGTAGATATTATTTACGAAGTCCCCTTACTGCTTCATAAAGAAAAATTAGACCACAAAGTCGTTAAACAGCTTAAAATTTCCACTCCAGAACCTCAAATGCAAAGATGGAATCAAATTGTTCAAACCTATAAATCTCCAAAAAAATCAATAACCCTAGGATTGGTTGGAAAATATGTAGATCTTAAAGACAGCTACCAATCCCTTCATGAAGCCTTAGCTCATGCAGGAGTGGCTAATGAATCCCAAGTGGATATTGAATACATTGATTCTGAATGTCTAAACGATGAGAATGTCAGCGTTGTTTTAAAAGATTTGGATGGCATTATTGTCCCAGGTGGTTTTGGGCAAAGAGGGGTATCGGGAAAAATTTTAGCTATTCAATATGCTAGAGAAAATAACATCCCTTTCTTAGGCATTTGTTTTGGTATGCAAATGGCCGCTCTGGAATTTGCCCGAAACGTATGTGGATTAAAAAAAGCCTCTTCTACAGAGTTTGCAGATAAAAGCTCCGAAAAGATTATTGACTCCATGGAAAGCCAAATTGGCATTAAAAATAAAGGCGCAACAATGAGGTTAGGTTCTTACCCTTGCACCATTCAAAACAACACCAAAGCTTTTGAAATTTATAAAACCCCACATATCTCAGAAAGACATCGACATCGATTTGAGCTAAACAATGAATACCGAGAAATATTGGAAAAAAATGGAATGTGTTTATCCGGCATCAATGAAGAAGACAACTTGGTGGAAATGTTGGAAATCCCAAATCACCCTTGGTTTCTAGGGGTTCAGTTTCATCCGGAATTTAAATCAAAACCTTTTCTTCCCCATCCTGTTTTTGATCACTTCATCTGTGCATCAGTTTTATGCAAGCAAAAACAAAAAACAGCTCCATCTGAAGAAGCTGTCTCTTCAGCCCCCTCTTAGTAGAGAAACTTTAATCCCAGTAATCAGACCATTCAGGTTCATTAGTGAGAAAAGTACAATCGCGCAGAGAACCTTCCACAGCATTTCGATAAGTATCTTTCAGTAGATATTGGTCAATTTGATTGGAAGAATACTCATCATATACAGATGGACAAAAATAAACCCATGAGAGGCAGGCTTTATAGGAGCGCTCACTTCCATAGCTTCTTATAGAATCCACATTCTCACAAACTCTTGAAAGCACATCATGAGTCAGCTCATAGATAGCAGAGACTTCATCATCCGAAGGGCTAGAACGAACAATAGCACTTAAATACGCCTTAATATTCTCTAAAATACTTTTCTCACCATTTGTTAAAGAACTACTATTAAGATCACGGCAAATATTCCCATCATCATCATTCCCAGAGCAACTTAAAGAGCCATCTCTTCGCACTAAAAGATCTGCAATAATATGATTATCTTTACTTGAAAAATCACGAATAGATTCTGCAATAGATTTATTGACGATAATCCAACTGAGAACTTCTTGGGCTTCATTTGAGTTATATGCCGGCCTTCCTTCATCATCCATATCTTCATCATCATCATCTTCTTCTTCATCTCTACGGTATTCTCCTCGAATCAGGTTGGACCAGGAGGAGAGCGCTATACTGGCAAATAAATCAAAGTCCCCTCCCCTGATATCCGCCAAATTATTTATATCCTTTAATTCATCAAAAACTTCTTCAATTTTCCCTATTTCTTTAAGAGAAAGCCTGTAACAATCTCTTCTTTCTGAAGAGTAATCGAGTATTTGATCACATATATTTTCACATCTCTCAGACTCTTCACACTGATTAGTAGAACGCACAGATCTTCTTCTTCCAATACGACTATCAGAATCCCCTTCTGAATCCGTAATAGATGCTAAATAGCTCGGTGCTCCCGTATCTATACAAGACACCATTCCCATCAATAAAATAATCATCCATAATATTTTCATCACAATCCATCCACCGCTTCTTTATAAAGATTACAATATGGGTCTTCGTCTAAATCATATCCCTCATACTTGACACGAACGGGGCATATATAGAACTGAACACATAAATTATTAACATCAAGAGTGCCACATATATCATCAATAATATCTTCTACTATTTCCTGAGCTTGATCATTATCTTGAGCTTCTGCATAAGTGGAGAAACCTACATCATCATATTCTCCTTGAGTCAGCCCTACATAGAGTGATGCAGGATGATCATGGCAGATACCACTTGGAGGTGGATCATCCATATCTTGAACGACAATAGACCAATCATACGAATTAGGTGGATTAGGAGGAGTCCATATCCCATTACTCAAGATAAGATTATTACAATTATCTATACCCCATAAATCACAAACATACTGTTTTTGTTCTTCCGGAGATATAGAACGTCCGGCAATACAGAAAAGATGACGGGTAATATCCAAATCCTCATCTTTTGATGAAACAGAGCGGGCAATCTGTTCTTCATTAGCAATCCACTCCAAAACCAACAGAGCAGTATCAGCATCATAGGCATAAATATCTTCCCAATAAGTATTTCTTCGATCCCCGTCTTCATCTCTATGCACAGGGTCAATGAGATCCAGAAAACCTCTCCAGCCAATATTGAGAAAATGAGAAAAATCTGTTGGATCAATATCATTCAAATCAGACAGTCTATCGGGGTTGATTAAAATATCAAAGACATCAGAAATAGCTTTGACCCTACTTTCCTTAGCATTATAACAGCGGTCCAAATCCGTCGCTTTTAGATACATATCTTCACAGGTTTCTTTGCATCTTTCACTTTCAGAACAACGTGCAGAAGAGTCCCTAAGGGATCTGGATCGAACTCTTTCTCTGAGTTGATTTCTAGCACCCTCATCCTCGGAGGTGGAAAAAAGCCTCGTTATCGGTTGGTCAATACAAGACATCAAAAAAAGAGACAAAAATAATAACCATTTCATGCTTTACTCATCGACATTTTAAATATTCCCAATAAGTGCTTTATCCTTTATAAAAAGACAACTAGCCTATAGTCTTAGAGCCTATTAGGACTTGTATGAAAATTTGTTATACGTAATGAATTTTAAACAAAGCATTTGATGTAAAAAAATTCAACCAGCACTTAGGAGAAATGAGATGTTTACACGTAAAATTTTGTTTTTATTTTTAACATGTATTATTGGTTGTGCACACGTTCCCATTTATCATGGTGGAGAGGAATCAGTGATTGTGATTCACGGATTTGCCCGCAGAGCTCGCTCTATGAATCAGCTCGCTGATAAAATCCATAAGGCTGGATATGAGGTTCGGAATGTGGATTATGATTCTATTAACCAAAGTTTGGATAATATCAAGGAAGATATTTTTAGAAAATTTGATCAATATATTTCTGAAAATCCTGATAAGAAAATTCATTTTGTTGGGCATTCTTTAGGAGGTTTACTGATACGAGCTTATCTAGATCAAGCCAAAGTAGATAATTTAGGCTCTGTTATTTTGATGGGTACTCCTAATAGCGGAACCCAATTGGTCAATGAGTATGAAGACAAATGGTATTTTTCCTGGCTGGGGCCAGTGATTTCTGAGTTAGGAGTGGATAATTCCCAATTTTTAAAAGCACTCAAACCTCTGTACTACACCGTGGGTGTGATTGCTGGATCCAAACCCTACACACGATTTGCCACTTCTTTGAAGGATCCTAATGATGGAATGGTCACAGTGGAATCTGCCAAACTGGAAGGAATGAGTGATTTTATAGTCATTGATGTGAATCATGCCAGAATGAAAAGGGATCCCAGGGTGATCGAACAGGTTATTTATTTTTTAAAGCATTCTCAATTTAAAAAATAATTATTATCCATGCACTTATATCATCCTGCATATTTACGTCACCCCTGCGAAAGCAGGGGTCCATCTAGCATATACGCCTGGATTCTTAATTCTATAGGAATGACGATTAAAAATTGATTTCATTTAGGAAGGAGATAGGGTATCTTTTTTAGAAAATTTTTGGGACATAGCTCAGTTGGTTAGAGTGCTACCTTGACATGGTAGAGGTCGGCGGTTCGAATCCGCCTGTCCCAATAAAAAATCTTAGAACTGTAAGTCCTATGATTTTTTGTCAGAAAAGGATTCGAAATGAAGACTGTATGATTGACCTGTTTTGTGTTTTGGCCCCCAATTGACCCTTACTGTATTGGTAGGTTATTATAAAAGAATGAAGTTATTTTTTTCTATTAGCATTTATATTTTTCTCTTACTGATAAATAGTAGCTGTCACTCTCAAGAAACTGCTAAAGAGCAAAAAAATAATTCTACAGCTACTGTGTTACAAACAGAAGCTACTGATAAAATTTCAAATTTAAAGAAACAAGTTGCAGAACTTTCTGGACTTAGAAATAAAGAAGATCTGGATAAGACCGCCCAATTAAAAAAAATAATCAGAGAAATATCTTATGAAGGATCTATAACTATGTGTGAATGCACCACTCATATTATAGGAGGTTTAACTATAAGATCAATTGGCGCTGGAGACACCAGAGAAGAGGCTTTAAACGACGCTTTGAAGGAATGTCAAAAGAGATTACATAGTGGTATATCTAATTGTCTCTAATCAATGTTTCAATCTGAGAGTTTTTTTGAGATTTTCTATTGATACAAAAGGTCTCCTTCTTCACGAAGCAATAGATACTTTTAGATTTAATTTATCTCTCCTAAATTGATCCTGTAGGACTATCTGTACCCACACTTTTTGAGGACGTTTGATTTTTCTAGCCCATTTTGCGACCATCTTCACTGAGGGGATCCTTCGTCCTTTTTCAAAATCGCATAGTTTTTGTTTTGATATGCTTAGTTTATCAGCCATTTGAGTTTGAGTAAGTTCCCTATCTTCCCTATACATAATCAATAGATCAGATAAAGTTAAAGAACCATAATCTTTTTCTAAATTTTTTAAACCATATTTAATACTCATGAGACACCACCTTTTTTAGTTGATTCTTTACATATGAAAAATCTACAACATCCACATCTTTCTTTGTACCCTAAAAAAGGGTATTATGTCAAGTTTTTTTTCCAGAAATTATATCGAATAAGAATTAAAAATATTGACAGCTAATTAAATGAGGTTTTTAAGTAAAATATAACCTGTTTAAAGAAAGCTCATGTTCATACATACTATAACTTGCACTAAAACATACATACCTAAGCATCTTGTTGTTATTATATCTATCCTATTTCTTACAATAACCCCCTTTGTAACACTGTATTGGGACAAGTATATTGCACTCATAGCCTCTCTCTAGCTTTGTATATAGCTATTATCACCCTCATAGCTCAAATAAAAACAGAGAAATTTTTAAGTTCTATGGAAAATGATATTGACAGAATGGAGTCTAATACTCAAAGAATATCAGAAATACAAAATAAACTTCACTTTGAATCTGAAAAAAATAAATGGATAAATAAATTTGATGGAAGTCATCAATTAACGCCTGATGAAAAAAAAAAGAGTGTAGAGTGGGAGTATGTCGACTTTTTGAAGAAAAAGAATATAGTATGCAAATTATTAAAGAAGGAACTAATTACAATCGACAAGGGAACTTTAGAGCTAAGTTTATAAAGCAGAACAATCAACTGCCAAAAATGTACTTTCCATTTGAAAGAATCCATGATTTTCCTTATTTTTGTATTCAAGTGATTAAAGCAGACGAAGATGAAAAACTTGTAAAAAATGATTATTATTATCTGTCTTGTACTGGGAAAAATTGGTGGGTTGGCAAAGACTTCCATCTTGACTCCCCTCCTAGTCATAAAGCACCATCTTACAAAGTTTGTTTTATAGGGATAAACTTTGGAAGCACAACACAATCAGCAGATGATTTTTGTAAAGACTGTTAATTTAATATCAAAAAAATCAAGGTATTTCAATGAATTATAATATAAAATTCAGAAAACACATTATTATTTTATTCTGTCTTCTTTCCTATTTTTCAAAAGCACAAGTTGAAGAAAAAACACTGGAAATTGTCAGTTCGAACGATCAAACCAATGAAATTCTCAAATTAGCTGAAAAAGAAGCGGCTTACCAGCTCATTACAGAAATGCTGGGCAAAGATCGTATAAAAAAAATCAAAACATCAATAGATCAAAAAATTCTACCTCAAAGTAAAAACTTTATCCTGCTTACAAAAATTATAGAAACAACACCCACTGAAGATAAACAATTTCTCAACAAAGTTCTGATTCGATTCTCCAAAGAAACCCTCAAAAACATATTGATATCCTCTCATCTTTTTTACTTGGATTACAGCGCAGACAGAATTCTAACACTTATTGAATTTAAAAATGAAAAAAATAATAAAGTATATCGCTGGTGGAACAAGAATGAAATACCGCCGGATCCTATTCAAAGCCTATATACAAACTTGCAATCTTTATTTCTCAAATACGGTTTTTATGCGATTCACCCTATTTTTAGTCAATATCATTCTATGCTCCCCAAACACCTAAACTTTAATAATCTTAATATAAAAACAGCTCAAAAACTTGCTGAATTTTTTCAATCAGGTCTTATCATTTTAGGATCCATCACTTTGGAACCTCTTTCTGATTCCATGTCTCAAATTATTTGGGACTTATCTCTATACAATTCTATTTATTTAAGAAAAATTTCCACATATAAATCCAGAACTAAAATCCCCAAACATTCATGGGACTTGTTAAAAACAAATCACTGGGCTAAGAACTTTGCCTTGGAAATAAAATCCATTTATGAAAAAGGGGTCTTATCCTCACAATTATTCACAATCACTCTCCAAGGGAAACTTAACCATTTAGAAAGAGAAACTTTAAAAAAAGCTCTGGAAAAAACACCTAACATCAATAATTTAAAAGTCAATCTGATTTCAGCAAATCAAATTGTTTATAATGCTGATGTGAATGCTCAAGATACTCAAATTCTTCAACAAATTAAAAAATTAAGTATACTGGATTTTAAACTCTCCCCTTACTTAAAACTAGAAAATCATCTGGTTATAAAGGTTGATAAATGATTTTTCAAAAAATATGGGAAGATCAAATTCCTTATTTAGACAGCCTTAAAAAACAAGAAGAGCTCAAAACGAAATGCCTGGAAACAAGCGACAACTTTGCCCTTTGCTTCCACTGCCCAACTGTAATTACCATGGGACTTAGAGGCTTCGAGGAAGATTTATTACTTCCCAAACCAGAATACCAAAAAAAAAATATTCCTATTATTTCTATTAAAAGAGGAGGGCAAGCCACTTTACACTCCCCGGGACAGTTAGTTCTTTATCCTATTTCCAACATAAAACAAAATAAACTCAGAGCAAGAGACTTTGTTCATTTCATTGAACAAGTGACCCATAAAGTCTTTACTCAACTGGATGTACCCACTCATAAAGAAGAAGGACAGGCAGGTCTTTTTACTAAAAAAGGAAAGATTGCCTTCTTTGGCATCCATATCACCGAAGGAGTCAGCCAGCACGGTCTGGCTATCAATATCAATAATGATCTTAGTTTATTTGATTTGATTCGAAGCTGTGGAGTGAGCCATAGAACACACGATAAATTATCTAACTACTGCAATATTACAATACAGGAAGTTTTTGATTTATGGTTAAAAACAGCTAAGAAAATCGAATATTCTCCGGAGGTATAAACTCTCGGATTTTTTCCAAGACAGAAAAGTTCACACTTAAAGGAGTGCGAGACTGCATTTTAAGAGAAGAAGATCCTGTATTGATTTTGAAGACAACCACTGAAGAGCCTTCATTGTTTTCTATAATTTGTTTAAGGCCTTTCATTTGTTCATCTTTGATTTGATTGGAAATTGAAATTTCAACTCTATTGGCACGTGATAATAACATACTAAGCGGAGTTACTCGTTCTACAATGCATTTGGTATCTGTCTTCTGAAAACGCCCTTCAATATAAACAGGTTCATCAGACTGCAATAACTTTTCATTATCTAAATATACATTAGAAAAAAATACCAAATCCAAATGGCCTGTTCGATCTCCCAACTGAGCAAAGCCCATAGCTGTTCCTTTACGAGTTCTCACTTCTCTTAAATTTTCGACAATACCCCAAACTCTTATCTGATCTTTTGGTTTGTCTATAATTTCTTGTATGGCATCCGAAGGGTAGGACTTTAAATAAGGTTTAAAATAATCTAAAGGATGTTCACTAAGATAAAAACCAATAACTTGTTTCTCATAATTTAGTTTTTCCAAATTACTCCATTTTTTTGAATGAGCTAGAAAAACAGTTTCTTCTTCACCCAATAAAGAGAATAAATCCGATTGCCCTGTTAAAATATCTTGTTTCTTTTTTTCAGCTTTCTCAATGAGCAATTCAAAGTTTGATGATATTTCAGACCTTTCATATCCCAAACCATCAAAAGCACCTGCTTTAATTAAAGAATCTATAGTTTTTTTATTCACTCGCTTGGAATCCACAGACTCTAAAAAGTGATCAAAGGATTTAAATGAGCCTATTTTTTCACGAATAGATACAATATGATGGACTGCCACACTTCCCACTCCCTTAATAGCTCCTAAAGCGAAATAAATTTCTTTATCTTGAACAGAAAACTCATACTCAGAATAATTCACATGAGGAGGTTTTAGTTTAATACCTCGCACTTGAGCATTTTGAATATATCTAGTCACTTTTGCAATATCTCCCATTTCTGTTGTGAGCAAGGCTGCAAAAAACTCAACAGGATAATAGTGTTTCAACCAAGCAGTTTGCGCCGCTAAAACACAATAAGCGGCGGCATGAGCTTTATTAAATCCATACTTTGCAAACTCAGCAACTGTATCAAATAATTTTTCAGCTTTCTTTGAGTCATAATTTTTCTTTTGAGCTCCGGATAAAAATCGAGTCTTTTGTTTTCTCATTTCAGAGGGAATTTTTTCTCCCATAGCTCTTCTTAAAACATCAGCCTCCGCATAACTATAGCCTGCAATCCGAGCAGAAATAAGCAAAACCTGTTCTTGATAAACAACAATCCCATGTGTTTCTTTCAAAATGGATTCCAATTCAGGAAAAATATATTTCGCTGTTTTGGATTTTCTTCTTTCCAAATAAGTAGGAATCATATCCATAGGACCCGGTCGAAAGAGAGCATTGATGGCAATAATATCCTCAAAACAAGTAGGCTTTGCCTTTCGAATTAAATCCGTAATCCCTTTTCCTTCAAATTGGAAAATACCTAAGGTATCCCCTTCACTCATGATATTGTAGATACCTTCATCTGAAAGAGAAATATCTCCTGTACTAATTTTCTTGTTTTGATTTTTTTCAATTAAACGGAAAGCTCTTTGAATATGAGTCAAAGTTTTTAAACCCAAAAAATCAAATTTTACCAAACCAATTTTCTTGGCATACTTTAAATCAAACTGAATCACATTTTCATCTTCAGCTCCTCGGTAAAGAGGAGCATAATGAAGTATAGGCTGATCCGCTATAATAACCCCAGCCGCATGAATACTCACATGACGAACGAGTCCTTCAATTCTTTGAGCCAAATCCAGTAAGGTAAAAATTTGTGAATCAGTTTCTGTTAATTCTTTAAGAGCTGGGTTTTGATTGAGAGCTTCCTGAAGGGTAATACCTAATTGTTCCGGTATGAACTTTACAATGGCATCTACATCTGAATAAGACATAGATAAAACACGTCCCACATCACGTATGGCCGCACGAGCTTGCAAACGTCCAAAGGTAATCACTTGAGCTACAAAATCCTTGCCATAGATATCTTGAACATGTTGGATGACACGGTTCCTATGCTCCTGACAAAAATCAATATCAAAGTCAGGCATACTAATTCTCTCGGGATTTAGAAATCTTTCAAAAAGAAGATTCTGAGGCATAGGATCTAAATCAGTAATTCCTAAAGTATAAGCCACCAAAGATGAAGCTCCGGAACCTCTACCAGGACCCACAGGGATACCCTCCTTCTTTGCCCAATGAACAAATTCATGAACAATCAGAAAATATCCTGTAAAACCCATAGAATCAATAATGCCTAATTCTCCCTGCAGACGGGTTTGATATTTTTCCAAATCAGAAGTGTTTTTTAATTTTCTTTTTAGACCGCTTTCAGCTAAATATTTTAATTCCATTTTAAGATTTTTTTTCTTTTCTAAAATAGGAGTCGGCAAATGATAAATAGATTGATTCTGCTTATCTTTTAATTGAAATTCCAAATTACATCGGTTTGACACTTCTAAGGTATTTTGAATTAAAGAAATATCTTCATCTTTAAAAAGAACCCTCATTTGTTCAGAAGATTTAAAATCCTTTTCTATATCTTCTCTTTTTCTATTTTCTAAAATTTCATTCTCTCCAATACATCTTAAAACCTCTTGAATAATGTAATCCTTTTTTTCAGTGTAATGAACATCATTAGCCGCCACTAAAGGAATAGAAAGGATTTTAGAAGTTTCTTTTAAAAACTGATTGAAATCATTAGGATTGGTTTTGGTATATTCTAAATAAAATCGATCTCTAAAAACAAATTGTAAATCCTTAATTCTTTTTAAAGCTTTTTCACTTCCATAATCTCTATAAATTTTTAAAACCTGACTAACTTCCCCACCAGTTAAAACTATTAAACCTTGAGAATGTTTTTTAAGAACAGAATCATCCACTCTGGGGATATAATAAAATCCCTCTTGATACCCTATAGTGCTGATATGACAAAGATTTTTATATCCTTCTTCATTTTGAGCCAGGAGAACCAAACTTTGTGCAGAATCATTTTTTCTATTTTTCTTTAATCTATCTTCAGTGAGATATACTTCAGATCCAATAATAGGTTTTATACCATTTTCTTTACATTGAAAATAAAGTTCTAAAGCTCCAAATAAATTCCCATAATCTGTAAGAGCCAAAGCCGGCATGTTATGTTCGACACATTTTTTAACCAGATCTTCAATTTTTGAAGTTGCACGAAGCAGAGAGTACTGAGAATGAACATGAAGATGAACAAATGACAAATTTTACTCCCATTCAATAGTAGATGGAGGTTTGGATGTTATATCATAAACCACACGATTGATACCACGAACCTTATTAGTTATTTTATTAGAAACCTGTTCTAAGAAAGACGCATCAAAAGGATACCAATTGGCTGTCATTCCATCTACAGAAGTGACTGCTCTCAACACTAAAGTTTTTTCAAAAGTTCTAAAATCCCCTTGTACTCCCACAGAGCGGCAAGGCAGAAGAACCGCTAAAGACTGCCACATTTTGTCATATAAACCACAGTGTTTCAGCTCACTGATAAAAATCTGATCTGCTTTTCTGAGTAAATCAAGATTAGCCTTATCCACTTCTCCCAAAATACGAATAGCCAAACCGGGACCAGGAAAAGGGTGTCTATTCAGTATCTTATTAGGAATATCTAATTTTTTACCTAAAGATCTAACTTCATCTTTAAAAAGAGTTCTAACTGGTTCTACTAACTTAAGATCCAACTCTTTTGGAAGTCCTCCTACATTATGAT
Organism: Bdellovibrionales bacterium; assembly: GCA_965197855.1. Lineage (GTDB taxonomy): Bacteria > Bdellovibrionota > Bdellovibrionia > Bdellovibrionales > UBA1609 > JAPPLG01. Next base: position 183,101 of record OZ240230.1, read on the forward strand.
GAGACTTAATGGTGGCGCTGGGATTATGGGGAGAGTAACTTTCAATAACATCCGGATAAAGAGTTCCTTGTGAAAGAAATTCAATATCAGGATCCTTATGTTGTTTAAAAACATCAATAAAAGTGTGTCCAATAATCTTTCTTTTTTCTTCAGGATCTGTCACTTCTTTTAAATTTTTTAGAAAAATTTCTTCACTGGAGATACCTTGTACATTTAAATTCATTTGACGATAATTTTCCAATACTTCATCAAATTCGTTTTCTCTGAGCAAACCTGTATCTACAAAAAGACATTGAACATTTTGAGGCCCCAGTATTTTTGTGAGAAGCACAGCCACCACTGTAGAATCCACACCTCCACTAAGAGCACAAAGTACCCTGCCCTGACATGTTTTATGAACATACTCTTCCACTTCCTGAAACATAGAATCTTCATTCCATAGACCCTCTTCAGCCTGGCACATATTTTGAACAAAATATTTAAGTAAATCAGAACCTTGTTCTGTATGATGAACTTCAGGATGAAATTGAAAAGTCAAAATCCTATTGGATTCATCTAAATAAGCAACTGGTATATCTTTATTTTGAGCAAGCAATTTCATATTGGGAGGAGATTTATCTACAATATCCCCATGACTCATCCACACACTTTGTTCATGCATATGAGGGATCAGACTTTTCTTCCATTTTATTTTTGTTTTTCCATAAGCCCCTTGAGATGAAGGCTTCACCTGCCCTCCTAATTGATGACATATCAATTGCATGCCATAACAAATACCTAAACAGGGAGCTATCTTTACAAGGTCTTTAATAGAACGCCCGGGAGCATCTTTTTCAAAAACAGAATGCGGCCCTCCACTTAATATAATTCCATAAGGATTTTCAGGTAGTGGCGCCTTATAATGTTGAACTTCAGAGTAGTATCCCATTTCACGAAGTCGTCGAGCTAACAACCAGGTATATTGGGAGCCAAAATCAAGAATAATAAATTTTCTTTTCATTGAATGTGTATATTACACACCAAAGGAAAATCCGCAACCACATGATTTTTTTGCGTTGGGATTTGAAAAGGTAAAGCCCTTCCCATTAAGCCCTCCGTCAAAGTCCAAAACCATGCCCATTAAATAAAGAAGGCTTTTAGAATCGACAACTATTTTAACCCCTTTTGACTCAAGCAAACGATCCTGCTCCCCTTTATGAGGGTCAAAATCCAGTTTATAAGAAAAACCAGAACAACCTCCCTCTTTGATCGCAATACGTAAAAAAGAAGCCTGCTCCTTTTTTTGCAAGGATTGAATCTGTTTTGCCGCTTGATCTGAAATTAATATCAACTGAGCCTCACTAAGACTTAAGTTTATAGTGTATATCTTACCAAAAATATACTTCTTTGAAAAGTACTTTGTTTTCTCTAAAAAATATGAGATTTTGCAAATAATGACCTAGATTATAAATATTAAGAATTTTCCAATTATTAAGTGAGTATAAATTTTATAAAGATACGGACCACAGCTAATAGTTGTAAATAAAAACGAGAATAATTGAAATATGACAAATTTAAAAGATTTTGACTTATTTAACCCCACTTCTGAGCATCAGTTGCTAAGAAAAAGCATAAAACAATTTGTGCTTCAAGAAGTAGAGCCACAAGCTTTAGAATTTGATCAAAAAGAATCCTTCAACCTACCGCTATTTAAAAAACTTGGACCCTTAGGCCTTTTAGCTTTAACCTCTGAAGAAGGCACAGGCATGGATACTGTAGCCTCTATTATTGCACATGAAGAATTAAGTTATTCTGACCCCGGGTTTTGTTTAGCATATTTAGCTCATGCTGTTTTATGTGTTCATAATATCAGTCAAAATGCCACTAAAGAACAAAAACAAATGTGGATTCCGAAACTATCCTCAGGTGAATGGGTGGGGGCGATGGCAATGTCAGAGCCTGATGTAGGGACAGATGTTTTAGCTATGAGCACCACTTCTTATAAGAAGGGAGATAACTATATTCTGAATGGAAGAAAAATGTGGATTACCAATGGAACAATTTCTGATGATGGAGAATTAGTGGATGGTTGCCTTGTTTATACCCGCAAGAAAGACAACAAAGATATTACCTTGTTCTTTGTAGAAAAAGGATTTGCTGGATTTTCTGCAGGTCAAAAAATTAAAGGGAAAACAGGAATGCGGGCTTCTAATACTTCTGAATTAATCTTTGATAATTGTAAAGTTCCTGCTTCACATTTAATTGGAGAAGAAGGGAAAGCTCTTTATCCTATGATGAAAAATTTAGAAATAGAAAGATTGACTTTAGCCGCAATGAGTTTGGGTATTGGACGAAGAGCTTTTGATGAGATGAATAAGTATGCCTCTCAACGTCAGGCTTTTGGAAAACCTATACGTCACTTTGGACAAATTCAAAAATATTTAGCTAATAGCTATGCAGAATTAAACGCCTGCCGATCTTATGTGTATCTGACAGCTCTTCAATCTCAGTTTGGAAAAACTCAACAAAGATTAAACTCTGATTCTTCAAAACTTTTGGCCTCACAAATTGGAAAAAACATTGCAGATCGAGCTATACAGGTTTTAGGTGCTTATGGATATGTTGGGGAATATGTAGTGGAAAGACTTTGGAGAGACGCTAAGTTATTGGAAATTGGCGGCGGCACTATAGAAGCTTTGGAAAAAAATATCACTAAAGAACTAACAATATAAAATTGGATCCATCTACATTCCTACGTCACCCCTGCAAAGGCGGGGATCCAGGTAATACTACAAAATGTGATTTACTAGACTTTTGTTTTCATCATTTAAGTGTTTGGATAACTTGATCCGCTCGTTGAATCAGTGTTTTTCTTGGAATAAGCTCCACAATAGCCTTTAACTCTAAACCCTCCAACTGACCAATCATAACAGCGCGAAGAGGTTTAAATAAAAAAGCCCCTTTTATATTCAACTGTGTTTTAATACTATTTTGAATATTCTTAAAATCCTCTACAGAAATATATTCACTGGTTATTTTTTCCAACTCTGACTTCCATAGTTCAATGAGAGGCTTAGTATGAGACCAATCCATAATTTCCTGTACAGAGCTGTCTATCTTAAAATAATCAGGATCCAACAAACGAAAAACCTCTACAGCTTCTTTTAAAGTGGTAAAAGAAGATTTTAAAACATGAAAAGATTTTTCTTTTAAAGAATTTATATTTAAAAATGAAAGACTCATTTTATTTTGATCAAGAAAGGGCTGAAGCATTTTCCAAAATTCTTTATAACCCATAGAACGAATATGCTGGGCATTGATCCATTTTAATTTACTTTCATCAAATACAGCCCCCGCAGGATTTAAGTTTTTCTCTGAAAATTTTGAAATGAGTTCTGAAAAACTAAAAATCTCCTGATTATCTTTAGGATTCCAACCCAACAAGGATAAAAAATTATTTAAAGCGGAAGGCAAATAACCTTGATCTCTATACTCCAGACAGGATAAAGCCCCTTCCCTCTTACTTAACTTTCTTTTATCCGGAGATAAAATAAGAGAAAGATGACCATAAGTTGGAAAAGTCCAACCTAAAGCCTCAAAGATAATCAACTGCCTCAAAGTATTAGGCAAATGTTCTTCTGCTCGAAAAATATGACTGATTTTCATTAAAGCATCATCTACAGCACAGCAAAAGTTATAAACAGGTGTTCCATTGGATCTTATCAAAACAAAATCACCTATCATATCAGATGGAAATTCAACTTTCCCGCGAACCACATCATCAATCATATAAGTTTTTACAGTGTCAGGCATTTTAAAACGAATCACAGGTAGAGAGCCTATTTTCTTTTTTTCTAAAGCCTGTTTTAAACTCCAATTCCTATAAGGGCTTTGCACACGGAAAGGCTTTCCCTCTTCTTGAGCAGTTTTTTTAAGTTGCTCTAATTCACTCTCTGTTAAGAAACAATAATAAGCTTTACCTGAATCTAATAGTTTTTGAGCATATTGGTTATAAAGATCTAATCTCTGACTTTGCCTATAAGGACCATAATCTCCAACTTCAGGACAATCCACCCCTTCATCCCAATGAAGACCTAACCATCTTAAAGCTGTTAATTGTTCATTTAAAAAAGGTTCCTTATTTCTATCTTGATCTGTATCTTCTACACGTAGAATAAATTTACCGTTATATTTTTTTGCAAATAGGAAATTAAATAAAGCTGTCCTGGCTCCACCTACATGAAGAGCTCCGGTAGGACTTGGAGCAAATCTGACACGTATACTTTTCAATGTTTTTGTACAAAAACAATTTGAGAAGCTTCTTGCAGAACCAACTCCCCTTCTCTTTCACCTAAAACCAAAAGCACTTCTTTTGAAAATAAATCCCAAGCCTGATCCATCAATTGTTTTTCTCCAAAACTTAAATTTTTTCTCATTTTCATGAGTGATAAATCTTTTAAAACATAAGCAACATCAATTAAAGATCCTGTTTTGAGTTTTTTCATATATTCCTGTATCTTCTTATTCCAATTTCTTACATTTTTCAGATGAACTTCAGAACTTTTTAAAATATCTATAACCTCTGAAATTTGACTCCGATTGACTAATCGACGAAGACCTCCTTCCTGATGAATACGATTTTTTGGTACTAAAATATCTGTTGCAGAATCCTGAATACGAACAGAATAGAAAGTCTCTTTATTTCCTAAAATCTCCCTGGTTTCAATAGAAGTAATAACTCCTACTCCATACCCGGCATAAACAGCTGAATCTCCCACTTTAAAAGCCAACGACATAAATCCTCCCTACAAGCAGGCCTATGTATAACAGAATTACCTGTATTATTCAAAAAGAATTCAATGATTAAATGAATTGTTTACAGAATATCAGTATTTTATACCAGTATCACTCAATCGAGATACACTAACAACATTCTTTATTTGCTCTAAACAACGAATAATGGATCGTAGCTCTTCAATATCTCTCACTTCAAAGCTTACAAATATGTCAGCTTTTAAAACATCTTCTTTAGACTGGGAAGTGAGTTCCAAAATATTAATACTTTTTTCACTAAAAACATTAGAAATATTATTTAAAGTTCCTGTCTCATCATAAACAAAGATTTTAATATAAACAGCATGTTTCAATTCACCTTTAGTTCTCCAAGAAACTTCCACGTACCTTTCAGGATCTAAGTTTGTCAGCTGTTTACATTCTCGTCGATGTATAACAATACCCCTTTCTACACTAATATACCCTAAAATATCTTCACCAGGTAAAGGACTGCAACACTTAGCTAATTGAACCATCACATTGCCCATACCTTCCACTTCAATAGGGGAATCCTGGTTTTTCTTGGATTTTTTACGAGCTCCAGATACTTTTGGAATAACTAAATCTTGTCCTAAAACTTTTTGAATAAAATTTTGAGTGATGACTTTCCCATAACCTATTTGTGCATAAACATCCTCATGAGTATTAAGTCCCATGCTCACCATTGCTTTTTTACACTCTGTTTTCTTTAAAAACCTTTCCAAAGACATGTCCACTTTTTTTAAATCTTTATCTAATAATTTTTGTCCTACCTGGATGGCCATCTTTCTCTCTTCATCCTTAATATAACTGCGAACCCTTGAACGAGCCTTGGAAGTAATACAGCAATTTAACCACTCTCTCACAGGATGGTTTTTCTCAGATGTACTAACCTCTATAACGTCTCCATTTTGAAGTTTATATTTTAAAGGAACAATGCGCCCGTTGACTTTTGCCTCTTTTAATTTATTCCCTATATCTGTATGAACCGCATAAGCAAAATCAATAGGAGTCGCCCCTGATGAAAATTCTTTAACATCCCCTTTAGGGGTAAATACATAAATATCTGATTCAAACAAATCTTCTTTAACACTTTCTAAAAAGACATTTGAATGCTGTGCCTGACGATGAAGCGCTACTAAATCCTGAAGCCACGAAAACTTTTTCAATGTTTGAGTTTGTACTTTTACATTTTTCAAAAAAGCTTCATCTTTATATTGCCAATGAGCCGCCACTCCTTTTTCAGCAATATAGTGCATATCATAGGTTCGAATTTGAATTTCTAATTTTTTTCCTTGCGGCCCAATAACTGTGGTATGCAAACTTTGGTAATTATTAGCTTTGGGAATAGCAATCAAATCTTTAAACCGACCAGGAATAGGTTTCCATAGAGAATGCACCCAACCTAAAATTTCATAACATTCATGCATTTTTTCCGTACAAATACGAAAAGCAATAATATCATATACTTCGGCATAAGAGATTTTTTGATTTTGCATTTTCTTATATATGGAGTACATATTTTTTGTACGTCCTTTAATTTCAAACTTTACTTTTGTTTTTTTGGACAATTCGTCAGTAAGAAATAAAATCACATCTTTAATGTATTTATTTCTGTCTTCTGTTTCCTCTTCAAATTGTTGAAAAATGGATGAATACACTTCGGGGTAAATATATTTAAAAGACAAATCCTCCAATTCCATTTTAATGGAATGCAAACCTAAACGTCCCGCCAAAGGGGCATAAATGTTTAAAGTTTCCTGAGATATTCTTAACTGCCTCTCCTCATTTAAGGGAGCTAAAGTTCTCATATTATGAAGGCGATCTGCCAGTTTAACTAAGATCACACGTACGTCTTTTCCCATAGACACAAACATTTTTCTTATATTTTCACTTTCTTTTTCATAATTGCTTTTAAATTTAATTTGAGAAAGTTTTGTCACTCCATCCACAAGAAAAGCCACAGACTTTCCAAAATCCTTTTTTATCTCCTGTAGAGTAATGGAAGTATCTTCAACAACGTCATGAAGCAGACCAGTTACTATAGAATAGGCATCTAAATGAAGATCAGCTAAAATCATAGCCACTTCTAAAGGATGCTCGATAAAAGGCTCTCCTGTTTTTCTCAATTGGCCTTGATGAGCTTTATCTGACAGCAAAAAAGCTTTTTTAATTAAATTATGTTCTTCAGGGGATAGATATCCATTGGTCCTGTTGATCAAAGGATTTAATCTAGATGAATCAATTGTATTACTGACAGAAACTCCCATTAAATTCCATTATAACAAATGAAATGGAAACTATCCATCTTCTTTCACAGTAGTTTCCGAGGAAGAGGCTAAAGGCGTGGGATCCCTCTTCAAAATAGACTCCAACTTAGCTGACATATCCTCTTTAGAAAGATTTGTAGTGACAGCTCCAGCGGCTACTTCCCTCAAAGCGTTCACCACATATTTATTGTTAGCTGACACCAAAGGCTGATCACCGCCCAAAAATTGACGAACTCTTTTAGCAACCAAGATAACTAAAGTAAATCGATTGGAGACCTTTTCTAAACAATCTTCTACAGTCACTCGAGCCATACTGTTTCTCCTTATAAAAGGATGATTGGACCAGAAATAGGAAAAAAATTCAATCTATTTTTTGAAAAAGATACTTATTAATCTCTTTTTTCAGCTCTAAAGAAGCTTGTTTTAAATCAATATTAATAATCTGAACATCTACACATTTTTTCAATTGTTCCACTTCACTTGTATAAGCTTCCAAACGCAAATCCGAGTTTTCATTTGGGGAAGTTTTTCTTTTGGCCATTCTGTTTTTGGCCTCCTCTTTGGAAGAAGGCAAAATACCCACTGTAAGACTTTGAGGATAGCTCTCTTTAACAGATTGAAGACCTTGTAGATCTAAATCTTTGATAACAGCCTTTTCTTCACTCCATATTTGTTCCACTTGTTGTTTAGACGTACCATAATAATACCCATAAACCTGCGCCCATTCTAACATCTCTCCATTGCTAATTTTCTGAAAAAATTCTTCCTTAGATATAAAAAAGTAATCTTTTTTATCTTTTTCAAAAGGGCGTTTTTCTCTTGTCGTAAAAGAAATAGTGGAAGTTAAAATTTTAATTTCCTGAATCATATTCTGACGCAAAGTAGATTTACCGGCTCCACTGGGGCCGCATAGAATAATAAATGGGTTTTTAATCATCATTTTTTAACTTACTTCTTTTTTAAGAAAAAAAGAAGTTTAAAAACTGGATCTTCGTGTACTAAAAACGCCTCTTTTTTGAAAACTACCCACTTGCCGGCCTGTTTCTGTGTAAAAAGTACCTAACATCTGCCATTCTACAAAATAATTTGGAATACGAAAGTTGGTAAAGCGATCATTACTTGTTGTAGCATTTGGAGGTTCTGGCAACTCATCCACATAAAAAGCCAGATTTCCCATGACAAAAGCTCGATCAAATTGATCATAGGTCGTATAGCTTCCTTGTGTAATTTCTTCCTGATCACTGCTACGACTTCTATTGCTACGACTTCCTGTTGAAAGACCTGAATGGTCTAAAATATAAAGATAAGGGTTTGTTTCACAATAATCACTAAACGTTTTATCTTCTGATGCAGTATTCCCTAATCTAACCTTAAAATTCAAATCAGTGACCACTAAATAATAATTACTTTGATTATTAATAACAGGAAATACCTTAAACCAATACCCTCCAATTTCATGAATAATAGTATCTGGACGAGCTTCCTCCCCTGTATCACTGCCACTGCCATCTGTAGTTTGTTCTTGCCTTCCTTGTGCCAAAAACTCATCATCCCAAGGGGTTATAAAATTATCAGGCAGTCCTCTTCTACAAATTACCTTTTTTTTCTCTGATCCCGTTAGATAAAAAACAACTGGAGGAATACACGTTGACCTCGCCTCTGTTCCATCAACCAACTGTGTTTTTGTACCACCACACATTTTAATATCTACTTGAGAACTTAAATAATTCCCCTTTCCGCAGGATAAAACTGGTAAAAAACTTAAAATTAAAAACGTAAAATAGATTTTTCTAAACATATCACTTTGATGAAGTATTAGCGGCCACATCTGCAGACCCTTTGCCAATATCAATAATACGAGGGGTTAAAAACAATAACAGCTCTGTTCTAAATTTATCTCTATTTGATTGTGAAAAAAGCCATGAAATCACAGGAATATTTTGAAGAAAAGGTATCCCTCTTAAACTCTCTGTTTCTCTTGTTTCATAAATACCTCCAATAACTGCTGTCTGACCGCTTTTAACCAAAATACGAGTTCTAGCACTTCGAGAACTAACAGGTCTGGCTGAACTGCCTGAATCATCTGTCTCACGCTGACCTTCAGAAGAACGATTCACATTCACTTGCATATAAATACTATCCACATTGGTAATTTCAGGAGTGACCTGAAGACTTAATTGAAGAGGAGATCTTTGAATTTGAGTTTGAGAGCCTCCACCTCCCTCAGGAATAACAGCAGAAAACGCAATACTTTCTGAATTTTGATTCACCGAAGCGGCTTCCCCATTTAAAGCCATAATACGAGGAGAGCTTAAAACACGAGCGCTTCCATTTGTTTCAGCAAACCCCAAACGAACATCCAAATCCCCTAACCCTTTAAAAGTTCCAATCAATAAATTACTGCCTAAAGTTCCCGTATCAGGAGCGCCAGGCAAGGCATGTAATAAAGGAGCTGGAGTAATCTCAATATTACTAAGAGGACCAATAGAAGGAGAAACAGACTCTCCAGGAACAAACCAGGAGATGCCAAAACTTCTTGAAAAGTCTTCACTGGCTTCAACGATTTTAGCTGAAATCATTACTTGCTTCGGGGTACGATCTAAATCTTCAATAAGTTTTTTCATTCTGGAAATAGCTTCTTCTGTATCACGAATAATAAGTGAATTATTTTGAGAATCTGCTTGTACATTCCCACGAGTGGTTTTGAAAATATTAATTTGACTTAAGATTTTAGAAGCTTGTGCGTAGGCAATAGGAATAATTTCTAACTTCAATGGAGCTGAAGCTTCTCGTTGTAGTTTAATGGCATTGAGTTTGCTTTGTCTGGCTTCAAAATCTTTAATAGAAGCAATAGTCACTACATTTCCCTCTCTTATATAAGCCAGGTCATTTTGTTTCATAATTAAAAAGAGAGCTTGATCCCATGGAACTTCTTTCAACTGTATATTCACTTTTGCATCTTTAATTTGATCTGAAATAATCATATTAATTCCAGAGTCTTCAGCTAGAAAGTATAAAATATCTTTAAGATTCGCATCTCGCACATCTAAAGTAATAGGCTTGCCATAAAACTTTTGTTCATTAAGTAGAAAATCATAGATCGTGGCCGCCTGTAAAAATAGAGCCTCTCCATCTTCAGGAATACTTCCTTCTTCAGAAAAAGTTTCTTCCGATAAAGCATCCTCTCCATCTAAAATCTGGCCCTCTGCCTGTTCACTATCTACATCAGCTACAAACGAGGCCGTATCTTCAACAAGATCTGAAGAAGTAGAAATGATAAAACCCCCTGCATCTGTTTCCGCTATTAGAGGCGCCGGACTCTCCGGTCTCATTTGAATGATAATACGAACAACATTTTCAGATTTCTGATCTGCTTGAAGAAGAGCAAACCCGGATTGAAACTCTTTCATAATATAAGGCCATCTTAAGTTATCCATAAGAATGGCATTAGGAACCTCAATAATAAATTGACGTGTAGCTTCATTAAAACGCGAGCGATAAGAAGGAATGCCTCCTGCGACATCAATATACACTTGTTCATTTTCATATCGAATATTGGTAATACGAACATTAGAGCTATCTGAATCTTGTACAGATTGTTGTACTATTTGTTCCGGCTCCCCTGCAGGTGTTTCAGAGATACTTTCTTCAGCAATTTGTTCTCCCGAAACCTCTCCTTCAAGCACTTCATTCACATCTGAAACAGTTTCCCCTGCAGGTGTTGCCTCTAATCCCAATTCTACTTGATCAGCTGTCTCTAAGTTGTCTCCTGCAATATCACTTTCACTTTCAGATACCATCTCACCTGGAAGCTCTTCTGTTGTTTCAGTTATAACTTCTCCTTGAACTTCTTCATCTTGAGGCTCTTCCGCTATTTCAGTTGTAACCTCTTCCTGAGACTCTCCCTCTGTAAGCGCCTCCTCTGTAGATTCAGCATATTCAACTTCTTCGTCAGCAAACTCCGCAAACTCATCTTCAATTTCCTTTAATTCATCCTCAGCTTCTTTCTCTTCAGATTGAGCTGTGACAAAACCTTCTTCAGATAAAGCTTCCATTTCTTCATCATAGCTCTCTTCCTCGTTATTAGAAGACAAAAACTCTCCCTCTTCTTCATCTTCATAATCATAAGCACTCATGTCTTCCTGTGTGTCTACAGAAGCACACGAATAGAAAAAGAAAGTAAAAATTAATAACAATAATTTATTCATAATAACCCTTCTACCTTTCGTAAAATAATTCTGTTCCCTTTGCACCGCCGCCGCTACTTGTATTTAAAGTTTTTTCATAAGGTTCAAACCTTACTAAACCTGTCGCAGGATCTGTTACAGGCTTCATAGCCCAAATGCGATCCGTCTCAATTCTGGCAATTAAAGCTCCCTCCTGCCCAATACGATCATTCTCAGTTAAAGTATAAGTTTTATTTTTAGTTTCAAATAAAGCTCTAGAAACAACTCCATCCCGACCCCATATAATAGCTCTCAGCTGAATGTTATCAATGCTATCTTGTTCTACCGGGTGTAAACGATCTTCGGGAAGTGTTGTGACATCTTTTAAAGCTCCTGGTTTGGAAAAAGGATCTTTCTTATCTTCAATAGTGTATTTATAATCCGGAGTATATGCTTTAATTTTCAACTTAAGAGTCTTCACTTCTTCAGGCTCTTCATTTTGTACTGTTTCCGTTTGCTCAATTCCCTCTTCCTCAGTTGCTTTTGCCAATTCCTCTTCTATTTTTGCAGGATCCACCTCTTCTAAAATGACCGGAGGAGCATCGTCTAAAAGAACTTCTGTTTGTGTCGGATCAAGAGGTAGTTTCTCTTCTGAAGGAGGTGCTACTTGAATATCGACAGCGGTGTCTGTAGAAGACTCAGGTACATCTAACACAGGAGCAGGTTGATTTTCTTCTGACAGAGAAAAAAAACCAAAAAGCAAACACAACAAAAAAAAATGAAAGCGACTCATACCTTTCAGGCTATTCAAACATTTATGTTATTTCAAGTCTGCTTATTCTGCTTTGCATTTTCATCTTGCACAGTGGCAGGTTGAACATAACGAAATCCAAGTACATTTATCTGCGCTTGTATCTTTTGAATTTTATAATCACCTGATTGCCCCTTGTTACCCAAAGTTACTGGTTTAATGTTTACATTTTGAACAGTTACAACTTTATCCAAATCTGTAAGCTTTGATAAGAAACTTAAAAACTCTGCAAATTCACCCTCTACAATCAACTGCACAGTGAGTGTTTCGTAAAGCTCTGTCTTTTGTTGTCGCCGTGAAGATCCTTTCATAGACATAATTTCCAATCCACTATCTTTTGAAAGACGCGTTAAATCCTGAAACAACTGTCTGTTGGTTAATTGGTAAGGGAAATACTCATAAAATAACTCTAACTCTTTCCCTAATTGTCTAACGCTGTTGTCAAATATGACAGCTTGTTTGATCTCTTCTTCTTTCTTTTTAATATTTTTATCTGTTTGAATAATTTGATTTCTTATGCCGTCTGTTTCTTGAATAATATTAAGACCTGCATCATATATAAAAAACCAATAACCGGAAGCCAAAACTCCAGATATGAAAATCATACCAATGACAGTTAAATTAGATAGAAAATTCATAAATAAAGCCTAAAAAAAATTAAGTGCCTTTACTGCTTATTATTTTCCCAGTAATTCTAAAGTTTTTAATTTTAGTCTGTTGATTTGAAATAACATCTTCCCAATTGATTGAATGATAGACAGTGTCTTGCTTTTGCAATTTCTCAACGAACTGATCAATAACATCTTCTTTACTGGCGGAACCTGCAATAGTTAGTCGGTCTCCTTTGACACTGACCGTATTAAAAAACATAAAGTCATTAGCATTTTCTTGCTCTGACGCACGCCCCATGGCTTCTTGAATACTATCTAATACACGAATAACCATAATTCTTTCCTGAGCTAATGTTTTTAAAATCTCAAGTTTATTTTGAAACTCCTCATTTTTTTTATGAGCTCCATTATAAGTGGCTAACTTTGCCGTCACCTTTTGTAACTCTTGGTTTTTAACATCTAACTCCCCCGCCACCTGTTCTTTTTGTTTCATTAACATACTTTTATTATACTTTTCATAAAAAACCAAACCCAAAGGGATAACACCTATAATAGCTAATTTGATAGCTAATGAAAAAAGAGTATGAAAACCCCACTCACCTGATTCTAACTGTTGTTTGAGCTGACTGGATAAATCCAGTTTGATAGTGCTACTTTGCTGACTACCTGATTTTTTAAAATTAATCATCAAAAAAACTCCTCATCACTCAGTGTAGCACATTCCATAAATATTAAACTAGAATTTATTATAGAGTTTATTGACTTGAAACATTATTTACCCGTTTGACTGAGAGCCAAACCTACACAAACACCTGCAAAAGAATGTAAATCAGCCAGTTTTTTCTTAGAAAACCCTTTTGTTTGAATACTACGAAACACTTGTAAATTTTCTACTTCTAAATGCATTTTTTGAGAAATTTCTGATTGCAGTTCTGGAATATTTCGGCCTCCTCCAGTAACACAAATCTTTGAAATAGAAGCATTAAAATAATTTAAAAAATATTCCATCCCAATAGAAATTTCCTGAGCCACCACGGAATTGTGATGCTGAATAACTTCCATGACTTCATTTGGCACACTTTCTCCTTTACACACTGTATCCAATAAATTTTGTGCTTCATCATAACTCACACCTAATCTACGTTGAATTTCCTGCACATAAGATTGAGTTCCTGTAAATAAATCTCTGGAAAAAATCACATGAAAATTTCTAATAACGTAAAACCCTGTTGTTTGAAAACCAACATCTAAAATCAATACATAATCAGATTTTTCCAGCTTCTTATAATTTTCCGAAAAAACATATTGTAGAGAGAGCAAGGATGGAAAAATAACATCAGTCCGAACAGCAAGATCATGAGTGCATAAGTTGTATGTATTAAAATCTTTATTTTGCATGGCTATTAAAAAAACAGAATCCATATTTGGATCGTCATCTTCCATATGTGGTAAATCCACTGTTACATACTCTGCTTGCTCAACATCAAAAGGTAAATGTTGAGAGGCTTCAAACCGAATATTTTCTCTTTTCACATTAGAGTGGTCAGATCGAATAATGCTTAGCTTCCTTGTGACAATCCCCGCTCCTCCTATTCCCAAAATTACTTTGTACTTATTGTGATATTTAATCTGCTGATAAAGAAGAGTCTTTAATTCTTTATGAATTAACTGACTATCTGACAAAGTACTTTTATCCATTGCCTGGGTCGGTGTGGGAACCATTTCAAAATGAGTCAGTATAGGTCTTCGATCCACTACTGTAAACTGTGCGGCTTTCAGATATCTAGAGCCCATATCTACGGTAATTATTGTCTTTTTTGGAAACAACAAATTAGATAAACCCACTTCTCACCTACATAAATAAGAAAACAAAGAAGCAATTATAGATTAAGTTTCAAAAATAGAAAATATAAAAAATGCACTGCCTTTATAAGAAAATAGAATAAATAAGTAAGTTGCCAATGCAAGATAAGGGCCAAAGGCCAATTCCAACCCAAGAAGTGATTTCTGTCCCTTATTCTTCAATATTGAGTAAATTACATACAGCGTTCCCAAAACACTTACCCAAAGTAAAATAGGAAGAATCCCCTGAAATCCCACTAAAGCTCCAATCCATGCCAGCATCTTTATATCTCCACCTCCCATACCTTCTTTTTTAAAGATAAAATGATAGGATATTCCTAATGCAAGAAGAAAGCCTCCTCCAAACAAAACTCCTAAAAGTGCGGACATAAACTCCCTTTCAGGATTCACCCATCCACCTAATAAAGCCAAACTCATTCCCCCTAAAGTGCAAGTATCCGGCAAAACAGTCCTTTTTAAATCTACTGTAGAAGCAATAACGGCAATCACACAAAATAGAGCCACTTCAATGCTGTACCAACTCGTATTCAAAGCTAAAAAAACAGAAGTTAAAGACAAACTCATAACCAGCTCGATGATAGGTCTTCTTATATCTATTTTTCTAAAACATCTTTGACATTTTCCACAAGCAATACACCAGGATAAGACTGGTATGAATCCTAAGAAATGATCACAACTAGGACAATTATAAAGAATGACTTTCTTCCGTCCTTCGTAAATCAGAACCAATCCATAAGCCCATTGACCTATAAAAAGCCCCAAAACAAAAAGAACGCCTGCAATACTAAACAAAATCTTTTCGATTAAAAATTTGAATAGCAATAATTAAAAATAATATCACCCAAGAAAACGCATAGAAAGAATAAAAGACCACTTCTGTAAAAGGAACTAAATCTTGGTACACTACATGAGGTCTCCAATTAAAACGTTCCAGATTTGGAAAGAGCAATACACCATAATTAGCAAGAAAATTTAAGAAAGGCGCTTCTGTTTGTTGTAGTAAGGTTTTCATCGTATCAATCCAATGTCCAATGATAAAGAAACATACTGTATAACAAATAATTAAAAAACTGGAAGTAAAAGAGCTAAACAAAATGGAAATAGAAAGAAGAACTAAGGCTTCCAGGTAAATACCCCACATAGCTTTGACAAAAACGGATTGAACAGAAATACCGAAATAATAGAAAATACTGGTTAAGATCAACCCTAAGAGAACCACAGCTACAACCATTACAAAAGCCATACCAAAAAACTTGCCTAAAAGATATTGAGCACGTGAAATAGGACGTGTAATTAATGTCGTAATAATTTTTTTCTCCATATCTCTTGTGATAGATAAACTGCCAAAAAAAACAGAAGTTGCAATGAGGACAATTTGTGCCGCAAAAAGACTGAAATTAATGGTGATACGTTTTTCTTCAGACATTGAAAGAGGCCCTAAAATAGCACCCATTGAAAGAATCAATAAAGCCACCAACACTAAGCCATAGAAGAATCTATGACGTATGACTTCTTGAAATCCATTAAAAGCCAGTATAAAAATATTTCTCCACATCTTCATTTCTTTACCTTTGTTTCAAAGCTAATTTTCTAAAAGTTTCTTCCAGATTTGTACTCACTCTCTCTACAGAAACAACATTTAACTTCTGACTTCTTAATTCATCTAAGATTTTTTGACATTCTTCAAGGTTAGAGGCCACTTGGGTTTGGTCTGCTTTATTTTTATCCATATATATAATTTCCATTTTTTCCGACTCAGCGCCCATAAACTCTCCCATATCCCCTTCAAAAATAACTTCACCTTCTTTGAGTACAACAAGGTCTGAGCACAACCTTTCAACATCATGAAGAAGATGACTGCTTAAAAATACAGAAGTACCGCGATCCGCCACTTGATGAATAATTTCCATAACACAAGAACGTCCATTGAAATCTAGGCCAGACATAGGTTCATCTAAAATAAGAAGATCCGGTTCATGAATCACAGCTTGAAGCAAACCAATTTTTTGAAGCATACCTTTTGAATATTGTCTTAACTTTTTATCTCTGTCCTTATTCAAATCCATCTTTTTTAACAACACATTGATACGAGACTTTAAATCAGCCGTAGAATATTTAGAGTGGGAAAGTTTTCCATAAAAAAGCAAAAACTCTTCTCCTGTTAAAAAATCATAGAAATAAGGATGTTCAGGAAGAAACCCAATGCGAGACCATAATTTAGAATGAAGTTTCTGATTCCCGAAAAAACGACATTCACCTTGATCCGGCCATATCAACTCCAGCATACATTTCATAGTTGTAGTCTTGCCAGAACCATTCGCTCCTAAAAATCCTGTAATTCTTCCCTCTTCAACTGAAAAAGTAATATTTTTTAAAACAGAAACTTGTTTAGAAGTTAAACCTTTTTGAAAAGATTTACTTAAACCCTTCACAGAAATAACAGACATAATCTGAACTCCCTAACAAAATGAAACGTTAATCATTACAGTAAATGAACCACTATAGGTTTAAAGCGGTTTATCTAATCTAAAAATTTAATCTATTTTTCTGCCTTTGTAAAGTAAAGCTGTAAAAAAATCAACCAAGGGGTGAAACCTGAAAAGATTTTTTACGCATTTTCTTCAAAACAATCAGAAAAGATTTGATCGCATCTTTTTCGGTAATACAGGGAATTGCATAGTCTACACAACTTCTCCGAATGCCAAAACTAGCTTCAATAGACCGATGTCCTGATGTTGTATTAAATACAAAAGCTACCTTTCCGGATCGAATACGATCCACACAATGAGGACGACCCTCATGCACCTTCTTAACCGCCAGGCAAGGAAGACCCTGAGCTTTTAAAAAATCAGCTGTGCCATAAGTAGCGCTAATCGTATAACCTAAGTCCAAGAGTTCTTTAATATCCTCCAACAATAAAGACTTATCCTTTTCCTTAAGAGATAAAAACACCTCTCCTTCTGAAGGAAAAGTTAATTGACTGGACACTAAAGCCTTTAATAGAGCTTCTGAATAATCAACACCCCGCCCCATTACTTCTCCTATAGATTTCATCTCAGGGCCTAAAATAGAATCTACATCATCAAATTTTTTAAATGGAAAAACCACGCCTTTTACAGAAATAGTTTTTACAGAAGCCCAATCCAAAGCAGCGGGTTTTTCATAATCCAACATAGCCTCCACAGCCAAATCCACAATAGGAATGCTAGTAGCTTTAGATAAAAAAGGAACACTTCGAGAACTCCTGGGGTTGGCTTCCAATATAAAAATTTCATCATTCTTAACAGCAATTTGTAAGTTTAAAAGACCTTTAATATTTAATTTCTCTGCTAACAAAAAAACACATTCTTCAATTTTTTCATACATTTCTTTTTTTAATCTTCTTGGAGGCAGTACCCCCATACTATCACCGCTATGCACCCCTGCCGCCTCAATATGTTCCAATATGCCTCCTGTAATATTCCAATCCTTACCTCGCACCATATCCACATCCACTTCTAAAAAGCCTTCCAAAAACTGATCAATTAAACAAGGATTCGTTTCAGAGATAAAATATTGATAACGATCAAAATAACTTCTAAGTTCTTCTTCCGTTTGAATGATCTCCATACGACGCCCGCCCAGCACATAACTGGGACGGCACATTAAGGGATATCCAACTGTTTCTACAATTTTTAAAGCTTCTTTCAGTGAACCAGCTCCTCCTGACTTTGGCGCTTGAAAGCCTGCATTTTGACAGAGGTGGGCAAATTGCATACGATCTTCAGCTAAGTCTATAGTTTTCATCGAAGAACCAATAATTTGAAAACCTTCAGATAAAGCCGGCCGTGCTAATTCCAAAGCTGTCTGCCCTCCAAATTGGGAACAAAAAAACTTCGGTTCTACATACTTTAATACTTCTAATACATATTCTTCAATCAAAGGTTCAAAATACAATTCATTGGCAGTGTCGTAATCAGTAGAAACCGTTTCAGGGTTGGAATTAATCATGACTGTATAATAACCACATTTCTTAAACTTTTTAACAGAACGAACACAACTATAATCAAATTCAATACCTTGACCAATACGATTAGGGCCGCTTCCAAAAATAGCAATAGTCTTCTCATGAACAGAAGTACGCGGATGTCTTTTCCCCAGATATGTAGAATAGTAATAAGGAGTGCTGGATCGAAATTCACCCGCACAGGTGTCTACAGAATAAAAAGCAGGAAGGATATTTTTCTTCCACCTCCTCTTTCTTATCTCTTTTTCCGAACATCCTATAACAGAAGCGATCCACGCATCCGGAAAACCAGCCTGCTTTGCTTCCAATAAGTTATCAAAACTTAAACTTTTCTCCATCTCTATAAAAGAATAAACAGCTTCTAAAAACCAAGAATCTATTTCAGTCAGATTCTGCACTTGTTGAACGGACCAACCCTCTCTAAAAGCCTGAAAAATATGAAAAATACGTTGGCTGTTTGGATAAGATAAATGTTTTTCTGAAAAATCAACATGATAACAAAGCTCCTGATCTTTCTCGATAGAATATACAGATTTAATAAAAGATTCTATAAAAGTTCGGCCTATACCCATGACTTCCCCCACACTTTTCATTTGAGTGGTTAAAGAATCTTTAGCGCCTTCATACTTATTAAAATCAAAACGAGGACACTTCGTCACAATGTAATCTAATGCCGGCTCATAACAAGAAGGAGTGGTTCCTGTAATATCATTGGAAATTTCATCCAAAGTATACCCCATAGCCAATAAGGCCGCTATTTTTGCAATAGGAAATCCGGTTGCTTTGGAAGCTAAAGCAGAAGAGCGGCTGACACGAGGATTCATTTCTATTACCAATCTTTCTCTAGTCATTGGATGTACAGCAAATTGAATATTAGCTCCTCCCGTTTCAACACCAACGGCTGAAATAATTTTCTTTGCCTCTGAACGCATCTCCTGGTATTCACGATCCGATAAAGTTTGTTGAGGAGCGACAGCAATACTATCCCCCGTATGTACCCCGCATGGATCCACATTTTCTATAGAACACACAACAACAAAAGTACCCTTTTTATCTCGCATAACTTCCAATTCAAATTCTTTCCAACCTAAAAGACTTTTTTCAATCAGAACTTCTGAAGTAGGACTTTCTCTTAAAGCTATAGCTAAACGTTTCTCAAACTCATCCAATGAGTGAACCACTCCACCACCGCTTCCTCCTAACGTATAATTAGGTCTCAAAATAAGAGGAAAATCCACATTCTGAACTTGTTCCAATCCTTCCTTAAAAGAATGTACCAACCAGCTTTCTGGGTATTTAGCTCCAATATTTTTTAAAATTTCTCTAAACTCTTCTCGATTCTCTGCTTTACGAATAATTTCTGCCGTAGCCCCTAATAATTGAATATTATATTTTTTAAAAACTCCTTTTTCTTCCAACTCCAAAGCCAAATTCAAAGCTGTCTGACCTCCTAAAGTGGGGATAACAAACTGAGGTTTTTCAACAGCACATATTTTCTCCACAAATTCCGAATCCAAAGGCTCTACATAAACTTTTGATGCAATTTCCACATCCGTCATAATAGTTGCCGGATTGGAATTTACTAAGATAACTTCATAACCTTGTTCCATTAAAGCTTTACAAGCTTGAGTCCCGGAATAGTCAAATTCGCATGCCTGACCTATCACAATAGGACCACTTCCAAAAATAAGTACTTTTTCTTTTAAATGATTCATTATTTAATGAGGGGTATCTTGGCCAATTTCTATCAAAAGTTTTCTCCAGTATTCAATAAATGGTGCACCAGGGGCTCCCGACGAATCACCCACATCTATAAAGATCTTAAATACACTTGCTAAAGCAACTACTATAACCAATAACAAAACGTATTCAACAGCAACTTGACCCTTATTTTTTTTCTTTTTCATTCATCACACCTTTTAAACGAGAAATGGCTGTACGATAATTTTCACTTTTAAATATATAATGACCCGATACTAAAATATCAGCCTCGCTTAGCCATTGAACAGTTTGATCGTTGACTCCTCCATCTACTTCAATTTTAACGGATGTTTTCTGCCTGTCCAACTCTTGTCTTAAAGACTTTATTTTGAGAGCAGAAGATTTGATAAATTTTTGACCGCTAAAGCCTGGCTCCACAGTCATAATCACCACAAAATCAATCTGTCTCAAATAAGGAAAAATAGATTCAATTGAAGTTTTAGGTTTTATAGCTAAGCCACTGGAAATACCTATTTTTTTAATTTCTTTTAAGATAGAAAAATCCTGAATAACTTCTACATGCATGCTTATTGAACGAGCTCCCGCTTGAGCAAAGGCTTCCCAATGATTTTCAGGGTTTGTAACCATTAGATGAACATCCAAAGGCAATGGAGTCATCTGAGAAAGATGACGAAGAATCCAAGGTCCAAAGGTTAAATTAGGCACAAAATGACCATCCATAACATCAATATGGAGACCGTCTGCTCCAGCTGACTCCACTTTCTTCACTTCTGATTTTAAATCACTTAAATCACAGGATAATAAAGAAGGATGAACTGAAAATTTAGTTGTTTTGTGCATTTTTTTTGCCAAATACATGTCCTATCTTTAACGGAAAACCACGAAGAAAAGGAGCTATTTTTTGAGGTTTTCGCCCCTCTAATTGCACTTCTTTTAAATAAAGATGGCCTTGACCACAAGCCACCTTTAAACCTTTATCATTATACAACAAAATTTTTCCAAAGTCCTCTGGATGAGACTCATTGTCATACATAGCAGACCAGACTTTTAATCTTAAACCTTGATAAAAAGTATGAACTCCATTTTTAATCACCATTGCTCGCACTTGATTGAATAAATCTTTAGAAGAGTGAGACCAATTTAGACTGAGTTGTGATTTTTCAATCTTTGGAGCCTGAGTTACCTGAGTTTCCTCTTGAGGGACGGCTTGAATTTCTCCCTTCAAGTAAAGAAGTAAATATTTAGAAAGTAATTGAAAACTTAAGCCTTCCATTTTTTGAATCAAATTCAAAGAATCCATTTGATCTGAAATATCAAAATCTAATTGATAAACAATATCCCCAGCATCCAAGCGAGAAACCATTTTTTGAAGAGTCACTCCCGTTTTTGTATCTCCTGCCAGCAGACAGTGAGAAATTGGGGCCGCTCCTCTCCAACGAGGCAACAAGCTGGTATGAATATTAAAGACACGATCTGGAAACCAATTTAATAAATAAGGAGGAAGAATCAGACCATAATCCACAACAATCACAGCATCTATCTCCAAAGAGGAAAGAGGCTCCAACAAGCTAGAGTCCTTTAAAGAAACTGGAGTCCAAACAGGAATATTCATTTTTTTTGCTAGAGTATATACGGGAAAAGACTTTAGTTTCATTCCACGTCCTGCAGTTTGTTGAGGTTTAGTAACAATAGCTTGAACCAAAAACTGAGGATCTTCTATCAAATGATTGAGACACTTATAAGAAAACTCTGTGGTTCCAAAAAATAAAACTTTTATTGATTTTACCGGACTTCCCCCAGCATCTTTTTCAAACACATCTCATTCACTTATAAGGCGGACCTTTTGTC
Organism: Bdellovibrionales bacterium; assembly: GCA_965197855.1. Lineage (GTDB taxonomy): Bacteria > Bdellovibrionota > Bdellovibrionia > Bdellovibrionales > UBA1609 > JAPPLG01. Next base: position 205,189 of record OZ240230.1, read on the forward strand.
CTCTATATTTTGTTCAGGAGAAGGATACCCATGTTTTTTAATTTTATCTCTCAAACTTGCCGCTTTAGCCGGGCTTAAATGATCAATAAATAATTTACCATCCAAGTGGTCAATCTCATGTTGCACACATACAGCTAACAGGCCATCTGTTTTGAGCGTAAAAGGTTTCCCATCAATGTCCAAAGCTTTGACTTCAATAATTTTTGATCTTTGAACATCGGCGTAATAAGATGGAAAACTTAGACAACCTTCAGGAAAAGTGATTTGACCTTCTCGATATGTGATTTCAGGATTAAAAAAAATAAGAGGTTGTTCAATGCTTCTTTCCAAGTTGTTTTCTAAATCTTCCTCATCATAACGACTGGTTGGACGTTTCGTATCAGCAACAAACAAACGTACTGGCTTATCCACTTGAATAGCCGCTAAGCCAACACCGCTTTCCTTATACATAGTTTCCAATAAGTCTTCCGCAAATTGACGCAACTCAGGTGTCACTGTTTGAACAGCTTGACCCTTCTGCCTTAGACGAAGATCAGGAAACTTTAATATTTCAAGGTTTACACTCATATCACTTTTAAAATACATAAAAAACTGAAAAAAGTCCACTTCTTTAGAGTGGATTTTTCTTAGAACCATGATTATAATGCATGCTATGAATGTTTTGCTTATAGATAATAATCCTCTTCTTCAAAAAACTCTTCAATATTTTTTACACCCATACACCCCATCTATTTACTCTATAGGCTCTCAAGAGGAGTTGCCACAAAAAATAGATATTATCTTCCTCGATTCCGAGCAAAAAGATAATGAATATGTTTCTCATTTAAAAGAAAAAAAGGGAACACCACCTATCGTTCTTCTTTCAAGAGATGAAAAAACTTTAAAAGAACTGGCATCTCAATACCCTGCTTCCTTAAAAAAACCTATCCAGTACAATCAACTGCAAGAAGTTATTCATCACCTCATTCCTGAGACCAGAAGTTTTAAAGCCAGCCCTTATCTTAAGTTTTATGAAAATACATCTGCGCCAGAAGAACAGTCGATAGCTTTAAGTGAGCAAGAACCTACTGCCAAAAAACAACAAGCCGCCACTACAGAAGAGCCTTTAAAGAGCATTCCTCTAACACCAGATGAAAACTTAGAAAGTTCAGAAAGTACTAATAATTCAAACCCAACAGATAAACAACAGCCTGCTTTTGATAAAAAACAAGCTATTGTGATTCCTGATGACATTAAATTGGTAGATTCAACAGATTCTACAAACCTTCACAATACAAATACTTTTTTAAAAAAAGTATCTGAAAATATGAAAAAATCACATTCCCCTTCAAAACCTTCTGAACCTCTTAAAGACTTGAAACAACTTAAAATACCTCCTGAAACCCCAGAGAATGTTGATGAAAAAGGTATTAAAGAATCTATAGATATAGGATTACCACAAGAATCTCATTCTGAAACGCCCGTAGATGAAATCACAGAAGAGCCTACAGGGTCTCAAATCTTACAACCCACATCTGAAACACCTACGGAGTTAAAAAATGAAAATGACTTGGAAAATCCTGCAGTTATTTCTGATACTCCGGATATAGAAAATCCCCAATCTCTTTCAACCTCTTCTGATTTTACAAGTACAGAAAAGTGGGATACTTTAAGCGATAAAATTTTAGAAATTATAGATAAACATTTTCAAAGTAAATGGGAAACGTTCATTAATACTCAGCTTAAAAAAGATTTAAAAGAAATGATTCATAAAGAAGTCACTCAGGTTTTCAAAGAACAAATGAAAGACATCTTAACTACAGAGGGTATCCAATCTATTAAAAAAGCTTCTGAAGAAATTTCATGGAAAGTCATTCCAGAGCTTTCTAAACAAATTATACAAACAGAAATTAAAAAATTATTAGATAAGCCCCCTTCAAAATAAAAAAGTACTCAAAAAAGGAATAACTTTGACTCTTACTTTATGGACAAAAAAGTGGGCTGAAAATACACAAAAAAAATTTAAATTCTTTGAAACAGTTAAAAGTTCCAATACAAAGGCTAAAAATTTACAGAACATACCTGAAATTCCTCTTCTTATAATAGCTCAAAAACAAACTCACCCTTATGGAAGAAAAAACAGAGCATGGATTCCAAGTGATTTTATGGCTACTTGGACATGGAAAAATTTCACAACTATCTCTCCTGTTTTTTCACCACTGGTAGGTCTGGCCTTATATAACTCTTTTCAACATATTTGGCCCTCTGATTTATGGTCTTTAAAAGCCCCTAATGATATTTATTTATCCAATAAAAAAACAGCAGGTTTGCTGATAGAAACTCAAGTAAATATGGATCCCCGCTTTCGCGGGGGTGACGTAGTGACCTTGGCTCAGCGGTTTTCGGTTGGCACCTTCAACCACATCGCTCCTGCGAAAACAGGAATCCAGCAGTATAGAGACGTGCAAGTCATTTTTGGCTTAGGTATTAACGTTTTAAAAGCTCCTCCCAACACAGAATGTATTAAAAATCATCATTTAGTAAATGAATCTTTATGGAAAAATTTTTTAGATTGCTTTTGGAACTCTTTAAATAACTTAATCAATAGAAATGTTTCTGAAATTTCATTGGATGAATTAAAATCTTTGAAACTGGCTTTGCAAAAACATCCTGAATATAAAGAATTAATTCAAGTTTTAAAAGATGGATCTCTTATCTTTAAAGATAAGACCATACACTGGTCCCATTTGTAACTTATTAAATTTATATTAGAAGACTTTAATCAATTCCACTTTAAATATAAGAGTGGAACCAGCAGGTATATTAGGCAGGTTGCGATCTCCATAAGCAAGGTTACTTGGAATATAAAATTCATAAGTGGCTCCTTCTTTCATCAACTGAACCCCTTCTGTCCATCCAGGAATCACTCGATCCAAAGGAAACTTTGCCGTTTCGTTTCTCTTATAAGAACTATCAAATTCCGTTCCATCAATAAGCGTGCCTTGATAATGAACTTCCACTAAAGATTGAGCCTCCGGAGATTTACCAATGCCTTCCTTAATCACCTTATATTGCAAACCTGAGTCAGTTGTTTTAACCCCTTCTTTATCTTTATTTTGACTTAAAAATTCAACTTGAGCTGACATACCTATTTCCTCCTTCAAAACCTCTGCAGATGAAAGTTCATTATCATTATTGCTTGAATCAGATTCCATTGAAGAATCTTCTTGGGCAGAAAAACCAAACCATTTTTTTATCATATCGCAGGAAATTAAAGTCATAGAAAAAACGGATATCAATAAAACACGAATAAAAACCTTAAACATATCAACCTCCACCAAACATTAAAGAAGTAAACTGGATCTCATAAATTTTGTCAAACCTTTCTTGTTAAAGAACATTTTTGAATAAAATGATCAAAAATGAATAAGGAATCTTCAGGACCCGGATGATTTTCAGGATGGAATTGCACTGCCAATATCTTTTTAGCTTCAGAGAAAAACCCCTGAATTGTCTTATCATTTAAATTAATATGCGTCACCTTTACATCAGAAGGCAATGAACCCTCTACAACTACATAGCCATGATTTTGACTGGTAATATAAATTTGATCATGAAGTACATCCTTCACTGGATGATTCACTCCTCGATGACCAAATTTTAATTTCCTTGTCTTACCTCCTAAAGCTAATGCCAATATCTGGCACCCCATACAAATACCAAACATAAAATAACGGCCTATCAAACGACTTACTGTTTCTACAGCCACTTGAACATAAGCAGGATCCCCCGGACCATTGCTTAGTAGAATTCCATCCGGTTTCCAAGCCTCTATCTCTTCAGGCAAAGTTCTGGAAGGAAAAACTTTAACTTCAGAACTTCTTTTACATAATTCACGGAAAATATTGCTTTTACATCCAAAATCCAAAACAGCTATACGAGGGCCTTCAGGTAATTCCCCTTTATGTGCAATAGACTTTGAAGAGGAAATTAAATAAGGCCAATCTTTTTCCTTTGACTTAGATTGTTGGATCAAAATCTGAGCTTGTTTTTGAGCTGTATCAGCAGAGTCACTCTCAACAATAGCCCCATAAATGGAACCATGGTTTCTTAAAGTGAGAGTCAAGCTTCTGGTGTCCACTCCATCTAGTATAGGAACGGAATGACGAATTAATTTATTTTTCCATGATGCATCTCTTAGAGAACTTTGCATCTTTAAACAAACAAATCCATCAATCCAAATATTTTCAGATTCCCAATAAGCATCACTCTCCGCATAGTTTCCCTGATGGGGAGCTGTCATCACTACGATTTGAGAAAAATAAGAAGGATCTGTGGCTACTTCCTCATAGCCGCTGTGAGCAGTATTAAAAACAACTTCACCCGCTTTTTCCCCTCCGCCTAAATGACGGCCCGGAAAAAGCTGTCCTGTCTCTAAAACAAGAAAAGCCACTTAAACCTTTAAGTCTAAAATTAAACTAAGCAGAGCCAAACGAACATAAAGACCATTTTCCACTTGATTCAAAATACGGCAACGTGAATCTCTTAAAGCAAAGTTGGAAATCTCCACACCTCGAATGGCAGGACCTGGATGCAAAATAATCCCTTCTGGAGAAAAAATGTTCACTTGGTCATAGCCAATTCGAAATTTATCTCGATACTCTGCTACAGAAAATCCAATAGAGCCTAGGATATCCCCATGTCTTTCTTCCTGAACACGAAGAGAAACTAAAACAGTCGCCCACTTAACACCTTCATTCAAATTATCAAAATTTTTATAATTATTCCATGTCTCATTTTTTGGGGCCAAAACCTTTGGAGAGCAATAAGCCACTTCTGCTCCCAACCGAGTGAGTAATTTTAAATTGGAATGCGCCACTCGAGAATGAAGAACATCGCCAACAATAAGGACATGCTCCCCTTTAATTTGCCCTCTACTTTCTAAAATAGTTAAGGCGTCTGATAGAGACTGAGAAGGATGTGACTGTGTTCCTAACCCTGCATTGATTATAGGAATAGAGCTAGATAGAAGATCTTCCATTGGAATTTTTATTTTTTTAGCACGAACAACTAAGGCGTCTGGTTGTAAGGCTTGTAAAATATTAATGGTATCTTCCACCGTTTCGCCTTTAGCCACACTGGAACGGCCTGCACTCAAATAAGTTGTTTTGATGCCTAAACGATTGCATGCTGTTTCAAAACTAACCCTTGTACGAGTGCTGGGTTCTGTAAAAAATAAATAAACTAATTTTCGGGAAGCTTTAGTGGAATCCACCAATCGATGAAGGGATCCCTCTTTAAAATATTTTTTAAAAACTTTGGCTAAATCTATAATATCACTAATATGGTGATCTTCCAAATTATCAATATCAATAAGGGAACGTCCTAACATAGCTCGGACATTCTAGAAAAAAGAGGAAAGCTCGTCAACAACTCAATGAAAGTCTTTTTTATGAACTCTTAGGCTTTTCGTTAACAGAAGAAAAAATTCTCGACCATCTGAAAGTCCAAGGATAACACAAAAGAGGTAAGTTAAAGAGAGTTTTCTCACAACTCAGCCAAATACCTATGGCTTGCCCCATCAAATTCTCCACAGGCAAAAAGCCCCAATACCGGCTATCCTGTGAATTATTCCGATTATCCCCTAAAACAAATAAAGAATCTTTTGGCACTGTTAATTCATAATTTTGAAATGACTGTATTTGTTTCCACAAAACACGATACTGGTGAGAGTCTAAAACTTCTATATTCATATTATAATCCTGAACAGAAGCACCTAAATTGTAAGAAAGATCATCATTGGCATCATTTATATCCACAGTTTGACTTTGGATTTTTTCTCCATTGATCCATATCTCATGATCTTGAATTTTTAAATGATCTTCCGGCAATGCAATCACTCTTTTCACCATAAAATAAGACCCCTTGATAGATCGAAAAATGACAATATCCCCTCTTTCCGGAAGACGTTTTTTCCAAAGCCATTTTTTTGTAAATGGAACTCGAATTCCATAAGGATATTTCTTTACGACAATATGGTCATAAACAAGAAAAGTAGGAATCATACTGCCAGATGGAATAACGTAGTGATCCCAAAGAATCCAACGAAAAAAAAGAATAAAAATTACAGCAATCCAAAAAAATGGCTTGCTGTTATACCATGCACGTAGTTTTTTAATAATTTTATTTTGAGCCATTTAGCTCTCCTTGCATTTTTTTATGAACAGGCCAATACCATCTCTCTTTTCTAAAAGAGCCAAACTGGCATAAAAACTTTAAAATAGGAAGTGTTTTTTCACAGCCCCATAAAATTCTTACAGCCCGCCCTTTTATAGAATGAAAAGGAACGAGACTTTTATCTCGCCCTCCTGAAAAGTTTTGTGTATTGCTTACTTCTAATTGAGAGTTTAAAAATCCTTCAACATTCCATGGAGAATTCTTTTCAACATGAGCTGTTAACCCAGGCTCTATAGCCCGAACTCTGACATTTACTGAAGGTTCAGCTAAGATCACAGACTTCAATGTCACAAAGCGAACAGGAAAATAAGGATCTATATCTACAAATAAAACAGTGCCTTTTGGAATTTTAATAAATGAATCTTTTGATTTTTTTTTAAAAGTGACAACACCTTGAACAAATTGAGCATGAAGAGGCCAATTGCGGGAATCTCTGGACTGAGAGCGATGATCCCCCATAACAAAATAATGCCCTTTAGGAATTTTATAAGGCCCAAAAGAAATACTTTCCACTTTTTTCGTTAAAATACTATAGGGGCCGAAAGACAATTCCTCCTGCCAATGTACATAATTATTTATGCTTCCAGTTTCATTTTCACCTGGAAAATCAAGGGGCCTTAAAAAATCCCATTCCTGCTTCACAACTACAGGAAGCCGAGGTTTATACATCATTTCATTGATAAATAAAACTCCCTTTGAATAAAACAAACGGTCCCCAGGCAATGCAATAATTCTTTTAAACATCAAATGGTGAGGAGAATGTGGTTCTTTGAGAAGAACTACCTCACCGCGCTTAGGAGAACCCCATATCCACCAGTAACGATAAAGCCCACGCAGTCCATAAACCTGTTTTTGAACCCAAAGATAATCACCTTTTAGAAGGGTTGGAGCCATTTCGGATGTAGAAACATGATAAGGCTCCAAAAAAAACCGAAAACATAAAGCTAATAAAATAAAAATAATAGACTTTTTCATTCTCCGGATTTCAATACAGCCATAAAAGCTTCTTGAGGAATAGAAATTTTTCCAATTTCTTTCATTCTTTTTTTACCTTTTTTTTGTTTTTCAAGAAGTTTTCTCTTCCGAGTGACATCTCCTCCATATAACTTTGCAGTCACATCTTTTCTATAGGCACTGATAGTTTCACGTGCAATAATGCGGCCTCCAATAGCCGCCTGCAAAGCAATAGGGTATTGTTGTCGGGGGATAATTTTTTTTAACCTTTTCACAATGTCTCTACCGCGAAACAATGATTTTTCTTTATGCACAATCAAAGATAAAGCATCCAAAATTTCTCCATTGAGTAAGATATCCAGTTTCACTAACTGAGACTCCTGATAGCCCTCCCATTCATACTCCATAGAAGCATATCCCCTGGAAACTGACTTCAATTGATCGTGAAAGTCAGTCACTACTTCAGCCAGAGGAATACGATATTCTATAATCACACGTTCCTTGGCTAAATATTCCATTCGGATTTGCTCTCCTCTGTTTTGCTCACATAGTTTTAAAATAGCACCAATGGACTCTGACGGAGTGTGAATAGAAAGCCGCACAACAGGCTCTTTCATTTTTTCAATTTTAGAAAAATCAGGAAGATGAGTGGGATTTTCAATTTCCTCCATTTGACCATTAGTTAAAAAGATCTGATAAATCACACTGGGAGCTGTCACCACTAAATTAAGATTAAATTCTCTTTCCAAACGCTCCTGAACAATCTCTAAATGCAAAAGCCCTAAAAAGCCGCAACGAAAGCCAAAGCCTAAAGCCGGAGATGTTTCCATATCAAAAACAAGAGCTGAATCGTTTAAAGAAAGTTTTTCCAAAGCTTTTTTCAAGTGAGAAAAATCATCCGAACTGACCGGATAAACTCCGGAATAAACCATAGGTTTTAATTTTTTAAATCCTTCTAAAGGCGTCTCAGCAGGATGATTCTTATGAGTGAGAGTGTCTCCCACTCGAATTTGTTTAATATCCTTAATCCCACATATAACAAAACCAACTTCTCCTTGAGAAAGTTCTTTCTTAGACATCACATAAGGGGAAAAAATACCCATTTTTAAAACTTCACATTCCAAGTGAGAGCTCATAAATCGCACAGCATCCCCCTGACTGACTTTTCCATCTTGAATACGGCAAAGAGCTACAACCCCTTGGTAGGAATCAAACCAAGAATCAAAAATTAAAGCCCTTAAATGCTTACTGGATGAAGCATGAGGGGGAGGAATTCTTTCAACAACAGCGGATAAAACCTGATCCAAACCTTGCCCATTTTTAGCGCTAATCTCCAAAATTTCATTCTCATCAAACCCCATTAAATCCATCAATTGTTTTTTACATTGTGGAACATCCGCTGAAGGTAAATCCACTTTATTGAGAACAGGAATAATTTTTAAATTCCCATCCAAAGCCAAATAAGCATGAGCTAAGGTTTGAGCTTCCACCCCCTGACTGGCATCCACAACCAACAAAGCCCCTTCACAAGCACTCAAAGACCTGGAGACTTCATAAGAAAAATCCACATGCCCGGGTGTATCTATAAGGTTTAATTGATAAACCTGTTGATTCTGGTGTCGATAATTTAAGCAAACAGTTTGAGCTTTAATAGTGATGCCCCTTTCTCTTTCAATATCCATGCTGTCCAAGTACTGAGATTTCTTATCTCTCTCTTCAATGGCCCCTGTGAGATTCATCAAACCATCCGCCAGTGTGGACTTGCCATGATCAATATGAGCAATAATAGAAAAATTTCGAATGTTTTGAACACTCATATCTTTTGACTCCTACGGCTTTGGATATATTTACATCTTCTATTTTTTATGATTCAATGTCCATTCATGCGTTATTTTTTATTTCTATTTTTTTGCATATCCTGCAGTTCCAGCCCCAAAGTTATTGAACTTAGCTGGCCCACGGATGTACGTCGAATATCCCGCCATTTTTCTGGATCGCATGATGGGATGGATGTTGTTGTTTCCACCAATTCCTCTGTTTATTCTGCGCATAAAGGATATGTTTTAAGGGCAAGAAACTCCTCCACTTATGGGAAATATATTATTTTAGAATTTTCAAATAAATGGGCCACCCTTTATGCTCATCTTAATAAATTATTGGTCAAAGAAGGCGACCTTGTAAAAAGAAGACAAAAAATTGGTTTGTCCGGCTCCACCGGACAATCGGCAAGCCCTCACCTTCATTTTGAATTATTTAAAAATAAAAAAAATATTAACCCAAACTCCTATTTAATCCAATAATGAAATACATCACTTTATTGTTCTTTTTATCAATTCATAGCGCCTTTGCAAAAACGTGGAGCCTGGATCAAATTATCCTGAACACTTTGAAAAACAGCAGAAGCATTCAAATCATTCAAGCTCAAAAGGATGCAGATAAATTGATCCAAGCAGAAGCCTTAGTTCCTTTTGATTGGCAGGTGGGATGGAATTATATCTTTTCTAAAAGTGACACAACAAACTTCAATATAAAAGATTTTAACTCCTTGATTTCTGTGAAAAAAAAGTGGCTTTATGGTTTGAATTTTAAAACTGACTATTGTCGTACGACTGTCGGAATGTCTTGTGGACGCCTCTCCCCTTCCCCTGTTCCATTCCCTTATTCAAAAACAGTATCTCTAAGCCTAGAACAAGATATTCTAAGAAACTTCCTTGGAAGAGAAGATCGTTTGAAACTCCAATCTGCTAACTACAGATATGAAAGTTTACAATTCAAACGTACAGAAGAGACTAAAACACTAATTCTTTCCACTGCTGAAAAATTTTGGGATAGTTATTCCTTCCATATCTATGTGCAACAGGCAAAAAAAAGAAGTCAAGACTATAAAGAATTGGCCGAATTAGCCCAAAAGAAATCAAAACTAGGACATACTCGCCCCGGAGAAATACCTCAAATTTTATCTCAATATGAAAGGACTGTAAAACAGCAAAGGGAAATGGAGACTCAATTTAAAAACTCCATGATTCACTTAAAGGATCTTATACAAATTGAAGATAACGATTTCAAATTTCAAAAACACCGCACCCTGCCCCTGCCCAATTTTTCCTCTGTCAAAAATGTTGAACAGCTAAATACTATTCAAACAGCTCGATCTCATTATCTTTCATCCATATCCATGTTAGATACTCAAAAATATTTTTACCTTCCTTATGTGAAATTACATGCTGGAGCGGATTTTCTAGGAAATGAAAAAACATGGCTTAAAACTTTAAACTCAGCTGAATTAAAAAACTACAGAGTTGGTATTGCTATTACGTATCCTCTTTCTCATTCTTTAACCAGATGGAGGCAATTTCGCCATCTGCGCTCCAAGAAAATACAACATGAATTGGAATATCAGGACCATAAACAAAATATATCTAATCAACTAAAAATCAGCTGGAACCAATTGGAAAATGCCCATTCTTCTTTGAAAGCCTCTTTTAAAATTTTAAAACTGCAAAAACAGGCCTTGAATGAAATTCGAAAATCTTATATTCAAGGGCGCATCCCTATTGATACACTGATTTCTGCTCAAGATAGAAATACAGAAGTTGAAAAAGAAAATTTACAAGCACAAAAAAATTATAATTTATCTCTGTTAAAACATTACTCTCTTAGAGATGAACTTCTTTCGAGGTATGAAAAATGAAGGGGCTTTTTTCTTTTTTTCTTGAGAACTCAAAGTTAACTTTTGTTATCACTTTAGCCATTTTTGTAATGGGTTTAATGGGATTTTTTAATCTTAGAAGAGAAACCCGCCCGCCTGTTGATTTTGCCAGAGTGACAATTGCAACCATTTACCCTGGAGCCTCTTCAGAAGAAGTGGAAGAACAAATCACTTTAAAAATTGAAGAAGAAATACGAGTTGTTGATGGAATGAAAGACTCCAGATCTATTTCTTCTCCTGGAACCAGCTTATTATCTCTTCGGGTGGATATAGATAATGAAGACACTTTGGAAGTGGTGGATGAGCTTCAAAGGGCATTATCTAAAGTTAGAAAACTGCCGGAGATTATTTTAGACCCTCCTTATTTGTTGCATATCAAAGCCAAAGAAATTCCTATATTAAAAATTATGCTTGAAGGAGACAATACAAATCGTAAAAGAGATAAGCTAGCCTTCCAATTAAAAACAGCTATTGAAAGAGATAGAGGAGTCGCTGGAGTCCAGTTCGTGGGCTACAAACCTCGAGAGTTCAAAATTACTTTAGATCCCAACAAACTACAGGAACATCATGTAGGCCTTTCAGAAGTGACTGAAGCTGTCTCCAACAGCATGACAGATATGTCTGCAGGAGTTCTTCGCTCTTCTGCCAAAGCTGAACAGGTTAAACTTTTTACAAAACTGGATACTATTTCTGAATTGAAGAATTTAGTTGTGCGCTCTAACTTCTCAGGTCAAAAAATCCTGATTCAAGATTTAGGAATGGTGACAGATGGTGAAGAGGAAATTCCTGAACGTATTCGATTTAAAGGAGACCCTGTCACTTATCTTCAAATTACAAAAAAAGAAAAAGAAGATTCTATAAAACTTTCCAATCGGCTTGAAAAATTAGTTAAAAACTATCAGGTACCCGAAGGTTATCAAATTCAAATTTACGACAGTGAAGCAGATAGAACAAAGAAACAGCTTTCTATCGTTGTAAATAATGCATGGGTAGGCCTCTCTTTGGTCCTTGCTGTTTTATTATTGTTACTGCCAGGCTGGTTAGGGCTATTATCTGCACTAAGTCTGCCCATATCCATGTTAGGCACTGTAGCTCTCTGTTCCTCCTTTGGTATTACTTTTAATTCCATTACCATGCTGGCTTTAATTATCTGCATCGGAATGCTGGTTGATAACTCTGTCGTGGTGAGTGAAAACTATGCCCGTTTAAGAATGGATCAACAAAAAACCCCTTTTGTATCTTCTTTAACTTCTGTACTACAACTCTATAAGCCTATCACTGCCACTGTTTTAACCACTGTTTCTGCTTTTTTGCCAATGCTGGTCACTAAAGGTGTGATGGGACAATTTATAAAATGGATTCCTATTGTGGTCTCAGTGGCACTGATGATGAGCTTACTGGACGCTTTCTTCCTTCTGCCCGCTCGATTAAAATGGACGATCCGAAATTCAAAAGTCAAAACCACCAAAGTACAAAAATATTTTCATCAAGTAACAGAAAAATTTGAAAGATGGTTATCTCTTTGTATAAGAAGACGTTATCTCTGTTTTTCTGCTTTAATTGTTTTTACAGCCTTTAGTATTTCAGTTAATTTTTGGGGCAATGAATTTATTTTATTTCCAAAAGACGATGTTCGACATCATTATATTTATTATGAAGTGGAAGAAGGCTCTTCAATAGAACAAACAGATCTTTTAGCTAAAAAATTAGTCAATCAAATTACACAGACAACCGGCATGGATCAAATCGAAGGTCTTCTCACTCAATCTGGACTGCAGAGTAGAAGATTTTTTGCCTCCGGAGGAAAAGGAGAAAGCACAGGGGAAATGTTTTTACTCCTGAAAGAAGATTCTAAATACAGAAAAAAACCAGAAGTGCTGTTAAAAAAACTTCGAAACATTGATAACAAAGATTTTAAAATTCTTCGCTTTGAAGCCTTGGGAGCCGGCCCTCCCGTAGGATACGCTGTCCACGTAGTATTTATCTCCCCGGATCGTGAAGAACTTATTTCACTCACTCAAGATTTTAAAGATCAACTTTCTCAAATTCCAGGAGTCATAGAAGTGGAAGATGACCAGTTTTCTACAGGTCCGGAATATATTATTCAGCCGGATACTGTGAAACTGGCTCAATTAGGCATCAGTCCCTTGTCTTTAGGCAAAACTCTACAGGCGGCTTTGGAGGGATATAGAGCTGGCGAATTAGTGGATCAGGGAGAAACTTTTTATGTGAAAGTTTATTACGATTCAAATGTCCGCTCCAATATTGAATCTTTGAAAAAAATAAAAATTCAGACAAAAACAGGCTCTTTGATCCCTTTAGAAGAAATCATCTCATTGGAACACAATCCCACAGGAAGCCCTATTAGAAAAAGATTTGACTATGAAAACTCCATTGAAGTGAAAGCAAAAGTGGACATGGCTCAAATGAACTCACAAAAAGCAAATACTGCATCAGAAAAAATTATTGAAGATCTTTATAAAAAATACACCAATACTTCTCATTTCTTTCAAGGGGAAAGACAACACACTAAGGAGTCCATGGACTCCTTGTTTCAAGCTATGATTCTGGCTGTATTTGGAATTTTTATTATTTTGCTTTTACTCTTTCGAAAATTACTGATTTCTTTTCTGACTTTAAGTTCTATCGTTTTAGGTTTTATTGGAGTCAGCATCGCCTTTGCTCTTCATCAAAAACCTCTCTCTTTTCTGGCTCTCATTGGAATTGTGGGATTAACAGGAGTTACAATTAACGCGGCTATTATTCTAGTAAGTTTTATTGAAGAGATGAGAAAAGAAAACCCGGACAAACCTCTCCATGAAATTTTAGTATTATCGGCTCGTTTTCGTTTTAAGCCTATTGCCATTACCACTTTTACAACAGTGCTGGGTTTGTTTCCTGCGGCATATAGTGTTGGAGGTTATGATCCTATTTTGATTCCTATGACTTTATCTTTCACATGGGGGCTGTTGACTGGAAGCTTTTTAACTTTGATGTGGATCCCCTGTGGTTATGCCATTATTGAAGATGTTATTAATTTTTTCACAAAGTTATTCCTGCAAAAGCAGAAACCCAATCAATAAACGTCATACTTGCATTTCAATGTCATCCCTGCGAAAGCAGGGATCTATACAAACTCTACTCCACTAACTCCCTAATTCAAAAACTCCCTGTAAAAATTACACAGTGTTTCTATCCCTAAGAGTCTTTGCGTATTTCATAAGGTCCAGTTTTTTCCTTTGCTTAAAGGCCTAGCCTCCCTTTTTTTTAGGTTTTTAGTCATAATAATAAGAACCTTTAGCCTCTAAAGGGAATTTTTTTATTAACTGAATGTCAGGAAAAAAAAGTTGAATCAAACAAAAAGAAAGTATTTTAAAATATTATCAAAAAGCTTCAAGTTTTTTATTCATCTCTTATACACTTACTCTCTTTTATCTTGCACAGTCACAAGCGATCAATTTTCTGAATTAACCAGCGAAGATATTGAAGATCGTTTTTATATTAAATTCGACGTGAATCATTACAAAAGTGAAGGACTTGCTGTTCCTTTGTACGCACTCAGCTCTGATGATCGAATCGGTTTAATCGATTGTGGTATCAATAAAGATGATGAATCTGTTCAAGACCATTATTGTATCTTAGACCTTAATGAAGCGGACATTGGTGTTTCAGGGCAAGCCGAATCCGGCATCCCTTTACAATATAATGTTCCCAGAAATATGTGTAAAAACACCACGTTTATACCTCCTTGGCATTGGAATCAACGTTCTGGATTAGGACCTCAAGAAATACATGAATGCAAACTTACATCTGAAGGGGAAAATGCCCAAGAAAGAACATTTATTAGAGTTCCAGATAGTAAATGGGTTGAACAAACAGAGGAACAAGAACAAAATTGTGAATATGATTTATCAAAATCAGGTGGAGCTAACTGCTGTTTTGGTAAAGCAAATGCCATTCCATATAAAGGAATAGGGGTTCTTCCCTCTAGTTGCACCCTAGATATCGAATCTGAACCAACAGAAAAGGAATGGAATGGTGATATTAAAGACTGCATTGGAGGGCCTCTTCGATCCTCCAAGTGGGAAGCCTACCAAAAAACTGCTATTATAGACCCAACCACACTTGAAATTTCTTATGAACTTGAGTACCCTATTCAAAATATATTTTCCTCCTGGACTCGAGGAGCTCGAGAAGCATTTGTAGTAGGTCCTGTGATTGATGGTGTTGTTTTACCTTCCTCTACCCCCTCTGCCAATTATTTTGATGGTATTGAAGACCTGCTATTCACTACTTACAACGATTGCCCTAATTGTCCCCTGATGTTTTTCCCGGATGTATCGAGAAGAAATGAACCGGAACAAGCAATCCTCCCAATAGGGCATCCTTATTTTACTTTGGAATGTTTAGATGAAAATTTTGAAACTCTACATAGAGTTCATTTAATTATTCGAGAATGGAATACTCAAGAAGAGTTTTTAAACTTTGCAGAAGATGGCCGAAGTATTGATCCGGATATTGAAGGAGAAGAAGGAAGCGATTGCTCTTACTATGACTCTGATGAAATTTTAAGGGACACTCATAATCGATGTAATGATTTTTTAGACTTAGATAATTACACAACACAGAATCAATATCCTAATACCAACTATGAAGGCTCTCAATAATCTACATCATCCTTTAACAACAATAATTTAGTGAAATAAAACACCTATAACTTAAGATTTCTAATCAAATCTGCGAATAAAGTACTCTATATTTTTAAACTTATTTTTGACTAGTTTACATGTTTCAATTCAAAACAGAAAAAGTCGTTTTCTTGACTCCTTATAAAATATTTGCAAGACATGAAAACCCCACCTAAAAAAGAGGTGTTTATGTCAAATATCACAACTCAAACATCCCCTGTTTTACATCCACATCCTTATTCCAATGAACAAGCCATAATCCTGGCAAAATGTTCAAAGATTGTTTATTCATCAAAATACAGAGCGGAAAAATTACTAGAAGAAATTTCTTTTAAATTGAAATATTACAACAAAAACGAACCTCCATTTCTAATTGCGGAAAGTGATCAGTGCATTGTGATTGCTTTTACAGGGAAACAAAAACTTTTTGATTTCATAAATATCTTAAAATTTTTCTGGACAGAAGAAAAAGTTAAGAGAATACATAACGGATTTAAAAACATGTATGATAAGGTCCACTACCTTATCTTGTTCTATTTGAGTCAATTGTCCGATAAAAAACCTATTTACCTGACAGGACACTCCTTAGGAGGGGCTTTATCTGTGATTGCCGCTTCACGATTAACTGAATCTCACATAGAAGGTTGTTATACCTTTGGCTCACCACCTATTGGTATAAAAGAATTAGACCAACCCATACAAAGGCCTGTTTATGAAATTATGAATGACAACGACCCTTTTTCACATTTGGATAGATCTTCCTCCAATTACATAGGTTCTCGATATGTACTTACACAGGATCAAATACTGCACAACCACACAGGAAAAATATCAAAACAACACAATTTGCAAACCAAACAATTACTTTCAACACAAGCTTTTAACGCTCATTCCATTAACGAGTATATAAATAGATTAGAAACCATCTTAAGAAATGCAAAAGAAAAAAAGATAATCTCTCTAAACTTTTTGAAATAAAAATGCTAACCAAGAGAAAGCTCTTGGTTTAAAATCTTTGGTATTGATAATACCCGCACCTCTTCCAATAAATTTTATAGAATATTCAAGTAATTTAATATACTATTTTCTAAGTATTTTTAGTAGTTTATAGTTTAAATATCATATTTTAGATTATATTTTATATTGTCCTTATCTAACAAATAGTTTTATATGACTGGATTCTTGCTTTCCCAGGAGCAAAGCAGTGAGATGCCAACCAAAACTGCTGAGCAAGAGAGACAGAAACGAAGAAGTTGAGTGCCAGTTAAAATCGCTAAGTCAACAGAATACAGGATTAGAAAGTTCACAAGTGCGACTGTTAAAAATAAGCGGGAATGACAAAGTAGTAGAAATGACATAGATACAGGGCAATGAATAAGAAAGAAACTTTAAAACAACTTAAAGAGTTAAATATACGTCCTAAAAAATCTTTAGGGCAAAACTTCCTCATTAACCCTTTAATCTCTGAACAGATACTCTCAATAATTAAAGATCTCAAACCTTCAGCTTTGATTGAAATAGGACCTGGCCTTGGAAGCCTCACCTACCCCCTATCTACATTGAACATTCCTCTGACCTTAGTGGAGCTGGATTCCAAAATAGCTCATTTTTGGAAACAAAAAAAATTTTCTATAATTGAAAAAGACGCTCTTCAATTAAATGACCCCAAACTTTTTGAATCAACAACTCTGGTAGGAAACCTTCCTTATCAAATATCCAATCGTTTGATTGTTCAAGCCTCCATACATTGGCCTGTCCAACACATGTGTCTAATGATGCAAAAAGAAGTGGCTGAAAGAATTATCTCTCCTCACAAACAAAAATCCTATGGCTTTATCTCTGTAGCCGCCCAATATTCTTGGAATATTCAGAAAATGTTTACAGTCAAAATTTCTGACTTCTACCCTCCTCCAAAAGTCGAAGGGAACATATTAGTATTCAAAAGAAAAAATACACTACCTGCCCCAATGGCCTCCTTTATCAAAGATTGTTTCCAACAAAAAAGAAAAATATTATTAAAGAAAATTGGAAAAATAGAGCCTATATTCAACAGCACTCTCCAATCAAAAACAGATCAAATAAAATGCCTTCAGCAATCTTTTGATAAATTAAATATCTCTCATTCAGCTCGAGCAGAAGAATTAAATGTTGATCAATTTGTAAAATTGTATAAGCTTCTTATAGAGGATCCTTATGTCAATAAAAGTTATATCTCTAAATAAAAAGGCCGGTTTTGAATATACCCTATTGGAAAAATTTGAAGCTGGCTTGGAATTAAAAGGAACAGAGATTAAATCTCTCCGGCTAGGGGCCTGTCAACTCAAGGACTCCTACATCTCATTTAGAAAAGATGAAGCTTATTTACAAAATGCCCATATCAGCCCCTATAAATCTTCCGGACTTTCCAATAATCATGAACCGGAAAGGTTTAGAAAATTATTACTACATCGAAACGAACTCAACAAAATCAAAGGAGCTCTCCAAAAAAAAGGACTCACCTGCATTCCCACAAAGGTTTATTTAAAAAATGGTCTAGCAAAAATAGAAATTGCCCTTGCTAAAGGGAAAAAGAAATGGGACAAAAGAGAAGCATCCAAGAAAAAAACCATACAAAGAGAAATTAGAAAAAGCTTAAAAAGATCATGAGTAAAACATATCCTATTCTTTTGCCTAAAACCACATTTTCTATGAAAGGAAATCTCCCTCAAACAGAACCTCACCTTATCCAGTTCTGGCAGGACAAATCCATATATGAAAAAGTTCAGAAAAAATATCAAAAAAATCCAGAGCTAAACTTTCTAGACGGTCCTCCCTATGCCAATGGCTCTATCCACTTAGGTACAGCCTTAAATAAAGTTTTAAAAGATATGTTAGTCAAACAAGCATGGTTGAGAGGTCAAAAGTGTTCTTTTGTTCCTATTTGGGATTGCCATGGTCTGCCCATTGAACTTCGCGCTTTAAAAAAAATCAAAAGCCGCAATCCCAAAGATGTCCGCTCTGCCTGCCGAGCTGAAGCTCATAAATGGATTAAAGTACAAGAGGAACAATTTCAAAGATTGGGAGTTTTAGCAGACTGGGAAAATAAAATCCTGACCATGCAGTCTTTTTTTGAAGCAGAGGAAATTCGAGCCTTCTCCCACCTGGTGGAAAAAGATTTACTTTACAGAGGAAAACGACCTATTCACTGGTGTATGAAACTACAAACAGCTACTGCAGTTTCTGAAGTGGAATATCAAAATCGCAAAAGCCCTTCTATTGATGTAAAATTTCCACTTCATCACACCACCTCGAAAAGATTCCCAACAAATTCTTATTTTGTAATATGGACCACAACTCCCTGGACTCTACCTGCAAACCAAGCCATCTGCGTACATCCTGACTTTGAATATGGGCTTTATGAAAATATCAAGCAAAAAGAATTTTTAATTATAGCTGTAGAACTTAAAGAAGCTTTTGAAAAACGAAGTTCATTAACCCTTCAACTAAAAGAAAATTTTAAAGGCTCTGAACTGGAAGGACTTCAATACTCTCATCCATTTCTCAACCGCATCTCTCCTATCATTTTAGGATCCCACGTTACTTTGGATACTGGTACAGGCTGTGTGCACACAGCCCCCGGACATGGCACAGACGATTTTATTGTGGGCCAAAAATATAGTTTACCTGTCACATGTCCTGTAGATGAAAAAGGATGTTTCACTCAAGAAGTGCCTGAATGGAGCGGTATCAACGTTTTTAAAAGCAACCCACTTATTATTGAAAAGCTGAAATCTTCTTCATATTTAATTTGCGAAGAAGAGATTGAACATAGTTATCCTTTTAATCCCCGTTCAAAATTTCCATTGATTTTCCGAGTCACTGACCAATGGTTCTTAAAATTTGACCATAAAGATCTGCCTATTAGAAAGACAGCTTTGGAAAGTATTGAAAAAATTCAATTTATTCCGACCTGGAGCAAATCCAGATTACAAGCAATGATCCAGGACAGTCCTGATTGGTGCCTCAGCCGACAAAGAATTTGGGGGGTTCCTATCCCTGTCTTTTATTGTGAATCTTGTAAATCCCCTTTGCTTTCCTCTAAACTAATGACAAAAATAGCAGATAAAATGGAACAAACCAAAGAAGGAATTGAATATTATTTTTCAAACTCAGCAGAAGAACTTGTAGGTTCAGAGAGTTGTCAAAAATGTTCTTATACAAAATTTAAAAAAGGAGAAGATATTTTAGATGTCTGGTTTGACAGCGGTGTTTGCCACTGGGTTTTCCAAAAACTAAAAAATATCTTTCCAGCAGATATTTATATAGAAGGAAGCGACCAACATCGAGGGTGGTTTCAAACCAGTCTGAACTCTTCTATAGCCTTACATCAAAAAAGCCCTTTTAAAACGCTGATCACTCATGGTTTTGTATATGACTTGGAAAAAAGAAAAATGAGTAAAAGCCTTGGAAACATTATAAGCCCTGAAGATATTACTAAAAAATACGGAGCTGAAATTTTAAGACTCTGGGTAGCTAGCTCTGATTATTCCGGAGATATCAGCAGTGGTGAGGAGATTCTAAGCCGCATACGAGAAACTTATCGAAGATTTCGAAACACCATTCGATTTCTAATAGGAAACCTGCATGATTTCAATGTGGAACAAGACTCCATTCCACTTTCACAAATGAAAGAGTTGGATCAGTGGATCCTAAGTCTGTTGACAGAACTGTCTGAAGAAATTGTAAATAGTTATGAAAAGTTTGAATTTCACAAGGTTTACCAAAATCTTAATAAATTTTTCACAAATGAACTCTCTTCCCTTTATCTGGATATTATCAAAGACCGACTCTATACTTTTAAGGCTGATAGTTTAGAGCGCCGCTCCAGTCAAACCGCTCTTCATTTATTATTAAAAAACCTCTTGCATCTTATGTCCCCTATCACCAGCTTTCTCAGTGAAGAAGCTTATCAACATTTCGTTCAAAAAGAAGAAAGTATTTTTCTTGAATCTTTTAAGAAAATATCTTTTAAAAATAAAGATTTAAATAAAAAATTTAAGGAATTACTTGAAGTTAGAAAAGCTGTCAGTAAAGAGATTGAAAACCTGCGCAAAGAGAAGGTATTAGGTTCAAGCTTGGAGGCCAGTGTCCATTTGACCCTGCCTGCTGTAAGCTATAAAATTTGCAGTCAATACTCAGAATTAACAGAATTATTTATTGTTTCCACTGTTCAAATAACAAAAGGGGAAAATTTAAATATTCATATTCAGAAAGCCAGTGGTGAAAAATGTATTCGATGCTGGTATTATAGTGAACAATTGAATAGTGAATCCCTTTGTCCAAAGTGTATAAAAAACATATGAAATATCTTATTGTACTGACAACTTCTTTAGCTGTAACTGCCTTGGATCAAGCAGTGAAATTATACGTTCACACTCACTTTGCTTTAGGTGAATCTATGACTATTACAAATTTTTTCAGCATCACTTACGTACGCAATGCCGGTGGAGCCTTTGGGATTTTCAGCAGTACCAATCCTGTACTACGCACTATTTTATTTATAGTATTTCCTGTAATTGCTTTTTTTATTATTTTTAGTATCTTAAAAAAATTGAAACACAAAGAGTTAATCCCCATCATTTCCTTATCTTTTATCTTAGGAGGGGCCTTAGGAAATTTTATTGATCGAGTGCACTTTCAATACGTTATTGATTTTTTAGACTTCCACGTTCCAGATGGTGGTTTAGCATGGCCCACTTTTAATCTAGCAGACAGCTTTATTGTCATTGGAGTTTGCATTGTGGCATGGATCAGCTATAAATACCCGGATAAAATGCCCCTCTAAGAAGTGCGGGGTGATATCTCTTCTTTAATTTCCTGTAGTTGATCGTTCAAACTCCACATTTGCTCTGATTGTTCGGTCAAACTACGACACAAATCTTTTAACTGATAATCATATTTTTTATTCAATTGATGATGTTCATCAAGTAACTCTTTGATTTTCAGTGTCATAAATTGTTCCTGATCATTTTTTTGTTCTGTCATTTGATTTTGAATTTTTTCTAACTGCTCTCGGGCATGTACCTTAAAATCTGCATGATCTTTCTTCATTTGGTCTATTTGATTTTTAATAGTGTCAAATAAACGCACTAATTTGGAATAAATAAAGACAACCCCTCCTTGAGACTTTTTAGCCTGAAGACTTAGTTCAAGAACTTCTTTTTTAAGCTCTTTCATATCTTCTACAGAAATAGCGTCTTGTTTTGGGGGTGTAAAATCCTGATTCAATTCTCTGGTCATTTAAAAAATCCTCTAGACTAAGAAGGTTTCATCGCTGTATATCATATTAAATGGCAACTCTCTACCAATTCAAGGATTATCTTGAGCAAAAAAACTATGAAATACCGCGCCTGCTCTTAAATTATATAAACTGCTTCTATGCTTCTCATCATCAAACATTTCAAGAAGAAATTATTGAACATTTTTATTTCTACTCTTTGTATGACCCTCATTATCGCTCGATGAGAGCATCCCTCACGTACCATTTACTAGATGAAATTCAACCCTTTTTTAGAAAACATTATTTGGATATTGAAACACTCAAAAGCAAATTAAATGCACAAATTGTGCCTATAGAAAATAAAGAAGATTTATTAGATACTTTGAAAGCCTATTACGAAAATGAAAATTATTCAGTACGAACGACAACATGTGCCTCATCTATGGCTTTGGCTCTACAATTAAGATCGGATGGCTGTCTACGAGTTTACATGCATAATGATTTATGTCTCCTACAAAACGGTCAATTGCGTCCCCTGCCTCCCCTTTCTCATCTTTACTATAACGCTCAATTTGAACTGGAGTTTTTAAAACCTCAAATGATCTATGGGTCTTATGATCACTTTTACATATTCTATATGGATGAATTAGAAATTAGAAAATTTTCAAAAAACTTTTCTCTATTAGAGAAAAAACGAATCCCTCACTTTCAAAACCATCCACAGTTATTTCTAAATCTTAAAAAATTAGAAAGTTACTATATTAAAGCTAAAACAGATCCTTTCTACCAGGAATTGATACAATATTTACAAACAGGGTATCAATTGCTCATTGAAAATCATCCAAAAGCCTCTGAAACAGCTAAAAAGTGTATGGATCAGGCCCAAACCGCTTTGAGAAATATCTACCCTAAGGACCGCCTGCTCTTACTGTTAACAGCTAATATCGAATACCGCTTAAAAGGCTTCCACCAAACAACAAAACACCCTTGAAACCTCCTGTCTTTTCGTGTAAAAGAACTTCCTTGAAATAGAAAATATACCTCTTTCTTATTTTTCTATTTTTATTGTCATCCCCGTGAAAACGGGGATCCAGCAGGTAAAATGATTGGATTGGATTCCTGCCTCCGCAGGAATGACGGAAATAAAGGAAAACAAATGAATTTAATTCAAGAAGTTACAAAAAAATATAAACCTATTTCTCCTGCTCCGGATACAGGAGATAAGGTGAACGTTCACATACGAGTTATTGAAGGGGAAAAAGAACGAATTCAGGTTTTTCAAGGTGTTGTACTAAAAACAGGGGGCAGTGGTGCTTCCCGTTCTTTTACTGTCAGAAAAATATCAGATGGCATTGGTGTGGAAAAAACCTTTCCTCTCAATAGCCCTGTCTTATCCAAGGTAGAAATTTTATCTCAATCCAAAGTTCGAAGAGCAAAGCTTTATTATTTGAGAAATCTAAAAGGACGTGCTTCACGCCTCGCTAGTGTTTTTACTGGAGATACTGGAAAGCCTTCTGCTAATACACCAACAAAATCTACTGAAAATACTGACCCCCCCACAAATACAGATCAAAAATTAAATTAAATCATCATCCAAAGAATAAACCTGCACTTTTGAGTTGTAAACAAGTGCAACTAACAAACGAACAGAGGCTTGTTTCTCTTCACTAAGAAGCTCGGCGGCTCTTTTCAATCTATTCAGTTGCTTATAGTGAACAGGGCGCTGAGTGCTCCATATGTTTTCTGATTTAACTTCCACGATATAGTACACACCTTGCTGTTTAAAAATTAAATCAACTTCAATTCCCGCTATAGAAAAGTTTCTAGCAACAAATTTATAACCACAATTCTGAAAATAAGCTAAGGCTGTATCTTCTGAAACACGTCCTCTGATATGATCTAAATATTCCATTTTTCCTTTTCGTTATTTAACTCCTGCAAAAGTCTTACGATGAATAGGGCTCGGACCCAATTCTTGAATCGCTTTTTTATGTGCTTTTGTTGCATAGCCTTTATGCTGATCCAATCCATACCCCGGATACTCCTTATTTAATCGAATCATCCATTGATCTCGAAAATGCTTTGCTACTATAGATGCAGCTGAAATAGAATCTACTAATAAATCTCCTTTAATTATAGGTATTTGCATAAAATTATTCAAGTTTGATATTAAGTATTTTCCATCCACAAGAACTCCCCCTGTTGTGATATTTAAAGCTAGAATAGCTCTTTTCATAGCAAGTAATGAAGCCTGTAAAATATTCATTTTCTCAATCTCTTCTACAGAAGAAAAGGACACAGCCACTTGGTGATTTTTATAAATATCCTGAGAAAGGCGTGCTCTTTCTGCCGAGTCCAGCAGTTTGGAATCTATGTAATTATTTCGATTATGATTTAAAATAACAGCGCCTGCACATACAGGACCTGCTAAACAACCTCGACCCACTTCATCAACCCCAATATGAGGAGGAGGAAGTTTTTGTTTCCAATAGTCTATGTTTGTCATGTTAAAGTCTGGTTTTCATGAAACCAGCCTATGTTTTTTACCTATATACAAAGATAATTTAAAGTATGCAGGCTCAAATTACAAAAGAAGATGATATTATTATTATTCGACTTCACGGTATTTCTGATGTGGAGTCCGTGGCAGACCTGGATCAAGCTTGTAAAAAGTATTGTCTTCAAAAAAAAGTCATCTTTAATCTGGCAGATCTTAATTTTGTAGGATCCAGCGGTCTGGATAAACTCATGGAGATTATTTCCTCATTAAGCTACACTTCTCAAATTAAAATTTGCAGTGCCCGAAAAGAGTTTCAAAGAATTTTTGCCACGAGTCGGCTTGAACAAATTGAAATATACGAAGACGAAGCAAGAGCTAAAGAGACATTTTAAGATAATAACTGACAAGATTTCTTCTCTTCTTCAGAGAGGGTACTCGCCCACTTCACAGCTTGTGGCAGATTTTCTTTATGAATACCCCTTAAAAGATCAGGCCTTTTCAAATGTGTTTGAAGTAAAGATAAGTAGTAACGGGCTTGTTTAATTTTTTCATGATGCCCTGAAAAAAACACATCCGGAATTTTATAACCTTGAATATGTTTAGGCTTCGTCCACTGAGGATGTTCCAGCAAAAGATCTGTTTCAAAAGTTTCCTGATCCGAAGAATCTACACAGCCTAATACACCAGGAACAAACCTGGAAACAGATTCAATAACGACCAATCCAGCCGCCTCTCCTCCGCTTAAAATATAATCTCCAATGGAAATTTCCTCATCCACATACTGATCAACAAAACGACTGTCCACACCTGCATAACGTCCACAAATTAAACTAATAGTTTTTTTTTCTTTAGCCCATTTTCTCGCTTGAGAATGATTCCATTTTCTTCCCTGTGGAGTTAAATATACAACATGCCCCTGATGAGATATAGATTGCAAAGCCTCTTTTAAAGGTTCATAAGAAATCACCATACCATCCCCTCCACCGAAAGGACGATCATCTACTGAACCATAAGAGTTCTGTGAAAAATTTCGAATACAAATAACTTCATATTGAATGAGACCTTTTTGACAAGCTTGACCCAAAATACCTTGAGAAAAAGGAACTTTAAAAAAATCAGGAAATAAAGTGAGAATATTAAACCGTATGCTCATCAATACCTGGAAATCCTTTGGGTAATTTTAAAACTATTTTTTTTTCTTTAAAATCAATACCTTGAATATATGATGAAACAAAAGGAATTTCTACCTGTTGTTTATGTTTCGAGATGGAATGCCTCCTTTCATTACGAGAAGATCTCTCTTGTTCAAGATCTATAGAATCCACACATTGCACTACTAACAAATCCTGGTGTGAATGAGATAAAAAATGAGAAACATAACCCAGATTTTTAAGCTCTTTTTCCTGTTGAATTTGAACTAAAAAATCTAACACTTCAAAGAGATGAAAATTCTCCGATTGAAAAGCTGTCGAATCAAAGTAAAGAGTTAATCCTTTAAGGGTTTCCGCCTGACTACGTTGATTGTAACCTTGAAATTGAATAATAGGCCCTTTATGCGCCCAGCGAATACAGTCTATTTCCAGTTTTTGAACATCATTTCCTACAGAAAACTTCTGAGAGGCATAGATAGTCGTTGGAAAAGGCTCTAAGGGTTCTCCTGAGTCCAGAACAACCAGAACCTCACCTTTGAGTCCATGAGCATTTTGAATAAAACCAAATGGAATAAGTTTAGCTTTCGTCGTCAATGATTTGAAAACTACAACGTTGTTTTCTTTTAGCTCCACAAGAGCTGACGATAACACGCAAGGCCTCAATGGTTCTTCCACTTCGTCCAATGACTTTGCCCATATCACCTTTAGCAACTCTTGCTTCATAAATCGTTGTTTTTTCTCCACTAGTTTCTGTAACCTCTACTTTATCAGGTTCATCAACAAGCGCTTTAATTAGCATAGATACAATATCTGTCATTTTTGTTTCCACTTTTTATATCTCCTTTATTGCAATTTTTTATATAAACTTTTAACTGTTTGACTGGGCTGAGCACCCCTCTTTAACCAATAATCATACCGATCACGTTGGATAAACACTTTTTTTTCTTTAAAAGGACTGTAATGACCAATAATTTCTATAGATTTCCCCAGAACGGATCTTCTAGAATCAGCAACCGCTACCCTATAACAGGGATTATGTTTTACACCTACGCGCTTCAATCGAATCACAACCATTCAACACACCATATCACAACTCAAAAAATCACTATCTACCTCTTTAGTTATAGTGTCAGCAACTTTATTCTGCAAGTAAAAAGTATGATTTTTCCAAGCACGATCAAGTTATTGTTGGAAATGAGAATTATTTTCATTGACAGATCTATTTAAAAAGTGCTTTTTTTTAGATCATTATGATTGCAGAGAGGCTTCCTTCAGGTTCACATATCGTTAAAGACGAGCTTATTAGCCCGAGACCTGTTTTTAAAGAAACGGCTTTTAAATCCCTTTTACAGCAATTTGACTTAAAAATCACTTCTCAAAGACTAGCAGTTTTAAAAGCTCTCAGTACTGGGGCCCAAACTCACCTGACAGCTCGAGAAATCTTTGAAAAAGTAGTTAAAATTCACCCTGATATTGGATTTGCAACTGTTTATCGTTTTATCAAAACAATCACAAAATTAGGGATCCTTTCCAAACTAAAAATGAGCAACGCCCCTGCCAGATATGAATTAAAATCAGATACTCATCACCATCATATTGTGTGTGTTCAGTGTGGTAAAATTGTAGAATTTCAAAATGATAAAATGGAAAGTTTGATTTTAGAAGTGATTAAAAAACACAAATTCCAGCCTAAACACCATATCATTGAATTGTATGGAGAATGCGGCAAAAATTGCATTAATAATTAGTTCACTGGTGTGGCGTTCAGGCTAATATCTTGAAATTGCTCTCTTACAGTCTCATAATCACGATCTTCTACACAAAAAACAACTTGCCTGGTTTCCATTGATGCACAAAGGCCATCAATTCTTACACGATCAAAACCGGCTCCACCGCCTCCGGACTGTAAATCCACAATACGTAAAAAAAACTCACCCAGTTGATCTTCGTTAACACGAGCTTCTACCAAGTATTGCCTTCGATTCCCTCCATCTACACAGCCACATTGCTCAAAATCCACCTTGCCTTTATTACACTGTATAAGAAACAACAAACTTATAAAGCTTAATATCTTCAAAACCATTAAAACCTCCGCAACGAGCTTATTTGTTTTTAGTCTCACATAAAATATAATATTTTTTCAAACAATTTTTTATAAACTGTAATGAATGGAATGCCGTGTTTTACTACATCTATCATGACGCATCTCTTCTTTTAACGAGATTGAATACGAACTTTTAGTTGGATTTTAGATAGAAGTTGAATGGCCATTTTTTCATGTACACGACACATTTTTAATTCATCTTTTCTATAGGCTCGTTGTGAAGGTGTGAGTGAACCTGTTTCCAATTCCATCTCATAATCCAACTTGCTGGATCGAATACCTTCCAGTTCCTTAGTTTGTTGCTTAAAAAGCTTATTGATTTTATGAAAAGGAGCAATATCCAGCCAATCTTTCTTTGCACGGTACCAAATCATTTTTTTCTTAAATCGAGCTTTATTTTTAGCTAATACAAATTCTGGATAACTTTTCTCCGGCAAATCAAGAATATCCTTAATTTGACTCAAACGAACCATATCCTCTTCTTCCATCACTGAACGATAAGATGAAATCTCATTTGATTTCTGTTCAACTTCTGTCACAGAGGTTGTTTTATTGGATGTAAGTGAATCTGGTAGTTCAGACATCGATTACCTCATTAAAAACCTTCTGATTAACAGAAAAAGTTTTTATTTGTCAAGCTCTGAAGCTATATGGAAAAAAATTTATGCTTTATAAAGACTTTCCATTAGTCTAGTACATATAGACATTGTCATAAAAAATTCTTTCACAAAAACAGCAAGTGTTATCTAATAAGGGGGATATGTTGTTCTCAAATCGTTTAAAAAGCTGGGGAATCGTTATAGGTCTTGTGGTGGGAGCTCTGATTGGAGGTCTCTTTTATGATCTAGTTGGAGACCAATTAGGCAAAGATCCGAACGAAATGACAACGACAGCTGTATTGCTGACTTGGATTGTAGCAAATGTTTTCGACCCATTGGGAACTATTTTCATCCGTTCACTATTTATGATTGTTATACCCTTGGTATTCAGCTCTTTAGCCCTAGGTGTTTCTAATCTGGGAAATACAAATACTTTGAAAACAATGGGGCTTCGAGTTCTATCTTTTTACATAGTCACAACAATTTTTGCTATTTTAGTAGGCCAAATATTGATCTTCGTCATTCAACCGGGAGTGGGTTTAGATCAGGAAGTGATGTCTGAAGCCATTGTCCGTATGGAATCTAGAGTGGATAGTTTGGCAGAAAAAAGCTCATGGGTTGGTAAATCACTATGGCCAGGGTTAGTTCAAACCATTATTCCCAAAAACATTCTTCGTGAATTCAGTAATACAAATATGCTGGCTGTTATTTTTGTATCTATGCTATTCGGCATCGGTATTATGTTCCTGAAAAACGAGAGAACCACTTCTACCCTTAGAGAGGTTTTAACAGGCATCACAGACATCACCATTATGATTGTAGGATGGGTAATGCGTCTGGCTCCTTATGCAGTTGCGGCACTGATGGCTTCCGCTGTATTTAATTTTGGTTGGAATATTTTAGGTAAAGTTATGATGTACGTATTTGTTGTGGTGCTTGGTTATCTTATCCACTTTTTTATAGTCTATGGAACTCTTTTAAAAACAATAGTTAAAATTCCTTTAAAAGAATTTTACAAAAGAGCTTCTAATATTTTCTTAACAGCATTTAGCACAAGCTCCAGCAGTGGTACAATGCCAGTGACCATGCAAACTCTTCAGGATAACTTCGGGGTTCCTAAGCATATTGTCAGTTTTACAATCCCTATAGGCGTCACTTTTAATATGGATGGAACAGCTTTATTTGAAGTCGTAGCCGCTATTTTCGTAGCTCAAGTTTTTGGTGTGGAAATTACTCCTATAGGACAAATTACCCTCATTGTATTGGTATTAATCACTTCCATTGGAGTTGCAGGAGTCCCTGGAGGCTCTCTGCCTATTTTAATGGCCGCTATGGCCGCATTAGGCATCCCTCCTCAAGGAATTGCATTGATTCTTGGTGTAGACCGTTTCTTAGACATGGGACGAACAGTACTAAACGTCACTGGGGATACAGTGGCGGCATTGTTTCTTGCAAGACGCTCAGGAGTGGATTTGGATCAAAATATAAAAAATATTCCTATTTCTTAAAAAAATATTTAACCCATGAAATATTATGTTTGTTTATTCTTTTTAAGTTTTTTCGTTCCCTTTGCTCATGCATCTGCACCTTACCCTGAAATGTCTGCACCGCCAGCAGACAATAATTATTATATACATGAAACAAAACGTTATCGTATTATCTTTGACCAACAATATTTAAGTGATATTGATTTGATCAATCAAAAAGTCCAACATTATTTAAGTGAATTGCACCGCTCTCAAAAAATAGAACCTAAAGAACCCATCAACATCATACTTCTTTCCGCTAAAAATCAAAAATCCAATGCTTTAGCTTCCTTATTTCCATTTACACAAATTAATATTTTTCCATCTGGTTTGGAATCCGGACTCAATCTTTGGCTAGACTCCGCATTGGTTCATGAACTCAATCACATCTATCAAATGAGCCACTCTTACATCTCACCTCTTTTTCTCAGCAAAGTAAGCAAGCTTCCTTTGTTTTTATTTTTTCTAGCTCCATATCCAAATATCAGCCTCCCTTCCTTATTTATAGAAGGAGAAGCAGTGTTTAAAGAATCTATGTTTCAAATAGGAGGTAGACTCTATAAAGGCTCTACACGTGCTTTTGTTTACACACAGATTAAAAAATATAGAAATAGAGTTCCTGATCTGGCAAAAATATTAATCAATACTATGCTCCACCCTCATTCCAGAATAGGGCATTATAATCAAGGAAGTTATCTCTTCACAGCTTTAGAAAAACGTTTTTCCCATCAAAAAATTAATGACTTTTTCAAACGAAATGCTATTCGAAATACTTTTTTATCCATCACATTTAACCATGCCCTTATGGATACATTTAATATGGATATTCATGAATTAACTCACTTTTATATCCAACAATATGCCAGACAAGCCTATCTGCAACGCTCCTCACCACGCCCTTCTCTATTTACAAGCGCTGTTTGTGAGCCTTTCAACAAATCTGGAAAAAAGTTTTTCTTCTTAACTTCTGACCATAAATCTCCCCCTTATTTACGCATATATGACAGCCGCTTACAGAAATGGGCTCATAAACGAGTGGATCTACCTATTGGGAAAGTTTTTAAAATAGGAAAGAAGTATTATTCAAGATCTAGCACGTCCATCCAACCTTTTATTCAATCTTATTCTTTATTTTCGGAAGGTATCTATCCAAATCCTTCATTTAATTCAAAGTATGTTCATGACTTATCACAAGGCCGTACTTTATACACAGATTCAAGCAATAACCTTCTTCAATATAAACTCTACTTAGATGATCAGTTCTACGATAATGTGCATTCTAATGCTCTCTTTGATTCCCAACAAAATGTCTATTATTTCAAACAAAAAGGAGCCAACCGAATTTTACACAAAAACAAACAACCTGTATTTTCATATCAAGGATACGATGGAACTTTAACGGATATCGATGTTCAAGGTAATATTTTTTTTACAGCTCCAACTCATTACGGATCTTCTATTTATCGCTACTCTGAAGGTAAAGTCACAAGAAGCAGTTCTTCTGACACAATCATTTATGGAAAAAAAATAAATGATGAAGAAATGTTAGTTTGTGAAGTCAGCCCTGATGGGTATGAATACAAAATTATTCCTATAGAAAATAAAAATGAAACACCAGCTGTCTATCAATATCACTTCCAAGAAATATCTCCATTTAAACCTTACCCCAATCAAACAGAGCCAATAGCCACAAGTGCGCCCATTCTCGAAGAACCAAAACCCTCCCTAGATGAGGAATTTCAGGAAACTCCTCAATTAATAAATGATGTTCAACAAGAAAATAGATTCTTAAATTCAATGCCCAGTACAAAAGATTTGAAAATTCCTGAATTAAAATATCAAAAATATCAGCCTCTTTTAAAAATGAGATTTAGCAATTGGACTCCTCTATCTACTAACTTACTAACCGTATTGTCTCTCAATCCATGGAAGATGTCTTTTGGATCCTCTATCCTTTTTACAGATTACTTACAAAAAAATTATATTAATTTTGCTTATGAAGTTCATTCACTTCTATTTCATCGAGCTCTCTTAGCTTATGAAAATTTAATTTATCCACTCCATTGGAATATAGGGTATAGTACTGGATTTCTCACATGGAATTATAATAATTTAGAGCGTATTTTTCCACATAACATGCATGCAGGCCACCTCACATTAGCTTACCCCTTATTTAAAAAGGGAAGATGGTTTTCCGCACTTCGATCTACACAATCTATAGTCTATGGGGATTATAACAAAGATCACCACGTATTATCTGCTCTGAGAAAATTAAAACAAATAGAATGTGAATATGAATCATGCAGTCTCACCACATTAGGTTGGGTGGGAAGTTGGACCACTGGATATACGCAGAAGTACCCCTTTGCCCATAGCTTCCAGAAGGGACTGATTATTGATGTTCTTATGAAATACAATTATATTCTACAATTCTCCAAACATAACTTAAGTTTCCAAGGGAATGTGCAATCGGCATTTCATCTAGGTTATGAGTTTTACCTCTTCCCCAAAATTTCATACACTACAGCGTTAACAGAAGACACGTATCCCGCCCGCACCAGTATTTTCCCTTCTTGGAATAATCATAATTCCTCTTTTGCAAACAACAACGTAAGTGACTTACTCATAGATCTTTATCCTTTTAAGTTTTATAACTCTAAAATGTTGTTTGATGCAGTTAGTGAGTTTACAGCCACTTTACGATTCAAAAAATCTTTCCATACACCCATGTACTTTTCTAATTTTCCTGTGTCTATCGTACGCACAATCCCTTTTATTGAAACCCAATACATCTTCTTAAAAAGACCCAGAAAATCCCTTAAAGCAGATATTGACTGGAGTCTCGGAAAATTAAGTCCATTTTTGGAGTTTATGGAATTTAGTATAGGATTGGAAATGGAACTATTGTTATATTACAATAAAACCATTGTTTTCAGTTTCTTCACCCATGGAGCCAGTGTTCCTGTGCGTTGGTTTCCTACCGGTCATTCATCTCTAAGCCCAAGCATACATTTTTTAGTTAAAGTCCCTAATTAATTCTATATGAAAAACATTGTTCTTTAAAACGGAGGAATCATAAAAATGGAAGAAGCAGGTATCTGGCGTAAAGAAGCTTATGCGCCAAATGTAGTTTTAAAGTTTCTATGCAAAAAAGTTTTATTTTCAGATCAAAGCCCTTATCAAAAAGTAGAAGTTGTCGAAACAGATTATTTTGGACGTGTTTTATTAAATGACGATATTATTATGATGTGTGAAAAAGATGAATTTGTGTACCATGAGATGATTGCTCATGTGCCTCTGTTTCTCCACCCTAATCCTGAAAATATTTTAATTATTGGAGGTGGAGATGGCGGCACAGCCCGAGAAGTTCTCAAACATCCTTCGGTCAAAATATGTCGAATGGTGGAAATCGATCAAATGGTTGTAGATGCCTGCAAAAAATACATCCCTCAAACAGCTGTATCTTTTTCTCACCCAACACTCGATCTTAAAATAGAAGACGGAGTAAAGTTTGTGCAAAACACTCAGGAAAAATATGACGTGATTCTGATTGACTCCACAGATCCTGTAGGACCTGCAGTTCCGTTATTTGGAGAAGCATTTTATCAAAATGTATTTAGTATCTTAAAAGATGATGGAATAGCAGTGGCTCAAGGTGAATCCCCTTTTTATAATTTACCCAGTCAAAAATCTTTAATTACAATTACTAGGAAATTATTTCCACTTTCCTGTTTTTATCATTTTGGAAATATGTCTTATCCCGGAGGCTTGTGGTCCTTCCTATTAGCATCTAAAAAATACCACCCTGTTAAGGATTACCAAAAATCAAAAATACCACAAATGAAATTTCAATATTATAATCCGGATATTCATGTGGGCTCTTTTGCCACTCCCTCTTTTCTATCTGATATACTTCAGTCCCTATAAATTCAGTTGATGTTTATATTGACCTAACTGAGTTAAAGCTTCTTTTCTGGACTGAATAATTCCCTCCAGTTGATCGTCATAAAGTTTTTCCAATAAAGTGGAGAAGACAGGCCCTTTTTGAATCCCCTCTTGAATCAGATCTTCACCATTTACCAAAGGTTTGGGCAGTTTATCCCCTATAATTTTCGAGTGATATAACTCCAATAAAGATTTTAAATTTATAGGAGAAGATTGAAATTTTTGAATATGCTCAGTGAGCTCCATATATAAAACACCTTCATCTTGATCTAAAAGTCTTAATTTTTTCCCAATTCTAATGCTTGGATTACACATATTAGAATAAAAAGAAAAAAACCTTTTAATCTGCGATATACTTTGATTAGAAAAACATAAAACAGAATTCCCAAGTAAATGCTTTAATAGATCTTCATCTTTAACTGCTACAGGGAAAAATAATAAACTCCACCAAAAATAAAGAGGCCTATTTAAAGTTTCTATATCCCAAATACTATGGTGTCGAGAGTGCCAAGAAGAACTTAAAAGAGTAAAAAAATTAATCTTCTGTAAATACTTTACAGTATCCGTAAAACAACCCTGCTTAAAAGTTTTATTTAATTCATCTAAAATACGTTCTTTGGAAATATGCTTTAATTGAGAAGTAAACTGATTCATTTGACGAAGAGTTTCGTCTTCTATAGAAAAGCCTGTTATTATAGCAAAGCGTACAGCTCTTAAAATTCTTAACTGATCTTCCTCAAATCTTTTTTCCGCAGATCCCACAGTTCGAATAATTTTATTTTTTAAATCATTCAAACCTTGTACAAAATCCAATACCTTACTTTCATGCACATCATAATATAAAGCATTGATAGTAAAATCTCTTCTTTGAGCATCTTCCTCAATTTGACAAAATTCCACTGAAGAAGGGTGACGGCCGTCCACATAAACACCATCTTTTCTAAAAGTAGCTACTTCCACTCCCTGTCCCTTTCCAATGGGAAGCCATACCACACCAAAAGATTTCCCCACGGTTTTAGCATAAGGAAATAAAGATAAAATCTGATCTGGATGAGCTGAAGTGGCTATATCAAAATCTTTAGGTGTTTTTCCTAAAAGCCCATCACGGACAGCACCGCCGGCAATTACACTGTGATAACCATGTTTTTGACATTGAGCCAAAATAGAGGAAACCTTTCCCCATGAAGGATTTTTCTTAAATATCACTTCCAATTGCTGTTGCATTTCTTATATTATACAGATTAAGTTTATCTTTACAAAAGGAGTTCACAATGGCTGTTTCAATGCCTCCCTTACCCTACGATAAAAAAGCTCTCTCCCCTTACATCTCAGAGCAAACCTTGGAATTTCATTATGGAAAACATCATAAAGGCTATGTAGATAAATTAAATACACAAATTCAAGGTCAATCCTTTGACAAAGCTTCCTTGGAGGAGATTGTAAATAACAGCCAAGGGGGTCTTTTTAATCTAAGCGCCCAAGCATGGAATCATGAATTTTATTGGCATTGCCTTTCTGCTCCAAGTCAAAATTCCATACCAACAGAGCTTAAAAATGCATTGGAAAAAGACTTTGGTTCAGTAGATGCGTTTCAATCCCAATTTACAAAAGAAGCTCTCACCCACTTTGGTTCGGGCTGGGCTTGGCTTGTCAGAGAAAACAACCAATTAAAAGTTATTTCCACTCATGATGCCGACACCCCTCTTGTTCATGGCTCTACCCCCTTAATGACCTGTGATGTATGGGAGCATGCTTATTACCTGGATTATCAAAATAATAGGGCTAAATATTTAGAAAATTTTTGGAAATTAGTGAACTGGAATTTTATTTATAAAAATTATTCATCCTAATGTTTACAAATGAACACTAACAATTACCCCTCACAGCCTCTCAGAGGCATGAAAGACCATTTGCCCTCAGAGCAAAAAAGATACCGTCAAATCAAAAATATTTGCACAAAAACAGCCCAGTGTTTTCATTATCAGGAAATCTCCACCCCTCTGATCGAAAATATAGAAATCTTTTCAAAAACCATTGGAGATGATGCCATTGGAAAAGAACTTTATCAATTTACAGATAAAGGAGGAAATCTAGTAACTTTAAGACCGGAAGGAACAGCCAGCATCGTACGTCTAGTACTTAACTCCAATCTATTGGCACAGCCTCCCCTTCGTCTTTTTTATCAAGGACCTATGTTTCGCTATGAACGCCCTCAAAAAGGCAGACTTCGTCAATTTCATCAATTTGGTGTAGAGTTTTTTGGAGAAAAATCCCCTCAAGCGGAATTAGAAGTTATTCAAATGGCAGATATGATTTTGAAAAAACTAAAGATTCCAGCTCAACTGCTTATTAATACTATTGGAGACGAAGAAAGTCGAAAAAACTACAAAAAAGCACTTGTACAATACCTGACTCCCTTTCAAAAAGAACTCAGCTCTGACAGCCAAATCAGGCTTTTAAAAAATCCTCTAAGAATTTTAGATTCTAAATCTGCACAAGATCAAAAAATTTTAGAAAAAGCACCTCTTCCTAAAAACTTTTTAAATATAAATTCCAAAAAATTTTATGAGCAAGTTCTATCTTTATTGGATAAAAACAATATTTCTTATCAACAAACAGATTTTTTGGTTCGAGGTTTGGATTATTATTCAGACACTGTTTTTGAGTTCACCAGTTCACAATTAGGAGCGCAAAATGCAGTTTTAGCTGGAGGACGATATGATCAATTAGTGGAAACAATGGGAGGCCCCTCTTGCCCCGCTATTGGATGGGCTTGTGGATTGGAAAGGCTGGCTCTTCTATCCTCTTTGAAAGAAATTCAAAAAACACTCTTAGCTGTCTTAAGCACAAATGAAGAACTTAATGATGAAGTTTTTAAAATAACTGCTGATTTACGCTTTAAAGGCTTTTTTGTATATATGCCAAATACTCAAAATTCTTTCAAAAAACAGATGAAACTAGCTCACAAAGAAAATTGCTCACATGTTTTAATTTTAGGGGCTGATGAATGGAAAAATGGAAAAATCATTCTTAAAGATATGAAAACAGGTCAACAAACCCTCCTTTCTAAAAGTCTTGAAAACTTAAAACTCTAATATTCACTTAAACATATAGTAAGCTCTCATTTTTCCATCCACTTATCTCAATAAGAAACACTTTAAATAGATTGAAAGAAATATTCTTGCATAAAAGAAAAAAATGATTATAATCATTTTTCGCGCTTATCCCCATCTCTACTACTTAACTTTTCAACATCGCTATCGATAAGATGATGAATACCAAGTAAACATATAAGGAGGGATCATATGATGTTAAAAAGATACCTATTAATATCTTGCCTATGTTTTTTCAGTTTCAAAACATTCTCTGAGTTTGTACCAGAAGAAAACCTTGACGTTTATCTTCCCACTACTGAAAATTCAGATGACTCTTATACCATAATAGGAAATCCAGAATTCGACTTCGAAAATTTAGACCCTAATATATTAGACAGAGTAAAAAAGATAGATACAGAGGAAGAAACAGCAAACAACGATTGCGATGAAGAAACAACAGACCTGGACCCTTCATTTGCAGAAACTGATATGGTTAATATACATCCATACAACAGAAGGGATACATTTTATGAATATGAAAATTTCCAATATGCTTCAAATCAAGTAGAAAAAGCTGAACACTGTGACGAAGAGCTTTCCTTTGATGTTATTCATAACAATCGAATTCATGATAAGAATTTTCGTCTCACTCACAGACACTATCAAATTCATTAATATGTCACATGATGTTCTGTAGATTTTTGACCCATAGGATCTTGAACTGGTACAGCAGGATACTTAGAGAAAAATTTAAAAATAGAGTATAAAAACAAACCAGAAAATCCAAGGAAAAATCCAAGATCCAACAGATCCCAACGAAGAGTTCCTTCATCTAAAGATGGATAAACCAGCCAGTAAATATCTACATATTGCATAATTAAAATCAAAATACTCATTACAGAAACAGTGGTGTAGTTTCTTTTAACCCATCGGGGAAGCAAACAAACAAAAGGTACAGCAAACTTAAAGACAATAAGAGAAATCGACACCCACATCCAAGGCTCTTTAGATCGAGGAATGAAAAATGTCGTCTCTTCAGGAAGATTAGCGTACCATATCAACATATATTGGCTGAAAGCAATATAAGCCCAAAATAAAGTAATCCCCATCAAAAATTTACCTAAATCATGTAAATGATCTTTAGTGATTTTTCCACCTGATCTGGGAATCATATAAATTGTTAATAAAATCATCCCTGCTAATGCAGATTGAAAAGCTCCTGCAAAAGTATAAACCCCAAAAATAGTAGAAAACCAATGAGCATCCAAACTCATAAGTAAATCCACACTTAGAAAAGAAAAGGATAAAACAAAAAATAATAAAAATCCCACAGAATATTTCTTTGCCTTCTCCATCCAATGGACTTGGCCGTTTGTATCCTGTAGATGAGCGAATTTGATAAATTTCTTATAAAAAAATATCCAACCGGTAAAAAACAAAGCTAAACGAACAAGAAAGAAAGGTACATTGAGATACGCAGCTTTTCCCATTAAAAGTGGATCATTTTCCACATGACTTGGATGAAACCACTCATAAAGATATTGACCGTAATATACCAAAGGAATCAGCAATATAGCAGACAGAGGCAAATAGGACGTCATGGACTCCATCATCCTTCGCAGATTCACACTCCACACAGCTCCAGTTACATACTGCACAGAAAGGAAAAATAAAGCACCCAATGAAAGAAACAAAAAGTAAACAAAAGAAACCAAGTAAGCCGCAGCTGTTTTATGAGAATCTTCGAGAAGAAAACTCCCTAATAAACTCACGACTCCCAGAAACATAAAAACAATACTTAGTTTCTGAATCAAAGGAGGCTGTTTAATTTTCACCTGTTCAATATTATTGCTCATAACGGAGCCGCCTTTTGTAAAGTTCGAATA
This sequence comes from Bdellovibrionales bacterium, assembly GCA_965197855.1. GTDB lineage: Bacteria > Bdellovibrionota > Bdellovibrionia > Bdellovibrionales > UBA1609 > JAPPLG01. The sequence goes on from OZ240230.1 coordinate 243,821, forward strand.
TAGTTGATCAAAGCCCATCTGACTTTTGGATTCCTGACCTGCATACGATAAGCTCCCATCATTCCCTGTCCTTCATAAATAATATGATATATTTGAGCATCTGAAAGATCCCTCGCCTTCTGAACTAAAAGAGAAGGAGGAAGTACAATCATACTGTTTTTCATAGAACCTTCTCCGTCCCCTTTTACCCCATGACAGTAAGTACAAGCTTTTTGATAATGACGTTTGCCTACTAAAATAATCTCTGTTGAATAGTTCTCTTTTATAGGATTTTTTAAGTTTTGAATAGCTGAATCCAAATCCCCTCTATAAGGATAATATTCTTTATTTAAAGCATAAGTGCCTTCAGGAGGAGTACGCACCCCTATCTCACCTTCTTTTCTTTGAGCTTTGACAGCAGGCTGTTTCATCATATCCTGAATCCACTCAATATTAGTTCGATTTTCTCCCGCTGTGCACCCTAGCATAAAGATACCGAATATAAAAAAATAAACTCTAACCATCCCTCATATTCCTCTAAAAAGAACCCACTAAAATATTTTTGACTCCAAGTTGTTCAAAAGTTTTCTTCACTTCATCTGATGAGTTTTGCTCCACCGGACAATAAAGAGCAAATTTATGACTGGTTAAATCTTTATCTAAAATAGGAGGATTCACCCTGGGCAAATCACAAGCATAAAATAAAGCGGCGACAGAAGCCAAAGCAGAAAATAAAATAGTACATTCAAATATCACAGGAATAAAAGCAGGAAGAGAAAAGAAAGGTTTTCCTCCAATCACTAAAGGCCAGCTAACCACTGAAGTGTAATAAGTTAAAGCCAAACCTGCCAGCAATCCTGTGATACCGAAAGTAAAAGTCACCCATGGAATCCAGGATCGTTTGATGTTCAAAATCTGCTCCAAGCTATGCACAGGATAAGGGGTAATGGCATCCAAATTTTTAACACCTTTAACTTCCCTAGCAACTTTTAAAAAGGATTCTTCATCTTCAAATAAAGCCACAATGACCTCCTGAGGAGGAGCAGAATCCCGAAGTAAAACATGAAGAATATTTTTTATCCGATTTTTCATTCTTTATGAACCGCCGTTGGTTTTACTTCTGCAATGGAAATAGCAGGTAAAGTACGCATATAAAGCAAAAACAATGTTAGAAACATTCCAAAGCTTCCAATCAATGCCCCGAAATCAAAGAAAGTCATATTAAAGGAACCCCAATTGGCCGGTAAGAAATCACGATGCAAAGACGTCACCACAATCACATATCTTTCAAACCACATACCCACATTCACCAAAATGGAAATAACAAACATCACAGGTATAGATCGACGCAATTTTTTAAACCAAAAAAGCTGTGGAATAATCACATTACAAGACATCATAATCCAATAAGACCATCCATAGGGCCCTGTTATACGATTTTTAAAAGCAAACTGTTCATAAGGAGAACCTGAATACCAGGCAATAAACAATTCAGACAAATAGGCATACCCCACCAACATACTCGTCACCATAATAATTTTGTTCATAGCTTCCATATGATTCAAAGTAATATAATCTTTAAATTGAGGGACAAAAACTCTCACCAAACACATCAAAGTTACAACCATTCCAAAACCTGAGAAGATGGCTCCAGCAACAAAATAAGGAGGAAAGATTGTCGTATGCCAGCCAGGCAAACTGGCCACAGCAAAGTCAAAAGAAATCACACTATGAACAGATAAAACCAAAGGAGTGGAAATCGCCGCAAGAATCATATATGTCATCTCATAGTGGCTCCAATGTCGGGCCGTTCCCCTCCAGCCCAAAGACAAAATACCATAAATAAATTTTCGAATTTTATTTTTAGCCCGATCCCTTAAAGTGGCTAAATCCGGAACCATACCCACATACCAAAAAATAATAGAGACCATCGCATAAGTGGAAATAGCAAACACATCCCACAAGAGAGGAGATCGAAAGTTCACCCACAAAGATCCCCTTTGATTAGGATAAGGCAAAAGCCAATAAGCCAGCCAAGGCCTTCCTGTATGAAGCAAAGGAAATAAAGCGGCTGTCATCACCGCAAAAACAGTCATAGCTTCAGCTGTTCTGGCAATGGAGGTTCTCCATTTTTGTCGAAATAAAAATAAAATAGCGGAGATCAATGTACCGGCATGCCCAATACCAATCCAAAATACCAAGTTGATAATATCCACACCCCAGCCCACAGGGTGATTCACAGCCATAAGGCCCATGCCCACAGTCACAATAATGCCCATAACAATAAAATAAAAAATAAAAAGAGTTTTAGCTCCAGCCAAAGTCAGGAGGTAACGAACACCTGGAATTTTTTCTGTTAAAACACTAATGTCTTCTGTAATTTGCTTTAGAGTTTTATTTCCTAAAATCAAACCGGAGCTTTTCGTATTTTCTTTATTTGTTGAACTCATGCGTGTCCTTTACTGCCATATTTATTTTTCATTATTTCTAATTTTTGTTTTATATTTTACAGCTGGCTTGGTATTTAATTCTTCCAAAAGAGAATAAGCATTTTCCTCTTCAAAAGCTTTTCGAACACGAGATTGCTCCTTATTTAAATCACCAAATACAATAGCCCTGGAAGGACAAGACTGCTGACAAGCTGTTTGAATATCTCCATCTTTTAATTTCTCACCCTTTAAGCGAGCTTGTGACTGTTTGGATCGAATACGATGAATACAAAAGGTGCATTTTTCCATCACCCCTCTGGAGCGAACACTCACATCCGGATTTAAAGCTCCAGGAGCTTTGATCTCCTTTGCATAGTTAAACCAATTAAAACGACGAACTTTATAAGGGCAGTTATTAGAGCAATACCTCGTACCCACACAACGGTTGTAAATCATATCATTAGTGCCTTCATCACTGTGAACAGTGGCCGCCACAGGACAAACCGTTTCACAAGGAGCATTATCACAATGCATACACACCACTGGCTGATGAACCACACTTTTTGGTTTTTGTGGATCTCCGGTATAATAACGATCCACCCTCAACCAATGCATCTCCCTTCCTTCCAAGACATATTTTTTACCTACTACAGGAACATTATTCTCCGACTGGCAAGCCACAATACAGGCTCCGCATCCCGTACAAGAATTAAGATCAATAACCATACCCCATTTTTCCCTAGGATAGTCATGCTTTGACCACAAACTAAATACTTTATGCCTGTGTATTCCGGACGATTTATCATGCAAATAATCTTTCAATGTAGTTTCTACTACAATCTGCCGGCCTTCCATCGAGTGATGCCCTTGCACCACAGCTAAAGGTATCACTTTACCAGTTGCTTTTAGTTGAACCGACAAAGATGCAGATACTATTCGATTTTTCAAAATATTCATAAAAGGATAGGCATTCACACCAACAGAGTCTGCAATTTCCCCGGCTCCTTTTCTGCCATAGCCCACAGCCAAACCTAATGTATGAGGGCTTTGCCCCGGTTGAATATGAACAGGAATCTTTTGTTGAACATTTTGAACAGTCAACTCTACAACCTGCCCTTCCTTAAGAGAAAGTTTGCGTGCAGACACAGGAGAAATACACAAATAATTATCCCAACAAATTTTGGTGACAGGATCCGGAAATTCCTGAAGCCATGAAACATTAGCTAATTTACCAGCTTTTAAACCTGCTGTTGTATAAAGCACTAATTCCCAGTTTTTCTCTTTCTCCTTCTTTGAAACAGTCTTCAAAATATCCTGATTAAAACGACTGCTCTTAATAAGCGGTATATCTTTTTTGTAAAAACCTTCTTTCAATAAAGTGCTCCAGGATAACCCTCTTTCAGCCGCGCTGGCTTTTAAATAATGATACCAAGAAGACGCTTCTCGAAGACGGCGAGGCCCCCTTTCCCCTAACCGCGCCCAGACTATTAAATTTTCTTCAAAATCACGGCTTTCAATTAAAGGGCGGATCGTAGGCTGTTGAATAGTATGAAGACCTTTTTGAAACTCCCACTCCCCCCACTTCTCCAAATCATGATGATCTGGAATAATATAATCGCTCACCTGTGCTGTCTCATCCATACGATCTCCTGTATAGATCACCAGCTGAGCTTTCTTCAAAGCTGAACGCAGTTGGTCCAAATACGGATAAGAATAAAGAGGATTGCTTCGATGTATAATAACATTTTGAATTTTTTCCTGATTCAACTGCTGAATCAACAGATCTATAGAAGAACGAGGATCACTCCATGCTGTATAATGATTGACTTCATCCACTATAGTTCCAGAATTTTGCAGAAGACTATTTAAGAAATTCATTAAAATTAATAAACTTCGATGATCTTTAGTTTGATGTGATAAATCTCCAGCTAAAACAACAGCTCTTTCTCCATGTTTAAATAATTCCCTGGCTATTTTACGAATTTGTGCTTCATGTTTTAAAGATTTTAATTTTTTTAATTCCGATCTCAACTGAGAATTAGCAGAGGAATTCTTCAAAGATAAAATCTCATCAATCATAATCAAAAGTACATCCACACTCTCTGAGGGGCGGATGATATGCCTTTCATCTGCATTAGTTCCAGTCAAAGATAATAACGATTCAAAGACAATCAAGCGGCTCATATCTTTTTGAGGTTTTCTGGAAGATGAGAATTTTCTTAAATGTTCTGTTGGAGAAAGAAAACTCCCTAAAAAATCACAATGGACGGAAACAATCACACGAGCTTTATCCAAGTTGTAACGAGGAACCAAGGCCCGGCCAAAACACTCCTTATAAACTTGAGCATGGGAGCTTAAATCCATAGGGTCCCAAACAAAATGAGAACAATTATAAGCCTTAGAGAAATCACTAATAGCTTCCAAAGAAGCCGGCGAAGGAAAATAATCCGTTAGCAATGCTGTCTTTCCTTCTTTTAATTTATTCACAATAGCCGGGTCCGCTTCATCCAAAGGAGCTCGAATACTTTCCTTATTTGTTTTTTCCTTATTAAATAAATTTTTTCGTGGAGTTTTCAGTCGTTCCGGATCATATAAGGCCAGTAAATGAGAATGCGCTCGCACAGACATTCCCCCTTGATTTATTGGATGTTGAGGATGTCCTTCTACTTTAATAGGACGACCCTCACGAGTCTGTACAATTAAACCAAAAGCCTCACCCCCATCAAAATAAGAGGAAGCATAATAATTAGAAACCCCTGGAACCTGATCTTCAGGCCTCTCAACATGCGGAATAATAGTCTCCGCAGGTCTTCTTAAACAACCTAAGGAGCTTAGAGCCAAACTTGCTCCCATCAATTTTAAAAACTCCCGACGGTCCCAAGACCCATCCTCCGGAGCAAACGGAGGAGTGACAAATTCAGAGTTTGCCAACTTCTGAAAAGTTTTATCCTTTTTCCACTGTTCCAAACTCATCCAATATTTCATATTTTCACCCTAATATTTAAACGGTTACCCATAACTTCTTATGCCTGTATCAACAATACGACTGGATTCCTGCCTGCGCAGGAATGACGTAAAGACAAAAATAAAAAAGCAGACATAACAAAAAATAAACCATACATACAGATTTCTTTCCCTAATAATGACAAGTACTGCATTGATTCAACCACTCTTTATTTTCTTCCTGTCTATGACAGTTAATACACCAACCCATAGACAAAGTCTCCTTTTGGAAAACCACATCCATTGTCTCCACCGAACCGTGACAAACCTGACAGCTTTTCAAATAAGCAGAAGATGTATTTTGCTCTCCACGTAAAGCTTTAATATGAGGAGCATGATTAAATTTTACAAAATCTGGAAGTAAATGCACCTTTTTCCACTGAATAGATTCTCCCTTTTCATAAGCCTGCCTTAAAGTTTTAAGAACAGGACTTTGAAGCTTGATATTTAGATGACAATTCATACACACATTTAAACTGGGAATAGAAGCATGACGACTCTCCTCAACGGAAGTATGACAATAACGGCAGTCCATCTGATAACGGCCTGCATGTAGTTGATGTGAAAAAGGAATGGGCTGAGTGGGAGCATAACCATCATTATAGCCCAATGGAATATCATTATTTGTCAGTTTATAAATAAAGCCGCAAAGCAGAGTCAAACCAAGCACAATAACAAGCAAGCCTGTTAGCTTTCTATTCCAATATTTTTGAAACATAAAAAGAATCCTATCGAGTGATACCTTTGCAATCAACCTTCAAAAGGAGGAAATTTTTTCTTTCTCCAAATCAAGTATAAAAATAGAAAATGAACAAGCACGAAAGCCAAGACATAGGAAAAACCTCCTGTTCCAAAACCGTAAGAGTGAAGTCCTTTACCCAATACAAAATTTACACCATACCATGCCATAATAATCAGAAAAAAACAGCAGATAGAACCTATAACTAAACCAAATTCTTTAATCCATCCCTGAAGACGTGCATGAAGAAGAGCCAGATATCCCAATAAACTAACTAAAGCCCAGACTTCTTTAGGGTCCCATCCCCAGAAACGGCCCCATGAATAGTCAGCCCATATAGCTCCCAATAAAGTGCCTAAAGTCAGAAGAAACACCCCTACTTGTAAAACTCTCTGTAAAAACCAAAAATGATTTTTAGACTGCTTATAACCCATTAAAAATTGAAAGGCTAAAAAATCACCCATAATAAAAGCCAGAAAAAAGGCAGAGTAACTCATGGTGATAACCAGCACATGTGTACTCAACCAAAAGTTAGAACGCAGAACGGCTTCCAAAGGCTCCATCTGATCATTTAAAAGAGAAGAAGCTGTATCAGATATAAATAGACATAGAAAACACACTACGCCCGCCGTAATTAAAGGAAACTTTGTTTTTCGAATCAATGCCATTAAAAAAGATATTAAAAGAGCGGCCCAAGGAACCCATAACAATGTTTCAAACATATTGGAAACAGGAGGGCGTGACATAATATAACACCTCAAAACAATGCCATAAGTATGCACAATAAAAGCCACACCAAGAGGAATGAAAAAAGTATACTTTTGAAAACGTACAAACAACAAACCTATTAAACTCAGTAAATAAAAAACCCAGCTAACGCGAAAGGGATTAAATGAATTATAATGGACTTCTGTTTTAATTTTTTGATCTGAAACTTTTGTGAAAGTTTTTAAAGAATCGACAGCTTGTTGTAAATTTTGAATATTTCCATTATTGATAGCTTGTGAATAAGCATTGAACATCTCCGCCAAAGCAGTCCTTTGACGGCCTTTTAATTGACTGGCTGTCAGCCAATCTGACCTTTCCTCTATCGAATGAGGCATCCATCCGGGAAAGTGCCCCTCTACAATAGCTTGATACAAAGCTAAGCGGGATTCTATTTTTTCTATTTCTGAAAAATAAGAATTTAATTTTTCTTTTTTTTCTTTTCTAATATTTAATTCGCCAATCTCTCTTTGAAAATTTTTATTGCTCAAAAGCTCCAGAGGACTAAAATGAGACTGCTTCTTATCCAAACCCAAAGCTTTCTTCACTCGAGCTTTTTCAATCCAAATAAAAGGTTTTTGAAACCATTCTTCAGGCAGAAGAAACCACGTCATCACCCAATGAAGGTAAGTTGATTCCCTTTTCCCATAAATATGCCTGACCGACTCTCTCGCAAATGTATCGAAAGGCTTAATGCGGCCCCCCGCTTGAACAGGAATAGTGCTCAGCACCCCCTCTACAAGTTTTTTCTCAGAAGAAATTTCTTGAGAAACAGCAGGATAAACACAAAGAATAAAAACAATTTTTAATAGAAAATTCATGGCACTTAAAAAGCGGCGATATAAAGTTTTCGAAACACAATTACAACCTTTTTCTATAAAACAAAGCAAAAATTCCCAAAACAAGCAAGAAACTTCCAAAATATTTTATAAATCTTCCAGGATCATTATTCACTGATAAAATAGAAGCTGTTTGAACCTCATCAAAACCAGATTGATAAAAAGTCCATCCATTGTATTTTAAAGGCTCATTCATAGAAATAGTCACCGTCTTTTGACCATTCACTTCAACAACACTGGAGTATTCCTTTGCCTTTTGACTCCCTTGATACCTATCAATTTTAAATTGTATAAGTTTAAGGGTAGAACCAATATTTCTCCTTTGATTCATATAACTCAATGTATAAGAAGCATCCTTGGAGTAAAAAGATAGAAAAGAGTTTAATTTCATCCAGGATTCTTTACCTTGAAAACGAACTTTAAGAGCTGAAGTGCTGGCATCATCCGGATTTTTTAATGGAGTAAACTGATAAACCTTTTCTGACGGATAAAAATCAATCAAATTAAAAGTAAGATCCATCCAACCTGTTTGAATTTTTTTTCCTTTGTAAATAGAGCCAGTCTGCTTAATGTTTCCATCTCGAACCAACTGATACATAGATGTTTTAGGAAATAAAATTAATTCATTTTTTTCACTGGGTTTATAAGAACCGTCACTAATAACAATATAAGCTAAACCAAACTTTTGTTTCACAAAAGGCTGTCTCTTCATTTTATAGATTTGATCGAGCTGTTGAGTTCTGGAACCAGCCAACTTAAAATGAAATAACCAACCGGATTCCTGATTTTTTTTAAATATTATTTTCTCCCTTGCATAAGGATAGTAATCAACAACTTCCATAAATTCTGTGCCTAACGAAATTCGATAAGGTTTTTCTGCAGATGGTTTATTTAAAATAAATCGAGGCTGATCTTTATAAAGCTCACTAAAAGACCCTTCTCCGAATGAAGAGTAAACGGATAATATACGAGGACTTAAAACAATAGAACTGGATTCTGCGCCTGGCTCCAACCTCATACTTCCATCTACACCCAGTTCTGAAGTTAAAAAAGCTCCTATAATAATCATAATGATACCAAGGTGGGCGATCACAAAAGGGATATGACATTTTTTCCAAGGCCAGCGGTTTACCATTACGGATAAGAGATTGACAGAAAATGAAATCAGAACAACTTTCAGCCAAATAGATTGATAGACCAAGTGTTGCGCTAAATATAAGTCATAATACGATTCTACAAAAGTACCCACAGCAGAAATGAGTGCCAGTAAAACAATATTGATAACTGCTAATTTCAAAGAAGCAAAAAACTTTAAAACTTTAATATTAAATATTTTTTTTAACATTCAGTCACAAACCTTTTTAGCATTTGTTCTTCTCTTTTTGTTCAATAAATGTCAACAGAGGACTCATTACTGTACCTTATATAACTTTTCCTTTAAGAGAACCTTGTAATATTTTCATCTCTATTGAGAATAAGCTCAAACAAGTTATGTGTTTGAGCCTTTTTGTCATTCCTGTATTCACACATCCCCGCGTAGGCGGGGATCCAGTCATATACGTTTCTGGATTCCTGCTTTCGCAGGAATGATAAAAATAACAAGCCCCTTACAGGGACTCTTTATTTTTCTATAGCGAGGGAGGGACTTGCCTCCTACAATTGTTCGCATCACGCTCACAATTTGCGTAGACTCCCTTCAATCACTAATCAAAACATCCCGTTTTGATTCCTTGTAACAAAAGCTTTCGCCTTTGCTACAAGTCGTTTCATTCACTTCAAGTCCCAAATAATGATAAAAATAACAAGCCCCTTACAGGGACTCTTTATTTTTCTATAGCGAGGGAGGGACTTGCCTCCTACAATTGTTCGCATCACGCTCACAATTTGCGTAGACTCCCTTCAATCACTAATCAAAACATCCCGTTTTGATTCCTTGTAACAAAAGCTTTCGCCTTTGCTACAAGTCGTTTCATTCACTTCAAGTCCCAAATAATGATAAAAATAACAAGCCCCTTACAGGGACTCTTTATTTTTCTATAGCGAGGGAGGGACTTGAACCCCCGACACGTGGATTATGATTCCACTGCTCTAACCACCTGAGCTACCCCGCCATCTTTATCTGCAAAATATTATGCCCATTTTTCCTTGATTAGACAATATATTGCAATATAATAAAAATATGGTTCTCTTAATACTCCTATTTCCCCTTCTTATATCTTGCACATCTTTACAAGACAGCACCTCCTATCAAGTCGTTTTTAAAGCTCCTTATTCTCTTGTATGGCAAGCCACACTTTTGGCTATGCAAAACTACCCTATACAAAAAGAAGATTTAGAAGGAGGACTCCTCACAACCAAAACCATCCGAAAATATTCTGTATGGAACCCTCCTCCAAAATCCATTAAACAACTCAATAATAGACACTACAAAATTAAAATCATCCTAGAAAAAGGATTGAAGGAATCCGTCAAAGTCTATATCGTTAAAAATGAATTTATCAGTAAAGATTTTATCCAAAATGCTATACCTGTTCCCTCTGACGGCTTGGAAGAACGTGTAATTGCTTATCGTATTCAAAGAGAGATTACAATGGAACAAAAACTTAAAGAATTTCATAAGGAGAAAAAAGCCAGAGCTAATGAACCAGAAGAAGACAGTTAAAACAAGGATTAAAAAATGAAAGTGTTGATCACAGGCGTTTCCGGATTTATTGGAAAATCTATTGCCCAAACACTGCATCGAAAAGGCTATCAGGTCAGCGGTATTAGCAGACAACCAAAAAAAACTCTCAAAAAACTTCCTTTTCTCAATGAATGTCATTTATGGAATGCTGACTTTCCTTCAGAAGCTTTTCAGAATGTTTCTGCAATTATCAACTTAGCAGGAGCCCCTATTGTAGATAAAAAATGGACATTAAAACGCAAACAACTCTTAATAAATTCACGCATTCAATTTACAAAAAAACTAGTGGAAAAAGCCAATCAATATAATTCTATTCAAACCTTTATCAGCACATCTGCTATTGGCTACTATGGACATAGAGAAAACGAAGAATTAGATGAATATTCCCCTCCAGGAAGAGGCTTCACCTCCCAACTATGCATAGAATGGGAAAAAGCCGCACAAGAGTTTAACAAAAGAGTTTGTATTTTTCGTTGCAGTAACGTGCTCTCTCACAAAGGAGGAATGCTTAAAAAACTCATACCTGTTTTTAAATATGGATTGGGAGCTACATTCTCATCCGGCCAACAATGGCTGAGTTGGATTCATCTCCAAGACTTAGTCCAACTCTATATCACAGCTTTAGAACATACACACTGGGAAGGTATTTTTAATGCCTGTTCTTTGGAACCTGTCACGAATCAAATTTTTACTAAAAAGTTGGCTCAGAGATTTAGAAGACCGACTTTTTTAAAAATCCCAAAATGGGCTTTACGCATTCTTTTAGGAGAAAGAAGCTCTCTTATTTGGAGTAGTCAAAAAGTACTACCCACTCACGCACAAAAAAAAGGTTTCATCTTTGAATACCCACAGTTAGATAAAGTGTTCTCTCATTTATCCCACTAATTTTTTATATTAGTGTCTACCCCTGTGAAAAATTTATTCTTGAATACAATTCATATTATTATTTGTACAGTATCGACCTATAATTTGAGAAGAAATATCAAAGATATTATCCACTGAAGTGGGTGCTCTATTTGCAGAATTTTTGCTATTAGGCTTTTTACCTTTCTTTTTCTTAGGTAAAAACTTTTTCAAATCAAAGCCAGATCCAGCACGGCCTCCTCGTCCTCCACTGCTTCCACCACTGTACCCTGGTGATTGATTTTGATCTCCTGAAAGACCTGCTAAAATATTTTCATAAGGATCATCACCTTCCTCACCGACACCTTCTCCTTCTTCTCCTGAATCAGAGCCGCCGCCGGAACCACCTCCAAGGCCTCCGCCTCCTAAGCCTCCGCCGCCGGAGCCTCCGCCAGAAGAGTATGTTGTAGGAGAACTGCCTGAATTAGCATTATTCTCTCCTGAATCATCACCGCCGCTATCTAAAAAAGGTGGAGGGCCTGCCCATGGAGTTCCTCCAGCATTGCCTCCTTCATCACCACTATCATCTCCAAGAAAATTATTTGAATCTGTACCCCCTAGAGCACATGCAGGATCGTCAGGATCTTCACACTCTACTGAAGGTAGTGTTGTGGAACATTGCCCTTCTGGTATATAAGGAGCATCTTCTTCCCTATCACAACGGCACCGACCTGAATTGCTTGCACATTGACAATAAGTGGAGTCAGGATTGTCTAAACAAAATTGATCGCAATCAGGGCCATTTGGATTGCTACAACAAACTTGATCTGAAACTGAATCACAAGCATTGCCCGGCCCTGTCTCCTCTTCACATCTAGGCATTTGATATGTTTTACAAACTTCCGGACATATCTCATTATGCCATTGCAGATTACAAAAACCTACACAACCAGGTACGGTGGAATCTTCCCTACACTTCTCCATACACGAAGTAGGATCTAACATTAATTGCGTTGCATGACAGACATTGGATGAATCCACATGACCCGTACAAATAGTGGAATCAGGATGAGTGGCACAACAACTGTCTAGATCTGCTCCTTGTTCTCCTTCACACTTATCTTGTTTGCAGGCATCAGCTCGAGAGTGTCTTTCACAACATTCATCCAACTCTACATCCTTTTTATCATCACACTTAGTATTTCTCTCGTGATCTTTTTTACATTCTCTAGCAACTAAAGAGGCCACACCTGTTAAAGCGGCTTGAACCAGTTGGCTTTGGCCTGCTTTGGTAGCGGTACCACATTTTTGATCACTGGATGCTTCTAACTCTGCAATATACTTATCTTCTAACTGTCCTAACTCATTGCTACAATCGATAGGTCCAGAAATAGTTGGACAATTCTTTGATGGGTTTACCACCATAGTATTTATATTTGTTTTAAGTTCTTCTAATTTTTCAACACATATTCCATGTGTTTCCTTACATCTGCCTCCTTTATGAAGACATTTCCCTCCTGACATTAAATCCAAACCCATGGAAGCATGCTGTGCTTTTTCAACAGCGGCACAAATTTTATTATTATTTAAACCCATCAATAAACCTGCGTAGTTCCCAACTCGCAGTAAATCAATCACACGTCCAATCCCTCCCATTAAACAAATAGAGGGCACCATACAGCAGTGGCAAACAGCCTTTCCATTTTCCAGTGTTTGTTCCACCGCTTTATCTACTTCATCCATAATACCTTGTTGGCCAACACTTCCGACAAATTGAGAACATGGTGGAGGAAGAAGAATAGGAGAGATACTAGCTCCAGCAGGACATTTATATAGTTTTATCTGAGTGTTCAAATCTGAACAAAAATCTTCATTAGTGGGCTTAATATCTTCATATTTAGTCCCGCATTCCGCTTCTGACTGACCCATTACTTGAGTTAAGTTGCCTATAATACTTGTTATCATATTTGGATCCACATTTTGCAATGGACTGCCAAAAGAAAAATGAATAGAAAACAAGCTGAATAAAATAAGAAAATACTTGGAGAGTATTCCTAGAAAACGCATTGAAAAAATAGACAAGAAATCCAGCATTTGAAAACAAATTTTAGAAAAACAAGCCATATAAACTATTCGGCTAAATCCCCCCAAAACAAAACATTTTTTCACTTATTCCAAGAAAATTTTCTTAAAAGTGTTTTGGCCCCCAATTGACTCTACAGTTTCAAATAAAGGAGGGATGATTGGGAGAACTAATAAAGGTCAAACGGAGGTGCTTTACAAAGGCACAAAAAATCAGTATTTTAAATGAGCTAAATGTAAGCGGTATAAGTTTGTCAGAGCTGGCCAGGAAGTATCAAATTAATTCTGTTGTTCTGTATAGATGGAGGAAAAGAATGGAGAAAGAGATTACACCCTTATTTCCAGATTATCAGCGTGTTGTCTCTGAGTTGGAGAGAACGAAGAAGGAAAACGAGAATTTGAAGAAAGCTTTGGGTGAGTTGGCTGTAGAAAAGCAGATACTTCGGACAAGCAATGAAATTTTAAAAAAAAGACAGATGAGAAAGATGTTTCTGTCACAAAGGAAGTCATTAAGGAAATAGGTCTGGGTGTAAGTAAGGCAAAAATATGCAGGGCTTTGAGGGTATGTCGATCTTCCATTTATTGGAAAGGGAAGGGTAATAGGTTGAGAAGGTATAACAGGTCAGAGGATGCTTGTGTTTTGGAAGGGGTTAAAGGGGTGTTAAAAGATCGGCCCAGTTATGGTTATAAGCGTGTAACAGCAATGCTAAACAAGAAGCGTGCAGGGAAGAGCCTGGAAAGTTTTAACAAGAAGAGAATTTACAGGGTTATGGACAAAAACGGTCTTCTTTTGAGGAGAGAGAAGGCTAGGGTCAGAGTTTTTAAGAAGACAGGAAAGATTATCACCTATTGGTCAAATACGAGATGGTGTTCGGATGCTTTTGAGGTGTGTTGTTTTAACGGAGAGCGAGTCTATGCGGCTTTTGCATTGGACTGCCATGATAGAGAGTGTTTAGCTCATGTGGTTCGTAGTCGTCCTCTTGTATCTGAAGATATTCAGGACTTGATGCTTTTATCGGTGGAGAAGAGATTTAAAAGTTTAAAAACGCCGAGACAGATCCAATGGTTGAGTGACAGGGGAGCAATATACCGTTGTCATGAAACTGTACGTATGGGTCGCTATTTGGGTCTGAAGAGTTGTTTTACGGCTCCCTATACGCCTGAATCCAATGGGATGTCAGAGGCTTTTGTGGCAACGATTAAGAGAGACTATGTTTACACTTCTGATTGCAGAGATGCGCAAACAGTCATAAATTTATTTAAAAAGTGGATTAGGGACTACAATAATGTGGCTCCTCACTCTGGACTAGGTATGAAAAGTCCTGTAGAATACAGGAAATCGATGAATTAGGCTGTCTAGTTGAAATGGGGGCTGCGACACTAGTGTGAATCTGTTGTACAAAAGCACTTGCCATCAGCACATACTTTACTGCCTGATAAGCAACAACTCGTACTATCATCTATACACTGGCATATGTTTTGAAATACTTGATAATTATTTCTAGAAAAGAGAGTCTCCCCATCTATATTGCATGCATAACTATCTGGACAATCTAAATCTTCCTTACACTCGTGGCTCTTATAGCAAACTCCTTTTGCACACCTACCGTACCCGGAAGGGCAATCTGCATCTGAATTACACTGACACCTTCCCACTGTAATATTGCAAAACATCTGATTCGGACAAGACTCGTCAGAGACACATTGTGAATCCACCCAATGTCTTGTATGCGCATGAACATCAAAAGATAGAGATAAAATCCCAAATAAAATTAAATAAAACATCATAAAATTCCAAAATAAAAAATAATATATTTTCAAAAATTATCAAGTTTTACTTTTAAGTCGTGAAAAATTTCCACATAGTCTGCTTCACAATCATACCACCGTATAGACAAATCCCGCTTAAACCACATCTTTTGTTTTTTAATTAACTGCATAGTCCTCTGAACAATTTGTTCATAAAGACCAACCTCTGTCATACCTCCCTCTAAATACAACAAAACTTCCTTATAACCCACACTCTTCATAGGTGGAAAACTTTTCAAACCTTTTTTTTTTAAACCTTGCACCTCTTCTATCAAGCCCCTAGCCAACATATTTTTTGTTCTTAATTCCACCCTTTTTCTCAAGACAGAATAAGAACCTGTTAGTCCCACTTTTATAATCTTATAAGGAAATTCTCTCCTCTGAAACTTTTTTCTCACCTCAGACATTTTAAGTGAATCAGTTTCCATCAAGCTCAAAGCTCGAAAAATACGATAGCGGTCATGTGGATGAATTTTAAGAGCATACTCAGGATCCTGCTCTTTTAATTCTTCATATAAAACAGATAAACCCAGTTCTTTTTCATCCCTGAATAATTTCTCTTTAATGTCCCTATTCATTTTTGAAATAGGATAACAGCCCTTCTCTAAAGCTTGAAGATAAAAACCACTCCCCCCAACAACCAAAGCTATCTGATGCGGTAGATTTTTTTTAAAAAGAGACCGAGCATCCTTTTCATACTGTCCGGCTGTGTAAATTTCCGGAGGGTTCACATGATCCAACAAATAAAACTTTCTTTTTAATTCTTCAGAAACACCCTCTTGCTCCACATTAACAAATGTTTGATTCTTGGAAGTGAATAAATATGGTTTTGACGATCCAATATCAAAACCTCTATAAACCTGTACACTATCCGCATTGATCATAAAAGCATCCAGCTTGGATGACAGATAAAAAGACAAATCTGTTTTTCCTGAACAAGTCGGGCCAAGAATAAACACAACTGGATTCAACAAATTCTTCCAAACTCTCTTTCAATTCGAGAAAAAGGATATTCCACAAAGACAGGACGCCCATGCGGACAAAAACTGGAAAAAGAAAATTCATCCATTTGACTAAGTAAATTTTCCATCTCAGGAACGCTTAAAGTCTGACCTGCTCGAATTGCAGAATGACAGGCAAAAGTAGCGGCAATTTCAGACACTATTTTTTCTGCTGTAAAATCCTCTCCATGATGAATATGCCCTTCAACCAACTGCTGAATGGCTGTTTGAAGTGCCTTTTCTTTAATAAAAGAAGGTGAAGTTAATACAGAAATTTCAGTGGACTTCCCGGATTTCAAATCAATACCCAAAGACTGAAATGAAGATTTCATAGATAACACAACTGAAACTTCTGCTGAATCCAATTCAATCTTTAAAGGAATCAAATGTTTTTGTTTTTCCAAATTTTTTAATTGACCCATAAATTTTTCAAATAAAATTCTTTCATGTGCGGCATGCTGATCCACAAGTACAATAGACCTGGTAGACTCTGTGACCAAATAAGTCCTATGAGCTTGGGCTAAAACCTTTAAAGAAGAAAAATTGTTTTTCAAAATATCAGAAGTCAGCTGTTCAGATTTCATAGAAGGTGATCCCTTCTGAATAGTATTTGAAGATTGCTCTACAAAAGCCCGATCTTTCAATGAAGATGAAATCTTTAATTCCCTGGAAGGTGTTGTCTTTTGCCTATCAAACAGAGTGTTAAAAACAGCTTGAGTTGATCTCACTTCATTTGCTTCTGTAAGTGACATTTCTGGAGATTTTCCACTGACATTTTCAGAATGCAAAAGATCCAGCCAAGGGGCTTTTTCCAATAATTCCCGAATAGACCCCTGCACAAATTTAAAAACACGGGATTGAGATAAAAAACGAATCTGAGTTTTTGTGGGATGAATGTTGACATCCACTTCTGCTGGAGGACAAGTCACATGCAAGACAATAATAGGATACTCCCCATGCATAAGTAAATTACGATGAGCCGACATCACTGCTCCATAAAGAATTTTATCGTCTACAACACGTCCATTCACAAAAAACCACATCTTCTTTGAAGACTTGGCAGTTCGATTGGGAGGAGCAAGTATAAGCTCTACAGACCAAGGAGATTTTGTACAAATATGATGATGTAAAGGTGCAGATAAAATCATTTCCGCTCTCTTTAAATAAGAAGAAACGACCGGCCAAAAAAACAAGAGACGCTCTTTATGAATCACGCGAAAAGAAACTTCCGGATGGGCTAAAGCTTGAGCAATAATAACATTTTTAATAGCCAAGTTTTCAACAGATTCCGATTTTAAAAATCGAAGCCGGGCTGGAACATTTTCAAAAAGATGATCTACAATGACTGTTGTCCCTGTCTCTCCCCCTGTAGCTTCTACTTTTAAAGTTTGTCCAAATTGACTTTTGACAGAATAAGCTTGGTCTGCAGATTGAGATTTAGAGCGCAAAGTTAAATGGCTCACCCCTGCAATACTGGCTAAAGCTTCACCTCGAAAACCATAAGTTTGAATGGAAAAAAGATCACTCGATTGACGAATCTTGCTGGTAGCATGACGTGATAAAGCTAAAGCCAACTCTTTAGATGAAATTCCACGTCCATTATCTTTAACCGAAACATATAAGCCTCCCTCAGCAAACTGAATTTCAATGGAACGAGCTCCAGCATCCATAGAGTTTTCAATCAACTCCTTCACCAAATGAGCCGGGCGCTCCACAACCTCCCCTGCCGCAATTTGATCAACCACAGAAGAATCTAATCTTTGAATTAAACTAAGCATACTTCCTCTACTTATTTTGCAAATTCCCTTCTTTCTCCAAGACAGGTTTTTCCTGAGGAGATTCGTCAGTTTTTTTATTATCAGATTCTTTCACTTCTGTCTCTTCAGAAGATTTTGAAAGAGCTGATTTTTCTTCTGCTTCCAAAGAAGATTCTTTAGAAATGGCTACAGTCGATGCACCTTTCACCGAATCTTTAGAAGATTGTACTTCTTTTTGCTCCACTGATTTTTCTTCCTGAGTGCTCTGTTCAGACAAATTCTCATCAAATTCTTCTTGTTTTTTTGGTTCTGTTTGAATAGATTTTTTTCTCTCAGGACGCAGTAAATCAGTTTTCACCTGCTTTAAAGCCTGTTCTTTGTTCTGATATTTTTCATTCAAAACGTATCCCTCTTTTGTTTTCTTATACTGCGGAAGCACATCAATTTCTGAAATATAACCGCGAACCTTATGAGGCTTATTGATAAAAATACGATAAAAAGAGCCAAATAAATTTTTGGGACGATAAACTTGCGTGGATATCGCAATAATTTTATTATTCGATAATTGCATAATTTGTTTGGCGTCAAAATTCGGTTGAGCATAAACGATAGCTTGGTTTTCTATCACAACGGCTCGTTGAATACGAGGAACATCTACCTTTTCTTTTTTGCCGAAAAAACCCAAAGAAAACAAAATAAGAAGCAGGCCAATTTTATTTAATACCGGTACTCCCAAAACCTCTGTCTCCTCTTTGACTGGGTTCAACCTCATTAACGACTGAAAATCGAGCTTGAAGAACCGGACAACATACTACTTGAGCAATACGATCCTGATCTGCAATAACAATATCTTCCAGTCCTAAATTAACTATAATAATTTTAAGCTCCCCTCGATAGTCTGAATCAATGGTTCCAGGGGCATTCATTAAAGTTAAACCTTTTTTCAAAGCCAAACCGCTTCGAGGTCTAACCTGCAATTCAAAACCATGAGGAATCTCAAAAACCAAACCTGTGGGAATAAGAGTTCTTTCTCCAGGAGAAAGTTTAACAGGTTCATCAATTCTAGCCCGAATATCAAAACCACTTGCTTGAGCTGATTCATAACGGGGAAAATCCCCTTTAAAATGCGCCAGGGGTTTAACTTTCAGTTCAGCGTAAACAGGCTCCAACATATCTCAACTCCCAAAATAGAATCTCAAATTCCATCCAAAAGCACAACTCTATTCACAGCTCGTCAATTTTTAATTAAAGATTTTAATTGCTGAAAACGTAAAGTTAAAGGTGTCGCTACATAAATAGAAGAATAAGTGCCTATCACCACACCAATACCCAAAGTAAAAGCAAAATCCTTAATCACACCACTTGTCAAAAACCACATAGCCAAAACAGCCATCATTGTTGTGATAGAGGTCAATAAAGTTCGAGATAAAACATCATTCAAAGAGCGATTGCAAATTTGCAAAAAGCTTTCCTTTCTGGAATAAAGAGAAACATTTTCCCGAATACGATCAAACGTCACAATAGTGTCATTTAATGAATAACCTATAATCGCCAGAACGGCCGCCAACGTTTGCACATTCACTTCACGATTAAATAAAGAAAAAATAGCCATCGTTAAAATAGAGTCATGGAATAAACAAAATACAGCCGCAGGGGCATAATTGTAATCAAATCTCAAACCTAAATAAATTAAAATCAGCAATAGACTATAACAAACAGCTAAAATACCATTTCTTTTTAGTTCGCTTCCAATTTGAGGACCCACAGAATCCACCCTTCGAATTTCCACTCCAGCCCATCGATCTTTAATCTTTGATGTCAGCTGTGTGACTTTCTCCAACTGAGACTCTTCCATACGAATGAGGATTTCCTGATCCTGTCCAAAAGATTGAACTCTAGCGCTTCCATAGTTTTCCTCTTCTAAAAACTTTCTAATTTCCTCTAAAGGAGGTACTTCCTGAAATTGAATTTGTATTTCATTTCCACCGGCAAAATCAATCCCATAACGAAACCCTTTAGTGAAAATTAAAGCCAATCCAGCTAAAGTTAGCACACCGGAAACAATGAGGAAAAAAGAAGAATATTTAATAAAATTAAACTTCATTATAACTCCTACGCCAACTTGATTTTAAAACGTAAAATCAGAGAATTTAAAATAGTGCGGGATACAAAAATAGCTGTAAAAACTGATGTGATAATTCCACAAAATAAAGTCACAGCAAAACCTCGAATAGGACCTGTACCAAAATACATTAAAATTAAACAAACAATAGCTGTTGTAATATTTGCGTCTAAAATAGCTGAAAAGGCTCGGGCAAAACCTTCACTGACCGCTAGTTTTATACTTGATCCTTTTTTCAATTCCTCTTTCAGTCTTTCAAAGATAATAATATTAGCATCCACTGCCATTCCAACTGTCAATATGATACCTGCAATACCAGGCAATGTCAGTGTGGCTCCAAAAGAAGTCAGACAGGAAATTAAAAACATAATGTTTAGTGAGAGAGCAATGTCTGCCACAACACCCAGCCATCTGTAGTAAATTAAGAGAAAAATCAAAACCAAACAAATAGCTACAATAGCGGATAAACGCCCCTTGGCTATATAATCACGACCTAATGTAGGCCCCACTGTACGTTCTTCCAATTGCTCTAAACTCGTAGGTAAAGCACCAGCTCTTAAAGTTGTGCTGACCATCTGAGCCTCTTCTAACATTTTAGTTCTATCCCCAGACCCTAATGTAATTTGTCCGCGGTCTGTTAAATGATCTTTAATTTCAGGCGCCGTTTTTACCACTCCATCTAAAACAATAGAAATTCTTCGTCCAATATTTTTAGAAGTTACCTCAGAGAAAATTTTACGCCCTTCGAGTCCAAAACGAAAATTAACCAAAGGTTCTCCAAACTGCCCCACTCCAACACTGGCATCTTCCAACATATCTCCTGTCAGTCCTGTATCTGTTTCCAAGAGAAGAGGAGATCTTCCAACACTTAAAGTCTTAGCAGATTCATCTTTAATAAAAGCAATAGCTGTACGATCTGGTAGTTTCGATTTTAAATCCCGATTCAATCTTTGAACATAAGCACGATAGGACTTCTCTGATTGCAAAGAATATTGTCCTTGTTCCTCTGCCTGAACAATCATCTCATTTAATTTTTCCAAACTTAAGGCTTCAGAGACTAAACTTAATTCCAAATGAGCGGTTTTTTGTATTAATTCCCTGGCCTTTTCTGCTTCTTTAATCCCAGGGAGTTGAACTAAAATCCTCTTCCCACCCTGAGCTGTAATCACCGGTTCATTGACTCCAAATTCATCAATACGATTTCGTATCACTTCAATACTTTGATCAATAATCTCTTTTCGAACATTTTCTTCCTGCAGTTGTGAGTAAGCCAGCTCCAATTGTCCGCCTGAACTGGCCAAAACCTGAAAGAGACTGCCATACTGATCTTCAATCCTTTGAACAGCCTGTGGCATTTGATTCGCATCTTTTAATTTAATAAAAATATGATTTTTGAGAGAATGCTCCTCTACTGACACCTCCCCTTCATTCAAAAATTCCACAACTGCATTTTTAGAGCGGTCTAATTTTTGCTCAAGGACATCATCAACATTCACACCTAAAACAAGGTGTAGCCCCCCTTGTATATCCAAACCATATATTAACTTTTCTTTGGAAATCCACCAAGCTTTGTAATCAATAAACTGCGGAGTTAGCCACCACAAGGAAAGTAGAACAGCTCCTAGAACAATTGACCATCTCCACTTATTGTTCTCAATAAACATACTTATCCCAATAAAATTCTATTGCGTTATTCCCGTGTAAACGGGAATCTCTTTCATTTCAACCACTAACTCGTTTTTTGCAAAACTCCTATCCTTTAGCTGGTGATTGAGAGGCAGGTTCCTGTGAGGTTTTTTTCTGAGTTTCCGAAAGCGAAGATATATGAGACCTTAAAACACGAATTTTTACACCTTCAGATACTTCTAAAATAATATATTGTTCAGTCAACCCATCTATCTTTCCTAAAAGACCTCCGGAAGTCAGAACAGACTGTCCTCTCTTTAAATGAGTGGTAAATTCTACATGTTTTTTAGCCTTCTTCTGAGCAGGACGAATAAATAGAAAGTACAAAATGAGCATAATAAAGACAAAGGGCATAAACTGCTCAATCACAGAGGGTTTTTGCTGAGGTGCTTCTTTAGAGGATGAATTAGAAACAGCCATAGTGTTGGCAGTCATTGTGGAGGGTAAGATATTTTGTAATGTACTTTTCATAAACTTATTCATTTAGCTAACAAAAAAACTTTGTAGAGGGAATAAAAAAAAACGAACCTTTATTTAATATCTAAATAAAGGTTCGTCAATGTGTATTCTGTATAGATCTATTAAATTATTACAATCGGCAGTTTTCTCGTAGTTCTCTATTCTTATTTTCTATAGCTTGATGTCTTGTTAGGTCTGAGAAAACTTCTTCAGCTCCTTGATATACAAGGAGATTTTCAGTGCCTCTATTAGTTCTAAAAGGAAGAGATGCTCTCGGATTGTCTGTGTGTATAAAACCATCCATCCAGTATTTACTGCCCTCTTGAGCAGAATTTTCCCAACCCATCATTTCACCAACTTTACTGGCTATTACACCGCTCAAATGATATTGTCCAGTACTTGAATTGGCAGATCTTAAAATATCAAAGATGCCTAAACTTCTTTCTATAAGTTCTCTACGTTCAGCTTGCGTTAATTCTACTTCGTTAAGTTCACCAGTTTCACTGTCTACTACTATAGTAATTTCTTTTGCTTTATTAACGGCAGCCTCAATTACTTTAAAGTAGCTATGATTAGGATGATTGTCTCGGACGACACCTTTCACAAAATCTTGTGACCTCGTCATATCCAATGCTGGACGAGGACGCAACATCAGACTTCTAGCCTCTACAACAAATTGCGACAAACTAACGGCTAAAATAACCAAACTATATAAATACCTCATTTTTAACTCCCTTTTATTAATAACTGTTACGTTTTAAAACGCATACTAGCAAACATATATGTCAAAAATCTAGTAAAAAGTACTGAAGTGTAAAATTTTCAACATTTTACCATAAATATTCAAAAATATTCAAAAAATCAGCTTTTTTTTAATATTTGTTTCAAATTCCAACCAGGTCTTGATTTTACGCATCCATGATTTACAAGACCTTACACGTTTGTTTAGATTTTTGTAGATCTTTGATTTCCACAATTATGAGGGTAGCTATGTTTTTAAAAACCTTGTTTCTCTTAACAACAGCTATTTTAGTGTCCTGCTCTCCACCTCCCCTAAAAATAACCCCTGTTGAAGAAACAGAGATGTTATCGTCTGAAAGTAGGTACAGTGATGAAAAATTTAAAAATATGAAATCCTCTAGAGAGTACTTTTACGTTAAAACTGAAAACTGTACAGGAGAAATAGAAGAACATGTTAATTACTACAATCAATGGAAAAAAGATGCTTTTATGGATATTGAAATAGAAGATGGGGAAATACGTATATCAAGACCTCGTAAAACTGCTTCATTAAATGTTGGTTTAAAAGGACAATGGGATCATACAAACAGTCAATTAACAGATATTTCTGGACAGTTCGGAATCGCAACAGAAGAAGACTGGAGTCGTGCATCAGGTTTCCTATATATCTCTGACGAACACATAATGGGTAGTATTCATGGAGGCCACATTAGATATGACAGATTCAGCCCACCCCTCGACACGAACGTTGATATTTCCTGTTCTGTATCTATAATAATTGAGAAAAAGAAAGATTGATTATAAATCCTATTATTTATCTCTGAAATTATAAAACCTTCTCTAGACTTGACATAAGCCTTTGATCTGTGGATTTTAGTAACACGATCGCGAGGTGGAGCAG
Source organism: Bdellovibrionales bacterium (assembly GCA_965197855.1). Classification (GTDB taxonomy): domain Bacteria; phylum Bdellovibrionota; class Bdellovibrionia; order Bdellovibrionales; family UBA1609; genus JAPPLG01. The sequence continues at coordinate 267,659 of OZ240230.1, forward strand.
TCTGGTAGCTCGTCGGGCTCATAACCCGAAGGTCGCAGGTTCAAATCCTGCCCTCGCAATATAAAAATAAAAGCTCTCTGTAAGAGGGATTTTATTTTTACTATAGTGCAGGATTTGAAGTAAAGGCACGATCTGTGTTGGCTGTGAAAACAGCTAACACAGAGAAGCAAAGCCAGATGCTTTGCTGAGTGCCTGAAGGGAGCCTACGCAAACTGTGAGCGTGAGGCGAACAGTTGTAGTAGGCAAATCCCTTCAAAGACACACAAAGTGTCTTTGAAGATTTATCCTTATTCTTTATTTTTGCTTTCCATAAAAAATCAAGGTATCTCTTAAAAGCAGAATGATTAAAATTCTTATTTTATTCTTTTTCATCAACACTCTGCACGCACAAGCTGATGAATGGCAACGTAAGCCTTCTCATGCAAAGCTTATCAGCCCTTTCCAAAGAGTCCAGCCAGACAGTTATATAGATGTAGGGGTCTATATTACGCTCAAAAAAGGCTGGTACACTTACTGGCAAAATCCAGGAGATATCGGACAAAGCCTCCAATGGAGCTCCCCCTCTTCACCCCTCATATCCTCTCTGATTTGGCCTATCCCTCAAAGAATACGAACTCAACAATGGATTAATTTTATCTATAAAAATACTGTATTAATTAAAAGAAGCCTATATGTTCCTAAGAACACTCAAAACAAACTCTCTATTTCATCAACAATAAGATGGCTGATCTGTAAAACAGCCTGTATCCCAATGAGCCAAGATGTTCATTTGGATCTTTCTATTGGAGAGCCTCTGAAAAATCCTGCCTCTCAAAAAATATTTCAAAATTTTATCTATCCGGAACCACTGAATCTGACAGGCACAATAGAAAGACAAAAAGGGAAAGATATTGTATCTATTCAATCCTCTGAAAATTTTAAATTAATTGACTTTTTTCCCATCCATAACCTGTCTCACGAAGCTCCAGTTATAGAAAAAACATACTCCTCTTCATTTAGTGTCAGTCTTTCAAGAAGTAAAAGTTTAAAAAATACCAAAGCCCTCGTTGTTTTTAAACGAGACAAAAAGATACAAGCTGATGAAATTCACTTATCTGACCAGAGTAATCCTTTAATTTTTATTTTAATAATGGCTTTCCTTGGGGGACTTATTTTAAATTTTATGCCCTGTGTTCTACCAGTTGTATTTTTAAAATTTTATCATACAGCTTCTATTCCCAAAGGAAAACTTATCGCCTCTTCTCTCTCTTATGGAGCTGGTATCATTTTATCTTTTCTAAGTCTGGCTTTTCTCATTCAATTATTAAAAACAGGGGGACAAGCTGTAGGTTGGGGTTTTCAAATGGCATCCCCCCTCTTCGTTTCCATTTTAATTTTACTCTTTACTTTTATTAGTTTTAGTTTCCTGGATTTATTTTCTATCCCCGTTTTTCTAAAAAAATCTAAAACTAAGGATACTATCATAGGAAGTTTTTTATCCGGCTTGCTGATCACAGCAACAGCCTCCCCTTGCACTGCTCCCTTTATGGGAACAGCAGTAGGGTATGCCTTTTCACGCTCTATTATAGAAATTCTATTTGTTTTTTCCAGCTTAGGTTTAGGAATGGCCTTCCCCTATCTCTTATTATGTTTTTTTCCAAAACTTCTTAAATACTTTCCACATCCAGGGTCATGGAATCAAAAACTTAAAAAAGCTATGTCCATCCCTATGTTAGCCGCCGCAGTCTGGCTCCTCTCTATTTTATCTCATCTTATCGAATTACATATGGTTATCTCTTTTATCATAGCCCTTATATTATTAACTCTGGCTTTATGGTTGAAAAAAAATCAATATATCAAACAATGGATATTTATTGGCCTTCTTTGCCTTTCTGCTCTATTGATACTACGGATTCATACCGTTTTTTATTTGGAAAATCTCAAGCAAAGCTCCTTAACAAGTAACTCCTTCTCCATAACAAATCTTAATCAATTAAGAGAGCAACAGGCTGTACTTCTTTATTTTACAGCTCCTTGGTGTCTTTCTTGCCAAGTTAATGAATGGACGACTTTAAAAGACAAAGAAGTATTAGAATTTTTAAATCAAAAAAAAATTATATTGATGAAAGTAAATTGGGATCCTGATAATTCAGATATTTCACAAATATTTGAAAAGCACAAAAGAGCAGGTATTCCATTTACTCTTTTCTTTCCTCTTGGAGATAAACCTGAAATGATCCTTCCGGAAATTCTAACTCCTCAGCTTCTGATGAGTATTTTGGAAAATAATAAACAATAACCAGTCAAGTTTAAGATATTGATAGAACACCATTCTTATAGCAATATCAGATCTCCGTCTCTTCTACATGTTTTATTGACTCTAAATACAAATCTATACTTTGTTTAATGAGCGTATCACTATCAGAATTATTCCAATAATCCTCACCACATTCTTCTGCAACAGCTACATGGTTAGAAAATAAACTAACTTGCCCATGCAGGTTAATCAACTCATCAAAGATAGAAGATAAATGCCTCACAATCAAAACAGTTGCTGTATCTCTAAATGGGAGATTATAGAGATGGCACCACCCTTTAAAACACTGTTCTCTTGTTGAAGTTCCATCACTCATTAAAATAGTATTTACTTCAATAGACACCAAGTATTGCATTTTTAATAAAATATAATCAAACTGCTCCCCCCAGCTTTTTGTATCCATATCCAGCAATTCTCCATTTCGGAACCCACTTATTGCAGGCGTAAGACATTGCTGACGCTTAATACGACTCCCCATATGCTCAAATAGATCCAACACCATCTCCCTAAAGCACTCTATACTCATATCAGCTGTTTCTTGCATTTCATTTGCAGAAGAATTTTGATCTAAGTTGACCAAATCAGCACATATACCAGGTAGTTGTTCAAATGTATCTTTTATCGCCATTTGTCTCTTACACATTATCAATGACTTCTCATCTAAATTGCCTAAATTACCTCTTTCACAATTAATGGACTCAAAATTTTCAGGATACTGATGTATCTCTTTGAGTTTGCCAAAAAAATAATCTGCCTGATTCATCATAGATTCTAAAGGACCTTTAGGAATTTCAGTGACTATATTCTCTTGAGAAGGGATAAGATCCAAGTCAGCATATCCTAAAGCAATAGAGGATCCTACAGGTATCCCATTTGAATCAGTATCTCTCGAATGAGTATAAGTTTCTTCTGAATTAACAGTTTGCATGAAGTGATTTGTGTAAATATTCCTGTATTGATTTTCAAAACATCCCATTAATAAAGCATATTGTTTCTCAACTTTCTCTTCCCAAAATATTTGAATATTTGTTTTTATATTGTGAGGATCCAAGACAAATTCCAATAAACCTTCATACTCCCTGCCATTCACATTAAAAGATGTATAAACAGTTGTTTTATAATCTTTTTCACAAATACCATTAGGAACTGGTCCTTTAATCAATTTAGGTATCTTAAACATATAAGGTTTTGTTATTCCGCCATCTTCAAAAGACGGGAGTTGTTCGACTAATTCCTCCAAGTCATCTTGACTGGTGCATTTTGACAACTCTTCAGAAGGCAAAGAGAACTGATCTAAATCATCACCACAAACCATATTATAAACGATATATTCCATTGGAAGAGAAGGAAGAGAGTCCATCGCAGGAATTACAAAAGAAAACATTCCTGTCTCTTCTTCTTTAGCCTGTCTATGCTGGCCTATAACATTTCCAATGGCCTCGCTTAGTAGATTGAAAGAAGAAGGAGTCGTGTAAGTGCGTGGATTTTTATCCCCATTTTTAAAGACCTCCATAATATCTCTAATTAAATTTGAGTATTTTATTGGATGTCTGCGGTTGTATCTACGGGATCCATTCGCAATAATGATATGCCTGTGCATTTGATTTAATAAATCAACACCTGCAGACACAGCTCGAACACGCAGTATATCTTCACAATTGATATCTCTTGTACACCGAGCAATCTGCCCTGAACTATAATATTTAGATAAGTCTGCTTCCCTATAATCTACAGCATTAAATAATTCTCTTAAAGAACCCAATAGCTCCTCTTCAGAAAGAGAGGCCGTCACATCAAACTCAGAAGTCAAATAACTTCTGCTGGAAGGAGAAGAAAGTACAGAGTTATTAAATTGAAATTGATTTTTATTATCCTGAGTATCGATATATTGATCAATCTGGTAAACAGCCCATTTAAATTTCATAAAAGCTGATGTTAAATAATTTCTTTTTATATCCCTAGAGTTTTCTCGTTCATTATTGCTATCCTCTTCTTCATCACTCTCATCACCTGTATCAGAGAGGTATCTCCTTTCCATTTCATCTCCTACTTTAGCAATATGCTCCATGATTAATTCATTGCATGAATTTATTAATTCTTCAGCTTCTGCGCAAGTTTCCAACAAATCATCAGCTGTAGTTTGTAGATCAGATTGTTCCAACTCACTTGGAGATCCATTACATAATGATTTCTTTTCCAATGCCTGCCGACAAACTTCATTTTCTGATATAACCTGCCTTTGAGCTTCTACTGCTTTCTCCTCCTGTTCCTGCTCTACAAGCATATCTATTTTATAATCATCTCTAACATTGTGATAGAGAATATCTTCCCATCCCTTACGCGAATTTTCCTCTTCACTTCCATCAGCGACACTGAGCAAGCCTCCCTGAAACAACACAGCAGTGCTTGTCTCATACCACAAACGAGTCTCTGTAATATCTCTTTTCCAAGATTGATTCAACTGATGGAACTTCATAAACTGAGTGAACCTCCACTCAAATAGAAGATTTGAATAAAAGCTTAACTGATGAGAAAAAAACCTTCCGGGACAGTCCTCACGAGTAGAGTTAAATATAGCTTCTTCTAATATCTCAAGGTAACCCATTTCCTCAGGATTGGACATAGAACAATCTGGCTCAGGATTTCCCTCCCAAAATTCAAATTTTTGATCTTGAGAAGAATCACTCGTCTGATGAACACTGTTGTCCATATAAGAATTAATCTGTATTTTTTGATCGACAATATCATTTGCCATAAAGTAATTTTTTAAGGGTGCTGTGAGAGGGTGTAACAACTCATGAGCACCAAAGAAAATCACAAGGTGAGGGATACTTAAAGTTCCTTGTATAAGCCAGCTTGGCCAATTAGCTAATCTGCCTAATTTGCCTAATTTGTTTAATTTGCTAGCTGCATTATCAAGCTTATTTAAAGTTTTTGGATCCAGTTTCGACTTTAATTTATCAAAAGGTGTAACTTTACCTTCCCCTAATTCCTGCAGAGAAGTAGAAACACTCTTTGTCCACTCATCCCACTTACCTTTCATAGCCCGTCCCATTCCTTCTCTCACATTTTTCGTAGATCCCCAGAAGTGTGCCGTTGTTTTTGTAACACCAGAGGCTATATATCCCGCCGCAATCATAGCAGGCAACTCTAGGACCCAATCTCCCAATTTACCCGAATCATCAAACCCAGATGTAATAAACATAACAGTGACAATTCCCAAAATTCCTTTGGCTATTTTTCTTTCAAAAGGAGACAGTTTATTTTTAATATGCTTATACAAAAGCACTACACTAGGAATAGCCACAAGAGATTTAAAAACGGATTCCCATTCACTGTAAGCCGTGTCACATGTTTCTATAAAGTTAAATGAACGATTTTCTTTGTTCTGAATCCCCGCCCAACATCCTTTTATATTAGGGTCTGTAAAAAATTCCTGAACACCAGCACTGACCATCATACCAGCAGATAAAGCAAAAGCTGTTCTGCTAAACCTTATAAATTTAATTGTTCTATCTACACGACGATCAATATTACGATTGGTCTTTCTATGCTCATCAGCGACATCCCCTTTAGAAGCAATTCCTTTATTTATACCACTCTTGCTTTGATTATAACGACTCTTAATCAGTTGATTAATATGAGATTCCAATAACCCATTCATCAGCCCTGCGGCCACAACAAAACTGACAAAACTAAACACACCTACAGGAGAAGTCATTTGAGCCATCAAAGTCTGCGCCCATTGAGGATCTATTTGCACTCCATCATACGTAGCAGAATCAAAATACGTTTTAACAAACATAAAAGCCCCTAAGGCCACATAAAAATTCAAAGTCTGACCAGGAGCCCTAAAAACAGTAGATTTTAAACCCAATGATTTTGTAGAGTTTTCAGAATAAGAATGAGTCATTCTATATAATTCTCCCCAGGTTAAAGCACTGGGCTCAAAATTCATTGCTCTCGGAGAAGGTTTTGCAACTACCTTTGAAATAGACAGACGTTGAACAAAAATACTGCTTCTAAATCCATCTTGGGCGGTAGATTTCAGGCGATCCCACTTATCATTTAATCTCTGCCTAAACTCTTCCAACTGCTGTCTCAACTCTGCCAAAGGAACTCTTCTTTGTTCGGCCTCTCCTTGTCTTTCTACTGGTTCTTTTATCTCTGTTAATTGAACTAATTTAAGTTCTAGTTTTTCTCCGGCAACTTTTATAACAGTATCCATACTCGTCTGATTTTCAGGAGGAGCAAAAAGAGTATTCCGAACCAAGAGTTTTCCTCTCTCTTCATTTTCATGAAAATCAAAAACCTCTCCATTTTTACTTTCAAAAAATGTCAAAGATTCTTGATTGGCCTTATCTTCAAAAACAAATAACCGTCCTTCAATTGTAATGGTTCTCTCTTGACTAGAATCATACTGATTTCTCCATTCCGGATTAGACAAAACCCTATAGGCTGAATAAAGCCTATTTAACTCAGAAATCTTTTCTGGATTCAGCCCTCTGCCTTGCTGTCCCTGTCTACGAAATTCTTTACTAGTTTCTTTCTCTATTTTATTTTTTAAGAATTCGTATCTTTCTATTATAAGTTTTTCACTGGCATCTCTTTCAACTCCCAACACCCTGTATGGATCTTCTGTCGGTTGCAGTTGAAAACTAAAAAATCGAGATTCTTTTAAATGAATGTCCGGAGTAAAAGTGGGTTTTGTTTGAGCAGAAGATCCCTCTTGATGAACAAGGCGACTCCTTGCTGTATTATACAAAGCTCTCAACTTAGGGTCAAACAGAACTTTCTTAGCCTGATTTAGTTCTGCCATGATTTTCGTATCTCCACCTTTATCCGGATGATGTTGTTGAGCTAATCGAGAATAAGAAAATTTAATTTCTTTCTGAGTGGCATTTTCAGAAACTCCTAAAATTTCGTAATAATTTTTATTAACATCAAAATCCCTAGGATTAGCATGAGCAAAAAAACAAAAAAGAATAATAAAAGTATATCGAAATATACTTGAAATATTAGAAAATAAATCCCTCTGTTTCTTCATTCCATACATCCTTGATAAAACAATAAAAGTTGCTGTTAGCACAATAACCTAAACTAATAAAAAATTGTAAAAAATATGTGATAGGGTGAAAAATTTACAAGGTAAATAGATATTTTTTTTAAGATTTTATGATTTTCTTAAATTTATAAGTATTTTTCATATAAATTTTACACCTTTAATAAGGTATCTTTTTTAAGTTTTGTTAAGATTATGTAAGGACCCCATCAATTTGTTCTTTTAAGTGTATTTGATCCGGGCAATAAAATAGATGAATATGAGGGCCGGCATCCATCGTTATTAATGGACCGTCTTCTTTCTCTATCCAAAATTGATTCAAAACTTTTAAAATCTTTCGGCTCTTCTCCGTATAGTAAGAAAAAGCAGGCTTGGAAGTTTCAAAAAGATTATGCATATCCTCAAACTCCTCCTGCACAATCTTTTTTATAGAAACCCAGTTTTTTTTCTTCATACTTTCCATAAGAGCTTTCAATCTATTTTCAGCCCGAGACACCCTTCCTTTAAAATAAGGACTGGTTCGAACTCTTTGATGAGCCTCCGAAGAAGAAACTTTTTTCTCACCTTCGCCACATAAAATGAGATCATGGTGCAACTTCTCATAAGGAAAAGAGACAGACTGAACCTTATCCCCATCCCACAAACACCAAGGAGCAAAAAAAGACCGACAGGAAGATCCGGAACCCTCACGGGAAATAAGAGACAGTTTTTCCACACTCAAGGGTTTGATTTTACCCTCTCTTAAAGCTAAATGATACACTGCTTGAGTTAAGGCTGAAAAACTGGAAGCAGAACTGGCCGCACCAGAACTTTTTGGAAAATTATTGCCCGATCGAACCTTAAAAAAACCCTCTAAATTAAAAGTATGTTTTAACTTTTTAAAAAAAGACAAAAACCTTTCCTGTTCTTTTACATTCATAGAAAGAGGGACCCATTCATCCCCAGTCAAAGGTTCCCAAATATCTTCTGATTCAATAGGTTCCAGCTCAACTCCGGATATTAGATGATCCAACGTATATGATAAAGAGGGATTGATCGGAAAATTACCTTCTGTTTTTCCCATATATTTAATCAAAGCAATATTGGAGGGACTTTTATAAATCATAACTTTTCTGTTCATCTGCAGGGGGACAGGAGCAAAATAAATGAATATCCCCATAAGCCTCCTGAACTCTGGAAACAGGGGTCCAAAACTTTTTTTGACTCAAATAAGAAAGAGGAAAACAAGCACGCTTTTTGGAATAAGGAAAGTCCCAACTCTCTTTACATAGATCCTGAATAGTATGAGGAGCATTTTTCAATAAATTATTTTTTTTATCCACTTGGCCTTTTTCAATTTCTGAAATCTCTTCTCGAATGGAAATCAAAGCAGAACAAAAACGATCCATCTCTCCCTTATCCTCACTCTCTGTTGGTTCAATCATCAACGTTCCCGGAATCGGCCAGGACATCGTCGGAGAATGAAATCCATAATCCATCAAGCGCTTGGCTACATCCACCACATCAATTTCTGCAGAATATTTAAATTTTCTAAAATCCACAATACACTCGTGAGCCACCTGCTGATTTAACCCGGTAAATAAAATACGATAACAAGGTTCCAATTTCTTTTTAATGTAATTTGCATTTAATATTGCCATCTGACTGGCTTTCTTCAATCCATCAAAACCCATCATCCTTATATAAGCCCAGGAAATAGAAAGCACCCCTGCATTTCCATAAGGAGCTGAACTAATGGTAAACACATCCTCTGGATGCTTATCCTGCTGTAAAAAAGGATGTGAAGGTATAAACTCTTTCAATTTCTCAACAACACCAATAGGGCCAACACCAGGGCCGCCCCCTCCATGAGGAATGCAAAAGGTTTTATGTAAATTCAAATGCCCTGCATCTACTCCCAGTAAAGCCGGACGACATAGTCCTGTTAAAGCATTCATATTGGCGCCGTCAAAATACACCAAACCCCCATGCTTATGAATCAACTGGCTCATCCGAGGGATCTTTTCCTCAAAAACCCCACAAGTGGAAGGATATGTCAGCATAAGACAAGACAAATTTTTTGAATGTTCTTCTACTTTTTTCTTCAAATCATCCCATTCAATTCCTCCTTGGGAATTACAACGAACAGTCACAACTTTTAATCCAGCCATACAAGCACTGGCCGGATTAGTCCCATGAGCGGAAGACGGAATTAAACAGATATTTCTTTCTCCCTCTCCTATAGATTGATGATATTTTCGAAAAATGATTAAACCTGCATACTCCCCTTGAGAGCCGGCATTAGGCTGTAAAGAAATTTTTGAAAACCCCGTAATCTCACATAAAAATTCTTCTAATTCTTTAAAAATTTCCAAAGATCCCTGAACTTGCTCCAGAGGAGCAAAGGGATGAATGTCCGAAAAAGGTTTCCATGTCATAGGCTGTAATTCTGTTGTGGCATTGAGTTTCATCGTGCAGGAGCCTAAAGGAATCATGGAATGAGCTAAAGTTAAATCTTTACTTTGTAAATAATGAATGTATCGTATTAATTTTGTCTCTGATTGGTAATTTTTAAAAACAGGATGATTTAAAAAAGAACTTTTTCTTATTAAAGTTTTTGGAATACCTGCAATCTCTTTTGTGGTTTCTTTACTTAAAGGAAAAACTTGTGTAAAAATCTCAATCAACTCATTCATATCTTTTTTAGTTCGACCCTCCCCTACAGAAATATTCACATGGCCCCCTGAAGAGTATCCCAGGTTAATTTCTCTTTCTTCTGAAAGAATTTTTATTTTTCTTTTCTGTTCAGAGTTAAGCTTAAAAGTTAAAGTATCGAAAAAAGTGTGATTGACAATAGGAAGAGATTTTAAATTTTCGTAAAGATACAAAACCTGATTATGAATCTCCTGTGCGATGGATTTCAATCCTTCAGGACCATGATAGACCGCATACATAGAAGATAAAACAGCAGGCAAGACCTGCGAAGTGCAAATATTACTGGTCGCTCTTTCTCTTCGAATATGTTGCTCTCTGGTTTGAAGAGCTAATCGAAGTGCAGGATTTTCATCTCTATCTTTAGAGACACCGACAATTCTACCTGGTATTTGACTGGCATATTGGTTTTTCACAGCCAGAAAAGAGGCATGAGGCCCTCCATACATTAAAGGCATCCCCAAGCGGCCTGTAGAACCCACGACAATATCCGCCTCTGCCAAAGGCTCAATGAGACAACAAGCCATTAAGTCTATAGACACCACAAGTGGAATTTTTTTCTGTTTTAATTTTTGTAAAACATTTTTTAATTCCGGTATGGAGCCATCTGCAAAGGGATATTGTAAAAAAACAGCAAACACGTTTTCTATTTCATCTTTGAGTATTGAGCCTTGTTGAATTTGAATATCCAGAGCCTTTGAGCGAGTCTTCAAGACAGCTAAAGTTTGATCCCAAATATTATCATTTACAAAAATAGTTCGTGATTGAGATTCAGTATTATTCAAAGCCATAAACATTGCTTCTGCACAAGCCGTGGACTCATCTAAAAGAGAGGCATTGGATAAATCCATACTTGTTAAATCACATATCATTGTTTGAAAGTTCAGAAGAGCTTCCAAACGTCCTTGAGCCAGTTCTGCCTGATAAGGAGTATAAGCTGTATACCAAACAGGATTTTTAATAATATTTCTATTAGTCACACTCAGAGGCAGACATTCGTAATACCCCTGACCAATATAATTTTTAAAAGTTTTATTTTTAACGGCTTTACTTCTCGTGTAGTGAATCAACTCAGATTCTGTAAGCGCGGGCGGCAAACCCATCTTTTGAGTGTTTAACACTTCCTGAGGGATCCCTTTTGAAATTAAATCTTCCAGGCTTGCTGATTCCAAAAAATTCAGCATAGAAGAAATTTCTTCTTTCGAAGGACCAATATGACGATCAACAAACCTTTTCACTTATCCCAACCTAACCCTTCAAAAGATACAAAATAAAAAAACCACCATCGACTCGACATATTTTAAAACACAAGTTCTTTTCACTTCAACACTCCTTAGTGCGATGAGTCCCAAATAGTTTCACTTTTGTATTGTAAAAACATGTTAAAAAACCTTGTAAAGTAGAGGTGAAATACTTTAAATAAGTGGCTCAAACAAGTTATGTGTTTGTAGTTTGAGTCACTTATGTAAACCCCTTGTTTTACTAAAAGTAAAAAATTGCAAGTAGAATCGAAGAAAAATGCTCTACATAGAGGCGAAAACAAATTGTGTATTTGCAGTTTGAGTCTCTATGTAGAGCATTTCACCCAAATCATATTGCTAATTTTGATTCTTTTTTTAAAAGAAGCCTTTAAATATGTCATTATTTTTTAATAGAAGAAACAGAGCGTCTTCTTACTTGTCTTTACGAAACTTGGCTAATAAATCTTCCAATTTAGTGCGGGTTTTGTCATCAAATAAAGATTTCCCGGTAACTTTATTTGTTAAAAAGACTGTGGCTTTAGACTTTAACAATAGAGCCACTGCATGTTTGTTCCCGGAGCCTACAGCAAAATAAAGAGGAGTGACTCCTTTCTTATCCTTAATATTCACATCCGCGCCCTGATTGACCAAAAATTCTATCACAGGAAAGTGAGCATTCACACTGGCTAAGTGAAGAGCTGACCAACCTTCAGGAGTTTGTATATTCAGCTTTGCTTTTTTACCTACAACTTGTTTGACGATATTCAACAAGCCTTTTTCTGCAGAATAATGAAGAATGGTTTTACCGGAATGATCTATTAGATCAACCGGAAACTTTTTCTTCATTATCTCAGAAATTAATTTTTTATAATTTTTAGGAGGCTGTGATTCAGCCAGCAACTGATGAATAGCAGTTTGTTTATACATATTGGTCAGCTCCACCTTAGCTCCATTGTTAAGAAGCAATAAGACGTTTCGTAAATCTCCGTTTGTAACAGCCAGGTGAAGGGCCGTGTCTGAAGTTTTATTTTGAGTATTGACTTTAATTTTCTTTCCCACAAGAAAGCTAACCAGCTCAAAACTTTTTTGTTTTTCCTCGGGTTTTTGCGAGTAAAAAGCATAATGCAACAAAGAGTTTTTCCTATTATCTAAATTGTGAATATCTCCACCAGCTTGAATCAAGAGTTCTGTAATTTTTTTATTTTTTCTTAAGGCCGCTACATGTAAAGGAGTTTTACCTATAACAGTTCGAGCATTGACAAGAGCTTTTTGTTGAATCAGCCAGGAGACAATCTCAGGATTTTCAGAACCAACAGCTAAGTGAAGAGGTGTTTTCTTTAATTTATCTGTGATGTTCACTGGGAAGTCTTTAATCCCTTTTAAAGCCTGCAAATCTCCTTTTTCAATAGCCTTTTGAATGGTACTGAAATCAACAGGTTTGGCATAAGTATAAAAAGAGAAGAATAAAAGAGAGATAAAAATCGATCGATACATATTTTTTCCTAAATCCGCAAAGCACACTATAAACATTCATTAGACCTAAAAACTGGCTTCTTTTACAATTCTTTTTCTTATTTACTGCCCTTTAGTTTAAAAATCTTAGCAAAAGTGTTCTATTTTGAGAAACAACTTAAAACTGGATCCCCGCCTTCACTAGGATGATGGGCTCACACCTACACAGGAATGACTATACCCTTAATTAACTAGATATTTTCATGACTATATCCTTAATTTATCCTATATTTCCTTGACTACATCCTTAATTTATCTATACACTCTATAAGGACAATGATAAAAAGACTTCAAAAATTAGATAAAAAGCACAGCTTTTTTCTCTTTGGAGCCAGAGGAACGGGAAAAACCACCTTACTGGAGCAGATATTTTCAAAGAAACAAAATTTATGGATCAATTTGTTATCTTTTAATGAAGAAAATCGCTTTAGACAAGATCCTGATTTACTTACACAGTTGATAGAAGAAACTCCCTACAAAAGAGTGATTATAGACGAAGTTCAAAAAATTCCAAAACTCCTGGATATCGTTCATTTGGAAATCGAAAAAAATAAAAATATACAATTTATATTAACGGGCTCCAGTGCTCGAAAATTAAAAAAAGGAATGGCCAATATGCTGGCTGGCCGCTTGTTCACTTTTATGCTTCACCCTCTGACTCACCTGGAATGGGAGTCTTTTTTTAATATGAAGTCTGTTCTAGAAACAGGCACTCTTCCAATGCTTATCCAATATAAGAATATAAAAGAAAAATCCAGGTATCTGGAATCTTACATACAAACTTATTTAAAAGAAGAAGTGCTTGTAGAGCAGTTGATTAGAAAAGTTAGACCTTTTAAAGATTTTTTGGAAATATCCGCTCAATGCAATGGCCAAATAATTAATTATTCGAAAATTGCAAAAAAGTTGAGAGTGGACTACACAACTGTTCAAAGTTATTTTGATATTCTCATAGACACTTATTTAGGTTTCTATCTAAAAAGTTTTCATCGTTCTGTGAGAAAGCAACAAAATCAAGCACCAAAATTTTTTCTATTTGATACAGGTGTAACGAGGGCTTTATTAAACAAATCAAAAATTCCTCTAGAAAAAGGAAATTATGAATATGGACAAGCCTTTGAACATTTTATCATTTTAGAGCTTATACGGTTAAATTCTTATTATGAAAAAAACCTGAAGTTTTCATACTTAAGAGACAGTAATGGACAGGAAATAGACTTGATTATTCAAAAACCTACAGGAGAAGAAGTATTAGTGGAAATTAAATCCTCTGATTCTACAAATAAGGAACAAGGAAAGATATTAAAAAAATTTCTGACAATTTGGGATCGCCCCTGTACCGCTCAGGTGTGGTCTAATGATACAAAAAATCGGAAAGTAGATGGAATCAGTCATTATTATTGGAAGACTGCTTTAAAAAAGATATTAAGCTCATCAACAAATACAAACCCTCTATCCACAAGAAAATAACCCCTTACAAAATTGGAGTTGTACTCCATAATTGTAAACAATGATTAAGAGATATCAGTGAAATAAAAAATCTTAGACAGTTTGAAATGTTTTTAAAACTTTGCGCCAGTCATGTCGGTCAGGAACTCAATAAAGCTAAATTTGCAAACGACATTGGTATAGACAATAAAACTATTTCATCCTGGCTGTCTGTTCTACAAGCCAGTTATATTATATTTCTATTAAACCCTCATTCTAAAAATTTCAGAAAACGTTTGGTAAAACGGCCAAAACTTTATTTTTATGATGTAGGTCTTGCCTCTTATTTGCTCGGCATTCAGAAAGAAAATCATGTTCTCTCTCATCCCTTAAAGGGTTCTTTATTTGAAAATCTGGTGATTATGGAAAAAATTAAACAAAAACTAAATAAAGTGCAGGAGCCTGCTTTGTATTATTTCAGAGATCATGTAGGCAATGAAGTGGATCTTTTGGAAGAAAAAGGAAATAAAATAACGTCTTACGAAATTAAAGCAAGCAAGACTTTAAGTGATTCTATATTTAAAGGTTTGAATTTTTATAAAAAATTAAATACGGATAATAACAAATCCATTTTAATTTATACAGGAGAGAAAAAAACACAAAGATACGGCCATCAGTGCCTTCCTTATAATAAAATGTAAATAAATTTAAAAAGAAGTTGGATCAATCGAAAAGTTTTTCTATACGATTTTCTATAAGTAAATCACCACAATTATCAACTTTAGTTTGGCCTACAATATCATCATAATCATCCAAATTTTTAAAGATACCATCACTATTATCTAAGCTGCCACCAGTTTCAACACTCCTATGTATACAATAGGCTGTTTGCAGACAGATTTTGACTTCCACATCGCTTTCATCTTCTTCATCTGTGGCTTCTTTACAAAATTCCAATAGAGTTTTATGGCCCCATTCAAAAGCTGTTTCATTTCTTTCATCCGCTGAAAAAACCATAAAAGAATCTCCTCCAGGGAAATCCCTCATTAATAAAAAGCCAGATAAAAATACATCCACTCCATCAAAATCACCTAAATCTAACAATCTACCTGTACCATTTCCTACGCCTGTACACACACCACTGTCATCAGAACTAGCACCATAATTTACAGTATTGCCAATACATACATGTAATTCTGTACCCCCTCTATCCTCTTCTAGCCAATTACGAGGCCAATTAGGCTTAGTACTTATTTTCCAATCTAAATCATCATCAGTAGGAATAATAGCAACAGCTTGAAAAAGTTCTAAGCCTAATTCAAAATCACTATCCTGCTCTAATATAACTTCCGCAATATCCTCTGTTTCAGCTATCCATTCCATTATTTCTTTTGAGTTGGATGCAACCATATTATTCCACTGTGGCTGATTATGTGCTTTTGCATCATCTCCAACAGCTTCACCTTTAATCAAGTCTATAAAACTTTCAAAACCAATTTCCAGATAAGCTTGAACATCATCTGCATCCAAATCTTCCAATTCATCTGGATTTACATCATTATGCTCTAATTCATCTGACACTTTAGAAATAGTATTTACTTCATCAGAATTTAAATCATAACAATTATATCTTTCAGTGGTATATGAGAAAAGATCATCGCAAATATCCTGACAGGAATCCCGATCCGAACAAGTTCTGGTATGTCTATTATCCACATCATCATCATGGTCATCATCGTCTCTTTCAGAGCCCAACTCACTAGTCGTAGGCTGAGAGCAGGAAACTCCCCCATATGCCAAGGCAAAAATTAAAATAAAAAACAAAGAAAAAACTTTCATAAAAACACCTTTTTATCTATTCTCTCAATTATCATCGACAAATGAAAACCTTCGCATAAGGCATTTAAGCCTGAAATTTAAATAACCCGTCTATGGTCTGGATTCCTTTTTGAAAAAACTACACACTCCATAAAAACCTTTCATATGTAACCCCTGCGAAGACAGAGGGCTACCTTTCATATACAACTCGTTTCTCGTATACTGGATTCCTGCCTTCGCAGGAGCGAGGCGGTGAGGTGCCAACCGGAAAACCGCTGAGCCAAGAATTGCAGGAGCGAAGTGGTTGAGATGCCAACCGGAAAACCGCTGAGCCAAGGAATACAAGAATCATCATTACTAATTGTTATTTCTATATTGATTATGACCAGCACAAAGTAATCTGAGATTACCTGACTTTGAACCTCCTCCTAAAGAGTAGGGGTGGATATGATCTATTTGCAGTAAATGTTTCGATCCACACCTTTTCTTAGTTTCAGGACAAATATAACTACACTCTCCACGATCTCTGGTCCAAATTAAACGTCTGATTCCAGCTGAAATATATCTGTTAGATACTTGCTTTGTCTTTGTATTTGACAAAATATTCTTACTTGATGCTCGAAAAGCAACCTGCTTTGAAATAGATGTATGACAAACTTTTGATTGCTTATTATCTCTTATTTGAATCTGCTTTTTGAATTTCTTTACATCTCTCTTTTTTAATTTTCGTCTTGGATCATATTTATCCAATCCCAATTTTACTAATACAGAAAATAATTCTCCGTAAGACATATTCGGATTTTTATGAGAAAGAATATTTTTCAACTGCTCGATGTTTTCATAAGAATTTTTATCCAGGGTCAATTTAATCTCCACTTGATTTTTACCCAGATAACGAATTTTCTCTTTAACTTGATAAACTTCCGGATCTATTTCACAAAGCATTTTTTCAGTCTGACGGCTGGATTTTCCTTCAAACTTTTTTAATAAATCCAGTCTCTGAGTTTTATTTTCCAGATATGACGCATCTATTCTTCGCGCCGAAGAATCACTGCGTTGTAAATCTTTACTACACTTTGTTTCAGGTATTACACACCCAATCACCAACAACAAAGAATCTTTATTTTGTAATTGAGTATTAAGATTCTTTTGAGAGTCTTGTTTCTGAGTATTTTTTAATAAACTAGATTGATTTTCTTTTATTTTTTTATTTTGTTTTTCAAAGAAAGTTTGTAATTGTGAAGCTGTAGTTAAATTCAAACTTCCCGTTTTAAGCTTGGATGTTGTCTCAGGTATTTCGCGGCATAATTTCATAGCCTTAATCCTGCGATAAGCAGACCCTTCACTGTAGCCAAGCTCTTTGACTGTGTAGTCAAACAAACTAGAAAAACCTCTTCTAAGATAAAGTTTCCGATGTTCTATTTCAGATAAATGCCCAATCACTTGAATAGCCAGTTTCCTTTCTTTTTGAACTAGATTTTTAGTTTGAGATAAAAGTTGTTCGTTGCTGAGTGATTTTAAAATATTTGTGCTTTGTATATGCATAAAATAATCTCCTTTTTTTAAGTTTTTTATAATTAAAAAATAATATAGCATGGGTTTTAAAATCTTTATTTTTATAGAGTTTGATCCTTGATCCAGATACATTGATATTAAAGGATAAAAGGATATACAGATAGTTAGTGAAGTAAAGATTTCAAAAAACAATCAGATAGAGCTGAAAACCAATGTACAACGAAATATGAAAACAAAAAATCCTGTCAAATATTTTTTTAAATAATAAGAAAAGATTCTGCTATGAATAAAACTATATATTAATAATAATTCTTGACTTATCTATATAATATCTATACAATATCTAGGTGAAATTTGAATGGGATGAATCAAAAAACGAAAAAAATCGTCAAAAACATGGAGTGTGGTTTGAAGAAGCTAAAATAATTTTTTTCAGATCCCTATCATCGTATGTTTTCAGATTTAACAGAACACGGAGATCATTATATTGCTATAGGTGTCAGTGGGGTTGAAAGATTATTGATAATAGTTTTTTGTTATAGGAAAAATGAGTCTGTTATAAGAATTATATCAGCTCGTAAAGCAACAAAAAAAGAAAGGAGGTTCTATGAAGAAGGAATATAATTTTTCAAAACTAAAGGAAGTAAAAAGTCCTTTTAAAGGAAAGAAGAATATAGGAATCAATTTAAGCCATGAAGTGATTGATTATTTTAAATTTCTAAGCAAAGAGATGGGTGTTCCTTATCAACAACTGATTAATTTTTACTTGCTTGATTGTGTAAAGAAACAAAAAAAACTATCTATGAAATGGACAGGTTCATAAAATAATAGCAATCAAAAGAGAAATAAAGAAAAATGTTCTTTTAAAGAGTTGAAGAAAGTATGTAACCCCTCACATTAACTGCTTCAATTATTTCATCAAGGATGTCCTCTTTAATATCATATTTATTTTTGGTGACATATTCGAGATTAAAAGGAACTGGTAAAAGCTCTTCATTATTAAGAAGTGATGATCTAAAATCTGAATCAACAAATTGAGAGTGAGAAAATACATGGGTTATCCCCTCATTCCAACTCTTTAGCCAACTGACTAATTTTGCATTAGCCACAATTTGCTCTTGAGAAAGATTGGAGAAAATTTCTGTCTTCTTACTGTCATTTTTTTCCCACCAATTAGAGACAAAAGGAACAATATTTTCAATACCAATAGCGAATGGATTGGCCTCTTTTACATGACGTTTTAATGGAAATATAATGTTATCATCAGAGTTTGTCTTCCCTTGTGAAGGCCAGGATAAACAATAAATAGTACCATCTTGATCAACCATAAAATGAGACCCTACAGGAAGCTGTCCCCATTTAGATATACCCCAATTGACTGTATTCAAAAGAAAACCAGACTCCTCTAAGCTATTTTGTAAATGACCTAAGGCCATAGAGTGAACAACAATCATTGTAGGGGTGACTTGTTGAAGATTGTCTTGGTAATTATCTCCATAAATATTGATAAGATATTCTTTTTTAAGATTTTGAACCTCTAAGGTTTCAGGGATATTGATGATATTAATTTCAATAGACTCTTGGAGACCATTTCCATTTCTCCAGGTAAATGTTTTTTGAACCTTGCCAGCTAAAAGATTGTCATATGAAATAACTTCTTGTTCAGGTGATGCATTTACCTGATCACTAATAACTAAAAACCCAAAAGCAATAAAAACTATTACATTTAAAAAACTTCTCATAAGAGACTTAAATATAAAATAATACCCCTAGCATCTACAAGTAGAATCGAGCTGAGACACTTTGTATAAGTGGCTCAAACGAGTTGTGTATCCGCTCCACTCTTCTATCCCCTCTTAGTTCGATGAGTCCAGTACGGACAATGAACAGGTTTTTGCTTCTTTTTCTAAAAGAAGAAACTAAGAGACGCGGTTTCGTCCTTCCTTCTTAGATTTATACAAAGCTTTATCCGCACGTTTATATAAATCCTGCCAGCTCTTATCCGTTTTCTGAATTTCAGCTACACCTAAAGACACACTGACAGTAATAGTCTGATCTTCAAACTCAAAAACTTCACCGGCAATTTTACTTCGAATTTCTTCCGCCAATTGAAAAGCCGTCTCCTTATCACACTCCATCATTAAAGAAAATTCCTCACCGCCCATACGACAAAAGATATCCGATTTTCGAATGGAATTTCGAACCAAACTGGAAACACAAGTCAGAATAAAATCCCCCCCAATATGACCATATTGATCATTGATCTTTTTGAAATGATCCAAATCAAAAGAAATAAAACTGACATATTTTTTCTGACGTATCATTTCCTGACCTTTATCTTCCATATACTTTCTATTGTGAATTTGACAAAGAGGGTCCTTATACATTTGATCCTGAACATGGAAAATAGATCTCGCCTCAATATTACCGGAAGCAATGAACTTAAATACAATATCACCCAAACGTAAAATATCACTATTCTTCAATGTATAAACTTGTTCCGGGTCCACCTTTTGATTATTTAAAAAAGACCCATTAGTGGACTTAAGATCCTGAACTTGAATAGTTTTACCAGAACAAATAATGCGGATATGTTCCCGGCTCAAACTGTTATCCGGTATATAAACATCCGCTGTATTTTTATCCCTTCCGAAAGTTTGATTTTTGGTCAAAAACCATGTTTTGCCCACCCATTGTTTCGGGCCTATAATTAAACTCAAAAGGGCCGGGCTGTCTCCCTCTTTGATAGGATGAATATCCACAAGCTCTGTAGCCTCTATATCTCCAGTAGCTGTGTGTTCCAGTTTTTTTTTCATCCTGCTTCTTCCTCTATTTTACTTGGTTCATCCTCATTTTGGTTTTCTTCAAGATGATTGGTATTATCTTTTGATTCAACCTCATTAGGTGTAGAAGACTCCACTTGATTTAGAGAAGCCTCTTGAGGTACAACTGACTTTGGTGATTCTGATGTTTTTTCAAATAATCCAGATTTTTCTTCTAAAGAAAATTCATCTTCCTGCTTAGCTGAACTCTCCAATAATTGTAAAGATAACTGTAAAGCCTGAATGGCACGACCCGTACGATCCCTATCTTGAATTCTCTGTTCCAACCATTGATGATGATTTTTGCGATCACTTTCCACTTTTTCCCTTAAAAGATCCAACTCCTGTTTAAATTTCAACAAAGTGTGATCTTTCTCACGAATCACACTCTCCATTTCATTTTGTTTTAATTCCAATCGATTCTCTAACTCCCTCTCCCTGACTCGAGTTTTTCTTATGTCACGACTTAAATGTTTTTCTAACGCACTTATTTTCATTTTAAGACTTTTAATTTCTGTAGATTGATCTTCTATTAAATTTTCCAAATCATTTTTTTGCTCTGCCCAGAAGAGCCTATCTTCTTTAGAAGTCGACTTAAGTATTTTATTCTCATTGGAAAACTTATCCACAGCTTCTTTTAAAGCCTCCCCTGCAACTAATAGTTTTTCATTATCCAAACGAAGATGTTCATTATTATGCTCCAATTCTCTAATTTTATTTTCAGCAATTTTTAAGTGATTAGAAAGAGTTAAAACAAAAGCATCTCCTGATGGAGATTCCTGTTTTTGAATAGGGGTTTTGTTTTGTTGTTTTCCTTTTTTTGCAGGTTTCTTCCCGGATGTAAACAAATCCACACAAACAGAGTCCACCGACTCGTTCACTACACCTTTTAATGAAAGATCATCCACTTGGATATCTTTTTGGATCGTTTTTTCCAAATCTAAAATATCTGAAGACTGTTTTTCCAAGACTTCCGTTTTAAATTTTTTCTTCTTTCCTTGTGTCATAGATAAAAACTCCCTTTTTTTTATCGGAAAAAATAAATATATTCTTGATCCTCATATAAAACTATACTAGCCCTTAAGACTAAGTTTGACATACAATCCAGTAATATTTTTTAAAAGAGCAAATTCATGATAATAGAAGATGAACTGACGCAAGCCCCTTTATACAAAGATGTGATGAGGAGCCTTGAAAACTCCTCCCGTTTGATGAATGCTAATAAAAATGTCATTGAAAGGCTCAAACTGCCCAGAAGAGCCATAAGGGTCTCTATCCCTGTTCGAATGGATGACGATAGAATTCAAATTTTTTCAGGTTTCCGTGTTCAACACAACCACACTCTGGGTCCATTTAAGGGAGGTATTCGTTACCATCCTAAAGTAAATATGGGTGAAATAGCCGGCCTTGCCGCCTTAATGACTTTTAAAAACTCCCTTCTTGGACTTCCTTTGGGTGGAGCTAAAGGTGGGGTTCAGGTGGATCCTGCCGCTCTTAGTAAGTCAGAAATTGAGTCTTTAACCCGTAGATTTACCTCTGAACTAAGCCCTTTTATTGGAGCAGACAAAGATATCCCAGCTCCGGATGTTGGCACAAATGCAGAAACAATGGCTTGGATGTTAGACACTTATGCCCTGGAAACAGGTTATTCACAAATGGGAATTGTAACCGGAAAACCCATAGAAATTGGAGGCTCACAAGGACGATTATCTTCCACAGGTTTAGGTCTTATTCATATTATAGAAAAAGCTCTGGAAGTTAAAGAAACCTCTATAGATCGAGCCACGATTGCCGTCCAAGGCTTTGGAAAAGTGGGGCTTCATGCCTGTATTGAAGCGCACGCCTTAGGGGCTCGGGTTGTGGCAGTCAGTGATATTTCCGGAGCTATTTACAACCCCCGCGGCTTAAACATTACAGATTTAATTAAATATAAAGATGAAAATCGATTTGTAAAGAACTATCCAAAAGCGGATCCCATCACCAACGAAGAACTCCTCCAATTAGATGTTGATGTCTTAGCGCCTTGTGCTCTTGATGGAGTTATCAATGAAAACAACATGCATTCCATTCAAGCTAAAATTATTGCTGAAGGAGCTAATGGACCCACGACTTTTGAGTCTAGCCGTTATCTCAATCAAAAAGGAGTTCTAGTCGTACCTGATATTCTAGCCAATGGAGGAGGCGTTGTTGTGAGTTATTTTGAATGGGTGCAAGACGTAGGCTGGCTTTTTTGGACAGAGAAAGAAGTGCGAACCAGACTTAGAAACATCATGCACAGTACATTTGATCGAGTCTGGAGGCTTTCTGAAGACCCCTTGTTTACAGAAACAAATAAAAAAAATGGAAAGGATCTGCGTCTTGTCTCTATGGTTTCATCCCTGCATCGATTGGAGAAGGCCATGAAACTCAGAGGCCAAGCCTGGTGAACAAACTTTGGCTGTATTTGCCTCCTTTATGGATGCACCGAATGAGCCTTATTATTTTAAAATTCAGAGGCTATTTCTGCAAAACACAAACTTTCAAATGGAAACCCTTCAAATGGCGTCACTTGGAATTTCAAAACCCTTTAGGGATTGCGGCTGGCTTGGACAAATCTGCTGATAACATACAAGGATGGTGGACTTACGGCCCCGGCTTCCTGGAAATAGGAACCCTGACAGTTAAAAAACAAAAAAATAATCCAGGTACAATTTTAAAAAGGGATTTAAAAAGAAAAGCCCTATGGAATTACATGGGTTTTCCAAACCCCGGCTGTCATTACGCTCTTTCAAGGTTCAAGCAAATAAAATCCTATCACACACCTGTTTTTATCAGTATTGGAAAAAACCGCGACACCCCTTTGGAAAAAGCTTTTCTGGATTATCAACACTTAATAGAAAAATTACACCCTTATGCATCTGCTTTTGTCATCAATATTAGTTCTCCAAATACCAAAGATTTAAGACAGTTATTTAATCCTGATTTTTTTGAACAATTTTTAAATCAGATAGTTTCATTCTGCGACAACCTAAAACATCCTCCTCCATTATTGCTTAAAATGAGTCCTGATTTACCCGAAAATCAATTTTTACACATCATTGAAGCCAGTAAAAATAAAGTGGACGGATGGGTTATATGTAATACAACGACAGAACAAAACTCCTCATTCCCCAATCGAGGCGGAGTATCCGGCCAGCCCCTAGCACACAAATCGAAACATCTATTAAAAAAAACCGTCCAACTCTTAGGTGCTGATAAACAAGATAAACTGATTATCTCTTCCGGTGGGTGTATGACAGCTCAAGATGTTTTTGAAAGGATTCAATGGGGTGCTGATTTAGTTCAAGTATATTCTGCTCTTGTTTTTGAAGGGCCAGCTTTTTTCAAAAAAGTTTATCGAGCCTATTTTTCTTGACTTAAAAGAAAAGTATCTTTAATTTCCTCAAAGTGAGCCAAAGAAAATCATTTAATAAATCAGATTTAACTAAAGCAGTTTACAAGCGCTACAAAGAGTTAAATAGAACTCAAGCAAAACGCGTTGTACAGTGTATCTTCAACTCTATTACCAAAGCACTCTCTGAACACAAACGAGTTGAAATTAGAGGTTTCGGAACTTTTGGATTAAAGAGCCATGATGCAAGAATAGGTAAAAACCCGCAAACAGGTGAATCTATTCACATTAAAGCAAAAAAACTTCCTTTTTTTAGAGTAGGCAAGCTAAAACAAGACATCCACACAGACAATCCAGAGTAAATGTATAGCAGGAACTGTTTTCTCTATCATTCAAACCTTAATGTGTAAAATTTTCTTACATTGTATAGAAATTTCCCATCATATTTAGAAAGCTTCAGTATAAAGTCTAGATATTGTTTTCTCTACCCTTCACAAAAAAGTAAAAATACAGTTAAAATGTATTAATGCGTATTTTAAAAGTTTTTATATTCCTCCTGACACCCATTTGGATATTTATTTCCTGCGACCCTTCATCTAGTATGTTAGCGAGTGAATCCGTTCAAGAAGGTATGGTGTTTTGTAATCCTTTCGATATACAAGGTTTTCAAGGAGTGTTATTTGTAACTGAAGACAGATTGTCTTACGACAAGAATACATCTATGTTATTTTTCAATGACGTACCGGATTCTTTTAATACTCAAGAAGGCACATACATCCAATTGCATGGAGCCAACTTCCACAATAACAAACATTCTTTCAGTAATGCTCCCTTTGAAATGGATGTGCTGAATCTACGAAATGACAATCCAACCAGCATTACAGATCTTATAGATCGCGAGTTTATTCAAAATCAAAGGAAAAATGACCGTGAAAATTATAGACTCAATGATTTTTTTGCTGATCATGCTTTGGTTATTAAAAACACAGCTGGCTGGAAGGCCCTTCACATTGGATTATACAATGTAAATGACGATCTTATTTTAGATAAAAACAACCTACTATTATTATTAATTCCTCCATTTGAAGCCAACCCATATATCTATGAAGAAAGCAACTCAAACAATCAGGCCCTTAGTAAACTCCATCCTTTTAGTGCCCTAAAAACAAGTATAGAAAGAACAAGTGATGATGTCTTTTTATCTAAAGCAGAATCAGCCTGTCTCGAAACTCCTATTTAGTATTTTATCTCTTCTAAAAACCAACAATAGTCTATAATTTTATGTGTCAGATAATACTTTTCTTGATCACTTCGATCAAATCAGAATCAAATATATAAATAACCAATATTTTCTACGGAGGAGTTTCCAGTGATTGAAATTAAGGAAAGAGATTTACATGAAATAGAATTTTTTCTCAACCAATCAACATTAGGACATCACTTGCTTTTTGAAAGAGATGAAGTGGCTGATATTCTAAAAACACCAACAGAAAAATTAGATTTTTTTAAGAAAAACAGCCTCCCTCGAATTCAAGGTTTACTCACAGGCTTAATTTCTAAAAAAAGTCTTAGAGAAAAAAAACACTACCTTAAATCTCTAGACCCAGAAGCTTTTGAAATTTTGCTGAGGACCTATTTCCACATTGTAGATAATGCTGTGTTAGCATCCACGCAAAGCATCCACTAAAAGATTATTTTCGATAATGAAAAGTTCCATGAATTTCTTCAACCATGAAACTCAAAAGATTCACTTTGTTTTGTAAGTTTTCTAAATTTTTTTGACAGGATTCAAAATAAGTTTTGTCAGAATACTCAAAAGACTCCTCCACACGCACAGCTGAAGAACCTTCTATTGCTGATGAATCCAACACTTTCCATTTATTATAAATAGGACTATCCATACTCTTTAATTTTACCCCAAACCTAGACTATTATGAACTTAAATTATCTTAAAAAATTTCACTTAAAACCACTACTCTTCAGCATAACCACAGAATAATGAGTCTAATTCCACCCTTCGAAGACCTCTTCGCATGACGCCAGACCCCAACTGTCTCCTCATAATACTTCCATCAACCTCTATATGCCCCAACCCCAAAACATGGCCTAATTCATGGGCCACCAAACTCTCAAAATCAATTAAATTTCTAGGGATAAAACCTTGATCAGAAGCTGGGTCACGTTTTGGTTTTTGCCAAAAAAACACATATTTAAAAAAACTCATCCACAATTCACGAAAAAAAGAAGAAGGGGGAGCCAAACTAGTCAAGTTCCTACTATTATCCATTCCCTTATCGAAATAAAAATTAAAATCTGCTTCATTAAGAAAAATATCCGTTTCACTTAAGCTAAACATCCCTGTCATGGACGTCACCCCTTGTTGATTTCTTTTTAAAAGACATCGATCTTGACCACATTGTCTATTTTCCACTTGATCCACCAATACTACAGTATTTGCTTTATCTCTATTCCGAATATCCAGAGCATTATTGTGGTGAACCCACCCAACAACCTCAAATAAATCATGACTTTGACCAGATTCAGATTTCCAGACATGGTTCCATTCTTCAATAACTTTCATTGTAGAGGAGTGTGCTTGATCATGTATGGTCTTGGAGTGAAAAGTAATAGGAACTGGCAAATGATCCCATCTATATCCTTTGCCAAAGTTATTCACATGGAAATTACATGTATCTACTGAAGGGCGATTATCTACACCCACGGGACGCATCATACAAGCAGGGAGAAAACAAATGCAAGCAACCCAATGTAAGAGCCTCATTCCTGATTCTCTATAATGACAGAAATTAACATTCCCTGTTCATCCGTTTGAAAACTCACATCTGAAACATTTGAAGGACCTGTCAAACGATAAATAAATGCTTTTAAACCTTCATCCAAATCAAAGTCTTCTTTCATATTTTGAATCTGAGAATGTTCCGGGAAAAATGCTCCATTTTTTTGAATAAACTCTTTATGATCCTTAATATAAATAGGAGCTTTTTCAGGACGAAGCTGTACTTCAGACAACACACCATCTGCATCAAAGGAAACATAATAAGAATTTAATAAAGTATGCTCAAAATATTCCCTATTTTCTAGAGAAGCCTCATTAATAGAGCTTAACTCTCTGCGGCCATTATTTAAATCAGCTACAATGTTATTATCTATGGCCCTTTGACCATCCTCCTCAATTTCAACAGAACTCAAAGGATCACTTGCCAAACCACGATCCCCTTCTTCACCTATATCTTTCATATTATGAACAACAAACAAGCCGCAAAAGACTATCAGGACACTGGCCACAGCCCCATGTCCTATCCATATATCTCTTCGATTTTGAGTATTGTGCGTATTTTCATGATCAGGCAAAAAAACTACATTATCTTCACCTACAGCATGTTTGATCTCTTTTTCTTGTTCATTACTACGGGTCTGCCAATGGCCGTTAAATAAAGCTTTGGGTACCAACAGATTCCCTTCTTTCTTTTTGATATATCCCATGACAAATCCTTTAAAAGATCCTTAAACTCCTAATCGGATAAAAAAATCATAGTTTTTAATAAAAATTTTGTATAATAAACGAAGGGAATTCATTATGAATCAAATAACCGTCTTTAGTCGACTTACGCTTATAATATTTACTCCTTTTATCCTATTGCATACCTCTAAAGCTCAGGATGCAGTTTTATCCGAACCTTCTAATCCTCCTCCTAAAGTAGAGAAATCAATGGAAAAAGATGAATTATTAGAAGAGCTTCAACTTTCCGCTCAAGGCATTTTTACTGATTCTGACACAGAGGAAAGTATTGCTGATGATAATTCCATTGACTCAAAACCGACAGAAACGGATCCGCCAGATCATGTGACGGATTCCAATACAGAAGAAACCAGCCCAATGGAGGAATCTCCAGATTCTAAAAAAGAGGACACAGATCAAACAGACAAATCTGAAACTGCTGAAAACAAATCTTCTGAAGATAAACCATCTCCTTCTGAACCGGAAACAAACAAAATCTTTGTCGATGAGACAGATCTGTCTGCTATTAAAACACAAAGAATAGAAGAATATGAGGCCAACCCAAGCCGAATAAAAAAAGAGGAATTAGAAAAGAAATTAAATGCAATAATCAGCGCAAATCCAAAAAATGAAGATGCTTATTGGGAGTTGTTTGCATTGTATCATCACTATATAGAATGGTCTCAAAACACAGATTTTTATCAGGAAAACCAAGCATTTCAGATCTTAAAATTATTACAGGATATATATAAACAATTTGGAGAAAATCAAAAAATAATGAAATACCTGTGCCAATACTTCATTATAAATCATCTTTATGTAGAATCTCGACCTTACTGCCAAAAAGCAAAAAAACTTCTTCCCGATGACACTGACTTGCACATATACGCAGATTATTTAAATGAGACAACCAGTGGTTTAAATCAAAAGTCAAAAAATCTCCCTTTAAATAAATCACAAGTACTTTTAAACATATTAAAAACTAAACCGCCCTCAGAAAAACTATACGTCACCATTGGACAAATGTTTGTTGACAAAAAAAGATACAAACTCTCTATGAAATACTTTCAAAAAGCTATTAAAATGAATGATTCTTATATTCCTGGTCTTTTAGGTCTTTCTGAAACCTTAATAAAATTAAACCAACATGAAATAGCTCTAAAATATTACATTTTATCCTGTCAAAAACACCCTTATAAGTCGCGCATTCCTTTTCAACAAGCTAAAGCTTATCTAAGTCAGAAAAGCCTATTTAAATTAGCTAGCGAATATCAAAATCAAATTAATATCTGTGTGAATTCTATTAAAACTTCTAGTTGACATTTTTTTCCTTCAGTCCAATAAAATATGATCCGAATAGAAAGAAACCGAGGTAATTATTATGTCTAAAATTATTGTGATCAGCTCAAATCAGTATTTGATTTCTGAAGTAACAAATTTGGCCTCTAAAAAATCCTGCCAAATGGAACACTACACAGAACAAGAATGGAAACGCAAAAAAAATCAACTTGAAAATAATAATGTTATAAATATGAGGAAAGAAATGATCCTCCCTACAGGAAAAATCACTGTAAAAACTTTAAAACCTCTGGGCGAAGTACAAATGGACACTATCCGCCAAGCCCTCTATTCCATGAATGGAAATGTCTCTCGTGTCTCAAAAGCTTTAAATATAGGCCGTGCAACTCTTTACAGAAAGATTAAAGACCATGATATTGACCTTTCTGATATTAGAAACCCAAAAAAAGCTCCTATCAAACTTCCTATGGCCTCTTAAAAAGAGTTTATTTTATCTTCTCATTATTTTGTTCAATCAAGTTGTCCCTAATAGAATGAACATCTGTCTCTTTTTCTTTTTTAATCCTTTTTAAAAATGTTTTTGATATAGATTGATCAGCAGATTTCTCTTTTTGTTCACTGACATCCACAGTAATGTTCCCAAAACAATACAACTGACAAGAAAGACGCCTTTGATCAATGTAATGTCCTTGACCAATTAAAGAAATTTCCTGTGAAGTAGGAGGAAGAACCTGATTTTCCCCTTCCACAACAATAACACGACACTCTCCACAAGTAGCCATCCCCTTACAACTGGATTGAATAGGAATCCCTTTGTCAAAAGCTAATTCCATCACACTTTTTTCAGATGAAATATCACACTCAACATTATCTGGTAAAAATTTAATTTTATTTGCCATAATTCTACTTTAACTTCTTTTAAAAAAAGAAGCAAAAGATTTAGCTTCTCTTCGTTATAGAACAGTATCCAGTATGCAAGAAATAAGTCATATATGAAAGGTGGATCCCCGCTTTCGCGGGGATGACGTAAATACGAGAACAACGTAAGTGCATGGATAACACAAAAACATTGAAACAATGTATGAGATTTACAAAACTAAGATGACAACTGTTTCACCTGCTCCCAAGTAAACTCTTTTTCATTTCTTCCAAAATGACCATATACAGCTGTTTTTCTATACCGAGGTCGAAGTAAATCCAATTCCCGAATAATACTTCCAGGTGTTAAATCCCAATTCTGTAAAACAATGTCACACAAACTTTTTTGATCCAACTGGGAAGTCCCATAGTCTTCAATATAAAGACTCACAGGCTCTTTCTGCCCAATAGCGTATGAAATTTGCACTAAACATCTTTTTAATAAATGACTGGCTACCAAACTTTTAGCAATACAACGTGCGATGTAAGCTCCTGAACGATCAACTTTTGATGGATCTTTTCCTGAAAAACATCCTCCTCCATGAGAACCATGACCCCCATAAGTATCTACAATAATTTTTCTGCCAGTCAGCCCCGTATCCGCTTCAGGACCTCCTACAATAAATTGCCCTCCAGGATTAACAATATATTGAGTGTTTTTTAACCATTTTTCTGGAATGACTTTTTTTATTAACTCTTCCACAATAAATTCACGAAGTTTTTCAACAGAAATATCTGGAGAATGTTGAGCGGAAATCACTACACTACTGATGGAATCCACCTGACCATTCTTATATTTAATGCTGACCTGGCTTTTGCTGTCCGGCCACAAAAAATCATTTCCGGAAGATCTACGGAGTACAGCCAGCTCTTTCATTAATTGATGGGATAAAGAAATACTAAGAGGCATAAACTCCTCTGTTTCATCCACAGCATAACCAAACATAATACCCTGATCCCCCGCCCCTTGATCTTCTCCAAAACCGACAGCTTGAGAAATATCCGGACTTTGATGGTTAATACTTGTTAAAACTGAGCAGGATTTATAATCCATGCCTTTTTTAGCATGATTATAACCTATAGAAGATAAAACACCTTTCACTACTCCGGTTATGTCTACATAACATTTCGTATTCACCTCTCCAGACACGACCACCAAACCAGGAGCCACTAAAGTTTCACAAGCTACACGGCTGTGAGAGTCCTGCTCCAAAAAAGCATCTAAAATAGCATCACTAATTTGATCTGCCATTTTATCTGGATGCCCTTCAGAAACAGATTCACTTGTAAATATAAAATCTTTCATAATATTTAGCCTCTCTTTTTATAAGCTCCTCTTTCAAGAGCACTAAGATACCCTAGTTCTTCCCTAAAGCGAGCCACTTGTCTGCGGCTTAAGTGAATACCATCCCAGTCCAAAAGCTTTTGGGAAATTTTAGAATCAGAAAGAGGGGTTTTCTCAGATTCAATAATTTCCTTTATCATCAATTTAATAGCAGGAACACCTTTTCTTTCACCTTTTTGATTTAAATAACTAATACCAAAGAAATATTTTAATTCCAAAACACCTTGAGGAGTATGTACATATTTATTGGACGTCACCCGGCTGACTGTTGAAAGATGTAAATTCAATCTCTCAGAAACTTCTCTTAAAAGAAAAGGATGTAAAAACATCTCACCTTTCTCTAGAAAATCAACCTGTTCCTCCGCTATCAATTGAGTCACTCTCAAAATAGAAGATTTTCTATGATTTAAAGCTCTAATAAAGGAGAGAGCTCTTTTCATTTTATCCATTAAATATCTCTTCGTATCCTCATCCTGATTATTACCCAGTTGATCCAAAACACGAACATAATGAGATGCAATTCTAATTTGTGGAATAGAATCTTCATTAAGATGAGCTTCATAGACACCTTCTTCTTTTTTTAAAATATAAATATCCGGCACTACATACTCTGTTCGATGAGAAGTAAATTTCTGACCTGGATTAGGGTCTAAAGAAGATATAATATTGGCAATATCTTGAACCTCTTCCACCCGAAGATTCATGGATGTACCAATTTTTTCATAATGTTTAGTTTGAAGATCCTTTAAATGGTTATTGAGTAGATAAACTAAATCATGTGTGTCTTCATCAATACGTTTAACCTGAATTAAGAGACACTCAGTTAAATTTCTAGCTCCTACACCAGGAGGGTCAAATTCTTGAAGTTTTTCTAATAAAACCTGCACTTCCTGTTCTTTAAATTGATTTTGATGTGCAATACTTTGGATACTTTCTGTTAAATATCCATCTTCATTAATAACATCTATCAAAGTATATAATATTTTTCTCTCTGAATCACTAAACCCGGAAAAATTCACTTGCCATAAGAGATGATCTCTCAAGCTTTCCTCCACTGG
The DNA here is from genome assembly GCA_965197855.1 of Bdellovibrionales bacterium. Classification (GTDB taxonomy): domain Bacteria; phylum Bdellovibrionota; class Bdellovibrionia; order Bdellovibrionales; family UBA1609; genus JAPPLG01. The sequence continues at coordinate 299,554 of OZ240230.1, forward strand.
AGTATGACGTTCATAATATTTTTCATCTGCTGTATTTTTAGGAACATTGATATTAGTGGCTGTGTACTCAGTCCATTCCAAACGTTCTTTCTCCGCCTCTTCCAACGAAGAAAAATCTTCTAAAGTGTCGCCCTTTTCCTCCAAGACTGGATTTTCTTCCAGTTCTTTGCGTATAACCTGCTCCAATTCCATAACGGACAAGTTCATCAACCCAATGGATTGAATCATTTGAGGATTGATATTTAGTTTTTGAACCAATTGATGGCTAAACTTAAAACTCATAGTTTGTATGAACTACAATAGAGATATAAACAGATCAAGATGATTTTATACAAACACATCACTTCTGTGCTTACATCATCCCTGCGAAGGCAGGAATCCAGTATGCGAGAAATGAGTCGTATATGAAAGGTGGATCCCCGCTTTCGCGGGGATGACGCGTGAATATTGAATATGGGGATGACGAGTGTTGCGGGGATAATATGTATTGTGGGGATGATATATACGAAGAAATTTTATTCCTGTGTTGCTAATTAAGAAGGATATTTCTTAACCTGAATAACAGCAAAATTAATTTCTTTAACCCCAGCTTCGGTCAAGGTATACATGACTTTTTTAATAGATAGCATGTCGATATTTTCATCTGCCTGCAAGGTCATCTTTTCATATGGAAAAATTTTAATTCCCCCCTCTTTTCGAGTCACAACAAAATCCTTTTTCTTTTCATCTTTCAATTGAGCAATAGATTGAGCCACCTGTTCTTTTAGAGGCTCAATCACCCATTCTGAACTTGTTCTGATCTCATCAAAAGAAACAAGATCTTTACCGTTAAAACTTAAAGCTTCCTTGGATAAAGTCACTACCAAAGATGGAGCCAGTTGAGCTGTACTCGTGGCCTTAGGTAAAGCTACACGATCCGAAATAGGTAAAATTTGATTTGTAGAAGCATAGTTTTGAAGCAAAAATACCACTAAAACAGTAAACATATCCACCATAGCTGTCAGTTGTAAAACAGCCACTACATTTCTCTTGGTAGCAGTGATTCTATTTTTTCTATTTCTCACACCAGGAACATGGATAGGCATTATATCACCTCACCAGGCGTTATAGAAACTTGAGGAAATCCAGCCGCCAAAAGTAAATCCATAGCCATAATTAAATGTTTATATAAGAGTTTGTCTTCAGAAGTGATCACCACATCCACTTTATCCGGATATACTTTTTTTACAGCTTGAAGTTGTTTTGTTAATCCTTCGTGATCATATTTTCCTCTCTCAGATAAGGGAACTAATATCACTTGCGAACCCAAAATCATTTTATATCCCTGAGATACAACATCTATTCGAAAAGGAACTTCAGCATGTGGAGTTTGAGTTGGAGGAAGAGGCTCATCATCTATTTTTTTAGCATAAACACTGGTTCCCAGCTGAATCATTGAAATTTGAATCCACACTGCTGTAATAAGCAGAAAGATAATACAAACACTCATCAAATCAATAAAAGGAACTAAATTGAGTTCAACTACCGGGGATTCAGAATTATTACCTGATATATGAGCCATAAACTAACCAATTTTAAGATTTCTTCAACGCCTTATCTCGGTTCGAAACAACATGGTTCATTAAATTCATTGTACTTTCCAACATATCATTATTGGAACGTCCAATTCGAATTTGAAAAAAACCATAAGCCGTAATAGCAATAATAGCCACTAAGAGACCAAAAGCCGTACAATTTAAAGCTTCCGAAATCCCTTTGGATAAATGGGCCGCTTTTGTTGCCGCATCTGCTTCAGCCACACCACCAAAAGCTTTAATCAAACCAATAATGGTTCCTAATAATCCAACCAACACACTGATATTTCCAAACACAGCCAAAAAAGAAGTCCAGCCTTCCAATCGAGGGGATTCCCTTAATACTGAAGCATCCATAGCCACTTGGACTTCTTCATCTGGTCTTCGATTCATGACCTGAACAAGACCTGCTTTCATTGTATTTGTCAGAGGAGCTGGGGTGGCATCGCAAAAAGCAATAGCTTGTTGAATTTGCCCCTGTAGTACCATTCCAAAAATAGAACCACTCACTGCATTTTTATCTACAGATAATTTTTGCAAAGTAAAAGTTCTTTCCAAAATAAGCGCAACAACTAAGAAAGCCACCGCGGCAATAAAATACATAGCCGTCCCGCCTTCACAAAAGGCCTTGGCAATAAAATTATTATATTTTGCACACTGATTCACAATTTCTGCTGTGCTGTCCACTCTTCACCCCCTAAGATTCATTCTTTCTTATTTCAACAAAATTTGATCCTTATGACCAATACTTTTTCTATTCTTCAAATATTTCCAAAAATTTAAACTGTATAAAATATATCCACTAGCTCCCTGTAAATACAAAAGGGAATGAAATCTCACCTGCATCTCCTTTTGTAACTGCTCCTGGAAATCTCCAATTTTTTAAACGACTTAAAAGACATTGAGCTAGACTTTTACTACCTGATTCATTACTTATAACTTTGGCAGAAACAACACGATCGCCTTGAATGACCCACTTCACCTTCACTCGACCTTGAATAGAAGGATTATTCTGCAACACCATGCTATGGCATCGTTCCAATTGCGCTCTATTATTCCGCACCACTCTTAAAATAGCTTCCTTATCCAAAGAGCCTTCCACATCTATTTCAGAAGTTCCAAAAGACAAATTCACAGAACCTCGATTACCAAATCCTCCACCTCTTCCAAAGCCTTTAGTACCGCCGCCGCGCCCCCGAGTGGCTACACCAGAAATCCCAATTAAATTTGAACCCTTTCCGCCTACACCTGCGTCTTTAAATTTTGTTCCGATACCCTCACCAGAGTAGGTCTCCTTCGTTCCCGAAGAACCTGTAGCCTGATTAGCCAATCCTCCTAATTCACCAGCACCTGAATAAGCTTTATCCAATTGCTTTTGTATACCGCCTTTACCAAACACACCTAACAAACCCACTTTTGTAGGATCCGGCTTAGGACTCCTTGCCCCGGAACCTCCCTTTTTGGATTTAATGGGAGACGATCCTGAACGTGCAGAAGTCACAACTTTTCTCGGTTTTTTCTTTGGCTTTTTTCTCGAAGCAACAGCTCCGATCTTACCAGGTTTCTTACCCGCTTTCTTAATTTGAACAGGTTTTTTACTTTTCTTTGGAGCTTGTACAGGAATATTTTCTTTTTTTGATTGTTTTTGCTTTTGTACAGACATACGAGCTAATTTAGGCCTTGAAGGCTTAAACTGAATAGTAGCCATACGTATCACTTTTTCATCCAGTTTTTCTTCTTCCACCAAAAATCGAGGATAATAAATTCCAACAAAGAAAAAGAGAGCTAACATAAAACAAAGTGCTAATCCTATTCCCACCAGCTCTGCTTCATTGAAATCAAAAAGTAAGGCTTTAGGCGCCTTAGTGGAAAGAGAAGTATATCGAATATACACTCTTAAAGATGGATGTAGATCCACTCTTAATACTTCCTTTTGCCCTAAAGAAAGACGGCTGGCCCCAGTTGCTGAACGAGTCATCACACCCTTTTTCAAAGCGACATTAAAGTCCACCTGTTTGTTTTCACGAATAATTTTTCCTTTCATCCCACTTTCAATATAAACCTGAGCAATTTGCCCTGCATGCACAAGGGCATAGGGTTTATTACTAAATAAATTAGGAACTTGAATCACGGCATCAGGATGATTTCCTATAGTTACTATTTCATTTTTTTTGGAATGATGAACTTCAATAATTCTTTCTTCCCAGGCAACCAAAATTTCCACGACACCTCCTCTTCCTGGAGGAATCGCGCGGTCTAAATCCTTTACCATACTGAGAGGAGCAAAAGTTTGTTTAGCCGGCTTAGTAGGCAACAAATTCTTCCAAGGGTTGGAACGAAATGACTTTCTCATTAAATCTTCCGGAGGAGCTGATTGCTCCACAGGAACTTCTGAAATACTGGCAACCGCTGGAGCCTCTTTCACAGAAGATTTCTTAGGCGGCGGTACAGGCACTGTGACTTTTTCTTTCTTAGAAGGAACTACTTTCTTTTTTGCTATTTTTTTCTTTTTTGGTTTTTTAACAGGTTTCTCTGCTTTCTCTTCAACTTCTTCAGAGGTTATTTCTACATCCTGAACAGCTTCTTCTACAGGTACAGATGGTTTTTGAGCAGGTTTTAAGTAAGGAACACCAATAAAAAACTCAATAAGAAAATTATCAATCTGGATACGATCCCCTGCCTTCAGAGGACTCTCAATAATTTTTCGCTCATTCACAAACGTTCCCGTAGAACTGCCTAGGTCAGAAATAAAATATTCATCTCCCCTGTTTTCCACTAAGGCATGCCATGGAAGAACATTGTCTCCATTCAAACAGATCTCCACTTCCGGACTCTGTCCAATGGATGCCTGATCCTGCCTCACCTGCTTAATACCTAGAAGCTTGTTATCTTTATAAATTTTAAAAAAAATAGCTTGGCTCACTGATTCCCCTTACTCAATTTCTCCTGCAGTTCTTCTCATTTCCGGCAGGAAGTCTTCCTTAAGGTCAACAAGTTTGTCATATTCCAACTGTTGTTTATTAAAAAGATGAAAAATAGTTGGATTCTTAACATGCCCTTCAATAAATTCATCTTCAAAATCTACAGTATAAACTCGCCCTTTTCTTTTCTGCGCAGATACTGACAAAGTACAAAATAATAAAATCAATAAAAGTATATATTGTTTTAATGGCATTTTTATTTTCTCCTTTTTCTCTGATTGACAATTTTCTTTCTTAAAGATCTGATTCGATTTTGATCACTTTTATTTTGAGCTAAAAAATCAGCTTGCTCCAATACCTCCTGAGCTTCTGCATAATCTTCAAACTGTTCCATCAAAAGTATAGCATAATTGATAAGAGATAAACTTGTCGCTTTATTTTTACGAAGTATCTGCTTATAAATTTTCCGGGCTTTTTTAAACTCTTTAGCCCAAGCCAGACTCACAGCATAATTATTGGCTATTTTAAACCAACTTCTAGATTCTTCTGCCTGATCATAAGCTCGTTCTAAAAGAGGAAGAGCCTTTGAATCACGATTTTCCAAATAAAGAGAAGACAGACTTACTAAAGAAGGAAGATAGTTTCCATTGCGACTTAAGCTTTTTTCAAAAGCTAAAACAGCTTCTTGTTTTTGCCCTTCTTTTAACGCAACCATTCCTATATTATGATGAAGTTCAGATTTCTTAGGATATATTTTTAAAGTTCGTTCAAAAATAATTCGTGCTAAAACAAAACGTCCTCTGTCTAAATGATAAACACCTAGTTTATTTAATGCGTTAAAGTTTTTCTCATCTTCAACCAAAACCTGGAAGGCCCAACGTGTAAAACCATTACGAGATTTTGTTTTAAAGACCAGATTCATTTTCTCTTCTTTTTGAGATAAAGTGAGCTCCTCAGACAATAAAAAATGGTTATTCAACATTAAGCAAATAATAAGAACTCTTTTCATTGTCCGACTCCAGAAAAATACAAGGAATAAAAACGTTCATTAAAACTAATAGAAGGTTTCACAAAATTTTGATTTAACTTCTGAACTTCTCTCAGTGAACCAATATAGCCTTTAACGCTTCTGGATTTTTCAAGGGCTTGATTAAAATATTCCTGAGCGCTGTCATTAAATGGTTTAGCTGTTTGAACCAGACCTTCCTTGTATTGCTTTCTACCTTCCCGCCCCAAGCCTTTTGGAATAGCTGATTTCAGTATAGCTTGTCCTAAATGGTGGTTAGCCAAACCCATTAATGTTAAAGAAGAAACAACTTCGGGGCCATAATTAAATCGAATGACATTTTTAATTTCATTTTTCAGTTGTTCCAGTAATTTTAATTTTCTTTGAACGGCTTGAGCTTGTAAGCTAGGATTTGCAGGAATACGAATACCAATAAATTTTTTATAAATTTGCTCCGTTAACCAAAATTGAGATTGAGCCGCAAAAGACACACCTACTTGAAACTTCCGATGAAGACGAAGAGTTGTTTTATACCATTTCATTGCTTCTGAAACACGTCTTACACTTCGATTTAACTCAGCTAACCTAAAAGCAGAGAGAACCTGACTTAGTTTATTATTATCCGGTGACTGTAAATAACGAGTATAATTCCCAATAGCTCTGGTTTTTTGACCTCTCCTCTCATACATACGAGCTATTAAAAAATAAACCTGATTGCGCTCGATACCTTTACTTTGATTGTAGTAACTCATATATGCATTGACGGCCTCTTTATAAAAGTTAAGGCCATCAAAAATGATAGCGGCATTATACCAATACGCAGATACATTTTTTGGATATTGCTGAGCATACGACTTAAAAGCATTAGCCGCTTTTAAATACTGGCCGCTTTTTTGATAAATATCTGCTATGTCCTGCATCACTTGTTTTTGAATTTTAGGATATTGAGAGAGCCGAGAAGAACTCACTAAAGTCTGATAGAGCCCGTTAGACTTGGGAAAGTTTTTCACTTTATTATAATTCAAAGCCGCGTTGTACAAAGCCGACACAGCTAATGGAGAGCCTTGATTTTTTCTAAAAAACTGTTCGTACATTTTCGCGCTCTCTGCGTATTTGCCAGACTCAGCTAAATCCTGTGCTTCTTTAAATAAGGCCTGCCTTAAAATTTTGAGAATTTCTTTCCCTACAGGCAATGCGACAATATTGGATCTTTGTAAAAAAGCTTGAGCTGTTTTTTTCAAAGACTCAAAATCTTTTAATAAATTATATGTGTCTAAAATGGAATGAATGGATCTGGAAAAATAAGGATTCTTTGAAGATGGATACTTATCTATAATACGTTTCCAATACTGAACGGCTGTATCATAATGGCGATACTCTGAATGAAGTTTAGCCACTGTATAAAGCATATTAGGAATATTTTTTTCTTTGGGATAAAATTTGGCATATTGGTTAACAGCCATTTTAAAATTTGTAATCACTTTAGAAAATTCAATTTTCCTATTAACATTTTTTTTCTGTATAGCCTGAACTTTTTTTTCAGTAGGCAATATTTTTTCCAAAGCTAAAACACGGTTAAATGTCGCCATTTTATGATTTTTGTTTTTAGGATAGTTTTGAACTATAACATTGTACTGCTCAGCGGCCTTTTCTAATTCATTGATATCAAATAAAATTTCTCCATAATGAAATCGAATATCCGGATCAAATTTAGATTTTGGAAAAGCACGAAGATAAAGTTGATATCCTAAAATAGTTTGCTTTCGTTCACTTCTTCTCCTTGTTTTTAAAAAGGCATGGTGCATCCTAAAAGCATAATTCCTCAGAGTCACCTCCATAAGGTTTTCTGATTTTTTAATTAACTCTGTATTAGATCTATTTCTCTTAGCCCAAACACTACCAGGCCCATAATTTTGTATCCATAAACGAAATTCTTTGTCGAAAACCTGCCGATTTCCCGCATAAGAATAAGCTTGCACAATTTGATATTTGTAATCAAAGGCTTGAGAACTATAGGGTTCCAACTCAATAAGTAAATTAAAAATATATCTCATATTGCTGTTCTCACCAGCATCTTTATAAGCGAATCCCACTTTTCTTAAAACAGAAACCACTTCCTTTTCACTTTTTGTTAAAGAATCAAAATAAGAATATGCTTCGCTGGCTTTCTTACTAGAATATATATAAAAACTGGATAAATCATTTAATGCTTCTGCAGAAAACCCTAAGCCGGAAGATCCTTTCATTTTACGAATGTTTTGAGCCTCTCGAATCACTCGGGTCATAAATTGCATAGCTAAATTAACTTTACCCTCATTAAATAAACACCAAGCGATTTTATAAAGAGAAAAAGAATAAAATTTGGATTGAAAACGAGAAGCACGATCATAATGAATTCTAGCAGACTTCCATTTTGCTTGATCGAAATAATATTCTCCTAAATGAAAATGAGTATCTTCCAAATAAGGGCTTTTAGGATATCCACGAATGAGTTTCTCATAATAAGTTTTTCCTATATGACTTTTATTAATTTGAAAATAACTATAGCCAAGTTGAAAATAAACTTCGGAAGCTCTACGGCTTTTTGGATATTTTTGTAAATAAATTTGAAATAAATTAATTGCTTTTTGAGAGTATTCACGCACCAAAGATAAATCTAAAGAAGGAAGTCTCTTCCTTAGGCCCCTCTTATATTTTTCCATATCTACTGTGTATTTTTCATAAATACGGCTTTCAATCAAACGGGATTGTTCCACATAAAGAGAAGCCAAACGCAATTGAATATCTGGACGCTTGCTGGTTTTAAAGAGTTCATAAAGCTGGTTAATTTCCATTTGAGTCACTTTTTCTAGCTCAGCTTCATCTGTCCCTTCATCGAAATATAAACGATTTATGGAAGGAGGTTTTACGTATTTTAATATTGCTTTCTTCTTAATTTTTCTAAAAGTCTGACGTGCTTTGGGAACAACTGTCTTGCCCCTTTTTAAACGACTTCGCGCCGCCGGCTCCCTGGATAAATCTTCTGCGAATACAAATAAGCCAAAGTTAATGTACAAACCAACAAAGATAACTAACTTAACGACAGCTTTGAGTGCCCACATAATGATAATTCCCCAATTCATCTAACCAATACTCCCCTCGGAAAGGGTAAAATTCAAATCCATTTTGAACAAAAAAATCACGACTAGTACCTTCAATAATCTGGACACTCCCAAGATGTTTAGCTGTAATTTTCTTTTTTAACTGCTCCCTCTTTCCTCTTAAACTCTCATATCTTAAATACTTTTCCTGATTCACAAAACCTTGCAATTCTTTTTGAAAAAACACCAAATGTCTTCTAACCACCCGATTAATTTGTCTTCGAGATTTACGTAAATTCTCATCCACTAATCTTAAAGCATACTGTCCCACTTTGGAAGCTCTCCATGAATAAGGAAGCCCTTTTATGGTATTTCGCTCTGATTTTAGATACTCAATATATTGGTGCAGCCAATTAAAATCACTTTCTCTATAAATTCTTTGTGCAATCACTACAGGAAAAGTTCCTTGACCTTCCTCCAATGACCTTAAAAGTTTGGAGTAATAATGAGTAGAAGATGAAGAAAGTATACCGCGAACTTTTCCATGTACAGGAAGGTAAGTTCTTTTAAACAAAGTCAGCATCTTTTCCATCTCTTCATACTTACAAATATACATATAAATAACCGCTCTTAATAATAAAGAACCCGGTTGGTAAACATCATCATAATAATTGGAATGAAGTGTTTGAAAACCATTGAGTGCTGAACGAAACTTACCAGCCCTCAGTAAAGTCCAACTGTTTTCAAATAACATATCATGCCAAAATGATGTGTCCCTTGGAATTTGTCGGTAATACTTAATAGCTAGATCCCATTTTTTAGCTTGATAGTACACTCGAGCCATCCCCATTAAAGCCGCCACTCGAATAGGATTTGTAATCTCTTTATTCTTAGAAAGAATTTTTGAAAACGCTCTCACAGCCTCTCTATTTTTCTTTTGTTCTGCGTAGGATAGTCCTAAATTATACATAGCTTTATTGTAAACCGGACTCGAAAAAGAAACTTTATTCAGATACAAAGCGGCCTTTTTATAATTTCCTTTATTCATCTCATATTTGCCAAATTGGTAATAGAGAGCATCCTTATATTTTCCTTGAACTTTTTGAGCCCCTCCTTTCTGAATAGCAAATTGTATAGTTTGTTCATTTCCAACACGAGCCGCTATTTCTGATAAACGCTCCAAACTCAAACGAGTGTAATGACGATTGCCCTTCTGCACTACAGATAAAAACTGAAAAGAAGCGGCACTTAACAACCCCATTTTCAACAATGCCATACCTAATTGATAACGAATTTCAGAACGTCTCTTCTTATATTTGGGGCTTTGACTAATCATAAATAGTTGTTTAGACCCCTCCCGATAATCTTGTTTTTTAATGAGCTCCAAAGCTCTTACCATTTGAATATTGGCTCTGACTTTCTTGCGAACTTCACTGGCACGCTTAGAAGAATAATAACGTTTGGATTTTGGCTGAGAAAAACCAGAAGCAGAAAATAATAAACAAAAAACAACACAATATATTTGAAGTTTCATACTACCTCACCTGGCGCCTTGGAAAATAAAAACTCACACCAGTCGTCATAAGTATATCCCAGTGATGAAAAACTGGAGTTCCCCCTAAAAGTTCCCCATAGTTTCCTCCTATCAATCCTCCATAGTATTGCCAGTTAAGATCTACACGAAAAGTCATATTTCTGGATATGGCATAAGATTGTCCAATACCAAATAAAATAGTTGGTTCTGACTTTTGACGTGTTAATACCCTTGTGCCATCACGTAAATTTTCAACACCTGTAGTTTGACATTCCCCTATATTTCCAGCCGTCCCAACAAGCTCTGACTCAGGTGAATTGGAAGAAACTTCCTTATCAGAACACCGAACACGTGTTATCCCTCCTCCAAAAAAGAAAGACATTTCAAAAGGAATAACTTTGTTATCAAACCATGCCATCTTCCCATAAATAGGAATCCATTTATAAACCAATCCCACAAAATATATAGTACGGTCTCCTACTACGGAACTCACAATTCCCAGTTTCTCTGACATATCAATCCACACACTTCTTCGGAATTCAGACGTATAAAAACCACGAATCTCCAATCCATGTTTTTCTAAAAAATAAAAAGCTAAATTCCCGCCTACACCCGCATTGATAAAAAATTCATTGCTAAAAAGAAGCAAAGCAGATGGAGCAATTTCAAATCGACCGGTTTTAACCAAATAACGTCTTTGAATCACCACAATATCTGAAAAAGGAGAAAGGTTATTCAAGTAAAGAGATAAACTCTTAACAGATTCCGAAGAATCTTTGAACCAATCATCTCCTGAATCCTTCGCAACAGTCCACATCGGCGTAAAAGCCAACATAAAAAATAAAATTAATACTTTACAAAAAATATATCTATCTCCTTAAAATAATAAAATTCCAAAACCACCACCTACAATCGTTCGAAATAAAATATCTTTCTCAGTCTTTTCATAGGGTATCACGTCTCTTCTATTCGCATAAAGATTACAAGAATCATCACCAATGTATTCATCACCCCGTTTAATATCATTACACCAGATGGGGTTAGGCGCATGATAAATAAGAAAGTTCAAAGATCCATGAAGGTAAAACCTTCGACCAATGAAAACTTTTTGATTGAATCCTACAAGGGCGGCATAGGTCCATCTCACATCCGATTGGTATCTATTATAATCTAAGTCCAAAGCCAAAGCTCCCAACCCAAAATATATAGATAAATTTAAATTAGTGACAACATTTGTAGCCAAAGATATTTTTCCATAAAGGGGAGCCAATACATAACTTAAAAAGAAACCAAACTGAGGATGATGAACCTTCCCAGGATCAAAGACTGTCTTGAGTTTTTTTGTTTCAGATATGGCTAAACCAATATGAGATAACCCAGGCCAAAAATAAAGGCTAGATATACGTACACCATGAGTTTCATTAAAAAAAAACTCTACAGCTCCAGAAAAAGTAAAAGCATGCAAAAAAGGCTCATCCATGCGACCCAAAAATGAACCGCTTATTCCCAGTTTATTTTTCAACTGAACCCTGCGGTTCATAGTTACTTTTTTGTTATTTTCAAAAACAGGAAACACTGATTCAGGAGCCAACTCTTCATCTGGAAAACGAATCTCTTTAGCTTCCAAAAAAGAAAGGTAAAATAATAATAAGAATAAATAAAAATATTTCATCTGCTGTAGCCTAAATTTCATTTTAGAAATTTATAGCAAAAAATTGTAGGCTTATTTTCAGAGATTAAAGCGAAAAGCTATTGTTTAAAAATTAGACACTTAAATATTAATAAGTACAGAGACAAAACCTCGATGCAACATTTTGGCATCTTCATGAATGGAATCCATTTGCATAATATATTTAAAATCAAAAGCCATATCCTTGTTAATAAAGTAACGAGCGGCTATTTGATGGCCTGTATAACCTGTGCCCCCAACATCAGAGTCTACAAAATGACTCAACGTTACATCTTTAGGCAACTGGAAGAAATGATATCCGAGATTCCAATGTCCCGTACGATGAGAATGACCTAAAACCCCTCCAACTATGAAACCAAAAGATTCTGCAGATGTGAAATTGGACTCAGCACCAAAGTTTTGCGTCAACTGCAAAGATAAAGAAAGAGGAACAGGATAAAATCTAATACTTTTAATGTTCATCTGTAAAAATAAATCGATAACAGAATAGTTATACATTAATTTTCTCTGTGCAGGTATTTCGACTGCAGAAGCACTTTCCTCTACTGACTCATTTTCAACTACTGTAGTGGAATTTCTTCTACTCTCCGACAAAGCCCCTTTAGTTTGAACATTGTGATAGCTGACACCAGTACGCAAATCATAATCATTATTAGACATCAATGCTTGAGCAGAAGCAGAAAACATGCCTTTATTTTGAGCATCAAACCATTCTTCATCTCTAAGAAGAAATCCTAATGATTGTTTTCGACTACTTAATTCTGTGCCATCATGCCTCCTCTCCACATCCGAGGCTGTAATCTGAGGCAATACAGGATTCACAAAAAACCATGAAGTTCTAAGATCAAATATATAACGGTTTTGAACAGATTTCCGATAGTGGGCAGAAACCCCTTCAGGAGCCAAATCTTCATCCCACAGAGGATTGTAACGAAGAGAATCCAAAAAAGGACTGCGATCTAACTTCCCGAACTTTAAAACAGCATTTTCAACAGGTGAATAGGATACATAAGCGCCACTCAACCAAATAGGTTTTCCATCAAAACCACCCACAAACTGATCTTGATCATAATTTAAAACAGGTCGATAGTTATCTCCCTGTCCTCCAGATGCTAATTTAAAACTCCAAGACATCTGAGGATTGATATGTCCTTCAAAGCCCCCTCTCACACGAAGTTGAAAAGCATGTGTCAATTCTTGTTCAAAAAAATTCATATATCGGAATCTCATATCTCCATCAAAACCAAATGAATCCTCTGAGTTTAAGGAATCTGATTCCAATGACTGTACCAAACGATTGGATTGACCGGCCATATAAGCAACAAGCAAAGAAGAATTTAAATCTCTGCTAGTCTCAGCATGAGCCATCAACCCCCACATAAAAAATAAAATAATTAACAATTTCAATTTCATTACCTCTTAAAAAAGAACTAAACAGACTTCAAAAGCTGACAGAGTCCTTTCTAAATCAAACGGATAAATACCCTAAATCACTGAATAAATACTAGCAAATTAAGGTTAAGATTTTGTTAAGAGTACGTTAGGTTTTTGTTAATCTTGCAAAAGAGTGATAAAAACCATATAAAAAGCCCTTTCTGAAGTTGATTATTGATTTTGGAAGTGGCCGGTATATATATTTTAAACAGATAAAAATGAAAGGGCTCGTCAAGAACTCGCCAATTATTTTGAAGGAGAAGCAATGGGACAAAAAAGAGATATCGAAAAAATTAGAAATATAGGAATTTCAGCGCATATTGACTCTGGAAAAACAACCTTAACAGAAAGAATCTTGTTTTACACAGGACGTATCCACACCATACATGATGTCAAAGGCAAAGATGGTGTGGGAGCGAAAATGGACTCTATGGAGTTAGAGCGAGAAAGAGGTATTACAATTAAATCTGCCGCTACTTCCGTTCAATGGAAAGACGGCGCTATTAATATTATTGATACCCCTGGACATGTGGATTTCACCATTGAAGTGGAAAGAGCTCTTCGTGTTTTAGATGGAGCTATTTTGGTGTTATGCGGAGTTGCTGGAGTTCAATCTCAATCTATTACTGTGGATCGACAAATGCGACGTTATAAAGTGCCGCGAATTGCCTTTATCAATAAATTAGATCGAGTAGGAGCTAATCCTTTCCGTGTCACTGAAATGCTAAGAGAAAAGTTAAACCTTAATGCTGTTTTAATGCAGATTCCTATTGGATTGGAAGATAAGCATGAGGGTGTTGTAGATCTGGTTCGAGGAAAAGCTGTTTATTTTACAGGTGAACAAGGTGAAAAAATGGAATATGGGGAAATTCCAGATGATCTTAAGAAAGATTACAAAAAATACAGAAATGAAATGATTGAAAAATTAGCAGATTTTAATGATGAACTGGCTGAAAAATTCCTAAACGAAGAAGAAGTGTCAGAAGATTTAATCCACAAAGTTTGCAGAAAAGCCTGTCTTGCTTTAGAGATTACACCTGTTTTCATGGGTTCCGCCTTTAAAAATAAAGGAGTGCAAGCTTGTTTGAATGCTGTCTTAGCTTATCTGCCCACACCTTATGATATTCAAAATGAAGCCTTGGATATGGAACAAGAAGAAAAAGAAATTCCCGTAGCTGTAGATCCGGAAAAACCTTTTGTAGGCTTGGCTTTTAAGTTGGAAGACGGACGCTTTGGACAATTAACATATATGAGAATTTATCAAGGCACCGTAAAAAAAGGAGATTTTATTATCAACAGTCGAACGCAAAAAAAAGTCAAAGTACCACGTCTGGTTTATATGCATGCCGATGATATGGAAGATATTGAATCAGCTTCAGCAGGTGATATTGTGGCCTTTTTTGGAATTGACTGTGCTTCCGGAGATACCTTTTGTGACGACAAGATTCGCTACACGATGACCTCTATGTTTGTACCGGAGCCTGTGATGTCTTTAGCTGTATCTCCCAAGGAAAGATCAGGGTCCGCGAATTTTACCAAAGCACTTCAAAAATTTAGAAAAGAAGACCCTACATTTTTTGTTCACAGAGATGAAGAATCCGCTCAAACCATTATCTCGGGTATGGGTGAACTTCATTTAAATATTTACATTGAAAGAATGAAAAGAGAATTTTCCTGTGATGTGGTCACTGGGCAACCTCAGGTGGCTTACCGTGAAACCATTTCTAAACCTATAGATTTTGATTACACTCACAAAAAGCAGACAGGAGGAGCAGGACAATTTGCCAAAGTGGTAGGAAGCCTTGAACCGATGGATCAAAACGCCGCTAAAAACTATGAGTTTGTCAGTCGAATCACAGGAGGAAAAATTCCTAAAGAGTACATTCCAGCTGTGGATAAAGGTTTTATAGAACAAATGAAAAAAGGACCCCTTATTGGCTTTCCTATTGTTGGTGTTAAAGCATGTTTAACGGATGGAGCTTACCACGATGTGGACTCTTCAGAGCTGGCTTTTAAAGTTTGTGCCATGGCCGCATTTCGTGAGGCTTACCTCAAAGCAAAACCAACAGCTTTGGAACCTATTATGAAGCTAGAGGTATCTTGTCCTGAAGAATTTCAAGGTAATGTGATTGGAAATATTAACCAAAGAAGAGGAGTTATTAAAGGAACTCATTCCACGGATCAGTTTACAACTATTGAAGCCGAAACTCCCCTTTCAGAAATGTTCAATTACTCCACAGAGCTTCGCTCCTCTACACAAGGCAAAGGAGAATTCACAATGGAATTTTCTCACTATAGCAAAGTCCCTCAAGTGATACAGGAACAACTTGCTAAAGAATATACAGAGAAAAAAGCAGGCTCTTCATGATTTTATCCGATCATTCCATCAAGGATTTATTAAAAACAAAAAAGCTTGAAATTAGTGATGTACCTCTCTCATCCATACAATCAGCTTCTGTAGATCTTCGCTTAGGCTCTCAGTTTGCTATTTTGAAATATTGGGAAAAAATGGATATTTTAAATTTTAATTCAGACCCTCATTATCTTAAAGTGGACTCTGATGAATTTGTGGTACCTGCTCAATCTTTTGTATTGGGTACAACAAAAGAAACAATTAAACTGCCTTCTAACATAACTGCTTTTTTGGAAGGACGAAGTTCTATTGGACGGATGGGGCTTTTCATTCAAAATGCCGGTTGGGTGGCTCCGGGTTTTAAAGGACAAATTGTACTAGAACTTTTTAACGCCAACACTATGCCTATTCGCCTCAAAGCAAACCACAGAATATGTCAAATTGTACTTTGTCAGATGGACCAGCCTCCTCAAAGCATCTATAAAGGCAAATATCAAAACCAAATAGGAGTTATGGGGAGCCAAATCTCTAAGGATATTGAAAATAAAAAATAATTTGCTACAAACACCCTTTTATTGTTACTCTATTTTAAAGCTTATGCCTGAAGACTCTTCAAATTCTGATCCTTTACCCCAGTTAGTGCATTTTACGGGTTTTAAATGAACCTGTTGATTTTTTTCTTTTTACTGGCGGTCGTAATTTCTTTTATCTGTTCTTTGCTGGAAGCTTGTTTTCTTTCTATCAGTGGAGTTTATATTCAATCCCAAATTAAGAAAGGGCGTCACTTTGCCTTTATCTTAAGACAGTTTAAACAGAACATGAACCGCCCCTTGAGTGCCATTTTAACTTTAAATACTCTTGCCAATACAGTGGGAGCCGCAGGAGTGGGAGCTCAAGTACATTTTTTATTTGGCAGTTCTTATGTAGCTCTGTTTTCAGGAATTTTAACTTTTGTAATTCTAATTTTTGCAGAAATTATTCCAAAAAACTTAGGCGCTTCTCATTGGCGGTCTATTGCTCCTGCATGCGCCTATGTCATTAAATATTTAATTTATATCACTTATCCTACAGTTTGGATTTCTGAAAAAATAAACAAGTTATTGTCCAAAAGATCAAGAACTTCAGTCACAAAAGAAGAAATTATTGCGGCGGCTGAAATAGGAGCTGAAGCGGGAGTTATTGGGCAAAAGGAAAGCCATATTATTATCAACTCTTTAACTATGGATTCTCTAAAAGTTTCTGAAATTATGACTCCAAGATCTGTCATTTTTGCTTTGGATCAAAATATGACTATCGGGGAAGTGATTAAGAAAAATAAAAATATTTCTTACTCTCGTATTCCTATTTATAACAACAATTTGGAAACTATTGAGGGTATGATTCATCGATATAAAATTTTTGAGGCTCAGTCATTGGGTTTGTCTAATATGAAGTTATCAGAATACCGGGTGCCTTTACATGTGATCCCTGAACACATTTCAGTTGCGGCTACAATGGATCAGTTTATAAAGAGAAAGGAACATATTTTTTTAGTTGTGGATGAATATGGAATGACAACAGGTTTAGTCACTTTAGAGGACGCTGTTGAAACTATTTTGGGTGTGGAAATTGTAGATGAATTGGATTCTGTAGAAGATCTGAGACAGTTGGCTATTGATAAATGGAAAGAGCGAAAGCAATTTCTAGGAGAGAGAACAAATAGTTAGTACAGCAGGAAGTCTTTAAGACTTGAACGACCGCAAAAATTCACATACATATAAACGGAAAGCCTTGGTGGCGGAATGGTAGACGCGCATGACTCAAAATCATGTGGCCGTAAGGCCGTGGGAGTTCAAGTCTCCCCCGGGGCACAACTTATTTAGATACTAGATCAAGGAGCTCATATCTTTTGATTTGATCACGAAGCCGAACTGCTTCTTCAAAATCCAAACGATCCGATGCTGATTTCATTTGTTTTTTTAAATCGACAATTCTTTTTGGAAGACTTTGTTTCGCAACCTGATCTTGTTTAATATTTTCTCTATCAAATCCATAAATCTCCATCAGCTCTTTTGGAACAGACTTTTGAATAGTTCGAGGTATGATATTATGATCCTGATTAAATTTTTCCTGAATTTCCCTTCTTCTGTTTGTTTCATCTATCGCTAACTGCATGGAAGAAGTGATTTGATCAGCATAAAGAATGACCTGACCTTCCACATTTCTGGCGGCTCTTCCCATTGTTTGAATTAACGATCGAGTGGAGCGAAGAAAACCCTCCCTATCCGCATCCATAATAGCGACTAAACCTACTTCCGGTAAATCCAAACCTTCTCTCAATAAGTTAATGCCCACAAGAACAGTAAATACACCCAGACGCAAATCTTTTAAAATAGATGTTCTCTCTATAGTTTTAATATCACTATGCAAATAACGTGCTTTAATGCCCAATTTTTGAAAATAAGATGTCAGATCTTCCGCCATTTTTTTTGTTAAAGTGGTCACTAAAGAACGATGCCCTTTTTTATTTTGTTTTTGAATTTCTGATAAAAGATCATCGACTTGATTACGTACAGGATGTATTTTAATTTCCGGATCCACAAGCCCTGTGGGGCGAATAATTTGTTCCACAACTGTGGGGCCGCTTTTTTCCAACTCATAAGGGCCAGGAGTTGCTGACACATAAACCACACGATCCAAGAAGTTTTCAAATTCATTAAAATTTAAAGGACGATTATCCAAAGCGGAAGGCAGACGAAAACCATATTCCACTAAAGTGGTTTTTCGTTTTCGATCCCCTGCATACATACCCCCTACTTGAGGCACAGTAATATGACTTTCATCAATAACCATAAGAAATTTTTCAGGAAAATACTCCAATAAAGTGGGAGGAGGCTCTCCTGGCTTTCTTCCTGAAAAATGTCTGGAATAATTTTCTATACCGGGACACATCCCCATCTCCCGAATAATTTCCAAATCATATAAAGTTCTCTTTTTGAGACGATCCATCTCCAAAATTTTCTTCTGTGATCTTAAAACCTTTAGATGATCTTTTAACTCTTTCCGAATTTCCACAATAGCTTTTTTATGTTTCTCCTGAGTGCTGACATAGTGGCTGACCGGATAAAAAGAAACTTTTTGACACTCATAGAAAGTTTCACCTGTAATGGGATCTATACAACTCATGCGATCAATATAATCTCCAAAAAATTCAATACGAAAAGCTTTTTGATCTTCATGGGGAGGAAAAATATCCACTGTATCTCCCCTCACTCGAAAAACTCCCCTGTGAAAATCCTCGTCATTTCTTATAAATTGAATGGATACCAAGTTTTTTAAAAGCTCATCACGCTCTATCTTTTGATTAAAAAATAAATGAATGGATAATTCTTCATAATCAGAAGGACTTCCTAAACCATAAATACAGGAGACACTACTGACAATAATGACATCTTTTCTACTCATCAGTGCATGAGTGGCTGAATGTCTCATACGGTCAATTTGATCATTAATAGAAGAGTCTTTTTCTATGTAGGTGTCTGAGACAGGTAAATAAGCTTCCGGTTGATAGTAATCATAATAGCTCACAAAATATTCCACAGCATTCTTAGGAAATAACTCTTTAAATTCAGAAAAAAGCTGAGCCGCTAAAGTTTTATTAGGGGCCAAAACCAAAGTAGGAATTTTTAATCTTTCAATAATATGAGCAATCGTAAAAGTTTTACCGGAACCGGTCACCCCTAGAAGAACCTGATGATTTTTATTTTTTGTAAAGTTAAAGCATAAGGTATCAACAGCCGGCCCCTGAGACCCTGCTAAAGTAAATGAAGATTTCAGCTGAAACATATTCCCTGTCATAATACTTTACTGTAAATCATTAAGAATAACTGTAACAATTCTATCTTGAGGCAAAAACTCTCCTGAAAAAGGAATGGAGGCGCGCACCAATCCCGAACCCTTGACTTTTAATTTCACATTAAATTCGTTTGCTTTTTGAAAAGCCTCTCTTAAACTCAAACCCACAAAATTAGGAGTCTTCTCTTTGGAAATTTTTTCATTGATCACGGGTTTAATGGGAGTTTCTGCAGACGTTAAAATATTTGGCTCCTCCACAAAAGAAGGAGGGATTCCAGCTCTCCGAACAGCATAAGAGCCGACAGTTGAAAAAACAGGAGCCGCAACAGTAGAGCCATAAAACTTTGTCGTCGGTTCATCCACTGCAATATAAATAACAAAACGCGGATGATCCGCTGGCACAAATCCAATAAAACTGGAAATATATTTGCCTTTTACATACCCTCTTTTCTTGGGATCTGTCTTTTGAGCTGTACCCGTTTTACCTGCTGTCAAAAATCCTTCAATTCTTGCTCGAAAACCGGTGCCCTCTTGAGAAACAGCTTGAGTGAGCATAAAAGTTAAAATTTCAGATTGTTCCTTAGTAAAAATCCTTCTGACTAAAGAAGAACCCTCAGCCTTTTTTTTGTGTCCACCCAAATGAATAGTGGAATGTAATATATAAGGCTTTTTCAACAAACCTCCATTAGCTATAGCCGTATAAGCTGTGGCCATTTGAAGCGGTGTCGCAGACACTCCCTGACCAAAACCAACATTGGCTGTTAAAATATCCCTCCAAGGCAAATCTTGCAAAGCACCTCTTCCTTCGAGAGGGAAATCCACTTCCAATTTCTCACCAAATCCCATCTCTTTAAGTGAAGGATACAACACCTGATCTGTCAGTCTCAAAGCCAGCACAGCCGCCCCTACATTAGAAGAAACTGCTAACATTTTGGAAATAGAAATTTTCTTATAACCATGATCTGCTTCCGCTTCACGAATAATATGTTTTCCAATTTTTAATTTCCCATCTCCTCCATCAAATAAAGTATGAGGAGGAATATTTTCTTTCAGTGCTATTGCGGCAATAAAAGTTTTAAAAGTACTACCTGGCTCAAAAGAGTCTGCTATAATACGATTTCGATACAATTCAGATGAATAACGAAAGGGATTATTGGGATTGAAATTAGGAGAATGAGCTAAAGCTAAAATTTCTGATGTTTGTGCATTCAAAATAAGCCCCATAGCCGAACGAGCTTTAAAAGACTTAATAACTGTACTTAACTCCCTCTCCAAAACAAATTGCAAATCACTATCAATAGTTAAATAAATATCCGAACCTCTGGTTTTATTAATAAACATTCCCCCATCAATAAACAGAGGACGTCCTCTAGCATCTCTGGGAGTTACAATTTTTTGTTCGGTCCCGCTCAATAAATCATCATAGACAAGCTCCAATCCTTCCAAACCACGACCGTTTGCTCCTGTAAAACCCAAAATCTGAGACATTAAAGTTTCGTTCGGATAAACCCTCTTTGGCTCCTCGATAAAACCTAACCCATAAACATTCCAGGAAAGAATTTTTTCTCTTTCCTTATCCAGAGCATGCCTTTTAATCCATACAAAACGTTTTTTCTTGTTTCTGATTTTTTTTAAGATCTTTCCTCGAGAAATTTTTATCAATCGGGATAAACGATCTGCCGTTTCAAAGGAATTCTTAATTAAAGAAGGATCCGCAAACAAAGAATGTGAGGAAACGGATAAAGCTAATTCTCTTCCATATCGATCATAAATAATCCCCCGGCGAGGTTTAATGGTAACCACTTTTTCAAATAGATTTTTTTTTGTTTTGATTATTTTTTCATCTGGAAGTAGTTGAAGCCTAGCCCCTTTCACCCATAATAGAAGAGAACAAGCAATCATCAAAAAACATAAAATTAAAACTCTCTTGTTTTTATCAGTGCGGCTAAAAAAAATGGAGCCCCATTGAGCAGAAGTATTAGGAAGCTGTTTAGTGAATTTAAAAAACTTACTGAGGAATGGCAATTTTACCTCCAACAAGTAGAATAACCTGCCCTTTGCGAGCTCGATCCAAAGTGAGTTGAGAGCGGGCAATATCATTCAACCTTGAACCTTGAGTGAGTTTTAAATAATTCATCAAATCTTTGTGATACCGATCTGATAAAATCTGATACTGGCGGCTTTGTCTTAAAATGGAGTAGTTGATTCGACGCGCCTCCATTTTAACAAAGACTATTAAAAATAAAGAAACAATAATCATCATAATACTAAAGAAAGGGCGAAGGGAATCAGACATTGCATATCCTTTGAAAAATTCTTAGTTGAGCGCTTCGGCTTCTGGGGTTAGACAAAACTTCCTCCCTGGAAGGACGGATTACTTTCTTATTAACTAAAACACCCTCGTTTTTCAAACAAGATTGTTTAAATACTTGTTTTACAATGCAGGCTTCTAAAGAATGGAATGTAATAACAAAAATTCTTCCTTGATTCCGCAAGGATTGGATTAAAAAAGGCAAAGATTCCCTCAATCCTTCTAATTCATTATTCACTTTTAATCTTAAAGCTAGAAAATAAGGAGTGGCAGGATGTTTATTCCTCCATGGTGTTGTTTTCTCAATGAGGCGAGCCAATTTTACAGTCGATTCAATTTTCTGTTTTTTTCTCTCTCTTAGAATAGATCGGACTACAGGTCTGGGGTTTTTGACTTCTCCCAATTCTTTAAATATCTGAATCAATTCCTCTTCTGTAGATTGATGGATAATCTCTTCAGCAGTTTGTTGAATATCCTGATTCATTCTCATATCTAAAGGACCTTCCTTATAGAAACTAAATCCTCTTTCTGGCTCATCCAATTGAGGAGAACTAGGCCCTAAATCCAAAAGAATCATGTCCAATCCGTCCTGAATGGAATATTTTAGAAAAAATTCCTCTTTTTTAGGATGAAAATAATGAAAATTTAAATGATGAATAGAACAATTAGACAATTGAAAATGTTTTTTTCCCCAATCCACTGCTTGATGATCTTGATCTAAAGCAATGATCTTCAAATGAGGCCATCTTTTTTTCAAAGCCAAGCTATGCCCTCCCCGACCAAATGTTGCATCTAACATCGATACGTAGTTCTCTTGATAATGCATTAAAACTTCATTGACCAACACAGACTTATGATTCATATTTTACTCCACCATGGAAAATATAAAAACATCTATCGTTTATGATCAAGACCAAATTCAAAAGTGTGTAAAAGAGCTGGCACAACAGCTCACTCAATCCTTTACAGGGAAAAGAGTCGTTGCAATCGGAATGCTAAAAGGCTCTTTTCGTTTTTATTGCGACTTGGTATCTGCCATGGAATTGGATGTTTTATGTGATTTCTACTCCGCATCCAGCTACGGTTTACGAAATAAACCCTCTACAGAAGTACGTTTGAGTTTAGACGCACAAGTAGATTTGCAGGATAAACACGTCATTCTAGTGGAAGATATCGTAGATCGTGGGATTACATTAAATAGTGTTCTTTTCCACTTGAAAGCAAGAAAACCTCAAAGCATTACAACAGTCACTCTTATATCCAAACCAGATCAAATGCAAAAAAATGTTAAAATTGATCATGTAGGTTTTAAAATTCCAGGAGACCCTTTTCTGATCGGGTATGGCCTGGATTATCGTGAAGAGTTTAGGAATTTACCTTATATTGCCCGAATAGAAACTTTTAAATAATACTTTTCTTTATTTGTCCTCATGGAATAGAGGAAACTGACTGCATAATTCCTGAACTTCATTTTTAATTTCTAAAATCTTCTTTTCATTTTTCTGATCACAAATAGCTCGATGGATCCAGTTCGCAATCATTTCCATTTCTTTTTCTTTCATTCCCCTTGTGGTTAAAGCAGGAGTTCCAATACGAATACCACTAGTCACAAAAGGTGACCTTGTTTCTCCTGGAACTGTGTTTTTATTTACAGTGATACCTGCCTGGTGCAAAACATCGCCAACCTCTTTGCCAGTTAAATTTTTATTATTTAAATTGATGAGTATCAGATGATTATCTGTTCCTCCTGTAACCAAATCAAAATCTTTCTGAATCAGTTTCTGCGCTAAATACTTGGCATTGTTAACCACTTGTTGAGCATAAACTTTATATGAAGGTTCCAAAGCTTCTTTAAAAGCAACAGCTTTAGCCATCATCACATGTGGAAGAGGCCCTCCTTGTATTCCAGGAAAAACTTTGGAATCTACTTTCTTCGCCCATTCTGCTTTACATAAAATAAATCCTCCACGAGGCCCTCTTAATGTTTTATGTGTGGTAGAAGTCACCAAATCTGCATAAGGAACAGGAGAAGGATGCACACCGCCAGCCACCAAGCCGCTAAAATGCGCCATATCCACCATCAATGGGCAACCCACTTGGTCTGCAATATTTTTAAATTTTTCAAAATCCAAAAAACGAGGATAAGCACTATGACCTGCAATCAATAATTTCGGTTTGTATTTCTTCGCTAAATCTTCCAATTTATTATAATCAATAAGATGTGTTTTTTCATCTACACCATAAAATTGAGATTGAAAAATAAATCCACTAAAATTTACAGGAGAACCATGAGTGAGGTGACCCCCTTGTGATAAATCCATTCCTAAAATAGTATCTTGAGGTTTGAGGATAGCAAAATAAACAGCCATATTTGCAGTAGAACCAGAATGAGGCTGAACATTCGCATGATCGCAATCAAAGAGTTTTTTGAGGCGATCTCTGCCAACATTTTCAATAGTATCTACATTTTCACAGCCACTGTAATAACGTTTCCCCGGGTAACCTTCAGCATACTTATTGGTAAAGATAGAACCTTGAGCCTCCAACACTTCAGAAGACACATAGTTTTCAGAAGCAATCATTTCAAGACCAAACTTTTGCCTTTGACTCTCCTCCTGAAGGGCGGAAAAGATTATTGAATCTTTTTTTTCCAAACTCATAATTTTTGAATACGCCTTAAATGACGGCCTTCTTCAAATGCTGTTTCATTAAAAATCTTAAAAAGATTTTCACACAAATCAAAAGGAATCAAGGTGCCAGGTAAACAAAGTACATTCGCATTATTATGTTTTCGAGCTAATAGAACACTTTGCTCATTCCAACAAAGAGCCGCACGAATATTTTTATAACGATTCGCCTTGATCACCATCCCTTGCCCCGTTCCACATACCAGAACCCCTTGATCCTGATCTGTTAAGTTTTCACAAAGTTTTTCAGCATAATCGGGATAGTCCACAGGAGCTGAAGAGAAAGGACCCAAATCCTGCCAGTTTTTTTGAGGAAATTTACTTTTTAAATTTTCTTTTAAGGCGAGTCCCCGATGATCTGAAGCAATCCATATTTTCATAGTGGAATGACTCTATTTTCTTTCAAAATCACAGTCAAGCCTCTTACCAGGAATAAGGAGAGGAAGCTTGAGATTTAATATTGCTAAAAGCCAAAAAATGAACATCAAAACCACAATCCAATCTTTTTTTATTAAAAACATTCTTAGTAAAACCATCTAACTCACATTGAAAATCCTCTTCATATGAAAATGGAAAAAAAGCAACAACATCGAATCGCAAGGGACGAAACAAACGAATCACTTTATTTAAAACCGCTGAAGGATTCTGCATATTGGTTTCAAAACTGACGTAGTAACCAGGCTCTTGTGGCGTCACATGAATCGTATAATATTCCTCACCTTTTAAAGCATTTAACGAATACCCTTGAGGCTGAAAAACATGATCCTGCAGAGTAAACCCCGGAAAAGTAGATTCTAGACCCAAAGCAGATCTAATTTTTTCTGCTTCTAATGAAGATTTGAATAAAGTATTCAACTCACCTTGAATATCATACATTAAAATTTCTACAGTATGATCTTTCGGGTTAGGTAAATAGGATTGATTGAGATGAAAAAGAAAAAAATGATGTTCGTCCAGGTGACCAAACCTCAAAGCTTTGCCCTTAAATTTTCTTCTTAATTGAATGACATCATACTCAAAACTTGTTTTTTGATTGAGAGGAAAAAGTTCATTTTTTCTTTGAAAAAATAAGGCCTGAATACTTTCTTTATCAATTTGCTTAGCCAAATATAAAACAGCTGAAGATAAAGTTGTCTTTCCACAAGTAATCAGCGTCAGCCGATGATCCCAAATAAATAAACTGGACTCAGAAAGTATAAAAGCATCACAATAAGAATTGGAAAATTGATTAACTATTTGAGTTTTTGCTTTCTTTAAGAGCCTTGGATAAAAGGAATATTTCCTTAAACTCTGAGATTGAGGATTTGATATAATCTCAATTTTTTTTTCCGAACCTTCAAAGGACATTATTTTTCCTCTTGGAAATTTTTTGTGATATATGAATATTTGTGTATTTTATCAAAGACTAAACGTATAGCAGAGTAAATACAAGAGGAAATTAAATAGTTTTGTTCCTATATAAAGTACAAAACTTCATACACATGATTTGGTATTGAATTTCCAACACACTCTATTTAGTAATGTAATTGACAACATTATAGAGTCGAGCTTCATCAACAAACTCTACCGGAATATAAGATGGCTTTAAGGTAGAACGAAATTCCACACATGACTCCAGCTTTTTTCTATCACAAATCCCATTGAATTCACAATTATCCTTATAATAGGCACAGATTCTAATCTCATATTCCAAATCATCAGTAAAGTTTTCATTCGGCATAAAAGCTAATGCATATGAGCTGAAATTATGAAAAATCTCCTCATCACAAATAATACCATCACAACAGAATTGTCTGGAGATAATACATTGATTACCGCATCTACATGAACGATAGGATTTTCCCATACCACAGTTAAAACCATTAAATGGCTGATTAAGTTCTATTCCTCCTCTTTCTGTACAAGAAGCACGATAAAAAACTGATTGCATCTTATTAAAAAAAAACGGATGAGCATCAACAGTCACAACATCATAAAGCCCATCTGTATTCATAGGGTTTGAATTCACAATATCAAACTGATCCTCATCACAAACCTCCCCATTACAGCACCATTGTCCAGATAGAATACATTGATCACCACATCTGCAATCACGATAATCCATCCCTGTAGCACAGTAACGACCTCCAATAAATGGTTCATCTAATTTAATACCTCCTCTTTCTGTACAGGATGGAGAATTCAAAAAAGATTGAACACCTTCAACAAAAGATAAGAGTGGATTCGCATTGATTTTTGAGATAAAAGAAAATAAAAGAACAATAACAAATATAGATTTGTACATGACCCTCCTTTGTCAATTTGTAACAATCCCTACATCTTATATTAAAACAGCAGTTAGAAGAATTTCCAAAATACACCTCTAAAGGGTGTATCATTCTGATAAACTACAACACTGGAATAGACCTAAAGTGTACGATCTGTTTATATGTCACACATACTCATTACATATGGATAAAATACATATAAACAGAATAAAAAATTCATTCTGAAAGTTAGAGCTTATACCATAAAAACATTCAAGCCCTAAAAAATGAGTTCAAATAGGCCCAATGAATGCAAAAATACAATCACTATACATAAAGGAGTAATAACTCCAACAAGAGTTTTCCATAGGAAAACATATTCTTTTTTAAGATTCAAATTTTCCACAACCACCTGGGTGGGTAACTTATATGCCACATAGAGAGCAATTAAAAAGCCGCCTAAAGGCAATAAGATTTTTTGTGAGACATAATCCACAAAATCGAAGATCGTCATAGATTGAATAATGTGCAAATCAGACCAAATATTAAATGACAACACAGTGCCTATCCCTAAGACCCAACAGGTCAAACCAATTAAAATAGCCATGTACAATCTTTTCACTTTATATTTTTCAACAAAAAATGCCAAAGCCGGCTCTACAAGAGAGATAGCAGAAGTCAAAGCCGCAAAACTAACAAGTATGAAAAATAAGGCTCCAAAAAAAGATCCCGCCGGTAAATTACCAAAAGCTAAAGGAATGGCTTGAAACAACAAACCAGGTCCTGCATCCGGCTGTAACCCATTTGTAAATACTATAGGGAAAATAGCCAATCCTGCAATAAGAGCCACCAGTGTATCTAGACCAGCGATCACACCTACTGTTGACACAATGGACACTTTTTTAGGCAAGTAAGACCCATAAGCCATAATAGCTCCCATACCAACTGATAAAGTAAAAAAAGCATGTCCCATAGCAGATAACACAGCTTCAGAGCTCAAATCTTTAACATTAAAAGAAAACAAAAAGGAAAATCCTTTTACAAAATCTCCAGACACTACAGCATAACCAAGCAGAACAAACATCAACACAAATAGCAAAGGCATAGCCCACTTAACAAAAAGTTCTAAACCCCTTTTCACTCCTCGAGAAATAATAACAACAGTAATAATCATAAATAAAGTAAACCAAAACATCACTAAGGAAGGATCACTGACAAATTGAGAAAATACATCGCTCACTAACTGATTATCTGCACCTGTAAAATGGCCTTTTGACATCAGAAATATGTAATGCAAAACCCATCCAGCTATCACTGCGTAATAGGATAAAATCATAAAACCAGCCATCACTCCCATCCAGCCAATACAAGACCAGGCAGGCGATCTTCCATATGTCTTACTGAGGGAAAGCATTGTATTAATAGGGCTTTGACGTCCCATACGACCCAACATTACCTCAGAGATCATAATAGGAATACCAATACATGCAATACACAAAAGGTAAATGATCACAAAAGCTCCGCCGCCGTTTTCGCCTGTCATATAAGGAAACTTCCATATATTACCTAATCCTACTGCTGAGCCTGTTGCGGCAAAAATAAAAGCCCAGCGGTTAGACCATATACCGTGTTGCGATTCCATAAAATTTCTCCTTATTCAAAGCTATTATTATGGCAACATTGCTCTTTTATGAAAAAAAACAATCTACACCAAATACATAGATACTATCTATGTTGTCAATCTGAAAAGTACATCATCTCCATATCTACGTCATCTCTACATCTACGTCATCCCGCTCAAGATTTGCGTAGGCTCCCTTCATTCGCTAATCAAAATATCCAGTTTTGATTCTTTGTAGCAAAGGCTTTCGCCTGTGCTACAAATCGCTCATTCACTTCAAATCCCATATAGATAAAAAATAAAAGGCTTTGCAGTCCTTTTATTTTTTTAATGGGCGATCGACGGGATTCGCCCACTACAACCTTTCGCATCCCGCTCAAGATTTGCGTAGGCTCCCTTCATTCGCTAATCAAAATATCCAGTTTTGATTCTTTGTAGCAAAGGCTTTCGCCTGTGCTACAAATCGCTCATTCACTTCAAATCCCATATAGATAAAAAATAAAAGGCTTTGCAGTCCTTTTATTTTTTTAATGGGCGATCGACGGGATTCGAACCCGCAACAACCAGAACCACAATCTGGCGCTCTACCATTGAACTACGACCGCCATCTATTAAAAATACTACACCTAATGAAATAAAATAATCAATTGATTATTTTTTCCAAATATTTATAATTATAGATCATGACAAATTTTAAACTACATTTCAATTTCACCCACTCCTCCTCACATAAACCCCAACTCAAATTGGACCATCCATCTTCAGACAACATTATTTCTCTTCTCAAAGCATCTTAAAAAATGATCCAAGTCCAAAATATACATAAAAACTTTCAACAAGCCCTGCGAACTATAGAGGTATTAAAAAATATTAGTTTTAAAGTCGACACTACAAAAAGTCTGGCCATTGTAGGTCCTTCAGGCAGTGGTAAAACTACCCTCTTATCTTTATTAGCAGGTTTGGAAAAACCAGACTCCGGAAACATCCAAATAGATAGTCAAAATATTACGCAAATGAACGAATCAGAACTAGTGCAATTTCGCTCCAACAATATTGGCATCGTTTTTCAACAATATCATTTAATGCCCCATCTAACAGCACTGGAAAATGTCAGCTTGCCTTTAGAAATCACACGTAAAAAAAAATACATCCAAAAAGCCAAAGAGCAATTAGCTAAAGTAGGTATGGACCATCGTTTCAACCACCTACCGAGCCAAATGAGCGGAGGTGAATGCCAACGAGTCGCTATTGCTAGAGCCAGCGTCACCCATCCACGTATTCTTCTGGCTGATGAACCTAGTGGCAACTTGGACGCTCTTTCAGGGAAAAAAGCAATGGAAGCCCTCTTTTCTCTCGCAAAAGAAACCACTCTTATTTTAGTGACTCATAATATGGATCTGGCCAATAAATGCGAGGAAAAAATACAAATATCAAATGGCTGTATTCACTCTTTTTAAAAGGCGCTTATGCTTATTTCTTTAGTATTTAAGGAACTCAAAAATCGCTTTGCCTTCCTCTTTGTACTCACAGGAGCTATTGGACTGACCGGTTGGATAACACTGGATATTTTCAAAAACTCCATAGACCAAGCTATACAATCCAGATCCAAAATTATGCTTGGCGCTGATCTGATTATTTCTTCTAGAAAACCTATTCCGGATCAAACCAGAAAAATTGTCTATCAACTGGGAGGATCCAATATCGAAGAATCCCAAATCACACAAACATTTTCCATGATTACAAATGCTCAAGGAAAAAGCAGACTCATTCTCATTAAAGCTGTTCAACAAAATTATCCTTTCTACGGCGCCTTAAAAGAAAATCAAGTCCTTCAAGAAAAAGAAGCTTGGGTTTATCCCGAAGTCATCAACCAATTAAATTTTAAGTTAGGCGATTTTATTTTTATAGGCGAATCCCAATTTCGTATTTCTCAAATCATCGAAGAAGATCCTTCTCATTCCATCACAGACAATCTCGCCCCCCGCATCTATATACCCCACCAATACCTGAAAGACACTCAACTCATTAAAAGCAACCAAAGCATTGCCTTTTATTCTTATATTTATAAAATTCCTCATATCAAAGATTTATCCGCCTTCAGACAAAATATTTTTAAACAAATTAATGACCCGACTATCTCCGTACACACTCATACGAGTCATAGCGAAACACTGACACGTCTAATGGGTTACTTAAATGACTTTCTATCCCTTTGTTCTTTATGTGCATTAATATTAACATGTGTAGGTATAGGTTTCTTATTTCGATCTTACTTTAAAAAGAAAATATTGGAAATGGCTATCCTTATCAGTCTTGGGCTTCGCCGAACACACACTTTTTCAATTTATCTTCTTCAAATCATCATTTTAGGCTTAACAAGCTTTTTAGTAGCTATGATTTTATCTGCCATCCTCCTTCCTGTTTTAAAAACAGCTACAAAAGATATTCTCCCTTTTACAATTCAAATCCAATGGCACACATTTGCATCCAGTCTCATTGCTGTTCTGGTTCCTCTTTGGATCACTCTGCCCATTTTAGCTAGAATTAGAAAAATCAAAACCTCCCTGCTTCTTCATCAAAGAGTTGATTTTCAATTCGATCTTTTAAGTTTAGTGTTTTATGTTTTAGGTATTTTTATTTTATGGGGTTTGGCTGTTTGGCAATCTCATTCTATCTATGTAGGAAGTCTTTTCACTTTAATTTTTGTCAGCTCCGCCGTCCTTTTGACAGGATTAGGATGGCTATTGCTGAAAGCAATCTCTCACCTCAAATCTTCATCCTTTGCATGGCGCCTGGCTCTTCGTGATCTGATTCGTCACCCCTTTAGCTCTTTATCATGCTTTGTCTCCTTAAGCTTGGGAGTTCTACTCTTAAATTTAATCCCTCAAATGGAGAGAACTTTATCCAATGAAATATACAATCCAACTCAAACACGCCCCTCTATCTTTCTTTTTGATATTCAAGAGGAACAGAAACAGTGGGTGTCTGATAATTTAAAAATAGATAAAATGATCCCAATGATTCGCTCCCGCCTGTTATCTGTTAATGGAGAGACCTTTAATAAAGGAAGCGGCCAATCCACATGGAGCCGGGAAAAAACCAGAGAAATGCACTTTAGAAACCGCAGTTTTAACTTATCTTATCAAAGTCAATTAAGCCATTCAGAAAAAGTTGTAGGAGGCCAAATGTGGACTGCAGGCACCTTTTCCAACTTACCTGAAATTTCATTAGAAAAACGTTTTGCAAAACGTTTAGGTTTGAAACTGCAAGACCGCCTGACTTTTGAAATACAAGGTCAAGAGATTGAAGGAATAGTCCAAAGCATTCGTGAAGTTCAATGGCTTTCTTTTCAACCAAATTTTTTCATTCTGTTTCAACCAGGTGTTTTAGAAAATTTTTCCAAAACCTATTTAGCCAGTCTCCACCCTCTCTCACCCACAGACAAACAACAAACACAAAGTACCCTGGCTCAAAAATTCCCAAACATTTCTGCTATAGATATTTCTCGAATTACAAAAAAATTCCTCAATTTAGCTCAAAATATCTTATTAGCCTTAAAAATGATGACCCTCCTGTGTTTATTAGCCTCATTTGCAGTGCTTTATTCTATCATTTCCCACCAAGTTCATAGTCGGATTAGAGATATTGGACTCTTAAAAATTTTAGGAACTCATTTTATAGATATAAAAAAGATATTTCTTTACCAATTTGGCTTGATTGCCCTAGCGGCTCATCTCGTAGGACTCATTGGTTCTCTCGCATCTTCCTATGTTATGTCTGCTTTATTATTTGAAACGACATGGAAAACTTCCATTATCCCTTTCGTTTCAATAAGTATTACTTGGCTGTTATCTTGTACTATTATCTATATATCTTCAAAAACAGCCCTTAAAACCCCTGCTCAAACACTGTTACAAACCTAAGAGAAAAATTTACACACCCAAAGAATCTAATATAAGATACTGTTTTTACTGATAAAAATAAACAGATATAAAAAATATACAGCTTCAGATTGACATATTGATATACTGCATTAGAATAGATAGGTAACAATGTTTTTACATAAAGTAAACAAACATTTAAGAAAGTTCAATTAACCAAAATATTCATTTTAAATTACGAGGTCAAAAAATATGCACGTCTTACTCTATGTACTGTTATTGTCTGTAATAGCCTGTGGCCCTCAAAAATCACAAGAACCACCTGCCCCTCAAAATACAAAGAACCAGGATACAATACAAAATCCACTGCCAGCTCCATCTAAGGATAATCCAACACCAACCCAGAAAAACACTCCTGAAGAACCAGCCCCTGCTCAAATAGTTAATCCAACCCAAAACATTCCCCCTGAGGCACCTGTTTTACAATTAAATGAGCCATTAACAGAAGTTCAGTCAATTTTAGATCAATTAGAAGGAAATTACAGATTTGATCTAGACGTATACCAGGAAGGCTGGAGTAATTTTTGGCGGCATTTGTCTAGATCTAGCGTCCCAGTATCATTGAGTTTATTGCGAAATCCAAGGCCGCAAACAGAACAATTACTTACGTATGTTCTCTCTGAAGGAAGCCCAAATGGGCAGTTTTGCACAGTTCACTCTAATTTCATAACTCAAGATGACGCCTCTATAGATCTCCTGGTAGCTGAGCACTCCATATCTAATAATGGAAGGATTGCAGATTTATACAGCACTAAAAATTTTATTCATGTCTTTAAATCTACAGATAGGTTTAAAGTGTGGTTTTTAGGAGACAATAATTCAGAAGAGGTTATGCTTATTCTCCCCAATAACCTGTATAACGAAGAAAATGCTAAGGATTTTGACTCATTATGTCGATCTTGTGGATTTGAAATAGGACAAAATGGTTTATGCCAACAAAAACAAGTCAATATTTAACAAAGGAATGGTAGTTAAAAAAGTATACTTATTAGACAATTTATAAATAATTACTTGTCTGATAAAAAAAAATAAGGCATAACCGTAAAAATTGATAGTTCAAGTGAACTAGTATGTTGTTTTTTGATAACTTGTAGGAGGGTTAAAAAGATGAGGAATGTATGGACTGTATTGGTGTTAATGGCTTCAGCAATTTTCCTAAGTCATTGTGGTGACAGAGAAAAAGATGCAGCTACAGTAGCAGCAGAAAATTTAGGAGCAAACGCTTGTGTTGCTGGAACGTATACTGGAGAAGGCGATATTCGTTGGAATTCTATGTGGGCTAATCAAGATTTTGAAGAGGTTGCAGTTGCCTTTGCAGATAGTTCTGCCTTAGTTCGAGTAAAAGGAGAAGCTGGTGATGTTGTGTGTACACATTATGAAGGAGTTCAAGTAGAAGCAGACGGTGTAAACAGCGTTATAAAAGCTGATAGACTGTCCAGCGTCAGAGTAGATGGAAGTGGAATCTGGAGTAATACTCTCGCTCAAAGCTTATCTAACTCTATTCAGGTTACTCAATCCACCGACGCATGTACTTTCAGCATTGGTTCTATTTCGCCAAGAGATGTAACTGATCAAGATAGTAATTCTATTCAAAGTGCAAATTTAGAAAGAGTGGGAGAAGCAGATTATAATGCACTTCTTTCAGAATGTAGTGCATTAGGAGAGTTTGTTGAAGTCCTACTCCCTGTAGAAGAAGTAGAAGAAGAAGAAACTGAAGAAGAAGCATAATTCAAAAAAATCATCTATAAAAACCTAAAAAGGCAAACAGTTTAAATGTTTGCCTTTTTTTTACACATTAACTAACATTATTAGAGAAAGTAGAAAAAGGAGAAAAGAACATGAAAAACTTAAAAATATTACTTTGTCTTACTTTAGTATCGTTGTTGTTAGTCCATTGTGAGAACTCTAAAGACGATGGTCCACAGACTCCTCCAGCAGGACAAACCACTCCTCCGGGAACGGGAACGCCACCAGAGCCTCCTCCACAACAGGGTGTCTCTCAAGATATAACATGCATCACTGGAGTGTACTCTGGAAGAGGTGATCTTCGGTGGAACTCCCTAAACGGATCATTTTGGGATGGTTTCAATCAAAATATAAAAGTTGCAATTATCCTCTCTGGTAACTCTGCCTTAGTTCGAGTGGATGGAGAAGATGGTGATATTCTTTGTACACATTATGAAGATGTTCAAGGCGTAGAAGAAGATGGTATCACTACTTTAAATGCCATTAAAATCACAAGCAGTAGAGAAGAAGGAGATGATTGGTTGTACAGTTCATCTCTTGCTCAAAGCCTAGCTGGTATTCAAATTACTCAACCCAACTATGCATGTAATTTCAACATTGGTTCTATTTCGCCCAAAAATATTAATGAGAAAAATACTAATTCTATTCAAAGTGCAAATTTAGAAAGGACTAATGACCCAGTCGATTTCAACACACTCTTAGCTTCATGTGGTGGAATAGAAAGTTTTGAAGAAATTGCACTTCCTCAAGAAGAAGCCGAAGAGGCTGATAGTAACGAAGCTTCATAATAAATTTATAGATTTAAGATGTCGCCAACACCTTAAATCTATTATATTTTGAAAAGACCTTAAAAAAATCATATTTTAAAAACATATCTTTCTAATGGCGTGAAATTATTACACTGTTATACAAAAAAGTAGATTTTAAATTCAAGTTCTGTTAATGTGACGCCATAACATATGAAGAAGGTTTTTAAAGTGAAAAAATGGATTTTTATAATAGCTTTATGTTCATCATCCTATGCTTTTGCATCATGGTATCCTGTTTACGGTCACGGCCACGATCATGGACATTATCGTACTGTTTGTAATTATTATGGATGTCGACCTATTCAAGTTCCCTGTAGTTACTTGTTTCACACATGTCCTTTAATCTCAGTGAATATAAACTTCCCTGTACTTCCTTCATGGTTTAATCCTCACGTTTCTTTATTTGGGATATGCGCACGTGATCACAATATGTGTCTTTGGAATGCTCCTCCGAATGTTTGCACATATAGATACTATGCCTGCATGGGTTACTATTACTGATATTACATACATACCCCTCTATGAAAGTGATACGAAAAGGGGAATTCAGCTTTCCTAAGAATGTGACCATTTTTACTCAATAAATGACCATTTTTGATCGCCTGAACAAAAAATAATATATTCTCTAAATAGTCTTCAAAATGCTATTCCCCACACTTCTTTTATTCCAGAAACTAATGACACATCCATTTTCTTAGGCATTACAATAATTTACATCTTTTTAAGATAGATTCAAAAAATTGAAACAAAAACACTTTCCGCTAACACTCTACTTATCTGTAGCAGACATAAAAGTTGCATCTCAGCTAAACATGGAATGGATAAAATATTTTGCACTCTTAAGCTGGCAAGGCCAAAAGGTTTTTATTGATGATTTTACTCAACTTCGTAAACAACACGGAGAAGTGAAATCCCCTGAAGACTTACATCCATTTTACAACAGTCCATCTACTCAAAGATATTTATTGGAAAACAAAGATTGGTGGAAAAAAGCAGAAAAACATATCAAAATATGTGAAAGGCAGAATATTCAACTGACATGGCCTGGGCAGTACGACTACCCTTCCCTTTTATATTACTACAAGAACTCACCTGTTTTATTAAGTTATAAAGGAACTCCGGCCTGGCTTAAACATTTTCAATTTTGCGTAGTGGGAAGCAGAAAAATTCATCCCTCTACCTGCCAATGGATGGACCATTTCTTAAGCATATTTTTAAAAAAATACCCTGTATGTCTTCTCAGCGGTGGAGCTAGAGGAGTGGATCAAAAAGGACATGCTTTAGCCATCCGATCTCAAACACCTACTGTTTGTTTTCTACCCTGTGGTTTATCCAACATCTATCCAAAAAATCTCAAAGAATGGCACAAATCTATTTTACAAACAGAAGGTGCTTTTCTCAGCCCCTTTCCTCCAGATTTTCAAGTTCAAAAATCTGCTTTTCACTATAGAAATTCTATTATGGTCCGTATGTCTCATCTGGTTTTTATACTACAAGCAGAAGAGAGGAGTGGATCTATGTTGACAGCTCAAAAAGCGGCTCACTTGGGAGTCACTTTATGCACACTTCCCGGTCCTGTCATGAATCCCCTTTTTGTAGGAAATTTAAAACTCATTAATGAAGGAATTTTAATGATTAGAGATAACCAGGATTTAGAAACTTTATACCAAGCTCAAACTCTATTTCACCAAAATAAAGAAAATCCCATCAACACGCAATCTATTAACTTGCTTTAAATAAATTCTTAAAAAATCCAACCTTTTTTAAAGATTGCTCTACTGCCACTAAATCGATCTTAGCATGAATAAAATCAGGTTCTAAATTTAAACATCTTTTTAACAATTGTCTTGCCAGGTGGTTTTCCTCTTTCTTCATCATAAACAAAGCTTTACAGTAGTAATAAAGATATGAATATTTATCCTCCACACTGGTGCGCTCTACTTTATACAACACTCTATCTCTATCTTCAGCATTTTTAAACTGTTCGAAAACCTTCATATACATCCAACAGTAATAAAGATGAACCACTGAAGGGGTCCCTTTTTGATTTTGTAAAGATTCTAATATAGATAATGCGTTTGAAAATTCTTTTTTCTGAATTAAATTTTTAGCTTTACTAAATTGCACAAGCCCTTCTACAACATCTTCCTGAAAACCTGACTGAAGTCCCTTTATATACTCTTCTCTTTTACTATCACTTAACAACACACCTTTTATTTCATTGATACGTAAAATCACCTCATGACATTGTTGTTCCACAAGTAAAGAGAGTTGACCTTGATACTGATCAGGGTGGAAGAGACTCAGCACCTCCATAATTCTTTCTTTAATCTTACTTACAGAATCATTCGTATGTAGATTCAATAACTCATAATAATTTTGCGTTTTCATTCTTTTCTTAAAATCAAAAAGCTTTCCTTCAACATGCTTAAAACTATATGCTTCATTAGAATTTTTCTTTAAATAAAGAAATTTCATAATCAGCATATAATAGAGACAAAATTGAATTTCTTCTTTTTTAAGAGATAAACTATTTACAGAATTTCCAACGACACGAGATAAGGAATCTCCATCACGGATCAGAGAGATAATTTTTCTACACTTTTTCATCCATCCAGTACTATCTTCCTCTCTTCCTATTTCCGTCACTGCAGATCGATGAACAAAATCAGAGCCCTTCAATTCAAAAAAATCATGAATCCAACTTGAATCTATTTTAGACCACAAAGTTTCTGCCAGCATCACCCTAATATCATTTAAACTAAAAGATTCTGAAAGAGTATTTAAACTCAACTTCTTTAATTCGATAGAATAAGTGGCATCTTTTTGAATCAACTCACTCAATCTAATTTTAGTTTGCTCTTTAAGAATAAAATAAAGAGAATGAGGACTAGTGAACCCATATTTAATGAGTTTTTCTCCAGTCAACCCTGGTTTAGAGCTTTGAAGAACCTTCTTAATATCTTGAGCAGAAGCAAAACCATAGGCCGCCATTAAAACCCCTAAATAAGATTTCCTATGTGGAGATGTGATACGAATAAGATTTCCATCAGAAAAAAATAATGTGGCATCAATTTCATCGTTCTTTAAGAGAATATTACCAGAAAAACGAGATAAAGCACATAAAGAATAAAGCACTGCCAATTGATGATCTTTAACAGACTCCTGCTCTTTTAATAATTTTAGAACATCCGTACTAGATAAGTGCTCTTCATAAAAAGAGGAAAGGAAACCTTCAGATTTATTATCTTTCAAATCAAGTTTTTTAAATTCTGAGATCACTAAAGATTCATTGATAGGCTTACTTAAAAACAAACCTACCTGAGAACGAATAGAGTCTGGAAAGCTATTTTCTTTTACGACACCACTCATAAACCAAATAACTGCTTGAGATGTATCAATACTACACCTTTCAATAATCTCCACTCCATTACTACTTCCAGGCAATAATACATCTACAACATATAAATTAAAATTTTTTAAAGATAATTGAAATCGAAAATCCTCAACATCCCGAACAGTGCAAACTTCTGTAGCGCCCAACCTGGTAAATAAATCTTTGAGCCATTTAAGAGTCAACTCATCATCATCTAAAATCAGAATCTTCATAATATAAATTATCGGATGAATAAAGAAAATTCTTTTGCTATTCTTCCCCCCACTCTAGCTCTTCATCTTCATAATCATCTAAAAAGCTTTCTTCTGTCTGATCCTCATCTGAAGATAGTGCTTCCTCTTCACTTTCCACAGGAAATAATTCAACATCTCCATCCTCTTGTAAAGTGGATTCATTTGAGACATTACCCTCTTCTTCAGTACCCTCTAAAATAGACTCTGATTCATCAAACTCCTGTACATCTTCCAAAATAGGTTCCTCTATCTCTTCTAAGTTGCCATCTATTTCATCAAAAGTATCTTCTGATTCTTGAGAAAAAGTGCCTGTTTCTTCCTCACTAGCTTCATTCATCACCTCATCTGCCTCATAAACATCATCGTCAGTTGCAAAATCTTCTTCCTCATCATCTTCGTACGTATTATCCCGCTCATCTGCCTCATAAACATCATCTGCTTCTGAGTCAGGCACATAACCAGCTTGGTCCAATGGATCTAAGTAATCTCCTGGGTAACTCACATCTTTTAAATGTGTTACAAACCCAGTCGAAAAATCTCCTGCAGTATGTACAATCACCACACGTCCTAAAGCTTTTCCAAAAGCACGATCATGAAACCTGGGATTGGCCTGAATATTGAATACATCTCCCACATTCACATTATTATTACTTCCTTTATTGAGATAGATAAAAGAATGCACTGTTAACGCAAGTGAAGATTGATCATTCGGAATGGAAGTAATCTGCGCCCTGTTCTGTCCGGATCGTATATCAGACTGAAAATCAAAAACAGATGGAGTCTCCCTAATAAGTTTAGAGTCTTCACTTATCTCATTATACATTTTTATCACTTTAACAAAATAAAGACCTTCTCTATTTGGTACAGGAGAGGTGACTCTCACCTGAGCTTGAAAAATAACCTCATAGCCAAAAGGACCTGAAATAAATAGCGATCGAGATCTGACTTTTCTCATTGGACTAATAACACTAAAAATATCTCCTGAACTAGCTGGAACATCCAATTCCACAACAATTTCAGAAGTGGGGACAGGTATTCCATCCAACACATCAAAAATATTTCCCACAATATCAATATCATTCCTATCCACCTGATAATTCACAACCACATTTTTATGAGATGTTGATAGATTTCTGCCAAGACCTATAATATCAATCCCCTGTTCAGGAGCTAATTTAATAGGTGGTAAACTGTCCGGAATCACTCCTAAACGACCTGGAGCAATAAAAGGCTGTAACCCTGTATCCTCATCTTCTTCTTCTTGTGAAAGAAGAAAATTTTTCAACTGATCCGTGTCTTTCACTTTTCGTTCCCGCAACTTCTTTTTCATAGCTCTACATTTAACTTCACTGTCATACACACTTGTTGAGCCCTGTATATTTAGAATAATCCCTAAATCCGTCACACAAGAATTTTCTGTGGAATACTCTGCAGTTACCACAGAACTTGAAGGCGCAGATCCATTTTGCAATACAGTTGATCCACCCACAGAAGGAGGAGAAACGTCTTTCGTTTTAGTCACAGCCTGACCGTTGATAACAGCTCTTGGAACCTGCCCCTCACTTCCCATAATAACTTGAAGTTCATAACCAATAGAAACTCGATGAGGATTTGAAAGATCTGCATTCACCGACCATAACTTAGGCCAATGATTGGAATTGTCAAAAAGCATACGGCTAATGTCCCATAAGTTATCCCCTTTCTGCATAGTATATATATTCACGCTTTTTTGACGTATGAGTTCCTGCCATTCGTTCACAGACATTTGTTGACTATGATAAGTTTTATATATGGAATAAAACTTACTTTCATGGTCAGGATCTAAAGGAGCAATTCCTAAATTTTCCGCATGAATATAGAAACAAAAAAATAAAACAAACGAAATCCATTTCATCTTTTTATTAAAACCTAATTTGTTCTAAAATTCACTAGGAAAACTTTCATATTTAAGATAGATCAAACGGTCATTTTTTTATGTGAATAAAAAAATATTTTTTCAAAAACTGTCTAAAAAGTTATCAGGACTTTTATCTGGGCTTTTCACTTTCAGAGACTCTACCAATTTTAAGTGGACAGATTTATAAAAACTTCACAGATATTAAATAAAGACCAATATCAACAGTCAAGGACCATTTGTCCATGTGATCAGACATTATAAATCAACTCAAACAACTATCTTTTTCAAATAAATAGCACAAACATTTCATTCGTATGCAATCTATCATTGACAAATGAACTATTCTTTTTTATAAAAGAAAAACCATGAAAATAAAAGAACAAACTCCCTTTTCTA
Organism: Bdellovibrionales bacterium; assembly: GCA_965197855.1. Taxonomy (GTDB): domain Bacteria; phylum Bdellovibrionota; class Bdellovibrionia; order Bdellovibrionales; family UBA1609; genus JAPPLG01. The sequence continues at coordinate 340,264 of OZ240230.1, forward strand.
CTACTTTAAACAAAAAATCAATGAAATCTTGGAAATACTGCAAATTAACCCTTTAAATGAAATTCTCAATATAAGAAAAATTCAAAATACAAAAAGTCACTACAGAGTGAGGGTTGGACATTATAGAATCATTCACTCTGTTCAAAAAAGACAGCTCACTATTGAAATCATCCGAGTGGGACATCGTCAAAATGTGTATAAATTTTTCTAATAAGGAAGATCGACATTAACTCCCTGACAGTCAAAAGCCTTAATCTGATAAATTCGCCAATCTTTTTTTTCATATTTCCAATCCATTTTGATCTGACAACTCATACTTGCACTATCTGCCTGACCGGTAATTAAAAAGGAGACCTGCCCTGTTTTTTTTTCATCACTTGCTTTTGAAACCTGAGTAGTTAAATTTTCTTCTTTTACTGACTGCAATGTCAGTTTTTCCTTTGCTCCAAAATACGAACCGACCATAGAACGCATGGCGGCCGCAGATTCCCTTTCAAAAATAACTTGATCATTTTTAGAAACCTCAAACTTGACCGAAAAATGCATAGGTTCAGTCACCTTGCGCACTCGCCCTATAACAGATGCCATATTGGAAGAATCTAAAGGAGAAACAAGTAAATCAATCATTTTTAATGTTGTTTTTTTAAGATAATCCTCATCGCTTTCCAGAAAAAAGAAATAAACAGCTCCTGCAATTCCTACAAGGATTATTAAAATTTTTGGATTTCTAAGTAAAACCATACTTTTATATTTTAATATCTTTTAAAGACAAAAGAAAACACTTTATAAGCAAATAGTCATGACTTCTTTATTCAACAACAATGATATGATCCCCAAGATACTCTCGATCTATACATATTGACCCATCTCTAAAAATGATTCCATCACCCTCACAACTCTCAACATTCTTATATAAGAATAGGTTTAGCTCATTACTCAATCTCAGTATCATCTCCAGCAAGATCACCAGGCTCCCCAACCTCATACACATTCACCTTTATACCTTCATCTACAAAAAACACTTCATCATCATTATGACAATCATGAAACTCTACATCTACGGGATTTGGAATAAGTACGCTACATTGAATACCATCATACACACTGCCGTCAATGTCCGCAGTAAAAGCTATTTGATCATATTGCACTTGCTCCTGTGTATTCGGATCAGGCGTATGAGGCATGATAGAAACATTATCCACTTTCTGAATAGACTGAACTTCTCTCACCATAACATTTGCAAATTTCTCCGGGTCTAAATGAAGAGTTCTCTCACGATCACTGCTTATAGCATCTGTAACTACAAAAAAATCTGAATGTGCAAATGCAGAGGTAGATCTAACAACCATACGATCTTCTGCAAAATTAATACTTATAGTTAATCCTAAATATAGACCTATACAAAGAATGAATTGTTTCATTATACTCCCTCCTAAGTCTTTCCGTTTTACTCTATATGTCTCTATTTTACAATGATGAAATGATCTCCACACCCCTAACTCTCATCTTCATGTACTCATAAAAACTACATTTTTCTGCCTTTTGATACAAGTCGTACTAATGTTCGCTAGTTAAATCATACTGATTTAACTCCCTGTATTAAATACTCCAGTGGAGTATTCAATACAGGTTGTTCACTCAAATTCTGCCTAGACAAAAAAAAGAGGGACTTATCGTCCCCTCTTCCTTATACATGTGAAAATTTATCAGTAACACTCTCAGCCCTCACCTTCATGTACTCAGAAAAGCATACTTTTCTGCCTTATATCAAAAGGCACTTAAGTGCCTTTTGATACAAGTCGTACATTCAGTCAAATTCTGCCTAGACAAAAAAAAGAGGGACTTATCGTCCCCTCTTCCTTATATATGTGAAAATTTATCAGTAACACTCTCAGCCCTCACCTTCATGTACTCAGAAAAGCATACTTTTCTGCCTTATATCAAAAGGCACTTAAGTGCCTTTTGATACAAGTCGTACATTCAGTCAAATTCTGCCTAGACAAAAAAAAGAGGGACTTACAGTTCCTCTTTTTTTTTGTTGGTCTGTGACAGAATTTGAGGTGGCGACCGGAGTTGAACCGATGTACGTGGATTTGCAGTCCACTGCCTAACCACTCGGCCACGCCACCCACATTTCTCTAAGAAGAAGCCTGCTTCACCCTCTCCACATAAACACCATCACTCGTATTCACCTTCACCTCATCTCCCTCATTAATATGCAAAGGCACCTGAATAGAAAAACCCGTCTCCAACTCTGCAGGCTTAAAAGTATTCGATACCGTATTCCCCTTAAAACCAGGATCCGTCTTCTGCACCCTCAACACAACCGACTTCGGAAGCTCAACACTAATCACATTCTCATTATATAAACACACAGAAACCTGCATATCCCCTTTCAAAAAATGAACGGAATAATCCACTATATCCCTATGCACAGACACCTGCTCATAATTAGAAGTATCCATAAAATAAAACTGCTCCCCTTCCCTGTACAAAAAAGACATATCCTTATAAGTAATATCAGGAACTTTAAATTTTTCACCAGACCGAACAGTTAAATCCAAGTTTGAACCCGTCATTAAATTTTTTAACTTAGTACGAGTAAATTGATTCCCCTTACCCGGCTTCACATGCTGAAAATCAATAATAACATAAGGTTGATCCTTCACCAGAATCTTTAAACCTTTTTTAAAATCACTAGTGCCATGCATATCTATCTATCCCAATAAATCCCTTTCTAAGGGCTAATTAATCCGACTCATTAAATCTCTTAACACTTGTAACTTCCTCTCCCTTTCAGCTTTCATCGTAGGAAATAACTTTTTCCGAGAAACACGAGGAAAAGGAGTCAACATTTGATCCAACAACTCTTGTTTTGAAGGCTCCATATTCATATGACACTTTAATGGACGAATCGAGGGTTTCTGATCCAACTCCCTCTGAGACAAATCCTTAGCTACCACTTCCAAAGACTGTTCAGAAAAATAATCATAATCATCCAAATGAGCCGAATGAATCTTATTTATAATATCCTGTATCTGTACATCTTGTGGGTTATAAAGTAACAACATTTCATAAATACACAAAAGCTTTTTCACATCCTTAAACCTTATGTAAAGATCACTTAAATACCGAAGAGATAATAAATGACCAGGCTCTAAATCCAAAGATTTTTCAAAATGTCCTACCGCTTTTTTATATTTCTTAAGATCAAAATAAATACACCCTAAAACTGCATAACCTTGAGCATAGTTTGGATACCTCTTAATCCCTGATTCACAAACCTGCAGAGCTTTTTGAAATAAACCCTGTCTGCGATAGGCATCCGCCAAAGGAGCAAACATTCTGGGATTTTTATTCAAAACCCTTAAACTCTGATTTATAAATTTAGAAATATTATCCATAAATTAAGAACACTTTTTTACTTCAAACCTGGTATAAATTCATTATTATTTTATGCTCTACTACAAAATTAAACACACTAAAAATACCTCTAGCATAAAAAGGTAGAAAAAATTTATTTAAAGAAATAAAGTTGACACGCTGCTCTTAGTATGTTTTTCACTGTACATCCCATATTCAAGCTCCGTTGCATCTATCTATGTGCATAGTAAAAAAACTTAATACATATAGCCAATAAGAAGTTAATAACCCACCCAATATATCAAAAGGTCATCTCTATAAAAAAAAGGATAATGTCAATGCTCAAAATTATTGATATATTTTTATAAATGAAAATAAAAATAATGGGACTTGATCCCGGCACATTAAACATGGGTTATGGTATTTTATCTGTCGACTCCAGTTCAATTTCATGGATAGACGCCGGAGTACTTACTTCATCTAAAAAACCTGTAGGTCAAAGAATATTTGAATTAAATGACAGTTTACAAAATATTTTTAAAAAACATCAGCCTGATCACTTTGCCATCGAAAAAGTCTTTTTTGGAAAGAACCCAAAAAGCGCTTTTACCCTTGGTCAAGCTTTTAGCATCGGTCTGCTCAACGCTTATCAAAATTCATGCAAAGTTTTTGAGTACGAAACACGAGTGATTAAAAAGTCCGTCACAGGTACCGGCTCAGCTTCTAAAGAAAGTGTGGCTTTTGTTGTAAAAAATATTTTAAAAATAGAAAAAGAAATAACGCCTATGGATAAATCAGATGCCCTAGCCGTAGCTTTATGTCATGCTTATCGTTGTCAAAACCAATGGATGCAAGAACAAAGCATCTCATCAATAGGATAACCTATGCTGGCATATCTAAAAGGAACTGTGATGAGCATCTACCCAGGAGGTCGACTGATCCTGGATGTACAAAATGTAGGTTATGAAATTTTTACCCCTGCAATACCACAAATGGGCGAGTCTATTGAATTTTGGATATACACTCATGTGCGAGAAGACACCTTTTCCCTCTATGGCTTCCTAGATGAAAAAGAAAAAGAAGTTTTTATTTCTCTCATTGGAATTAACGGAGTAGGCCCTAAATCAGCCTTAAGTATTTTATCTTCAGTTCCCTATGCCCAACTCATGGAGCAAATTGAATCAGAAGACTTAACAGCCTTGTGTCAACTTCCAAAAATTGGAAAGAAAACAGCTGGACAAATGATTCTTTCCTTAAAAGGCAAATGGCCTTCTGTAAACACAACGACAATAGACCCTGTCCATCAAAATATAAAAGATGAAATCTCTACAGCACTTTTGAGATTAGGTTTTCGATCCACTGAGGTCAAACCTGTGCTAGATAAAATTGATATCAAACAAGGAACAAAGGAAGGTCTTCGGCAAGCTCTTTCTATTTTGCAAAATTTATAAGGTTGTTTAAATGTCACAAAATAATATAAAAGAAACTCTTCGTCCTTTGAATTTTAAAGATTTTCCCGGCCAAGAAAAAATCAAAGAAAGATTAGAAATTTTTTTGACTGCATCCAAAAGAAGAGGAGAACCCTTAGACCATTGTTTATTTTCAGGACCACCCGGATTAGGCAAAACCACTTTAGCTCAGATTATAGCTCATCGTCAGGGTGTTGGTTTTCGCGCAACTACAGGCCCCGCTATTCGCAGAAAAGGAGACTTGGCGGCTTTAATCACCACTATTCAAAAAGGCACTGTTCTTTTTATTGATGAAATCCACCGCCTTCTTAAAGACGTTGAAGAATATTTATATACAGCCATGGAAGATTTCTACATTGATGTCATGACAGGTGAAGGATTAGGGGCAAAAAGTGTACGCTTCAAGCTTCCTCCTTTTACTTTAATTGGAGCTACCACCAGAATTGGGCTATTAAATGCTCCTTTCAGAGACCGTTTTGGTATTGTTGAACGTCTGTCTTATTACAATGAAGAATCTCTACAAAGCATCATTAAAAGATCTTCCAAATTTTTAAATGTGAATATCGATGAAACTGGAGCTTTTGAAATTGCAAAAAGATCTAGAGGCACCCCACGTGTAGCCAACCGTCTTTTAAAGAGGATACGCGATTATATGGAAGTAAAAAATTATAAAATCCTCAATCAAAAAACAGTCAATGAAGGTCTCAACAATCTGGGAGTTGATGGAAAAGGTTTAACCTATATGGATAAAAAAATTCTCCATCTCATGCAAAAAGAATTTAACTCAGGTCCTGTAGGGATTGACGCTTTAGCCTCCTCCCTGAATGAAGATACAGGAACTATAGAAGATGTTTATGAACCCTTCTTAGTGCAACAGGGTTTTATACAAAGAAGCCCAAAAGGCAGAGTCCTGACAGAATCAGGGAGATCTTATATTAAAAAGGACGAGCTATAGGTTTCCCTTTTCCTAAAGAAATACGAATATGATTAAAATCCTCAGTGCTTAATAGAAGCACCCCTTTGTTATTCAACCTTCTAACAGTTCGAAAATGGGGATGCCCATAACGCCTCTTACGAGCGCTGGCCACAGCTAAATTTAGATGAGGCAAGCTTGTTAATAAAAAATTTGAAGTGGATGAACTGCTCCCATGATGTCCGACAATAAGCACTTGAATAGGATCTTCAATTAAATGACTCCAATATTTTTCCATTCGATTATTGGAATCTCCAGGAATTAAAACTCGATTTTTAACAACAAAAATACGACTGGATTCATTGGAATTTTTAGGCTGAATTGTATCCGGCCAAAGTAATTCTTTAATACTGGAATGATTTTGAGCTATACAGGGAGGAATTCTTTGAATCATCCTGCGTTTTTTTCGACTTTGAGGAAGACCTTGTCCTGGCAACACCACTCGACAAAGAGATGGAAATATACGTTTAGCCTGAGAGGAAAATTTAATATGATCCCAATCCCAATGTGTATAATGCACTTTATTTTTTTTATTGCGGCAAAGTTTAAAAACTTTCTTCTTAGGAAATTTCCCCTCCTCTCCTCCCATATCAAAATGGTGGCAGTATTTATCTGACAAATAAGTGACCATTTGACCTTGCCCAACAGCCCATACAATGAGCTGATCTTCCTTAAAACTCTCTTGTTTATTGAATAAAAAAGATAAAAATAGAGGCAGTACAGGTATAAACAGAATAAACTTTAACTTTTGTGACAGCAAACCAACACTCCTTGGCTAATAAGAAATATTAAACCAATATAAAGCCAGATCCAATATCCTTGTATAGGATAAACATAAAAAGGTACTTGTTCCAAAAAAGGTTGTAATAATTGTAAAAATTGAATCAATTTTAGCCAGAAGTATGAAGTAATTTGATAACAAAAAGGAAAAATAAAACTCAACACAGAAAGAGGAAATAAGGTCACTGATATAATGGGATAAAAAATCCAATTCACTCCGGTCGTCAGGGGGTGAAGAGAAGTCCATTGACTTAAAACAGGTAGAATTAATATGTAGCAAAGAACACAAGAGAGAAATTTTGAATAACGGGAAGAAACGAAACCCAAAGCTCCGATCAAACTCAGTTGAAGACTTATAGATGTGACCCAGCTCGGATTAAATATTAAGCTTAAAACACCACTTAACATAATTCTCCAGTAAGGACTCCAAAAAAGCTGAAACATATTTGAAAAACGATGAAGAAAAAAAGATATTAAAGCCCGAAAGACAGGAGGATGTAATCCTGCCATAAGAGTATAGACAATCAAAGTGAATGCAATAAATACATTCTTGAAAGGCCAATGAGGAAGTTTCGACCACATCCTTTCCAGAAAAATCAAATGAGCACCAGAAACAACCATTAAGTGAATCAGTCCCAAGTGAGTAAATACATCTCTTGTGGCACCTGTTGGAAGTCTTTTACCACACAACAAAGCCAAGTAAATATCTATCTGATCCGGATGACTTTGATAAACACGTTGAATACACCAAGAATGTAATTGTTCAGACAAAGGAAATAAAAAATCCAAATCAAAAGGATTTATAGAAATTAAAATATTAAAAATGCCCAGCATTTATCTTTTAAATATTTTTAAAAAAATCATGCAAATATTCCCTAACAAAACCTTAATTGATGAAAAGGTTTTAAAGTTAATAAAGTGGATTTCTCAATATCCTGAGGAGTGATCTCTTCTCTTTCTTCCAAATCCGCTAAAGTGCGGGCCACACGAAGTACAGCAATCTTTCGTCTATAAGAAGAAACTGTCGAAGGCAGTATATTTTTTAAAATAAAAGGACTGATTTGATTTTTTAATTCATTCCAGCTTAAAAGCCCATTGACTTTTGTTTGATATCTTTTCTGCCTCATAGAACCAGTTCGATCCACTTTATCTCTAATACTTTCCAAAGAGACCTTCAAAGGCCCTTTCCAAAAAGAAGAAAGAGCCAATATATCAAACCGATCCAGCATAGGACCGCTTAAACGATCCAAACAAGATCTGCATTTTCTAAGAGAATAAGAACATGAAAAATTTTCTCCAGGTATATACGAACCACAAGGACATAAATTAGTTGCCGCTACCAGCATAAACCGAGCAGGAAAAAAAACTCCTTCTCCCTTTCGAGAAATACATATTTCACCTTTTTCTATAGGCTCTCTTAAAGCTTCCTGTACTTTGTATTGGAATTCCAAATACTCATCCAAAAATAAAACCCCTGAATGCGCTTTTGAAATTTCCCCCATAAAAGGAGGAGACCCCCCTCCAATCATCGATAGTGGTGGTGTGCTATGATGAGGAGAGATAAAGGGTCTCCAGTCCAATTGATTACCAAAATATTTAGAGATTTTCTTGGATGTTTTAAAATCCTTCTCATTAGGATTTCTAAGCAAGTAAGGAATATGTGTGGCTAGTGTGGTTTTTCCAGAACCGGCCTCCCCTCCAAGTAAAACAGAATGTTCACCACTGGCAATGACCTCTAGTAAAAAGGCTGAATTTTCTGAAAATTGGATGATTGGAAGCTCCGGTCTTTTGATCCAATGTGATAAAGGCTTAGATTCTACAAATTGAGGATTGGACAACTCTTTTAAACTTTCCACAAGATACAAATCATTAAAAAATTCTTCATCTTCTATCCTTCCAGTTAATATCGGTTGCTGGTCAATCTGAACCCAATCAGGAGGGGCCGCAACTTGGCCATCCAAAGTAACCTCTCCGTAGATAAACTGATCTTCACTCATAGAAATAGGCGGTTCAATTTGCTGGGTTTTCCAAAGTAAAGCGCAGGCAATAGCCAAGTCCAAACCTTGACTGGTTTTTTTTATATAAGCCGGACGTAAATTGATTGTAATTTGTTTTTTATTGGGCCATTTAAAATTTTGTGCATGAAAAGCAGTTTTAATACGTGAAATGCATTCCCTGATAGAAGGATCCGCCAAACCAATAATTTCTACTTTTGGAAGCCCTGAAGTTAAAGACAACTCCACTTCACATGGAATCATTCGATATCCTTCTTTAGCAAAAGAAATAATTCTCATGCTTAGGGATATGCAATTTCCCTGACAGGCTATAAAGTGATTAAATGACTCAATAAGAAACTAAGTACGTCCAATTTTGGTCAGCAGTAGATCATTTTTGATCAGTTTGGATCCTCTTGGGGTTTCCAGCGAACTTCAACATTACCAAAATCCTCTCGAATTTCTACATCTTCTAAAGATAGGCCTTCTTGGTCTTCCTTAAAGACATCTAAATCTCTTCTGACTCTTAGTTTTTCAAACAAAGATTCATGAACCAAAGACTTCAAATTAGTATCTTTCTTAACCATACCTTCTTGGTCAATACTCTCTACTTCTGGATCAGGGACAGAAGGTTCAGGTGTTTGAGCCAATTGTCGCACCTCAGGCTCCTTGATAGTCTCTGTTTTTTTTGTTTTCATCAGTTGAAGACTTACCTGTCCTTCACTAGAAGAAGAATGTTCATTGCTTTGAATTTCCTCTACCACTTCTAATAAATCTTGATCAGGCTGGCTTTTTTTTAACAAATTATTTTCAAGCAAATTTTTCTTTTCCACTCGTTCCTCAACTTTGGTTTTCTGAGAGGAATCCATGTTTGAAAATGCAAAATGAACTATAAATAAACTAGATATAAGGAATAAGGTTTTCATATACTCCTTTTTTCGGCTTTTTCTTTAATACCCTTAAGAAAGGTCTACAGAGATGATTCGTATCCCTCTGCATTTCAACAAGTGCATTTTATTTATCACCAATAAGAGTATAACACTTTTTAAGACAAAGGGCTAGACGAACAACAAAAACCACAAATATTTGCAGTTTTGAAAAATTTACACGATGATATTATTTCTTAAACAGACTGGATATCTTTCTAAAAAGGTTTAAAACGGGTGTGTCAGGAAGAGAAGAGAGAGCGTCTTGATTCTCTGCTGTTTTCTTAAGTAGTGATATCTTAGCATGTATTTCATCCATATTTAAAAATTGAGCAAAGTAATCCTGAACTTTTTTCAAGAAAGCCTCTTCTGAAGAAGTTAATATTTGATCTTTCCAAAAAAGCAGACGCACAAAATACACACTTTGACTGCGATCTGATAGATCTGTAATTTCAGGTAAAATTTCATCCACTGACACTGGGGTCTTTAATTCTTTTTTCAAAAGATTTAATTGTTCTTCATTAAAATCAAGCTCTGAAAGATAGTTTTCAACCATTTTTAGTTCTGCTTCATCCACTCTGTCATCAGCATGAACAGCACTGACTACAAGCCTCCACATATTAAAATAGCTTTTTGTCATTTCTTTTTTGTTCTTATCCATATATTTTCCTCAACAAAGGTTTATTAACCATATAATCGGATACAATTGAAAAGTTGTTAAACTATAAGATTCTTTTTTTCAGATATTTTTGATCTAAAACCGTTTTAATTTAAGGAAGGTACACACCACTGCAAAGAACCAAGGCACCTTAACATTTCCTTTTGAGTGCCTTCTGGACAGTTCTTGGGACCGCCAGGCACATTGAGAACAACATAAGAATGTTCTTTAATTGTTTCTAAACTAGCTTTACAACATCCACTTTTTGAGGAACAGAGACTATCTAGATCGACAGATAAAGAGTTGTTGGGTTGAACTGTTTTATGTGTTTGAGAAGCACAACCAAAATAACTCAACAAACATACAGTTAATACCAATAACAGTTTCATCATCAATGGTACCCCTTACAAAAGGTGAGAAACATATATTTTACTCATCATTAATAAGAAAGTAAAGACTTAACCTGGATTGAGTACACGAACTGTGTGCGACTATTCATTGTTAAAAAAGACTCTACTGGAGTACCTATTTGGCTATAAATTATCTAAAATCTGTTGAGCAGAATCTCGAATGGCAATATTTATACTGTCGTCTGTAATCAGATTTTTTAATAATGCGCTTACATCATTATTCAAGATATTCATTTTCCCTAAGAACTGAATACAGTTTATAATAATAAGAGTATTAATTTTAGATCCACTTTCAATCTCACTTTGTATCACATTCATCAAAGTTCTGTGAATATATCTCACAACAGACTGCGCTCTACTTCGAGCTTTTCTATACTTATTCTTACTCCACTTACCATAATTCATTCCATCCATAAACCCACTCAAAGAAATTTCTGCTTGTAATCTATCTAATTTGTCTAATCTCAAAGATTCTATAGAATAAATAGTATTCAAAAGTTCCAAGGCCACCATACGTATTCTTGTATTGGTATTATTCTGTAACAAATCAAATAGATATCTATGCAATAAAGGATGATATTGAAGCTTTTCATCAGACAAAACGTCGATCATTCCCACCTTTATAAACGGATCTGTAGTTTGTCTATCCAAAGATTCTTGATCTTGAATGGTTTTCAAATGGTACACTAAAATAGCTCGCAAATACTCTTCAGCCGTTTGTCGCACACTTAAGTTATTACTACTTAATAACTGCACTAAATAACTCTGTGTTTTATAATCAAATATATAATCTTCTTGTGTAAGAATAAGAACACGTACCTTGGTAGAAGGGTCATTTCTTAGGGCTCTGTTGAAACTTTTTTCAATTTGAGTAATCATTGTATTAATATACATACTACTTAGAGGGTCCACATCACATCTTATTTAATGCTTGTTTTCTTTTAACTAAAGTAGATACTACAATTTGACGTATCTCCGCTAAAGACTCTGTTCTTAAAAGATTCAATAAAGACCTATGAATTCTAAAATTCATTACGTTATGTTCTTCAAAAAATTTAAGTGCTTTTTGCTTATCTTTTAGATTGCTGTCAGATTGTAATTCACTAATTTTTTGGCTGATATTTGATTTTTCGGAAAAAGAATCTTGGCAGTCTTTAGAAATAGCTTGTCCTGCACACACGTAACAAAAAACAACAATTAAAAAAACTGTATTTAATACATATCCTTTTGAATAAAGCATATTAAGCCCCTTAATATGAAACCCAATATACTTTATCAAGGATTCTATAACAAGATCAGAACAAACTCCACACCCTACACTTAAAAGTCAGTATTGTAATTTTTACAAAGGCGCTAATATTGTTTAGAAGTTATTAGGATTAGAGTGCCTAAATGTGAGTTCGTCTAAAGCCCTCTGAGCAACATTTTGAGTTCTAATATGACTGTCATCTTCACTAAGATCTTTTAACAATCTTTCTATATCGCGATCAAAAATACTCGTTTTTCCTAAAATCTGAATGCTACTTATAACAAGAGAAGAACGACCCTCAATCTCACCTTGTATAACATCCATCAATGTTCTTTGAATATAACGAATAGTAGATTCAGCTCTTTTTTGAAATTTATGTTTACTGACAGCCCAACCACTAACATGTACATCAGAAACAGCTTCCTGTTGTACTTTATGAAGTAATTGTAATTTTAAAGACTCTATAGAATGAATAATATTCAAAAGATCCAAAGCAACACTGTGTGCTTTTTTACTGGCACTCTTTTGCAAGACATGGGATAGACTTTCATGTAACAAAGGATCGTATTGAAGTTCTTTCCTAGCTAAATATGATATTGATGAACGTCCAAGTCTAGGACTGTTGGCAACATTCTCTATAGAACCCTTTATACGCTCTAGATAAAAAGACAAAATACTCTTTAAACGTTGTTGAACCGCGTTTTGTACATCCACATTCGTATCATCTAAAAATTGCACTAAATATTCCTGCATTCTGTGATCAGTGACATAAGGTTCTTGATCAATAATTGAGATACGCAGATCTGTAGAAGGATCATCTCTTAATGCTCTCTTTAAAGATTTTTCAATTTGCCCAATCATTACTCTGCTATACCCAATTTTTAGAGGATTTCTTTCAAGAGAAATTTTTTGATTTAACGCATTTCTGCGCTCTGCTAAAGTATATACTATGGCTTGACGTAACTCAGCCGACGGCTCTCTTTTTAAGAGGCCCATTAAAAACATATGAACATTAAGGTTGCTTAAACTACGTGTTTCAAAAAATTTAAGAGCTTGTTCTTTATATTGCAAATCCCTGCTAGATTGCAATCGACTCACCATTTGATCTGCATTTACATATTTGAAAAAAGAAGTTTGACAATCTTCAGAGACAGCTTGACCAAAATACGCATAACAGAAAACAGCAAGTGGTAGAAATGTTTTTAAATATCCCTTTAAATGAAACATCCTTGAACGCCTTGTAATAACGTCACTGTACTCTATCAATCATTTTATAACAAGATTAGAAGGTTAGAAGGGTAAAATTTACACTGCTTTTTAAAGAAAAATTTTTCTTATTATACAGCGTATATAATCAATTCTTAATAAGATGTTAAGAAATAATAGAAAAACTAAAGACGTCATTCCTGTGACTTGGCTCAGCTGTTTTCGGTTGGCACCTCAACCACCTCGCTCCTGCGAAAGCAGGAATCCAGTCATATAAAAAAAGGGAGAACTCTCGTTCTCCCTTTTTGAATCACACTGTGGCAACATCTAAACAAACCACAGTCCCAATCTTATTAATTAAGTACAAGTAGTACCAAAGTCAGCAGCGACCCCTTCTGAACTTTCTCGAATTACGCCATTATGATCAATTTCATTACCTATAAAAGTATTACCTGATATGTGTCCCCAAACTCCCATTTTGTAACTCGTAACGGTCAATTCACAATCAGGGTCTGCAGTAGAAGTAGCATCTCTTATTGCAGTAGCTGTTACCAGTAATGTAGAAGGCGTAGTAGCAGGTGGAATAACAGCCTGACAATTGGCATCAACTGCTGTGAATCCAATCAGATTTATCTTTCCTGGCCCAGTTGTTGCTGGAGCATCACAATCTGTAGCTACTGTACAAGTTTGTCCCACTCTTCTGGAATTAGTACAAGCTAGTGGTGTACCAGCGCATACTCCTGCTTGTGCGGGCTGAAGATTCCCATATAATTTACTGCTTACAAGTGATCTCATACCAACATTTTGTATTGAAGCCGCAACAGGAAGTGTGTCTCTTTCACAATAAGAATCCAGTTCAACTCCAAAAGCTAACCAACCTTTATGAAGCTGTAGTAAATCAGTCTTATAAGCCGTTTTCTTAGCGGATTTTCTGTACTCATTATATGCAGATATGAGTATGACCTTCTGCTCTTTAAACAGAATGTGGTTTTTTGTGTGATTTTGCATAGTTTCTGCGGTGATTTTGCTGTGAATAAACCGCAAAATCACCGCACATATAAAAACAAGAAATCAAGCCAAAAAAGGTCTAAACTGTATACGCAAAATCTTTTGAATGGCTTAATACATTATAATTCGGCAAAGATTTTTTCCCCAATACACTAAAAACCTGACTGGTTTTTTGAGCTGTATCTTTTGTCAACAAAGCCACAGCCTTGGCATATCTTTCCGTCATTCGGCTAGATCGATGTCCAAGACTGGCCTGGACAGAAGCCAAATCCTTTGTGGCAAGTAAAGCCATAGTGGCATAAGAATGTCTTAAAATATGAGTTGAACGCCATGGCAGGTTTAAAGCTTGGAACCCTTGATTAAAAATTCTTTGAATAGTGACATAATTTAAAAGATCTCCATTGTCCTTTTTAAAAAGCAAACTATTTCCTGAATCTTCCTCTCTCATTTCTTTTAAAATTTTTATTAAATCATCCGGCAAAATTAACAGTCGAGAAGAGGTGTTGGTTTTTGTAGTTTCCACTAACTCAGGTCTTCTAGTATGAAAGTCCCATCTGATAATCCTCATCACTCTGGCTGTACCTTCTTCTAAATTAATAGCATCCCACTTCATTGCACAAGCTTCACAGATTCGAACCCCTGTGAGCAGCATAAAAATAGCAATCCTCCAGTAAACAGGATTTTCCCTGTTTTTTTTAATCCAGTCTAACCAGTTTCTGGCATCCATAGGCCTCATAAAATAATCAGGACATCTAGGGCGAATAATTTTGTAATAACAGGATTGTTTATGTTGCTTTGTCACCGGATTATTAAAATTTTCATTCACAAAATTTTTATACCAATTCAAAACAGTGGTCAGAAGCTTTAACTCAAATTGAAAACTTTTTCTGGAAGCCGTATGAATTGTAGGATGTTTCTTCAACCAATCAATCCAATTATGGATGTGTCTTGCGTTCAATTGATCCATTTCTACATTGCATAGAGGACTTTCCATAAGATATTTCAGTCCATTTAAGTAAGACTGCCGTGTTGGTTTTTGTAAAAAAGGAATAGCTTTCTTTTGAAATATCTTAATGCAGTCAGAAAATAAATTCACAGAGCTTTCTTTTTCTAAAGGCTCTCCTTTTAAAAACTTTCTTTTATCTTCATGCCACTGGGTAGCCTCTGATTTTGACTCAAACGTTTTGTAATAAACACGTCTTCCTTTGACGTAAATTTGAGCCTGGTAACGGACTTTTTTTTCTCCATTCTTTTTATAACATCTTCTTACTATAGCCATAATTTAACCTCCTTTTGATTAAATTACGCTTTGTAAACGTTTAAAATGAAGAATAGAAAGACTTCTTGTTTAAATCAAAGATATTTTTCACAAGAGACATTTTATTGATTTTTTAATTAGTATTTGTTACAAATAGAGATAAACAATAGAAGTGTCTTTAATTGATAAAATTTAAAAACGAAAACACACAAAAAATCTTAATATATTTAAAGAAAAATTTTTACTAAATGATAGAAATGTTATAGCTACTCATTTCAGCAAAGTAACTAAGACTTAGGGAGGGGTTTAAACTTAGAGGGTAGAATCTATACATCATTACAAAAAACTCAGTTCTGTTGATTTTTTAGGCAGTTAGTCTAAGCCAAAGAAGGCTAAAAGCATAATCTGTCCATAATTGTTTCAGAATGAAACAAAATAATAATTTTTTATAAGAAAGCTTAACATACCCAGCACTTATGATTATATTTTAGGATGAAGGAGGTCAGAATATTCAAAAAAATTAAGGTTTTACAATTGTAAAACCGTAAGTAAACAAAGTAATAAAAAATGGTTTTTTATTACAAACTGAAATTAACTTATAAATTTGCTATTAAAATAGCAATTTTATTATAAGGAGGAACAAATGAAATTAACGAAAAAACGAGGATTTTCGCTCGTTGAGCTGATGGTTGTTGTGGCCATTATGGGAACTTTAGCTGCGATAGCAATTCCTGCATATAATGAGTACAGAAAATCTGCTAAGAAAACGGCTTATAAGACTGATATGTTGGGCTTTCATAAAGGTATGTTAGCTTTTGGAGTTGAGCTGGATTCTTATTGTGAAAGAGACACTGCACCCGAAGAAGTTTCCATATCTAATATAGGTATGGGGTCACTTGTGTCTAGTAAACTTTATGGTACTAAGGGTCTTTGTGAAATTCCAAATCCTGCAATACTAAATTGTGATTGCAACGGACAATCAAACACAACAAGTTGTGCTGCACATATGAGTAGTGATACTATTCCTGTCGCTTGTGGTTGTACTTGGGCAAATACTGGTGGAAATGGTCCCGGTAAACACAACTTCATAGGTTTTGGTGGTAATGGAGCCACTCCGTGTAGTGGTACAGCTCTTGTAGATACTCAAATATTAGGAACAGATACTGCAGGGGCAACTACTACCGCTGATACTAGCTGTGATCTAGGAGTTACTGAATATGAATTAGGAGTGTATGGACACATTTCTGGAAATACTGGCTTTGGTGTTTCTGTAAATCAAAATGGAGTTTTATCAAGCGAAGTAACACCCACACTTGTTGCGGCTGCGGACGCAAACTGTACTTAATGGATGTGTGTTTGATTTAATCGCTATTATAGCGTAATTCAGAAAGGGAGAACGAAAGTTCTCCCTTTTTTTATAGGGCTTTATCAACACAAAATTTCCAAAAAGGCAGTACTGTAATACCCTTATCTACTTCAATATGCTTAGACCCTAAGTGAACCTGATAAAACTTAGGAATATTTGTTCTCTTTCTAAAATAGTGAATATGAGGAGACACAGCTCTTTCTCCGGTCTTACACTCCACAGCAAACACAGGTTTTTTATTTTTAATAACTACAAAGTCAATTTCTCTTTTGTCCACATCTCTTAAAAACCTAAGCTCCATTTTTTCTCCTTCTGTATCCTCTAAAAAATGACAGTATTTTAATAAATGACTAGCTACCATATTTTCAAATCTAAAAGCCCGGTCTTCAATAGCACTCCAATCCCATAAATAAAGCTTTTGTTCTTTTTTAACAGCACGAATCTTCAAAGACCCAAAAGGGGCAATCCGATATGAGTAATAAATTTGATCTAAAATTTGTACCCACTGACTTAGTGTCATATGATGAACATTCAAATCATCTGCAAGATTCTTAATCGATAACGGAGACCCTACACGTTCACTCAAAGCATCTGCTAATAATTCAATAGAAGTCAGCTCCTTTACTCGATTTAACTCTCTGACATCATCATTGATAATCCTATAAACTCTCTCCCTATGCCATAGTTTCAAGTTCTTCTCTGTTCCATTAAAAAACGGCTCTGGAAATCCTCCAAGCTTTAATAAATCTTCAACAGTACTCTCATTAGCAGATAGCTCTTTTACAGTTAAAGGATGCAGTCTTAAATAACGATAACGACCTAATAACGAATCCCCTCCTTTACGATATAAATCCAAACGCGCTGAACCTGTCACAAGAAACTTATATTTATATTTTTTTGTATCATAAAGCCCTTTTACAAGAGATCTCCAATTTTTAAATTTATGAACTTCATCAAATAACAACATTTTCTTATCAACCGGCAATTCTAAATTTTTAATCCTATATCGAGCCTGTGGATCATCCCAATTAAGATATGCACTGTTGCTTATAGAAGGAGGATTAAGAAACTGAAGACATAATGTTGTTTTTCCTACCTGCCTAGGGCCGCCCACAAAAACCATCCTATTTCTCAAAAAAGATTTTATGGGTTTTAATAAATATCTGCTGTGAAAATTTTTCATATTGAAGTATTTTAAAATAAGAGTAAATGATAGTCAACTATCATTTACTCACGAGTAAATAATAGTTGAGTATCACATGCTCATCAACGTTGTTTCCTGTCGCAAACTCATGGATTTGCTCATACAAAACTTGTAAATTCGTAGAAAAAGTATGCGAATCACTATTTCATCTTGAATCACTTTATTTCAGAAAATTTTTACTGCATTTCAATTTATCTAAATAAATCAATAAGTTGCAACTTATTGCACCAGAACTTGCAACTATGGTTATGTAATCAAAGGAGACCAGATGAAAAATAAATTAACTTTTATTGGAATTTCCGAAGGCATGAAAATTGCCGGAGCCTTTGACACATTCTCTGAAGCAGAAGGAACATAAGAAATTGAAATATTCTGGATTCACTCAAAAACTTAACATTATTCTCTTTCTCTCCCTGAGCAAAATCCACCTGCATAAGGTTCATCACAATGTTCTAAACCAAACACTGTCACAGTCGTTGAGCCAAAGCGCTCCACCGGAGTTACCTCCTCTGTTGTAAAGTCCCCTACATAAGCTTCATCACCCGGACCATTAACAACTTTAGCAGAAATAAGCAATTTTGAAAAATCCACATCAGCATCTACCGAAATGGAAAAACGAATAGGAAATTCTTTAATATTATCAACTCTATGCTCTTTGACTGTTCGAGTTGTTTCCGAATCTTCCTCAACATAAAGACGAATGATAGCATGTGACTCTGAAGTAAACTTAAAATCCCCTTTGTAAGAATGCTGGCTCTGAGCAGGTATAATTTTTCCGGACACAGATGAACCAAGTATATTACAAGCAGACAATGTGGTAAGGACACATAAAAAAGATATCAAATGCAATATATAAAAATTTTTTAAAATGAACATACTACAAAATGTAACATAATTCTTAAAAAAACCAAGTCTATACAGAATTAAACAAGCTGAAAAAAAATTCGCAGTTTATTTTAGATAAGAAAGAATCTCTATGACTCCCCTTTCTTATTTAAAAACAACAGGTACATGATCCAGAAAAAAATTAAAAAATGAGAAATAAATACACGGTGAATAGAATCACTTGAATTTATAAACAAACAACCCTAGAATTAACTTATGAAATACTTTATCATCCCCTTTCTTTTTATATCTATTCATACTATATCAGCTGAAAAAAAGATCAAAGCTGATACTGTTGCCGTAAAAAAAACAAAACAAAAACCAGTATCAAACATCAACCCACGACGTATCAATCAAATATCAGATTCTACTCTTAATCAATCTATTGATTCCGTAACAAAGCTTTTCAATGAGCTGGATGTTGTCTGCCAAAACGATAACTCCTTAAGCCAACAAGTCACAGAGTTTCAACAAAGGCTTGTGACAATAAAACAGAAAATTCGTCAGATAAAAGAAGATTTTAGTATTAGTGACCCCTCCATACACTCTTATATACATACATTGGATTTGTATTTAAATAAATCTGAAAATTTTAATTACGAAAAAGAGATCCCCAAAAATACAGATGAACTCAAAGAGTATGTATCTGGTCTAGCTCTTTCTTTTCAATATATGTATCAATTGGCATTTAATATTCCGGAAAATACTCCTATGAACAAGTTTCCAGAAGGCTGGGCCCAATCTATTGGGACAGCCTTAACTTGTCTGAAAAATAACCAATAGCTATGCTAAGATATTTATTACTTGTTAGTATTTTATCGTTTTCATACTTTGCTCATTCTTCCATTTACCAAACATGTAAGTGGAGTGATCAGCCTCTCACTGATAGATTTATACAATTTAACCAAGAGTTTTTAGATGAAGACACACCACTTGAAGACTACCAATCCTGTACCAAAGTTGCTTACAACCAATATAATGAGCTACAACCTGTTACTGATGTGCTCAATACCGAAGAACCTTTCCTGACAGGACCTATCCCTTCTATTTGTTTTTTATCTAGCTCTGCTCGTGGAACCTCAAATAGGCCTTCATCTAAAAGCTCCTCTAGTAAATATTATCATTGTAACTCTCCCAACAATACCAACCCTAACGACAGAATGGCAGTCAAAAATCCAAATACTGGACAAACACATCATCTTTATTTAAGAAGCCCTTGTATTTCTGAAGACTATCACTCTTCTCTTGTAAAAACCTTTAATAAAATGGTTCATTGTTTTGGGTTATCTCAAAGAGAAGCAAGAAATTTATTTGCAATTATCAATCATGAGTCTCAATTTATCCCTAATGCACAAAGCTCAACAGGAGCGCGCTGTGCTGGACAACTTACCCGACCTGCTATTACTACTTTAAATGCACACATCTTGGAAAACTATTTCCCTGGATCTCACATATACCAATCAGCAGTTAGTCGGTGTCCATCACTTATAGATAAAACTATTCCATCCGATATTCTTTGTACAAAAACTGAATCATGCCCCCACAGCCATTTACAAACAGGGAGTCAAGCCTCAAAAGAATTAAAGTTGAGTAAATATCCCATCACTTGTAAACTTACTTCAGATCTTCCTCTTTGTTTCTTTTATACTTTTTTATATTTTAAAGAAACACTGATAAATTTTGATCAAAAATTTCAAGCCCCAAATGAATTTGATAGCCAGGAGATACCTGATAGATTTATTCAAAAATATGGAGTTGGTTTAAATCCAAATGAAATTATTATTGCAAAAAAAGCAGATAACTCAAATGATGCTCATCTATTTATAACCGCTCAATCTGCATATGAAGAAGTGCAAAAACATGAAAACCAATCTAACAATCCTATGTATAATTTAAACGTAGAAACAGTGTCTTTAATTTCTCCAGAAGATATGAAATATTTTAAATTTTATACAACTCAGATATCCTACAATGGGGGAAGAAGCGTCATGGACAGCCAAGTCACAAATTTTCTCACATTTCTTAAAGAACAAATTGATCAAGCTGATTGTTCAGCTCCAAACAACAAATATTGTAAGTACAGAAGACATATTCTAGAAGGAAATGCTCTAAATTTAGACTCTATCAAAGAGGATTTTAAAGCTTATCTTAGGGTCGCCAAAAATGCAAAAGGGAAATTAATGTATTCTAGAGATGAAACTTTTGTTTACCCTGATAAGATACAAGAAAGTATCGATCATTTCCAAAATTCTAATGGCTTAGTTCGAAAAAACCTTCAAACAGTAGCAACAAAACATATAAACACCGACAAAGTTAGTCCAGAGGTTGGTCAACAAATTCGAAATACAGTGGACGATATCAAAAACCAATGCAATATTCCAATCCTTTAAGTTAAACCTACTCTTTAGATTTCAAACGACTGAAAACCTTTTGACAGCTTCCTTTTATAGCAGACTTTACTTGTTCAATTTTCTCCGTTGTAGAATCTGTTATTTTTTGAATTTTGTCTACTGCAATATTTTTAAAACTTCGTCTATACTCACCATTTACTTCTTTATCGTGAATCAGCCCTCTTTTAAACATTTGATAAACAACAGTAATACCTAAAACATGTGTTCCTATCCAAAATAATAAATTATCCGCATTTAACCATTCAGATTGATAGGTTTTCACCAATAGACTTAGAGCTAAAACAGTAGAAAGAACAGCCCCAAAGTAAAAAATAGAAGCATTTTTACCCACTCCATTTTCTTGAGTGGGTAAAGGTGGATGTTTAGCGATCTGCTGTGAAAAGAGCTTAGATATATTCTGTATGCTTTCAATACTGTGTCTTTGAGCTAAGTCGTCAAACCTTTGTTGCTTAAACATTTCAATTTCCCCATCTGAAAAACCTATACTTTCCAGCATACTTTGAAGACGGCGACTTTGACTTTTTTCCACTACTTTCACTACCATCTGCATGAGACGAGAACGAGACTTTATTACATATAAATCAGAAAGATTAGACAAAGCTTGTCGATATTCTTCACGAACAGCTTGTTCATTAGAAGAAACTCCATTAGATACATTAACAAACTGAATGAGAACATTTTTTATTTTTTCTTCATTTTTCTTTAAATAATTATGATTTAGTTTACCTCCGCTTTGCAAAACCATCCACGGCCAGCCATATACCCAGAGAGCCGCAAAGTAAAACATCACAGCGGCCATTGTTACTTCAGACAAAGGTTGATCCTCAACTAAGAAAGAACGCAACCCTATAAATGACAAGAGATTGAGCTGTATTAATCTCATTCTAGACTTTTCTTGTCTATATAAGACATCTCCTAAGTTATCTTGTTCCCCTCCGCTGACAAAAGGATAAAACAAACCATGGTATAAGTAAGAGAAGAATCCTTGTACATAGTCTTCTGCTTCAGGTATTGGAGTTTTATATATTTCTTGCGCTTCTTTATGGGCATCTTCAATACGACTACTGGTCTCCATAAAAGTTAAAGCTGTTCTGCCAGCAGCAATAAACAAATGTATATTCCAGTTTTGCATCATATCATTAAAATGAGGATCGCTTGAAGCAAAAAATAAGTTGGAAGAATCCTGACCAAGGGCTGTTACATTTTCCAATTCAGCACGAGAAACCTCCCCACCATATGTAACTGAAATAGATGTAGTTGCTAAGTTGTCCCAAAAAGCTTCTGGAGCTGCACGCCCCACAACAAACTCTAAAGGGACTCCATCTAAGTATTTTCGTTGTTGCTTATTCCAAGAAGTAACTGTTTGAGCATTTACAACATTTCTAAATTTTTTCATTTGATCAGAATGAACAAACTTCGATACAAACCTGCCAAGTTTAGATTTAGATTTAAACCGTTCCGCCAACAACTGAGCCTTCTTATAAGATGAAATAAGCTGTTCAATCATCTGAGGATTACTAAGTTCTGTATTCCAATCGATACTTTCAATTGTCTTAAGATGATTAATTAAATTCAACATCACCCAATCCAACTCCAATTTTAAATCTTTATCACTTAAAACTTTTAATCTATCCTCCTTATTTATAGCGGCCCCGTATAATAATAATTCCTCTGGATTTATTTCTGCATGTCCAGCAGTAGCCAAAGTTGCCATAACCCATGCTATAGATTTGATAGTATTATCTTGAGTTTCATATGCATTTTGTAGTTCTCTATGTTGGTAATATCGATCTCCCGACAACCATTTCCACCCTGGAATCCAACCTTGAGTTCCCAATAGAGTTGGTTTTGTTAATTCCATACCTTTCGATTTCATTAATTGCCCAATATTAGAATCTGGATTAATTTTTTTTAAAGGATTCAGCCCTCTTTGTAATGCTGAAAAAAAGTGAGGTTGACCTATAACATTTGTTATTCTTTCCCAAAATGGAACTATAGTAATAGCAACTGTTTTTAAACTCACACCTACAAAATTATTTAAATTCACAAAACGTTTTAATGTGGATTGTTCAGCCTCTCCTACTTTACTGACATTAAACCATTCTTCAAATTTCTCGTTAGCTACCCCTTCACTCGGAAAATCTTTTGAGAGTAAATCTCCAAAAAACTTTATGACTTGAGCTTTCACTTTGTAGTAGTATGGCAAACCAGAACTTAATAAAACAGCCACAGCAGGAACAAATAAACCTAATGATAAAAGGTTCACCATTGTCGTAAAAGCATAAGTCGTACCTTTATCCTGATATTGGAAAAGATGTAGCATATAATTCATTATTAAAGTGTATTGTTCAGGAAGTAATAAAGTTCCTCCATATAGAATCAGGGCAGACCAACCCATCACTTTAGTAGTATCGTGAGTGATTATATTTTTAGATTTATTTGTTAAAAAAGCTAACTTTCGAAAAGCTTTAACTTTCACATCCTGGATCTTTTCTTTGTATTGTTTTAATTCCGAAGTAGGTTGAGATGACTGAGTCCTACTTTCTGCTTCAACAACAGCTTCCTTTGAAAAAGCATTCTCTTGCTCTCTGAATGCCAGTACTCCTTGATTCCAATCCTCTAAAGCCAACGTATGTCTATCAGTTAAATCTAAATTCTTAAGCCTGGTAGATATTCCATCCATAGCACGAATAAACCTACGAATAGCATGTTTCGTAAATAAAGCTGAAACAACATATTCTAATATAGGTGTATCTTTATTTTCTTCTTGTTGAACGGTAATCTCATTTACAAACTTATCGTAACGTTTTTTACTGTTCATCAATTCAGGAGCCACAAAAGAAATCATTATATAAAGTATATTGTACGTCTCTCGAATCCATCCATAAAGTTCGCTCCTATCTATATATTGATGTAAAGTTTTTTCACCTTGTGCATCTTCATAAGAAACAATTAAATCTCCAGCCTTAATGAGAGAACGTCCATTCAAATCTAAAATTGGTTTAAACTCCTCTGAAATAGCAGGAATTTCAGTACGTTGAGGAATAACAAATTCCATAGACAAACTACTCATTACGGCAGACGGATCCTTCAATGCTCTAGTTGCAATAGGAATTATAGGAATTGAAATATGCGCTAAAGATTCTTTTACCAGTGACATATCCACTAGAAATAGCCCTTTATTTTCATCCATAACCACAAGTAATTCCGGATCCGTAATATAAGTCACGACATCGAAAGTGGGAGCATACTGCTTTAATACCACTCTGTTATTAACAATTCCTTCAAAAACTATTGCTCTTTTAGAAGGATCATACTGAACCCTGATATCAGTGACCTGTATATCAGGAGGATGTTCTGTATAGTCATTAAGAAAAAAAGTGCGATACACTCTTGGTTTTTTTACAGCAACTTCATTTTCCATGACGACATCATATTGAATAACCTCAACCCATTGTGGAGCAATCGAGTAATGATCTGCGTGCTCTTTAATTTCTGAGTGCTGTTCTAAATATGGATCAAGAGTTCCGCTCTCAATACGACTTCCTATTTCAAGAAGAAACTCACTTAACCGTATTAAATTACTGGGCCATTGAAAATGATTATTGCCACCTTGTTCAGCCGCGTATCCTGGATAAGAACCTAAACACAGTTGTACACATATTAATAGCCGCAATAACGATTTCCATAAACTAAGATAATTTCTAATAATCATTTGCATTCTTCAAGCTCCTCTCTCTCAGGGTCAGGGCCAAATATTTCTTTTTCCGGAAAATACTCATGCTCACTGGCTAAATAATAATCTTCATCATTAAAATGTTTTTTTACATTGCACACAAAATCATCTGTCAATGTACGATATAATACTACCCACTGATTGGGATGATCCCTATTGAACCCTTCCTTTTTTAGTCTATCAGATAGCCTCCACTCTCTAATAGTTTTGCCATTAATGGTTTTTTCAAGAAGATGCGTATTTAACTGACCTTGATTATAGTTTCCTTGCTCATCAAAACCTCCTTGTTCATCAAAGCCTCCCTTTGTTTTTAACCAATGATTGTAACAAACATCTCTCCCGACATCTTCTTCTTTTAAAAAATTCATATACTCTCTATTTGTCATCGATTTATACCTTCTATAGGGTTTACCTCTTTCATATGGATACTCCCAAAACCATTCACAATCATAAAGAGATCTTAAATTTTCTTTACAATTTTCTCTAGAAATCTGATCTGTCTCATTTAAACAGCTATATAAATTATTGATATTGTCATTTTCAAAAAAATTATCTGTAAAATCCACCAACATAAGTTGAGACATTAAACGGAAAGAAAAAGGCACCATCACCAACTGATTCCCCGCCATATGAAACTCTTCCAAACTCTGAAGATAATAAATATACTCATCAATATACTGAATCCCACTATCTGACATATCGAGAACTTTTAAATTTTTTAAACAAAAAGTGTGAAAAGGAATTTCATTATTTTTATAAAAATTATCTCTTCCAATCAATTTTTCTAATTTCTTTAGTTGGCAGATCTCTTTATTCAATTCAGAAATACCAGTATTGGAAATATCCAAATGAGTCAGACTTGGGAAATTAACTATAAACTGTGGAAGGGACGTCACACTTGGATTATCAGAGAGATCCAACTCCGTGATTGATTCAGAGGATTTAATCTGAATCGACACCATACTTTGTTCTTTAAGTTTACCTTTAAGATCCAGTTTATGAACAGTTGTGAAATTTTCCGGAGATACACAGACAGACATACGATTTGATGAATCATAAAAACAGGGTGTACCCATAGGGGTTGTCTGGGCTTGCAGATATTCAAAACCCCATAACCCAAGAAAAATAACCAGAATCCATTGGTCTCTCTTACGCAAATACATTCCGAATCCTTTCAAAATTATAAATAAGGTAAATACCATAAAGCTCATTTCACCGTAACTATTCTGAAAAAATAAACGAAATTACATGCTTTCTGTAAAAAATACAAGTATTTAATCGGAAGGATTTTTTTAATAAATTCTTAAAGATAAAGTATGTTTTTTGACTTACTTTATATAGAGAGCCTTTACTCTACTCTTTCTTCTTAAAGATTTCAGCACACTTATTTTTTATATCAGTTCCAGCACTTCTGACTCGATTCCATAAGTCTCCTCTTTGTTCTTTAATCCCTACCAAATGTTCTGCTTTTGTTTTTGCAGTCACATGCTTCAATAGATATGCTATAGCCGCAGCTCCACTTATCCACCATAGTGCATCAAATAAAGTAGCATCACCAAAACTCCTTTCAGAAAGAAAAACAAAAGCAATATTGCTATAAATCCCAAGACCACCTAATAGAGCTATTTGAAAACCGAGAGTGCTCTCCATAGTTGGTAAATGAGGAGTGTTAAAAAGTACACTGATATTCCGGATCTGAGATCTTTTTTCATCCAAAGACTGAGAGTTAACTAATTCGGTAAGTTCTCTTTCAGATACATTATCCTGTATTAAAAAATTCTTAATTCTTGAATCTATGTCATCCAAGTTAATACTAACTTGTAATTTTTTTGAAGATTGGTAAAGTTTGCGAAAATTATATAAAGCTTGTTCATATCCATCATTAAGAGATCTTTCTGAATCATAAAGACTATCATTCATTCTACGAGAAATAAGTTTAATTCCATCTATAATCTCTTTAGTCTCTATGGCTTTTTTATTGAAAAATATATGATGGAGTAGAACCCATATTTGAGGCAAAGCAAAAATAACAAGACCAGCTCCATTAAAAAACAAAGTACCAACAACATTCTGAGAGAAAGAGTAATCTGTAAAGAACTCCCTAGATAAAATTCCAATAGGAACAGTCACTGTCCAAAATCTAAATACAAGTTTAAGTTGTCTCCACAACTGCCAGCCTACATCCACTCGCTCCTCTAACTCCGTCCCTTCGTATATCTTCTCCCCCCAAGAACCAGGATATTTGAAAAAATCCACAATATACTGCCATGCTGTTGGCTCATTTTCTGTTTTATTTATATATTGTTCTATAGGTTCGTAAAGATTTTCAAAGAACGTAGACATCCTTCTTAGTGCTTCCTGTTTTTTCAATACCAAATATTGTAATTGTTGTCGTGCAGAACCTACACCATGTCCAAGTATATTCATACCGGCTTCATGCATATGAGGATCACTAGAACGAAAAAAAGTATAAGGTTCAAGTGCAACTTTATCTACATTTCCAAGGTAGTAATCTCCCCGAGGGGTCAGAGAAGTTAATGGAATCTCTACTAAAGTAAGGTGATCCATTATTAACCCATACCAAAACTGACGTGCTATAGCTGGATTAGGATAATAATTCATTAGTATCGTTGCATGTTCTACGTTAAAATTTAAAATTTCTCTCAACCCTCTACTAACAGCTCTGCTTAACATCCGCCTTTGTTTTCGAGACCATGATACATGTTGTACTTCTTGTGCTAAATTCAAAGCCTTTTCATAATACTCATTGACCACCTTTGCATCCCACTCTAGTATAGGGCGGGTGGTATCTATATTTTTTAATTTTGTGATATGTTGACTAAGCTCTTGTGATATCCAAATAAAATCTCGCATTAATTTTCTATCTTCATGATCAAAATCTCCATCCAAAGACAAAGGTCCACTCAATACAGATGTCATATCAAAAGGCTTATTGGAAAGAGCATAATAAGTCATTATTTTGGACAAAGTTTCAATTTTTGTCTTTTGTTCAACAGCCGTCTCAATGAGTCGTGATTTAACTTGGTAATTTTCCCTGTCTGGCCGCCATCGAGGTATCTCAAGCCCCAACAACATTCTTGAACTATCTACACCAGATTCCTTTCCAAGGTGAGACTCAGGTGTCACTCTTTGAATAGGATTTAACCCTTGATTTAAAGCTGAAAATAAATGAGGCTGTCCAGAAAATTGGAAAATTCTATAAATCAAAGGAAGTAAAACTGCCGCTAATTTAAAGCCAAACGCTGTTAACTTATCCTTTCCTTTAATCTCCTTGCCACTCCACTTTTCAATCATTTGATCAATGGTTACTTTCAATTCCCCATCTCGTAAAGTTTTTCTGACAATCCTTAAAATAGGAACAGAAAGAGTACCTAATGCACCTAAAATCAATAGGAAACCCACTCCGAGAAAAACTATATCATTTACTGTATCCGCAGTGTAATTGGAACTACCTACTATTGGAATAAAAGAAGATTGCCATATTGCCGCAATCCCTGAAACAATCGCAACATAAGCAAAGAATTTGTTTTCATTCCAAAATCCTTTTGCATCAGGAAATTTTTTATCAAACCATTGCCTTATCTTACTTTTACGTTGTTCCTCTTTAGTTTCAACAATGCCTGCAAGAGCCTTTGCAATCTCTCCAGATGAGATGTTTCTTCCTTCAACATCCGAACGTTGAGTAAATAAATCTGGAAAATTTTCTCTTAATGTTTCATAGTCTCTTAACCATTCGCTGTGTATAAATACATCTCTGTTTTTAGAGATGTATTTATACACCAAAAAATATTTCATAGGCTCTATAATATCTTCAAATTTAACAAAGAAAGAAAGCGAGTTTCCATTTAATGTAGCTGAGAGAATCGTTTGTATCATCTCTGTTAAATGTCTTTCCAGATAAGAGATATTTGATTCAAACTGTGCAATGTCCGTTGCATTTTCTATTATCAATCCTCTTATTTGCAGTAAAGAACCTAAAATAAGATACATTTTAAAAAGAGACGGTACTAAATCCTTTGATCTGGAAAAAACGAGCTCGATATTCTTCGTACCATCAGAGTCTTCAGTAGAAACTAATAAATCTCCGGCAAAAAACATCGATTCACCGTTCAAATTCGTTGGCACACTAGAATGGGAAGGACTTGTTGGTGTGGAGATGGACCGGTCTATAAATTCAAGTTTTGCATTTTCCAATTGTGTTAACTGTGGAGATGGAATCAATATAGATGGAACAGGTGCTGAGCCTAATATTGTTCTAACAAACATCATATGATACAAAATAAGCCCTTTTTGTTTATGCAATAGAGCTAACACTTCCCCATCATAAGCCCAATCAATAACATCTTCTTTTTTTATATCTTCAAATTTATGAATGAGACCTATTTTCTTTTCTATTTTATTTATTTCATCCTCTGACACAATAACTCCTTTAAAAAGGAGTCTTCCCTTTTGATCAAATTCTATTTCAATGTTCTGAAGATTCCTTTTATAGGTGCGGGAATCATCTTTTTCACTATCAAAATTTATAGTAGAAATTGGATTTCCTGCATAATCAAGAATAACCACCTCTTGATTTGAGAGGAAGACTACATCAAATTTATCCTTTAATTCTGGATGAGATTGTAAATACTGTTGTAAACGCCCCTCATTTGCAACATCTCCCATTTCGAGGAGGATGTTGGCGGCTTCATGAAACTCAGGAGGAACTTCCAATCCTGTTTTGGTATATTGTTCCTCGAGATTGTTAACAATTATTCCAAGGTTATTTGTGTTTTCATCTGCTGTATAGCCATAGCATGGAGTTAAAATTAATGATAAAGAGAGAAATCCTCTAAATCCTATTTTTATATTCTTCATCATCATACCAACCTCTTGATTGACCATTGCCATCTGTTCATATTGATCCCTTACTGTTGCTCTCTTTGCATTCTCTCTATACTTTCCTTTAAATTAGGTAAATGAGGACATTCCATCCTTCCTTCATCATCAGAAGAAGGTATCCACCATTGTTCATCTGCATTCAAAAAACCCTCTGTTTCTGTCCAAGATTTAACATGAGATGCTATCCCTGGTTCTCGAAATTGTTCAGGAAACACTTCAAACGGTTTTACATCATGTCTTGTTGGAGAAAAGTCAATAAGACCTCCAAGTGTCCGAATATTTTCTAAAGGTAACCACAAAGACCAGCATGAAGTAGCTGACTGATATCTACTAGTATACTTTAATTCCCTGATTGTCTTCCCTCGTATTGTTTTCTCCAAAAGATAAGGGAACTTATTGTAATCTACTGTCCATCCTATCCAATTTATATAACATCGATCCCTATGAAGTTGGTTTTCCCCTAAGGTGTCTGTTTTTTCGAATTCATCTAATCGACATTTAGATCGATCCTCTTCATCTAGAATATCTTTGCATGTCTTAACAAAATGCGGACAAAATTTGTCATCACCACTACTACACTGTTCAAGAAGTTTTTCATTGTTACCAGCTAAATCCGTATACATTTGTCTTAAAGGTTCTTTTCTTTGAAAAGGAAGTTCATGGACAAACTCACACTCAATAGAATCAACTAAATCTTCCTGACAATCTTCCCTCTCATCTTCCGGAACGGACTTACAGCTTTGGATAATATTTAAATCTTCATTTTTAAGATTATTTTCTCTAAAATTCACCAATGTTAAATTAGGAAGAGTTGAAAGCATTAATGGAATAATTACCATTTGGTTGTGAGCCATATGAAGCTCTTCCAAGAGAAAATTCTTACCAATATACTCATCAATATACCTAATATGACTATGAGACATATCGAGAACTTTTAAGTTTTTTAAACAAAAAGTGTGAAAAGGAATTTCACTATCTTTATAAGAATTATTTCTTCCAATGAATATCTCCAACTTCTTTAATTGACAAAATTCTTCATCCCAATCAGAAATATTTGTATTGGAAATATCCAACCGAGTAAGATCCGGAAAATCTAATATAAACTTAGGAAGAGATGTTAAATGTGGATTATCAGACAAATCCAACTCTGTAATTAATTCAGAAGTTTGAAATCGAGTTGAAGTGATAGTATTTACATTTTGTTCTGTGATCTTCCCTTTAAGGTCTATTTTATTAACGGCTTTTGAATCTTTTTCAGAAGCTACACAGATTGATTGATTATCTGTTTTCTTACTTAGATCAGAACAAAGAGTAACTAATATAGACTTTAGGGTTTCTGATTTTTGTGAACATCCAAAAACCCATAATCCAACAAAAATAGTAAGAATCCATTGGCTTATTTTAGAAAAATACATTAAAAGCGCATCCTCTCAATACAACTCAAATACATTATATTGTGGATATCATAAGACTTAATGAGTTGTAACTATTTTTATAAAGATAAATATAGTGATGTTTTCCTTGTAAAAATTACATATCTCTTCCCTTGATAACAACATAAAACTCTATTTCTGTATTGTAAGAGTTTTTAAGATAATGATACAAATTCTGTAAGATCTTTTAAGAAACTCAATACAATCCATTTTTTAATTTAGAAAGTTAAAATAAATCACACCCTGTAATTTATATCAAAAATCCAATTCACCTTTAATGAGCTCATATTATGTAAAAATTACATAAAGAACAGATTTCAGTTGATATAAATAAACTATCTCCTTATCAAGGAGACAGACATAATTTAACACTTTTTACCAAGTATCAGAAATACTAATGAAAAAAATTAAAAATTTTTTAGTAAGTACATTTATACTATACTGCCCTACGAGTTATAGCAGTATTTATGAAGAATGTGACTGGACAAACTGGAGATTAACTTCAAAAATAATTGAACAAACAACTGCTACAACCACTCCTTTAAAGTTCATATGTGAAGATCCTAATTCCACCGAATGCACAAACAATCCTCAACAAGAAACTCCAGAAGACGAAGATTCATTCATACTTTCTTTCTTCAAACAATTAAATACATATCTTCAAGAACAAGAGTGGTTTAGTTTTTTCTACGATACAGAAGAAATCTCTCAAACAACAAATATAAATAAAATTGAAAACATTTGTTTTTTAGCTAGCTCCATTAAGGGTAAAAATATCTTTAAAGTAAAAGGATCAAAGTATTCTTGTTCTGACAATCGAACTAATTTGAATCAAAGATTTTATTACTGCGATAATTTAGAGACATCCAATTCGTGCCAAACAGTGATGCCTGTTACCGACAATCAAGGGAACTCAAGACTGATTTATCCTAGAGCCCCTTGTCTGTCAGAAAACTATATTCAAACTTTATCTACCAATTTCAATAATATGAGTGATTGCTTTAATTTATCAAGAAGAGAACAAAATGATTTGTTTATTGTTATTCACCATGAATCATCTTTTATGCCAAATAGCCGAAGCTCTACTGGAGCAAAATGTGCTGGACAATTAACAACTGACACATTGGTAACCTTAAATATAGATATTCTTCTTAAGAAAAATCCAACCTATTCAATATATACTAATGCTATAAAAAAATGTCCTTACTTAAAAGATATCTTGATACCTATTGATTTGATTACTGACGAAGCTTATCAAAATAAATCCTATCGAGAATTGCAAAGTAAATTAGAAAATCTTAATTTTACATGTACGTTGACCTCTGATATATCTCGATGTTTTTTTTATTCTTTTCTTTTTCAACAAACTTCCCTCGAACTTCTAAAGCAAAAAAATATATCTGTTTTAGATATTATGAACCCAGATGATTTAAAAGACTTCCAGTCTTTCGTATCTTACCTAGCTTATAATGGCGGTCACTCTATAATTCACAGACAATTAGATAGTTTTATGAATAAAATGAAATCTAAAAACCCTAATGAAAACTGTTTAGATAATGAATGCCCCCCTCAACAATTGGTCAATTTAGATGATTTAAAAACAAACTTTATAGAACATCTTAAAAATGCTAAAAACGAAAAAGACCGACATATGTATTCTGAACAGACATTAAACTACCCATATGCCATTCAGAGGGATATAGATTACTTTCAAAGTGATTCTCTGATTCAACATTTATTGAATTTTAATAATAGCCCTTCATTAACTTTAGAAGAAATCACAAATTTTTCATTAGAAGTTAAAAATAACTGCCAATTCCAATAATATATTTTCAAGTATCACCTCCTACATACAAATTGAGATAGACAGTTTTATGATTTATATATATTTAAAATAACACAATTTTAATTATTGACTGTTTTTTGCATTTTCACTATTGTCATTTAAAAAATTCATTATGAAACAAGATTCCTTTAAACCTCATCATCATATTCCCAGTTTTTCACTGCTTTTAATTAAATCTTTAAAAACCCCTATACTTATTTATTTTACTTTAGCCGGCAATATTATTATGTTTTCTTCTGCTTACATCTTCTTGCATGTTGAAAAAAACATAAACCCTCAAGTTGAGAATTATGGAGATGCTCTTTGGTGGGCCTTATGCACAATTTCAACTGTCGGCTATGGAGATATTTATCCAATCACCGGGGCAGGCAGGTTGACTGGAGCTTTTCTTATTATTGTTGGAATTATGTTCTTTCTAGGATTCACCGCTTCTATAGTTTCTATTATCTCTTCCCATACTTCTGCAGAGAAAATACCCAAATAATTATTATTCCCACTTTTTTGAACAATTTCGATTATCTTTTAAGAACTTATAATGCTTATCAATTAGCTTCGCAGGCATCTAATCTTATAAACAAGCAGAAATAGCGTTTCTAAAGATCTACTGGTTCTAGGTTATATGTTGATTCTATTTCAGTCAGTTTTTTATCTTTTCTGTTTTTTAATCTCTTAAGAGCAATATCAATATACTCTTTATTCAATTCCACTCCGATAAATTTTCTGCCTGTCTCTTTACAAGCTAAAGCCGTCGTTCCGCTTCCCATAAAAGGATCCAAAACAATACTGTTTTTCTTTGTAGTTAATTGAATAAGGTATCTGCATAATGACAAAGGCTTAACTGTCTTATGTTTATTAAAAGAACCTTTTTCATTTTTATTTGGTTTATCTACCAAAAACACCTTATCTATTTGAGAATAAATTTTTTGATGAGTCATCACATTGGAGGTAAACATATTCTGATCCAAGCCCTGCTTTATATTTGAATTAATTAAAGAAACATCATGCTCTAAAAAATTATTCAAATAAGTTTTACCTAGTGGTTTTTGAGCCATAGCAATGGGTTCATAACAGGATTTAACCTGCGGCGTTTTCCAGCCACTAAAAAACTGATGCAGTTTATCTTTTTCCTTCTGAGATTTATCTAGCTTATCAATAAAGTGATGAAGGCTCATAGCTTTTGGTTGGCTCTGAGTATAAAGCCAGATAAAACAATCTCTAATTTCAAAACCGGCATCATCCACAGCACAAGCCATTTTATGGTAAAGTCTTGGGCTGGAAAAAGAAAAGAAAAAACCTCCTGGCTTTAACACTCTAAAGATTTCTTTGGAAACTTTTAAATACCATTTATAAAAATCCCTACCTTGTTTTTTGTCAAATTTCATCCCAGCAGGCAAAGAGGTCACCACTTGCATATTTTTTTTATTATGGACCCTAGAAGTCTGCCATTTTTGATCCAGTTTATCTAAAAAATAAGGAGGGTCTGTCAAAACCATATCTATAG
This sequence comes from Bdellovibrionales bacterium, assembly GCA_965197855.1. Classification (GTDB taxonomy): domain Bacteria; phylum Bdellovibrionota; class Bdellovibrionia; order Bdellovibrionales; family UBA1609; genus JAPPLG01. The sequence goes on from OZ240230.1 coordinate 374,842, forward strand.
AGTTTTTCTTTAACTTTGGAAGAAAATAAAGAGCTTCATCATGAATAATTTTATCAATGTATTTCTTCATTTTTAGTCCAGCCACCCACTTAAAACTAAAGCGCTGTATTCTATCATTATAATTGACAATAAAAATGTCAATAAACTAAAAACTTATCTTTCAAGATACACTCATAATCCCTTATACTGGTCAGCTATGAATTCATATAAAGTTGGAATTTTATTTGCCGCCTGTACCTCCCTTTGCTGGGCTATTTTGGCTATTGTGCTGAAATACGCTTTAGATTTTGTCGATTCAGGGAGTATCGTCTGGTTCAGAATGTGTACAGCCGCCATTTGTTTGATTCTGTTTTTCTCCATCAAAAACCCCAAACAACTCAAAATACTTTGGAACCCTCCCCGATTAGCTGTTATTGCCGCTCTCTGTTTAGCGGCCAATTATTTTTCATATATGAAAGGTTTGGAGCTAACCAGTGTCAGCAACACTCAAATTATAATCCAACTTGCGACAGTTTTTTTAATCCTGGCAGGAATTTTCTATTTTAAAGAAACCTTATCCTCTCTACAATGGACTGGAGTCTCTGTTGCTGTCTGTGGATTTTCTTTGTTTTACTGGGACCAGCTTCTACATTTTTCTGACAACCTACAAACATATTTCTATGGGAGCCTATGGATTGTCTTTGCCTCTGTAGTGTGGACTGCATTTGCAGTATTACAAAAAAAACTATCACAAAAATGGCATCCGCAACAGCTGAATATCCTCACTTATGTTATTGCCGCCATAGCTCTCACAGCATTAGCTAATTTTAGTAATTTAGCAAAACTAAATTTCCAACAATGGCTGGTTCTCATCGCCCTTGGATTTAATACTATCATTGCGTATGGATGTTTAGGTGAATCATTAAAGAGGATTCCTGCCTCCTACGTGGGTTTTATTATTGCACTAGATCCATTAGCAACTCTGTTGATCATGCAAGTTATGGAAAGTTATAACATTAGCATTATTGAACATGAACTTTTACATTTGCATGACTGGATTGGAGCAATATTAGTGGTTGCCGGTATCAGTTGTGCTTTATTAATAAAGCCAAAAAAACAAAAGCACACAATGTAAAAAAAAATTACTTTATTTTAGTGTGATCAATTTTTCTTATGAATTTTTTCCATAATTTCTTCAGCACTAAAAACAGCTGTCACTACTTTACCTGTTTTCAGTTTTACTCCCTTTGGAATAGAAACTAAAATAAATACAAAATATGAAACTCTATAACAAAGAGAAGCTAAGGCTTCTGCTTCTTTTTCTAAAAGAAGAAAGACTGGATTCCTGCTTTCGCAGGAATGACGTCATAAAAAAAGGCGATGGAAAAACTCCCACCGCCTTTTAAATTGAAAGCTGGCATCGTGCTACTCTCCCATGAAATACATCATAGTACCATCGCCGCTGACGGACTTAACTTCTGTGTTCGGAATGGGAACAGGTGTGGCCCCATCGCTATTGACACCAGCAAAGGTGTTTTTCTGTGCTTCTTTTTTTCATAAAAAAAGAAGCAAAAAAGAGAGTATGATTTTCAAGAAGCCTCACGACCAATTAGTACGGATCAGCTGAACACATTGCTATGCTTACACTTTCCGCCTATCAACCTCCTAGTCTCGAAGGGGTCTTTAGGATTCCGAAGAATCTGGGAAAACTTATCTTGAGGTAGGCTTCCCGCTTAGATGCTTTCAGCGGTTATCCTTTCCGAATTTAGCTACCCTGCCGTGCCACTGGCGTGACAACAGGTACACCAGAGATTCGTCCATCCCGGTCCTCTCGTACTAAGGACAGCTCCTCTCAATTTTCCTGCGCCCACGGAAGATAGGGGCCAAACTGTCTCACGACGTTCTGAACCCAGCTCACGTACCTCTTTAATTGGCGAACAGCCAAACCCTTGGGACCTGCTACAGCCCCAGGATGAGATGAGCCGACATCGAGGTGCCAAACACCCCCGTCGATGTGAACTCTTGGGGGGTATCAGCCTGTTATCCCCGGAGTACCTTTTATCCGTTAAGTGATGGCCCTTCCACACGGAACCACCAGATCACTTTGACCTGCTTTCGCACCTGCTCGACTTGTTGGTCTCGCAGTTAAGCTCCCTTATGCCAATATTCTCGACACCTGATACCAACCAGGTTGAGGGAACCTTCGCACGCCTCCGTTACTTTTTAGGAGGCGACCACCCCAGTCAAACTCCCCACCTGACAATGTCCCTCGTCCGGATAACGGACGCAGGTTAGATCTCAAAAGAATCAAGGGTGGTATTTCAAGGATGGCTCCATCTGAGCTAACGCCCAGACTTCAAAGCCTCCCACCTATCCTACACAGAATTATCCTAAGATCACTGCCAAGCTAGAGTAAAGGTTCACGGGGTCTTTCCGTCTTTCCGCGGGTACTCAGCATTTTCACTGAGAATTCAATTTCACTAGGCATCTAGTTGAGACACTGAAGAAGTCGTTACGCCATTCATGCAGGTCGGAATTTACCCGACAAGGAATTTCGCTACCTTAGGACCGTTATAGTTACGGCCGCCGTTTACTGGGGCTTCGATTTTCCGCTTCGCTCAAGAGCTAACAAATCCTCTTAACCTTCCAGCACCGGGCAGGCGTCAGGCTGTATACGTCATCTTGTGATTTAGCACAGCCCTGTGTTTTTGGTAAACAGTCGCTACTCCCTGGTCACTGCGACCTCCCACAGCTCTGTCCGCGAGGGACTTTACCATAAGAGGCACACCTTCTTCCGAGGGTACGGTGTTAATTTGGCGAGTTCCTTAACTAGATTTAACCTAATCGCCTGAGAATACTCATCCCACTCACCTGAGTTGGTTTACGGTACGGGCAACATTGAAAACATATCGAAGCTTTTCTTGGAACCATAGCTCTTTCCACTTATGAGGATAAATCCTCTCGTTTCACGCCTGAGAGTTAATGTGATGCGGATTTACCTACACCACCCCTTGCACGCTTACACCTGAATCCATTAACAGGCTGGAAGTACTTAGTTCGTCACTCCTATATTATAAAACAATGTCGGTAACGGAATATGAACCGTTTGTCCATCGACTACGCCAATTGGCCTCGTCTTAGGTCCCGACTAACCCTGGGAGGATGAACCTGGCCCAGGAACCCTTGAGTTTTCGGCGGAGAGGTTTTTCACCTCTCTTTATACGCTACTTATGTCAGCATAATCACTTATAGTTCGTCCAGCTGTCCTCACGGTCAACCTTCAGCCTACGCTATAACGCTCCCCTACCGCTTGTATTTAAAAAATACAAACCCGTGGTTTCGGCACTGTACTTGAGCCCCCTTACATCTTCCGCGCAAATCCACTGAACCAGTGAGCTATTACGCTTTCTTTAAAGGATTGCTGCTTCTAAGCCAACCTCCTGGCTGTCCAAGTAGTTTCACAACGTTTTACACTAAGCAACAGATTTAGGGGCCTTAACCAACGGTTAGGGCTCTTTCCCTCTCGTCACAGGACCTTATCACCCCATGACTGTCTCCTGGACTAATTATATCTGGCATTCGGAGTTTATTTGGGTTCGGTAATCCGGTAAAGACCCCTAGCCCATTTAGTGCTCTACCTCCAGAATAAAAATCCAAGGCTATACCTCAATATATTTCGGGGAGAACCAGCTATCACCCAGTTTGATTAGCCTTTCACTCCTATTCACAGCTCATCCAAGGAACTTTCAACTTCCAATGGTTCGGACCTCCACATAGTGTTAACCATGCTTCATCCTGGCCATGAATAGATCACCGGGTTTCGGGTCTATTACTGCCAACCCCAATCGCCCATTTCAGACTCGCTTTCGCTACGGCTCCACCTCACGGCTTAACCTCAGCTGGCAACAATAACTCACTGACTCATTATGCAAAAGGTACGCGGTCACACTTGATATACAATAGTGCTCCCACTGCTTGTAAGCTCACGGTTTCAGGTTCTATTTCACTCCCCTTTCGGGGTTCTTTTCACCTTTCCCTCACGGTACTTGTTCACTATCGGTCATCAGTTCTATTTAGTCTTGGAGAGTGGTCTCCCCAAATTCCCAACGGATTTCTCGTGTCCGGTGGTACTTAGGATCCTTTCCGAAGATAAAACTTTTTCGCTCAAAGGACTATCACCTTCTCTGGTGGGTCTTTCCAGACCCTTAAGCTAAAATTTTATTTTGTAACTTCGTCAGACTGTTTCGGCAGTCTGTGAAAGTCCTGCAACTCCCCTTATACAAGGGCCGAAACCTTTAACATATAAGGAGTTTAGACTGTTTCCCGTTCGCTCGCCGCTACTTGGGAAATCTCTTTTGATTTCTGTTCCTGAGGGTACTGAGATGTTTCACTTCCCCTCGTTTGCTTGTGCAAAGCTATGAATTCACTTTGCCATGCCGCCTAAAGCGGCGGGTTTCCCCATTCGAAAATCTTCGGATCATTGTGTGTGTGCCACTCCCCGAAGCTTATCGCAGCTTACCACGTTCTTCATCGCTGACTGATACCAAGGCATTCTCCGTAAGCTCTTAGTAGCTTCTTAAAATCATACCCGTAAAAAATAAATAATAATAAATATAATAAGTAATAAAAAATTTTCCAGGTGATTAAACCACCTAGAAAATCATAAAAAATCTTCTGGACGAATCTAATCACCCAGAAAATCACAGAAAAACACCTATTCAATTTTCAAAGAACAAACCCTTTTTAAAGGGGCTAACCATAGTAGATGGAAGCAATAAAGAGGTCAAGCAAAGATATTTTTTGAGTTGACAGATTATTATGACATATTCAAAATACTCCAAGTTTACTGATTTAGGAGGTTAAAATATGAAAAAACTTTGTTTAATCCTTGTATTTGCTGTTTCCGGCTTTGCTTTTGCCCACTGTGGCACTTGTGGAGTAGGAGAAAAATCTAAAAGCTGTAAGAACGCAGACGGCACTCAATGTTCTTCTTCAGATGCTCATCATGAAGATGCTCAACAAGACGACACTGACTCCAACACTGCAGAAGATGCTCAAGCTGAAACAGAAGAAAATTCTGCAGAATAAGAATTTTCTAGAACATATTTATAAATAGATATAGGATCTATATTAAAAGATAGATCATTAAAAATTTTCTACGCCAAATCTTCCTTCATATCCCATGAAGCCATCAACATCTTCATATCCTCCATAGTTATTGGCCTCTGAACTGCCTTCTCTTGATGAACCATCCACAGGATCATCAATCATTGCATAGTATTCACCGCTCCCAAGATTATCAATCCCTATATGATATCCTCTACTTCTATTATTTTCCGGTTCTTCCGGCATATCTGCATGCACATGAAGTCCAACAATCATAATGATTGTAAATATAAGTTTCGTCACCCTATTCTCCTTTCTCTACAACAAAAAAATAAGAGCAAAATGTACTTTATAATGAAAAAATATAAAGATAAAATTGAATGGTATGAAACTTTTACATTCTTTTTCTTGCTCTACATCATTACTATAGAGAAGTGAACAGTGATTAAATATTTTGTAACAACACGTATAACCACTGTATGCTTTCTTCTCTCACCAATAAGAAAACACAAGCAGGTACATGGCAATTACAAAAATATATAAAAACGATTTTGTAAAACTTCATTCAAACCGTCTTTGCCTAAACGCTTTTTGATGGCATATACTGTTTTTTGAAATATCTCCAATTCCATATTTAAAATAGATTGAAGATGAGCATTCAATAAGGAACGCATTTCATCTTCTCCAACATAATCCAACATGAGATTAAAAATAGATTTTAATTCCCTTAAACCTTTAACATCCTTTTGATTAAAAATCTCAATCCACTGATCTGGTTTCAAATAAGTTTGAAACGAACTTATAAATTCTGATAGAAAAATAAATTTTTGTAAATCAGATATCAACATACGTATTACATCATCATAATCAAAAATATTTGCCATTGTTTCTATGGCTGTTTTCAATATATTTGGACTAGCCTCAAAAATACTATCTATATCTTTCTTTGCCAACTGAGCCAGATCTTCCTGTTTAAAATAACCTTCTAAGATATCCATATTTTTATTGAATTGATTCAGCTTATTTGTTGTCTGATTGGTCTTTTTAGAATCTGGTTTGTTATTAAAAATCTCATGCCGCAAACCATATCTCCTCAGATTATTCTCCATTGTTATTCTTTCCCATACCTCCTCTAAACTTTGTAAATGTGCAACACTGATTCTATTAAAACCATGAATACTATGTATTAATTTAGCCCTCACGTCAGTTCTTCCAATACGCTTCTCTACAAATCTTATAACAGATTTTAGATGCCCCCGTTGAGCCAATCGAAGAGTTGATAAACTCTTCCTTATTTTAAGCACTGTTTCTTCTTTTCCAATATATTCTTCTAAAAGTTCCACCGCAGGTTTAAATTGATTAATTTGAATCTCAATCAAAACAGATATGTTATTCTCTAAAACATGCTGTAAATCTTCTTCCTCAAGATAACCTTTTAAAAAATTTAAAACAGGTCTGAGTTGCTTCAATCTGGCTTGACTAAAACTGACAGGATGCTTTTTGATCAATTCATCTGTGAATACTTCTCCAAAATTTTCGTTCATAAAATCTTGAACTTTACTAAACTCCTTTTTATTGCCACGAGCAACAAATAAAATATTTTCTTCCATATTGTCAGGAATCCAATTCTCTCCAAATTTATCTGGAAATTTCTCTTCCAAAAAATTAATAAACTTTTCTACTCTATCCAATGAGCCTCGATCAAATCCTTTCAGGCTTTTACTCAAATTATCATTCACCCCTTCTTCTCCAATGTAACGTTCATAGAGATGAACATATTTAAAAAAAGATTGATACTTCATTACTGCAAAAAGAGAAGGAGCTTTAAGCCTGTCGATTGTTTTTTTCTCGCCAATTCTTTCCTGTAAAAAATCCAAAAAATTTTCAGCTTCCGACACCTCCCAATGCTGTGTATTTTCAACAATGCTTTTTTTCCAATGAGACCCCATCTTTAACACGCCATCTTCTCCAACTCTTCTATGAACATAACTGATAAATACTTCTCCAGCAGATTGGAATTTATTGGACAGACCAGAGAGTTCATCTGCACAAGGGTTGGAAAATGAATAGAAACAAGAAAGGATTATTAATAAAATAACAAAATATTTTATGCGCATCATACTTTGTCATTAACAAAATATAGAAACAAAATAAAGATAAAGATTAACGTAGTAAGGATAATATTCTTTTGACAATATAAAAATATTATCAAATGTGTAAACTTTTCATTACATTTTTAAGAAGTGAATAATGAACTTTATAGTGAATCGATATTGATTATGTATTGAAAAATGTTCATAAGTATAAAAAATTTAATCAGAAAAGATTCTAAATAAAAAGGAAAGTTTAATAAACTCCCTCACCAGATGGAGCAGATTCATCATCTATATTCAAGGAGTCCCCTGTGACAGGATCAACTTGACTAGGCACACGAGCCTGTGATTGAGCCCCTGTATTGACAATACACTGAGAGTTTACACATGCACTGCTGTACTGAACGATTCCATTATTAGTAGAAGTATTTTCTTGTGCTTCACAGGAACACTTCCCGTTACATAAAGTTGTTTCTTCACATTGCTCAATATTATAAATATCGGCCACATAATTAGTGACAGCAGAAAAGGGTGCTAATTCTTCAGAACTCGTACAAGCAGGAACCAATGTGCAGTCTGAATTAACCTCACACATCGTATAAACTTCTCTATCATTTACAGATGGCCCAAACAGCGATTTATAAATACTAAGTATCCCTTTCACATTTTCTTTAAAGCCTCCGGTATTGTAAACACAAGCAACATTTCTCCAAAGTTGTTTATCGGACGGATTTAAAAAGGCGGCTTTCCTCAGTCTTTTGAAAAGTGCTTCTTTATTCACACAGGATGAGGACTCTCCACTACATACACTACGGCCACACTCAGGGAAAGCTTCTGCCACTGAAGATGAAAGCCCTTCATCTTCAGGAAATACATAAATACTGTCTTCATGAATTTTTTCCTGAAAACAAGATATATCTGTTCCACAAAGATCTTTTAATTTTTTACCTACCATTCCCAACATATAAGCATTGACCATACCCACACCGTTTCTCTGTGGATTATCATGCGAATATTGAGTTAAGACAGCTGTTTTTTCCAAAAGAATTTTAGATTCTTCCGCAGTTGGATGATAGCCCGACAACCATTCAAAAGCACCTAAACTTCCTGTAACCAGAGCTGTAGCCCCACTGGTTCCTCCTACAAACCTATTGCTTCCTTCACCATCCTTTGTCGCAACATAATAAGAAGCAGGGGCCATAATATGCACTTTTTCATCTTCATTAGAAGAAGGCATACGTGTCCCATTTACATTTAGATTTCCTACAATAATAGCGTCAAAATTTTCAGAAGCATTCACCTTACTTTGCGGTATCGGTTCTGGATGATTATTACCAGCAGAAGTAACAATCACAGATGGTGGAGAGAGTGATGCCAAAGCATCTGTATAGCTATTTTGCTGCCAGCCTAATGAAACATTGATAAAAGAAGGAAGGGCCTGAGACTCACATGATACCTCTGATACCTCATCACTGTTTCCTATTAAGTCATCCCACTCATCATCCGTGTGAAGTGAAGTGGCTTCTGTAGCCAAGTTATCTTCTGTTTGCCCTTGATCATTATACTGATGAGCGATCCCAGCAATAAGAGCTGTCATAGCCGCAATAAGTAGAGCTTTATTAATATTATTCATACTACGAATCTGATTTAATAATCCCTGCATATTCATCTACATACCCTCGATATTCCTATCCTAAACATCGCTATCTTCATCTAACGCCTCCACTTGATTGACTAGGATCACTCGCTGTTCTTCTATTTGTAGAGTCTTCATTAGTGGAGATGGTTCCAAGTATTGTGGTAAAATTAGAGGCACTCAAAGTAGCTTCCCATATTCCATGAGTTTTAGAACTTCCTGGAAGAGTGGAAATTGTGTCTGGTACTAAAGTCATTTGCACGGAAACACCATTAATCACTAGCGGGGCATTAGCTCCTGTCGCAGTTCCATCGGATTTACCAACTCTCCATTTACCCCAAATTTTAATTTTCTTGCTTGAATTCACAAGCACCATTCGAGGAAGCCAATTAAATGTATCATTACCAGCTGTCATTGAAGTCGCTCCCCTCATATCTAGTGTTGGAGGGCGGAAAATATAACTGTAACTTCTTCCTCTTAACCAACTCATTTGATCCATATCCACTTCATAGTCTGCTTCTAGATCTAAATGACTTGGAGGTGTTTGAGCCCCAGTAGCTGATCTCCATGTTGCATTCCAATCAGTAGCAGTTTTCCAAATAACATTATTTAAAGTTCGGCTATAATTAGGAGATGAAACTGTAGCCGCGAAAGCTTCCAACTCATCTGAGTATTCACTAGCTACAACACGAACTGTCGGACCAAAAGACTCACCCGCTTCTACAAGAGTCGCTTTATAAGGGCTGTCAACTTCAGTAATGGGAATAGATTCTCTACCTAAAAAGCTAAAGACACGATCTATAGGTATATCTTTTTCATTGGCCCATTTTCTTATCTCAATATGTTCGTCTGTACTTCCTCCATCGGTAGTACCTCCAGTTGTGGTACCTGTAGTAGTTGTGGTGGTGGTTGTAGTAGAATTAGTATTTGACACCTTGGACCCATCCGTAGATCCTGTAGTATCACCACCTCCAGTATCAGCAACACCCTCTGTAGTAGAGCCTCCTGTATCACCTCCGGTAATAGAACCTCCAGTTGCAGAACCTCCTGTATCACCTCCGGTAGCAGAACCTTCTGTAGTAGTGCTTTGACTAGCTACATCTCGTTGATCCGCACATTTTTGATCTACTCTATCTAATAAATTATTGGCTTGTCTCAAACCGTCTGAAGCAAATGGAGTATGAAAAACTTCTATATCTGATTCCGGGAGGATACCTTTTTCTCCTGAAATAACATTTTTAATTCGGACATCATGTTCATTTTTAGGAAGATCAAACATAGAAACAAGATTATCTTTATCCGGAGCTGGTGAATTTTCCAACTCATCCTTCAAAAGATCAGCTCCAATTAATTCTTTTGCCCAATAATCAGATAACTTATCTTCAAGAAGACCAAACTCTGAAGATACAATATCACAACTTCGTAAATCACCATTTGCATCTAAATCATCTATTGTTATTTCATCAGGGCTAAGTTTAGAGTCTGGCTCACAATCCTTCATGGAAGATATATTTAATTTTGATAAATTACTGCACACTTTTAAAGCTGTGCTTTCACTGGCAGGTTGAATCCATGAAACAACCCATTTGTTAAATCTCTTAAATTTTTCTTTTTTTGTTAAATTAGATTCTTGAAGTGTTTTAAGAAGAATTTCCTCTTCTTCTACGTTTGGCCAAACATGAAAGGTAATAATAACTCCTTGTGCCTGATTATTTTGTTGAACTGTAGCAGAAACTGCAGAGCTATCCTTTGAAGAAGGGATTCCATAAATGTAAAAAGAAATCGTTATAAAAAAAATTAAAATAAATTTCAAAATGAGACCCCCGAAGTAAGAATCTTAAGCTAAAGTGGTAATATCAATAAATCGGAAGTTTGTTTTAAAAACTTAAGCTGTTTTTGTTTAATTAATTGACAGTTTATGATGTATTTTTTAAAGCATATTTGCACTACTTTAAGATCTGTAAGCGGAAAATACTTTAAAAAATCTTTTCCATAATATGCATAAGTATTAGTTAGAATTTTTCCAGTGGGGAGCAAAGCGGATTGTGAAAGTATAAAAAGAAGCAAGCCATTTATTCATTCCCCTTTTTGTCATCTGTTGATAACACATTCTTTGAAAAGCTTTTAAATCAATTCCCGGAAACATTAAAGAGCCATTTTTAAAACAATAACTACAATAAATATCTGATTCTCTTTGCCCAGAATCTTGTTTAAAGAGCATTAAACACCTGTGACAGCTCTTTTTTTACATCAAAAAACATCTCATACTTTCCTTTTGATAGATAACATCTCCATTCCAAGATTTTACAAATGAAACATCTAAAAAGCTTTTTAACACAACCCAGATAAAAAACCTTGTAAAAAATACACCTCTAAGAACTTTTAATGGAATAACTAAGTGATTTCATATATTATTCGCTCATAAATAGGAAGTACGTTTATGAAGAAAATGAGCAAAACAGACAGGTATATTTTAATAGGATCTATTGGCATCCTTCTAATCAGCACTATTTTTACATTTGACAAACTTTTACGACAAAATTTAAAAAAAGAACAAATAAAAGTTACACAGCAGGAAACTTTAATTACAGAAACTCTTAATATCAAAATATGGCGCCGCTACCATGAAGACCAAATGATTTTAATGCATGAAATACTGAAAGAATTAAAATACCAAAATAATGATCATAACCATACATTAACCAGAAATCACAATAATATTAAAGTTAATTTTCAAAAATAAGCTTGTTCAAAGAGGCAAAACAACGGCTTTTCAGTTATGGACTCTTTGCAGGTATTCATCTAAATAAGAATATATTATTAGATTCCAAATTGATTTATATGTTGGAAGCTGGTTCCTTATATACATCCTTTATACAAATTGAAGACAAAGAAAAACTCTGGGCTCCACGAATTTCTACTTCTTTATCCTACTCTTTCTAAGAGTAATATAAGATAATATTGATGGACTCACCTTACTCGCAATAAAAGTAAAGATTCGTAAGTGCAGTTTCCTGCTTAAACAAACAAGATTCGAAAAAAATGCCTGCCCCAAGGAGGAAGTATAACTAACTATTTTTATCTTCTTTTATCTCTTGCCAGATTAACTTTAAGTGCGCGCCCCTTAAAATCGAATCCGTTGAATTTTTCAATCGCACCAGCCGCTTCTTCTTGAGTTTTCATTTCAACAAATCCAAAGCCTTTGTTTCTCCCAGAATCTCTATCTTTTGCGATATAGACTGATTGGACAGTTCCGCTTTCTGAAAATAATTTTTCTACATCCTGACTTTCAGCTTCATGGGGAAGATTCCCTACATACAATTTTGATTTCATTTATACCTCCTATGGGTAAATTCACTCCCATTTTGGAAGTATTATTTGTTAATTCTGATATTGTTGGTTTAGATTTTTTATAAAATTTTGCCTGACTTCTATCTGAACTCTGAGTTTGATCCACAAAAACTCAAGGGAATCAGAATAGCAATTACCAGAACTAAAAGCAACTTAATTTAATAACAAACAATATTAGTGGCTTGAAAGGAAGTAAAAATGAACCCTTGGTCCATATTATGGGCTTCAATTGCGATAATAGGTCTAGGTGGCGCAGTTCAAGTTGTGTGTTTGCAGAACCAGCCATCATGTAGAGTTTTCTACCTAAACAAATAAAGCTCGAGAAAAATGGCGGGGTGGACGGGACTCGAACCCGCGACCTCCGGCGTGACAGGCCAGCATTCTAACCAACTAAACTACCACCCCAAAATATCATTGAAACAATAACAACATAACATTTTTACAAACAAAACAGCAACTAACTCTTTTGACTTTGCTTATAACTCAATAGTTTGTTTCGATCTATAAACTGTAGATAAAAACGCATCTCTTCCACACTTTCTTCAATATCACTTAAAGCCCGATGGATATTTTTCTTATCAAAAACAATGCCTTCTTTTTCTATCATTAATTTCCAAGCTGTTGCATCCAACATCCGATAATGAAGCTTGGACTCCAAAGTTGTAAAATATTTCTTAATAAAAGCACGATCCTGAGAAATAGAATTGCCAGCTATCACCGCCGGCTGATCCTTAAAGTATTTTTCCATAAATTCAATGAGACCCTTTTCCGCTTCCGCAACTGTCTTCCCACTAGGAATTAAATCATATAAACCAGAAGCTCGATGAACCTTAGTATTCCACTTATCCATTTTGTCCAAATATTCTTTATGCTGTTTCACCACACAATGATAGCGATCCAACTCTTCCAATTTTACAGCATCCGTAATAATAGCCCCTACCTCAATAATGACTTCTGTCTCGGGATCCAAACCTGTCATCTCCAAATCAATCCACAAAATATGATCCATAAATCCTCTTTATTAAAAAAATACCAAGTTTAAGCCGCTTCTGACGGCACAGTTAAAATCTCATAAGCCTCATCATTAATTAAAATAGTATGCTCAAATTGAGCAGAAAGACTTTTATCTGAAGTATGATAATACTTAATTTCAGAACCCGGAATATCAAATTCCCGAATGGGTTCCGGAGTCTCATTAATCATCGGCTCAACTGTAATACAGGCCCAAGGCTCCAAAACATCCCCTTTTCCCTTCTTGCCAAAAGAAGGTACAAAAGGCTCTTCATGAAAAACCTTGCCTATCCCATGTCCTCCAATATTTTGAACCGGATAAAACCCCTTGCGAGAAACACATTTATGTATAGCAAAACCAATATCCCCCACATGACCCAAAGGTCGAATAGCCTCAATACCCTTCATCATAGAATCCCAAGCACACTGAGTGAGCTTTTTAGCCTGATCACTCACCTCACCCACAAAGAAAGTTCTTGAAGTATCTCCATAAAATCCATTTTTTACACAAGTCACATCAATATTGATCGTATCCCCCTCTTTTAAAATCTCAGAGGAAGAAGGCACTCCATGACAAATACAATCATTCACCGAAGTGCATATAGATTTTGGAAATCCTTTATAATTTAAAGGAGCCGGAACAGCCTGATGATCCATAATATATTCATAAGCCAAACGATCCAGTTCCTCAGTACTTTGACCAGCCTGAAGATTTTTACCTAAATACACCAAAGTATTTGCCGCCAGAACACAAACTTCCCTCATCAAAGGAATTTCGTCGGGAGTTAAAGGAGTCAATTGAAACCACCAAGATAAATTTAAAAAAGGACCCACTTTCTTTCGAAGGCGAATCCTTTTCCTTGTTTTCTAGTAAAAGTTAATTACTTAAATTTTTACTAATAACTTTAGCCACCTCAAACATGCTCACTTGGCTTTTGCCACTAAAGAGCGGTTTAAGATGATCATCTAAGTTAATATTTCTTCTGTTCTTGCTGTCCTGTAAATCTTTCTTCCTGACATAAGCCCAAAAGTTTTTAATAGCTTCTTGTCTGGTAATTTTACTTTTTCCAACGACATTAGCTAACTTAGGAGATGCATCCAGAGGTCTAAGGAAAGCTGGATTGGGCTTTCTTTTCTTCTTAGATTTTGCTTTCTTCTTTTTAACCACTTTCTTTTTCTTAGCGACCTTCTTCTTTTTAACTACTTTCTTTTTCTTAGCCACTTTCTTCTTTTTCGCTGGCTTTTTCTTCTTAGCAACCTTCTTCTTTTTCTTAGCGACCTTCTTCCTTTTAACTACTTTCTTTTTCTTAGCCACTTTCCTCTTTTTAACTACTTTCTTTTTCTTAGTGACCTTCTTCTTAGCTGATTTTCTTTTTACAGCTTTCTTTTTTGCTTTCTTCTTAGGCATTTCGACCTCCAGTATTTATGATGACATAACTAAAGCATAGACATACTTTTCTAGTTTGACAAAATTTTTTTTTACTTTTGGACTATTGAGTCATAAAACCAGCCTGTCTCTATTCAAGAAAGCTCTGAAGATTCTTTGGAAAACCTTTTATTTTTTCGAATGCTGGCAGGGAGGCGAAGCCACACGTACACTTGAATCTTTCCATTCCGATACAGTATAGGTTTGCTGAGAAAAAGCATGAATTACATTCAAAACATCTCCTAAAACCTCGTAAACTCTCTGATGTCTTTTTAATGCTGATAAACCTTCAAAAGCATCTGAAACAATTAAAATACGGAAATGACTGGGCTTTACACTCCCATGTTGAGGACTTTCATCTAAAATCTCCAGAATAGCCGGGGCTAGCTGGCTCCTTAACCTTTCCTCTATAACTTCTTTAATATGACTCATACTCCACTCTCCGTAGAACTAAAAAATCCAATACCTCTTGCTGAACAAGCTCTAAATTATCCATATGACCCGCCCTATTCAACCACAAGGATTTCTTAGGCTCCAAAGCTGTATCAAATAATTTTTGGCCTAAATGGAAAGGAACTATAGAATCCTGCCTCGCATGGATAAACAGCTTAGGTATATCCTTTATATTCCTAATTCGAGACTTGGAATTCCAAGTATCTTTCATAAGCCAACGAACCGGCAAGAAGGGGTAAACCCCCTGCCCTACTTCCATAACTGACGAAGGAGCTCCTTCAAAAATAAGACCTTTTACCTTATATCGAACAGCTAGAGCAATAGCTACACCTGAACCCAAAGATTCCCCAAAAAATACCATATCCTCAGTGGAAAATTGCTCTTTCTCCAAGAACCAATCTACAACCAAAGCTGAATCAGCAATGAAATCCTTTTCTGTGGGATGGCCGGGATTAGAACCATATCCACGATATCCCACCAGTAAAACAGAATAACCTTGATCCACTAAAAATTTAAACTTATATCCTCGATCTTCAATACTCCCTGCATTACCGTGAAATACAACAATTACAGGACGCCCCTTGCGGGCATACCAATGCAATAACTGAAGTCCATCAAGCGTTTTAGTGTACACCTCAGCATACACAGCACTGAATGCATTTAATGAGGGGGTAGACTTGGAAGGAAAATATATGAGTTTTCTTTGGAAGATATACACTGCCAGCAGTACAAACCCGTATAATAGAACAGCTGTCAAGCATCCTTTAATTAGATGAACCATGCTCTATTTTTGAAATACAGAGGTAAAAGGTCAAGCTGGAAGGACAAATTTTGTCTCACTTGAAAAAAGCACCTACAGCCTATTGACCCAATAAGAAACACATTCATACCTCAAATAAAGCAGTTTGTTCATTTTCTTCATATAAATCAGAAACTTAAAGCGCTTGGAACACTTATTTGCAGTTTTATAGGCAGAAGGTAAAAAAACAAGGAGGATATAAAATGAAAACAAACTGCCCTATATGTTATCAATCATTAAATTGCAATTCGGCTTATGCATCCACAGCACTGTGCTCAAGCTGTGGATGGAGTCAAGATGTCAGCCCAAAGGGAAAATTCAACAAAATACAAATGTCTATTGTACAATCCATGATTGTTGCTTCAATAGGATTTTTATTGGTATTGTTTCACTTTTCCAAGTGGGGATCAGATTCTGTTAGTATTGTCTATTTGAAAACAGCGGAAGTTATGAGATTGGCAGGGCCTAAACAGTACAATCAATTATTTGAGATTTGCAAAAGAGGAAATAAACATGATTGTATGGAGAACACTCTAAAAAGGCATTACAAAGCCACTGGAGAACAAGAACAATTGAAAAACCTGGCTCTCTTTCAGCTGAAAAGAGAAAAAACAACAACCGCATTTCAGACTTACAAAAAATATTTCTCAGCTTTTGGAGACAATCCTATAGATGCACAATCCGCTTTTAATTACGCCAAGCTATTAGAGCAAAACAGTCAACCGGAAGAAGCTTTGGTTTACTATGGAAAAATCCTTAGCCAACAAAAACAAAACATCCTTCCTGTGAATGCTGTTAGAAACAAAATTAACATTCTGATTCAACTGGATCGACAAGAAGAAGCACTACAGCTGGTTAACAAATACAAAAACCTCAAACACGAAGATAATTACTTAAAGCAAGAAATTGCTCAATGGGAGAAACAAATTTTAGGTAAAAGTTAATGGATTAACTTTTTAATTGACGACCGCACGGATGCGCGGGAAAGGCCCTTCCTCCTTTGGGCCTTTCTTTTTTTTAAGACAAAGGATGATGTTTTTTAATAGTATTTTGCATTTGGCGGCGGCTGACTTTAGTATATATCTTCGTTGTTTCAATACTGGAATGACCCAACAGCTCCTGAATACTTCTTAAATCCGCTCCATGATCCAAAAGTTCTGTAGCACAGCCATGACGAAATTGATGAGGGTATTTCCCCTCCAACCCAGCCTGCATAGACCATTTTTGAATCCATCTCCAAATATCCACTCTGGACGGCCTGTTCCCACGATCATTTAAAATCAAAGAAGATGTTTTATAAGATCGAACGAGCAGAGGACGAACAACATTTAAATACTCCCTTAAATGCGAAAGCAAAGGATCCACAACAGGCAGTATTCTTTGCTTGCTTCCTTTCCCTTTAATCACAATAGACTCATCCGTATCTATAAAATCTGAAATCTTCATAGAAACCAACTCACTCACCCGACATCCTAATGAAAATAAAAACAACAAAACCAAATGATTACGGCTGGTTTGCTCCGGCTGACCCTCTACGTGCGAAGCTTTTAATATGGATTCAAACTCCAAGTGGCTCACAAATAAAGGCAGGGAGTTCGTGGTGTTTGAAACTTTTAAATGATCCTTAAAGTTTATAGAATGACCCTTATTTTCTAACCAACGCAAATAAGATCGAACTGCACTAATGGTGCGAACTGTAGATCGAGGGCTTAAACCCTTTCCTCGTAAATACTCAGGAAACAACTTGGCAGATCTGATTTTCTTATAAGAACGAAATTTACCCAAATCCCTCTTATAGGAAAGAAGGGTATGCATAGACTTATTTTCCACAAACTGAAGGTAAGTTAAAAACTCTTCAATAGATGCCTGTGAAAATTGAGCCATTTCAAGGACGTGGCAGTGTGCAAGGACCTAACACAACAACAGAAGCAATTTCATAATTCTCAGCAGTTGTTCTACCCGCCTCTAAAATACCTTTGATTGTGTAAATGCCGCCGCCAAATGCAGGAGTGGTTTGGCAGTTAAATTTACCTTGGTTGGATAGCGTTCCCTGACAGTTAAATTGTACAGGTCCTGAGCATTGTTGTTGTGGAGAATAGGAAGTATAAGAAGATGAATAGTGTGGATTTTGATAGTTTGTGTAATTACTGCCATAATTGCCAGGAAACTCCATTGTTCCTCGAAATTGAGCTGTGCCATTATAGTCTAGGGCAGACTGCCCACCTGTTCCGAAAATTTGCATCTGCATTCGACTCACATTAGCAGATGCATTGGATGACAAAACAGCTACACCAGCAGGAGCTCCTGCTATGCCGCCAACTGGCGTCCCATAGGGCGATCGATAAACACCCCTTCCACCTCTATTGTACGTACTATCCGAACAAGCTATTAACAAAAATAATATTGAACAAAATCCAATTTGTTTTAAATTAAACATATGGTCCTCCCTACGGAACAGCAATATAAACATCTCCATCATCTGTATCAAAAGCTTTACTAATATTAAGATTTTTAAAATCACCTAATTTTTTATAACAGCTATTTCTATCAGGTTCTAAAGCCATAAAAGTCCTTACACTGTCGCCAGCTTCCCATGCCTGACAATTCCAAGGCCCCACATTAATAAACCAACATCTTTTATTAGGAGCAGGAGGAGAACCAGGAGCTCCCATTCCTATATGAGTGCCTCCTTTATAGCAGTCATTATGATTACCGGGATGATGAGAACGAAAAGATTTAAACCAAATAGAGCCAGAACCTAGTTGATTTTTTAAATTAATTTTATCTTGCTCCGTTCTCTCACTTGTCACATTTGTAATTTGATCGATTACTAAAATAACTCCTTTGTAAGAATCTGAAAAGAATGCATGGAAACCAAGCCTCCCCCCAAATCGAGCCCATACATTATATCGATTGTCATCTCCCCATCCTGAATGAAACTGTTGAGAATAAACTTTATTAACCCCTTGATGCCTCATTTTAAAAGCAACTTCAATTTGTCCGGAATAATAACGATGGTTTCCCTCACGATTCATATCTACATACACTCTACCATTCTCAATAGGATGATTAGCTCTTCTTCCTAGTCTATATTCTTGTATGGTATTGCTAGAAGTAAAATCAACTCTTCCTCCAGCCCCATCATACTCATCTTCCAAGTCATCATAATCTCTATCAAACAGCTCATCCTCTTCACAATTTCCATCACCGGCTGGACAATATAAATCGTCATCATCATAGCCGCCTCCGGAATAATCTGTATAACCACCGCCGCCGCCGTTATTATCACCATATTCATCGTCAGTTCCGTAATTATCGCCTCCTCTGCCTCCAGAAGAAACTCCTCCAGAGCCGCCGTCGCGACCAAACACCCGCAACTGATCACATCTTGTAAAAAATAACAAAACCAATAAAGCTACAAAAATAGAATATAATACCCGCATTGCACGTCTCTCCACTAAAGAGAAAACGGTAAAATACTGATTAAAGTTTAGGTTTTTAAAAGAATACTAAAGAAAATCCAGATAAGCGTCTTGTTAAAAGGTTTTATTTTCCTTCATTTTCTCTAAAAAAAGACTTCATCCACTGTAAAGGAAGCGGGAAAATCACAGTTTTAGTGGAGCCTTCACCAGCAATTTCAGTCAGAGTTTGCAAATAAGCTAGCTGTAAAGCTTCAGGAGCACTGGAAATGGTTTGAGCCGCTGATCTTAATTTTTCAGCCCTTTGAACTTCACCCTCTGCACTAATCACTTTTGCCCTTCTTTCTCTTTCAGCTTCAGCCTGTCTGGCCATGGCTCTTTGCATTTCTTTAGGAAGGTCAATATGCTTCACTTCTACAACAGACACTTTAATCCCCCAAGGCTCTGTTGCTTTGTCTAAAATATCCTGCAGGGTGTGGTTAATCCTATCACGACTGGCAAGCAAATCATCCATTTCATATTGCCCTAAAACAGAACGCAAAGTAGTTTGAGCCAGCTGGCTAGTGGCAAAATAAAAGTCTGCTACCTTGGTCACAGCTTTATCAGGAGCAAGCACTCGGAAATAAATCACAGCATTCACTTTCATACTGACATTGTCCAAAGTAATCACATCTTGTGGAGCAATATCCATAGTAATTATTCGAGTATCAATACGAATCAGTCTTTCCACTCCCGGAATCAGATAAATGATACCAGGACCCCTGACACCCATTAAACGGCCGAAACGAAGGACCACTCCTCTCTCCCATTCCGGTAAAATTTTGATAATTGAAAAAACAAGAACAACCAGAACAATTAAATAATAATAAAAAGGAATGGATGAAAAAAGAGACATCAACATTTAAGAATCCCCCTGAGACTTTTTGTGAACTTCAAAAACCATGCTACTATAGCGTACAATTTCAACAATGTCACCTTTTTGCAAAGGTTCCTTGCAACGATATTTCCACACTTCTCCCTGAGTTTGCATCAATCCTGTGGAATCCGACTGCACTTTAACCACTTCACCACTTAACCCCATCCAATTTTTTTCATCATCTCTGTTTTTACGCAAAGCCGTGAAAGCCATATAAGCCAAACCGAGTGAAATAGCGGCAAAAATCAAAGAAGTAATGATAATAGTCGAATTTGGTATATCTACGCCCCCCGTTTGATTGGGATCAAATAGAAAGAAACTGCCTACCACAAATGAAGCGGCTCCAGCCAAGCCTAAAATACCAAATCCTACAGAGGTAAAGGCTTCTAAAATCATAAATACTATGCCAAGAAGCATCAGTATCAAACCTCCCCAGACAAAATTAAGCTTATGCATACCTGTCAGAGACAAGATAAGCCCCGTGACCCCTAACACTCCAGGGACTACCATACCAGGGTGAGTGATTTCAAAATAAATAAGGAGCAGACTGCCTGTAAAAAGCAAATAAGCAATCTGAGGATCTGTAACAAAACTAATTACATGATGTCTCATTCCCAATTTAATAGGTTGAAGAGCACCTATTTGCACAGCTTGATCTTTTTTATCTTGAACCTGCACTTTTTTGCCATGAGCAAATTTTAAAAACTTTTCCTTAGTGGAGCCAAAAAAATCAATAGCTCCAATTTTATAAGCCTCCTGACCGCTGACTGCTTTAGCATCTGTAATAATGTCCCTTCCAAATTGTTTATTTCTTTTTCTAAGTTCAGTTAAAGAATCCAACCATGAAGTGGCGTCATTCACCATTTTCTTTCTTAAATCTTCCGAAACATTTCCTCCTGTATTTAAAATAGGAGTGGCCGCCCCAATATTGGTGGCTTCAACGGCTCCATTGACATGACAAGCCTGAAGAATAATAGCTCCTGCACTTCCGGCATGCGCTCCTGAAGGATAAACCAAACAAAGGATGGGAACGGAAGAGTCTAAGATAGCTTCAACAATTTTTCTCGTAGAAAGAACAAGGCCTCCTGGTGTATTAATCAATAACAATAAAGAAGAGCATCCATCTTTTTTTGTTAAAGCAATAGCTTTCTGCAAAGAATCTAAAGTTGCTGAACCAATCACATCTTGAATCACTAACTCTTTAGTGCAAGATCCAGGAGCCAATTTCTCTGATAAAGCAGAAGGCTTTTGTACAGATGAGAGCTGTTTATCAACCTTTGAAACGGCCTCCTCTTTTTTAGGTTTAGAATGGTTTTGTGTGAATTTTTTATCGGAACTTAACTGAGATAAAAAAGTTTTTGAAATATCTTGAAATGAATTGCTATAACCGTTGAATAAAAAAATATTAAAAAAAGATAGAAGTATCCAAAACAACATAATAACAGCAGTTTTACACACTCCATATAAAAAATCAATCGTTTCATAAGATCCGGACTTTACTTTAAACAAAATATACATCTATAAGAAAAGAATGAACCTTCAATATATCAAAGAAGTTTTAGGAGTAAAACATATTGTTCGCCCTCAAAAGTGGGAAGAGATTTACACTCTTTACGGAAAACTACACCAAGAATACTTATTACTCAGCTATGAAGAGTACACACCTGAACAACAAGAACTTGTCACACGCATGATGAACTCCATAAATCAAAAAAACTATACCCTTATTTATATGAAACAATTTCAACTTTCTATTTTACAAAATCTCATAGTACGATCTTCTGCAAAAAAATTTATTGCTTTTGGCCAAAACTGGCAAAATCAATTAACTGAGAAGGAAGTTCCCTTTCATAAAATTTTTAACTATTCTATTTCAACACATATCAACCTAAAAGGTATGGTTACATATTGTTTAAGCGATTTTCTCTCCTCTCACAATACAGTCAAACAAAAAAAACTGGAAGCCTTTTCACAAATGAAACTTATGTGAAATAAAACAATGAAACAAATAATATTTTTCATTTCATTGAGTGGGTCTTTCATCCTTTATACACAATCTCCAGATACACTCAATGAACACCCAGGTTACATACAGCTTATTCAAACAAAAGGGATTGTTTTGGTATTTGATGAATCCCCCAGCACAAATGAACGAAATGTATTCTCTCAAAAAATGAGCAAAGAAGGACTTCATATCATAAACACAGAAGACCCCTTTATTCTACTTTTTCAATGGGAAATACACAAAGATATTCAAGTTAGTATAGATATTTGCAAAAAATTAGCAAGAGAAGGATTTTTGTCAGATAATAAAAATCTAAAGTACTGTGAACCTGATCTCGCTTCACAAATTGAAAAACAAAACCCTTTTGACAGGCCTCCTGAATCAGAGAGTATAAAAGAAAATGAGATTTTACAGGAGAAAACAGCTCCATTTAAAAATAACTAGAATAAATTTAATATAAATCTCATGTTTGAATAGAATTTTTATTATTTAATACAGAGATAATTTTTTTTGCTAAATTTTCACTCATACCAGATTCTTTACTTAAAGCAGAAGAATCCATATTTTTAATATTTTCAATGGTTTTAAATTTTCGAAGAAGCATCAGTTTTCTCTTCTCTCCAATCCCCTTAATAGAATCCAAAGAACTCTCAGTGAGAGAAGATCGAAATGTTTTTCGATGGCGGGATATAGCAAATCGGTGAGCCTCATCTCGCAACTGCGCCAGTATTTGATAGGATTTATTTTGTGGAAGCAACACAACAGCATTCTTTCTATTAGGTAAAAATATTTTTTCATTGGATTTCTTATTTTTATTAGACTGACGGCCTTTTGCAAGAGCTAAAACAGAAAGATGACTTAATTCCATCTCTTTTAAAACTTTCAAAGCTGTCTGCAGTTGTCCTTTACCCCCATCAATCAGAATCAACTGAGGAAAAGGCATTTCTTTATGTAAAAATCTGCGTGATAATACTTGTTTCATAGCCAGGTAATCGTCATTTCGTTCTTTTAATTTGTAAATTCTATAATCCTGAGGTCTTTTAACACCATCCTCAAAAACCACTTGTGAAGCATAAACAGCTTTGGATTGAAAATGAGAAATATCATAACACTCCATGCGCTTTGGGTAATGAGGTAGATGAAACTTTTCCTGAATCTCCCGTAAAGCCGTATGAATGGATTCCTCTTTTTGTATAAAAGATTGAAAATGATTTTCAGAGTTTTTTTCTGCCATTTTCCACCACTGTTTTTCACGCTTTCCTTTAGGATGGGA
Source organism: Bdellovibrionales bacterium (assembly GCA_965197855.1). Classification (GTDB taxonomy): domain Bacteria; phylum Bdellovibrionota; class Bdellovibrionia; order Bdellovibrionales; family UBA1609; genus JAPPLG01. Next base: position 398,309 of record OZ240230.1, read on the forward strand.
TACCTTAACCTCTTTTTCTGAAATACAGCTGAATACATTGTTTATTTTTTTATAGAAAGAAATTGGAAAAGACTGTGACACAATAACTTCATCAGGAATTAAATTTTTCATATAATATTGAGTTAAGAAAACAAGAAACTGTTCTTTAAACTCTGAAACAGATTTCTGCCATAAAGCTTCTTTTTCAAAGTGAGCAAAATGTCCAATCAATCGGCCAGAACGAATATGTAAAATTTCAAATAAGAAACTTCTTCCATCTCCAAATCCGGATAAAATATCAAAATCTTTACGATACCTTGAATCCCAAACGGACTGCTTCTCCCACATTTTTTCAATAGAAATAACCCGATTTTTAATACTTAATGCTTGTTCAAATAATTCTTGATCTGCTTTTTGTTTCATTTGTTTTTTTAAACTATCAATAACTACAGGCTCCCTGCCCTTTAAAAAATCCAAAGCCTTCTGAACTTGTAAAGAATATTTTTTTTCTTCAACTTGCCCCACGCAGGGAGCTGTACAATAGCCCATTTGATGAGTGATGCAGGGGGTTTTCCTGCTTTTCATAAAACCATTACTACAATCCCTGATTTGATATGTTTCATTAAGAAATCGAATAATCGTTCGAACATTATAACTTTCTGTATAGGGGCCAAAATAAAGACTGCCGTCTTTTTTAAATTTTCGTTCTAAATAAAATCGAGGAAAAGCGTCTTTCATACTGACACGAATATAAGGATAAGCCTTGTCGTCTTTCAAACGAACATTGTATCGAGGTTTATGTTTTTTTATCAGTACAGCTTCCAGTAATAAAGCTTCTGCTTCTGTATGAGTTAAAATATAATCTATCGAATGAATTTGTTGAGCTAGAAAATTATTCTTCAAACTTTTAGAAGATGTAAAATAAGATCGAACACGGGATTTTAAATTTTTTGCTTTTCCAACATAAATGACAGAACCTTTTTTGTTCATCATTAAGTAACAGCCTGTTTTACTTGGCCAGTTTTTAATTAAATTATTTTCCATAAACAAAAAGATTAATTACTTCTTTACAGAAGCCCAATCACCGCTAAAATCATCCAGAGTAAATAAACTATGTAATTTTAATGGAAGTTTGTTAGCCCCTCCTCTATTAATAACACAAACAGCGGAATCCACAAGAGCACCTTCTTTTTTTAAATCTTCAAAGCTCAAAAGAACTTGCCCCCCTGTTGTGATCACATCTTCAACTAATAATAATTTCTTTCCTGAGACTTTTTGCCCCTCCGCAAAGCTACAAGTGCCATAAGATTTCACCTGTTTTCGAATAAAAACACAAGGAATATTTGTTTGTAAGGAAAGAGCTGTCGCGATAGGAATCCCCCCCATTTCAAGTCCAGCTAATAGCTCAATGTCTTTTGGGATAAAAGGTTTGAGATAAAAAGCGACATGAAACAAAAGCTTTGGGTCAGACTCAAATCGATATTTATCAAAATAAAAAGAAGAAGTTTGGCCAGACCTCAATTTAAAAGAACCTTTTAACAAAGCTATTTTTTCAAGGCGCTGAGCTAATTCTCTTTTATCCCATTCTATTTGCATAATTCCTCTCTAACTATTTAAAGAAGTTCTTTCAGAACTTTGCTTATTAAAATATTGTTCCAATTGTTTTTTTAATTCCAAAACAGCTTTACAGCGATGAGAACACTTATTTTTATGTGGATAACCTAATTCACCTATAGTTTGATTCTGCCCCTCCGGCATAAAAATCCAATCATAGGCAAACCCCTCATGCCCCCTAATAGAAAAAGCTAAAGAACCTGAAACAACACCCTGTGCTCGGATAATTTGCTGATCCGGAGTGCTTACTGCAATGACTGAAGTCATATGAGCTGTTCTTAAGTTCTGAGGCACCTGCTCCATTTCCTTTAAAAGAGCTTTTAAACGTTCCGGCCATGTCGCTGTGGGGCTATGATAACGAGCTGAGTACACTCCCGGCCTCTTATCCAAAGCATCCACTTCAATACCTCCATCTTCAGCTAAAATCCATACTCCCGGCTTTTCTTTTTTAAAAGCTTCCAGTTTAATCAAAGCATTTTCCAAAAAAGTGCTTCCTGTTTCTTTCGGAGGAGCATAATCAGAAGAAAACTCCTGAATCAAACGAAGTTGAAAAGGAAGATCTCCAAGCAGATCATAAAACTCCTTCACTTTATCTTTATTGTGTGTGGCCAACCACAAATCTTCTCGATTCAATGTCATACTTCCTATTTTAAAGGGAAAAACCCATTTAATGCTTTTTCCTGATGTTGAAATAAGATGAAGGCCGCCTTGCGAGCTTGGGTAATCATTTGCCCAAGATCTTCATCATTAAAAGACTTCCCTTCTGCTGTCCCTTGAATTTCTACAAAATCTCCAAAACTTGAGAAAGCTAAATTCATATCTGTGGAACAATTTTGATCTTCTACAGCTGTAGGGTCCACAATAATTTGATTGTTTAGAATAGCCACACTCACAGCGGACACATAATACAACAGAGGGTTTTTTTGAATTTTATTGAGCTTTAACAGATATTGTACAGCTAAAGCTAAAGCCACAAAACCTCCTGTAATAGAGGCCACGCGTGTTCCTCCATCTGCCTGCAAAACATCACAATCAATATGAATCTGCCTTTCTCCCAATTTTGCCAAATCCACACAAGCTCTAAGACTCCTTCCAATGAGACGTGAAATTTCCTGAGTGCGCCCCGATGAAGCCACTCTCTCTCTTCGAGTTCTATGGAAAGTCGCACGCGGCAACATATTATACTCCGCTGTCACCCAACCTCTTTCTTCCTGACTCATCCATTTTGGAACATTTTCTTCTACAGAAGCTGTACATAAAACACGTGTATTGCCAAAAGAAAACTCTACACTTCCCTCAGCATAAGACATCACATTTGGAGTTATTTGAACAGGTCTTAAACTAAAGTATTCTCTACCGTCTTTTCTCATAGAAACTAAGCAAATGACATAAAGAGATATTTGCTGTCAAGTCGATGTTAAGAGGATGTCTTCTTATCAACAGATTGGATAAATTTATCTCTCAATCGCAAAATAAGAGTGTGACCTGCATCTAAATCATCCTGCCATTCCTGAGACAACTGAATGCATCGAGAGTTAGGTTTATTGCCTCGACACTGCATAAACTTATATCTTTCTTGATTCACAGAAATATATGCATAGGTATTCGCACAAGTTGTCAGCCAACAATCATACCATTCTTGATCCACCCCTGTATCATACAAATCTCTTTCAGGGTTGATCTCAATCATATTCAATGCATTCCCAGAATAATTAAAAGTTTTCAAATCTGGCAGTCTTTCAACAAGATCCCATTGAATATAAGTCAATTGATTGTGAGATAAATCCCATTCTATTAACTTTTCAAAACTGAACCACTCCAGGGAAGATAATTGATTATAAGACAGGTTCAATTTTATTAAATGATCCAAAGAGCTTAGAGTAAGCTGTTTGAGTTGATTATGGGAAATATCTAAATCCATAAGCCCTATCAAAAAAGTCAAAGCTCCTGATTCCACTCTAGTCAATTGATTATAAGATAAATCCAAATGCTTTAAATGAACTAAGTTAATAAATGTATTGTCATTAATTTTTCTTAATGAATTATGGGATAAATTCAAATATTTGAGACGGGATACATGTATCAGAAATCCTTCCGATAATTCTGTTAAGAAGTTATGAGATAAATCTAAATAATTCAAGTTTTTCAAGGATTCCAATAAATTTTTACTTATTTTAGAAATCATATTATGAGATACGCCAAGGTGATTTAATTGTTTCAAATTTTTAAAAGAATCCGGGTGAATAGACTGCAAACGATTATCATAAAAATCCAAATGGGTGAGATTATCCAGACCCAGAAAATCATCCGGACCAATATGTTCCAATTGAACACGAATCAAACTTAAACCCTGAATTCTTGCTAAATCCTCCAATGTCACTTCATCACAAGGTTCATGAAGCTGTTTCATAACAGCCCTCTTAATAGGCTCCTGCATGGCAGAGTCACAAAAAGAATAAGTGTCCATCTCCTCTTCTTCAGAAATTATTTCATTTTTGCTTTGATTCACTGGAACAGAAGGCGGAGTTTCTTCAATATAAACCTCTATTTGACCATCTTCTGAAACAACTTCATAAGGAGTTTTCAATTCTTCAGCAGTAGAAAAGAATCCAAGAAACACAAAAATCAATAAAACCAATGTCATCCCATTCCCCCTTTTATACCTCATAGAAAAACAGCCTATAATGTCTCTGGCCAATTCACCACTCGCTGTATCAACTGACCTTCTAGTTCAAGAAGTAGAGAGTTTCCTTCATTAAGTTCGTTGAGCCATTCTTTAGATAATTTATAACATTCAGAGTCCACATCCACCCCGTCACAATCTGCAAATCTATATTGCTTTCCATTGACAACAATATAAGCATAGTGCTCCGCACATTCCATACCCAGAAGACATTTACTCCACTCTTCCTCTGTACCTGTTAAATAAGTATCTTTTTTTGGATAGATCAAAAGACTCTCTAATGGATTTTCAATATAATTAAAAACATTAAGATAAGGCAAACTTTCAATAAAGGACCATGGGATTTGAGTTAAATTATTATGAGAAATATCACATTCCATTAATGTTTCTACACCAGACCAATCCACGTCTGATAACTTGTTATGAGATAGATTCAATCTCATAATACGATTTAATTTACCTAATTCTAAAGTGTGCAAGCGGTTATAGGAAAGATCTAAAACAATTAAATCTCTAAGAGGCTCAAACATGTCTAATTCTATTTCAGAGAAATGATTGTTGGATAAATTCAAATAATGCAAACCCAACATAGAAAGAATATCATTTACAGGTAAACTAGTTAATAAATTATGGGACAAATCTAAATATTTAAGATTCACCAAACTTGCCAGAAATCCTTCTGGTATATCTTCTAATAAATTATGAGAAAGATTTAAATGCTCCAGTTGATCTAATGTCCTAAGCGTGCCTGCTTCAATCCGTTTAATCAAATTATTAGAGATAACTAAATGATTCAATTGTCTTAAATCTTTAAAAGCGTCTACAGATATACTCTCTAAATTATTACGACTCAGTTCTAGATAACTCAACTTATCTAAGCCAGCAAAATCTCCAGGTTCAATCTGAGCAAGCGTAACATCCTTAAATTCCAACCCATAAATATGTTTTAAATCCTCTAACTCCACTTGATCACAGTATGGCTTATAGAGATATCCCATTATTTTCTCTTTAACAATCCTCTGCCTGACATCTGTGCAAAAAGAATAACCCTCTGTTTGTGGAACCAAAGGTATATTATGATCCTCTTCAGAAGAAACAACCCGAGAAGGGTCTGAATAAAAACCAATATCAATAACTCTAAATTCAGCTTCTACACTCAAGTTAAAAAAGAAAAAAACTAATAAAATCCACATCATACTTCTATTCCCTACAACCCTTTCCCAGATATCTATAAAAGATTTTACAGAATAGGGAATATAGTAAAAAAAGTCTAGAAATAAAAAATATTAACTATCTTTTATAAAGAGTTTTTATCTACATAAAAAACACGTTGTAAATATTACACACTTATAAAAACTATGATTAAAAAATAAAGCTTCAAAATGAAACAGTTAAACTCATAAAGAATTTTTTGATTATTGATTGGAAGCAGAAGAAGGGTCTAAAGCATCTCTCAAACCGTCTCCCAATAAATTAAAAGCCAGGCAAGCTAAAAATAAAGCCACACCCGGCGCAATCATCAAATGAGGATAAGAGCGAAGAGTTCTCCAGCCTTCATTAGCTAAAATTCCCCAACTGCTATAAGGAGGCTGAAGCCCTAAACCAAGAAAGCTAATGAAACTTTCAGATAAAATATTAATAGGCATTTGCATAGTTAATAAAACAATAATAGGACCCATCATATTTGGAAAAACGTGTCTGGCGATAATTCCAAAATGCCCGGCTCCTAAAGCACGGGCCGATTCAACATATAACGTTGTTTTTAATTGCAACACTTGTCCGCGTACGACACGACCTAAATTCATCCATCCTGAAATACTTAAAGCGACTAAAATTCCAATAAAAGCTCTTAACTCAGGACTTTTTATATCAACCAAAGATTCAAAAATTAATTTAACCAAAATAATAAGTATTAAGATAGGAATAGAGTATAAGATATCCAAAATGCGCATCATAAAACCATCAACACGGCCGCCAATCCACCCGGATAAAGATCCGTACAAAACCCCCAAAACCAAAGCTAATAAAGAGGAAAGTATTCCTAAGATTAATGAAATACGCGTTCCATGAATGAGACGAGACAATACATCACGCCCCAAATCATCCGTACCCAGCCAATGTTCAAACGAAGGAGGAGCAAAAAGAAGATCTGTATTTTGTTCATCAAAAGGATAAGGGGTGAGCCAATCAGAGAAAACAGCTACAAATAAATTAAACAAAATAAAAGCCCCACAAACAAGCGCTGTCTTATTTCTTCTTAACCTCTCCCAAGATTCGTACCATAGTGTTTTCTGAATCATCATCTCACCTGTTTTTATGAAAGCCTAATTCTTGGATCAAAATAACTGTAAAACAAATCCACAATGAAATTAGCCACTACCAAAATCAAACAATAAACCAATGTCGCCCCCAACACGAGAGGATAATCCCGATTGGTCACAGACAAAATAAGATGCTTTCCCATACCTGGTATGGCAAAAATTTGTTCAATAATAAAAGAGCCTGTTAATAATCCTGCAATTAATGGGCCTGAGAAAGTCAGAACCGGAAGAAAAGAATTTTTTAAAACGTGTTTGTATAAAACAACAAAAGGATGAAGACCCTTTGCTTTTGCAGTTCGCACATAGTCTGAATTAAGAACTTCCAATACACTGGACCGAGTGAGACGCGCAATTACAGAGGCCGGACGTGTCCCTAAAACCAAAATAGGCAAGGTATAATAAGCAGGCCCTTCCCATAAGGCCACCTCAAACCATCCTAAATAAAAGCCAAAAAATAAAATTGCTAAAGGAGCCACTAAAAAACTAGGAAGAGCAATACCACTAATGGCTGTAATCATAGCCAGTCGATCCCATAAAGTATTGTGCTTCACCGCCGACAAAACTCCTAATGGAATACCTAATAAATAAGATAAAATTAAAGCATAAAGACCCAACTGAACAGAAACAGGCATAGAGTCCCCTAATATATCACTCACATTTCGCTCCAAATATTTAAAAGACGCACCCATATCTCCTTGCACCAGTTTCTTCATATACATCCAATATTGCTCATGAAGAGGAGCATCCAAAGAATATTTTTCTCTTATATTTTTTTCAATTTCAGGAGGCAATGCTCTCTCTTCATCAAAAGGTCCTCCTGGTAATGTACGAAGTAAGATAAAAACCAAAGAAGATATAATAAAAAGAAGTGCTACAACACCTACACATCTTTTCAACGCATAAGAAATTAAATTTTTATGAGAGATGTAAAAAACAAAAATAACAGCCAATAAAGTAAATGTAAAAACTGTCAGAAAAAGTGGAATTTTATAGTTTAAAAAACTAAGAACCACCACACTCAATAAAGAAAGAATAAGAGTCAAAGCAGTGAAAGTTTTCACTGTAATACAACTTCCTTAAAGATTCTTTTATTCATAGTATTATATAAATATCTTTTCACTCGAGGTGCAGTTAAAAAACTTTGCTCATGTACAGCAAGGGGAATCACAGGAGCGCCTTCCTCAAGTAAAATACGTTGAGCCTGATCATACACCTTTTGACGTTCTATACCGTCTTCCAGACTTGCCGCTTTTTCGACCAATTCATCAAATTTTTTATTTTTCCAGCCTGAATAGTTATTATCAGAATAGGAAGCCATTAAGCTCATATAGGTGTCTGGATCTGGATAATCAGGGACCCAGCCCATCCTATAAATAAATATTTTTCCCTGTTCAGGCTTATCAGTAATATTTTTAATATTTTTCAGATTCTCAATGTATATCTTCCATTCTTCGTTTCGCACTTCCACATTTAAAGATAGATTGTCCTTGAGTTGAGCTTGTATGTTTTCTGCAATTCTTTGATGGTCTTCATTAGGATTAAAAGAGATGGTCATTGTTGGAAGTGCATCAGCTCCCCCCACTTCATCCAGAAGCTTTCGAGCTTTTTCAGGATTAAATGGAAGCCCAATCTTAGGGTTATGTCCAAAAATACTATTTGGAATCCAACTCTTAGTGGCTTGCATTTTCCCTTCAAATAATTTGCCAATTTGAGCTTTATCCACAGCCATTGCCAAAGCTTTTCGCACTGTTAGATTGTTCAAAGGAGGCCTTGTTGTATTAAATCCATAATACTGAATAGTCGTGCTGGGAAATTCGGAATATTCAGGGCGTTTTTTCAAAGCACTTAACTGCTTTGAAGGAATTTCATCCAGAAAATCCAATTGACCTGCATCAAATAAATTCAAAGTGGTGGAAGTTTCAGGAATAATTCTAATACTTACATTGTCAGCATTACCTGGAAAATCTCCATAATAAGATGGGTTCTTTTTTAAAATCAGAAGTTTATCATGCCCCCAGTGAGTCAGTGTATAGGCTCCTAGAGTGACCATATTCTCTGGCTCTGTCCATCTGACTCCATGTTTTTCAATAATATCCTTTCGAATAGGATAAGTATTGGAATGGGTTAAGAGAAAAGGAAAAAATACTCTTGGAGCTGTCAATTCCACTTTTATCTTTCGATCAGGAGTAATCCTAATCCCTACTTTTGAAAAATCTTTAACTTCTCCTTTATTGTACTCTCTGGCATTTTTAATGGGATACAAAAAATAAGCATAAGAACTAGCCGTCTTTGGATTCAGTAGTCTCTCCCACCCATCCACAACCTGTTGTGGATTAAACGGAACACCATCAATCCAATAAACATCTTCTCTTAACGTAAAGATCCATACCTGACCTTTGTTTTTATATTCTACAGATTTGGCCAACGCCGATTTATAAAGGATTTTACCTTTTTGTGAAAAGTCATAAGTGAAAAGCCCATCCATAATATTATCAATAACCATGCTGGAAGTAAGATCTGAAGACTTATTCCAATCTAAAGTAGGCGGCTCTGTAGCAATAGTAAAACGAAAAGTGCGGTCTTTAGGCAAATTCCTAAGAGGATTTTCTTTTTTTTCACATGCTATCAAGAAAGTCAGTAATGAGAGAAAAAGTCCTGTCCTTAAAATAGCAAATACATTGTTATTTCGCCTAAACATTGAATCGGAAGTGTAGAACATCTCCATCTTGAACACAATAATTTTTTCCCTCAAGACGGTAAAATCCATTGCTCCTCAGCGCTGATGGAGAGCCTAAGCGAAATAAATCTTCAGTTGAATAAGTTTCAGCTCGAATAAACCCTTTCTCAAAGTCCGAGTGGATCACTCCTCCTGCTTGAGGAACTGTTGATCCTTTCTTGACTGTCCAACCCCTCACCTCTTTAGAACTCGCCGTAAAGAAAGTGATAAGATCCAAAAGAGAGTAAGTATAGCGAATCAGTCTATTCAAAGCAGGTTCCTTCATTTGAAGAGTTTCCAAGTATTGAAGCCTGTCTTTTTCATCCAACTCTGAAAGTTCAGATTCTAATTTTCCGGAAAGAGACAACACTCGATGTTTCCCCATTTTTTCCTGTACTTGATGAACATAAGGATTTTCACAGTAACTTTCATCAGAATTACAAACATATAAAATAGATTTTCGAGTCAACAAATGAAGTCTTTGTATAAACAATTCCTCATGCATTTCTGCTTGAAATTGAAAAGCTGAATGACCTTGATTTAAAAAATCCATCAACTTTTCAAGCAAAGATAATTCTTTCTTCATCTCTTTATTGTCCGAAGACGGTTTTTTAATTTTGTCTATACGATTTTGAACAGTAGAAATATCCGCCAAAAGCAACTCCGCTTCTACTATCTCAATATCCCTTAAAGGATCAATATTCTGATAGACATGACTGATATTTTTATCTTCAAAACAACGTACCACATGGAGCAAAGCCTTGCTCTCCCGCACATGAGATAAAAAACGATGACCTAATCCTTCCCCTTTATGTGCCCCTTTCACAAGACCTGCAATATCCACAAACTCCATCACAGGATAAATAACTTTTTCTGGTTTAAAAATAGAAGATAATTGGTCAATTCTTGTATCTGGAACTTGCACCACTCCCACGTTGGGTTCGATAGTGCAGAATGGATAATTTTCCACCTCCACTTTTTGCATGGTTAAGGCTTGAAATAAAGTGCTCTTGCCTGCATTAGGCAACCCTAATATTCCGCATCTCATAATGATTTTTTTTGATTAAAGTGATTGCCCGCATTTTCCCCTCCTTTGGAGATAAAGTGCTCAACCGCCTGAACACTTTGAACAAGAAAGGCTTCCAATTGAGGCAGTTCTTCTTTGCTAAATTGAGAGAGAACATGTTTAGAAACCTGATGTATTTTATGAACTCGAACTTGTTCATCCAAGACACCAGTCAAACTATTGAATTGTACAGGTTTCTTAGCAGAATGACGGCCTACACCTAATCTCAGCCTGTAGTAATCAGAGTACCCTAATAACTCATGAATATTTCTTACTCCATTATGTCCTCCATGGCCTCTTCCTGTTTGAAACTTCATTTGCAAAAACTCCAAATCAATATCATCGTGAATCACCAGAAGATCTTGATTGTCCACCTTATAATAAGACATAAGATATTGAACGGCGCGCCCTGATAGATTCATCTGTGTCTGAGGTTTAGCTAAAAGAACCTGGCCGTTATGAGTTTTTTGTATTAAGGAAAATCCAGATTTTTTCCAAGAGGAATCTGCCAAAGCATCTACAACCATAAATCCAATATTATGCCGAGTCAGTCGATAAGCAGAACCTACATTTCCTAAACCGACAATGAGTTTCATTCTTTGGCAGTATCTTTTTTATCAGACTTATCAGAAGGAGTTTTTTCATCCGGTGTATCCGCTGTCTCGGTAACAGCACCTGCAGGGTCATCAGCTTCTGATGTTTCAACAATTTCCTCTTGAGCTTCAATAACAGCACACAGAGCTTCTTCAGGACGTGTTACTAATTTTATATTGGAAGGAATCTTTATATCAGATACATGGTAACTTTCATTCAATGCTAACTCAGAAATATCTATTTCAAAGAAACTTGGAATTTCATGAGGAAGGCACTCCACCTCAACATTTCTCTTTAAAGCATTGAAAACCCCACCGGATTCTTTAACCCCTTTAGCCTTACCTGAAAATTTCACCTCCACAGTCACTCGAACTTTTTTCGACATATCCAAAACCAAGAAGTCCATGTGAATAGGTTGGCGGCTGACCTTATGAAAAACCACATCTTTTTTTAAAACTCTAAGACCTTGAATATTTTTATCCTTACTTTGCAGAGTAAAAATTTTATTATCAAATTGACTGCTGGAATACTTTACTGCCGCATTCGTTTTGACACTAAAATATAAATTTTTTATCTTTACTCCATAAACAACTGCAGGGATTTGCCCCAAACGTTTCAATTTTCTTGCCGCATTCTTCATGGGAGAACGGATTTCAACATCCAAATTTAATTCATTCACAGAAGTCATCTCTTTTACCTTTACTCAATGTCTGTACAAATTTGAGCCAGCAAACCAGCTACACTCACCACTTTAATTTTGTTGCACCTTTGAGCCTCTTGATTCAAAGCTACACTATCTGTCACCCAAATTTCTTTAACTGGACTTTGTTCAATCCTTTCAATTGCCGGAGGTGAAAAAAGCCCGTGAACAACAGCGACAAAAACATTTTGTGCACCATTTTGAATCAAGTTGTCAACAGCCGCACATAAAGTTCCGGCCGTATCAATCATATCATCAACAATGATTGCATTTTTCCCAACTTTTCCATCTAGTTTGATGGCTTGTGCCTGATTCGGCTGACTTCTTTCTTTGTGAATACAAGCTACATTTACTTTAAGAATCTCCGAAAAAACCTGAGTCCTTTTCAAACCACCGGCATCAGGGCTGACACAAGTTATATCTTTAAAATGAGAGTACTGTTTTTGCCATTCTTTGGCCAAAAGTGGAATAGCTGAAAAGTGTTTAACAGGTATTTCAAAAAAATTCTCAACAACTTGAGAATGTAAATCCAGAAAGATTGCTTGATCTACGCCTGCCTCTTTCAAAAGACGAGCCATAAGCTGAGCCGACACAGGAGAACCTTCAGTGGTCTTTCTATCTTGTCTTGAATAGCCCAAATAAGGAATAATAACAGTAATTTGACGAACATAAGCCTGTTTTAAAGCATCTAACAAAACAAATAGCTCCATCATGTTCTCATTGACAGGAGGACAAGTGCTTTGAATCAATACAACATGATCATTTTTAACATTTTCACGAATTTCCACCCTGATTTCACCGTCTGCAAATCGTGATATAAGATGGGGATTTATAGAGGCTTTTAAAATCTCACTAATTTTTTGTGACAAGCTGGGATGGGATGTACCGGTAAGCAATTTCATTACCCATGGGTTGTAATAGGTACAGATTTGAAACACAAGAGGATTTTTTTAAGGCATGCAGAAAAACTTTTCTTTAGAATTTCTTAAACCAGTGATAAAACATCTTCCTGTTATTCTCATCTTTTGGTCCTCCCCGTGAAAGAGGGAGGGGGTTTAATCATGTATACCAGTTCCTGCCTGCGCAGGAATGAAGCGGAGGCGGCTAAGGTGCCAACCAAAACCACTGAGCCAAGGAAAGCAGGAATGACTGGAAAATGAAATCACAAAGAGTAAATGTGGAGAAATGGAAACATGCTGATCAAAAGAACACATAAAAAAACAACAAAATCTATACCTGTACATAAAGAATTTCCAATCTCAAATACACACTCTTCCCTTAAAAACAGGCATTTTCCGCACGCACACCAAGATTCCCGTCTGCGCAGGAGCGAGGCGCTTGAGGTGCCAGAGATATTTTGGCAGAAAGTACAGTTACTTGCCTTTTTACTTATCTTCTCAGCTATTATGCTCTGCTGTACTCAAAATCCTTATACCCCTCCCTCTCAACAGTCCTTAGATCAAACTATTAAAGACTTGTTAAATGATGACGCCTCTTGCTCTATTCCAGAGCCAGCACAAATTATTCATCTACCTCAAGTACACAAGTACCCAGAGCCACTTAGTGGTGATTTGCCGGAACAAGTTTTAAATTTTTTTCATGATATAGCCGCTCACTCTCAATTTTTAATTGTTCATACTATCAAAAAATATCCTTCTCACATTGTCTTTAATGAAGGATCTCGGTTTATTGTCACACAGAACACTAAAGAAAATATAACATACACTATCTCCAACAATAATGACGAAGAAATGAAATTAAATTCTCAAGACGTAGCAAATATCTTTGATCACAGTCTTCCCTTTTCTTATAACAGTTTAAACATGGAACAAAAAAACATATTACTTGAACTGGGAGCCGCTCCTATTGCTCTCAGCTTGGACCATATTAAAGTTATTCACCGTACACACAATCCTTCTGAAGCAAAACTATTAGGCCAGATTCTAACAAGGATGTGGAACAGTCAAAAGGAATTGAAATTAGAATCTCATGATCTTTATGAACGTATTTTAAACGCTAAGGAAAATAAGGACGAAGAAGCACTTAAAAAATTACAAGAAGAAGCTAAAGAATTGTCTAAACAGAGAATGATTTTAGAGGACAAAAGCGACCAGTTAATTATCAACAGAAGAGAATCTATACTCTCTAGAGAAGTCCACTTCTTTCTGGAGAACAACCCTTCCAGGAAAGTCTTTATTATTTACGGAGCCGCTCATGACTTATCAGATGAATTTAGTGAAGATCTTTTTTACACGCTCCCTCATAAATGCACTATGCCGCAATCCTTTTTAAAAAGTCCGGCATATGCCAATCATTTAGCCAGCTGGGCTGACAGCATACTCACAGACAATGACATTTTATTTTCAACTCATATTCAAAGTATGAGAATACTTTACAAAAAATCTTACAAGATTTTAATGGATACCATTGAAGAACATACCAGCGCAGGAGGAGATAAAGAGGACCCCTCCACATCCTGGGATCCAACATCTAATAGATATCTCACCTACTCTGAGTTAGAACGTATTGCTGAAGGTGTATATGTACAAATGATTGCTTTGGAAGATGTCATCCGCTCTAGTAATCCTATGACTTATACTACTATAAATCATTAGAAACAAAATATAAAGATTTCTGCTTTTAATCAGCTCATAGTCTTTTATCATGTACTGCCACTTACTTATATAGTTCCTTTCTATCGTCTTATCCTGTGTGTTATGCCTCACTATCCTCCTCCTTTTTGGTCCATTTTAGAGAGCTTAAAAATACTCTCTTATTATTCCAATTCTGTCAGCGAATTAGTGAACACATACAATCCCGCAAAACCATGTCATCCCCGCGAAAGCTGGGATCCAGTCTATACACAGAGATTCCTGCCTGTAGAGAAAAATGACGTAGAATACAGGACTGACTACTTGTTCAGAAGGAATAGAAATACGAAAGAAACTTGAAGACTATTTAATTTCTCGGTGAAGAGTATGCTTTCTCAAAAAAGGATTGTACTTCATCTTTTCCAATTTTTCAGGATGAGCAGTGGCATTCTTTTTAGTTGTATAGCGAGAAGGAGTTAGTTTTTGCTTCCTCGCCTCTGTGCATTCTAAGGTAATAATACGTCTGCCTTTTTTCTTCGCCATTTTACAACCTAAGCCTTTCTGGCCGCATAATACTCAGTAAACAGACCCGCATCAAAAGTAAATGGAATATGCCCCACACCTGGTATGTCCTGAACAATACCAACAGGGCGCCCCTGTTTGTCTTCCTTCGTTAAAAAGTCAGGTAAATCCAATCGTGGGCTGGTTGTGGCTTGAATCAAATTTTGATTCAGCAAAGTTTTTTGAGTAACGGATATTTTGTCACCCTTTTGAACCACATAAGAGGGAATACTTACTTTTTTATCATTCACAACAACATGACCATGACTCACCAATTGACGCGCTGAAAGCATACTGGGAGCCAAACCTAAACGAAAAACAACATTATCCAAACGTCTTTCCAATAATCCCGCTAATTTTTCCACCCAATTGGAAGCCGCTCCTTTTTTAGAAGCCCGGATAAAACGTCTCAGCTGATGTTCTCTCAAAACATAATGAAAACGTACTTTCTGCTTTTCTTCCAAGCGTAAAGCATAATCGGAATATTTACGTCTTTTACTGCCGCTTTCCCCAGGCGGATAAGGTCGTCTCTCTAAAGCCCCCTTCCTGCCTAAACCAGGAAACTCCATGCCAAAACGACGTTGAATTTTAAATCGTGCAAAAGACTTCTTTTTCATGCAACCCTGCTCTTTAAAATAAAAACTTACACACCTAAAATAAGTTGTGATAAAACATCACGGGTTATGAAGAAATCCAGCATGGAAGTCAAGAATTCATTGCGGGTAAAATATACATGAATGTCTAGATTTTGCTCTTTATACCCCTATGAAAGGCTTGAATTCTTGCAGAAACTCCGGCCCAATGAGATGATTTCAGGGAAGTGGAGAAATACATGAAAATTAACAGCTTCTGGTTTAGATACACTCTCCTGATGATTGGTATCATCTTTATATCGTCCATAGCGATTTCTTTGTCTTTATCCCACTTCTATGCCACAGAAAATAACCGCAGTGCCTTAAAAGAACTTCAAAGCCAATCTGTGCAATCCAGAAATGCTCTGGTCGGTGATTTAAAACTTTTAATCTCTTCTCTAGTGACCTGGCAAAATAAAGATCTCAACAAAGATGCTCCATTTAGTCTCGTAGGTGTTATAGATAAAAATAGTGGAAAGGTCGTATCTGTGAAGCCCACCCTTTCAAAAACTCTTCAACAGTTAAAAATTTCAAATGATTATCTTAAGAAATATCCCATTGCTTTTTATCCCTTAAAAACAAAAAATCAAAGATCAGCGCGGGTGCTTTTTTTAGTGGATACAGATCAAATTCGATCGGCCTCTTTGCCGCAGAGTTTATCCAAGCAAAAAATCCTATTTGGCCTTCTTTCTTCCAAAGGTTTTTCTTTACTGTCTCAATCTTTGAAATACCATAGAGAAGCTTTTTTGCTTCATCAGAAAAACTGGATGCCCATCCACTCACAAATGGCTTATTCAGGATGGTTTTTACAAATCCCACTTTTTAACAGTTTTAAAAATTACACTAAAGGCTGGGGGCATCAATCCGGCAGTCAGCTGACTGTAGGCATCCCCGTAGGAATTTCTGATTCTTATTTGGTATTCAATAGGAAAACTCAAACATGGTCTCAATATTTTAATGCTACCTTTTACGAAGTGCTTTTAGTGCTTTTTGGGATAGGAATGCTCATGATTATTCCTATTTACCTGTTTATAAATCCTTTGTGTTCAGCTTACCTTTATCTCGCCCGCCTGTTGAACAGATACGCCATTTGGAATGTTTTTCCAGCTCCTAACCATAAAGGAAACAACACTTATATTCGAGATGTTCAGCCTCACTTAGAAAAACTATACTGGCAATTAAGGGAAGAAAAACTTTCCAGTGTGAAAGAGCCCGTTCAACATACACAGCTTTTTTCAGATATGATGCAAAAAATTTGCAATAACATTTTAAATTACCCCAATGTTCAAATAAACACCTATTTCGAATCAGATATTCAAATCCCACAGCCTTCCCATTGGCTGGAACAATCCATTATAGAAATTTTAAAAAATGCCGCTGAATGCATGGATGAAAATGGAACCATTGAAATACACACATCAAGAGAAAAAGGGCAATTTCTTTGTAGAATCCGCGATTACGGCCCAGGCATGAGCCCCATGATGATGAATCAAGTTTGTAAAGCTTACTATTCCTCCAAACCTCAAGCAAAAGGCTTAGGGCTCACTCTTGCCTATGCCGCTTTATCACGGGCCAGCTGTCCTCTTTATTTCTCAAATGCCAAAGATGGACAAAAAGGTTTAATAGTAGAAATAGCAATACCAGAAAAAACCAGTTATTCTACGAGTCATATTCCAATTTATGATTCATCCCACACATAAATTGAGTTAAAAAAGCAAGCATGGATGCATCTGATTTTCATAAACATGTAAAAGCTTTATCTAGCGTTTCATCCATTCCAATGGCTCTGGAATGTTTTTTACAAAAAGTTGGAGGGCCTTACCTCTATTTTGCCTGGATGAAAAATCACTCCGCTTTACAGCTGATGCACTCAAAACCAAAAATATCCTCTGAACTCATTCGCCTTTATGAAAGTGACCCTTCTTTTACACCTGCTGATTTGAAAGACCCTTTAAAAATAAGAATGTTACAAAAGTTAGTGCAAAAAGCTTCTCCAGAGGAAAAATTATTTCCCTATTGGATTCATATAGAAAATGAGCCTTTTGGCCTCTTTTTTCTTCCGGATGACTCTCCACATATTCAAAGTCTTTTGCATTATGTAGAATTAAAATGCCAAAGCCTTTACTGGAAAAAACAAGCTCAGGCACAAACACCTCAAGAAGAGTTTTTAAAAACTTTATACACAGAAATTTCCAGATCCAGAAGACTGGGGCTTCCAGCCACATTAATTCTAATTCAATGTTCTTCTGAAGAACCCTTGGAGCCTTTTTTGAAATCCCTCTATAATCATTTGGAAAAAAACAGCCGCAACTATGATTTAGCCTCAGTTTTAAATACAAAAGAAATTGCCTTGCTTCTTCCCCATACCAGTGAGCAAGGGGGGTTGGAAAAAGCAGAAAAAATTTATTGGACTCTTCAGTCCTTAAATCAATCTCAAATTTTAAAAAAATCTGTGAACTTTCAAATTTCTATAGCTGAATATCCCAAATCTGCCAGAGACGCTCTTGGTTTGCTGAAACTTGCAAGAGATGCCTGTACCTATGGGCAAGTCAAGCAAACAGGGATTGTGATTGCAGAAGCCCCTCAGGGTTTTAAGCCTGACTTTCAAGTTCAAAATGAATCCGACAATCTCTGTGAATGGGTTTAAAGATAGATCAATATGGCATACAATAAACTAGAGGTTAACCTAGACGCCTTAAGAGCTAACGTAAAAACAGCCTTAAAAATTATTGGAAAAAACAATTTTTTTTATCCCTTCGTTAAATCCAACGCCTATGGTTTAGGTATTCACAAAGTCACTCAAGTCCTCATGGAAGAAGGACTCTATGAAGTCGGACTTTTAACAACTCAAGAAGCTCAAACACTGGATTCAAAAAAAATAAAAACTCTTATCTTTGGCCCTATAGACAAAACTGAAGAATTTTTGAAAAACCCAAATTGGATTCCGGTCATCAGCTCTTTTGACGATTTAAACAATTTTTCTCAAACAATTTTAAAACACCAGGCCAGCCACCTTATTCATATTAAATTTGATGTGGGTATGTCCCGCTTAGGTTTTGAAGAGACAGATTGTGATAAAATTATTTCATTTCTCAGCCAGAACAAACATCTCAATCTAGAGGGAATATGCGCTCATTTATCCCGAGGGGAAGATATCGGGGTTTTAAATAGTGAAACACAAAAACAAGTCGCTCAATTTAAAAATATTAGACAAAAAATGAAAAAACATTTTCCTTCCATTAAACAACACCTTTTAAACAGCTCTGCTTTTTTGGGGAGCTTTTCTCATGATCTGGATATGGAGTTTGGCGCAAGACTGGGAGGCTTTATTTATGGAATTAAACACGATGTGGAAAATCAAACCCAAAAAGCACTCAACAAATGGTCTGAATTAAACCTGAAACCGGTTTCCACTCTCAAAGTAGGTATTATTTCTTCCAGAATAATTCCTCAAGGCAGAGGTGTTTCTTATGACAGTCTATGGAAGGCTAAAATTCCCTCTAATATTGCCGTTGTTTCTATGGGCTATGCGGATGGACTGTCCAGAGCTTTGACAGGCTTGAACGTTTTATTTCGAGGACAAAAGGTCCAAGTAGCGGGCTCCATTTGTATGAATTTTTTTATGATCGACTTAACTCCTGTTTTAGGTTTAAAAGAACAAGCAAAGAGAGGAGAAGAAGTTGTGATTTATGGGCAACAACAAAAGGAAGAAATTTCAATTAAAGACCATGCTCAGTCTTTAGGATCTATCCCTTATGAAATTATGACTCATATATCTTCTTCCGTTCAAAGAGTGTACTTATGAATTATAAAAATGCTTTAATTAGTGTCTCCAACAAAGAAGGTTTAGTGGATTGTGTGAAAAAACTAAGCCAATCTGGCACTCGCATTGTTTCTACAGGAGGCACAGCTCAGTTTCTTTCAAAAAATAAAATACCTATTGTGCCTGTCGAAGAACAAACACATTTTCCGGAAGTCATGGATGGCAGAGTCAAAACTTTGCACCCTCATATTTTTTTACCTCTATTAGCTCGATTGAAAAACTCTCAAGATGAGAAAGAACTACAAAAAAGAAATCTCAAACATTTTGATCTCGTTATTTGCAACCTTTATCCTTTTGATCAAATAGTAAAAGACAATGAAAAAGAACAAATAGAACTGATAGATGTCGGAGGTCCTTCTCTTCTGAGAGCCAGTGCAAAAAACTTTGAAAAAATCACAGTCATTTGCAACCCCAAAGATTACCCGCTGTTGGAAAACCCCTTGTCTATAGAACAAAGAAAAGATTTAGCTGTTAAGGTTTTTTATCACCTGAGCCTGTATGATTCAAAAATTGCTCAATACTTTCAAAAATCAAAAGAAGATTCATTTCCTTATGTGAAACAAGGCTCCTTTTTAAAAAAATTACGATACGGTGAAAATCCCAGTCAAAAAGCTTCCTGGTATAAAAATCCAAACTCATTAGGACTGCACCAAGCTGATATTCTCCAAGGCAAAGCTCTTTCTTTTAATAATATTTTGGATATTCAGTCAGCTCTAAATACTTTAAGAGAATTTCAGGAACCGGCCTTTGTGGGAGTGAAACATAATAACCCTTGCGGAGTCGCCCTTGCAGATTCTTTGGAAATGGTTATTGAAAAAGGGTTGAAAGCAGACCCCTTAAGCATTTTTGGCGGTATTGTCTCTTTAAACAGAAAAGTTTCCAGAGAGTCCGCAGTCCAACTGACTTCCTGTTTCCTGGAATGCATTGTAGCCCCTGATTACTCAGAAGAAGCTTTGGAATTATTATCTAAAAAGAAAAACTTAAGATTGCTTAAATGGCCAAAACTTTTAGACTCATTTAAAGAAGATTTGATTTATGCAGTAGACGGAGGTTTTATTGTTCAAAATTCAGATCAAGTCCATATAGAATGGGAAAACTTTAAATTAGAAGGACAAAAACCAAAAGCAGAAATAAAAAAGGACTTGGAAATGGCTTGGAAAGTATGCGCCCACCTAAAAAGCAATGCTATTTCTTTAGTCTCTCGAGGACAAACAGTGGGTTTGGGTATGGGCCAAGTGGATCGAGTCACTGCCGTGAATCTAGCTATTGAAAGAATGAAAAAATATCATCCTCATATTTCATCTCCTATTGTCATGGCAAGCGACGGCTTCTTTCCCTTTGAAGATTCTATTGAACAAGCCGCCTCTGAAGGCATCCAATGGATTATTCAACCAGGCGGTTCTATACGAGATACTTCTGTTATACAAAAAGCCCGATCCTTAGGTCTACATATGGTGCTTACAGGGTGTCGTCATTTTAGACATTAATTTTTATCTCATCAAAAACCGAAAAGAAAGTCATGGAACCAATATGGATAACCCGCATAAAAGGCCATATTTCAGGGCCTTTTAGTAAAGATGAAATATTAGAAATGATAGAAAGTAGAAAACTTTCTATCAAGGATGAGGTTAATAAATCCTCAAAACAATGGGTTTATGTAAAAAATGCCTCAGAATTATACGATTTTTCCTCTCAAACAAAAACAGATGTCCCTATCGTCAAAAAGAAAAGAGATTCCAACAAAAAAAACTGGATGGAGGACACAGTTATTTTAGACTCCCCTCTTCAACTAGAAGAACCTGAAAAAGAAGATACAAAAACTGCACAAGTTATTGAACAAGAAAAACAAGAACCTATGTTAAAAGAACTAGACTTGGAACATGCAGAAGTCATCGACTATAAGGTTGATGAATTTGAAGCAACCCCTCAAGAATCAGTTGCACAATTTGAAACCATTGACCAAGTTAGAAAAAAAGTCTCTGTAAAATCTCAAAGAGCAGTTAAATACGTATGGGCATTGATATTGATTTTATCAGCCAGTGCATTGCTTTTTTATTTTTCAAAATACATAGAACAATTACAGCCTTCATCTATTTTAGAAATTTCTCAAGGACGAAAACTTTTTAATCAAGGTGAATACATCAAAGCTCTGGATATATTTAAAAAATCTCACATAGAAAACGATTCAGATCGATTGAAATTAGCTTCTCTGCTCGTACAGCTTGAAGGAGATACTTATCAGGCTCAAATCAACATTGATAAAATTAATAACTTATCTCTCCCCGATCAATCCCGCTTACAAATTTTAAAAGGTATTATTGCACATAAAAATAATAATCCTGTCACAGCAGAAGCTTTATTTGACCAGTCCCTCTCCAACTCCCCTTTTTTAGGAATCCTTCATAAAGTGATGTTAAATATAAAAGATCGTGAAAAAGCTTTAAATATTTTAAATCAAACTGATTTCTCCGATGAAGAAATTAAAAATAATCAGAACGTACTATTGCTTTTAAAAGCCTATCTGGAGCCTCCGGACAACGACTCAGCTTTAACAGAACTCTTAAATTCCAATCAGGGAGACTATAGGCAAGAAGCTTTACTGCTCTTGCTCCATAAACAAATTCTTACAAACAAAATAGAATATAATGACACCGTCAAACAAGTGTTGGATCAAGATCCTTATCTCACACGAGAATACAGAAGTGATATTTTAGCATATACACCAAGCTTTATATGGAAAGAACTGCTCTTGGATTTATGCTCAACCCTATCTGCCCCAATGGATGCCAAATCTGATTTTATTGCTTTAAAATCATTGTGCTTAACCCAATCCGGATTAAATATAGAAGCTTTAAGAAATATCGAAAAAGCCAGAACTCAATCCCCTAGAGACCCTCTTGTGAGCTCCATTTATGTATTTATCAGCTCTCAAAATAATCTGGATGAACACACTCTATTGGATTATGCATTAAAACAAAATCAAAATTATACCCTGCCCCTTATTCTTAAAGCGCGTTTTTGTCAAAATCAGCAGGATATTTTCTGTACTCACAGCAACTGGAGTCAGATCAGACAGCAAGATCAACGATCCTTATCTGCTATCACTGGAGAAGCCTGGAGCTATTTTAAAATGGGTAAAAATGAAGAAGCCCAAAGTTTGATCCAAACAGGTTTTTCTATTTCAGATCGATACAAACCACTCTTGCAGTTAAAAAACTCTTTATAGTTTTCGAATCAAGCGAGTGCGGACATATTCAGCAATTTTCTCAAGTTCCTTAAAGTGATCTTTCTTCCTGGTTTGAAAGTTCTCAAGTTTTTCTTCCTTTTTCTCAAAAAGACTTCTCATGTAGTTTTCAAATCCATAAACAGGTCCATAAATACGATGAGAAAGTAGTATGGAAAAAATAAAAACAGAAACTATAGAAAGACAATATACCAATAGTACAAGCAAGTAGAAATAACTCATAACTTTATTGACCAGCTCATAGTTTTGATCAACCACAGACAACCCTGCATGTATATACAAACCAAAAATTAAAATAATCATTACATAAAAGACAGTAAATCCCACTAGAACAGATAATAAAAATTTATTTTGATTTTTATTGTTCAATAAAAAGTTTCTTCTGATGTTCTCTTTTCTAAATAAATCCCGATCCATAATCAATGGATAGATAAAAACAGCCAGTCCCCCACAAATACAAAGTACAGCTAAATTAAATGGATAGAATTTGTGTATATTCAAAGTGAAAGCCATATTGTTAATAGTCTCTGCATACACAATATGGTCTACAGTTAAACTTAAAAGACCTCCCATAACAACACTAAGAGACATACGAAGGCGCAAATGCTTATATGTAAATAAAGCATTCAATACAGCTAGCAATTGAATCAAAAATACAGCAACAGCTGAAAACACAATAGACTCTATAATATGCGTCGTATAAATAGAATCTGCCAATACATCCAATTTGGAAAAAGAAGAGAAAAAGGAAATGACCCCTGCAGTCACTGGCTCTATTTTCAAGACACTGGTGGACCATTTAAAAGCTTGATCTAAAACACAGGGAGCAATAAAGGAAAAAAGAATCCACAACCAATCTCTGTTTTTCATATTCTTCACTGTAATATTATTTTCTGGAAATAGAAAGCAAAAAGTCGTAAGAACCGTTGGCTGGAAGGAAATATCCCTCAATATCTTTCTTTATAATGGCTGTTTGTTGATTGTGCCATAGAGGAATGATCGGTAAATCTTTCGACACAATTTGCTGTACCTTCTTATAAATTTGCTTTCGAGGCTGTAGATCAAATTCCTTTTGCCCTGCTGTCAAAAGTGTATCCAATTTTTTATTTATATAAAAACCTCTATTTCTTCCATAAGGAGGAATTTCCAAGCTATGAAAAGCAAGCCGATAAATATCCGGATCGAAAGCTCCTATCCATCTTAAGAGACTCAGTTGAAAATGACCCTTCTTAAGGTCTCCGTAAAAAGTTCCCCACTCATAGCTTTTAAGCTCTACCTGAAAACCAGCCTTACGAAATCCTTCTGCAATAACTTTAGCATAAGAAACCACTTCCTGATTGCTGGATGTTTTAATTTGAATTTTCTTTTGTTTCCAACCTTGTTTTTCCAGAATACTTTGAGCTTTTTTAAGATCATATTTATAAGTGCGGCTTTTTGAAAAAAACGGATTTTCATTATTCAATATAGATTCAGCAGTTTGTGCAAAACCTTTGAGCTTGTGCTCAATAATGGATGGACGATCAATAGCAAAAGCTAAAGCCTGCCGGGCTTTCAAATGACGAAAAATCGGATCCTTCATATTGATTAAAAGATAATTCATAGACAGACCGGCTCTTTGAACAACTTGGTAATCTTTTTGAGATTTTTTAATTTTTTCAATCGAAGAGTAAGGCAGTTCAGACTGAACAATATCAATTTCTCCTCTTAAAACTTTTTGAAACCGAGTGAGATCATCCCGAATCACTTTAAAAATAACATTTTTTATCATAGAGTTTTCCCTGGCCCTCAGATGAATTTGATTGGAATCCTCTTTCACTAAAACAAAAGGGCCACTTCCTATCAGCTGTCCTGAGAGTGTTTCTTTCTTGTGTAAAATGCGCAGAACAGGTAAATCCGAAGAAAGAAAAGTTGCTGAAAAATATTTCAAATGGATAGTGACAATCCATTCCTTTACAGTTTCCTGAACATCCACATTTTTAATAGACTGAAAAGCAGAATAAAAAGGACTCTTTTTCAACCGATACTGAGCAAAGCTAAATTGAATATCTTCTGCGGTGAGTGGAGAGCCATTGGAAAAAGTGATCCCCTTTGGAATATGAAAAGAACAAATTTGTTTGGAGCACGACCATTTTTTAGCAAGAGAGGAAGTGACTTTTAAGTCACGGTCCAGTCTTACAAGAGAATGAAAAATTAAATTTCCTATTCTCATTCCTACAGCATCCGTTGCAAAACGAGGATCCAAAGTGGAAGGTTTTTGAGACAAAGCGATAACCACTTGCTGATCTTCCTCTTTTATGTTGTGATCAGCAAAATAACCAGCTCCCATTAAAGAAAAAATGCAAAATAAGAAAGCACAGAGCAGAACAACCTTGAAAGGCCATTTCCAATGAATTGGAAAATTATTTTTATTCAAAAAAGCAATAAAATTCAAAGGCATCCTTTTCAGATCAACTCATGGAGTTTTAAAAAGACTGTCATCTACCTCATTCTTTTTATGAGTTTGACAGCCCACAGTCAAGCTGTCTCATCAAACAATAAAATTGAAACACCTTTAAAAACTCAAATACAGAAAATATTAAAAACTCACTCTCGAATTACAAAAAATATGGGTTTGGTTGTTTTTGACCTTCATTCCGCTCAGTACGATCTCGCTCATAATGAAAATAAACTTTTCATTCCCGCCTCACTTTCCAAAATCATTACAGCCAGTGTAGTGATACAATTTTTAAATCCTTACCATCAGTTTGAAACTATGTTCTTATCTGAAACACCTATAAATAAAGACGGGGTATTAAAAGATCATTTGTATTTAAAAGGAGAAGGAGATCCTGCATTTGTTTCTGAGAACTTGTGGATTTTGATAAATAATCTAACTCGATCAGGCTTAAAAAAAGTGGAGGGAAATCTTATCGTCGATGACAGTTTATTTAGCCAGTCACAGCCTCACAAGGAATGGCTGATATCAGACCGCAGTTACTCAGCTCCTGTTTCTGCTTTGTCTTTCAATTGGAACTCTGTCAATGTCTATATACGACCTGCTTTAGCAAAAAGAGAGCCGGCTCAAGTTTTTATAGACCCTCAAAACACCTATATTAAAATGATCAATAAAACACGAACTCAAGGAAGAAAAAACAAAATTCAAGTCCAACGCAGTCCAAATCCCATGGGAGATACCATTACCGTAAGAGGAAGTATTCCTCTCAACTCAAAAGAATTGGTTGTATATAAAAATATCACTCGACCGGCTCTCTGGGCAGGCCACAATGCTATCGCATTTTTAAAACAAAGAGGTATTACTGTTGAAGGACAAGTATTAAAAGGAAAAAGCCCTTCTCAAGTTCACATTTTATCTTCCAATAAAGGTCCTTTTGTTTTTCGAATTGTTCAGGATATGATGAAATTCTCTTCTAACTTTCTGGCAGATATGCTGACCTTTCATTTAGCTCTTTCTCAAAGTGATAAAGAAGATCTCTGGAATAAAGGATTACAGCAGATTCATCAGTATATGGAAAAACAAGGAATGACAGATTATGTTTTCGTCAATCCCTCCGGGCTTTCACGAAAGAATAAGCTAAAACCTAAGGATATTTTAAAATTTTTAATTCAGGATTATCACTCTATTTATTCTTTTGAAAAACTGGCTTCTTATCCTGTTCCAAACAGCCCCGGCACTCTTAACAAAAGATTTAAAAATTTAGAAAATTCTTCTTTTATTCGAGCTAAAACAGGATGGCTTTCAGGAGTGGTAGGTTTAGCCGGCTATATTAAAAATAAAAAAGGCAGGATGAAAGCTTTTGTTTTTATCTACAATGGAAGCTCTCGAAAACAAATGAAAGCTCAAGAGATTTTTGATCAGCTGGCTGTACTGTTGACTCGTTATTAAAATAACTTTTAATAATCAAGGGCCGTATTGAGCGCCACCGGGAACACCACCAGGAGGTACACCTCCGGGGGGTATCCCACCAGGGGAATAAGGAGTATAAGGAGGTTGTCCTCCTCCACCAGGATAAGATGGATGAGATATATCACTTATATAACTTTGATACTTGAAAGCTAAAGATTGGGCTTCTTGTTGGTATCTCATCATAACAGATTGTCTTATACGTTGTTGCTCCATTTGAAATTGTTGAAGTTGCATATAATAAGACTGCATTCTTTGTTGCATTTGTAGTTGTGATTGGTAATTAAAACCGCCAGCACCGCCAAGACCTCCATAGCCTGGAATACTTCCGCCGCCAAGACCTCCATAGCCTGGAATACCTCCGCCGCCGAAACCTCCATAGCCTGGAATACCTCCGCCGCCGAAACCTCCATAGCCTGGAATACCTCCGCCGCTGAAACCTCCTCCTACATTAAACATACCGCCGGCATAACCGGGAACAGAAATGCCTCCTTGCCCGAAAAACCCACCATTGATTCCAGGTATCATCCCAGGGATCATACCTAAATGACCAGCACCATGAAAATTAGCACTAAAAATTCCGGAATAAGGATTCATATGAGCTGAGGGCGAACAGGCTAAGGCATTTCTACCTCTGCCGTTTAAAGCTCCTCCATAAAGCATCTGAGCAATAAAAGGATAAGCCAGACCATACATTGCTGAATTATCTACAGGGAAACCTTGTCGAGCCCTGAGCTTATTTGTTTCTTTAACTCCATGATAGGCTAACCCGGTTCCTGCTAAAGGTACAACGGCTTCTAAAAGTTTATCCCACCCCGATTTTTTGGGATAAGCCGCATCGATCACTTCTTGAAAAGCTTCTGTATTAAAGCCGCAATTCACGCAAGGGGCGCCAGCTTCAGTGGCTCCCGGTCCTCTTTGTTGACAAACTTGTAAATTAGGATTTCTTTCGCATCTACGTCTTAAATACTCAGCGTCCACTTCCTCCTCCTCTCTTTTCTCTCTTAATTCAACTAATTCTTCTTCAAGTCTAACAATTTCCTGAAGGTCTTCCATTAACCATTCCCATCTACTTTTACATCTACTTTTAGTACGTCGATCCACATTTCCATCAGTATCTGTTTGCAAAAGAAGAGGGTCTTCACAGAGACCATCAATATCGACATCTCCATCATCTCCAAAATATTGTTTATATCTACATTCACAGTTTTCGTCTTTACACCAGTCAAAAGAACCTCGTGTTCCAGGTGCAGGTGCAGGTGCAGGTGCTTCTTTTTTACACTCTCCATTTTGACAAACTTTTTCACTGCCACAAGATGAATCTTCTACACACATACATTTTTGTCCAGAAATAACCCAAGCGGGTGTCTCAGGAGGACATAAATCCACACATCTGTTACTTTCACATTTCTTTCCAGTTGCACAGTCACTACGGTTGCTACAACTTCCTTCTGGTGGAGCTGGCTCTTCTTTTTCTGGTGTTTCTATTGGTGATAGCCATTTTATTTCCAAACCATCAGTACAAGCAACAGAACAATTTGAAGATACTCCAGCGCTTTGAATAGTAACCTGAGCGCTTCCCCATCCTATAGGGCATAAACCACGTTGAGCCGGTACAACACATTTTCCGTCATCATCAGGACCAGCACTACTGTTACCAGGACATTCACAGGTCTCATCAGCAGCAGCAGGTTCTCTATCTGGTTCTTCTTGTACTGATGGTTGCAGAGGCGGAGCAGTCACACCACTCGGTTGTTCATCACCAGTAGAAAGATTGATATCATGGACATGGCCAAGAACACCACCATGACCACTATCGGCAACAGCAATAGATGGAGTAATTAATTTTAATGGAAGACCTGCATATTGAAGATGAGGAAGAAACTTTTCAAAATAAAAAACTACCCCACCCCCTGGAACTTCAGCACATGCTGATGGAGCATCTTTTTCTTTATATATATGTTCAATAGTATTACCAACAATACTACTCTTTTTTACTCTTTTTTGAGAACCATTTGAATCAGTACATACATTCCCTGTATTGTCATTTCCTTCCTTACAAACCAAAGTTTTAAAAATATCCGAAGTATTTCTTCCTTTTCCAAGCAATTCACCTTTTAATTTATCAACTCTCTTTTTTAATTCTTTTAAACTGTTTTCAATGTCTGCAATCTGGTCGTCCAAACTAAGTGGCTGAGAAGAGGCCGAACGCCCACTCATACCCGCTTGAAGAGCAATCAAACAAATAGGATCCATCCCTGTTTGAGGCCCCATAGGAGGCATCATCATAGGATTCATCTGAGGCTGTGCAAACATTGCAAAAGCCGGATAAGAAATAAAAATAATAAAAAGAATAAATCTCAAGAAGAACTCCCTATAGATTTTATATCGGAAATAACCACCCTCTACTGTAGCCTATCCTAACAGCTTTTATTGTACCTGAACCAAAGCTCCTCATGTGTGGAAAAATGGATTTAATGCGAAGTACCCTACTTAGGTCTAAAATCCAAGATATAGTAAAAAATACAGCTTTTTTTAGATATTTATAAAAATCTGGACAATAATTTGCACGTCTTAAAAACATGCGCTTTATTGTATATTTTACACTCCTTATATTTTTACTGATTTCCAAATCCAGTTATGGCTTGATCCTTATGGCATTAGGAGAACAAAAAAAACTTCCCTCACCTTATGGAGAAAAAATAACTCTCAGCCAACCAAGGCTTATCTCCATTCAGGAAGAAGGACCTTTTATTCTGCTCAAAGCCAGAAAAATAGGAACTTTATTTTTAGATCAAGGCTCCCACACAAAATGGATCAAAATTCTTCCAAAAAATGAAAAAATAAAATGGGAAAATTTTTTAAATCTGATTGAAAACATTCCTTGGCTAACATGGAGCTTTTCTAACAATCAAATTCACATATCAGGTTCCATTTATCGATTTGAAGATTGGAGAAAAATAGCTCAAAGCTCCAGGCAAAATCAAATCCCCTATACACTGAACGCAGAGATTTCCAGTAAAGTTAAAAAAGAATTTTTAAATAAATTTTCCTCTCAAAAACCTTTTCAAATTCTATGGAATAAACCTCTTCAAGTGATTCTGCCATTTAGTAATCCCTCTGTATTTTCTGATTACGGCATCCAAATAATCACAGATGAAAAAAAAATTAGTCCTTCTCTTATTGAATTACATCTGCTTTTAACTGAAGTTGTCTCCAACCAAACTCGATTTTCAAATGCTTCGCTCGACCTGATTAAAGATCCTCTGCAAAGTATCCAAAGCCAATTTCATCATTACAAAAATAAAGGGACGGGTCGCATCCTGACTTCCACCCGCCTGATAACTGAAAATAAAAAACCCGCTCGTTTTTTTCTGGGAGGTGAAATACCTATCCCTCAATACCATACAGAAAATCAATCCACAGATATACATTTTAAACCCTATGGTCTTTCTTTAAGTTTCACCCCTCAAATTCGTTTTGATAAAAAAATTCATCTACAATTGGAAACAGAAATCTCAGAAATAGACAGCTCTTCTTCCAAAGGTTCTACAAAAAACCATCGCATTTATTCCGAAATAACCATCCCGGAAGGCCAAAGCCTTCTCCTCACTGATTTTCAACGTATGAGCTTTGGAGAAAATAAAGAACAGCCCAAATCCTTTTTCATTCCTATCCTTGGCTCTCTCCTCAGACAAAAAGAAACTTTTAGAGAAAAATCCAAAGCTTTAATATTTATCACTCCAAGGATTCTTCAACCATGAGCCTCTTTAAAGAGTTTTCAAAAATCCTTAAAATTTTAGAAACATCTTTCCAGGATTCCTCCTCTCGTTTCGGAACAGAGCCTGTTAAAAAAATATTGGAAAAACACTGCTCCAACGAATTTAAGAAAAGACTTTACGAAGAATTTTTAGGTTCAGGGCCTCTGGAACCTCTGATAAAAGACCCCCTTATTACAGAAATTATTCTGGATGGAAAATCCTTGATTTTTTATGAAAAAAACGGAATTCTTTATTCTTATTTTGATCAGTTTTTATCCCAATGGACTTTTGAAAATTTTGTACGAAAACTCTGCCTTCCATCTAAAATAAGCCCCAACCTTCAAAGCCCTTTCGGAGACGGTAAGTGGAATCAATTTAGAGTGCATATCATAACTCCGCCGCTCACCCCCAGCTCTTATCACATCACCTTAAGAAAACACCCAGAAGAAACCTGGACTTTAAATAAGTTAAAAGAAAAAGAATGGGCTCCTGAAACAGCTATAAATATTTTACAGGATATTATTCAACAAAAAATGAATACACTTATTGTCGGACCCACCTCTTCCGGCAAAACCTCTGTACTAAACGCTTTTTTACAAGCACTTCCTCCTGAAGAAAGAGCGGTCATTATTGAAGATACAGATGAACTGATTAAACCCAACAAATTTTCAGTCAAACTTCTCACTCGAAACACCTCAGCTCTTCCCATTATTGACCAGTCCACACTCTTACAACAAAGCCTTCGTATGAGGCCAGATCGTATTATTATGGGAGAGGTGCGCGGCTCTGAAGCTAAAGATTTGATTATGGCCTTAGCCACTGGACACGAAGGCAGTATGGGAACGCTTCATGCCCACCACTACAAGCAAGCGCTCTTGCGCTTGGAGCTTTTAGTGCAATCCTCCAAACTTAACTGGAGTGCAGAATCTATTCGAAGTTTGATTCATCTGGGTCTTCAAATTATTGTGCTGGTCAAAAAAGAAAAACATGGGAGAAAACTTCAAGGCATTTATCAAATCACTGGACTGGAAAAAACAGGATTTTTATTTGAGCCTCTTTTTAAGCGAAAGACCAAGCTCTCTCAATCGAGCCTCATCCACCATCGAAGGAGCCTGAGACATCAAACAAGCGGCTTGCAAAGTTTTGGGAAAAGGAACGACATCTCGGATATCCTCAGTCCCGGATAAAACCATCACTAATCGATCCAACCCCCAGGCAATGCCCCCATGAGGAGGGGTTCCGTATTTTAATGCCTCAATAAAAAATCCAAACTGATTTTGAATTTTTTCATCACTTAATCCTAGAATTTTAAAAATAATATTTTGTATTTCAGGACTATGAATACGAATACTTCCCCCTGCCAGCTCCTGGCCGTTACAGACTAAATCATAAGCCTTGGATGTCCACTGAGAGGCTTGTTCCAGATTTCCAATGGAATTTTTTAATTTCTCAATAAAGTCCTCTGAAGAAAAACCTTGTTCATCCGGCATAGTAAAAGGATGGTGCATAGACATAGCTTGACCTTCCTCAATAGCAAAAAGAGGAAAATGGGTAATCCATAAAAATTTGTCTTTTGATAAATCTATTAAAGACATTTTGCGTGAACTATAGGAAATTAGAAAAGCAAAGCATGTATTCACCAAAGATTCCTCTCCGGCAATAATAAAAACCAAACCTTTTGGAAGGCCTTGAGCTTTTTGATACAGTTTTTTTAGAATATCCTGAGAAAAAGAAAGAGAAGAATTAAATTTCTCCCCTTCATCTTTAATATAAATCAAACCTCGGCTTCCCAAAGCTTTGATCTCTTTAGTTAGTTTATCCAAAGCACTTCTATTCCAACATTCCGAGAAAGGCAGAGCTAAACTTTTAATCCGGCCTTTGTTTTTTAAAGTCTTATTAAAAATCTCAATGCCTAAATCCTGAACATCTTCCAAAGCTTTTAGTTTAAGTGGAATTCTTAAATCCGGCTGATCCGATCCATAATATTCCATGGATTCTTTATAAGAAAGTTTTGTAATTTCTACATCTTTCCATAAAGCACGAATAATTTTTTCATTGAGTTCCAAAACATCCGCGATATCCACAAAACTCATTTCCAAATCAATTTGAGTAAACTCCGGCTGTCGATCCGATCTCAAATCTTCATCCCTAAAACATCTGGCCATTTGAAAATATTTTCCTACTCCCCCAATCATTAAGAGCTGTTTTAAAATTTGAGGGCTTTGCACCAAAGAATAAAAATGCCCTTGGTGAATACGGGAAGGAACTAAATAATCCCTGGCTCCTTCCGGGGTGGTTTTGTACAAAATAGGAGTTTCACATTCCAAAAAACCTTCTTTCTTTAAAATTTGACGAACGGTATGCACAACCTCATCTCTAATCCTAAGGTATTTTTGCAACTTCTCTGATCTTAGAAACAAGTATCTGTATTTTAACTTTAAGGAATCTCTAATTTTTTCATCTTCAGGATCCACAGGTAGAATGTCTGCTGGAGACAATACTTGTATTTCCTCCACTCGAAGTTCAAACAAGCCTGTTTTGAGTCTTTTATTTTCTGTTCCCTCCGGACGTTTGAGAAGGGTGCCTTTAACAGCTAAAACACTTTGTAAAGAAATTTTAAATTTTTTTAATAGATCCAAATCCAAAAAGATCTGCAAGACACCTGTATTGTCTTTCAAATCCAAAAAAGCAAAGTGACCATGATCTCTTTGATTTTGAACCCAACCAGCCACTGTAATAGACTGGTTCAACAGACTTTCATCAATTTGAGAACATAAAACTTTTTTGGAATTATTGGAAAATTCCTCTAGAAAATATTTCATAGGAATTCACTATACAAGAAGAGTAAACGATGGGCAAAACCTTTTGAAAAACATTTATCGCAGTCTACAGGAGTCTTCCCAGACTCCCTTCATCCACTCTCTATCAGAATCTATAACTTTAAATTTCTCTTCACCCAAAGGAAATTCACTTGATAAACATTCCTCTTTTTTAACAGCAAAGCTCTCACTGACTCCGGCAATAATATCTGCCCGCTTGTCATTTAATTTATTTTGTAAAGTCGAATCTGACTCCGCTTTAAGCTCCTTAAGATGAAGATCATACATCTCTTGAAGGGGAGTTAAATCTCCTCCATTTTGCATTCGAAGATGCGTCCACATTTTGACGAAAAACCAAGACTCCCTCTCCTTCTCTTTATTGCTTTCAAGTTCAAAGAGTTTGTTAAAAATATCTTTCACTTTATTACTGTCTTCTGCTGTATACAAACCTGAAGAGACCCTAACCAATTCCGCATGCTGTTTGATATGCATATCATCATCAGCGTTGAGCCTTTCCATTAAAGTGTTAATATTACCTCTAGCGGTAGTACTGCTTCCTAGATTATTTTTCCAAATAATCTCAGCAATCATTCCCTTCATGGCTTTTCCAACGTCACCATCTTTCTGCTTTTCATATAGTGAAATAAGATCCCCCACAAATTGATTTTCCAAATCTCCAAACTGCTCATTTGCAGAATATATTTGTTTATAAAGATAAAGAGCATCCGCTCTTTTCACCACACCTATTTTTGGACTACCAGCCTGTTCTTCCAAAGCTGTTCGAAATTTTCCATTTTCTTTGAGTTTATTTCTAATAGCTTTCTTTGTTTCTGCACTTAAAGGACTGTCATTATTAAGAGCATAAAAAATACGATTTAAGTTTTGATGTAAAGTTCCGGAGTTTAGAACCTCCTCCAAGGCTTTTATAATTGTATCTGTATCTTTGGATTCTATAGCCTCAGAAAAATCACAGCCTATTTTCCTTTTGTTATCCTCTACTGCTTTGTTAGGTTCAGATATAGAACTTATTGGTATTCCTCCCAGATTCCCTACAGTTAATTTAATACATTTTGGTTCCGGTTCAGGAGTGGACAAAATAGTTAAAATATTTTCTAACATACTTGATTCATCAGACGGTCCCGATTCACTACCTTCCGTTGCTGCTATCTCCATATGAGCCTTCATTAACTTCAAATGATCAAGAAAAGTTTTAGGAGAGTTTTGCTCAATAGTGGGAGCCACAGCCCAAGAGTAAATTTGAGCAGAAGGAAACATCTTAAGATAACGACTGCTTAAAGAATTATTTTCATCCACTGTTGAAGCATACTCTCTATTTAAGTATTGAGCAGAAGCTTTTGTCCAATTCTCTGGCCCGTATTTTCTCATTTTGCTTAAAGCCAGATCATCCACAGTTTTTATTTCAATATTTTCTTGATCTTCTTGATCTTTTTGACGTTTGTTTTCAATTTTAAGGACTTCATGACCCGAAGTATGAGAACCATGTAAATGCACATATTTAATATTGGAAAACCACTTTCTACAATCGCTCGTTCCACCTGTATCCCCTTGCAAGCAGGAGAGCTTTTCCAAAAAATTTAAATTTAAAGCAACTTTATCATCTCTATTGCCTTGCGCATCTTTGTCCTGATCAGTCCTACCCCCTGTATAATAACCTACATGGTGGCCGGAAATCACCAAACCATCACAACGTGTGTTTGTCATTTTTTCAAAGGCTTCACTAACACTATTATTGTCCTCGGCATCCGCATAAAACTCTTTAATTTCCAACTCCACTTCATCTTCGCCCTCAGCCTCACCACTATTATAACAGCGAACCCCTGTACCCTCTGAATTAAAGCAACGATGACCAGTTGTTTTTTCCTCGATAGTTTCATGCTCTGCCGGGCCATTGAGAGCAAAAAAGCAAAGTCTTTTTTTATCAGGATCAGACTCTGCTGTGCTACACGTAGTATCCTCAGCTCTTGCAA
This sequence comes from Bdellovibrionales bacterium, assembly GCA_965197855.1. Classification (GTDB taxonomy): domain Bacteria; phylum Bdellovibrionota; class Bdellovibrionia; order Bdellovibrionales; family UBA1609; genus JAPPLG01. The sequence goes on from OZ240230.1 coordinate 433,302, forward strand.
AGTAAATTGTCATAAGACAAAAAGAAAGAAGAAATCGAATCATCCACTGACTCCATCAAATAAAATCAGACAAAAGCTATAATCGCAAGGAAGGGAGAGAATTAAAATCTTCATAGGAACACTTGTCAGCTTGAACGTCTATATTAAAAGCATCTAAATTTTTCACTTGCTCCAGATGAGCCCAAACAGGATCTGACTGGATTTTACAATAGGCCAATTGAATGCATTCATCCCTATAGCCACAGCTATCGGCTATCCTCTGATGAATCAATTGAAAACCCAATTCATTTTGATGAGCCAGCATTAACTCTGATAAAGAAAACTTTTTCTCGCCCAGACATTTACTCACAGAACCTTTGAAAATATAAACATCAACTTCAAAATACTTAGGATCCGTGATTATTTTCTCACCTTGCTCCTGGCCTTCAGGGTGTACTAAACGAAGACTGGCTTTTTTAAAACTACTACTATGATGGTACACAGTTACATTAAGACCTTTAGTTAAAGGACACTCTTTCATAGACAAACGAGAAATTATTTTATCCATAACCCTCTGATTAGAATCAGCTTCCTGCAAAAACACACTGACATCGGGGTGCATAGCCATCCACTGAGCATTTTGAATCAATTGCTCTGAATTTAAAGAATCCAACCTAGAAGACCACTCTTGAACCACCGTGTTGACAGTCCATTGATTACAGGCTGTATTTTGATCCATCCAATCTGAACAAAATCTTTGACACCCATCAAAGCGGCGACAAATAGTATAGGAAGAATTTTTACTTCTATTTCTACTGGCAAATCCTCGACGTCTTCTTTGCTCCCGCTTTCTCTGCCTGGTTAAGTAAACTTCTTCATCTTTTAGAGTGTTCATTTCTCGATCTCTTTCATCTGCACTTTTAGCAACATTGACTGGTTTGTTTTCGGCATCCTGAGAACCGGAAACTTCATCCAAATCCACACCACCTGCAATAGGAGGAATTTCAGAACTTTGATGGTCTGGCTTGCTACAAGAGAGAGTAAATAAAAATGCAAATAAAATCAGAAACTTCATAGATATGAGTTTATCACACAAACTGAAAAAGTCAAAAATACTCACACTTGATTATACAGCCATTCTCGGTTAGCCTTCAAAGTAATGAATAAATTACAAAGGAGTCTGGTCATATGAACATCAGAAACTTTAAAAAATATACAGCTATTTCATTTTCTCCCACTATAGAGAATTTTCTTACAGATTGTTCTCACCTAGTACTTCGTCTAAGTGTATCTATTCTAATCATGGCGCATGGTTGGTCCAAGCTCTCCCGTTACGAAGTATTATCAGAGTCTTTCCCGGATCCTCTGGGTTTGGGCCCTCAATTCAGTTTAACCTTAGCTATTGCTACGGAATTTTTCGCCTCTATTTTTCTAGTCTTTGGTCTGTTTACCCGCTTGGCCTCAGCCAGCATTTTAATCACTATGTTAGTAATTGTTTTTATCTTCCATGCGGAAGACCCTTTTAAAGTAAAAGAGCTGGCTTTGCTTTATGCATTTTGTTTTCTCACTTTAATGTTATCCGGTTCAAAGAAATTAAGCCTGGACGACTTCCTCAACCGCCGACTCAAGTAATCATCCTTCGGTCATTCCTGCTTTTATAAGTCCGTGTTCTTTTGCTCAGCGGTTTTGCTTGGCACCTCAATCACCTCGCTCTTGCGAAGACAGGAATCTCTGCGTATATGACTGGATCCCCGCCTTTGGGGGAATGACGTGAACAAACGTCAAAGTTCTTTTTTATTGATCAATAACAACATCTGGTGCAGAAATTTCTGCATAATTTACAAGTATCCCCATATCTTGAAAGGCAACTGCATCACTGACACAATCGTTAAAATACACCATCTTCTTAAAATAAACCTTAATATCACATTGAATGTTATTATATGTATTTCCATTAATAAGAACAGAAAAAGTAATGCCATCCGAAATAATCCCATTCATCTTGCTTATGTTAAACACATTCTCAATTTCAGAAACTCGTGATGTTATAAGTTGAGTAAACTTTGCTCTTGATATAAACATGGAGCCCTCTGGCCACAGGTTCCCATATGTCAGCTCAAGAATATCAGCAGATTCAGAGGCTAAAGTCGTATTTAAGTAACATCCTAAACATATCACTATAACCATGAATACTTTTTTCATTACTTCCTCACTCTTTATCCCTTAAAATTTATAATAAAAACCACTTGATATAACTTCATTTTTCTGAAATTTGCAATAGTATGATTTACAATACGTAAATATTACATACCCTTTAATGAGAGTAGTAAGTATGACCTTTATAGTGAGCTTTAAGTCCGGATTCTTTTTGAGAGCGCAGTTTGAATAATTGATTAGCAGATTTAATTCCTAAAGCATTGACCAAAACCTGATCCACATGATCCACAGTCAATACTTCAATTTGCTTTAAAATTTCCTGAGGAACTCCTGTGTCTCTATCTCTTAAATCTTTTTCATTTTCCTTTGGAATCAAAACAATTCTAATGCCTTCACGATAAGCCGCTAATATTTTTTCTTTCAAGCCTCCAATAGCTAGAACTCTCCCTCTCAAAGTCACTTCCCCTGTCATAGCCACTGTTTTTTTCACAGGAAATTTTGTCACTGCAGAAACAACACTACAGGCAATAGCAATCCCCGCAGACGGGCCATCTTTAGGCACAGCCCCTTCAGGCACATGAATATGAAAATCATGCTGTTCAAAAAATTCTTTTGGAAATGCAAACAAAGGGCCTCTGGATCGTACATAACTCAGAGCCGCCGAGCAGGATTCTTTCATCACATCGCCCATCTGTCCGGTTAAAATATACTTACCTTTACCTGGAATCACGGAAGCCTCCACCACTAAAAGATCTCCTCCAGTTTCTGTCCAAGCCAAACCATTTGTGAGTCCAATTTCATTTTCTTTTTCAACACGTCCAAAACGGTGTTTTCTTTCTCCTAAATAATCCTTAATAGATTTTTGAGTCAGAGATATCCCTCTTGAAGATTTTTGAGAGACGTCTTTCACTTTACTTTTATATTTTGACACCAACTCTTTCGCTAATTTTCTAAAACAAGAAGCCAACTGTCTTTCCAAATTCCGAACTCCGGCTTCTCTCGTATAATAACGAATAATTTCCTTTAAAGCTGGATCTGTCACTCCCACATTAAAAGGCTTCAAACCATGTTTTTCTATTTGCTTTGCCACCAAATGTCTTCGGGCAATATTTAATTTCTCGCTCTCAATATATCCTTCAATAGAAATAACTTCCATTCGATCCAAAAGAGGACGAGGAATGGGATAAATGGAATTAGCTGTTGTAATAAAAAAAGTAGGGGATAAATCATAATCCACTTCAAGGTAATGATCTTGAAAACTATTGTTTTGTTCAGGGTCCAAAGCTTCCAATAAAGCGGCGGCCGGATCCCCTCTAAAATGAACACTGATTTTATCCACTTCATCCAACAACATTACCGGATTGCCCTTCTTTACCTTTCTCATAGCTTGAACAATCTTGCCAGGCATAGCCCCCACATAAGTTCTTCGGTGCCCTCTAATCTCTGCTTCATCCTGAACACCACCTAAAGAAATACGAGCAAAAGGACGCCCTAAAGATTTTGCAATAGAACGAGCTAAAGATGTTTTACCCACACCTGGAGGGCCTACAAAACATAAAATAGGACTGCTCATATCCTTAGTAAGTGTACGAACTGCCAGATGCTCCAAAATACGTTCTTTAACGCGGGAAAGTCCCCAATGATCATCATTTAGAATTTTCTCTGCTTCTTCCAGATTTTTCTTTTCTTTAATGTAATCTTTCCAAGGCAAAGCCAGCATCCAATCCACATAATTTCGAACCACTGTGGCTTCTGCACTCATAGAAGACATCATCTTTAATTTTTTAATTTCTTTTTCAACTTTTTCTTTAGCCTCCGTACTCCATTTTTTCTTCTCAGCTTGATCCTGAAACTCTTTCAACTCATTATGATAATCATCCTTCTCGCCTAATTCTTTTTGTATGGCTTGAAGCTGTTCATTCAAATAATATTCTCTTTGTGAACGCTCCATTTGCTCCTTAACTCGGGAGCGTATTTTCTTTTCCGCTTTAATAATTTCAATTTCATTGGTGATGCATTTTAAAACTTCTCTCAATCTCTCACCAGCATCCATAATTTCCAAAAGCCTCTGTTTATCCTCCATTTTTAAATTCAACTGAGAAGCAATGTAATCTGCCAAAACTCCATACTCTTTAATGGAAAAAGCCCGAGCTACTGTTTCAGCGGCCATTTGTCTGTTGAGTTTGACAAAACTTTCAAAAGCCTGACAAACCATCCGCATTAAAGCTCTGGCATGAGTTTTATCTTGTATTGTTTCTTCAATCTCTTTTACACGAACAGTGAAAAATTTATCCGTATTTTTAAAACTTTCAATACGTACACGATATTTTCCCTCCACCATAACTTTAATGGTGCCGTCTGAAAGATGCAGATGTTGAATAATAGTGCCTACTGTTCCTATCTGGAAAATATCACCAGGTTCAGGGTGATCATTTTTGGCATGCCTTTGTGTGGCTAACACAATATCGGATTTGGATCGCATAGCCTCCTGTAAAGCCTGCATGCTTTTTTCACGCCCCACAAATAAGGGAAGCATCATTTGCGGAAAAACAACCAAATCTCTAAGGGATAGCAAAGGCAGTAATTGCGAATCTTCTTTCATCTCTTAATCATTGTGTGTAGGGATAGGTCAAAAGTCAATGAAGAAAAGGGACTATGCAATTTTTTCAGTGTTTTCATCAGCACGGCTTTTTTGTTCTGTTTTTGCCGTTGCTTTTTTAGGCTGAACTTTAATTTCAGGTTTTTCTTTTTTAAGAACAGCCGCTTCAGTGATAACACATTTTTTAGGAGAATGACCTTTCATAGATGGGTTCTCATACATAAGATCCAACATCACATCTTCCATCACATTTCTCAAACCTCTGGCTCCAGTTTTTTTCTGTGTTGCCTGACGGGCAATAGCCGAAATAGCTTTTGGTTCAAAAATCAATTCTGTATTATCCAATTGAAATAACTTTTGATATTGTTTGATTAAAGCATTTTTAGGTTCTTGTAAAATTTGCACTAAAGTTTTTTCATCCAAAGCTTCTAATGTGGCTACAACCGGCAGACGACCTACAAATTCAGGAATCAATCCATATTGACTTAAATCAGACGGCTCCACCTTTTGCATAATCTGCTCACCGGCTTTCGACCTCTCCTCATCTGTTTTAATGCTCGCACTAATACCCATAGATTTATCGGATAATCGGTTTTCAATAATTTTTTCCAAACCAACAAAAGCGCCGCCCACAATAAATAAAATATTTGTGGTATCCAGCTGTATAAATTCTTGTTGAGGATGTTTACGCCCGCCTTTAGGAGGCAAATGGGCGACAGTTCCTTCTAAAATTTTAAGTAGAGCCTGCTGAACTCCTTCTCCGCTAACATCTCTTGTGATGGAAACATTTTCAGATTTTCGAGTGATCTTATCAATTTCATCAATATAAATAATTCCTGTTTGGGCGCGCTCGACGGAAAAATTAGAAGCCTGAAGCAAATTCAACACAACATTTTCAACATCCTCTCCCACATACCCCGCTTCTGTTAAAGCTGTAGCATCTGCAATAGCAAAAGGAACATCCAAAAAGCGTGCAATGGTTTGAGCTAATAATGTTTTTCCGGAACCTGTGGGGCCAATGAGCAAGACATTACTTTTGGCAATTTCCACTTCATCCTTCTGATACGTTTTTTGCACATGAATTCTTTTATAATGGTTATGAACAGCTACAGATAAGATTTTCTTGGCTTGCTCCTGCTCAATCACATAAGAATCCAGATGACTTTTAATCTCACGAGGCGAAGGGATATAAGAAGAATATTTAGATCTGTTTTTCTCACTGCTTTCATCTTCAATAAGTATGTCATTACAAAGTTCTACGCACTCGTTGCAGATATATACTTCAGGGCCTGCAATCAGTTTTTTAACTGCTTTTTGATTTTTCCCGCAAAAATTACAAGATAGATAAGCCATGATAGTTTATTTTCCTTTTCGAGTGGCAACAATTTCATCCACAAGACCAAATGACTTCGCTTCTTCAGCTCCCATATATCGATCCCGGTCCATCAACTTTGTTAATTCATCAAATGGCTTCTTCGTATGCTTGACATAAATATCTGTTAATTTTTTCTTAAGCAAAGACATCTCCTGAGTATGTATTTCAATATCACTGACTGGACCTGAAATTCCTCCTCCTGCAATTAAAGGCTGGTGTACCATAACACGGGCATGAGGTAGTATATATCTTTTGGAACCGGCCGCAAGCAAGAGAGATCCCATACTGGCCGCCATGCCAATGCAGTAGGTATGCACAGAGCATTTAATAAACTGCATAATATCATAAATAGCTAAACCCGCCATAATGCTTCCACCAGGAGAATTAATATAAAGATGAATATCTTTTGAAGGATTGTCCATCTCCAGAAAAAACATTTGTGCAATAATGCTATTTGCTAAATCATCTGTGACGGGGTGCCCCAGCATAATAATACGATCTTTAAGCAATCTTGAATAAATATCATAGCTTCTTTCCCCTTGTGGGGTATGCTCAATGACAATAGGAACTAAAGCACTTTTTTTATATTCATGTTTCATAATTACCTGCTCCAATACAAAAGTCTGTAAACGTTTGCGGAAGATATTTCTCCCAGCCTTAAACTTTTTCGGGATATTTTGTCTAGCTCTAAAATTTAATTAACTGTCTCATAACAAAGCACCGAGATTTCCTTGACAAACACCCCCAGCCCATTAAGAATCCCTGTCTCAAACACCCACCCTAACATAGGAGTTTGAGAAGTGCGAGTTGTCTGTCACAATATAAAAGATAAGAAAAAAAAATACGATATTTTTATTGTATTTGTTCCAAAAGATAACGGGGAAAAATTCCTAAAATCTCAGCCTCAAATTATTAAGCAGGTTTTAAAAGAAAAGTTGTTCAAGGGTGAAAAAAATGAAGTTTTATTTTTACCTTACCATCCTATTCACCATGGAAAACACCTTATATTAGCTGGGGTGGAAGACTTTAAAGACCCCCAATCTTATCGACAAGCTTGCGGACGAGTTTATAAAACTTTGAGTCAAAATAAATTAAAATCAGCGGCCGTGGATGTATCTTCCACTTCTCAATCACCGCAAGTGATTCGAGCCATTACCGAAGGCTTTTTATTGGCTCATTATAACTATGATCAACTGAAACAAAAGAAAGAAAAAGTTGAAAAAATTTCAGAAATACTGTTACTAACTGCTTCAAAAACAAATATATCCCTACAGGAAGCAACTGTCTTAGCTGAAGCCACTAATTTTGCCCGTTATTTGGGAGATACTCCAGGCAATTTAATGACTCCCTCTATTTTAGCTGAAGAAATTCGAAAACAGGCTCGAGGAACCACTCTTCAAATCAGTTCTTGGAATAAAGAAAAAATTAAAAAAGAAAAGATGGGGGGTCTTTTAGGAGTCTCTTTAGGCAGTTCACAGGAACCTCGTTTTATCACTATGGAATATAAAGGAGGCAAACCTTCTACAAAACCTATTTGTTTTGTAGGGAAAGGAGTCACATTTGATTCCGGAGGAATTAGCATCAAACCTTCTGCGGCTATGGATGAAATGAAATTCGATATGTGCGGCGCCGCCGCTGTTGCCGGAACGATGTTGGCTATTTCACGTATGAAATTAAAAATAAATGCTATAGCGTTTATTTCAGCGACAGAAAACATGCCTGGAGCTTCTGCCAACAAACCTGGAGATGTTCTTAAAGCCCGCAACGGAAAAACAATGGAAGTGCTGAACACCGATGCGGAAGGCCGTTTGATTTTAGCAGACGCTTTGTCTTATGCGAGTGAAAAAAAACCAACAGTGATTTACGATGCCGCTACATTAACAGGGGCCATGGTGATGGCGCTTGGCAACTCACACACAGGATTTTTTACAAGAGATGAGTCTTTAAGAAAAAGAATTGAAGAAGCCGCCAAAAAATCGAGGGAAAGTGTTTGGGCAATGCCTCTGATTGATGATCATGTTTATGATCTAAAAAGTGAAGTCGCCGATGTAGCCAATATCTCTTCTACCAGAGGAGCGGGAAGCGCAACAGCCGCGGCTTTCTTAGAACATTTTGTAGATAAAAACATTCCATGGGCGCACTTTGATATTGCAGGCACAGCCTGGAATGTTTCAAAAAGACTGAGTTACTGCCAAGCTAAGGGAGCCTCTGGTGTCATGGTCCGCACGTTTTATGAACTGGCTCTCAGCCATCTTAAAAAATAAACTAGACCCAAACATCTTTCAAAAAACTTGAAATTTTAGCCGCCTCTTTTGTATAATAAGAGAATGGATTCTTTTGACAAAAAACTTTTTAAACCCTTATTGATTCTTTTGGGTTTTGTTTTTCTTTCTGTATTTTTTTATGTTATCGGATATCAAGTGGGTTTTCAATCTTGGGGAAAACAAATCTCTATTTCCTTGGATCCTGCTCTTTCCGTCAGAGGGTTAGCTTCCACAAAGGATGCAAGCAGAGACATAGCCACCTTGTCTTATGCAGAGTACGCCAACCCTCAAAATTTATTTGATAAAGCCAAAATTCTTGAAAGCGATCAATCTGATGAAGTCTCATTTATGGTAGGCAATCTGCTTCATACAGATGAAAAAGGAAATACCTCTCTTATGTGTAATAATTTCTCACAAGTACAGCTTTTATTTGAAGCTTATGGAGTCTCCGTAGAGGGTGAAAAAGTGATTATGAAAGTTAATACAGACTGTACATCCTATTCAGATCATCAATATATTGGCCCTTTCACCATCCCTGCTAAAAAAATATTGGAATCCCCTATTACTGAAAATACATTCAACGAAAATAATAATCACATTCAATTTGAAAATGTATCTTTATCCTGGCCTCAATCCTGGATGCTAATTAAAGCTGATTTCAAAAAAGAAGGAGCCTCTGACTTTTCTGTCATCTCCAAAGTGCCAGAAACTGAAGATGATGTTTTTGTCATCGAACTTTAAAATGAATCTTATATTTAACAAACGCCAGTAGACGGCGCCTCTTCAACATGAGTTAGAAATTTCCACAAAGATTTGGCCATAGAAACTGCGGATTCTTTAGCTTTATCTTTTTCTTCAGTGGAAAATTTCTCCAATAAGACTTCAATAGCTTGACGATGATAAATATCTGCAGATTTATGCTCTTCAAAAAAAGATAAAGTTTTGTCATCTGTAATTTGATAATGATTTTTTAAACCTGTCATTTTTGTTTCAGCCACTTCAGGCACCTGATATTCATAACTATATAAAGCTGCAAGCCCCTGAGGATAAGAAGAACGACAGTGAGAAAAAAAAGTATCAATAACCTTTTTAATACTTGTACAAAGCGGAGTGTTTTTCACCTCTTCCTTTTTTAAACCCAAGCCTTCTGCAAAATTCATCCATAGCTCTGGATGAGGGGTACCTCGCTGACCTTCTTCATCATTGAGATTTTCCAATAAAATTTTTCTATCTTGAATATTTTCGCATAAAGAGTGCAAAGCACTGATGTAACGTGGAAAAGCAGAGACATGGTGATAGTATTGACTAGCATAATATCGCAATTGATTCTTGGAAACTTCCCCCTTTTCCCATTTTTGATAGAAAGTATGCTTCAACAAATGGTAAGGTGCTAATTCGGATTGCAACTCTTGAACAAAATTCATATTTCCCCCTTTGAGATCTTATGATTTCTAAAGCTTCACTACTGAAAACTCAAATAAAAAATAAAGTGGATATGTGAAAAAATATTTTTATGTGTTCGATTTTTTGGCAATTTTATATTTTTTCATAAATTTTTCAGCTCGGCCTTCTGTATCCACCAATCGCTGTTGCCCTGTATAAAAAGGATGAGACTGACTGGACACATCGAAAGTAAATAAAGGATAGGTTTTTCCTTTAATTTCTGTTGTTTCTTTGGTAGCGGCTGTAGAAAGAGTCACTATTTCAAAACCACAGGAAATATCTCTAAAAACCACTTCTCTCAGTTTAGGATGAATGTCTTTTTTCATATTTTTATCTCTTTATAAAAATGATAGTTTATTGTAGTTCGACCTTGATATTTTATATTTTAATTAAAATCAAGAATTTTTTTCAACAAAGATTCTCTCAGTTCTTCAGGATCGTTGGAGCCTGTATATAATACAAGGTTTTTCATTTCTTTTACAATTTTTTGAGAATTATCGGGCAATTCTTCACTCAATCGGTTGATATACACAGTCAGCCTTCTTCTAAAGTCCCCCATATCCACTTCTTGAAGATAAATCACTTTCTCTTTAAATTCTGCAATATGCGGATTCATACAAAAAATGTATACGAATACAGCGCTTCAAGCAACATAAATTGATTACTTATTATTCAACAAATTTAAAAATATATATTTGAAATTAATATGTTATGAATTAGAATAAATAGAATGGAGCTATCCTATGCATTTGGTTAACTGTATTTTTCTTTTCTACTGTTTCCTTTTTATGAGTCACTGCAGTTCTGCTTCTTCTTTAACAAGGAGAAACATTCAAGACACAATAAGCAACCCTTCATCTCCTGGAGTGCAGTTACTGGCTCAAACTTATGAAGGCTGTGAAAGTATTCCCGCCACAGGTTTTATTCAAAGAATAATGGTGGGCTTTGAATTTACAGGAGAAACCTGTTCTGCCACTGTTCACTCCGATCAAACAGTGTCAGTCAGCTTTATAGGAAGAGACTCCTATCCAGTCTATCCTATGGGAAGACAGTCTGATATTTTCATAGGCAACCTAAATAATAATGAAGTTTTAATTGTCCAGCATCATAATGGCAGAGTCATTTCCATCACACAAACAAGATATGACAATAATGATAATCTTATTTACGGTAAATCCGGCCAAGGAGATCATATTAAAGAGTGTCTTATTTCTAATTTTAGAAACTCTTGCGGCAGGTAAATCCCAAAGTGCCATTGACACCAAAAGTGACCTTTGCCAAGCTTTAATATAATAGGGATAAATAATGAAACTCTTACTATCCTTTTTTGTAATCTTTTTAGTGCATTGCCATCTGTCTATACCTACCGCAATAAACCAAGGAACACAAAATCAATCCGATCCGGAAGATGCGAAAACAGCTCTATGCCTGCATCTTGACGAATTATCCTCATGTACAAAAGCCTCATCTTCTGACTCTTTAAACTATGTATTATGTGTGGAGCGCTTTGATGATGAAATGCAAGAAATGGAAAACACAGATGTAACTATAGACCTGACTTCAGATGAACAAAGTGAATTTGAATCAGCTACGAGAGAGAAGAACAATTGTACAGAGGAAATAGTAGATAAAGTAGATGAAGGATCTATCAATACTGAAAAAGAGTTGCTTACAAATTGGACTTCTTGTGTAGATGATTTTACAGCATCTTTACAAACAGTATTAAAATGTGAATAAAAGCTCGTACCCTCTCCAAGCTGACCTAATATATGAGTATATATAGACTCCTCTTTGAATCCTTCATTAACCTGGAGGCCACTTGAACCTGCGGCCGCCTAAAATATGAATATGCAGGTGATGTACGGTTTGTCCTCCATCGTCTTTAGTGTTAACCACCAGACGGTAACCTTTTTGATCCAAACCCAATTTCTTGGCAATCTTAACTGCTTTCACAAAGAGGTGACCCACTAAACTTTGATCTTCTACAGTGATTTCTACCATGGATGGAATTTCTTTTTTAGGAATCACTAAAATATGCACTGGAGCCTGTGCATTGATATCTTTGAAAGCCAGACACAAATCATCTTCATAAACAATATCTGCTGGAATTTCCTTATCAATAATTTTTTTAAATATTGTGGACATATTTTCTCTTTGTGTTTCACATTACATTATTCAAAGTCATATGTCACTAACTCAAAGTGGACCGTAGATATGACATTGTTTGCGTCAACCACATCCAACAGATCTCTGAAAAATTGAGGAGTATTGAAAGGAAATGGATGCCTCATCGGATAATGAAGAATCTGTGTGCCCTCCGGCACAGAACAATCTGTGCTGTAAAGAGCATCGTATAAATCCTGATCTTCCCTTATGAAAATGGAATTGTGATTTGTAGTTATAAATGATATAAAAAAGTAAATGAAAACTGCTCTTCACTTTATTTTATTTATTAGTTTATCATGTCTCGTTCCAGTATCAGCACAGCATATAGAGGTGGATCTAAATCCTCCTGAAAAATTCAAAACTCTAAGTACAAAAAGCGTGTTTGTAGTCATTTCCAATTCACAAAAAAAAAAATCTGGACTTATCTGACAACATTTCTCCAACAATCCTGGAAGTAAATAAATTCATCCTGCCAGTATCTCTTTATGGAAGACACTGCGGTGGAAATGTTTCACGTTCAGAAACTTTACCAGTTCAACAAGTGCATGAAATTCTCCCTATAGGAACTCACTTGGAGCCCATTCGTTTTTTCGCGGTTGTAAGAGATCTAAATTGGTTTCAACAACAAGTGTTTAAACTTTTTCACAATACATCCTTAAGAAAGGCTCTTCCAAGAGGAGGCCCCTCTAAATATTATGTTGTACAGGATTTACAAGGTCAGAAGATGACTCTTAATTATGTTCTATCTTACTTGGGATATATCAAAGGGCTGGGTGTGGAAAAAGCTGAAGAGGTTTTAAGAATATTTCAAAATAATAACAAAGAATACCAGAACATTTCTCTTATTGCTGAAACTTATGATGAGTATTTTGAAAAATGTAATTATGGAGGTGTTCGTAAATCGAATGATCCTTCCCATAATCCTGAACTGGTTATGGATGAAATAAAAAGAATGAAAGGCTTTCATTATTTTCAAAACGAAGAACTTCAAGGAAATGAAATCAGAGTCACCGTGGATAACTTGAGTTTGGCTTATCTAATCTGGAAAAGCCACTCTCTTCGTCTTAAGGATATTATTTTTAAATAAAGATTTTTTGTAGGGTGAAAAATTTACATCAAACTGTAGTCAGGACCGGAGCCGCCTTCTCTTGGATTCCATCGAGGGCCAAGTACATCTGTGGCTTTGCAATCCACACAATTAGGAGCATTTACAATAAACTTTCCATTTTTTCTTTCATAAACTCCAGCCGGACAAAAATTTATATAAAAATCCTGAACAGCCTCCGGAAGATCTGCAGAAACATCCAAATGCGAAGGAATATCATCCCTTGTTTTGTTCCCGGATAAATAAACAGCATCTGCTGTTGAATCAGAGACAATTTGTTTCTTATTTGAAGAATCCACAAACCTTTTTTGCCAGCTATCACTAAGAAGTTTTTTAGGATTTAAGTTACCGGGGAAATAACCAAAGCTTAATACCATGAGACCTGCTTTAATAAATCCCATTATTGTATTTTCAGTTTGCAGAACTCTTACAACATTTCTAACTTTATATAAGTCTTTACCAACGACAGATTTTTTCTTGATAATATTTTCGAAAGAAGCAGTTGTTTTTCCTTGCTTTTTCTGAGCTAAAAATTCAACTGCTGAAATGCCTGACAACATGGCATAATGAATCCCTTTTAAAGAAGGTACATTTACCAATCCCGCCGCATCTCCTAATATAAACACTCCCTCTTCATGAAGGCGGTCAGGAATACTATAAAAACCTCCTTCCGGAATAGCCTTAGCTCCCCATTCCAAACACTCTCCTCCTTCCAATATTTTTTTGAAAAGTGGATGCTCTTTCATTTTTTGAAACTGTTTATTTAAGTTCCACTTATTGGATGGATGATCCATCCCCGCCACTAACCCAATAGAAATATTATTGTTAGATAAAGGATATAAAAAACTTCCTCCAAAACCTTTTAAAGGATAGCCCACTGTGTGGATCACATTTTTTAAAGGTTTTTTAACTTTCCAAACCTCTTTGACTCCCAGAGAATACTGATGGGGATAGTAAGAAGAAATATTTTTCCATTTCAGCCAAGCTTGGGAAAGATTTCCCCTTACTCCATCTGCTAAAAAAATATTTTCAGCTAAAATATTTACAGGCTCTTGATACTGAGGAGTTTTTTCTCCATTTCTATCCAAACCCGAAGGAGTTGTTTGAATGCCAATGACCTGATCCTTTTCCACAATAAGTTTATGAGCTGGGGTGCCAGGGAAAATATCCACACCCAATTCCTCTGCCTGCTTTCCAAGCCATCGAACAACCTCACACAAAGAAGCTGTGAAGAAACCTTTATTTTTCATAGTTGGAGGAGCCGGTATCCTATACGTACTTTTCTCTGTGAGGAAATACATCTTCTCACTTGTGACAACTTGGTAAAAAGGCCAATCCTTAGATGTCATCTGGGGAAATAATTTTTTAAATGCAATGGGATTGATAATAGCACCGGAAAGAGAGTGCCCTCCTAAACGACCTGCCTTTTCTATGACTCCAACTTGTAAATCAGGAAGAAGTTGTTTGAGACGAATGGCCCCAGCCAAAGAAGCAGGACCTGCTCCCACAAACAAAACAGAAAAACTTAAAACTTCACCTGAAGGACACCCTTGAATTATTTTCTGATCTAAAGAATATTTTTGATAATCCTTCGGTATAAAACTAGAACTCATGACAAGAAGCTCCTGCGCACAGCATGAACAGACTAGACGAATAGATAAGATCAAATAAAGCTAGTGGGTCCTGAGTGACGGGTCAAGACTATATTATATGGAATACGATTATCATTTGATTCTTGTTTATAAGAATTTTTTGATTTTAATGGTATGGCGCAAAGCTTCCATGATAATTTTTACGTCAAGTCTATCAATGCTCTTTTACAGCATTCACAAAAAAATAGACATAAACATTATTTGAGGGAAATATGAATTATTGCCTTATTGATTTTCCGATTTTAACACAGGGTAAAGTTACAAGTTTTACAGGTGAAAAATCCATTTGTCAGAAATTTTATGAAATGGGAATTCGAAAAGGCGTTCAAATTCAAAACTTGGGCCGGCTCCCCCTCAGCCAAAATGTTCATATCATTGTCGGCAATGAAAGTTTGGTATTAAGAGAAGAAGAAGCGCGTCTGCTTGAAGTTTGTTCTTTTTAAAAATGTCCTCTGATTCAACTAATAAAAAACATATTATTCTGATTGGACCCCCTAATAGCGGCAAAACCACTTTGTTCAACTGGTTGACAGGCTACAAAGCCCGTGTGGTGAACTACCCTGGCTCCACTGTAGATTACCTGAAGGGCCAGCCTTTAAATAAATATAATCTACCTTATAAAATTATAGATACACCTGGAGTTTATAGTGTATTTCCAAAAACACCCAGTGAGAAAATCACTCAAAAAATCTTATCAGAAACTCCTATTCAAACTGTTTTAGTCACAGTCGATGCTTTACGTCTTCATAGACAACTGCCCTTGGTTTTTCAATTGGCGGAAATGGGCTTCCCTGTAGTAGTGGCTTTAACAATGACAGATCTACTGCCTCAAAAACACAAAATTAATATTGCAGAATTTTCACGTGCATTAAGAGGAATCCCTGTATTTCCTATAGAGGGAAAACTAGGCCAGGGGGTCACAGAACTAGCTCAGGGAATTTCAAAAGTTTATCACACAAAAGACACTTATATGAAACCAGAAGATGTGCTTAAACTTCAACCACAGTTTTTTAAAAAAACAGACGCTATTATAGAAAAGTTTTTACCTAAAGACATTAAAGGAATTGAATTTACAAAAAAGGCAGATCGTATTTTACTCCATCCGATTTTTGGAACTTTGAGTTTTTTATCTATCATGCTTCTTTTATTTTCATCTTTATTTTGGCTGGCCGCACCCTTAATGGATTTAGTGGATATGGGGTTTTCCGTCATAGCGGAGAAAACATCAAAACTGGGAGATTCTCTTTTTATTGACTTTTTATCTAACGGAGTGATTACAAGTTTTGCCGCTGTATTTGTTTTTATTCCACAAATTTTTATTCTTTTTGCCGGAATCAGTATCCTTGAAGATAGTGGATACTTAGCACGTGCTGTTTCTCTCATGGATGCTTTCTTTTCAAAAATAGGACTCAGCGGACGCTCGTTTATTCCATTCTTATCGGGGTATGCCTGTGCCATTCCCGCTTGTTTATCTGCCAGAAATCTCACCTCTCGAACAGAAAGATGGATTGTGATTGCAGTGATCCCGCTTCTGACTTGTTCCGCCAGACTCCCTGTATATTCTCTGTTACTCAGTTTATTTTTCTATGGGGATGCTCCATGGAAGGCTGGACTTTGGATGACTCTGATTTACTTTGGCTCCATGGTTTTAGCTTCCTTCGCGGCTTACATACTGAGCTTTATTATACGCTCCAACTCCACCTCTCCTTTTGTTATGGAACTTCCTGTTTATAGAAAACCTTTATTTTCAGGAGTCACCTTAGCGGCCTGGAGAAGAAGTCTGTCTTATATAAAAGGAGCAGGACCTTTAATTTTTATGTTTGCTTTAATTATGTGGGGCGCTTTGAATTTTCCCAGAAATATGGATTGGAGTCCTGCTGAACAAATGGAAAACAGTTATGCCGGCAAATTTGGAAAAACAATTGAGCCTGCTTTTGAACAAATGGGAACAGATTGGAGAGTGGGTATTGGTTTGCTTTCTGCTTTTGTCGCCCGTGAAGTTTTTGTTTCTACTTTGGCGACTTTATTTCAAATTACAGGCTCTGCTGAAGAATCAAGCTTACAGCACTCTTTATTAAAAAAAATGCGTATTGCTCAAAATAAAAGAGGAGATCCTGTTTTCACCCCTCTCAGTCTCGGGGTGCTGATCTTATTTTTTATGATTTCACTACAGTGCTTATCCACGACAGCAGTTGTACAAAAAGAAACAAACTCGACACTGTTTGCAGTCACTCAATTGGTTTCTCTCAATTTGTTCGCATATTTTATTAGTGTAGGTATTTATCAAATTTTATCTTGAGCTTTCTCAAAAGAAACTCTAATATGAAAAACAGGAAACACAAATATTGAAATACCAAGAAATTCTAAAGGAAGCTAAAAGCGAACTCTCTAAAGCCCTTGATACAAATACCTTGTATCAAGTAAGAGTGCGCTACTTAGGAAAAAACGGGCAAATCACTTCTTTAATGAAAGAGTTAAAAAATCTCTCTCCTGAAGAACGCCCTGGGTTTGGACAAAAAATCAATGAACTTAAAAACTCCATTGAAGAATATTATCAAAGCCGCAAACAAGCTTTAAAAAAATCAGAAATATCCCAGGAAGTTTCAAAAGATTTTTTGGACTTAAGCCTTCCAGGCCCCAAACGAGTGGGAGGAGCTTTTCATCCTATTGAACAAATTATTCAAAAAACTTCCTCTATCTTTATTCATCTAGGATATAAAAAAGTATCCGGCCCTTTAATTGAAACAGATTGGTATAACTTTTCAGCCTTGAACATTCCTCCAGATCATCCATCTCGAGACAATCAAGATACTTTTTATTTAGACTCCAAACATTTACTGAGAACTCATACCAGTCCTGTTCAAATTCGAAGTTTGGAAAAACTCCAGCCTCCACTAGCTATCATTGCTCCAGGGGCTGTTTTTAGAAGAGATCAAATTGATTCTTCCCACTCTCCGCATTTTCACCAGATGGAAGGTTTATTTATTGATCGTAAAGTATCCATGAGCCATCTCAAAGGCACACTCTCTTACTTTTTAAAAGAACTACAAGGCTCTTCTGCCAAAATAAGATTTCGCCCCAGCTTTTTTCCGTTTACAGAACCTTCTGCAGAATACGACAGCTCTTGCTTTCTCTGTGAAGGTAAAGGGTGTTCTTTATGCAAAGGAACCGGATGGATTGAAATTGGAGGTTGCGGTTTGGTGCATCCTCAGGTTTTAAAAGCCAGTGAAGTAAACCCTGACAAATGGCAGGGCTTTGCTTTTGGGATGGGAATGGATCGATTGGCTTTATTGAAATATGGGATTCCGGATATTCGTTTGTTCTATGAGAATAGAATGAACTTTCTGGAACAGTTTGAGAGTTAATATGCTTTATTCTTTCAATTGGTTAAGTGAATTAGTTTCTATCTCTGAGCTTCAACCCAAAGAGCTGGCTCAATTATTGGACACTAAAGGGCTGGAAGTTGAATCCATAGTCACTGAAAAATTAGATCATGTGGTTATTGGGCAAATTACTAAAATTTACGCTCATCCAAATGCGGACAAACTTCAAATATGCCATGTTAAAAAAGAGGACAACCAAGCTCCTTTATCCATAGTATGTGGAGCAAAAAATCCAAAAAATGGAGACAAAGTGGTTCTTTGCTTGGAAGGAGCTGTGCTTCCGGGAGACTTTAAAATTCAAGAAAGAAAAATTCGAGGAGAGCTGAGTCAAGGCATGCTGGCTTCTAAAAAAGAACTGGGACTCTCTTCTGAAGATGATGGAGGAATTTTTATCTTACCCCAAACAGCTCCTATTGGAAGCAGGCTGGATGAATATCTCAAAACAAATGATACTATCTTGGATATTTTGATCCCTCCCAACCGAGTGGACCTCATGAGCCATGTTGGCTTGGCCAGAGAGCTTTCAAGCCTTCTAAACACGCCTTTTCATTTCCCTTTTGAACCTTATTTTCAAAAATCCAATTCTTCCAACTTAGGAATACCTAAAGGGCGTATGAAACACTCAAAGCATTCCAAGCTGACTTCTGTTCCATATAATAATTCTTTTAGAGTGCAGGTGCATGAACCGGATATTTGTCCTTATTACAGTGGGCAAATGATGAAAGATGTTCAAGTGGCTCCCTCTCCTTATTGGCTTAAAAAAAGACTGGAGGTTCTAGGCGTTCATTCTGTGAACAACATTGTAGATGTGACAACCTGGATTTTACTGGAGTGGGGCCAGCCCCTTCATGCTTTTGATTTAGATAAACTGGAAGGCAGTATCCATGTAAAGAAAGCAAAAGCCAAAGAAGAAATGCTGGCTCTTAATAATGATCAGCTAAAATTTCGGGGAGATGAGTTAGTTATTCGTGATGAGAAGAAAAACCTGGCTTTAGCGGGTGTCATTGGTGAACAAAACAGTGCTATTTCTGAAAAAACAAAAAATATTTTTGTCGAATCTGCTGTCTTTGCCCCTTATGCTGTTCGACGTGCCTCCAGGAGACTGGAGCTAAACACAGCTTCTTCTTTTCAATTTTCAAGGGGTGTTTTTCCTCATACAACTATGCTGGCTTTACAGAGAGCTTGTTCAATGATCCAACAATTGGCTGGAGGTTCTCTGCAGGGAAACCCTTATGAAGAAGGATCTTTTTCTTTTTCACAAAAACCTATTACTATTGACAAAGAACAACTCAGTGAACGTTTAGGATACGATGTATCTATGAATGAGTTTTCTAACTGGATGAAAAAAATGAACTCTAAAGTTACAAAAAACTTTAAACACTGTAAAGTGACACCTCCCTACTACAGAAAAGATTTAAGTATTAAAGAAGATCTTATTGAAGAGTGGGCGCGGCTGAAAGGCTATGATTTTGTACCAGAAGTTTTGCCGGTATTTGCTCCTCAAAAATCTTTAAAAGACAAAGAATTGGAATTTATAGATCATATTAAAAATGTAATCAAAGAACAGGGTTATTATCAGGCAATCAATTACAGCTTTGTGGACCACACACTTCATAGTCAATTTTTAGGAGAAAAAGCTATTCCCGGTATGTCTGCCAGCTCTCCAATTTTTATTACCAATCCAATCACTCAAGATTTAAATAGTCTTCGTCAAAGCTTGCTACCCGGACTTTTTCAAAACTTGCTCTTTAACATTCGCCATGGAGAAGATTTCGGCCGCTTGTTTGAACAAGGAGTCAGTTTCTTTAAAGCAGGAGATCAATTTGAAGAAAAACAATACTTATCTTTTATGGTTTGGGGACAAGAGAAGGATATATGGCAAAACTCCAGTGTACGACCCACTCTTTTTGATTTGAAAACATCTATAGAAAATCTGTTAAGGCTTATTCGAGTTCAAGATTGGAAATGGTTGGATTTTGAAGGTCAATTTCCATTTTTACATACAAAAAAACGTCTCCTGTTAAAAGTTCAGGAGCAAACAGTTGGCTTTATAGGAGCTATCAACCCTATGTTATCAGACGAAAATAAAATTCGCGGCGATATCTCCATGGGAGAATTGAATTTATCTGCACTTCTGAAAATTCCAAAGAAAGCTTTTGAATTCCAAAAACCATCCCTTCTGCCGTCTGTGAGAAGAGATATTTCTCTTCTTATCCCAAATGAGCAAAATGTAGAGGAAATTCTAAATTTTATGAAAAACAATTCCCCTCAAGAGTGCCGCCAAATCTCCTTAGTAGACTATTATGAAGGGGTTCAAAAGGGTTTTCGATCCGTTTCCTTTCGATTTATAATCCAAGGCTCTGAAAAAACCCTCTCTGAGAAGCAAATCAGCTCTCTTCAGGAGCCTATGGTGCGAGCCCTGTTAAAAAAATATCCTGTCCAAATCCGATAAAAGTAGTTGTCTTTTGATCTAGTTAGATTTAAATAAAAAAAGTTATGTCAAAAAAAGAAATGAAACACACAGACACATATACTAAAAATGATATCATAAATGCCGTCTATAACGAAATTGGCTACTCTAAAAAATACTCTACGGAATTAGTGGAATTTTGTTTTGAAATCATAAAAGAAAAATTGATGACCAATCATAACGTAAAAATTTCCAATTTTGGCCATTTTATACTCAGAGACAAAAAAGCCAGACTGGGAAGAAATCCTACAACAGGACTTAATTTAACTATTCCCTCTAAAAGAGTGGTGACTTTTCGCCCCAGCGTATTTTTAAAAAGAAAGGTTTAATTTTCTATGTTAGATAAAGAACTAACTGATCAATGGATGGAAGAACACTTAAATAAAATACCCTCAAAGCTTTCATTTAGAATTGGTGAAGTCGCAAAGATTTTGTCTATCAAGCCCTATATTCTACGGTACTGGGAGTCTGAGTTTGATCAATTACGCCCCGGCAAAATGAACAACAAACAAAGGCTTTATTTCCACAAAGATATTGAAACATTGCTTTTGATAAAAAAACTGCTCTATAAAGATGGCTATTCCATTCGCGGTGCTAAACAGGCTCTAAAATCCCTCTGTCAGGAATTTAAAACAGCAAAAAAAGAATATCACTCCAAAGACCGCATCCATCAGGAAATCTCAGATCTATTAGATCAGGTCTCTAAATTTAAATCTCTGGTTAAAAATTCCAAATAATTTATAAGCTGTAGGCCTCATCCCAGTTGTTTCCGGAGCCTATATTGACTTTCAGTGGAATATCCAAATGGAGTTCAGATAAACTCTCCCCTTCCATAATATCTTTAACAGACGATATTTCATACTCCACATCCTCTTTGGGGCATTCAAATAACAGTTCATCATGCACTTGAATCAAAAGGCGGGACCATACACTGGAGTCTAAATGCACCATAGCCAACTTCACCAAATCGCTGGCTGTTCCTTGAATGGAAGCATTAACAGCCGCTCTTTCACCAAATTTTTTCAGCCTTACATTTTTTGAAAAAAGTTCAGGAATCATTCTTCGTCTTCCAAAGAATGTTTCCACATACCCTTTTTTCCGTGCTTGAGCCAAATGACTTTCAATATAATCACGCACTTTAGAAAACTTTTTAAAATACTGATCTACAAGCTCCCCGCCCCGGAATCTGGAAACACCTAAAGTTTCTGATAAACCAAAAGCTGTCTGGCCGTATGTGATTCCAAAATTGACAGCTTTGGCTATTCTTCTTTGTTCTCCGCTGACGTCATCCAGAGGAATATTAAACAACTCTTTAGCTGTACTTTTATGGATATCTTCTCCTTGCAGGAAGGCTTCCTTGAGAGCAGGATCTTTTGAAAAGAGAGCTAGAATTCTTAGTTCAATTTGGGAATAATCTGCACTAATTAAATGATGATCTTTGCCTGAAATAAACACTTTTCGAATTTTTCTCCCCCTGGAAGTTCGAATGGGGATATTTTGCAAATTCGGATGCACACTGGAGAGTCTCCCTGTGGAAGTAAGGGTTTGCTTAAACTGAGTATGCACTCTTTTTGTTTGTTCATTCACAGCGTTTAACAAACCTTCTACATAAGTTGTTTTTAATTTAAAAAGCTCCCGATAATCTAAAATGAATTGGGCGATAAGATGCTGGGGAGTTAAAGCTTGAAGCACATCACTATCTGTAGAAAACCCTGTCTTGGTTTTTCTTCCTTTTGCCAAATTCAATTCATCAAAAAGCACATAAGCCAACTGTTGAGGGCTTGCAATATTAAAGGGATGGCCAGCTTGAGAAAAAATTTGATTTTCCAGTTCCAACAAATCACATTCCAAATTGGTCTTCTCTACAAGTAATTGTTTGTGATCTAAAAGAACCCCTCGATTCTCCATTTTATAGAGTACAGAGATAAGAGGTATCTCTATATTTTGAAAAACAAATTCAAGATTCATTTCCTCTATTTTTTGTTCATAATTTTTTCTAAGCTCTACAAGGCGAGGAATAATATTATTTTCATCCAACACTTCATCCTCGCATACTTGACGAACTAACGAAGGAAAATCCGTAGAAGGTTTATTTTCCACCAAATAGCTGGCCACCATTAAATCCCAAACTCCTATGGGATTTTTTACTTCCATTTGTTTCCATATGGATTTTAAATCATAGCCCCACCATTTAATTTTTTTATGAGACAACAGCTCCCCTAAAGCGCTTAAAGAATCTGTTTTGATGTAAGCCCAGGATTTTTTAAAAATGAGGTGCACCTGATTTTCCAGAAGAGCCACTCCAACCTCTTCATAAGGTCTTAAGGCTTCATTTAATTCATTTAAACTCCAGGAATATTTTCTGAGTCCTTTTATTTTTTGAAGAGGCATAGCCTTGGAAGTACCTTCCTCTTGATTCAAAGCAACAGCTTTCTTTTTTGGCTCTTCTGAATCCGTAAAAAGTTTTTTCCGAATAGATCGAAATGCCAGTTCATCAAATAGCTCTAACATTTCTTTCTTCTTCAAAGGCTGTCTTTCAAAATCTTTAAATTCAGAAACAAGTTTTAGATCAGTAATAATGCGAGCTAATTTTTGTGAAAGAAAAGCTTCTTTTTTGGATTCTTTTAATTTTTGAGCGAGCTTATCCGGCACTTGATCAAGATTGGAATAAAGATCATCCATACTTTTGTATTCTGAAAGTAATTTCTGAGCACCTTTTTGTCCAATTCCCCGAACCCCTGGAATATTATCACTGGAGTCTCCCACAATAGCCAAATAATCCACAATTTGATTAGGCCATACACCCCATTTTTTTTGCACACCATTAGTATCATAGTAAATATCTTTCATCGGATCATAGAGCTTTACCTGAGAATCCACTAATTGAGCAAAATCTTTGTCAGAGCTGATCACAATGACTTGAGCTTTATGATCTCTGGACCAGTAGGCAAGGCTTCCTATTAAGTCATCTGCTTCATATCCTTTAAGGTCCATTTTCTGAATACCCATGAGTTCAGTCACTTTATGAATATAAGGCACTTGCTCTGCTAAATCCTCTGGCATTTCCTCTCGGTTTGCTTTGTACTCTTTGTAATACTGCACACGAAGAGAGGGTTCTTTGCGGTCAAAACAGTACATCAAATGCTGAGGTTTAAATTGATCTAAAATTTTTAAAGTTGTGGTCAGATAGCCATAAATAGCGCTGGTTTGAATTTTCATTTTTTGAGACTGCATAAAAGGAATAGCGTAGTAAGCTCTAAAGAAAATAGAGCTGGCGTCTACCAAATATACTGTTTTTGTTTCTGTTTTATTCATCTTCGGGAAAAATAAATATAAGGTCCCCTTGGCTGGCTAAGTCAAATCGATTTCTGACTTCTTTTTCCAAGTGTTTGGGATCGGAGAGTTTGTCCATTTTTTCTATAAGTATTTGATTTTTTGTTTGAATTTCCAAAGTTTGTTGATTCAGGGTTTTTTGCTGTAGATAGAGTTTTCGAATTTGAAATAAAGTGCCATCAAAAACAATATTAAATAAAATCAATACAAGACAAAAACCCATAATCAACTTAGGTTGCTTGAGCCATTGATCTACATACTGAAAAATCTTCATTAAAGAACTCCTAATTAGGTAATGCTATAAAATAAGGTAAAGCCAGCCCAAAACAAAGAGCTATAAAAAGAAAAAACAACAAAGCATGAACCCAGCCTATAGTGTAAGACCAATATTTGGTCTCTGTCTTGGGTGGTTTTTGAACCATTGTTAGAAGTATTGCTTCAAAATATTTATACATTCTAACCGCAATAGGATCTTCCGGGCGGGCTTTCATCAATTGACTGTAGCAATAGGATCCAAAACCGATATTGTTTTCACTAATACAAAAGGCCGCAAATTCTTCATGTTTTTTAGTAGAATCGTATTCAGCTAAAAGCTCTTCAAAAGTTTTTCTTAAAAAGAAAGAAGAAGGAGGTGCATTTTTCTTCCATTTATCATTGTAAAAAGATTCTCCGCACTGGGCACACTCCACACTTCCTTTTTTTGTACTGGTATAGCAATGGGGACAAACCTTATGCTCATTAACCACTTTTTCTTCTTCTTGGATGATAGGCTTTGTCGTAAAGACTTCAATTTCCTGATGATCGTTATAGCCCGCCCAAAAAATCTTCTTACAAGACAGACAGGAAAAGGAATAATGATCCATAGGGAGTAGATCCTGCCTGCTTGCTTTAAATAAAGCTCTACAAAAAGGACAGGATAGACTTTCCCACTCCGAGGTCATTCTTTGTTGGCTTTCAAAACTCATTCGTTTATGCTTTATCACAATATGTTTAATAATGTGATTTATTTTTTCAAATTATTTTGGCTGCCGATTCTATCGGGAATTCTGGCTGGTACGAGCTATATTCCCTTCCCTCCTTGGGCTATACTTTTTTGTTTTATTCCTTTATGGCATTTTTGTTTAAAAAATACGCAGGAAATCAAACTCTTATTTATTGCAGGGTGGCTGACACAGTTTATATGGACGCTTATTGGTTTTCATTGGGTGGCTTATACCATTCACATTTATGGAATGTTTAACTGGTTTATTGCTATAGCAGGACTCTTGGCTTTTTGTGCTTTTGCTCACTTACATATTCCTTTAGCTCTTATAGTGTGGGCTTATTTTATTCGTCTTCTACCTCCTGTTCAGTGGATGCGTCTTTTGAGCTTAGCCTCCTTGATCTCTTTAGCTTTGTCTTTGCCGATGCTTTTTCAATGGAATTTTGGATATACCTGGTTTTGGGCTCGACTTCCAATCTTTCATACTGCAGAGCTTTGGGGGTTTCAGTTTATATCGACTTTGACCATACTTATCCAGGTTTGTTTTATCTCTTTGAGAAATAAAAAATTAATAGCGATTGGTACAGCTATTTTCACATTACTTAATGGATTGGGTTATTTTTTAGGAAAAAAAGTGGAGGAACCTGATTCAACAGCAAAGGTTTTGTTAGTACAGCATAATATTGGAAGTTCTATGGAGCTTAGGGGTTTAAGAGACGAGGTGTTTCAAAAAATTTCCAATAAGTTAACGGATCTGACAGTAAACGCTTTAGATAGTTCTGTGGATTTTATTGTATGGCCTGAGGGAGCTTATCCTTACTTACTGAAAAAAAGAAAAAAAACTGTTTCGAGTCTTCAAAAAACTGTGAAGAATAAATTTCAAACAACTTTGGTTACAGGAGCTTCCTCTCGTATAGGTCAAGGTGTGACTAATTCTATTTTCTTTATTGATTCTAAGGGAAAATTTAATCCCAGGAGATATGATAAAAATAAATTACTGGCTTTTGGGGAATATATTCCTGGGGATCGTTGGTTTCCAAAGCTTAGAGAGATTTTTTTAGGAAGTCATCAGGCGTTTATAGCGAGCAAGGAAGGTCCTTCTGTTCGAACTGTGAATAACATTCGTTTAGGTCTTCAAATTTGTTATGAGAGTTTGTCCGATTTATTTTCGAGAAGTTTATCTAAACAGGAGGCTCACATTTTAGTGAACCTTACTAATGATTCGTGGTTTGGCTGGTGGTATGAGCCTTATCAGCATTTGTATATGACCTTAGCTCGAGGTATTGAGCTTAGGAAACCTATGGTGAGGTCTACTAGTACGGGAATATCGACAGCAATGGACGCTTATGGAAATATATTAGGCAGATCTCCTATTAGAAAACCTTGGGCACAGGTGGTAAGCGTTCCCTACTCTTCTCAGCACAAGCCCACTTTGTTTGAAGATTTTGGTTATTATATAAATTTTATTGTTTTGTTTTTGTTTTTGTTACTGCTGACACCTTTTGTCTGCCGTCTTTACACCAGAAGAAAATAATAATAAAAATTACAGGCATTGAGTGGTGTTGATGGTTTGGGTTTTGCTTTTTCTAAGTTCTTTTTATACTTTTTCAATAAAAATTCTCAAATGTTTTTGAATCCATCCTTGTATTGCTTATACTATCGGAGACATCTTGTAACTCTATATAAGAATCAGAGTTTTCGAAGTTTTCTGGAAACACAGCTAAACATAAACCTTTTTTAGAAGTTTTAGTTGATCGGTATAAAATAGCTTCTATCCCTGCGTTCTTCACCAATTGACCAAAAATTTGAGAGGAAGAAGGTATGTCAAATATATTAGGTTCTCCTCTCCAATTAACGGCATATATCTCCTTTTTAAGTGAAGTGATAGTTCGCACTGAATGTCTTTCTTCGAGACCCAACTTCTTTGCTCTGTTTTGTAATGATTTTGATACAGCAATTTGTTTTATTGTTTTTACAAATTTATTCAAAGAGCCTTTTTCTGTCAGGTCTAATACAGAATCAAGGTATACATCAACACGAAAAAACCCTTCCCCTCTTTTATTTTGTAAAAATCCCTCCACGCCAGGATAAATTTCTTTGATACAAGTCTCTTTTTCATTTCCAACATAAAGAGCTGGAAAAGTTGGAAATCGATCTTTATTAATACTTCCTATATTAAAACGTCCTCCCGTGGCATGTTCAACGGAACCTTTACAACTTAGAGGATCCATTGCATATTTTGTACTAGCGAGACGAAACCAATCTGTAAAAGGATAAGAAACTACTTTATCATTAAGTGCAAAAGAAATTTCTTTCTTAATTTTTTCTCTTTCATTAAAATAATAATTATATTCATCAAAGAAAAATTCTTTATGTTGAGCTAAACGTTTTGGTTCTTTTAAAGGAATTTCATATGCCATAGGTATTTAGATTGAAAGTATTATTTATGGGATATCTCCTTCTATATATGAAGCAACAATTTTCACAAGCTTCTTATATTGCCCCATACAAATCATATCCTTTGGAGAAGCACCACCGCATATAGGATTTGGTGAATTCAGCCATTGAATGACTTTATTCTTATCTCTTAAATGTTCATGCGTCACATGAAGTAGCCAGATCATATTTGTAAGAAGATCTTTCACTTTATCTGGGATTCTATTTTCTTCGTATCGAACAGAATCAATAGACACACGAGCTGCCCTGGAAATCTCTTTTCGACTGAAATCCATTGTGTTAACTATTTCCCTATATTTATATTTTCCTTTATTGTAAAATCCAAAAACATCATTTTTAGGAACTGTGTTGAATATATGTGGTTGAGCTTGAACAGCCATAAAAAGACCTCCTTAGTCAATATATCGGACAATATTTAACCAAATTTTAGCCAAAAATCAACCAATTATAATTTAAAGCATTAAACCAGTTACAGCAAGCTTTTTTTTATTTTATCTTTTATGGCATTGTTTTAAACAACAACGGCAACCATCTGGTTTTTCATACCCTCTTTTGATAGCCTCTGATAAAGCAGAATCACAACTTTTAAACTTACCTAAATACTCATTGTTTTTTGGAAAATGACAACAACTTTTTAAATGAACTTCATTGTCTCCATTTTCTTGTTTATTTGTATTTATGTGATATTCTTTATTACTTGATAATAATGTACATGAAGAACAGAAAAGAAATATTACTAAGATATTTAAAACTATAAAACATTTTTTCATACTACACCAACTTTGTAACTCTAAATTAAGTCAACTAACTTTTTTTACAGAGTTTTCGATAAAGGATATCCCTTCTTTTAAAATTAAATTGTGTTTTTCCTTTAAAGAAATGTACTTCTTTATTTTTAAATTAGTTTCTTCTATACTACTAAAAGAAAAGAATTTTTTCCTTCCTTCTTTTTGAAGTGCCTTTAGTTCAGAAACGATTCTTTGTTCTTTATGATCTAAGTTTTCTAAGAATCTAGAAAAAGCCATGTCCAAATATTCTTTATGAGTCATACTTAATTTCAAACAATGTATCTTATTATTTAAAAATTTATTTTCAGCCAACAGAGTTCTCCATTCTGCCCATAATACGTCTTGTTCATCTTTTGGGTTATATCTTACCATATTGTATAAACCGTATTGATAAATAAAACTCCAATAGAAAAAGTTATTATAAGCCTGTCTGTTTTATTCATTACAGTTCCTAGGTTCTTTTCCTCCTTTTCTGTACTGTGCAGAACGTTCCCCGCATTTATTTCCTTTACAATCTTTATCATTAAAGCAATCACAATTGCCGCGAACACCACAGATTTTATTCTGTGGTTCTGGTTTTTGAGCAGTTTTTGAATTAGTTACACAACCAAAGCTTATAAGACCCCATATAACACAAAAACATATAATATATTTATTCATGATACCCCTATTATAGGCATTGAGTTTGATAGTCAATGGTTTGGGTTTTGTTTTTTCTAAGTTCTTTTAGAACCTCTTTCAATAAAGCTTTTTGTTCATCGTGATAGTGTCTCCAAATCATTACATTTTGAGTATCTATCACAGCTTTTTCTTCAAAAGCAAGTCTTGCGTTTTCTTTTTCTATATTTTGCTGTCTTATTGTAGTCATAGTATAGACTGAACTTATAAGAAAAATACCTATTGATAAAGTTATTATTATCCTATCTGTTTTATTCATGAGTTATTTCCTATTCATTTAATCTATATTGCTAATTGATATTACAGACACTTACCAAGCCATGATTGGCCGTAGGTAGTTTCTCCTAATGACATACTTCTTTGTTGAATCAGCAATTTATTGTTTGTATCAACGATAAATAAAGTCATTCCCATTGAACCGATTGATCCAAGCCAGTATACACCATCTGATTCGTTAATTTTAATAAGATCTATTTGATCAGGTTGGATCATTTTAGGATTCTTTTTATTTAAATCTGTAAAAACAGAAGGAAACTTTGCTTTTTCTGTGTACGCTACTTTATTAATTTTCCCACTTTCATACTTAACTCTCGCGATATGTTCTAACTGACAGGTTATTGTATTCTTTGCTTGAGGATATACTATATTGTGCTCTAAATTTGTTTTTTTTGCCCAAGAAAAATTTATAAATAGTAAACAAGTCATAAATATCTCTAATAAGTATTTTTTCATTTTGTTTTCTCCTCAAAAAGAGAAGGCCGTCTTTCTAGAAGCGAGGAACAAACTCTCTCCTATCTTTACGGCCTTCATTAAGCTGTGTGAAATTAACAGAACGCACAGCCTAAATTACTAAATTAAGAACAAATTCCACCAACAGTAAAGATAGTAGAAGTATCTCCTTGTCTATCTTTTACAACTCCATTGTTATTTACAGTTGCACTATAATAATCTGCTCCTGCAATATGTCCACCCACTCCCATCTGATAAGCTTCCACATTAAGTTTGCAGTCTGTATCATCTGTAGAGGCAGCCTGTTTATGTTGACGAGCAGGTATATCTGAAACAGGACAAGGAGTGCTAGTTCCTAATGCAATAGCATCAGTTGCAAAACCGATAAAGTTGTCTTTCCCTGGACCGTATGTTGTTACAGAACCATTATTTGCCCATGTACAACCAGTACCTATCGTACCTGCACAAGCTGTTCCTACTTGAAATGATATGGAACTTGCTGCGGCACAAGAAGCACCTGTCTGCTCACATTCTATAACTGTCCCATTCGATTCTCCATATAATTTGCTAGATAAAAGTGATTGCATTCCGACATTTGAAATAGAAGCTTGTCTAGGTAAAGTTTCTCTTTCACAATAAGAATCCAGTTCAACACCAAAAGCCATCCAGCCTTTATGTAGACTAAGCATATCTGACTTATACGCAGTCTTCTTAGCTGACTTCCTATACTCATTGTAGGCAGGGATTGCTATCGCTGCCAAAGTTCCCATAATGGCCACAACGACCATCAATTCAACGAGTGAAAACCCTCGTTTTAATTTTAATTTGTTCATAAAAAACCCTCCTTTTATATTTAATTAATACCTTTAAGTAGGTACTTACATATCGGTATCTTTTTATTCTTCATAAAAAAGAAAAAATAGTCCACTTATTTGTTGGGGAAAGGAATCAAAGCTTCTTATAAAGCATTAAAAAGATTTGGATTTATAGGTATTTATTAAATTTTCTATCTGCTGACTAAATATATATAGGACTTTCAATATGTTTCAATACAAGACAATAGCCTTTCTTCTGTTACACAGACTTTAGGCTTAAGATATAAGAGAGATTAAGAGGAATCAGGAATTTTTCAGATTTTTTAAACTGATTTTTTTACTGAGTAAACTAACAGGGGTCACCTTTAACGCTTTTGCAACAGCTGTTAATGTACTAAAGTTTAAATTTTGAAGACATTTCTGTTCAATAGCCGCGACCGTACTAATAGATAACTTGGATTTAAAAGCTAACTCTTGCTGTGTCATTCCTCTGAATTTTCTAACCACTTCCATATTAAGGGAAAAAGTAAACAGCAGGCTTTTTAGTACTTCGTCTTCTATTTGAATGTCTAATTTTCTCGCTCTACCCATATAAACAAAATAAATGATTGTTTCATATCTGTAAGTACCTATGTATTGATAGTTTATAACTCAAAAGTTAAGAATTTTGTGTTTTATCTAGGGTTGAAACTTAGATCTACATGCAAAGTACATGGAAGGGGATCTGATTTTTAGTGCATGATTAGTGAATGAAATAATTGCTTAAATAACAAGCAAAAAACATTTTGAATGGTTACACTAAGCCCCCCAATTAAATGTTCCTATTGCCTCTTAATCAATTTTAAACGCAAGTTGTTTATGTAAAAAAATGAAAAGAATTTTTCTCTAAAAAGCACACTTTATTTTTAATCTTGTTTTTAAACTTTTAAAAAAATAAAATGATTTTTTTTAAACAAAACCTATTTAAAAATAACTTTTAATTAACCAGATCGCCCTAAGAAGCTTTTTTAATTACTAAGTCTAACTCATAGTTTAAAGCGCGAAGGATTTTGTTAATAGTTGCCAAAGTTGGAATACGGTTTTGATCTCCTTTTTCTAAACGAGCAATCATAGGTTGGCTTACTTTCGCTTTTTTTGCCAGTTGTGTTTGGGTAAGTTTTGATTTTACTCTTAACTTTTCAATCACTCTGGCTAACTTTAAATGCATTTGTGCAGATTGAAAGTGAAAGCAAAACTCTTCATTTTTAGATTTTCCTTCTAGATATTGTTTTAATGTATATCTTTTACTTCTTTTCATTTTTACACTCCCTGTACCTTTTAATTGTTTATCATATTTCTTTTAACCTTTTCTCAGCTAGCTTTAACTGTTTTATAGGGGTTTTTTGACTTTTCTTTTTAAACCCATGTAATATTAACAACTTATTTTGAGATATCATTACATAAAATAAACGAATACCTCCTGAAGGGATTGATATTTTCATTTCCCACAGCTTTTTCTTTATTTGTTTAAACTTTACTCCCTTTGCTTTAAAGCCATAATTACTTATTTCTTCTAAAACAGCTAAAACAATCGCTTGATCTTTAACTTGAAGAGAATCAATGAAACTTGTTACAGGGGAACGATTGCTCTCTGTTGTGAAAAATTCAATGTACATCGATGTAGTATAACCAAATGATTATATAAGTCAAGAACAAAATCCAAATGGAAAAAAAAATAGGTTACTCTCCTTTATCTTTTATAGAGTTAGCCCTTTCTGATTCAGTGAAGTCTGTTTAGCAATACCTAATAAAGCTGTTTTGTGTCTTTTAATACACTAAATTTTTTTATTGTGCTTTTTAGTGCACTTTTTTATTTATGAAATGTGCATTATAAGACACAAATATTAATATAAGTATAGTCAGTTATTATTCTCTCAAATATTAAAATACTTAAAAAACTGTTATATTCTATATTATTTATTATAAAATATAAGATTATTAAAAAAATTACTTGCTTTTTAAGGCAAATTGCCTTAAAAATAAAAAGTGTCCACAAAAGTAATTTATACTAAGTTATTTGAAAAACAACTGGAGAAATGTCCAAATTCGATTCAACAAAAAGCACTTTTATGGATTCAAACGATAGAGCGGTTTAGTATTTTGGAGGTAAGAAAAAGACCAAGTTATCGTGATAAACCATTAAAAGGTAATCGTAGAGGCCAGAGATCCGTAAGACTTAGCCGAGGTTATCGTTTAATTTATTGTGAATTACAAAAAGAGGTTCACATACAACTAATGGAGGTACACAAACATGACTACTAAAAAAAAGAATTCGTCTTATGACAAACTAGCCAAGAAATTTGGAAAAGTGACTTTTGCAAGTCATCTTAAAGCAGTGATTGCAACTGACTTTGAAAGTCGAACTGCTTGTGCCAGAAAGCTTGGCATAAGCCCCCAAGCTTTAAATGACTATATTACAGCTCGAAGAACCCCCACACCAACTCTAGCAGGAAAGATGGCAAAAAAACTGGGTTATTCTCCCTTGTCCTTTATAGAACTAGCTCTTTCCGATTCAGTGAGAAACGCTGGATATAATAAATACACCGTAAAGCTAGAGTCAGCTTAATAAACATTTTGAATAGTTATACCAAGTCCTGAAAAGGAATGTTCCTATTGCTTGCTACCCTGAGCATACTTCATAATTTGTAATATATGGTATCCGAAGGAACAAATATGCCACAAAATAAAAATATAATAATTTGTAACTCTGAATCCTATCCCTTGTGAAAACAATATGAAATTATTTTTAATCAAATACAATGGTGATGTAAAAAATTTTTCAAAATGTTTTCGTTGTCATTTTGAAATCACCATTCAAGCTCTTAGTGAAGAAGATGCCATAGATAAATTTTTTGAAAAACAAGTTCCTCTTATGGACATGGAAATGCGAGACATGTGGATAAAGAACATGAGGGTTCGACAGGCAAGCAGATTAAATCCAACTCTATGGCTTATACCTGAAATAAAACCTGTTAAATTTAACAACAACATAGAGATACCCTATAAAAAACAAATTTACATATATAAAAGAAAACTTATAATTAGATATGTTTTATTATTTGCATCCATCACACTTGCCCTGTATTTAATGTTAGATTGTCAGTCCATACTGCCTGTTCAATTTCGTATAGTACCTAATCTTTATAAAGGTATGATTTCCAACATCTCCTCAGGCTACATGGTAAGCTGGATATTCTACTTAATAATAGTTTATTTACCTCAAAAAAGAAGAAAAAATAGAATCAAAGGAAATTTAGCAATGAATTTCAACATCTTTAAAAGAAAAATCATTAAGCAATTTCTCTTAGCTTTGTACGGCCATTTTAAAATAGAAGTAATAAATGAAAATAACTTGACTGAACCACTTGGTTTTAAAAATTTTTTTAATCATAAAGTGGATAAAGATGCTCTTAAAAATAGTGATGAAAACGAAGAGTTATCTAATGGGGAGTGGTTATCTCAATATGACAATAGGTTATACGCCTTGTTGGATAAGATGAAACCTCAACAGTTTCAAGAAATAAAATTAGAGATTGAAATATTTAATAAAAATTTATTTTCAACTATTGAAAGTATCAACATAGAAAATAAATTTGTTTTCGATAGATGTAAAGATTTATATGAAGCTTTTTATCGGTTAGAAAAATCTGTACCAAACAATATAGACGGTGATGCAAAAATCTTTATGAGTAGATTATTAAATATGTTTTCTCGTTGGCACTATGTCGAAGGACAAGTTAATGATGATCCAGTAAAATTGCTCATTCAAGAAATGTAAAATGCTTTAAAAAGAGGTTCACATACAACTAATGGAGGTACATAAATATGACTACTAAAAGAAAAACTTCATCTTATGACAAGCTAGCTAAAAAGTTTGGAAAAGTGACTTTTTCCAGCCATCTTGAAGCAGTTATTAAAACTGACTTTGAAAGTCAAACTGCTTGTACCAGAAAATTGGACATAAGCCCCCAAACCTTAAATGACTACATTACAGCTCAAAGAACCCCACACCCACCCTTGCAGGAAAGATGGAAAAAAAGCTAGGTTACTCTCCTACCTCTTTTATAGAGTTGGCTCTTTCTGATTCAGTAAAGAGTGCTGGATATAAATACAATGTGAAACTGGAATCTGCTTAAAAAGCACTAAAAATGTATCATTTAAAAGCTAAGAATTTTATGTTTTATCTTGGTCCAGACTTTAGATGTACGTGTGCAAAATAAATAAAAGTACATCTCTTTTTTGATACATGATTAGTAAGTGAAATAATTGCTTAAATAAGGATCAAAAAACTTTTTGAATGGTTCAGCAAGCTCCCAAATGAAGTGTTCCTATTGCCTCTTAATCAATTTTAAAAGCAAGTCTTTTGTGTAAAAAAGTAAAATAATTTTTCTCTAAAAAACACACTTTTACTTCTGTATGTTTTTTATTAATTTTTTTTAAACAAAACCCACTTTAAAACAATTTTTAATGTTACTTTTTTAAATGAGTTTATTTAAAGCTGTTTTTTTACAAATTGACAAATTTATTTGTACAGTGATAAAAATAAAAACAAACTTTAGTTTATTCAAAAGTTCTGTTAGAATCAAGTTCTTTCGAAGTAGTTATAAATTTTATTTTTAGTTAGATCTTTAATAGGCTTTAAACGGCTTTATTAAAGCCTATTAATATCACGATATATTCTGAATATCAATGATATATTTTTTTATGCTTAATATTAAAAATAAGCCTTGCAAATTCAAAAATAGGTCACTATAAGGTGTTTCGCTAAAAAAGAGAGCTATCATATGGAGATAATTTTTATGGTTTTTTTTTGCCCTTTTTTTCTGATTACTTCAGAGCTAGCCCACTATTTTAATTATCAATATTATTTCAAACTTAAAGTTCAAACTATTTGGACAAGTGTTTCATCATATAAGCTCAATGGAGGATGTATTTACGCCTTATGAGAGTAACTATTCATAATGTAGGCCACGGTTTATGTATATCTCTGGTCCATGATAATGGAAATGTCATGCTTTGGGACTGTGGACGTAATGATCGTAACCAACCATCAAATTTTTTACCTAAAATCGGAATAAGTAAGATTGATGCACTTTTTATTACTAATTTTAACGAGGATCATATAAGTGATCTTCCAAATCTCCTTCGTAGAGTGCGTATACAAACTATGTTCCAGAACGATAGCATTTCATTAAAACAACTCCAACGATTGACAATGCGACAGTCTGGAGAAATTTCTATCGCAATGAAATGTATGCTTGGTATGATGCAGATATGTGCTGAGTCAGATACGGACTCTCCTTTTGTACCTGAAGTGAACTATCGACTTTTCTACAATGAGTATTATTATGATTTTCAAGATAAAAATAACATTAGTCTTGTGACATTTCTGAAATGCAAAGGAAAATGTTTTATGATCCCTGGAGATCTCGAATTTTCTGGTTGGAAACGTTTATTGACAAAAAGTGATTTTAGAAATGAATTAAAAAATGTAAATGTATTTATAGCTTCACATAATGGTAGGGGAATTGGCTACTACCCAGGAATATTCAACTTTTGTAATCCAGATGTTATTGTCTGTTCAGATAGTGATACTCGGCATGCAACTCAAGAGATGACTGTAATATACAAACATCACGCTAAAGGCATCCTATTCAATAGTAAAAGAAGATATGTCTTATCAACACGCAAAGACGGAACCATTTTTTGGACCTTATAGTAGGATACATTTTTAGTTTTTATCACTGAACTGAAACATAAAGCCTCTACTTATAAGAAAATCGTCATCTGAAACAAAAATAGAATCCCTCCCCATAAAAAAATCGTCATCATCTAAATTAAATACAGAGCTCCTCCTCATAAACAGGTTGTCATCTGAGTCAACAAATGGAGGTTTTATAAAACGATCATCATCTAAGTCAAAAACAAAATCCCCCGCTCTTGTACAAGGATCACCCGCTGGATAAATAATAAAACCTCTCACTTTTATAGAACGAGTGCCCTCTGGATAAATAAAGTTTCCTGCTGTTGTAGAATGACTGCCATCCGGGTGAACAACAAAACTGCCCATCTCTATGCAAAAGCCATAAGTATAAAAAGAACTGAAAATAAATACCCATAAGAGTAATAACTTCATATTTTCTGTTTATCTCCTTATAAACATTTAGTGCCGGCGGCTTGTTGAAGCCTATTTTCTTTTAATTGTATAAGTATAGCATTTAATACAGCCATTTGCTGATCGTGATACTCACGCCATATCATCACATTTTGTGTGTCTGTCACTACTTGCTCATGCTTTGAAAGCTTGAGATTTTCCTTCTCTATAGTTTGATATTTTACTGTGGCTATCGTGTACATCATACTGATAAGAAACACACCCACAGCTCCAATAAGAATACATCTATCTACTTTATTCATTAAGCTCCCTCTTTTAAAAACTTATGACATGTAGTTTAAAATCATTTTAAGACTTATTGTATCATTATGAGTTTACCCACTGTTTCAGTCAAGGCATTCTTAGTTTTTGCTTTGATTTCATCTTAAATACTCTTAGTTTTACAGAGTTTTTTATATCTCCTAAAAAATAAAGTTTATAAGAGTTATAATGCAACTGTCTCAAAATATAATACTGTTTTGCTATTCACAAAATCCATTAAATGAATTAAAATGCATAATGAATATGAAAATATTTTTTAGCTTTCTTATTTTTCTTTCTATCTTTAATTGCGCAGGCTCTAATTATAATCCTAATTTTTCAAGGGATCAATTTTTAGAAAGAATCCAAGGAAGATACGAAGGTGAGATTAAAAACACTACTTTTGAAATATGGATTGAAAAAGCAGAACACCCAGATATGAAAAAACCACGTTCAGCACCAGATGGTTTATTTGTGATAGTGTTTGAAAAAAACAAACGAACTGAAATTGAAATGCTTTTAAGAAAGTACCAAGACAAAGAGTCATTAACCCAAGATATATGCACTTACTCAGAAAGGTTAGCATGGGGAGTCCATGGTCTTTGGGGAGCCAAAAATATGGGAGGACTGGCAGGGATGTCTGTGCCTGCTGATGTAAAAAGAAGCCCTACTATTCCTCTTGACACTTTATTTTACATAGACTTTCCGACAAACGATGAACATGCTTTCACATCTTTGGAAATTAATAATGAAGGTGAAGTGGTAGAAATCACGTTTTTTGAAACTGGCTTTATTAAAAAACCATGGAACTATTTTTTATCCTCTTCTATGGATGTGAAAAAAGTATCTAACGATACGCTTAATTTAATTATTCAGTTCTATGTTAATAGTGAAAATGTAAATAAAGAAATAGGCGAAAATCAACAAGATTATTGCAATTAAGTATTTAGAATAATCCTTACCTAAATGTTATATTTTTTAAATTGTAAAAATAATCAAAAATTTTCTTCAGTGGCAGTACAAACTGTGGCTTTATTTTGTATTGTAAGCACCCACCTTTCCATCTATGCCAGTCAATATGGCCACGTGTGGGGAGAAGAGACCAGAAGTGGTATCTGGCAACCCAAGTCTTACGAATTACATCATAATGGTTTCGAACTAATAAAATATCCAAAAAAGTGTGAGAACAAATCTTGTATCACTCTTCATGTGGGATGCACTTATGCTGATTACAGTAATTTGGAGGAAAAAGTATTTAGTGCCAGTGTTTTAATAGAACGTCACCCAAATCACCCTAAACAACCTAATCCTTTTAAGGTTCCAAATTACAGTTCAAAGGCTTCTATTTGGCTGAATGATCAGAAATTTCCAGCTTTGTTGAAGAGAAGTAGTTTATTTTATGCATTTTTCTATGGCATATCTTACTTTTGGTCAGTGTCTTTTGATGCGGAATTATTTGATAAAATACCATTAAGGGAATTACAGTTTCAAATGGAAAGCGAGGACCAGCTTTTCAAAGTTCAAGCTGTATTTGATGTGTCTAAAGAAGAAGAAGCTTTTAAACATATGAAATCTATATGCCCCCGCCACACACAAGAAGAGCCAGAACAGACCTCGAAAAGAACTTTAAAAAAGTCTTTGTTTCCTATTAAAAATTTGGTACAAAAATAAACTCATACCAATTTTCATAAGGAGGATATTCATGTTAGGTGTAGGCGACCAATTCCCGGAGTTTAAGGTAAAAGCAACTGTTTCAACTTCAAGAAATTTAGCAGAAGCTTTCAAAGATGTTGATCAGGATACTTACGCAGGGAAGTGGAAGGTGTATTTCTTTTACCCAAAAGATTTTACTTTTGTCTGCCCTACAGAAATTAAAGGATTTAATGATCTAAGCCCTGAATTTGAAAAAAGAGACACTCAAGTGATCGCCGCTTCTACAGACTCTGAATTTGTACATCATGCCTGGCGCACTCATGATAAATTGATCAATGATTTATCCATCCCTATGCTGGCAGACGTAAAAAGAGAACTTTCAGCTTCTTTAGGTATTTTAGATGCTGAAGAAGGGGTGGCTCAAAGAGCTACTTTTGTTGTAGATCCGGATAATAAAATCCGCTTCGTTTATGTGACGGATTTGAATGTAGGGCGTGAACCTAAAGAGGTGTTGCGTATTTTAACCGCTCTACAAACGGACAAGCTGTGCCCCTGCTCATGGGAACAAGGTAAAGACACTTTAAGCTAGGCTTTCTTATAATATTTGTTTTTGACTCACTCTTAATCAAGCTAAGGGCAAGTGTGCTTGTTTCTTGCTAAAAGAGTATATTTTTCACTCAGGTCTGTGTTTGTAGGGCTAGAGTAAAGTTTTGATCTAAAAAGTCCGTTTTTACTAATAGGTGAAAAAATGAGATATTTAGGTTTTTTATTGATATTAGTTTTGTTTGGCTGTGATTGGTTGGGTGACTCTCAATCTTCCCTCAATAGCGATGCTTCTTCTGGATGCTCCACTGAATGCCAACAGGATTGCGGAGCAATTTTTCCAAGTTCTGGTGAGTTTGATCAATGTACAAGGCTTGCTGATAGCACAGTCACTCTTATCAAAAGAGCTGTGAACAACATGAACAGAGGAATCTGGAGCCCTATTACGGAAGAACAAATTGCCTTTATTGTGAGTATTTCTCATACCCCTTGGATAGAATATGCTGATGCGGGTCATGAGTCTGCAAATAATATGCTGATATGGCTGGCTGAGAACGAGAAAATTCCTCACTATTTGGATGAAGAGGGAGAAGTTTTAAAAACAGTTTTAGATTCCTTAAGCTCAATGTCTTTTGATGATGGGGTTAAAGATGCTTTAAGCAAAGATATCGAGGATGGAAGAACCTTTTTGGAAATGCTGGCTTGGGAACAAAATGATGAAGGTTTTAGCAGAGTTCATAAAGTGATTTTAGATGCATGTGATGGGGACGATATATGTATTCGACAAGCCTATTGCCAGAATAATTCAGATATTGTCCCTGATACTTTAAATAAATTGGAATTAAATCTGGATTTTCAAGATTTTGATTTTTCCTGCCCTTAAGAGTTTTTTTCAATACTGATTTTTCTGCTATTTATCACGAAATTATCATAAGTTTTTTCGAATATAATATATGAGTGTATATTTTCTCATGTATTGCAAATAACTCTAATATGTCAATAAATGTAAAATTTATATAATAAAAAATTTTTATTCCAAAAGAATTTCTTTTATGATAAGCCATCTCTACGCTCAGCAATTTGGAGAAAATATGAAAGCGTTTATTGTATCTTTCCTGCTTGGTTTTTGCTCTTTAGCCATTTCAAACACTTTAAGTTTAGATGAACTCTCATTAGCTATTACAGAGCATAATAAAAGAGGCCAGAACCGCATTACCTCTCTTGAAGCCCTTAATACATTCCATTCATTTATTCCAGGAACTCTTTCAGCTGATGAATACAAAGAGCAATATAATTTAACTAATGCAGAGCTGACTCAAGAAATCTTTGGAAATATTTATCATCTAACTTTAGAGGATCTTCCTAAAGCCATTGTGAAGTGGAATATAGGAAAAGTTGATCCTAGACTCTCAGAATCTAGAATTAACTCTTTAAAAAAATATGATACATTTGGTCAGCATATTCAGGGAGCTTTAGCAGTTAAAACTTATCTAGCATTACATGGAATTAATAAAAAAGAGCTTACAAAAATGCTGTTTGGAAATAGCAAATATTTTGTAACTTTAGAAGAACTCCCTGAAGCTATCGATCAATATAATAACCCGTTACGAATAAATAAAATTGTTTCTTTCGATACTCTTAGTCAGTATTATCATCTTATCGAAAGAGCTCTTTCTCCTGAAACTTATCGAATACTGCACGATATAGATAAAACAGAGTTTATAAAATATGTATTTAGCAGAGTTACACACTTACACCCAGATGAACTGCCTCACTCTATTGAAGAGTACCACAATAGATTAAGATCAAATAAGATTCTCTCTTTTGCCAACTATAGCCGGCATCGATCTCATATTAAAGGAGCATTGAGTTTTGACACCTATAATATTCTTTATGGAATAACACGGGAACAATTTGAAGCTCTTATAAACAGTGTAGTTTTAAACCGAAACTATACTGATTCAGAAATAAAAGAGTATGAACAAACACAAGCAGAGCTTGAACTAGGCTCTCACTCTCACACAACAAGACACAGTCAGCAGGAGACTATACTCACATTGGAACAAACTCCTCAAGCTATTGAAGGTTATAATAAATTAAGTATTAATAATAAGCTTGCATATCCTCCTATTAATTCATGGGCTTCTTATAAAAAACATTCTTATCTTATTCCTGGAGCTGATGCTATAGCAAATTTAGAAAAACAATATAAAGACAAACACGGGACTCTCCATGGGTTTCTAGAATTTCTCCTAGGAAAACCAAAAAAAATTCTAACTCCTCAAGAACTTTCACAAGCTATTGCAAAATATAATAGTGAAATGAATGTGTTAGAACAAATTGATGAGTATATACAAAATTATGAAATATTTTATTATAGAGTTCTCCATGCCCCATCTTTGGAAGAATTTAAACAATATGCCAAAGATCATTGGAATGAGTTATTTCAAAAGAAATTTGGAACAGTGGATAAGTATGTTGAGTTTATTATTTTAGTTAATTCATGTGAAATGACAATGAAAAGACTGTCATAATATATTAGCTCTTTTCAGCCACAGATTGTTCCAGATAAAGTAAAAAAGCATATTCAAGAGCTAAGAGTTTTAATCTTTTAAATCTTCCTGTCGTACCACTATGACCAGAGTCCATATCCATATAAAGTAATATTAAAGAATTATTTTTTTGAAAGTCTCTTAAACGAGCCACCCATTTCATTGGCTCCCAGTATTGAACTTGTGAATCATGATAACCAGAAGTTACTAATAGATGGGGAAATGATTCTTGTTTAATATTATCGTAGGGGGAATAAGATTTTATATAATCATAATAAGTTTTATCTTCAGGGTTGCCCCATTCGTCGTACTCTCCCGTAGTCAAAGGAATAGAGGTATCCTGCATAGTGGTTATGACATCTACAAAAGGAACATGGGCCACTAAACCTGTATAAAGATCTGGTCTGCTATTGAGAACACTTCCCATAAGAAGGCCTCCAGCTGATCCTCCGGCGGCATAGAGACGCTTTCCATAACCCTGTTTTAATAAATGCTCAGAGCAGTCAATAAAATCAGTAAAAGTATTTTTTTTATTCAATAGCCTTCCTTGTTCATACCACCATTTGCCATTTTCAGCTCCTCCACGGATATGAGCAATAGCAAAAACAAAACCTCTATCCACTAAAGAAAACATATTTCGATAGAAAAAAGGCTCCATACTATACCCATAAGAACCATATCCATAGATATAAAGAGGATTTGAATTTCTTTTAAATTGATCTTTTTTGTAAAGAAGACTGATGGGAACTTTGACTCCATCTCGAGCAGAGATATAAATTCGTTCCTGATGATATTTCTCCGGATCAAAAGGAACAGCTAATTTTTTCTGATGAATAAGTTTATTTTCTCCTGTTAAAACATTGTAATCATAAATCGTTTCAGAAGTGACCATAGATTCATAGCTGAAACGAAGTAGGTCAGTTTTAAAATTAGCATTTGTGGAAAGCTCCACCACGTGAGGTGTAGCTGGAACAGGCAGTTTTTTAATTTGATAAGTTTTTCGATCCATAAGAAATACTTGAGTAAGGCTATTTTCTCTTACTTCTAAAGCAATAAAATCAGAAAACACATGAAAGTCTTCAATATAAACACCTTTGCTATGAGGCAGAATATTTTTCCAATTATGTTTTTCTGTGAGAGGAGCTTGATCCAATCGATAATTTTTACAATCATCAGAGTTTGTTAAAATGTAAAAACAGTCTTTTCCATCTTCAACAAAATACTTATGTCCTCTTTTTCTCTTTAGAAAAACTTCAAAGTGATTTTCAGGGTTATCAGCAGAAACAAAATGAGATTCAGTAGTCATAGAGTTTAAAGATTGAATAAAAATATATTTTTCAGACAAGGATTTATAAATATCCAAAGAAAATGTTTCATCTTTTTCTTCAAAAACCAATTCATGTCTTTGTGTTTTAAGATCATAACGAAATACTTTATGAGGTCTTAAAGTCTGGTTATCTTGTTTAATATAAAACAAAGTTTGATCGTCATTAGCCCATATCATATCCCCTGTAGTATCAGGAATGCTATGTGGTAAAATCTGATTTGTTTCCAGATTTTTAAAAAAGATTTTATAAAACCTTCGACCTACTGAATCCACTGAAAAAGCTACAAGCTTATGTGAAAAAGAAATAGAAAGATTAGAGAGGGAATAATATTCATGCTTTTTTGCCAATTCATTGATGTCTAAAATAACTTCATCTGTTTCAGTGTTTACCTCTTTTCGACAATAAATAGGATACTCTTTTTTATCTTCATAGCGGCTCCAATAAAGGTGATTTTTAAAAAGATAAGGAGGTGTTGAGTCTTTTCCGGGGATTTTTCTTTTTAATTCCTCATAAAGTTGATTTTGAAGATTTTTGGCAGGATGTATTTTATGTTCAAAGTATTTTTGTTCTGTTTTAATATGAGAT
Source organism: Bdellovibrionales bacterium (assembly GCA_965197855.1). Taxonomy (GTDB): domain Bacteria; phylum Bdellovibrionota; class Bdellovibrionia; order Bdellovibrionales; family UBA1609; genus JAPPLG01. The sequence continues at coordinate 476,792 of OZ240230.1, forward strand.
AGTACAGTATCAGAGTTTCTTTGATTCATCCAATAATATGGGTCTTTTCTTTGATCCTTTAAAATTGTTTCAATTTTTTGAGCTTTTGGAGGTTTCATATAGGGCTTCTTTCATTACAAAATTATGTTATAGTCAAGGGCAAAATAAAAACAATCAGAAAAGGCAGTGCATATTGAAAGATCATACTTTAATTGTAGGGGATGTGCATGGATGTTTTTATGAGTTGATGACTTTATTGAAGAAGGTTAATTACAGTTCTTCAAAACATCAATTGATTTTAGTGGGAGATCTTATCAATAAAGGTCCTTACTCTTTAAAAACTTTACAGTTTGCTTATGAGAATCAAATTCAATGTGTGATAGGAAATCATGAATTAAAATTTATTCGGTATATTGAAAAAGGGTTACAACTTCCTCCAAAACTGGAACAGTTAAAAAAAGAGATGGGAGCAGATTTAAAAAAATGGTTGGACTATATAAACAGTTGGTCTACCTTTATTGAAAAAGAAAACTTCTTAGTGGTACATGCTGGCTTAGTTCCAGAACAACACCCCAGCCAATCCAGAGCGGAGCAATTAGCAAACATTCGTCATTGGGATGGAGAGAATATGTGCTCTCAAAACAAAGGGCATCCCTGGCATGAGTATTATAAATCAGAAAAGCTAGTTGTCTATGGGCATTGGGCCAGACAGGGGGTTTTGCAGAAAAGCAATTCTTTATGCTTGGATTCCGGGTGTGTTTATGGAAGACAACTTACTGGAGTGCTTCTTCCAAGCAAAACTTTAATTCAAGTGTCATCTCTTCAGCCTAAAATGTTTTAATTACTTAAGGGCTTTCAATTTAAAACCTCTTAAGAATATTTACTGAATGGAAATAAAATTCCTTTCACATTGATTTCTGTTGCTTATAGTATGGACGATAGATGGTATGGCTTTTTGAGCCTGAACATTTCCTGCTTCAGCTATGTCCTTCAAAAAATCCAGAGCTCGATTATCCCCTAACTCAGCCGCCTTTTGAAGCCATTGAATCCCCTGATGAACATTTTCCGTAGTTCCATATCCTTTGAAAAATAAGAAACCCAATAAAGCATACGCTCCGGAAAATCCTTGCTTGGCTGATTTTTGAAGCCATAGCAATGATTCTGCATAATCTTCATCTTCTACATAACATCCTCCTATCAAACATTGAGCAAAAGCATGATCTTGTTTTGCGGCCTCTCGATACCATTCAAAACCTTCATTACTATTTTGTTTTAATCCAATTCCACTAGACAATATATGCCCAAACCTAAACTGAGCTCCAACATGATCTTGTATAAGTAATGTTTCAAAGTTGTCATTGAATTCTTCATGCATCAATGTTGTCATAGGTTTGTTAGGTAAGACAGGTTGATTAAGTAATGTCTGTAAATTCTCAATAGAAGTTCCTATATAAAGACCATTCTTAGTAATACTGATAGAAATACCAATCACTTGCCCTTTTTTATTGAATATAGGAGATCCACTAGGGTTTGTCGGGTCTATCTTATTATCAAAAAAGAAAAAGATCAGTCCATCGTGAAATTGAGTGCCATTTCCTATTATTTTAACCCATCTTTCTGAATCAAAGTCTAACACATAACTTTTGTCTTTGGAGGACATACTCCCCGCACTAAGAGGTGGAGCCGGGTGGTCCGTAACTTTTAATACAGCTAAATTATTTAATATGGATAAATGTGTAATTCTCGTAACTCGAGCTTTTCCAAGTGTATTTTTAACATATATAGGTTCAGAAGCATCTATACCATTCAACAACACATCAACAGTTGTTACTACAGTATTTTTATCAATAAAATGCCCTATTCCATGAGTACTTCGATCAGTGGTAACCATAACAACAGAATTTTCAAAAGAGTTTTCAACTAAATGCAGAGCAGGGGAAGGTAAATCCTCTGTTGCATGAACCAAAGAGGGAAGCATAATAAAATAGAAAATAAAAACAAAAAATTTCATCTTACTTAATTTTATATAGAAAAACAGATCTTTCTACTTATAACAACAATAAAAACTATTCAATCTTATTTTAAGAAAAAACTTTAGATTTGAAATCAGCTGTGTTGATAATACTGGCGCTGTGTCCTACTGATTCTTAAAATATGAAAAATGACAATTTCAATCCCAAAGACGTTCAAAAATAGTCAAAAAAAAGGGGAAGTTTTGTTACTTCCCCTGATTGATCAAGTGAATATTATTACTTAATCAAATAATTTTTCCAATACATCATCATCTGTGATTCTGCTAGGTGCACAGTCTTCAGGTTCTGCATTGTGATCATTTAAAACATCTTCAAAGATATTATCGCTGTTTTCTTCAGCGTAAATACTGCAATAAGCGACGAGCATACATTGTTGAACATCTTCATCTGGCAGTTCATCATCTGTACCTTCCTCACAGAAGCGAACCAGACTTTCATGAGCCAACTCTATAGCTTGTTCATTATCTTCATCATGGGCATAACTAATAAAAGATTCATCATCAAAATCTACTAAACCAGATCCTGCTCCAATAAAACTAAGGATAAACTCTAAAACTTGGCTACCAAGAGAAAGGGTATTTGATGAAAATCGTACATTGGAATCAAGCCACTCTATGCTAATAGAGCCATTGTCATTTGTATCCTGATTACTTAAGAAAAACCTTTTGTCAGTACTTAAAAATGTTATATCATCCATGTTACCTAATCGAAGAAATAAATGATATAGAACATCATGATGTTCATCTGTACGGGAAATAACTCTAGCTACATTTTCATTTTCGGCAATCCATTCTAAAGCTGATTTTGCTTCCATGGTGTCATAAGGATTATGGTTATTATGATCACCACCTTCTTCACCTACAATAATATCAATCCAGCCATCTATGTCTAATTCCAGAAAGTCTTCAAAATCATTTACATCTATATCTTCTAAGCTTCTCTTGCTAATGGAAGAAGAGTGAAGTTCATCAAAGACTTGTTCCAAGTCACTCACATCATCAAAATTCAAAGCGTAACAATCACTACGAGCGCTTGAGTTACGAAACATATAATCACAACTATCCTGACATGAATCTCTGTCCTCACAAGGTCTGCGGTCTCTGCGATCACCTCTTCGGCTATCAGCTAAAGCAATGTCATCATCGTCACCATCACTTAAACTGAATGCATCTGAGCTAATGCCGTCACGGGGTGTACATGAAATCATAAAACCACTATAGACCAATAAGATTAAAAACAAACCTCCGAGCATAATATTTTCAAGGTTTAAAAATTCTCTTTGCATTTTGTTCACTCCTTTTAAAGCAGGACTTTTGTCCCTCTCATACAGACTATCGTCTAATCCAGCTTTGAAACTTTAATTTTTCTGTAAGAGAGCTGTAATTTACTGATTTTACTGAATTTTTTAATTTTTATTGAGCTTTCTGCTATACTTGTATTTTTCTTTTCAACAAATCAACTATATAGTCATCCCCGCGAAGGCGGGGATCCAGTCATATACGTATGGATTGAGGTGCCAATCAAAAATCGCTGAGCCAAATCACATCTATGACTTTTTCATATAAACGTCATCCCCGCGAAGGCGAGAATCCAGTCATATACGTTAGTAGTTTTATTCCTATTGTACACACCTGTTAATAGTGACTCAAATTGAAACGAACATCTCTTGAGATGGGAATACACATTGAAGGTCTTGAGATAAATGTCGATAATTAATGTATGTTTAAATTATATTTTTCTTCTTCTGGACGTATCAATAGAAAACTCTTTGTATGGAATTGGCTGTTTTTAACAGCGGCACAAATATTGATCAGTTATTTAGTTGAACATCCTTTAGCTTCTTTCTTAGTAATTCTCCCTGGTGCATATTGCATGGCTGTTTTGTCTATCAAGAGATTCCATGATCTGAATAAATCAGCTTGGAATTATCTCTTTTTGTTGATTCCTATAGTGAGTTTTTATTTTTATGCACTTTTGTTATTTAAAAAAGGTATAGTAGGAGATAATCCTTATGGTCAGGATCCTTTAGTTGCTCAAAAACAATCAGATGTATCTTCAGGACCCACAGACAACCCTAATCCAATCACACCTAATAAAGATATGGTTTCCAACTCAGCAAACAGGAACCCCGTTTATTCGACTTCTTCATCAGGTTTTGGAAAAAAGTTAATACTGGGCCTTGGTGCTTTACTAGTCACTGGCGCCATTATTAGTTATGTAAAAAATTCTGATTCTTCTCATCAGGATTTACAAAGAAAATTATCAAAGCAATCTTCTGATGCCAATCGGGAATTATCCAGTTCACAAGAGAATACTAAACTTGAGCAGAAAGTTGTCAATGATCCGCCCTCTCAATTTATTTTTCAAGTTTTGAATATCAATAATGATGAAGTCACTGTGCAATTTGAAAAAAATGTCCCTATGAATATTAAGTTTTTTGGAGTCTCCAAAGACCTATTAAGGAGAGCAGAAATTCTTTCACGAGAGAGTCAAAAACAAGCGGTGATTTATTTGGACAGCGCATCTCTCTTAAAAATTGGAAATAGATATTACGGGTATTTAAACAGTTTATCAGAAGAGTCTGCTCATTCCCCTGAAGACTGGCTCTAAGAAGAAAAGTATAAGGATACTCTTCAAAGACACTTTGTGTGTCTTTGAAGGGATTCTCCTCTTTAAGTGTTCGCATCACGCTCACACTTTGCGTAGGCCATACCTATAACTCTCTTGGCTTCTTCTCTCTACTTAATTCGATGAGTTCTATAGGGTTTTCAATATGAGTTTTTAAGATAGATTTAAGTATGTTTAAAATATATAAGATCGAGTTGAAATACTTTGTATAAGTGGCTCAAACGAGTTGTGTGTCTGAGATTTGAGTCACTTATACAAAGTATTTCCTACCCACTTCAATTTCTATCAAAAAAACACAGATGTGAAACCCTATAACAAAGAGAATCTAAGACTTTTGCTTCTTTTCTTAAAAGAAGAAAATCATGGGGTGGCAGGATTCGAACCTGCGAATGACAGAATCAAAATCTGTTGGCTTACCACTTGCCGACACCCCAAGAACTTACTTCTTAACAATTACAATTCTTTTTAAATTGTATCGGCCCGGCTGGTCAAATCGAAGAACATACAAAACATTCTCACGAGCATCCCTTAACCGATTAAAAGTGTCTTCCACCGTCTGTACATTCTCTCCATTCACACTAAAGATGATATCCCCTACTTTTAAGCCAGACCGCTGTGCGTGAGAAGGTGATATCACCTCCACCACAATAGGTCTATGAGCGTAAATCAAAGGCAATTTTAAGCGTCGTGACAAGTTTGCATCTGTTTGAGCCAAATGAAAACCCAAGTTGTAAGGAGCTTTATTCATATTGCTTGGCACTTTTTCCAGCGAGCTCCTTTGAGCTTGAGAAGTGTTATTAGGTCTTTCTGCAATAACCACAGTAAAAGCTTGTACTTTGTTTTTTCTAAAAAACTTACCTTTGACTTTTTCATTTACAGGAGTTGCAGACACAATTTTGAATAAATCTCTACTGGAAGATATTGGAGTGTTATTAAATTCAGTGATAATATCATAAGGTTTAATACCTCCTATTTCAGCAGGACCCCCTTGAACTACATCCACAATTAAAACCCCTTTATGAGATTTTCCCTGATAATCAAATTCAATTTTATTGGGATCCATTCGTACACCTAAGAAGCCTCTTTTAACGTAGCCATTTTTTTCCAGACTTTTTAAAATAGATTTCACATTGTAAATAGGAATAGCAAATCCAATATTATTAGCATAAGGGTTGATAGCAGTGTTGACTCCAATCACTTTTCCTTGAGTGTTGACCAAAGGCCCTCCGGAGTTGCCCGGATTGATACCGGCATCTGTCTGTAAAAATGGCAGAAGGTTGATGTCGTCCAATTGACGGTCAATAGCTGAAATAATCCCCTTAGTCATGGTATTGGGCTGTCCAAAAGGATTTCCAAAGGCCGCAACCCACTCACCCACTTGAAGATTGTTACTGTCTCCTAATTCTGCCGCTGTAAATTCTTTTCTAGTGCGGCTGTCCTTAGTATCTATTTTTAATAAAGCAATGTCTGTAGGACTGTCTTTACCAACAACTTTGGCTTTGTAAATAGTAGGATCATCTTTAATTTGAATATGAATGCTGTCAGCTTGATCTACCACATGTGCATTGGTTACAATGTAGCCGCTTTTATCAATAATAAAGCCAGAACCTAGAGAGTGAGGAGTTGGCAAGGAAGGGGAAGGCGCAGGAGCATTTGGAGCCAAAAGCATATCAAACACATCCACATGTCTTACACGTCTCTTTGTTGTCGTGGAAATAGTTACAACAGAAGGTTGTATTTTTTTTGCAATTTGAATGAACAGGTTTGCCGGCAAAGGTTTCCCAGGTTCAATTTTTGGAATGACAACTTCTTCTGCAATTGAGAACAATGGCAATAATAAAACTAAAATTAGTTTATACAATATTTTCATCTTTATAAACTCCTTCATAAATTATTTTTGTACTTTAATAAAATTTATTTTTAAATCACTAATACAATGCTCCAGTAATTGAGATTCATTTTCTGTACGGTTGTTTTGAGTTTTCTCTTGTAAAATTTCCAGCATATCTATGTTGAATCTGGCCATACGAACATCTTTTTTATCTTTCATCTTTGGTTCAAGGCCCATATAGATCAAAGCAGATGAAGATATGGAAAGAATTAAATTCGAAAGAGATGCTTTCTCTAAGTGTTTTAAAAACTCTTTATTGTCAGCATTTGTATCCGATTTATCCATAACCCAACCCCTGGAAATAAAAAAATATTCAAACAGGAAAAGAACCTGTTAGTTTTTCAATTCTCCTCTCTATACAAGGGTGAATATTGAAATAAAAAGCGCAGTGAGTCAAGGGATTTGTTAAAAATAAGGAGTTTAAAAACATAGGAGGCCTCTCACTGGAGACACCCCAAAATGTGTGCATTTTCCATATCCATTCTGAATACTGTTTTTTTGTTTTAAAAAGAAGAGATAGTTTCTGATCTATCAAATAGTACTGTTGATGAATCCAATATCGAAATGGAAATGAAATACAAAAACACAAAAAAGACGGAAAGCTTTCAATGATACGTCTTACAGAGGGAAAACGTTTAAACAAAATCAGAAGTGGTTGAAAAGGCAGAAAAATGAGGAAAAATAAATAACTGACCCAAGTGAAACTTTGGAAGAATCCGTTATTAAAAAGTAAGGCTATTCCCTGTAATTGAATTGCTATTTCATCTTTTTTTGAATGATTTAAAAATGAAGAACTTAGAATAAGTTTTTTATTCCTATAAAAATCATAACCCGAAATAAATGGAGTGGGATGGGAATGTACAATCAACTCCACCTTTGATAAATACTGATCACGCAAAGACTTAAGGTGCCAGGGGTCGTACCCTTTAAGGGCCGTGCCTTTAAAAACATTTTTAACTTGAGATGAAAATAAAAAGACAAAAAAAGATAAAATCATAATGGCCAGAATCACACTTTGAATCCATAAAGCGAGGCCAAACAAAAACAAAAAACAGGATAAGAGGATGCTAAACTGTAAAAGAGTCCAACACCATTCCTGGTAATTCCTCCAAAAAAGATTTTTTTCTGTTTGATTCATAAAAGATTTCCATTATATGATTTGCTTTACGTTATGTCTTCATTACAGTCATCAGAGTTTAATTTCAAGCGTCTTTCGTCCTGCATGGATGAGGTCCGGAAAGTTATTGTCGGTCAAAATGAAATGATCGAGGCTTGCTTTATTGGCCTATTGACGGAAGGACATATATTGATTGAGGGCTTTCCTGGCTTGGCTAAAACTTTAACTATTTCCTCTGTAGCTCAATCTTTAGGCTTAAAATTTCAAAGGGTGCAGTTTACTCCTGATCTCCTGCCAACAGATATTATTGGAACTATGATTTATCAATCAGCTTTACATGAGTTTAAAGTACGAAAAGGTCCTGTATTCACCAATATTTTATTGGCAGATGAAGTGAATCGAGCCCCTGCTAAGGTGCAAAGCGCTTTGCTGGAAGCTATGGGTGAAAAACAAGTCACTATTTCTGACACCAGTTACCCTTTGGAAAACCCCTTTTTGGTGTTAGCTACACAAAATCCATTGGAACACGAAGGGACCTATCCTTTACCAGAAGCTCAGATGGATCGATTCCTCTTTAAAATTTTGGTCCACTATCCCTCTCGAAAAGAAGAAGAGGAAATCTTTAAAAGAATGTCTGTCAAAGATATTTATAACATTCAAGCTCAAATTGATGCCAAGGATATCTTGAAATTTCAATCTCAAGTGGAAAAAATTTATTTAGATGATAAAGTGATGAATTATATGTTGGATTTAATTATGGCCACTCGTGATCCAGCTCTCTATGGCCTTTTAGAATTAAAAGAATGGGTTCAGGTAGGAGCATCCCCTCGTGCAACCATTGGCTTTCCTAAAGCTTGCAAGTCCAGAGCCTTCTTGCATAACAAAGACTATGTAACTGCAGAAGACGTTAAAGCTATGGCTTATCCCATCTTACGGCATCGTTTAATTTTAACTTATGAAGCTCAAGCTGAAAACATCTCTCCGGATGATGTGATTGAATTGATATTAAAACGGGTTCGAGTGCCTTGAACTCAGAAATCTTAAAAACAGTTTTAAAACTTCGTTTTTTGCTGGCTAAAAAATCTCAAAGATCTTTCATGGGAGCTTATCGAAGCGCTTTTAAAGGATCCGGTCTGACTTTCTCTGACTTTAGAGAATATACAGATGGAGATGATGTACGCTCTATCTCTTGGCCTTTAACAGCGAAAATGGGCAAACCTTATATTAAAATGTTTGAAGAAGATCGAGGAAGTACTTTTGTTTTAATGGTGGATGTGAGCGCCTCCTCTGCTTTTGGCACGAAAAATCGTAATAAAAAGGAAGTTATTCATCAATTATCCTCTTTATTAGCTTTAGCAACAGAACAAAATCAGGATCAAATAAGCCTTCTTCTTTTTTCAGATCGAACAGAACATTATGTGCCTCCCAAAAAAGGCAGAAACCATACTTTGAGAATTATCCGAGATATTTATAATTTTAAACCCCGCTCCAGGAAAACAGATTTAACAGAACCTTTCAGACATTTGGAAAATGTATTAAAAAAAAGATGTTATATATTTATACTGAGTGATTTTATGATGGATCATTTTGAACAACCCATACGTCGGTTAAGACACCGTCATGATGTCACTGCTATTGTTGTACAAGATCCTATGGAAAAAAAATTCCCCAAGCTTGGTTTAATGGATTTAGAAGATATGGAATCCGGTCAAAGAATGACTGTGGATTCTTCTTCTCCTCATTTTCAAGAACATTATCGTACGATGATAAAAACCCATAAAAAAAATATAGAGAAGCAATTAAAAAAAGCAGGTGTGAATTATTTTTATATTCAAACAAATGAGGATATCTTTAAACCTTTGATTCAATTTATGCAGAGAAAAAGTAAAGCCCTCTAAAAGGATTAGAAAAATGAAAGTCAATTGTCATTTTCAAGATACTTCGACTTTTACAGTAGGAGAAATACGTCTGTTAACATGCACAGGGGATATCCCTGCTCTTTCATCTCCTTTGAAAACTAAATTTCAAGAGGAATCACAAAAATATGCTTTGCATGTATTGGAAACTGTATCTATTCAAGAAAAAGAAATAATTTTAAAAGTCACAGGTTATCAAACAGGTCATCACAAGTCTCCTGTTTTTTGGTTAACCGATGGTCAGCAGTCTGTTAGTGTTGAGGGGCTTTCCTGGCAAATTCCTTCTATTTTAACATCTGAAAAGGGAGCTTATCCTCCCTACGGGCCTTGGAAAATGAAAATTCCCCTTGGGTATGATGCCGCTTGGATAGGCTTGTTGATTATTACTTTAGTTTTTGGAATTTTCAGATTTAAAAAACACCGTAGAAAAACTTTTATTCGACAAAGAATTTCAGAACGCTTAGATGGTAAAACTCCTGTTCAATATTTTATTCATCAGTTAAGTTATCTCTTTGGTTTGGAAAAAAATTCTGAAACATTTTTAACTTACTTGAAAAAAAGTTTTAGAGAGTTTTTAGAAAATCAATTTGAAATTCCACTGGAAGAGTCTGTTCAGAAAGTATTACAACATAAATCTATTGATAAACAGGCCGGGCAAATTATTTCTGAGTTAGAAAAAGCTTTGAAGAATCAGGACTCTTTTTCAGAACAAGACGGCGAACAGCTTTTGAATATGGCTCGAAACTGGATTTTTCAATTCAATAAAGGTCAAAATTTGAAAAAGGGGCGTGATTAAATGATTTGGGAAACACCTTATGCTTTTTTCATTTTTATCCCTCTGTTCTTATCACTTCTTTTTCTGCTTTTTTTCGGACAAAAAAGGAAACTCTCTCTTCAATGGAGCTCTCTTCAAAATTGGTCAGGTTTATCTAACTCCTTTCGTGTTCTGTTAAGTCGGATTCCTATTATTTTACAGTGTGCCGCTATCTCTTTAATGATTTTTGCTTTGGCGCGCCCTCAAACTTTAAATACTGCGAAAGTTCGTTCTTTAGAAGGTATTGATATTATGGTGGTGTTGGATATTTCTTTTAGCATGATGGTAGAAGATATGAACCCTGGAAATCGTTTATCTGCGGCTAAAAAAGTTATTGGACAATTTATTGATGGTTTGCATTCAGATCGAGTGGGCTTAATTTTATTTTCAGGGGAATCTTATACAAAAATTCCTCTCACATTAGACTATGTGCTTTTGCAGGAGGAATTACAGAAAATTGAGACCTCTGCAGACATTCAACAAGGCACTGCCATTGGTGTGGCTTTAGCTAATGCTGTGTCAAGGCTCAGACACTCTTCTTCTCGTGTGATTATCTTGCTTACTGATGGAGAAAATAATGCCGGCAATATTAGTCCCAGTACAGCTGTTGCTTTAGCTCAAAAATATGACATTAAAGTGTATTCTATTGGCATAGGTACAGAAAAAATGGGCCGTATCCCAATCAAAGAAAGAGATATACTAGGAAGAGAAAGAACTATTTATGCCACTATTCACAGTAAAATGAATAAAGCTCTTCTCTCTGAAATCTCTGCTAAAACAAATGGAAAGTTTTATTTAGCAAAAAGTTTAGAAAATCTGGAAGAGATATTTGAAGACATCGGACAAATTGAAAAAAGTCCTATTCCCTTACAAGAACATAAAACAAAGCAAGAGCACTTTCAGGAATATTTAAAACCTGCTTTCTTTTTATATATTTTATCTTTGATATTATCTTTGACTATTTTTGGAAAAATTATATGAATGCATTTATTTTTTCAGATATATTTTATTTAGTGTATTTGACAGTTGTTATAGCGCTGTTTGCTTTGTTTATTATAGTGTTTCAGTTGAGAAAAAGAAGACTTTCTCAGTTTTTTGAAAAAAATTCTTTATTTAAATTGATACCTGAATTTTCTTTTTCCAAAAAATTAATAAAATTTATATTTGCAGTGCTATCTGTAATTTGCATCGTTCTTGCTTTAGCACGTCCGCAAATGCCCTATGAAACAGTAGAAGAAAAAGTAGAAGGTGTGGAATTAATGATTTTAGCGGATGTTTCTCAAAGTATGTTAGTCAGAGATATGAGTCCAAATCGTCTCTCTTTGATGAAAACTCAATTAAGTCGTTTGATTCAATCCTCTCAGGGAAACCATCGAATTGGACTTATTGCCTTTGCAGGATCCTCCTTTTTAATATCTCCTCTTACAGCAGATCTGCCTTTGTTAATTAACTACCTTAACTCTTTGTCTACAGATATGGTGAGTTCTCAAGGTACAGATTTTAAACTTGCTTTAGAACAAGCTCAAAAATCTTTTGAAGGTGGATCCACTCATCAAGGAGGAACTCGCGCCATCATTATCGCCTCGGACGGAGAAGATCATGAAGTAGGAGCCTTAGAGTTGGTCCGATCATTAAGCGCCCAAGGTATTCGTTTTTTTACTCTTGGTTTTGGCACCAAACAAGGAGGTAAAGTTCCTTTGGAGGGAGGGACTTATCAAATAGATGACAATGGACAGGAGGTGCATTCCAAACTCAAAACTCGAACATTAAAAGAATTTGCTAAGATTGGAAAAGGAGCTTTTTATCATGTATCCTCGTCTTCAGATTTTTCTAAAAAACTACATCAAGATCTAAATGCATTGGATCAACAAGTTTTTGAAGAAAGAAATCAACAAACTCGACAAGAATTATTTCAATATTTTTTGATACTTGCTTTGATTTTTTCATTTGCACACCTCTTAATGAGTGAAAAGAAAAAGGTAAGCTAATGAGTAAATGGGAATGGTTTTTATCTTTTTTATTGATGTTAGCTTTTACTGTGCTAACTATCCTTTATTTTCAACAGTTCAAGCCCTATCAATTAGGATTAACGTTTTTAAAAGATAAAAATTATTCATCTGCCAAAAAAGAATTTTTACATATACTGGAACAAAAACCTTTTTTATTTTCGGCACGTTTAAATCTAGCTCTGGTTGAATCTCTTCAAAAAAATTTACAAGAAGCTATGGGAGAATATAAAGTTGTCGCTGAAGATTCTGCTGATAAAGAAGACCGTTTTCAAGCGCATTTTAACACAGCTATATTGGAATTTCTATCAGGAGATATTCCTTCCTCTCTTGAACATTACCAGCAGGCTTTAAAAGAAAACCCTGAATCTGTAGAAACAAAAGTGAATATTGAATGGATGATGCTTATTCAAGATCAGCAAAATAAACAAAAACAGCAGGAACAGGAAAAGAAGGAACAAGAAAATAAAAAAAATGAAAATTCTCAAGATGAATCTGAACAGTCCCAGCAAGAAATGAAAAAAGGAGAAAAGAGCGAGGAAAAAGTAGAAGAAAAAATGATGAATGAAGATCAGATTCAATTTATATTTAAAGAGTTGGAAGATCGTGAAAAAAAGTTAAGATCCCGTCTTCAAAATAAAAAGGGAAAAAGGAGAAAAGGAAAATCATGGTGAACAGGTTCTTTCATATCAGCTTAAAAGTTCTTGCTGTACTTTTTTGTGGGTGGGTTTATTCTTCTTATGCTGTTGTCTCTGTTCAAGCAGTTGTGAGTTCAAAAATAGTAGGAGTCGGTCAGCCTTTTGATTTAACTATTACCATTGTTTCTGGAGAAGATGTGGATATTAAAACTCCTCTCCTTCCAAAAGATATATCTCCTTTCGTCATACAAGGTACAAGTCAGTCTTCTGGAGCTGAGTTTTCCTTTTCTATGTCCGGAAAGTCCATTAAGACTCTTAAGAGGAATATTTCTTATACGCTTGTAAGTGAAAAAGAAGGTCAATGGACTATAGGCTCTGTCTCAGTAGAGGTGGATGGAAAAGTTTATAAAACAGAAGAAATTCAAGTGGAAGTTTCAAAGCAGGCGCCTTCTTCACCTCCGCCTAACTCTATTTTTAACCATCCTTTAATGCCAAAAATGTTTCAGGATGAAGAAGAAAATTTTTTCTTTCCTTCTCACAGACGAAGATTTAATTTGAATATGAAAGGTGAATTTATTTTAAAACCAGATAAACCTGTTCAAGAGGTTTATTTAGGTCAAGGTATGCCTGTTCAATGGTTTCTCTACAAAAAAAGACAAAGCTCTTTTGCTATGAACATTCAGCCGCATGAAAATATGCAACCAGAAAATTTTTGGACTGAAAAAGTCAAAGACCCTTCTATAGCTCAATTTACAGAAACAGAAGAGATTAAAGGTCAGGAATATTTTCGTGCTTTAGCGGCCTCTTATATATTTTTTCCATTACAAGAGGGGGAATTAAAAATTGATCCTCTTAAATTGACTGTAAAATCACCTTTTTCTGGTTTTTTCACGCGCAGTCGTCCGGTTGTCTTAGAGAGTGAACCTATTGATGTAAAAGTGTTACCTTTACCTCAACAAGGCCAGGGACAGTTTACTGGTGCTGTAGGACGTTTTTTTGTACTTTCAAAAGTAGATCGAAAACAAATTTTAAAAAATGATATTTTATCTTATAAAATTCGTTTTGAAGGGAATGGAAATATACGAACAATTAAATTACCTCCTTGGCCTCAGGATCCAAATTTCAAAGTTTATGACATATTGGAGTCTGGAGAGTTTTCTCCTGAGAAAAGTTATAAAGAATTTGAGGTATTGCTTTCTGCAAAGAGGGCTGGTTCTCTTAAAACTCCCCGCTTAAATTGGACTACTTTTGATCCTGATTTAAAAAGTTATGTAAATCATGAATTAGAACCTATAGAGATAGAGGTTCAAACAGAAGACTCTGTAAAAGGGGAAGAGCAGAAGTTTTTTGATTCTACTAAAAAAGAACTGATTCCCAAGAAAGAAGATGCTTTATCCTCTCTTCCAGAAGTTACTTCTGCTTATAACAAATATAAATATCTACTTTGGGGTCTTATATATACTGTATTAGCAATGATGATTTTTTGGAAGCATAGGAGCTTTTTTACTAGAAAAAAGAAAATTAGTTGGACTTTAATTTTAAATCAAACTTTCGAGCAAGCTCAAAAAGAGAATACAGCAGGTGAATATAGAAAGGCGGGCACTCTTGTATTGAATTTACTGGATCAAGTGTGGCTGGCAGTAACAGGAACAGGCGGAAGAGAGTTGAATAAACTTATTGAGAAATGTCCTCCTAGTTTGAGAAAAGATTTAGGCCTTGAAGTGAGAAGTATAGTAACAGATTTAGAGGATTTGAGTTTTTCAAAAAGATCTGCTGAGAATGACCCTTGGAATCAGGAAAAGGTTGAAAAATTGATGAAGAGATGTCGGGATACTATCGAGAAAATTCTTCGCTATTCTTAATGTTTTCTATATAATATGGATAGGTGAATATATAAAATGAAAAAAAATCTAACAAAATATTTTATAGCAGTGTTTTTAGTTCTTATTGTATCTTGTAGTCCTAGAGTAGCTAATAATCCAGACTCAAACACAGAGCATGAAACATTGGCGCCAATTTGGAATCAGGAAGAATATATTTTTTATAATAAAACAGCTCAGCAAATCACAGCAATCCACAGAGAAAGCGAAAGAGAAGTCAGTTTAAATGAAGGTGAATGTGTTTTTATTGGTGCTTATCAGTCATTGGCTTTAAAAACTCAAGAGGGATTTATTTGTGATTTCTTTCGTGAAGATGGACAGCAACAGACTTCTAAATCATGTAGTGATCAAATAGTAAAAATCTTAAGATCTAACTATTCTCTTCCTGAAAGAGGCGAGTTTTCATATATTTATTTTTATAACATAACTAGTGCAAAGGATATTTTTGAAAAAGCCAGTGAACCAAGGCAAAAAGATGAGTCGTTCACTCATTCATGTAAAGTTTTATCAGAAGATAATTTATGATAAAAACTCACTTTCTGGTACTTGTGGTTAATTTAATAACTTAGGCTGTGATTTGTTAATTTCACACAGCTTAACGAAGGTCAAGTGGACAAGAGAAGAAAAAATTAGTTCCTCCCTCTTAGAAACTGACTTTCTCTTTATCAGGAAGTAACTCATGCATAAAACAGACCGACTTATAATAAGTTTTTCTATTGGAGTATTACTACTCAGTGTTATTTATACACTGGCTCCTGTGAGGAAACAAAATATAGAAAAAGAAAACATAAAAATTGGTGTAAGCGAAAGAGAATTTTTAAATACAGTTAATCTCACTATACAAAGAAGGTATCACCAAGAACAAAAAGCTTTATTGAAAGAGGTTTTAACCGAACTTAGAAAAAACAAAATCCAAACCGCCAGCACCACCGCTCAATGTTTATAAGAAGGGCCATTGGTGGTACTTAGCTTTGTCGCCAAGTGCTTCTTCAATGCGAAGAAGACGATTGTACTTAGACGTTCTCTCTCCCCGACTCACCCCGCCTGTCTTAATCTGCTGACACTCAAAAGCTATAGCTAAATCAGCAATCACAGAATCCTCCGTCTCTCCACTCCTATGAGAAAGTACTGTTCGATAGCCCGCCTGATGCGCTAGTTTCACAGCTTCATAAGCCTCTGTCACCGTTCCAATCTGATTAACTTTTACTAATAAGGCATTTGCAATTTTATTTTCAATACCCTTCTTCAATCTCTTGGAATTTGTCACAAATAAATCATCTCCAACAATTTGCACTTTGTTACTTTGAAGCTTGCTCCACTTTTTCCAATCCTCCCACTGCTCTTCTTCCAAACCATCTTCAATACTCACCAAAGGATAAGCCTTTAACCATTTCTCATAAATCTGAATTAAATTATCCGCTGTAATCTTTTTGCCTTCCCATGAATAAGCACCATCCTTATAAATGGAGCTTGCCGCCACATCCAAAGCCAAAGACACCTCTTTGCCTGGTTTATATCCTGTCTGTTCAATTGCTGAAACCAAAAGCTCCAAAGCCTCTTCATTGGATTTTAAAGAAGGAGCCACTCCCCCCTCATCTCCAACTGACGTGCTATAGTTTTTACTCTGCAAATCTTTTTTCAAAGTATGAAAAATTTCTGAGCTCGCCCTCATTGCCTCACGAAAAGAAGAAAACCCATGAGGCACCAACATAAACTCCTGCACATCCAAATTATTATCAGCATGAGAGCCTCCATTTAAAACGTTAATCAAAGGAATAGGCAGATGACACATTCCACTTTTAAAAAATGAATAAATATTTTTCTTCTGAATCCGAGCCAGCAACTTTAAACAAGCCAAAGAAACACCCAACACAACATTGGCTCCTAAACGACTTTTATTTTCTGTTCCATCCAACTCAATTAATTGCTTATCTATGTCCTCTATAGAATCTAAATATGTCCCTCGTAATTCTCGAGAAAGCTCAGAGGCATTCTCACAAGCTTTAAGCAAACCCTTCCCATGAAATCTTTTCTTATCCTGATCCCTTAACTCCAAAGCTTCAAAGCGCCCAGTAGAAGCACCAGATGGAACCATCGCCCGCTCAGAATCCCCACTGGAACTCCATACCTCCACTTCCAAAGCCGGAAGCCCACGACTGTCCAAAAGCTCTCTTCCTTGAATTTTTGTAATTCTAGGAGAACCTAAAATTAAATTCTTCATCTCATTTTTTTCTGCAAAAAAAGACATCTGACCATAAGGAGTGTATCGAATGGAAATTTGATTATCTTCCCATTCCACCTCTGTCATTTCCTCTGATTTATACGTCGGAAGCACCTCCAACATAGATCTTATATACTCTACAATGTATGGATACTCTTTTGAAGAAAGTTCACACTCACAAGTAATTAAATTATATTTATACTGAAAATTATCAATATGAAGAGGAGATATAAACCACTGTAAAATATCCGATAACTTATGATAAATATTAAAAATAGGACCTAGCTTTAAAACATGATCCAACTCACCCCAAGCCCCAAGCTCCAAAGCCGCATGGCCTACAGCGGTTGTTAATTCTTTATCCACAAAATGCCGGCCAAATTCCTCTGATAACTCTTCAAGAAAACTCTCAACCAAATCAGCTTCCATCCAAACACTAGGGTCCTTGATGAAATGCATCTCCATATTACTTAATTCATAAAAACGAGAAGTATCAAAATACCTTTGATCCAAAAATCGAAAAAATGAATTTGTGACTCGGCCGCTGATCTTCAACATTCTTTTTTTACCTTCTTTTAAAAAAGAAGCAAAATAGCTTCTCTTCGTTTGTAGTATATTCACATTTGTATTGTTAAATAATATATAAAAACACATCAGGAAATGATTTATATAAGTGGCTCAAACACACAACTCGTTTGAGCCACTTATATAAATCATTTCAACTCGACCTTACTCACCTCTAAACATATGTCATATGCCAAAACAACTTAAAATTCAATGGTGAACATACTACTGAAACTCATCGAATGAAGGAGAAAATGAGTTAGATGGATAATACATGGATGTTTTTTTCTGAACACATTTTTAAAGTCTTTTGAAGGTTCTCTGTCCATAACAAGGCACAACCTCCCCCTCCAGCTCCCATCATCTTCAAAGCCTTCACACCAACCTCAGACAGCCAACTCTTCTGCAGATGCTCCACTTCAATAGGAATATACCCTTTATGAAATTTTTTTCGCAGTTGATATTCTCGTATAAAAAGCTCCGGCCATTTTTGGAAATCACCGCCTATACAAGCTTTCTCCATATCCAAAGCGATATCACGACACTGATTTAAAAAATCAGTGTCTTCTAAATAAGATTTAATCCCCTTCCAATTACTGCGGCCGGAATGATGCGAAATACCCATATCAATTAATACCAAATACTTTTTCACACTCTCAGGTAAATCCACTTCCACAATACGAGGTTTTAAAACTCCCCAATAAATAATATTGATTGACCTCTTTTCTTCCAAAGACTCTGATATACTCTGAAGAGGAATAATATAATCCTGAAAACCAGCAAAAGTCCCCATAGCCTTCGCCTCTAAATCACGACATAAATAAAGAGATTCAAAAAAATCAAATTTATGCTCTAACCACTCAGAAAAACACCTCACCCATAAAACTGCCAGACAAGAACTCGCACCAAGCCCTCCTCCTGACGGCGAATCCGAAGACCATTCCAAATGAAAACCAGAGGGAGGTTTAAAATACCGAATCACAGATTGAAGTAAAGATAGCTGTTCATTCTTAACATTTAAAAATTCCTGTACTGAAGGATATTCAAAGGACTGATTCCCCATCTTCAAAGTTATTTGAGAACTTTCATTCACAGTTAAAACACAGCGACACTTTAAGTTTAAAGCCATCTGAACTGTCACACTATTTTCAACCATTAAATAAAAAGGCCAAATATCTAAAGTGCCCCCAGCTAAATCGGCTCGCATTTGTGCTGAATAACTATAACTTTTCATACTTGCACCTCTCTCGGCGTATATGACTGGATCCCTGCTCTCGCAGGGATGACGAAGATACAGGAATGACGTTACCCTAAACTCGTGATGGACTCAACTCGTACATGATGGTTCCCTGCCTTCGCAGGGATGACGGGTATGTAGGGATGACGAAGATGCAGGAATAACAGGAATGCAGGGATAATGGAAGTTCAGGAATCACGAAAAAAGAAATTGTCCTCTTTAGCTCAAACAGTTATTCTGCCAATCCAATGAAATGGCTGAACCAATTTTTTGAAATTACAAAAAACGGCAGTTCCATCACTCAAGAGATGAGAGCAGGACTCACCACATTTTTTGCCATGGCCTATATCATTCAAGTCCACCCCGCTATTTTAAGTCAGGCAGGTCTCCCTTTCAATGGCCTTGTGACAACAACAGTGCTTGTCTGTTTCTTCTCCTCTCTCACAATGGCTCTTTATGCCAGAAATCCTTTAGTTATGGCTCCAGGTCTCGGCATCAATAGCTTCTTTACATTCACCATGGTTCTACAAATGAATATCCCTGTTGAAAAAGCTCTTGGAGCTACCTTCTGGGCAGGTATTATCTTTCTTATCCTATCCATTTTTAAAGTCAGAGAAAAAATTGTGATGAGTGTTCCCAATCACCTTAAAAAATCCCTGGCTGGAGGTATCGGACTTTTTATCGCCTTCGTAGGCTTTAAAGAAGGAAGCTTTATTACCTCATCCCCTGTCACTATACTTCAACAAGCTTCATGGAGCCTGAATAATATTATTTTTATAGCCAGTTTATTAATTTTATCTCTACTTATCATAAAAAAAATTAAAGGGGCTTTTCTCATCTCTATTTTAATCACAACCCTTATCTGTTATGTCTGTTCTCTTGTAACAACTACTGATTTTATTCAATACAAAGGAATATTCGCCTGGCCTGACTTTTCTCTCATTGGAAAATTAGATATCCTGGGCTCCCTTCACTTAAGCATCCTGCCCTCTATTTTTTCTCTTGCTTTTGTAGATTTATTTGAAAGCCTTGGGACATATATGGCTCTTCTCAACCGCTTTAACTTAACAGAGCCTGCACCCAATTCAAATACATCTTCTGTTCAACCTAGAAGACTCAAAGAGTCTTTAATTTGTGATGCTTTAGGAACTACCTATGCCGGACTCTTAGGCTCAAGCTCTGTCACAACTTATCTGGAATCAGGAGCTGGTCTACAGGAAGGAGGACGAACAGGATTGACCGCCCTGGTAACAGCTCTGCTCTTTTTACCCTTTATGTTCATATCCCCCCTTGTATCCATTGTTCCACAACTAGCGACAGCTCCTATTTTAGTCATCATTGGAGTTTTAATGCTGGATTCTATTATGGACGTCTCCTGGAAAAAATTAGACGAAGCTATCCCATCTTTTTTAGTCTTATTTCTGATCCCTCTGACTTTTTCCATTACCAATGGTCTGATATGGGGCTTTTTAAGCCATACTTGCATCCAAATTTTTATGGGTCGGAAAATATCTATTGCTCTTTATGTTATCAGTGGATGCTGTGTGTTGTCTTTAATCCTCAACCACTTCATACTGGGGTAACATAAAATTATGAAAGAAATTTTTATAAAGAATTTTTCTTTAGACTCAAGGTCTTTAGCTTTATTTCGAGTGGGCTTAGGGTTTACGTTCTTAATAGATTATCTTTTTACACGCCTCCCTTATGTAGATTTGTTTTACTTTAAAGGAGGCTTAAATTTTTCAAGGCTTTACTCCAGCTCTCTTGCTTTTATTCATTCTGCAGATTGGTTTCAATTATCTCTGTTTCTTTTAGCTGTGATTTGTTTTTGTTTATTAATTATTGGTTATAAAACAAAGTATATAGCCTTTATCTCATGGCTCTTAATTGTCTCTTTTCATGTGAAAAATGATTTGATTGTCAATGCCGGAGATATCCTAGGTTACTTGTTGCTATTTTGGGCCCTGCCTCTTCCCATCAACAAACACTTCTCTTTTGACTCCGCTTTAAAAGAACAAAAACCCACCCAGCATTTTTCTATATTTTCCATATTCTTTATAGGACAAATTGTATTGGTCTATTGGATCACCTTTCTGCTCAAAAACCATCTGATCTGGCAAAATGGAGATGCTATTTATTATGCCATGATGCTAGACAATTTTAGAACCTACTGGGGAGACATTTTGCTTCAGTACCCTTATGTCATGAAATTTTTAACATTCATGACGTACCGGTTTATTGAAGGAACTGTTCCTCTGCTCTTACTTTGTTTAGGTTTTGCTCCTCGCGCAAGAATTATACTTATTTTCATAATGGTGATGTTTCACATTTCTTTAAATTTATTTATGCATCTGGGCATGTTCTCTTACTTTTGTATTTGTATGTGGTGTGCCCTGCTTCCTCCTGAGTTTTGGGATTATTTGAAAAAATGTATTCCTCAAAAACCTCTAACTGTTTATTTCGATGCTCAATGTTCCTTTTGCAGACACAGCACCTATTTGCTTAAAACATTTTTAATCCTTCCTCAAGTGACTCTAAGAGAAGCGCAGTCCGATCCGGAAGCACTATCAGAAATGAACAAAAGAAACTCATGGCTGGTTTGGGATCAAGATAAAGGCTGGCAAAGTCATTTTTCTGGTTTTGCAGAACTTATATCCAGATCACCCTTATTTTTCTATCTCGCTTTTTTCTTCAGGTTAAAACCCATCTCTTTTTTAGGAAATAAAATATACAATCTGGTGGCTAAAAATAGACATAACTTAAAACTAAATGTCCCTCAGGATTCTCCTCAACCTAAAAATCGCAAACGGACTGTCTTACTTTATGCGTTTTATTCATTTTGTTTTCTTTATGTGATTGCCTGGAATATTCGCACTTTAAATTTTAAATATTATGAGAAATACTTTCCACGCAAATACAATGAAGTGGGATTCTTTCTACATCTATCACAATATTGGAGTATGTTTGCCCCTTACCCTATGAAAAAAGGAGGCTATGTTATTCTCTCAGCCACCAGAAAAGATAAAACAAAAATAGATCTTTGGAGAAATGGAGAGCCTGTTGTGATCACCCCGCAAGCCCCTTACAGATATGATGAAACTTTTCCTGTCTTTAGGTTTAGAAAAATGTTGGAAAATCTTATATCTAAAAAAGAATATAGAGGAGTAAGAACAAACTATCTGAGATATTTATGTCAAAAGTGGAATAAGAAACTTAAAGAAAACCCTATAGAAAAAATTGAGTTTATTCATATGAGTATTTTTACTCCCGCACCCGGACAACCTAAAGCTCCGGCAAAAGAAAACTCAATTGCTAATGTCAAATGCCTCTCCCCTTAAAAATAATTACAAAAGTTACCTTAATTTATTGACAATAAGTTACTTTTAAAGGAGAGTTCAAATGTCTGTAGCAAAAAAAAGGGTTAATTTAACAGTAGATCACAAAACTTACTCTGCTCTAAAAAAGTTATCTGGAAACAAACAACAAAAAATATCCACTCTTAGTTTAAATCTTATTCAACAAGCTCTAGAGCTTCAAGAAGATATGTATTTCTCCAAAATAGCTGATAAACGTCTTTCTCAAAAACAAAAACGTATCTCTCATGATAAGGCCTGGCGATAGTGTATAAAGTTGAATATCTCGAATCAGTTGTTAAAGATGATATTCCTAACCTTCCAAAAACAGAACAAAAGAGAATCAAAAAGATAATAGAGGAACGCTTAATAAAAAATCCTATCCATTTAGGTAAACCTTTACGATATAGTTGGAAAGGATGTCGCTCCACAAGAGTAGGGGATTACCGAATTATTTTTAAGTTGGAAACAAAGACTATTTTAGTCGTTAAAATTGGCCATCAAAAAGAAATTTATCAACCAAAAATCCATTCTTAATTGATTTTTAATGCATTTCTTTAAAAAAATAGAATATTTAGAGACATTATGGTATATTATCTAAGAACTTAGAATTATTAAAAATAGAGAATAAAATGCATAATAAGGTACTGTTAGCGTTTAGTTTTATCATACTTAGTATGCCTTTAATGGCTACAGCTTACATTAAAGCTCAAGATGATCAACCGTTAGGTTTTGAAAATAAAGATGTCGAACAAGCCTACCATGATCAAAGTAGAGATTTGACAACTGGAATTTTTTTCACATTTAAACTAAATGAAATACCTAATGAAAAAGAAAAAAAGATTATTGTTGATATAACAAAACAAGCTGGCCTAACAGAATCAGAAATTACTCACTTTAAAACTGCAATGATATGGGGTTTTGATTGGCTTTATTGGAGATTTAATGAAGAAGGCACAGCTGTTTGCGAGCAATTTAAAGAAAAAAAAGCTTATCGCTTATGGCAACACTGTAATTCTAATAAACGAGCTTTAGTGTGGTCAGACTAAACACTTTGAAATCATTGTGAATATTACTCACTAAAACTCACCAATGAAGAAAAGATATAGTTTACTGGTTTTTCTTTTTTCAACCATATCTGTTGCATCAGAAAATCTATTAACAGAGCATTTTACTCCACTTGAAATAGAAAATAGATGTGCCTTCTTTTTACCACAAGCAACCATAAACAAACCAGACTGTGTTGCACAACATATGAGTAAGGGTGAAACCTTCAATAAGGATTTATTAAATGCTAATAATGTCTGTTGTTTTGTAAAGATTCCCACTCAAATACCTCCTCATGAGAAGGAAATTCCATTTCTAATAAGTAATAAAGAACTTTCATTTTATTGGGCGCAAGAACTTATAGGGTCTGACTTATTAAAATCAGAGCTAAAAGATCTAGATATTACAACTGTTCCTGTAAGTTTTATTAATATTATAGATAAGAAAGAGAAAAATCATTATGAACATATTCATAATCTCATTTCAGATAATGGCAATCATTCTATTATTCCAAAACTAAACGAAGAACACATAAAATTGTTTACAATTACACAAATTGAAGACTTTCAAACAGTTATATTCACAATAACTGACGAACCTCCTTCTATGATCAATATATCTCTGAGCTGGAAAGACGAAGAAGATATAAAAGAAAGCATAGAAGAACTCATCTCTGTAGCACATTCTTTCAACTCTATTGTTATCAATTCTGCTGGTAACCATTCTATGGGTAGTATGTGTTCAAACAACATTACTCCCAAATCTAATAGTACTTTATCTATAGAGTTCGACACTGCTGTTTGTGCTGTAGATGAACATAAAGAAGAAATGTCTAAAAAATTTAATACTATTCTAGTAGGAAGCTTGTCCCCTTTCGGCCAAGTCAGTAGTTTTTCAAAAGAAAGTCCCGAAGTTACCATATTAGCTCCTGCAGATGATTATTTGACATCTACTAACAAAGACGGAAATTATGTTAATTTTGGATATACAAGTGGAGCTACAGCTTTAGTCACAGGTAGTCTGGCGGCATTTGAATGGCTGTCAGGTTATCACCCCGCAAGTGAAGAAGCTAAAGTACTTTTAAAAAAAACAGCTATTCCCACCCAATCCTCCAAATGCGGAGGCTTACACGGAAAAGGTATACTAAACACTTACAAATTAGGTCGAGTTGGTATGCGTCTAAAAGAAGAATGTGAAAATAATGAACAACAGTGCTTTAAACAGTGTGAAACAAATACTGATGTAGAACTGTGTAAAAGACAAAAATGCAACAAACAGGAATGCTTTAAAAATAAAATTCAATTAGATAGCACATATCAATTTGATTTTAATTTACAAGAATATGAAGATGTTAAAACAAAATTCCCAGAATGTGAAGGTGTGCCTACAAATAGGATCATTCCTTGTCATGAAAAACAAGAAGCTCTAAAGAAATTAAGAAAAGCTGTTTTGCTCCATCCCCTAGAAAAAGAACTATGGGATACGTTGAGCTGTATACATGAGAAAAATGGTTTTACAATGAATGCTAAAATGTTAAAAAATATAAATACTCAAATACATCAAGAATGTCCAGAGTGAATATAGACAATGCGGTGGGAACCGCTCCAAAGGAATTTGAGGTAAGTGTAATTCCAGTCTTTGGGAAGAGCCTCTTTTGAGAGGCGATCGGCCCACTCAATAAAAATCAAGCCTCTATCCCTTAAAAATAAATCAAAAAAATCTATAGATTCTAATTCACCCTCTTTTTGAATACGATAAAGATCAATATGGTCAATCACTCTGTCTTTTACATGATACACATGATGAATAGCAAAAGAAGGAGAAGACACTTCCTTCTCATAGCCCAAAGCTTTCAAACAACACCTGACCCACTCACTTTTGCCAATACCCAAAGGGCCTTCCATCAAAACCACTTCTTTAGGACCCAAACGAGTAGTAAAGTCTGAAACTAATTTTATAAAATCTTTTTTTTGACTGACATCGTGTTCTTTTTCTATAGATAGCATCTTTAATTTAAATGACTTTGTAAAAAGTGAGAAATTTCCTGAGCACAAGCATGAATAGTTTTTTCGTCCTCCCCCTCAACCATCACACGAGCCAAAGGCTCTGTGCCGGAAAAACGAATATGAAAGCGCCCCTTATCTTCTAATTTCTCATTCACACGCTCAGCTAAACTGAAATAACCGGGCAACTCTTCAATCGGCACTTTCTTTTTAATAGGCACCTGATCCACAATCTGAGGCACGTCTTCAATTTCTTCTATCAATTCACTCAGTTTTTTACTTTCTGAAATCATAACAGCCAATACATTTAAAGCGGCAATGCAGGCATCCCCTGTACAACTGTGTTCAGAAAAGATAATATGACCTGAAGGCTCTCCTCCTAAAATAATTTTTTCAGACAACATATGCTTCATAACATTTCGATCCCCTACATCCACTCGAACTAATTCAATTCCGTTTTTATTAAGAAGTCTCTCCAAACCCGTATTGGCCATATGAGTGGAAACAACTTTCTTAATGGATCGTGTTTTTTTCAAATACAAAGCCGATAAACCCAAAATATGATCTCCATTTAAAATAGATCCCTTTTCATCCACCATCACTATTCTATCTCCATCTCCGTCCAAACTAATACCTGCATGGGCCTGATGCTCCAATACAGCTTTTTGAATATTTTTTGGAACTGTCGCACCGCAATCCTTATTAATATTGTAACCATTAGGTTCATTGCCAATCACAATAACTTCAGCACCCAATTCTTCAAAGATGGCAGGAGCTACACGATAAGCCGCTCCATTCGCACAATCCAAAACCAACTTCAATCCATCCAGCGATAACTGAGGTGGGAAAGTTCTTTTAACATATACAATGTATCGGCCAGAAGCATCATCAATACGACGGGTGCGACCCACTTCACTTACCGGCTGAATAGAATCCGACCAAACAAATTCTTCAATTTGTTTTTGCATTTCATCAGAAATTTTAAAACCATCAGCTCCAAAAATTTTAATTCCATTATCATGATATAAATTATGTGAAGCAGAAATAATCACCCCTGCATCTGCACGCATATTTTGAGCTAAAAATCCAATACCAGGAGTAGGCAAAGGGCCTGTCAGCTGAACCCAAACTCCCATAGAGTTAAGGCCGCTTGCCAAAGCCTGCTCCAACATATATCCGGAAAGACGGGTATCTTTTCCAATCAACACCATTTGCTTTTTATTTTTTGTGGATTTTTGAGTGAGGATAAAACCCAAAGCCTGCCCGACTTTTAAAATAATTTCAGGCAAAATGGGGAAATGATTTGCTTTTCCCCGAATACCATCTGTGCCAAATAATTTTCTCATTTTTTATCAACCTCATAATCACCATACATGAAAAAAAAATGAAAAACAACTCTGACGTTGTAAGCGACATTGTTCTAAAGCAAGAATCCACCTTGCATATACATAGTTTAGCCCCCGCATGACTGGATCCCTGTTTTCGCAGGAGCGAAGTGGTTGAGGTGCCAATCGAAAACTGCTGAGCCAAGAGACTACAGGAATGACGAAAGTAAAGGAATGACAGAGTATTTGATTATAATATTGTTTCTAGTGCAAACTTCTTTCAAATTTGCTACGAATCTCATCTGAAGTATCGACAAAAAATTCTATGCTCTCCAAAAGATAAGGACGCACTTGTTCTTTCGATTTTACATAAGAAGGAAGCAAATCCTCCAGATCGTCTTTTTTATAAAAACCGTCTAAGTAAAAACTGAAAGCAATCTCTATTTCCTCCTTCTTTACAGGTATAGGAAAAACCTCCACTTCATGCCCTATTGTAAAATATATGGTTTCATTATTTTCTTGTTTTTCTATAGGTAGATCTCTATTTTCCAATGCATTGTAAAATTGACTAAGAGTCATAGAATCCCCTGTAAATCTTTGAATGTCCTGTAAACTTAAAAGAGCGTGTTCTATATCATGAGTAAAAGATCTGACTGGAGTCATATTTTCTGAATCATATCTTCGTGTATTGTTTACCAATATGGCAGGAAAAATTCCATTAGAAAGAGAGCGATTGATACCCTTAACTCCTACTGGATGTATTTGGGGAATAATAATTCTAGAAGGAAATAAATGAATAACACCAACAATCTGTTCAAAAAGTGATCGATGAATCACTTCATCCATATGATATCTTAACTACACCTTCAACAAAAAGAGGTACGATACGTGCAAATGCAGACTTGTGGGCACATGATTTATGGCATCATGATATCGGTTATAGCACACCAGAGAAGAGTGCTATAGGAAACGATTTAAAAAAACTAAGCGCACCTTTAATGCAAGTAATGGAAACTCTGAACATAGAAGACAGAAAAATGGCAGAACTAATGTATTTTCTTATCTCACATGAACCAGATCTTTTTCCATCAGGATATGATGCAAGATTATTTTGGAAAACATTTCCCTTTGAAGTCAGTAGATCTGACAGTATTAATGTTGTGACACATAAGTTTTTACCAACTGATATTAGAAGTTCACCCACCTATATTAGACAAGACTATCTTAAAGAGTATGCTTTTCAATTTTCTCAAATGGCCATGGATATTCTGGAAGTTGAACTTTATACTGTCTATACAAGACACTAGAAAAGTTTTGAACTTAAGAAAGTTCTACAAAAATTTTAAGCCATCACCGGATCTGGCATTGAAGTGGATTTCTTTTTACTGCCAGCAGATTCTTTTTCTGCTGTTTCTTTTGTTGAAGACTTCGTTTTATGTTTTTTCAAATCTTCTAAACTCATGCCCTTCATTAAAAGTTCCACTTCTTCTCCATTTATAGTCTCATACTCCAATAAAGCCTGAGACATAGCATGAAGCACTTGTTCTTTTTTACTCAAAATATCAAAGGCAATTTTATGAGCTTCCTTTAGTAAACGATCCACTTCCAAATCAATCTCTGTTGCCTTAGATTCTGAATATTCTTTTCCTCCCTGCTGAGACTGCATACCTACAAAAACGGGACCCCCTCTCCTCTCTAAAGAAACTACTCCCAGCTTCTCACTCATACCCCATTCACAAACCATTCGACGCGCCAGTTCTGTCGCCCGCTCAATATCATTACCTGCTCCTGTCGTGTAATCCTTAAATATTAACTCTTCCGCAGAACGCCCTCCTAGTAAGAAAGCCAAAGTATTAGTGGCTTTACTTTTTGACAAATTCAAAGCCTCATCTTCAGGAAGTGTTTGAGTGAGACCTAAAGCCATCCCTCTCGGAATGATAGTTACTTTGTGAATAGGGTCCATTCCTTCCAGAGTTCTACCCACAATCGTGTGACCTGCTTCATGGTAAGCAATAATTTTTTTGTCTTTATCACTAATAATCATGGACCTTCGTTCCGCACCCATCATTACTTTGTCTTTAGCGTACTCCAAATGCTCCATAAAAACTTGTTTTTTGTTTTGCCTTGCCGCTCTTAAACAAGATTCATTAACAAGGTTCGCTAAATCAGCTCCGGAAAAACCAGGTGTTCCCCTTGCAATCACTTTCAATTTAACATCTTCAGCAATGGGAACTTTTTTAGTGTGTACTTCTAAAATCTTTTCTCTTCCCTTAAGATCCGGAGCATTGACCACTACTCTTCGATCAAAACGTCCAGGTCTTAATAAAGCAGGGTCCAAAACATCCGGACGATTTGTAGCCGCCATTAAGATAATACCTTCCTTACTTTCAAAACCATCCATCTCAACTAATAGTTGATTGAGAGTTTGCTCTCTTTCATCGTGGCCGCCGCCAAGCCCAGCCCCTCTATGTCTGCCGACAGCATCAATTTCATCAATAAAAATTAAACATGGAGCCTGCTTTCTGCCTTGTATAAAAAGATCTCTCACTCGAGATGCTCCTACACCTACAAACATCTCAACAAAGTCAGAACCGGAAATAGTAAAGAAAGGAACACTGGCTTCACCAGCCACTGCTTTAGCTAATAAGGTTTTTCCTGTCCCAGGCAGGCCGATCAGTAAAACCCCTTTAGGAATTCTTCCTCCCAAGCGAGTAAATTTTTTCGGATGTTTTAAAAACTCTACAATCTCTTTCAATTCCTCTTTAGCTTCTTCCACACCCGCCACATCTTTAAATGTGGTTTTTCCCTTATCCATCTGAAGACGAGCACGGCTTTTTCCAAAAGCCAAAGCTTTTCCTCCGCCCACCTGAAGTTGACGAATAAAGAAAATAAATAAGCCGGCAAAAATAATTAAAGGAAGCCAATTTAAAAATAAAGAAGCCCAAAAAGAACGATCCGTATTGGAATAGGAAGGAGTGATTCCAAATTCACGCACCAATTCAAAACCTTTGTCATCCACATTGCCTTCAATATCAAAAACCTCTCCAGAATAGAGCTTTTGCCCTTCTTCATTTAGTTTTCCACTAATTTTCTTTTGAGTCAGATTAAAAACCACACTATCTGTTTCAATATGTTTAGCCTCTAAAGCCTGTAAAAATTTAGGATAATTAAAGTCTTTGATCTGAAGGTTTTTATTCATCTCATAAACTCTTAAAAAGAGAACTCCCAGCAGGATAAAAGCACCCCAAACCATTAAAACTTTATAAGACTGATGTTTCATACTTTTCATAATATATCTCGATTTAAATTTTACCTAGATAAACAATATGTGAAGCCATATCCTATACGTCAAGCACCCATTGGAAGTATACATTAAAGGGAATATGATTCAAAGCCTATTTAAAGCTTAATTTTAAGGCATTCCCCCTTGATTTTTTATGGATTTATGACATTTAAAAAATAAGCTTTAAAGGGATTTGTATTCAAATATAAAAATATGATAGCATACAAACCGTACACCGAGGTTATAGAAATGACAGGGTTTTTTACTTTAGGTAAAAGAATATTTATTCTAATTATTTTGAATATACTGATTGTTACAACAGCTATGATTGTTGTTTCTATCGTATTTTCCTACTTGGGTATTTCTATCAATGATTATCCTGTTCTATTTTATGCCGTCTTCTATTCTGTTATAGGAATGGGGGGATCCTTCCTCTCTCTTTATTTATCCATTTTCTTCGCCAAGAAAGCTTTTGGAGTGCGTATTTTCCAGCCTCCTCTATCCGGGGAAGAACAAAAAGTTTATGAAATGGTGTCTAATTTATCACAAAAAGCAGGACTGCCAAAAGTACCCCAAGTAGGTATTTATAACAGCCCTGAAGTGAATGCCTTTGCAACAGGCCCCAGCAAAAGAAAATCTTTAGTAGCTGTCTCATCAGGTCTTTTGAAAAGTATGGATGATGATGAAGTGGAAGGAGTCATCGCTCACGAAATATCTCATATTGCTAATGGTGATATGGTCACAATGGCTCTCATACAAGGTATGGTAAATACAATGGTGCTGATTTTAGCTCGATTGGCCACTCAAGTTGTAACCTCCAGAATGGAGAGACGAAGTTTCTTCCTTGAATATACGATTTTTATGCTTTTCCAAGTTGTTCTAAATATTTTAGGCTCTATTTTAGTCGTTAATGTATTTTCACGCTGGAGAGAATACCGTGCAGATCATGGAGCCGCCCGCCTTTCCGGAAAAGGAAAAATAATTAAAGCCTTACAAAAATTAGGCTCTCTTCGAATCCCTTCTGTTTCCAATCAAACAGCCAGCTACAATACTTTTAAAATCTCCCATCAAAAACACAAACAAAGTTTTATACAAACTCTATTTTCAACTCACCCTCCTCTCCATTTAAGAATTCAACGATTAGAAAGGTTTACACGTTATTGATATGGATATGTTTAGGCTCAAGGATGTTGCCAAAAATAAGCAAACTTATATCCTCTGCAGGATTATTCAATTAAGTTTATTTCTTTCTCCTTTTTCCTGCGGTTTTATATTTGGAACAGATAACTTACACACCCAATGGGTGTTTGACTATAAAACAGCTATAACAAAGAAAGACTGCCAAGCTCTTAAAACTCTTGCTAACAAAAAACAATTCCGCCTAAAAGATGTTGCTCGTATTCAAGCTTATAAACTTTGTCCAGATTGGGAGGATTCCAGCTTTCATTGGGATCAATTTCCAGACTGGCTTAAAAGACCCGCTTTAGAAGCCTCCTTTCATCGCACCTCCAAAAAGGAAGACATTGCAGGATTTATTACATCCTCACAAGCCATCAGCCAGCTGACACCTCATTATGATGAAAAAGTCAGGTATATGATTCACGCAATCCAAGTGGCTAAAAAAAATAACTGGCCAGACACCCAAAAGTTACGTCAAGAACTTTATACTATTTCCCCCAGCAGAGATAAGCAATCCTCAGATTATTTAGCCATAGCCCGTGATTACAAAAAAAGAAACTTATATAAAAATTCTATTTACTATTATAGAAAAGCCCTTAACAACAAAACCTCTTCTATTGAAGATAAGCAAGAAAGCTTTCGGCAATTAAGATGGCTTTATAAAAGAACGAAAAATAAAAAAAGATATTTAAGTGCAGTTCGACAATACAACGTTTTTCAAAAAAAACATATATATAAAAATAAAAAAGCCACTCAAAACTATTTCAAAGATCAAATAAATTTGGCTCGAGATTATTGGAATGAAGATCAATTTTCTAAAGCTCTTCTTATTTTAACAACAAATGAAAAAAAGAAGAGAGCGCCTTTGGATCAAATTTATTGGTTTAAAGGCAAGATTTATGAAGACATGGCTGAGCATAAAAAAGCTGTGTCAACTTTTAGGAAAGGCAAAGCGGCTGTGAGTGTGAAATCAGGAGAATGGTACGAAAAACTGACATGGAGTCTTGTTTGGAATTTAAAAAAACTTAAACAATGGAAAGAAGCTTTAGAATTGCTCACTGAACTGGAAAGCAATACCTCTGAATTTTCCACCCAATATGTTTTTTGGAAAGCTCAACTGCTTGAAGAGCTTGGAGAAAAAGACGAGTCTCTTTCTTTGTATCATATGCTTGCTGAAAAAGCTCCTTTTAGTTTTCACGGTCTAGTGACTCACTCAAAAATTGAAAAGCCACTTGCTTTAAGTTTAGTGAAAGATCATTCACAAAGAAATCCTCCTTATAAATTGGTGGATGATCTTATTTTAGCAGGTGAAAATGCATTAGTTCTAAAATTTATGAAGTATAAAATTGCAGAATATGAAAAATCTCCTCCTAAAGATCCTAAAGAATTATTTTATTTATTTAAGAGCTCTACCAAAGCTGGTTTTTACCTGCCTTTTTTCCAATTTATTGGAAGCCTTCCTGCAGAAGAAAAGAGTATTTTTATTAAAAAATATGCCCACATATTATTTCCCACCATTTATGATGAAGAAGTAAGAAAAGCCAATACCTTATTCGATACCGCTCCTGAAATCATTTACTCCATTATGCGCCAGGAATCGGCCTTTAATCCACGCGCACTCAGCCCTGCTCGTGCTGTGGGTCTGATGCAAGTCTTGCCTTCTGT
Organism: Bdellovibrionales bacterium; assembly: GCA_965197855.1. Lineage (GTDB taxonomy): Bacteria > Bdellovibrionota > Bdellovibrionia > Bdellovibrionales > UBA1609 > JAPPLG01. The sequence goes on from OZ240230.1 coordinate 509,571, forward strand.
AGCTAAACAAGTCGCTAAAAAACAAGGTATTACTTACCGACGTAGGTATGATCTCTATGATCCAAAAACAAATATATTGATCGGCACAGCTCACCTGCAAGACTTATTTAGCAAACACGGAGGATATTTTATTTTAAATACAGCTATTTATAATGCTGGACGTACACCTGTGTTAAATTGGGTTAAGAAATTTCCCATGCATGATCCCATTGAGTTTATCCAGGATATTCCATACCAAGAAACGCGTACTTATGTACGTTTGATTATTAGAAATTTTATTATGTATAAATTACTGGATGCTCCTGACCACAAGATTGATTTTCCAAATTGGATTTTAGAGCTCCCTGAAAATCACGCTCAACTCTAAATTGATGATATTTTTAAGAAATGGTTTGAGTGAGGTTTTTGTAAATTCCCTGATATCCTTCTTTGACATTTCCTAAATCCAGGCGAAAACGATCCTTGTCCAGCCTTTTTCCCTCTGGAGTCCATATACGACAACTGTCCGCAGATATCTCATCCCCTAATAACAATTCCCCTTTGGAGTTTTTTCCAAATTCCAATTTAAAATCAATAAGATCTAAACTGGCTTTGGAAAAAAGAGAACAAAGCTCCTGATTTACTTTTAAGGCTAAAACTTTAATCTCTGCTATTTCTTCCACAGAAGAGAGTTCAAATGCCACAACCTGTTCACTGGAGATAAAAGGATCTCCTAAAGATTCATCTTTATAATAAAGTTCAAAAAGTGGAAAAGGTAGTGGAGAACCATCTTTTTTCTGAAATTTTTTGGCAGTGGATCCCGCCAAGCGGTTTCGAACCACAACTTCCAAAGGAATCATAGATAAAGACTGGGTGATCATTCCATTTTCTCCCTGATCTTTCACCCAGTGATTCGGCACACTTAAATATTGAAAAACAAGAGAGCTAGTATCTCTATTGAGCTGGCCTTTACCCTCAAAAGAAGATTTTTTCTGATTATTATATGCTGTCAGATTGTCCTTAAACTCCATCCAAACTTTATCAGCGTCACCTTTGATTCTAAAAATCTTCTTACACTTGCCTTCATAAATTAAATCAGATTTCTGCATAGAACTATTTAAATTGATTCACCAGTTCTTTAAAGAGCTCTCCTCTTTCCTGATAGGAATTAAAGCTGTCAAAACTGGAACAACCCGGAGATAAAATCACTGTATCTCCAATACGTGATTTTTGATAAGCAATTAACACCGCTTCTTCAAAAGTTCCAATCAAAAAAGTTTCACTATAATTTCCAATATGACGGTTGATCTTTTCTTTACTTTCTCCAACTAAAATTAAATTTTTTACCTTTCTTTGAATGCGCTCTTTTAAAGGTTCAAAATTGAGGTGGCCGTCTTTGCCTCCCATAATTAAAATCAAACTCTCTTCAAAAGAATCAATAGCCCTCATCACTGCGTGCACATTGGTGGCTTTGGAATCATTATAAAAAGTCACTCCTCCCACCTTACGAACATATTCCATACGATGAGACTGGCTTCTATAAGTCATAAGAGTTTCCTGAATGGAATCCCACTTAGCTCCATATTCACGGCTTGCCAAAATAGCCGCCATAATATTTTCATACGTATGATCCCCAACAACCTTTACATTTTCCATAGAGTAATATTCAATTTCAGGACCTGTTCGAACATGAATTTTATCTCCTATCATCACAGCTCCACCTATTTTCATAATTTGAGGCTCTAAAGTTTTTTTTCTGGAAAAATATAAAATATTTCCTCTTTGCACCAAAGGATCATGGGCCACTTCCAACACCGTTCGATCATCGGCATTTAAAATACTGGTGGTCTTCAAATAAGTGTTTAAGAAAATTTTTCTCTTCGTAGATAAATAAGTGTTTAAAGTTTTATGCCGGTCCAAGTGGCTTTCAGCAAAATTGGTAAATACAATACAATTTGGAACCATACGTTTAATATGTTCCAACATATAACTAGAAGCTTCCACAACCAACACATCCGCAGGCTCCTCCAGATAGAGATATTCACTTAAAGGCTGTCCGTAATTGCCGCCTATCCAGGTTTTCACTCCAGAGTTGGTCAAAAACTGATAAGTCAATTGCGCCACTGTGGTTTTTCCATTCGTGCCTGTAATGACAATCATAGGCTCTTTGACAAAAGTAGAACAAAACTCAAATTCACCCGTGACTAAAATACCTTTGGATTTGATATGATCAAACAGCTTAATATTTATGGGCACTCCAGGACTGACAATAATAATATCCTGACTTAAAAAAGTGGCAGGCGGGTGCCCTTCCAATTGTAATGTCACGCCTAAGTCTTTAATCTTTTTTAAGTAGTCAGATAATTCGGCTTCCGATTTATGATCGCTGGCTGTAACCTGAGCTCCATGCTTACAAAGGAATTTTATCAAAGAAACTCCTGTTCGCCCTAAACCAACAACTAATATTTTTTTATCTTTTAAATCCAAAACTGAATTAATTTTCACCATAATAAAATTACCTCAATTTCAATGTTGCCAAACTTAAAACAGCAAGCAATAAAGAGACAATCCAAAAACGTACAATGATTTTAGATTCACTCATACCTTTCAACTCAAAATGATGATGCAAAGGAGCCATTGAAAATATTCTTTTTCCTGTTAATTGAAAAGAAAAAACCTGAGAAATCACAGATAAAGCTTCAATCACAAATACCCCTCCCAATATAGGCACAAGCAGTTCATTTTTCGTCAATACAGCCACAACGCCCAAAAAACCTCCCATACTAAGACTTCCCACATCCCCCATAAAGATTTGAGCCGGATAGGTATTATACCACAAAAAACCCAAACTGGCCGCTGACACCGCCATAGCCAGAGGCATTAGCTCCCCGGCACCAGATATAAAAGGAATACCCAAATAAGAGGATAAATCAAAGTGCCCTGCCAAATAACTGAAGACACCTAAAGTTGCAGCAGACACCATTACCGGAAAAATAGCTAAACCATCTAATCCATCTGTTAAATTGACAGCATTTGCCATTCCAACAATAATAAAACTGCCAAAAATCACATATCCCCAGGATAAATCAAAGGCTAAATCTTTAAAGAAAGGCATATGAAGCTGAGTGCTGATTTGATCAAAATAACAAAGCACAAACAAAATCACGCCTGACAACAAAAACTCCAAAATTAAACGTACTTTTCCCGATAAACCTCTCATTTGATTATGACGTATTTTAAGCCAATCATCCCAAAATCCAATAAGAGCAAAACCAAAAGTGATTCCTAAGACAGCCCATACTAAAGGTTCTCTAAGATCAATCCAAAAGAGCAAAACAATAAACAAGCAGAGGAGAATCAATCCCCCTCCCATAGTAGGTGTTCCTGTTTTTTTCAAATGTGACTTAGGCACATCTTCATTGATTTTTTCAGAAAATAATCCTCTTGCCATCCTTCTGATAAAATAAGGACCCAAAATCCAACAAATAAAAAAAGCTGTAAAAAATGACAAAACACTTCGAAATGTAATATAGCGAAACACATTAAACACAGAAAAAATATCAGAGAGTTCAAACAGCCATTGATAAATCAACAAATCACCTCAAGTTTTAAATCATCCACAACACGCTCCAATTTCAAACCCCTGGAAGCTTTAACTGCTAAAAAGTTATTTTCATTTAAGACAGACATAATTTTTTTACAACAATCCTGACTATATTCCTTAAACAAATAATATCGTCCTTTAAAGGAAGATTTTTTCAAACCGGCTTCAAAATCTGTTCGAAAACCCCCAATAAAAAATATATTCTTAAAAGAAAGGCTTCCCACCTTTTGACCCAATTCCTGATGAAAAAAAGAAGATTTATAACCCAATTCCAGCATATCTCCAATGAGTAAAACACATTCTTTGTCAAAAATAGAAATATATTCTAAAAAAGCCCCCATACTACAAGGATTGGCATTATAACTATCGAGAAAAATTTTAATTTTATTACTCATTTCAATCCACTGAGAACCTCTCTCAGAAACCGTCAACAAAGGAAGAGCTTCCCATATTTCTTTAGAGCTTTTATCTAAAGAGACAGACACAGCTATTGCAGTCATAATGCTTGCTAGGTAATGCCCTCCAGCAACGTGAATACGAGCTTGCCCGCTTTCACCCAAAATATGTCCTGTTATATCTATAAACCCAGGAGATACTTTTTGAATTTTTAAGTAAATATCACATTTTGGATCAACTTTTGAAAAAGTAATTGTTTTAGATCCTTGAAAATTTTTATACATTTTCTTCGTCCACTCATTGTCCATATTAAATAAACCAATATCTGCGTAGCTATACACAGCCTCTTTTTCTTGAGCAATTTTTTGAATATCTCCCAAACCCTCTACATGAGACCAAGCCACTTCGGTGCAAACAGAAATTTTAGGTTCAACAATCTGACAAAGTTCATTAATTTCTCCAGGATGGTTGGTTCCCACTTCCTGAATGAGAGTTTTTGGATAAGTATCCATTTGTAAAAAACTTAAAGATACTCCTAATTTATTATTATAACTTTTAGGAGACACACGAACCTGGTCTTTTAATAAAATAGAGCAAAAATGTTTTGCTGAAGTTTTTCCTACAGAACCTGTAATAGCAACTGTTTGAAATTTTTGCTTGGCTTTCCAAAATTTTGCAAAGTCCAAAAAAGCTTTTGAAGTATCAACAACCTGAATAATAGTTACTTGATCTTTCAAATTATCTAATAATGAAATATCTTCCACAACAAGAACAGAAGCTTTTTGCTCAAAAGCATCTTTTAAGTAATGATGACCGTCTCTTTGACCTTTGAGAGCAAAAAAGCAAGCTCCTTCTTGAATAATATTTCGAGTATCAAAATGAACAGACTGGAAGTTTTCCTGTTTTTTACAAATTAAAGAACCTTTAACAGTTGTCAGTAATTCATCAATATGCCATTTCATTAGGATAAACCTAGAATATTTTTACATACTTGAACATCACTAAATTCTATTTCTTTCGACCCGATGATTTGTTTGTTTTCATGTCCTTTACCGGCAATCAAAACAATATCCTGGTCTTGAGCTATTTCCAAACCTTTTTGAATAGCCTTTTTTCGATCTAAATAGACAGACACATGGGAATCCATTTTCGAAATACCTTTTAAAACATCCTGAACAATTTTGTCCGGATCTTCATCTCTAGGGTTATCCGAAGTAATGACTAGATGATCTGCATAAGCATCCGCCATACGGCCCATTTCTTTTCTTTTTCCTTTATCTCTTCCTCCTCCACAGCCAAACACAAGGATAATTTTTTGATTTTCTTTTCGAGCTCTTCTTAAGGACTGCAATGTATTTTCCAAAGCATGAGACGTGTGTGCATAATCCACAAACACATAGGAAGAGCCTATTCTCTCCAAGCGCCCTGAAACTCCTTTAAAAGACTCCAAGTGTTTTATAGATCTTTCAAAAGAGAAACCGGCTGTCACAGTAGAGGCTACTGCGGCCACAGCATTCGATACATTATGAGATCCTATCAAGGGCAACTGCAGAGGTACTTTGTTTCCATTGTAAGATATATTGCATTTTATTCCGTCCAAATCTTCATGAAGAATTTCATAACTAAAATTTTCTCCGCTTTTTCCATACGAGACAAAAGAGCAAGGTATTTTTTTCGAATAATTGTAAATATATTCATCATCTGTATTCAAAACAGCCACACAGTCACTGCCAGACTTTTTTACAATTTCAAACAATTTTGTCTTGGCTTTAAAGTAAGAGTCCATATCTTTGTGATAATCCAAATGATCCTGAGTAAAATTAGTAAAAACAGCGACATTAAAATGCATACCATCAATTCGATGTTGATCCAACCCAATACTTGAAACCTCCATCACTACAGCTTGGGCATCCAATTGGAGAAAACTATGAAGTCTCTCATAAAGTTCCACAGAACTAGGTGTTGTTAAATGAGTAGGCCAGGTTTTTCCATTTAAGTGATGATCAATAGTGCCTATAATTCCTGTGTTCCAGCCTTCCTCTGATAAAATTTTTTCTATCATATAAGTTGTGGTTGTTTTTCCATTGGTACCTGTAATACCAATACAAAACATCTTTTCAGAAGGTGAATTGTAATATTGGCTTAATAATTGAGGGCGCACTTTTTTTGTAGAATCCACTTTATAGACAGCACCTGAAAAAGAAGACGGAATATTTGTTTCATTTTCAACCACAAGGATTTTTGCTCCATTTTTAATAGCCTCTGGAATAAAAATATGCCCATCTCGACTCACACCTTTAACAGCAATAAATAAATCTCCTTTTTTAACATCCCTGGAATCATCCTGAACCTTGTAGGAAGGAGAAAGAGAGCGGCAAAGAGAATTTAGAGAAACATCCATAAATTAAATTTCCTTAAAAAGGAATATTGATAAAACCCCATACAAATACATTTTTGATTTCAACCATTTGTAAAAATTACACCCCCTTTCTTTTCTTTGATTTTTTGAATAAATTCAAGTACAACGTAACACTCATTCAAAATAAAGTTTAATACTACTTCTACACAAAAAGGTGTTCGTATATATGAAATACTTAATCTTCATTGCATTATCATGGGCTTGTTTGTCTTGGGGGGATATAAACCCTCTATTAGAAATGGAAAACATGGAAGTAGAGCCTTCTGCTAAACAAGTGCAAGAGTGGATCGATGATGGAGCTAAAATCAATGAACAAAACAATGACAGCCTCACACCCTTGATTATTGCGGCTAAAAAGAAATGGCATAGAACAGTTAAAAAATTGCTAGACAATAAAGCTCATGTAAATGATGCAGATAAAGATGGAAATACTGCTTTAATTCACACAGCTTACAACAATGATCTGATAACAGCTCAAGTGATTCTGGAACACCAAGCACTAGCTCACCAAGGAGACCATACTCTTACAGAAAGAATTGTAGAGAGTATGACAAAAAGATTTGAATCAGATTATGTCAAAATCGATACTTACAATAAGGAACATAAAACTGCTTTTATAGTTGCTGTTCAAGAAGGTTTTCTGGAATATGCCAAACTGCTCAGATCTTATAAAGCTAATATAGACGCTCAAGATGCAAATAAACAAACATCAGTATTTTATGCTGTTACAAATAAAAATCTTCCAATGCTTCAATATTTAATTAGAGAAAAAGCCAATTTAAAAATTCAAGATAAAAATAAAAATCTCGCTATTCAGATTGCTATACACCTCAAACTCTACTCTTTTGTAGAAGCATTGGCTCATGGAGGTTCTCCTCTTAATGACTCCAGTGAAGAGCACCCATCACCTGTTCATATGGCCGTCATGGAATTAGATGCAAGAATGATACAAATTTTACGTCGAGTTGGAGCTAATATGGACAATACAAATACAGGAGAACAATATAGAATTTCACCTCTGGCTTTACTTTTTGTTCTTCCGGATGTGAGCGAAGATAAGATGTTAGAAATTGCTCAAATCTTCATTGAAGAAAAAGCTAATTTGAATACAATAGCTCACTCTCCTATAGAAAAAAATACTTTTTTACATATCACTGTGAATAAAGAGTATGAAAAATTGGTTGATTTATTACTCAATGCTAAAGCTAGATTTGATATTTTGAATGCTGAAGGACTTTCATCTTTTCTATCAGCCATTAGAAAAGGTAATGTGAATATAGTTCAAAGTTTTTTAAAAACTAGAGCTAATCCAAATCAAAAACCATCCAATAATTTTCACTTTTACCCTCTACATTTAGCAGTGTATCTCGGTTGGGTAGAGATAGTTGATATATTACTTGAAGCAGACGCTTCTGTAAAAATAAGAGATGAAAATGGTAATACTGCTTTAAATAGAGTTGTAGACATACCCTTTCTATCTCATAAAAAAACAGAGGCGGTAATAGTTCAAATTATTCAAAAGTTACTCGATGCTAAAGCTGATATAAATACTCAGGATAATGATGGACTCACACTTGCTATGAAAGCTGTAAGACAAAATAATTTCCTAGCTTTACAAACTTTAGCAGATAACAATGCTGATCTTACATTGACAGATAACTTGGGAAGAGATGTTTTTGATCACCTCTCAAAATTAAAAGAAATGAGATCTGACCTAGATACTTCTAAAGTTGAGAAAATTCTATCTGACTACAAAAATTCCAGTGATCCATCAAATTGTGAAAGAAGTTTAACTGGCCCGGCTTAAGACATCCTTGTCTGTTCTCCTATTACCATCCTGATTTACAAATAAGAGCCGCCGGTATTTTTCACATCCATTTAAAAAACTAAAGTGACCATGAACACTTTTACTTTTTTTGTAAAGAACTATTATTTTTTGAAAGCAGGCATTATTTATTAAACTGAATGTTAAAAAATACCGCGTGGTTCTGTCACAAGAGGGAAAAACTATATTGCATGGTTCTGTCACACATAGAAAAAAGTTATATTGATTGTGTTAAGTATGTGATAAAAAGAGTTATAAAAAAGTAAGAGATAAATTATGCAAACTGGTTTTGACTTTTTCATACAAAATAAAAATTTATGGAAAGCATTAGAAAATAAAAAACTTGCTTACCTTGGAAACTGTGCATCTGTTTCATCTCATCTAAATCATTCTTTTAAAATATTAAGGCAAAGCACCAATCTTAATTTTGTTTGTTTATTTAGCCCTCAACACGGTTGGGACAGTGTGGAACAAGCAAATATGATTCCAAGTTCTGACACTGTTTTACAAAATATTCCTGTGTTTAGTCTTTATAAAAATGAAACCAGAAAAATGACGCCTTCTCAGTTGGAAAAATTTGATGTACTGCTCATAGATCTTCAAGATGTGGGATGTCGTGTTTACACATTTGTAGCGACAGTGCTTTATGCCCTGAAATCTTGTGCTGAACACAATAAAGAAGTATGGATTTTAGATCGACCTAATCCTGTGGGACGCACTATTGAGGGCTCTATATTACAAAGTTCTTTTCAAAGTATTGTAGGAGTTTGGAATATACCAATGAGCTATGGTCTGACATTGGGAGAACTCTCTCAAATGTATGTGAAAATGGAAAAATTAAATCTTACACTTCAAGTTATAAAGATGAAGGATTACAAAATAAATCAAGGATGGCCTTCGGATCGCACTTGGATTATGCCTAGTCCAAATATGACGGATATTGAATGCGCTCAGTGTTACAGTGGAACGGTTTTACTGGAGGGCACAAATATTTCCGAGGGACGCGGAACAACATTCCCATTAAAAGTTTTTGGTTTTCCGAATATGAAATCTGAAGAAATTATAAAAACAATGACTGCTCTTCAAGAAGATTGGATAAAAGGCTGTGTGTTAAGAGTTTGTTCTTTTAAACCTGTCTTTGATAAATTTAAAGATCGTATATGTTCAGCAATTCAAATTCATATTAAAGATCCCACCCTATTTCGTCCTTATCGATTGGTTAGTTTATTTTTAAAGTCTGTGAAAAAGGTTCATCCTGATTTTAATTGGTTATTACCTCCGCCTTATGAGTATGAGCATGAGAAATGGCCTATTGATATTTTATCCGGGGATTCTTTTTTAAGGGAGTGGATTGAAAATCCAGATGCTACCCCTGAAGATTTGGAGAAGAAGTTATCCACTGACGAAAAAAAATGGACCCAGCTCAGCAAAGCCTATGATTTCTATTGAATTATTCCGAGCAAAAGTTGGATTGTATATTGCTGATAAATCTACTTATACATCTCTTCCTAAATTCACTCTTAGGTATTTGAGCTTCGTACGAAGGTATAGATGCAACACATACCTCATGGCGTAACAACACATTTTGATATTTTAACTCAGCAATTTGTTTCTCTGCTTCGGTTGTAAAAGTATTCTCATCAACGTTGATTTTTATGAAAACTCGAAAAGCATCATGATCACAAGTATCTATTTTTTTTACCAGTTCTTCTTCGTTTTCACCTTGTATATCAACGCAAGGTTGAAAGTTATTATCCATTGAATTGCATATATGTTGAAACGGATTATTAGAGGTTTTATCTGTGCCATTATTGCCGGAAGTTTTATCTGTTCTATCGTCGCCAGAACAAGCTCCAAATAATAGTCCAAGAACACAAATAAGAAAAATTCGCATAGCTATACTCACATTCTGTACACACAAAAGGATTCTTTCATCAGAATAACGACGTTACCCCAGTCACTCCCAGAATATACATCATCCTCTCAAACAAATACATGCTATCCCTTCGAAATTGAGAATCCAACTAATATACACAAAAAAGACTAAATTCCCCTTTAAATGGGGTAATAACGAGAATTAAATAGGGTAAAATATACATTGATATTACCCTATTTATAGAGTATATTACCCCTATTATGAAATCTTTAAACCCACAATTTATTAACTCACTGAACTTCACCAGCACTCATATAGCTGATCTAAGAAAACTGGGGGAATACTGTGGAAAACAAGATCTTTTTAGAAAAAAATCAAAAGAAGCTCTGAAAATTCTTAAACAACATTCCATTATTGAATCTGTTGAATCCTCTAATCGTTTGGAGCAAATCACAGCACCTTACCAGAGAATCACAGGACTCATCAACCAATCTACAGCCCCACAAAATCGATCTGAAAAGGAAATCGCAGGCTACAGAGACGCACTTAATTTAATTCATGAATCTTACAAACATATGGAAGTGTCAGTGAACATTATAAAACAACTGCACACGATTATTTATCGTCATTTACCTGAAGATGGAGGAATTTTTAAAACAGCAGATAATAAAATTGTTGAAAGAGATTCTTCGGGAAATATTGTGCGTGAACGTTTCAATCCTGTTTCTGCCATTCAGACTCCCCAAGCTGTAGAAAACCTTTGCCAAAATTACAAAGATTTTTCAAATAACCATAATACAGATCCCCTGATTCTTTTTCCTCTTCTCATTCTGGACTTTCTTGCTATCCATCCTTTTAAAGACGGAAACGGACGTATTTCAAGACTACTGACTCTTTTAATTCTATACCAGCATGGTTATGAAGTAGGTAGGTACATAAGTTTAGAACGAATCTTTGAAGAATCTCAGGAAGGATATTACAGCACTCTTCAAAAAAGCTCCCAAGGCTGGCACACCTCTCAACATAACCCTTTCCCTTGGATGGAGTATTTTTGGGGAGTTATTATTAAAGCTTATAAAGAATTTGAGGAAAGAGTCACCCATATTAAAGAAACTGATAGTGGGAAAGGTTCTAAAACAGAACAAATTAAATTCTCTATTCGAAAACAAATTGGACCTTTTTCCATTTCAGATATTAACAGAGACTGCCCTAGTATCAGCAGGGATATGATCCGCCATGTTTTAAGGCAGTTAAGAGATCAAGGAGAAATTCAGTCTCAAGGGATAGGCCGAAGTGCAAAGTGGCTTCACAAAAAAGAATAAACATTTTTTTTAAAGGGAGGTGGGAAGGAAGTTTTTGTCTATAAGAGAAGCATCTAATGACTTTTTCCATAAACTAATTAAATATCCGCCAGCACCAGCACCTGTTGGCTTTACCGCCAAAGCTCCTAAACTTTTTAACTTCTTAATAGATGGACGCAAAGGTTCCAACAAACCCCACTTCTCAAAACAATCACAAGCCTCAGTCATCGCCTGAGTTAAAAGATTTAAACCCTCAGAGGAATCCATTAACGCCTCTATACTTCGATCCACAGATTGTTCCATTTGCTTATAAATTGTTTCTGATTTTTCTGGAAATTGATCAAACCAGTTAGAAACTTTTTCCACACACTGCCTTGTTGAAGAAGAAATACCCGTATTGTACAAATAAATATAAGGACGCCACTCAGGTTGAAAAAATTCAAAGTTTTTAGATGATTTAAATATCAAAGGCTTCTTATGATAAATAGTCTGAATATCCGAGCCAGAACTCTTCCCATGAAAATCATGCTCCAACTGCCAAGCAAAATCCACAACATCCTGAATATAACCCAGTTGAAAAAAAATATCAGCCAGCGATAAACAAAAAGCCGCTGAACTGCCCAAACCATAACCCAAAGGAATTTTTGAAGATAAATAAAAATTCCCCTCTGGTTTTTTACCAATACTCTTAAAAGCTTTTTCCACAGCAGATTCAAAATGTTTATTTTTCTCGGAATCTGAAAACTCTCCTTCAAAAAGAAAAGACAAAGGCTGATTCGGTTTGTATTGAATATCCAAACACAATTCTTTTAATGGAAAGGACAAAGCATGCCCCCCTCGCACTAAAATGTGCTCCCCCATTAAAATCCATTTGCCGCAATTACGGCTAGAAAAAATATCCTTATTCATCACTTATCAATACTCCTTGATCTAAACTTTGCAGACCAGAGATACAATCATAATTGTTTAAAAAATCCAAATTTTTCAGACTTTTTTTAAAAAATACAGAAATCACCTCAGCTCCCATAGCCCCACAACCTTTGGCCGCTAAAACTTCTGAATGAGAATTTAATTCCTGAAGAATGTTTTTTGTTAATGGATGCGTCAACCCCTCCTCTTCCAATGCAGTCTTATAATCATGAATAGACTGAATAAATAAAGACTCAGAAGAAGATCGAACAGCCTCTAATGTAGTAATAGCAATTTCCTGCAATTGAGAAAAATCTTTTTGCTTTAAATTTTCCAAATGTTTCCATGTCTGCAAGCTTTCTCCAGTTCGAATAAGAGAAAAACTCAAATCTTTAAAGGGCCAAGAAAAAGACTCAGCTATAGTCGGAGGGCAAAATAAACAAACCTCACCCAACCATTGAGACACTACATCCGCACCACTAGGGATACGCTCTTTGTAATTTACATTTAAAAAAGACAAGTATTTTTCTAAAATGTCAAAACAATGAATATCCACAATAGAATCCCCCCTCAACAAGGTCTCCAGCAAATAAACACAATTAAATTCCGCTCCTGATAAGCCAAATCCATGTCCATAAGCTTGAGAGTATTGGATCGAAACAGATGAAAAAATTTCTTTATTTTCCTTAATAAAAAGCCCTGCTGGACTGTTCTTATGAAAAGGATGCGAATTGTTTTTAACTGGATGCTGAATATGAAATTGAAAACGAGGCTGAGTGTTGACCAAAAGAGCAGGAGCTCCTCCCATCACAGCATACTCTCCTATTAAAAAAGTTTTGCTTGGAAATGAAATACAAGAAGGCAATTTTATTGCTTCTTGATTAATTCTTGCAGAAGATCCTTGGCCCATTTTTGTTTATTTAAAGTTTTAAAGTCATCAACCTGTTTAATTCGATCACGAATAAGTTTCAAAGCTTGCTTGGCATGAGTTAAAGTAATTCTCTTTCTAAATTTAAGTAAATTTTCCAAATGTTTCTGTATCACAGAAAACTCCCAACCTTTAGCTCCAGCATCCCAAGTCAAATTTTTAATATGCAATTTCATATGCCCTTCGATAATGCCCACTGTTGTTAAAGCTCGGATCGCTCCTAAGTTTTGAACGAGACCCACAGCTGAACACATTCGAGCTAAATGAGAGGCAGAAGTTACTCCCATCATTTTCATACATATTTTAGCTGTCGGATGAATACGAGTCATACCTCCTACAACACCCACCATCATAGGAGCTTCAATGAACCCATGCAGAGCCTGATTTTTTATTCTCCAACGAGTAATAGAACGATAAGCCCCTGTGCGAGCTGAATAAGCATGAACAGCAGACTCCACAGCTCTAAAATCATTGCCTGTAGCAATCAACACTGAACTAATACCGTTCATTACACCTTTGTTAGAAGTCGCTGCCCGGTAGGGATCCGCTTCAGCAAATTTAGATGCATTTTCAATTTTTTTCATTAAATTCAAATCCAAATTTTTTAAAACAACTTGAGCAGAAGCTAAACAATGATCGGATAAATTAGATAAAATACAAATGGAAACATCCTCACCACTGACCTGCTCAATAGGATTTCTTAAATACTCGCAAACCTGATTGATAATATTCGCTCCCATTGCATCACAAGTGTTCACTAAAACATGAATCACCGCCATGATTTGATTTTCATATTCAATTTTTCTTAGTTTTAAACTTTGAACTCCACCACCACGCTCCACCATAGAGGGAATCACTTGTTTGTTTACATCACTTATCCACTCTTTTTCATTTTGCCGAAGAACCTGCTCTAATTTCAAAAAATCTTTCACAGAGTGAATTTGAATTTGCCCGATAGACTGCCTATCCTGAGAAAAAGTTTGAATAGACCCATGCTCCGATACAAAGCGAGCTGTTTTACTAGCCGCCGCAATAATAGATGTTTCTTCCACAGCCATAGGAATTAATATAGGCTGTCCATCAATAATAAAATTTGTAGCCACTCCCAAAGGCATTTGGAAATAACCTACTACATTTTCAATCAGATTATCCGCCAGATCGAGTTTTTTAATTGCTCCACTTCTTAGGTAACGAACATCCTCTTTACTGAGAGCTCCCATTTGCACCAGTCTGTTATATCTTTGATTTCTGGTTAACTTGGAAAAACCGGAAAACATTTTGATTTTTTCCTGAGCTAAGTCAGAGTCTGTCTGTTGTATATCTAAATTATCACTGGAAGAATCCAGCGTAGTACCCTTCAAAGTTTCTTGCAATGTATCCATGGTCATTTAACATACTCCCACTGATTCAATTGAGAAACATCTTGGCTTCCTGTACATAGTAAAGCAATTTTTAATTCATGCTCCAACAAAAACATTTGATCTTCCAATTCTTTTTCTCCTAATTGAGCTTTTTTCAAAATAACATGAGCAAAACCTACAGCCACAGCACCTAAAGCCAGGCATTTTGCGGCATCTAAACCTGTTTTTAAGCCTCCAGAAGCCCAAATCTCAAAATCTTTATTTTCCAACTGACCTGCCGCTAGTAAAGAGTCTATCGTAGAATTGCCCCAATTTGCATAAGTATGAGAGGCTTGTTTTCGAATATCTTCTGAAGAAATGCGATCTCCCTCAATGCGACCCCAATGCGTTCCACCATAACCACTGATATCCACAGCTTTTAAACCCAATCCACAAAGATTTTTCAAAGTTTTATATGAAAAGCCGCAACCCGTCTCTTTCAATAAAACAGGAACAGATAAATTTGCAGATAACTCCTGAAGAGCTTTGATGCCTCCCTTAAATTGAGGAGTGCCCTCCGGCTGAAGACATTCCTGCAAAGCATTTGTATGAATCACCATAGCGACAGCTCCTAAAGATTGAACTAAAGTTTCCACTTTTTCCAATGGAGTATGAATTAATTGAGAAATACCTAAATTGCCTAAGAGAAGAACTTCCGGAAATTTGTTTTTAATCTCCAGCCACTCTTCTAAAGCTTTAGGATTTTCCAATCCTTTCCTTTGCGACCCTACACCCATGATCCATCCTCGGCGAGCACAGACTTGAGCTATTATAGAGTTAATCTTGGAAGCTTCAGGAAAACCTCCTGTCATAGAACTGACGAAAAAAGGAGTGGAAACTTTTTTTCCTAAAATTGAAGTGGAAAGGTGAATATCATCCCAATTTACTTCTGGCAAAGCTTCATGAATCAAACGAATTTTTGAAAGTCCGTTTTCGCCCTGCACATTTTTATCTTTTAGAGCTAAAGTAATATGATCTTGTTTTCTTTGTGAATAATTCAATGTTTATTTAATGGAAGTTTTTCAACAAGAGCTTTAAAAGCTGAAGGATTATTTTTAATTAAGTAAGCCAATTGAGGACGATTCAATTGAACCTCTGATTTTCTTAAAGCACCCATAAATTTTGAATAGCTAAAACCTAAATTTTTAGAAGCCACTGAAATTTGATGGTTCCATAGTTGTTTGATTTCATTCTTAAATGTTCTTCGATCCCGATATTGATAAGCCAAAGCTCGATCCGTTTTCTCAATAGCCTCTGTATATAAACGGCTATTAGATCCACGAAAACCCTTAGCTCTCTTAAGTATTTTTTTTCGATATCTGCGGGCCTTAAACCCTCTTTTGACTCTCACTTTATTTCCCCTTTAAATTTAACGAAGCGCCAGCAACTCTTCAACAGTTCTTTTATTCGCTTTAGACACATATGTCAAAATACCTAGATGACGTTTTCTTTTGGAAGATTTATTAATCAGCAAGTGCCTTAAATTTTTCTTTTTTCTTTTAATGGCACCTCCGGGTTTTGCCCGAAATCTTTTCTTAGCCCCAGAATGTGTTTTTAATTTCACTGAAATTCCCCTTTAATAAAAAGATCCTCTGCGAAAGAGGAGTCTGCAATATGTCTTAAAAAAGGGGTTAAATCAAGGGCTTTATCTTTAAAATTATTTTTTTTCAGGTTCTTCAGGAGGAGCTTGTTTTTCAGGCTCCTTTTCTTTTGGCTTAGGGGGATTCTGTTTAAAATACTCCTTCAACTTCACAGGATCCGGAGAAAATAAAGCAAACACAGAACGTCTCTCCATTTTAGATTTTTCAACATCCTCCAAAGATAAATCCTTCAACTTTTCAGCTACACGATCAATTACATCCAAACCCAAATCCTTATGAGCCAGTTCACGCCCTGAAAACCTTAAGTGAAGCTTCACTTTATATCCGCTCAATAAAAACTCCCTGGCTTTTCTAATCTTAATCCCTAAATCAAAAGTGTCTGTACGCGGACGCACCTGAATTTCCTTAATAACAACTTTAGATTGCTTTTTACGGGCTGATTTTTCTTTTTTCTTAACATCAAACTTCCATTTACCATAATCCATAATTTTACAAGTCGACGGATGAGCCTTCGGAGCAATCTCCACCAAATCCATACCTACCTGGTGCGCCAACTCAATGCCATGAGACGTACTCATAACACCTAACATTTTGCCGTCATGTCCAATCACACGCACTTCCAAAGCCTCAATACTGTCATTGATCTTAAACTTCTCTTCTTTTTTTACGACACCTTTAAATCTCTTCTTAGAACGACGAATAACCCACCTTCCTTTCAGTAATTTCGTTTTCTATTTTTGATAAAAACCCATTAGTATCTATTTGAACTGTAGGTCCAGCTCCAGACCGCACGCTAATTTGATTCAATTCCATTTCCTTTTTGCCCACAATCACCATATAAGGAATACGTAGATTTCTCGCTTGCCTGATTTTATAAGATAAACTTTCTGAACTTATATCTTTCTGCATTCTTAAATTTTTTACAGAACAAAGTTTTTCATAAAGAGAATTTATATATTCTTCCTGATCCTGAGAAACATTCATTAAAATTATCTGAATAGGAGCCAGCCAGGTGGGAAACCAACCAGCCAGATGTTCTGTATAAACGCCTATAAATCTTTCCATAGATCCTAAAATAGCCCGATGAAGCAACACAGGTTGTTCGATCTTATTGTCTTTTGTAGAAAAAGAAAGATTAAAAACTTTAGGTAAATTAAAATCACACTGTAAAGTGCCCAATTGCCATTTTCTCTTTAAAGAATCCTCAAATGTAATGTCTATTTTTGGCCCATAAAATACCCCATTACCTTGACTCACATGAAAAGGAATTTTCATATTTTCCAAAGCAGAAGAGAGAGATGTTTCAGCCCTATCCCATATCTGATCCTCACCCATACGCTGAGCAGGACGAGTGCATAAATCGATTCGATAATTTTCCAAACCCAATGAAGCATAAATACTTTTAAGCATTTGAATAAATTTTTCAATCTCATCTTTTAGTTGAGACATGGAACAAAAAATATGAGCATCATCCTGACAAAAACCTAAAACTCTTGTGACTCCATGAAGGACACCGCTTCGCTCCCTGCGGTGAAGCCTTCCAAAATCCGCCACTCTCCAAGGCAAATTTTTATAAGACCACTTACTGCTTTTATAAAGCAAACAATGCCCGGGACAATTCATCGGCTTTAAAAAAGCATTGTTCTCATCCTGAATGGAGTACATATTACCTTGATAAAAATTAAAATGTCCAGAGCGTACAAACACATCTTTTGAATAGATTTGTGGTGAAATAATCTCTTCGTAACCATACTCTGTGTATTTTTCTCTTAAAAAGTCCTGCAGTTGTCTGTAAATAATAGTTCCGGATGTTTTGAAAAACGGCTGACCTGAAGCTCCCTCATTGAAATAAAAAAGATTCATTTCTTTTCCAATTTTCCGATGATCTCTTTTTTTCACCTGCTCCATCAGTTTCAAGTAATCATCCAACTCCTTTTGTGTATGAAAAGCCGTGCCGTAGATCCGTTGAAGAGCTTTATTATTTTCATCGGCTCTCCAGTAACAGGCAGAATGACTTAATATTTTCACAACCCCAATCTGTCCCAAGTGCTGACAATGAGGCCCCCGACATAAATCAAACCAATCCCCCTGTTTATAAACACTGACAGAAGGCTCTCCCAGCTCTTCAATAATTTCTACTTTATAGGACTCTCCCATTTTTTGAAATGTCTGAATCGCTTTTTCAGCCGGCCAAACTTCTTTAATAATAGATAATTTATGGGATAAAATTTCTTTCATTTTATTTTCAATAGCAAGCATGTCCTCATCTGTAAAAGGACTGGAAACATCAAAGTCATAGTAAAATCCATTTTCAATCACAGGGCCTATAGTCACTTTAGTTTTAGGTCTGAGCTCCTGCACAGCCTGAGCTAAAACATGAGCGGCAGAATGACGAATCACTTCCAAGGAAGCTGGAGAAGAAGTGGTAATAATGTCCACTTGATCCTGATCTTTTAAAATTGTTCTTAAATCAAAAATTTCTTCCTGAGAATTGATGAAAGCCCCTAAAGTTTTCTCTGCTAAATCAGAACTAATACTTTGAGCTAACTCTAAAACACTGGGCTGTTTATTAAATTCTTTTACTGAGGAATCAGTAAGACGAACAGAAATAGACATTTAAGCTGTTATGAAAATCATATTATTGACTAAAAAAGAATTGAATGGATAGATAGTATCAATGAACTTTCTAATTGAGCAGACCATAAAAAGAGCAAATACCTCTCATATTTTTATTTACCTGTTAAGGGTAAATGAGAATAATTTAAACAGCAAGTATTTTTTCCTGATTTTTCTAAAAAATAGAATCTCTCTCATTTAAAATAAACTCCTGCTGATATTTTCAATCCGTTTCCTTCATAAACTGCCCAAGACAATGTGATAAACATGACCTTCAGCTTCTGGTGAGACAAAGACTACTCATTTTCCTCAGATAAATCAATCCTACCTGATAAAGCAAAATTAGAAGAATCTAAAAGCCGTAAATTACCTAAAGGTAAAACAGTAAATAATAAATCCCTTTGAGCTGTCAGTTCCTCTAAATCAGCATGCATAGTATCCCAACCTTTTTCATAAAAGAGATAATCCGATATTGTCTCTATATTCAAAGCTAGAGAAGTTACATTACGATCTTTATAATCCCGAGGAGCATCTGTAAACAAAGCCAACCAGGGAATTTCTTCATTAGAAAAACCATTTATCTCTACATTTCCAGCCAAAAGCATATTAAATAAGAGCTCCAATTGAGGATCAGACCCGTAATCAGAGCCTCTAAAGTAATGCCCAACGAATTTCTCAATAACAAGACGGCATTGTCGACCAGATATCTGTCCATCAGAACAAAACCTATGCATCACAGACATCAAAAGCATAAATTCTCCAACAAAGCGTCGATCTTCAGAGTACATCAACATAAGTTTCGGAATAATATCTATCAATATTTGTCGATTGAACTGAACCCACTGCCTGACTGAACGACCATCTTCAAGAAACGCTGGAAAAGTTGCTTGAAACAGCATTTTTATTGCCGTGTGAATACCTTCTATGCCGTTCTTCGTGGCTAAATGATTTTCAATATTCCTCACATCTCTGAGCAACATTCTATTTTGAAAATTCTCTGCTGTTACATTAAGTCTACCCTCCCAAACGATGTGAAAAAAAGAAGGCACTTCAATATAAGGAGATCCTAAAACAAAGTTATTCAAACCAAAAGATCTGAAACGATTTAACAATTGACCTTCCTGTATAAACAATCTATGCATCTTCCCTGTTTTCGCAGGATTCGGAGCACAACTATCAAAAAGATTTTGCTCAAATTCCTCTCTGGTTCTAAGTGTTTCACTCTGCATACTTGTATTGTGTTCAATATTTCTTTGGAATTCCTCGAAAAGCTGTGGGCTATTACAATAAGAAAAACCAAATAAAGACAACACACTTTGTTCCAAAAGACGGCTGGAAGTGATCGCCTGTGTATGAAATTCTTGAGAAGATGTTCCGACAAATGTTATGGCTTTTTCATACCCATCCAATAAACTCAAAGCCAATGAGTAAGCATACATAAAATAAAATCTACCTAAACGAGTGTTTTGAAACTGACTCAACAAACTACTCAGATAATTGTAAAGATGATAACCAAAGCCCCCCTTCAAAGTCTTACCTGCATCATTCGTATATAGATTTTCTCCTTCAAATGATTTTTTATAGGGTCCAGTCCATAACATTCGAGCTGAATTTTTAGCCATTTCACTTAATATTCGATTTCCAAAACTATCCGAAGAAACATTGGGATTCGGCAATATTAAAAAATCACCTAATTCAAAATAATAAAGAGCTGATAAATGCGGGTACTTTCGATATGTACTATACTTCAAGGCCTTATCTATCAATAAATTAGAGGTTCTCGAATGTTCCACATGAATATCTGAGGACACCTCTGTTCTCCTCTCACTCATGGAGTCATTGGAAAGACCTCCTGATATCATATAAGCTATAGAATACAGATTACTAAATACATGTAGTAAATATTTTTCCTCTGAAAAATTCTGGTAAAACTTTCTCCCATATGGATAATAGTCTGTTCTGGACTGAGGCCATTTTTCATAATTAGATGTGAGTTGTTGAAGTTGTATAAATTCATCTCTAAACACAAGATCAGGTTTTCCATTCTCGATGGAAGGAAATCTAAAAAGATTTTCTGCAGATCTTTCCGGACTGAGATGTTTTAATTCAGAATCATCAAAGGACTTAAAAAATTCAGACACAGGATAGAATGCTCCTTGAGTCATACGAGCTAATAACAAACGCTCCAAACCTTTTTGAATATCTCTTTCATTCATCATAGATAAAGCGAAAGCTCTGTTTGCTAATGGAACAGGAAACATCGGCCCCGTAAGAGTTAAGGCCGCAAAAGCCACATATCTGATTAAATTAGTGCCTCTGTAAGCACGTCCATTTGCTTCTTTATAGGGAGCATCTTTAGGCAGTGGACTTGAATAAAGAAAATGTCCAATTTCTCTTTTAAGGGAATAATCTGGATAATGTCTCTCTATATATCTAGCTACTGCAGGATGAGGTTTAGGTAGCTTAGGCTTATTTTCATTTTCATTTTTATGCGCCTCTGCCAAACAAGACAAAATAGGATAAATTTGTTGCTCTCCATTTAAAGACTCTTCTGTAGAAATAACCTTTGATAACTCCAGTAAAATATAAGAAGAATCAGGTTTCCACTTTTTCTTTTTGTAAGAAGACCAATTTTTTTGTAAAACACAATAGCGATTGGGCAAAAAAGCCAGATAGGTTAAAGTGTGATAAATAAGATTTCTCGCCTGATAAAAACTCAAAAGTTCTTTTTCCTCTGTAGTTTTTTTCTTATTAATCATAAACTTAGAAAATAATTGACTGCTTTGAGTTTCATTTAGGTGTTCAATGGTTGTATTAAAATGATATCTGGAATAATCATCTAAGTGTTTTCTCCAATCCTGATAGATCACCATTAAGTTCCAAATTTTTCTAAAAATAGATGAATAAAATGCGCTATTCGATATAAAACGATCCTGATTATAAAAATACTGATCCATTATATAGAATAAGCTTTTTATTTCATTTAAAGCAATTTCATGAGGTGTAGATCCTAGATCATGTGTTAAACAATAAGCGGAACTACCTACATCCCAATCAGAGCATCTTTTAAAGAGGCCTCTATTAATTTTTTTTCTATTCTTTGGACGTAAAAAACCAATTACTTCTTTCACATTAAGTTCTTCTTCTCTTTTCTGATTTCCATCAAATAAATAATGTATGGCTGCAATATCATAAGCCCCTGGAGCCCACTGCTCTCCATCCGAAAATTTAATATAATCCATTACTGAAGAAGATTCATCATTTCGAAACCATGAATCCACACGAGCTGTCTTACCCTCTTTGTTTGTATAAGTCAGATAAGGAGCTAAATGTTTTATCTTGTAATTTTGAATGCTTCTATCCCTGAGAAACCGATAATCCGTACTGGCCGCAAAATTATGTCGAAGAGAAAATAAAGAGTGACCCAATTCATGCACAGTAACTCCCAAAGCATAAATAGGGTAAATCTTCTGAACACAATTCTTCACAGATACTTCAAACCCCCCTCTGTTTACAATAGGACTGTCAATATCATGACAAACCTGATCTAGAATACGAGTTAAATTGGAGTCATGTGGGGCATACTCACGTCTGTTTTCCAAACCCCAGTTTTTAATATTACTTTGGATCTGCTCAAAGTTATCATCCTCCATAAATCGCCCTTGCTTTAAAGCATAAGCAATTTTAAAATTCCTCAGCCAGTCCTTTAATTCTGGAGTAAGAGCTGTAAAATTATTTGAAAAAATTTGTGAAATCGGCTGATTAAACATATTTTGTGATTGTGCCATTTGGTTCAAATAAGGATGAACTTCATTGAACGAACGAGGAGCCTTTGGAAAGGGTGTCTTGGATAATTGATTGATACGATTTGTAAATAACAGGTAATATAAATTTTCCACAGAATAAGATAAAGCAGTCTTCTCTTTTGGTTGAAAAATAAAAGATTTTCCTATCGAAACAGGATAGGATACAGAAGTGCGTCTGAGTGGATTGAGTAAGTTATATTTTTCATAAGCATAGCCAATCACTACATCTTCCAACGACTCCTTAATATCTGGAATAATGACATTAGAAGTTGTAGCAATTAACTCTCCCGTTTCAGGATCCGCATAAAACTGGGCCACACCAGCATACCGCCTATTTCTTTCACTAGGCATATTGAGAATATGATAACGATTGTCTCCAATATTGACGTCTTTTGTTTCATCCAGATAAAGTCGCCATGAGAGACCTGCCATAGATAAAGCTTGATTCCATAAAGAAACCGCTTCCCGTCCAATACTTCTAATGAGATCATCATGAGAAGTAAAATTGGAAAAATATATAGGCACACGCCTCTTGTCATTTGGATGTGGCCTAAGCAAACGAATTTGATCTTCATAATCCACTCGAAAAGATCTTAATGGATCCGGAAAAATCTTATTGTATTGAAGTCTAAAAAACTCAAATCTTGGATCTGCCCTTGCAATTGTTTTAGGCTGATATGTAGATTTTTTAGATGGATCTTCTTTAAAAAAAGAAAATCGATATTCCACAGCGCCATCATCAATAATGAAATCAAAATAATCAGGAGCAAAACGAACTTCTTTAACAGTCACAAAAGGATTTGCAGTTAACATCTCTGCTTCCTCTAATGAATCATCTGCATACTTGTGGGCTACAGCACGAACTCTTTTTTTATGAAAATCATCCACTTGAGAAAAATTCAAGGACACATACCTTTTATCTTCCCAAGATAAGTTATTGCTTAAAGGCTCTTCTAAGTCCTCATCCGCAGATAAAGTTTCCAAAGTATTCCTATAATCAAAATGTTTCACAGGGATAGACAACACCTCCGCTTCCGCCGGATGATCCAAATCATCTCCTTGTTTTCTGTAATGCTCATTGATGGCTGTCAGTTGTCCTGATTCAAATTTAAAAGAAACTTTTTGCCCCGGTGTATAATTGGAATAGCTGTCTCCGGATAACACAAATCCAGATCCAATTAGACTGTTGCGACTTAAAATTTTTGTGGAAACAATACTCACCCCAGAGTACCAAACACCTTCAAAATATGTCTTAGGCAAAACATCCGGCTTGTCCTGATAATTAAAAGAGGAGAAACCAGAATTTAATTCAGGAATATAAATTTCATTTGCTTCTTTACGAATTTTTTGAGGAATACCTGCATGGCTTTGAACGATCTGCATAGGCTCTTCATTAGGGAAAAAATCCAAAATATGAGTCTCCTGATTATCTACATTCATTTTATTTCGAATCTGACCCTGTTGGAGCGGGTACCCCCCTACAGGAATAGCATATTGCTCGTTGCTGAGAGGAATAGCTTGGGAAAGCCTTTGATAAGGTAATTCATGCAAAGCCCCTGACATTAACACTCTCAAATGGGTTCCTGTTATCTGAAAATACACTTCATAAGAAGAGTGAGGAAGAGCCACTAAACGTATTTCTTTTTGACTCAATAAGGTCTTGCAAAATGGACTGCCTCTCACCTCGTATTTTACAACAGGTAAATTGTTGATAACCGGAGGAGTTAAAGAAGATTTAGAATTAAAAACAACAGAGTCTGACTGATTGCTTTCTAAAACTATGTTCTGCGCCTGGCTGACAAGACTGCCTGACTCTACAGGTTCAAACGTTTTGATATAACATTTTTCTTTTGTAATTTGATCAATAGAAAAAATTTGATCTTGTTTGATATCATTAGGCGAGAACTGATCCGGCAACATATCCACACAGGATGTGCATAACAAGATAAGACCAACACTTAAATAAGCAGACCTCAACACCAATTTTCCGCCTAAAATCCCTCCATTTAACAGTTTTTTAACTGTAACCCAAGTTTTACTGCGTCATTCCCATTTTAAAGTTATTCCAACTAAAAAACGGTAAGGATAAACATGCTGTGTTCTTAGCACTATCTTATCATAATAACTCCATTTTCTAATGTAAGAAGCGAACAGCTGTAAATATTCCAGGGAATAAAGCAGGCGCACTTCTGCGCTCCATGTATTATAAAATTTATCAGAGTAAGTATAAAAATTTTGAAACCCTATGGATGGTTCCAAAGTAAAACCAGCATAAGAAGGCCCCTGTAAATGGATCTCATGATTCAAAGCAATCAAATCATTATGAATATAGCTTTCCAAAAAACTTCTCAGTACATTTTGGTGGGCATTTAAAGATATAAAATGTTTCAAAAACAATCCCAGATCCAAGGTTTTTTGTACTTCTTTAGTAAGTGAAAGAAGATAAGAAACACCAATAGACCCCGCCACCACCAAAGGTTTTTTAATAGAAGCCTTTGATAAAGGTAAAAGACTGCTGGCAAACACCTGAATAGATGGATTAAAAGAGTAAACCAGAATGGTTTCCAAATCCTGAAAACCAAATAAATCCGGATCCGGAACAGGTTTTAAAGGATGGCTGTAAGCCAATCGCATCTGAACTGCTTGAAAACCTTTTTGAGATTTTGAAGAATGATAAGCCAAGCCAACTTGATGTTGAACTTTAAAATCTCTCCAATTTTGATGATCATAATACACAGGTAAAGAACGAAGAGTTAAAGACGTCCAACTGGCTGACCACGGACGATCTTCTTGAGCAAAAACTATTTGAGTGAATAACAAAGCAGACAAGATGGATATTGTAGAAAAAGACATGACCTTACTTATCACATAGATTTTCAAACTTAATATAACTAACTCACTGAGTTAGAATAGACTTTTCCTCTCTAAAACCTTATAAGTTTATCCCATAATGAAGCGTTTGTTTATTTTATGGGTTCTTACTTTTACACAATGGAATGCCTTCAGCACAAATTGTGATTTAACTTTTGACAACAAAGAACCTTCCCACATTGTAGAACAAATGGAAAAAATCTACTCAATGGACATAGAACAAGGTCTTTTGTGCTTTAGTACGCTTAAAACTTCTTTGCTTGAAACTTCTACAAATACAACTCAAACATCTAAAGCAAATCCCATGGAGAGGCAAACTCTTATTGATAGGTTCTATGGAAATTATCGACAAGAAAATTTGGAACGTATTGAGTATCTAATGTCATTGCTAGTGGAAAGCTCAAATGATGTTAAAAATATTAAGCCTGATGCGCATCCAATACTTCAAGACCCAGATTTATCTTTAATCAAAACACCCTTCTTCACTCATATGAATCAAACACAAGCTATTTTAAGCAGGTCCATTCCATCTGACAGTGAGCTTTCCACGCTGGAAGAACAAATAAAAAAATTACAACCACAATCGAAATTTCCCATGTTTTTAAATCCTTATTTGGGCCTTTCATTACCAATAAAAGATATAAACTTGGAGAATTCATCTGACATACCAGAAAATACTGAGCAAAATATAACAACTATAAACATTGACTCAACACCTGAAGAAAATTCTAAACAAGAACAAGTCTGGACAGAAACTGTCCACATTGAGTTTCCAGCCATCTTTGTATGCACACGGCCTGATAATGAAATGGCTAGAACATTTTCCGCGGCCTCAAAAGTTTATGAAAATACATTGGCTGATTTTATAAGTAGCCATGCAGATATGGATTTCATATACACCAATATTATGGAATGGATCGATTTAGTAAATAATCAAGATGGACAAAATTTACAGAACAGTCATCCTATACTTGATTTAACCACTTACAATATGAATGTAAATCAAATACCGGACTTCATATTAAATAGTATGACAGTAGAACAAAAAGAAAGTTTTACCCATACAATGAACTTAGCTAGAAAATATACTTGGATGCAAAACTTATACTTCGAATACAGGAAATGTTTCCCTCAAGTATTCCGAGAACATATATGGATCTCCTATACAGCTCCTGTACCATTTACAACTGAAGAAAACCCCAATAACACACTTCAACAGACTCTATCTGATATTGATATCCTTTATGAATTTTCCTCATACACTGCCCCTTTTGCATCCTCTTTTAAACAAAGTATCCCTCTTCGCATCTTGCAAGAATCCAATGTCCATTGGAACGATTTTACTTCAAACGATATAAGAAACAGATATGAACCAAAGTGGAATAATACACTTCAATTTCTACAACACTTCATTTCACGGAATAGGAAGTATCTTGATGTTTCATTTTGAATCCATTCCATCTCCTCCTGATATCCCCATAGAAAAATGGACTCATTGGAAGTGGCAAATGCAAAATTCACTAAAAACTTCCAAGGATTTTGAAAAAACTCTAAAACTTTCAGAAGAAGAAACAAAAGCTATACACAGCTTAAAAAATACTTTCGCAATGAAAACCACCCCCTACTATGTACAACTTTGTAAAAAATATTCAGCCCTGCGACAGATCGCTCTACCTCATTTAAAAGAGTTAGACCCCTCAGGTTTTTATCAGGAAGACCCCCTTGGAGAAAAAAAACACAGTCCTACCCCTAGAATTGTTCATCGCTATCCGGATCGAGTCTTATTTTTAGTTACAGATTTTTGTGGTATTTATTGCCGTTACTGCACAAGAAAATATTTTACAGCTCAAGGAAATCATACAGTTTCCTCTCAAGACTATAAAAAAACTCTCCAATACATTAGAAATAACCATGGTATTCGTGAAGTGATTTTATCCGGAGGCGATCCTTTAACGTTATCCAATAACAGGATAAAAAATATTTTGAAAGATTTACGCTCCATCCCTCATATCGAAATCATTCGAATAGGAAGTCGTTTGCCAGTGGTCTGCCCTTTTAGAATAGATGCAGAGTTAGTGGCCATATTAAAAGAACATCAACCTGTTTTTGTAATGACTCATTTCAATCACCCTAAAGAGCTAACTGCAGAATGTGTGAAACATTTACTTTACTTATGTGACAACGGTATTTGTGTGTACAATCAAATGGTTCTCCTAAATGGCATTAACAATCACCCTGCTGTCGTGCAGGCTTTAAACCGAAGACTGCTCTTCATAAGAGTCAGACCTTATTATATGTTTCAATGTGACCCTTCCAAAGGCACTGGGCACTTTCGAACCACTATAGAAAACTCCAAATGGATTCAAAAAGAACTTTGGGGAGTTTTATCCGGGTTGGCAACCTCTCGACTTAGTATGGACTTACCTAACGGGGGTGGTAAAGTGGAATTGGTTCCGGATCATTTTATAAAAAAACAGGAAAATACTTTCTTTCATAAAGGATTCGATGGTATGACCTCTGGGTATCCAAACCCTAAAGAATCGAAAACTCCAGATACAAAAGAAATTCAAGAATATATAAAAGAATGGGAAACCTTAAAAACACAACCTTATGGATCTTTAGAAAAGGAAACCTATGCGTCCAATTCTGTTTAAAATTTTATTACTGATATGCATCTATCCTGCTTCCTTATTCGCACAGCAATTATCTCAAGCAGAACATTGTATGGCCTTAGACAAGAAATTAGAGTCAGAGTTTAACTTGTATGAAAACTACGTAACTGCTTATTTAAACCACTTACAAGAATGCCAACCTTCTATAGAAAATAAATTTTTATTTTATAAAAAACTACTCACTTGGCTATTAAGCATTCCCTTATCACCTATTGCTCTCGAACAATTAGATAGAGTTACCCAATCACTGCTTAATGAAATACCCCTGCAAGAAGTAGAATCCTTAGAAGAATTTTCTCTTGATACATGGGAAGTCTTATCGCAAAAAGCTCAAACAGAGGATATTGTGTTTAATGTTTCTCCTTCTTTAAGCTATCACTCTGAAAAACCTCTGACTGTAAAACAAAGCTTTCAAAAATTAGAAGGTGTTTTCTTTAAAATTACTGAAATGACTCAAAAGTTTTCCAGTCAATTTTCTATTTGTAGAAACACAGAAGAATTTCAACATCTATTAAGACCTCTCAATTCTTTTTTACAGGATTTCATTTTTAAAATTGCTCAAAATATAAGCTACGACCAACTGCGTCTCTTCCAACAACTGCACACTCTTTATAGTTCATTCCAGTCCCAACAGTTTCACCACACTTCCGACCATCTCCAATTTATCTCATGGACGCACCTGCCTCCTCCCTTTATAAAATATATATCCGAATCCATTAACTGGGATGCCCCTCCTTTTCAAAACAAATATGATTGGCTGAAGCCCATGTTATCGATATTAAAATCACACGTCAAAATCACTGAAGCCATACAAAATTACTGCGTTCCATATCAACCATTCTTAAATACAGAATTTATTGAACATCACTACATCGCAGAATTTGAAGAGCCCAATCAACTCTTCAAAAGTGGAAGAAGGGAATTGTTAGAAATCATCCAAGAAAATTTCAAAGAAAAGGATCATGTTGTGATCTTTCACTCCTATATCTCTTCTGAAAACACACGTATTTATTTATACTTTGTTAGACATCATCTTCATCCAGAATAAATGAGTCCACTTTTAAAGATGCCTTTCCAATAAGAAAGCCGCCTAGCTCTTTACATAATAAAGTGCGAAAGACCTGAGGATTGACACTGCCTCCATACAAAATAATAGACTGAGGCAACACTTCTTTAATCACAGAAAGTGCCTCCTGGATTTGTAAATTATTAGGAATTTTTCCAGAGCCAATAGCCCAAACAGGTTCATAAGCCACCATCAAAGGGGAAAGATTTGAAAAACCAGTTAATTGGGATTTGAGTACATCTTTAAACTGGCTCCTGTGTTCTAAACTCTCTCCTACACATAAGATAGGTGTCATTTTATTCTGAATAATTAAATGTGTTTTTTCCAAAATCATCTCATGAGTTTCAGAAAATAATAATCGTCTTTCACTATGCCCTACAAGAACATAACGAGCGCCCATCTCATACATGACTTGAGGAGAGTTTTCACCTGTATAGGGGCCTTCATTCTTATAAAAACAATTTTGTCCACCCCATTGAAAATCTGTTCCAGATAACTCATCTCTTAGCAACCCAAATAATAAAGCTGGAGCCAGAATAATATAAGATTTTTGTTTTTCCTTAGGCACTTGCTTTTTTAAAGATTGAAGAAATTTCAAACCCTCTTCAAAGTTTTGATTCATTTTCCAATTCGCTACATAAATCATATCACAGCTTCTGTCTTTCTATGATTTTCGAGACTTTGAAGGCCCGGCAAACTACCTCCTTGGATATAAACTAAAGAAGCCCCGCCTCCTGTAGAGACATGATCAAATTCTTTTTCTAAAGAAAAATGAAAAACAGCTCGAGCTGAATCTCCCCCTCCAACAATACGAAAAGCATCGTGACATTTTCCAATACTCTCTGCAATAACTTGAGTGCCTTTGGCATAAGCAGGAATCTCAAACATCCCCATAGGTCCATTCCAAAAAATAGTTTTTGCCCGATTAAAAATGGTTGAAAAATACTCGCGTGTTTTAGGGCCAATATCCACGGCATACCAAGAATCCAGCACATTCACACCTGCTGTGGTTTTTACCAAATCAGTTCGGTGTATATCTGGAACAATAACATGATCCAAAGGCAGATAAAGTCTTTTATTTCTACCGCGTATTCTTTCAATCAAATCCTTAGCTAGAGATACATCGTCTATAGCCACCTTGGTTTTTCCCAAAGAATGCCCCTGTGCTTTAAGAAATACATAGGCCATTGAACCACCAATGACCAATTGATCTGTATGATCAATTAAATTAAGAATTATATTGAATTTATCCCGCACCTTGGCTCCCCCCAATACAACAGTTAAAGGACGGTCCGGGCCTTTTCTCAATCGATCCAACATCCTTATTTCTTTTTGAACGAGATAACCAATACACTTCTTTGAAATACATTCAGGAAGCGCAGATAAACTAGCATGTTTTCGATGGCACACACCAAAGGCATCATTCACATAAACATCCACATTTTTTGCAAGCTCTTGAGCCAACTTGATGTCATTTAATTTTTCCCCTGGATGAAATCTTAAATTTTCCATTAAAATCAGTTGATTCTTTCTTAATGAAGGAGAAACAACCAAAGGCACATCACTCAATAGTTCAGGGCTAAAAAAAACATCAACATCCAAAATTTCACTTAAAACATCTGCTACAGGAGCTAAAGATAATTTGGCATCCGGTTTCTCAGGCCGCCCCAAATGACTGGCCAGTATCACTTTAGCACCTTGATCTAAAGCATAGCGAATAGTAGGAATCGCATTCATAATACGATAGTCATCAGCTACTTTGCCATCTTGTATAGGCACGTTAAGGTCTGCACGAATAAAAACACGCTGATCTTTTAAATCAAAATCTTCTATATGAGAAATCAAAGACATAGCTTGTTTACTCTCATATCACAAGAAAAAATTTCTTTTAGTTTTTTTAAATAAAAATTCAATATTTCCAAAATTATTTTCCAATATACTTCATTACATCCAATAAACGATGACAATATCCCGCCTCATTATCATACCAAGCAAATAATTGCGCCGTCTTTCCATAAACCTGGGTGAGTGCCTGATCTAAAATCACACTTGCAGAAGAACCTAAAAAATCAGTGCTGACTAGAGGTTTTTTCTCTATAGATAAAATATTTTTCAAAGAACCTTCAGCATACTCTTCTAAGACTTTATTAAGAGAATCCAATTGAATATCTTTCCGACATTGAACCACTAATTCCAATAAACTGACATTAGAAACAGGCACTCGAACAGCCAGGCCTTGAAGCTTGCCTTTCAAATCAGGAATAATTTGATCTATAGCCTTTACAGCTCCCGTGGTAGTGGGAATCATGGAGAGGGCCGCCGCACGAGCGCGCCTCAAATCTTTATGAGAAGAATCTAAAAGTTTTTGATCACTCGTATAAGCATGCACTGTAGTCATGTAGCCATTCACAATGCCAAAAACCTTATGGACAATAAAAGCCAAAGGAGCCAAACAATTGGTCGTGCAGGAAGCATTGCTGATAATATCATAGGAGGACTTATAATCTTTGTGATTCACTCCATAAACCATTGTAAAATCAGCTCCCTCTGCCGGCGCCGCCACAATCACTTTTTTAACCTGATTTTTAAAATGTTGAGCAAGATCCTCTTTCTTTTTGAACCGACCTGTACACTCCAAAACAAAATCAACATCATCCCATGCAATTTGCTCCGGATGATCTTTTCTGGAATAAGAAATTTTATCTTCACCTATTTTGAAACACTCATCTAAAACTGTTTCCACCTTTTCATTAAAAGGACCATGAACACTATCATATTGAATTAAGTGAGCCGCAGACTCTATACCGCCATGAGAATTGACTGCCCGCACATCTACATCCTGAGAAGCTCTTGCCAATCTCAAAAAATAACGGCCAATACGCCCTAAACCATTGATACCCACACGAATAGACATACCGCCTTCATACTATAAAAGTCGTACTGAAACAATCTGTACCTGCCGGCTTTTAAAAATCAATGTGAAAAGGCTTTTTGGTCTAATGGAAAATTTTCACTCTTTTAATAGAGAAAAGATAAAACAGTGCAATAAAAAGAATTCTATTCTTTACGATAGGAAAATTTCAGTCTAAAAATATACTATGCCGTTTATAGTTTTTGAAGGTTTAGACGGCTCAGGGAAAAGCACTTTAATACAAAGTCTTTCTCAAGAGCTAAAGTCTCAAAGTATTCCTGTCACCACAACAAGGGAGCCGGGAGGTACTCCATTGGGAGAACAAATTCGAAAAATTCTTCTGAAAAATGGTGAAGATGCACCTACTGCGTGGACAGAACTATTCCTCTATGAAGCCTGCAGAAGACAAAATGTGGACCAAGTGATTAGACCCTCCTTGAAAAAAGGACATTGGGTGCTTTGCGACCGTTTTTGGGCCAGCACCTCCGCTTTTCAATCGGGAGGCAGAAATTTAGACGAAGAAAAAGTCTTACAAATTAATCAATGGGCCACAGATGGACTGAACCCGGATTTATGGGTTTTTTTGGATTTACCTTTGGAAGAAGCTCAAAAACGTTGGGAAAACCGCACTTCATTTCATCCTTTGGATCGTTTTGAAATGGAAAAACTACCCTTCCATGAAAAAGTCCAAGATTATTATAATAAACTAACAAAAAGTAAAGAGTACGGACCTTGGCTGGTATTGGATGCCGTTAAATCCACTGAAATTTTAGTACGCGAACTTATTCAAGAGTTAAAAAAAAGAACGTGGTTATAAGTGAACTCTATTCAAGGTCATACAGAAATTCTCCAAACTCTTTTTCAATCCGCTCAAAACAACACTCTAAACCCTGCTCTTTTATTTTACGGCCCGCCCAGTATTGGAAAAAAACTGGTAGCTCTTAAAACTGTTCAAGCCCTGCTTTGCCCTTCATTTCCATCCTGTAAGAAGTGCCAGATGTGCCGTCAAATTGAAAACAAACAACATCCTTCTTTGCTTTTTATTGAACCTGCAGGTCTTCATATTAAAATTGAAGTTATTTCAAAAATCAGATCTTTTATTTCACTTCAAAGTTTTTCATCTTGCCGTATTGTTGTCATTGATCAAGCACATACTATGAATCTTCAAACTCAAAATGCCCTCCTAAAATCTCTAGAAGAGCCTCCTAAAGGAGTTTATTTTATGTTAATCTGTGATCAAATGGCAAAATTACTGCCCACCATTCGCTCTCGAACCCAATTGATACGTTTTAAAAGATTAAGTCTTCAGGAAATGGAAAAAATTTTACCTGAGGAGAAAGAATGGACACTTAAAGCCAGTCGAGGTCAGCTCAACCGAGTGAACCAATGGAAAGATGAAGAAAATCTGTATAGGGAAATTTTCAATTTATTAGAGGATCAAAAAAT
Organism: Bdellovibrionales bacterium; assembly: GCA_965197855.1. Classification (GTDB taxonomy): domain Bacteria; phylum Bdellovibrionota; class Bdellovibrionia; order Bdellovibrionales; family UBA1609; genus JAPPLG01. The sequence goes on from OZ240230.1 coordinate 543,197, forward strand.
TTCCAATACTTTAAGTGCTCGTTTAAAAGAGAGAAAAACAGCTTTGCTCGTGGCCCGCACTCTTCAGGAAATTTTAAGAGATATTCGTGTGATGCAAGAAAGAGGAAAAGATTTGATCCATATTCACCAAACCTCTTTTTACAAAAATTGGCTGGAAGTGCCTCCATCAGATATTCATCAACTTTATCAAAAAGCCTGTCAATTGGAACAGGATATTTTATCTTACTTGGACTCTCTCTTATGTTTTGAAAATTACTGGAACCAGGCTCATCAATACCTCTCAGAGACAAATCACCATGTGGGTTGACGTTCACACACATTTACATATGTTAAAAAATCCTGAAGAAGCTGTAGAAACAGCACGCCAATCAGGTGTGCAAAAAATGATGACCATAGGAACTTCTGCAAAGGATTGGGATCAAGTTTTAAAAGACGTGAAAAAATTTTCTGTTTTTGGAGCTTTAGGACAGCACCCTCATGAAGCCAAAGATTATAACGATTCCAGTGAAGAAAAATTAAAACGTGATCTACAAAATGAAAATATTAAAGCTTTGGGTGAAATAGGCTTGGATTATTACTATGAACATTCGGACCGCCTTGTCCAACAAGAAGTTTTTAGAAAACAAATGGCTGTCGCTGATGAACTGGGTTTATCTGTTGAAATTCACACTCGGAATGCCGAAGAAGATACATTAAAAATTTTAAAAGAATTCCCAAAGGTCAGAGGACTTTTACATTGTTTTACAGGCTCTTATGATATGGCTAAAAAAGCTTTGGATATTGGGTACAATATTTCTTTTAGCGGTATCATTACTTTTAAAAAAGCTGATGACTTGCGTGCTGTTTGTGAAAAAGTGCCCATCGACCGCCTTCATATTGAAACAGATGCTCCTTATCTAGCCCCTATGCCTTATAGAGGGAAAGAAAATCAACCGGCATGGATTTTACATACGGCAGAGACTGTGGCCAATCTACATAAAGTTTCTATCGATCAACTGAAAGAGCAGACTTGGGAAAATGCCTGTAAACTTTTTTCTTTCTTTTAAAAAAGGAAGCAAACTCAAAGCCATTTTTTTCTTTTGAAAAATAAGAGCATTGCTCCACTGACAACCAATATAACAACCCACATCAGTGGATAACTATATTTCCATTCCAGCTCCGGCATGAATTTAAAATTCATCCCATAAATTCCCACAATGAAAGTCAATGGAATAAACAAAGAAGCAAAAAGAGTCAGTACCTTCATCACTTCATTCATCTTGCTGTTGACTGCATTTTGATAAAAATCCATCAAAGAAGTAGTAAGTTCATTATAATAATCAGCCACTTCAATAATTTGAACAATATGATCCTGAATATCCTGAAAATAACGAATATTTTGTGATTCAATCCAAGGATGTTGGTGAGTGGTAATTTTGTTGAGGGCTTCCTTAATTGGGAAAACTGTTTTTCTCAAATAAAGAAACTCCCCCTTTAATGAAATAATATCAATAGGTTTAACTTTATTAACATTAGCTGTAACTTTATCTTCCAACTCGTCAAAATAATCCTCCATAGGCTCTAAAACAAGATAGTATTGGTCAATTAAAAAATCAATAAGAGCATAAAATAAATAATCCGCCTGAAGTGTTCTAATTTTCCAGACTGATTTTCGGATACGTTCTTTAACAGGAAAGAAAAAGTCATCCTTTGTATCATTAAAAGAAAGAACAAAACCTTGTCCAAAAAACAAACTGGTTTGACACACTTTCAATCTAGGACGTCCTTTTTTTATTTTCAAATTCACTAACTTAATAATAGCAAGAAGCATATTATCCATTTCTTCTATCTTAGGCCTATGATCCATATTTAAAACATCTTCCAGCCACAACCTATGAATACCAAATTGATTTCCAATTTCTTCAATAACGTTTTTATCTTTTAAACCTTGAAACTCAATCCAAGTCACCGTGGATGGATCTTTAGCACTTTGAACACATTTCTCTAAGGTGGAAGAGGTGGACTCTTCAATAGAATCCTTATTGTAGTTGATTAAATTGATTTGAACTGTTTCTGTACCGCCAGATTCATCCACATAAACCAAAGCACCAGGATGAAGACCAATTACTTTTGTTCTGGTTTTAAGCAAACGAGCCATATAGAATGCCTTTTAAAGATGCATCTCAGTGTTTTTTACACTTTCTTATTTGATTATAGAAAAATATAAGCAAATTCCAACTTCAGAGAAATAAGACTTAGACTAAAGAATGAACAAATATGCGTGTAGCACTTATCTCCATAAATTAAATATCATCCTTGTATTCCTGTAAAAACAGGAATCTTGGTATTATGACTGGATCCCCGCTCTCGCGGGGATGACGTATTATGCGCAGAGATGACATGTGTATAGGGATAATGTGTTCTTTTGGCTCAGCGGTTTTTGGTTGGCACCTCAACCACTTCGCTCCTGCAAAAGCTAGAGTCCAGACGTATTATGCGAAATGACATTACTCTTGTCATTCCTGCGAAAGCAGGAATCCAGTTGTATTTTTATAAAGCAGAAGGGTGAATGAGTTTGACAGAAAAGCCCGTTCTCCCCCCTTTCAAACAATGAGAGGGTATCATCTTTCTCTCTAAGCCCTCATTTAAGAAATGGTCTCGTGAGGCATTCCCAAAAGTCAACTTAACCTCTTTATCATCTAAAATACAATTTTGCACAGGAGGAGTATTGTACATCTCATTAGAATTAGCAAAACTTGCATCCTGATCAGGGGCCCAAGATGTTAAAAGTTGATCAATACTATTTACTTTATACTGCCCAAATACATTGGGTAAACCTAAGGAAGAAAAAGGCGAAACAGCAGGCTGTCTGTTGGCATAAATAATTTGTTTTTCAATATAATTCAAACGAAACTCCGGAGTATGATCTCTATTATTACTTGTATAGATGCCAGGTAAAGGAACAATATTACTGTCTGTTAGATTAATATTGGCACCACGAAGATGACCCAAGTCTGCAGGTACATATTGATTTGAAAAAGCTTTCTTTAATTTAGGGTAAAGAGTGGTCATATAATTAGGTAAAATAGTATAATATGTGAGATCAAATTGATCCGGAGCTATAGCCATTTCTTCATAAATTTTCATTTGTTTTGTAAAAATTTCATTTGAATTCAGCTGAACCACAGTAGTGGAGCTAGTTGTTGACAAAACATTATATTCTAAAAGCATAGGGTCTTTGTAAACATCTACATTCTGAGGTAAATCACTATAATTATTAAAAGTCCTTCCTTGTTCCTTCGCTTTATTACGCATATAATCAGATCCAGCTCCAATAGAATCTTCACCCTCAGTAAATAAAAAATTCCAAGCCCACTGCAACCTCTCATTAGTTAGACCAAGTACATCTCCTGGAAAACGAGAATAATTAGGAAAGAGCAGAAGTGGTACTGGTACTGCTGGTACTAGACTACTACTTGAATCTCTTGGTACAAGCCTATCATCTTTTTGCGGCTGACCAAAAGTAGCTCCAAAGGGTTTTGCATAGGCCACTGCCTTCAGCCTAGTAGGATTCATTGAATCAAAAAAAGGGGAAAATAATTGCCCTTTATAAGGTATATCCACCTCCACTTTAACAACCAAGTTCGGTGCTGAACCTTTCTTATAAAAACCAGAGACCCTATCCGTCCGATCCGCCCAAACCTCTTTCAAAATTTCACATAAGGTGATAGGAGAACTTGGATCAGATTTGTAATTCACAATGTTGCTCATAGCAGTTGGATTCACCTCCCCAGGCACACTCCGTAAAAATGGATTGGTTTCATTTGGATCACATTGAAAAATAGTCTGTACAGTAGTTCGACAGAAAGTGGTATCGCCATCTGATAAAGGGCCACTGTGATTTTCAGTATTTTGAACATAAAAAAGAACAGGAGCAATGTAATCCCATTCATAAAAAACCTCAAAGTTCACCAAATGTGATGCAAGATCTACATCTGGTTGAGTTGATTTTAAGAATTGAAATGTAAGATCACGATCAATATTAGTGAAATTTGTATAGTTAACATAAGTTAAATTTTTCCGAATAGTTTTAAACACACCCTCTTTAATAGACTGACCTTCAATATCCTGACCCCTATGCAATAAGGGGAAGAGATCCTCTTTAATAAAAAGTTTTCTTTGCCGTTGATCTTTGAGAAAAGATAAATACATAGAAGTAGCCACCAGCCAATTAATATAACCTACATCAGAGCAATTTTTTGTTAATAGTTTTCGAAAATTTCGAACTTGATCATTTCCCGCTAAAACAGAAAGAGTTGGTAGGATACCCACTGTAGATGTAACAGGAGGCAGTCTACGCGCACTTGATCCAAACATATAACTTTGACAAACATGAGTATTGTCATCATACCAGTCAGCCTGAACTAGAGGATGTACAGTACATACAGCATAAGGACATCTTTCTAGCTTATTATAATCACAATTTGTAGTACGACAATCACCCCCATTTCCATTAGGACATACCATTCTATCTCCAGGAGTTCTATTTAAAATATTCATGACCCCTCTCCCACCAAGACTACCTACGTCAGTAGTAAGAGTGGGAGCGACAAAAGCTCCGCTATTTCCCAAAACTAAATATCTCCAAGCCAGAAGTTTATAAGACTGCCTCATTTGATAGTTGATATGAGCCATGGCATCCATCACTTCCGCCTGCTTTTGAGCGGCATAGATAGCCGCCAAATCCACTGAATTTTGCAAGTTGATTTTATCATGCACCACCATTCCTACATTGATCACCATTGCCAGGCAGATAAAAATAACCGGAAAAATCAGAACCCCAAAAACAATCAGCTGTCCTTTTTTTCTTTTAACTAAATAATGTCTTTTCATAAACTTCCCTATTTTCTTTATTTTATTTGAAAACTCTTCCTTGTGAAAAGAACTGTCTGCGTAAATAATCCAAATTAAAATGATTACTGGACTGCATAAATTCAGGGGACAAGTAACGTCCCAGTATTTTATGTAAAAGCCTTGCTTCTTTAGAGGAAGGATTTTCCAAATATTTCACACATGTCTGCAGAGCCTTCATATAACCAGACAAAGAGCCAATTTCAAAAAATTTTAAATCTTTCTGCATATAAATAAAACAACAGTGATAATGCCTCTTCACAAAGTCTCTAAATAAGTGATCATCTGATTCTTTTAATAGAGAAAAACACTGACGATTGATTAAAACAAATCCTGCAAAAAAACAGGCTTGATGATTTTTACTGTTTCCCTTTGGAACAATTCGACCCTCTGAATCCACCCAAAGATTACCAGATCCCTTTTTAAAAGGAGAACATAAAAAAGTCATTAAAGCTTGTTTTTTCTTATGCTGAAGAACCATTTGAGAAAAAAAATCATCGCATAAAAATACAGAGTCCCCATTGAAATAAATAAAATCTTCTTCCTCTCTAAAAAAATTTTCATTTTTTCTCAAAGTGCCCAGTCCCCCCAACAGAGTGGGTTCATAAAAAAAAGAACGATGAGGTATCTTGAGTTTTAAATTTTCAATAGTCTCTTTCACCTGCTGAACCTGATGATGAGTGTTTACTAATAAACTCTTTACACCTATATCCTCCAAAAGCTTTAGGGGATACGCTACTATCGGAATGTTTAAAAAAGGCAGAGCGACTTTAGAGCAAGTTCTTGTGTAAGGATGCAAACGAGAACCCAAACCAGCACATAACAGCAAAGCTTTCATAAGCGGCTCAAAATCAATTGAACATATTTTAAAAAATAAGGATATTCATTCCACTGAACAAGTATAGACTCCACCTTTTTCAAAGAAGAGTTGACGTATTTCAAATGATGGTTCTGCCCTCTTAAATGAAAAAAACTCATAAAACTGCCCACTGCTTTAAATAAACGTTGAACTGTTGTTAATTGAAACTTGTACATATCTATATCTTGATTCCATTTTTCCCTGTAATATTCCATCAGTGATTGTTTCTCCTTATCTGAAAGCGCTGTGTAAGGGTCTTCTACCAAGCTCACCGCATCATAATAAACAGGATAAAAACCTGCATCCTGAAAATCAATAATATAAACCTGATCTCTATAAATAAATAAATTTCTGGAGTGAAAGTCCCTATGACTGGGCACTAATAAAGGTTGAACCAATTGTTCATTGATATTTCGAAACTCTTCAAACAACTTTTTTTTATCATCCTCCAAAAAAGCATGATTAAACTGTTGGTAAGTAAAAATCATTTCATGAAGACCTTGATTCAAGGTAAAAGTTGTTTTCAAATCCTCAGAACCTACATCTTTTTGAAGATGCCAAAGACAATCCAAAGCCATTTTATGAAAATTCAGCTCCCGATTATCTAAATAATACTGTTCCAAACTTAAAGAACCTAAATCCTCAAGTAACACAAAACCATTGGTATCATCCTGAGCTAATATTTTTGGAACTAAAAACTCTTTTCGGTGAAATAAATCTTGTACACTTAAAAAAGATCTAAATCTTTTTTGAGTGCTTGGAGGATAAGAAACTAAAATACAAGTTTCATCTCTTACAGTCACCCGGTGGTATTGACGTTCACCACTATCACCCATGATTTTTTTAGCAGTCCAAGCAGAACCGAGATGCTGATCTAAAAATTGTTTCATACTCTATTTATTATAGCCATTCTTTTGAGCTATACCAATGAGAAGTAAAACACTCCATCAATGATGGGACAATCTTTTTTTTAGTAGATTCTAAAGGTAAAGAAGAAGAAAAAATCAAAGAAGGCCCTTCTTTATTTGTTCTTAAATAATGAGCTAAAAATAATTGATCCTCTCTTGAAAGCTGTTCAGCATCAGAAATAAAAATCAAAGTCTTTTTTAAGTCAGATGAAAAAAAACTGGAATCAAAAACAGAGGAATGAAGATGAACAAAAGATTTTAAAGCAGATCTTTCATAAAAATCCAAAGCCACTTTTAAAGCTCTTTGAACATCCAAAGAAGGAATCCACACCGGAAAGCTTTCTTCATTTGATTGAAAAGGCACTCCATGTTTTTGAAACAAATCTTCCAAAGAGTTTAACGTCCACTGAACGTGATTATAAATTTCATCCAAGCGCTCTGTAGAAATGGAGGGATGCACCTGAAGATGACCCGCTGTTTGACGGCTTATAACTAAAGGAATCACCACAGATTGATCCACAGAACTGACTTTATCTGAATAATGGATAGGAATTGAAAACTTATCACTTAAAGTCTGACTCAACCTCTTCATTGTTTGTTGATATAAATCGTAAGACATATTGCACTTCCTTGTTCAAAAACCTCTATCTCATAAGATGCAAATAAAGGGACAAGGCCAGGGAAGTTTTAGGAGAATACAAAATATATCAGTAAAATCAATGGTTTAGATTTATTTTTATGAATGACAAACTTGATTTAAGAAGAAATAAAACCGAAAAAACCGTCTATCCATCAAACACTAAAGGACAAAATTTGTCCTCTGTTTAGTCTTTCACACCTTTAGAGGATTTTGACTCTTGTGTTTCTTGAGCCGGCTCTCCAACTGATAGAGCCGTATGCAAAGGAGCTAGGACTTCAGGATTTGTGTTGTTATCTCTTTCACTATCGCTGGTATGCTCACCACAGTCATCACAGCGGACACCAGGGCCTTCTGCCTCTGTTTCTTTATCATTGATTTCTTCAGCAAAAACTGGAGCTACAAACAATATTAATATTAATATTAAAAAAAACTTTTGCATCTATCCCTTCCTTAGATATTCATCTCTTGAGCCACAGGAGTTATAATCTCCATTAATCCATTAAACATAGACATTACCTGACTCATGATAACAGGATCATTGCTATCTTTCCAGCCTTTAGACTGCCCTTTATTATCGTATTCAATTTCAATAGATCCTACACCTTTTTGAGTAATTTTCTGAGGCTTATTGACTTGATCATTATAAGACACAAGAATCACTTTACCTGATTGGTCTGTCATCTGATCAATTCGACCTTTCTCATCATGAGACAGACTCACCCAACGCCCATCAGAGCGAGACACTCTGCTCATTAAACAACTGGTTGAATTGTATTGAATTTGTATAGTTTCCTTATTCACCACTTTTTTATTTGCAAGCCTCTGGGTTCCAACAGATAAGGGTTTTAAACATTTACGATGATATTTTACAAAAGACGTCTTTTGATTTCGATTCACTTTCTCTTTTAGCAACCCTTGAAAAGCTCCTTGATCATAATAACTGTATTGAGTACGTATCCCATTTTGAGTCAAATTAGAAACTCTTCTAAATTTAGGGTGATAAGTCACATCACGAATATCTCCATTAACTTTTTGTCTGGCTCGATGAAGGTACATCCCCCCACCTGGACCTTTTTTATTCCAAAATTCATAACGGCTGACATTGGTCACCACTTTACCGCATTTTTTCTCCACATCCGTCCAATAATGATTAGGATTTTTTGGATTGGTTTCATATTTATATCTTTCAACACATCTTCTCTGGTTTTCAAAACTGGTCACCCAATCTTTCTTTTTATTGTATGTTAATTTTTCCACCGCAGGATCTTTTTTAGTGCTTCCCGGATAGATAGTTTGAGTTAAATTATGAAGCTCATCATAAGCATGCTTGTATTCTCCATCCTGATTAACTACACGAACTAAATTTTCATCTTTAATCTTGTAGGAAGCCTGAACTTTCCCTAATCCCTTGATAGAGGCTATCTGCCCTTGTTTGTAACCAAACACAAGCCTTCGGCCCTTATTATCTACAATGTATTGAGGCTGATCTTTCTTCCATACAATTTTAATATAATTGGCGGATTTATCTGAAATTTGAATGAGGTGCCCAGTTCCTTTGGAAAAAAACTGTTGAACTCCATTAGACAAAGTTCTTTTAAACCAACCTTTTTTATTAAAAACAAGAGAGTCATTGCTTCGGCCTTCAGCAAAATACACAGCTCCTTCTTTTGCCTGGCCGCTGACTTTATAAGCTTTTAAAAATTCATTTCTTAAAATATGGCTTTTAGCTAATTTTTGCTTAAGCTGTTTATAGTAAGAGTCAGATAACTTCTTATTTTGTTTTTTAACAGCTTGTATAATTTGTTCTATCTGAACAGACACATTTTGTGTGGCATTCTTGGTTAAAAATAAAACTTCCTGACCTCCCCCACATTCTGTCAACTGAATGGAATTGTCCGGCAGTACACGCACCTTAGTTTCTATGTTTGAACACCATCCCATACCAAACAGACCCCGATACAAAGATCTGGAATTATAAGTCCTCTCCATGACCAAAGGGAAAACGGCTCCTTTTAAGTCGAAATCAATAAATGTTTTTGCATAATTTCCACTTTTTGTATCCACAAGTGACCAGGCTGAAAAAGTGAAACCAATCACCAAAAATAATAAAGCTTTCATGTATCCTCCCTATTTAACAAAAATTCAAATTTCAGTGACTATACATCTATTGTAGCCACTTTTTTCATCATTTTTCCACCAATAATTATCAAAACAGCTATAATAAATAAACAAACCCACCCTAGGGCTGTGGTAAATAATACAACCGCATACGAACGATTGATAAAATAAAGCAAACCTAGAATGACCACAGGAACTGCAGAGATAATTTTTGCCTGCATCATCCCTTGGGCTGTTAGAGCTCTAATTTTACTCTCCACTTTTTGCCTCGAACGTATAGTTTCCGCAATCACAGCAAACGTCTCTGCCAAATTTCCCCCTGTCTCTTTTAAGATATTCACAGAAGTCACCAGCATAATCACATCCGGCATAGGCACTCGTTCAGCCATTTCTTTCAAAGCCTCTTCCACACTCATCCCTAATTTAATTTTATTTAGAACTAAAGTGAATTCACTGCTCAGAGGTCCTTTCATCCCTTCAATCACTCTTTCCATAGCTTGTGTCACACTCAAACCCACTTTCATTCCATTCGCCATTAAAACCATTCCTTCCCGCATTTGTTCTACAACAAGACTGCAATAACGATCCCACATGGAACGCATAATGGAGCGCACTCCTATCCAGGTCATAAAAAAGAAAACCACTCCAATACTCAGTCCCAATAAAAAGTGAGGAAGGGTAATAATCACCGGCAATAGACCCATCGCCAAACTTAAAAACCACAAATACATTATTGTTTTTTTGTGATCTTTTTGAATTCTCATCTTCTCTATAATTTCTATAATTTCCTTTTGAGAAGAAGCTGTTTTATCATAGGAAAAACGTAAAAAAGAAGGCATCCACCTATAGCTTACAAAAAAGACACAAACGCCAAACACCAAATATAACAATAAATCGTATTGAACTAAAAAACTCATGAGGCCGCCTTTTTTGAAGGAAGAGGACGAATCACCCGGGAAGGCGCTAACTTAGGTTTGACACCACTTATAGAAGCTTTATTAGCAGAACTCACTGATTGCTGAGTTGTAAATAAATCCCGAGGAATACGAATCCCCCTTTGTTCAAAACGTTCAATAAATGTAGGAATGCGCCCCATAGCCTGAAACTGGCCTATAATTCTTCTGTTCTTATCAAAACCGGATTCTTTAAATCTAAAAATTTCCTGCAAAGTCACAACATCCCCCTGCATCCCAGCCACTTCTGTAATACTTTTAATTTTACGGCTTCCATCACTGAGTCGGCTGATCTGCACAATTAAATTAACAGCACCAGCAATCTGCTCTCGAATGGCTTTAGCCGGCAAATCCATCCCAGCCATTAAACACAAAGTTTCCAAACGCGCGACTGCTTCTCTGGGATTATTGGCATGAACTGTGGTCATAGAACCATCATGACCTGTATTCATTGCAGAGAGCATATCCAAAGCCGCTCCATCCCGGCACTCTCCCACAACAATACGATCCGGGCGCATACGAAGAGAATTTCGAATCAAATCACGAATGGTAATAGCCCCTGTTCCCTCCATATTGGCAGGTCTTGTTTCCAAACGAACCACATGTGTTTGTTTAAGCTGTAGTTCTGCCGCATCTTCGACTGTAATAATTCTCTCTCTTTCCGGAATAAAAGCAGAAAGCACATTTAATAAAGTCGTTTTACCCGAGCCGGTGCCGCCGGAAATAATAATGTTTAAGCCCTGCTCCACACAAATTTTTAAAAAGTCAGCCATAGCCTCTGTCAAAGAACCAAATCTTTTTACTACATCCTGAATAACAATTCTCTCACTGGGAAATTTCCTGATGGTAACAGCCGGCCCGTCAATAGATAAAGGTTCAATCACAGCATTCACACGACTTCCATCTGCCAAACGGGCATCCACATAAGGAGTCTTTTCATCAATACGCCTCCCTAAAGGGGTAACAATTCTTTCAATCACATTTTTCAAATGCACATTAGAAGTAAAAGTCACAGGGGAGAGTTGAATTTTTCCATTTTTTTCACAATAAATTTTAGAAAATCCATTAACCATAATCTCTGTCACAGACCGATCTGCCAAAAGTTCTTCCAAAGCCCCCAAACCCACAGCCTCATCCAATATTTGTTTAATAACCTGACTTCGTTCCTGCCGTGAAAGATGTTTTGCTTTTTCATCCACCAGGCGAGTGACAATGCGAGAAGCTTTTGTTCTAATCTCCTCAGTGGCTTTCTTAGTTTTTGCTTTCGTTAAATCCTTGTTTAAATCCATCTCCTGAATCAACTCCGAATGCACTTGTAATTTTAAAAGAGTGCTGGAATCCAAATTTTCACCTGAAGAGAGATCTTCTTTTTGAAGGCCCTCCGACGGTTTTTTTAGTGAACCCATCTTGGAACGAGATAGCTGTTTATTCTTCTGTAAAATACCTCCGGTTAACTGCCGGATAATTTGATGGTAAGAACGAGCTACAGCTGTATTAGGATGAGATAAAACAAAAGGTCTCGAAGAAGATAAAGCCTGAGCTGAAACAGCTTCATCATTAGGCACAAAATTTAAAATTGGAAGCCTCAAGGCCTGTTGAATAGTAGAGGCCTGAACAGCTGTAGATGTATGCTTATTGACAACAATTTGCATCAATTGTGTAGGAAGAGTCGCCACCATTAATTCATTTAAAATTCTTCTGGTTTGATTAATAACCAAAATTTCAGGAGTCACAAGCACCAACAAAGCGCTCACTCGATTGAGAACCTCCACTTGCAAATCTCCAATTTCACAACCTAAATCCACAAAAATATATTTGTAATTTTGTTCCAAACTCATCAATTGCTGAGAAAACAAATGAGAATCTCCGGACAAAGTCTGCTCCGGACTTTTCACCGCCGCCAAATAAGACAAGCCTGAACTATGTTGAGAAAAAATACTTTTAAGAGAAGTTTGCGAAACAACACCTTTATAACCAATAAATTCAGAAACTGTTTTTAAAGGCTTAAGCCCCACAATAATATTCTGATCTCCACAACTTTTGTTATCCAGATCAATCAACAAGCAAGGAGCGCGAAGTTCTTTTTGCGCAGACAAAGCCAGATTGGCAGTGAAGACACTCTTGCCCACTCCACCTTTTCCTCCAATCACTCCAATAATATAATTCATAGAACTCATTTTTAATTCCTGTTAATCTTCAATTCTAAATTTTCTTTTAACTTCTTCCACATCTGTACTAGCTGAACTTTTAATGAAAGGTGTGACAAAAACCACAAACTGATTTTTCTTTCTGGTAAAATTTTTGGAAGAAAGTAGATTAAATACAGTATCCACTTTGCCTCCAAAATCACCGCCAGGCTCCCGATTAAAATTCCTCGTGTTGGAGTGGGATATCACCCCTCCAATGGCCGCACTTAAGCCGCTTCGAACATACACCAGAGTGCTCAATTCTTTCTTAGAGATCACAGGTCCTGCAGATACAACTCCCACCACATCAGACACTGTAAAACCAATTTCCAAACGCACACCATCTTTCCTGACTCCCACAATATTTGGTGTAATGGATAATTGCACTCCATATGAAGCTTTCTGCACTTGCATTCCCGCCGCTCCCGCCAATACCCCATAGGGAATCTCCGTATTGGATTTCACACTGCCTTTTTCTCCTTCTTCCACAATTAAGTTTGAGCTGTGTAAAATACGGGCAAATCCAAACTCCTTTGCCCAATTGAGTTTAGGAAGCAAATTAGAAATCGTTCCAGTAATGACTTTTCCAAATTTTTCTCCAATAGTATAATCTGCTGGTGCAACTCCAGGAGCCCATTGAAAACGAAATTGATCTGAATAATCTTTATTCAACTCCACGTAATGGATCACCATGTGAATGAGTTTATTTTGTGTTTTCTTTTTTGCAGGAGGAGGCTGAACTTTAATTAAGTTAATAATTACATTTTTAACATTACGGTCACGCACCACTCCGCTTTGTACAGCCGCATCTGTCACAACACCAGGAGCATATAATTGAGCAATGATATTGGCATTTTCACGTTCTTCCTCCGTTGAGACAGTTCCTCTTAAAATAAATTTTTCATTCGCGGCTTTGACTGTAATATTAGGATTTCCAATTTCCCTCTCAATAAACTGAGCTACTTTATTTTGTGCAGATGCACTTAAAGTCACTAAAGAAGTGGCTTTATCTCCATATTCCTTAACCACATTATAAATTCGTTTCATATCTCGAGGAACAAAAATTTCTCCGTCCACCACCACCTTGTTGTTAATAATGGAAATAGTAATACCGTTAATTTCACCCAACAGAGATTGAATCTCATGAGCCACTCGAGTTAGATCTGTCTCTCGAACAGATACTGTATATTTTTTCAAAATATTACTGCCTTCTTTAATAATTAAAGAGCCCACGCCTTTTCGAATAGGAGTAAATCTTAAAATATGTTTTTTCTTATCGTGAAAGAGACGAGTTCTCTTCATATAGGTTCCTTCAAATTTTAATACTTTCCCTCTCCAAGAAGGATCTAAAGGGAAATCATTATCCAAACCTACAGAAAGGGGAATCGACTCTTCTATCGACCATGCCGGCAGGCAAATTATAAGTAAAAGAAAAATCCATCTCAAAGAAACACCACCTATTTAACTCTCACTCTGGTTTGAGTTGCTTTTTTTGCGGAAGAAGTGACAGCCCTCGTTCCTAAAATATTTTTAATGGTTGTTGTAGAAGAGACCTTTTGAGAAATCAAACTGTCATTCGGATGCCTCAAAGATAAAAACAAGGAACCCGGACTTGTGGATAAAATGTAAACAAGCTTTTGAATATTATCAGGTTCTGTTTCAATCGTAATGGAAGAGAAATCAGCATTGGATCGAATATTCTTAATAAAATCACTGGAGCCCACTTGTTCATGTAAGCGGGGTAGTTCGTTTACCACATTAAGGCCAGTTGCCAAAATCACTACATTTTGCAAAATGGTTTTCACATGGCGGGTGTTTCCTCCTCGACTTCGAACATCAAGAGCCGCCAGAATATCCACACGATCTCCCGGTTTAATCAATTTGGCCACTCCTCTCATTTCATCAATAGGAATAGTCAAAGCACGGCTTTTAGGGGTCACTTGTAGAGAAAGCCCTGTCACAGGACCAGGTTTAATAATTTTATTATCCAAAACCTGCTCCCCAGATTGAATGGGAGCTAGTGCCACAAGCCCTACGGCATCTTCAATATTGCTGATATATCCAGGCTGTGTAAAATCCATAGGAACTTCTGTAAGCTCCAGCATAGATTCATCCAAAGTCTCCATTTCATTAATGTCTCGAATTGATACAATCAAGGTGGTTTTAGCTCCAAAACGCTTTGTTAAGGCCTGGCTTTTCTCCTGCGTATAGCTGTAAACCAGCATCACTGCAAATATTGCCAAACCTACACTGAGCCAAAGGACTAAAGTTTCATTTTTGTTCATCCTGAAAACCCCCTTGAAAATTCCGTTTTCCCTCTATAATTTTTCGGAATTTTAGGGCATTTTCATTAATTTCTTTTGTATAAAAAAAATACACATCCACTAAAGGCAAAAGGTGTTCTTTTTAAGGGTCTTAACAAGGTTTTTGTTTGTCATCCCTGCACAAATGTCATCCCCGTGAAAGCGGGGGTCCAGTTCAGATACACACTATTCATCACAAGTACTATTCAAGCAAATACCATAAGCCATTCTTAAATGAACCACACCCGTTCTATAATCATTATTCTCTCTTTTGTTTCTATTTCCTAATGCAAGACGATCACTGTCATCCTCAAAAGTAGTTATAGAGTTAGGGTCATAATATCCAGCTCTTCTTTCTGATACATTCACTTGAGTAAAACCACGTTCAGTCTCTCTATTCCAATCAACCCCACCCATATCTATTTTTAACCGACCAGCTTTAAAAACCTCTGCTGAATTACGTTCGATGACAGCGAAAACCCGAGATTCTTGTTGCCAATAATTATAATCTAATATTTCGTTACCTGTATCTCTTAGAAAGGCTAGATTGCTTCGTCCTCGAACAACCTCCCAAGCATAAGCTCTCGCTCCAATAGAGCGTAAAATAGAGGAATGAGTAATACCCCAAGAGCCATACATTAAAGCAAAAAAGAAAACAAATACAAAAAAGAAAAATACAAACTCTATAATAGCTATTCCACGTTTTTTCCTTAACATCCATTGCCTCCTGAGACAAAATCTCCTAAGACAAAATTCGACCTGCCATTGTTTAAGACTAATCGACTACATTCGTCTCTACTAACTTCACGACCTAAAAATGCGGCAATGGGAAACTCAAAACCATCACTGCTACTACCTCCACTGCCTCCACTGCCTCCACTGCTTCCTCCTACATTCCCCAAAAAGGGAATCTCCATTGTCATCACTTTGGAAGTAAATATAAAACCAGCTCCAAACTTTGTAGGATTATTGGAATTTAAACCTGTATTTTGACCATTGTAAAAAACAAGGTCATTTTTATCCTGAGGAGTAAGAAAAAACCAATTAGACAAGTCGTCGCCACTGCCTTTTTTAAAAAATTTCACGTTTAGAGCATCATACTTGTCTCTGGCCATATCCTCATGTTCAGGATAACTAGTGTGACCAATAAAATATTCTCTGGCTGTGGCATAAGCCACATATTGAGCCACTTCCACTAAGCTAAATGTCAAAGTCATCAGAATAACAAAAACCAACAACAAACAACTAACTGAAATTCCAATCATAAAATCAACAGAGAGACTTCCTTTATTTTTTTTATTAATCATCATCTGGAATTAACTCCTTGAACCTGCAAATGCTTTCCACCTGGACCACCTTGATTAGGATGCTCGTTCATTGCAGGACATCCACTTGAAGCAGAAGGGGGAACAGGTGGTGTATCACATTCTATCCAAGCTCCGGCAATGGACATTCCACGTATATGATTTCCAGGAGCATCTACCAGTGTTCTCATCCAGCCACCTGTTTTCATTCCATCTTCTATCACTACTTTAGCTATACCCATTAAGAGAACCATAAGTAAAATAGCTTCTACAGTGGCTTGACCTTTCTTTTTATTCATATTTACATTCCTGTATATCTTCACTTTTTATTCCCCTCATTCTTGTATGTGTTCACGGGGATGACGTAAGCAAGCACTTCTTGACTCAACGGTTTTGTTTGGCACCTCAATCGCCTCGCTCCTATGAAGGCAGGAATCCAGACATTAGGATCTCCATTTTCATGGAAACAATTTAAGTTATTACTTGCATAGGTTTTAGAGCATTCCTATTTTTTCCAAAACCCTATAACTCAACCACCCTAATAATAGAACGACAGAAAAAGGAAAAGTCTGAAGGGCTTCTTTCTCGACTTTTTTAAACTTGATTAAATTGAGCATATTGGTCCAAACAATATAGGCTTTACCTTGAAGACAGGTTCGAATTAGACCTAAAAGCCCTCCCCAGGGGAGAGCCAAAACCAAAGACCAAAAAACAGTGGATAAATTCCAAGTTAAAGCCACAGTGAAATAAAGTTTTAAATCGCCCCCTCCAATAATTCTAAAAAAATAAAGAGGGAGAGAAATAGCCAAAGCCCCTAAGCCTGAAAAAAGACTGGTGCTTAAAAGAGCCGACCACCCTTGAGTCAGAACGACAGCTATGAGAGCGACAGGAATACAACATAAAAGCAGTTTATTATGAATTTTTCTGAACTTTAGATCATCCACCAAAGCTGAAATAAGTATCAAACCCGAGACTAAAATAAGAAAAGATTCATCAACCATATAAATTTAATGTAACAGTTCCACTGAAACCTGAAAAGTGCTTTAATTGTTAAAATATCCTCTTATTCAAAATAAAACACTATGGTATTAAAACAACCATAGTAATAGATAAAAAATAATATTTAAGAATTTAAGAGAGCAGATTATTGCCAGGAACACCTTTCGACATGTTCATACTGAACACAAAAAGGGTAACCGGTAATTAAATGTTTTTCCATACGAACGGCTAACTGAGGAATACCCTCAGTGAAAATCCCGTGAATGCCTCCACTTGGTCTACCTGACAAAAAAGGAGAACCTCCAGTTAAAGCAAAAGTGACCATTACAATAGATAAAATTAATAAAAGAACATATTCAGTAATCATTTAAACTCTCCAAAATTAAATAATCTATTTTTTCAGTATATATTACAGATAAAGGATAACTTGTACATGCGGTTAAAACCCAAAATAATTCCCTAACCAAGTGCAAACTTTATTCTGATTAAAGTAAGTAGATTTTTTGTAAGCAATATCAAATGAAATCGTAACTGCACGTTTTTAGATATTACTGCATGAAAGTGGTAATTTTTCCGCTTAAATTAGTCATCATTTCATTAATCTTTGTTTGCATTGGAGTTTTAAAAGCGAGAGCCAAAACTACAACAGCAACAAGAATTAAGATATACTCAGTCGTGCCTTGTCCGGACTCGTCTTTAAGAAGATCTATAATATGTTTTTTTATACGTTTTTTCATAAGAACCTCCATAATTGTCCTCAGGTAAATAATCGGTCGAAACTCCAACAAACTTAAGAAAATTTTAGAGAGAGAAAGTGTCTCAAAACAATACACTTTTTTCTCTTCGTTTATAGGGTTTCATTTTTGTATTTTTATAGAAATTTATAATTTATAGGAAATACTGTATGTAAGTGGCTCAAACTGCAAACACACAACTTGTTTGAGCCACTTACATACAGTATTTCATCTCGATCTTACATACTTTCACTAATTGCAAAATACATGATGAAACCCTATTGGCACTCATCGAACTAAGAAGGGAAAAAAATAAGGAGCTCAAACACATTTTATATGGACTGGATCCCCACTTTCGCGGGGGTGAAGTGGTGAGGGCCAACCGATATCACTGAACAAAAGGGTTGAGAATAATAGGAGGGAATAGATTCCTGTTGTTACAGGAGATGACGACTTAACTGAGATTCCCATCTGTCATAAATTACTTTTTCAAACTGCGCTGATAACGATCCACAGCCCTCTCATGCGACTGAATATCCTCAGAAAAAACATGAGTGCCATCATTCTTGCTCACGAAATAATAAAAAGAAGTTTTCTCTGGATTTAAGACTGCCTCCAAAGCATAACGGCCCGGATTAGCAATGGGCCCTTTTGGAAAAGCCTTTAAAGTATAGGTATTATAATCCGTTTTTTTTCGAATATCCTGTTTACGAATATTCTGAGGCATAAAACCCAATTCTCTCATCATCCCATATAAAATAGTCGGATCACTTTGAAGCCTCATCCCCGTCTTTAATCGATTATAAAAAACAGAGGCGATACGAGGCCTCTCCCAAGCCACCCCCGTCTCCTTCTCCACCAAACTTGCTAGAATAACCAACTGATGACGAGTTAATCCCGACTCAAAAGAAGACTTAATACTTGTATAATTTTTCAAAAACTCCCCAACCATCAACTCGATTAACTTCTGAGCCTTCATCCCCTTTGTAATCTTATAAGTATTCGGGTAAAGATAACCCTCTAAACTCTCTACATCCTCTCCTAATAAAGACAAAATAAAATCAGAATCTTTACACCACTTTAAAAATTCCGTTTTGGAAACTAAATTATTCTTATCCAATAAATCAGCCATCTCAAACATATTAAAACCTTCCGGAAAAGTAATGTCATAAGTAATAACTTTCCCGACAGATAAAATCCGAAAAATCTCATAAGGATTATCCTGAGAAGCCAGGGAATACTCACCCGCTTTAAAATGAGTCCATCTCAAAAATAAAACATAAGGAAAATAAGAATAAATCAATTGATTCTGTTTTAAATTTTGAATAATTTTTTTCATTGAATCCCCCTGCTCAATTTCAAAACGTTGTACAGACTCCTCAGAAAAATGCGGAGGAATAAAAAAAGCCCAGGCACATAAAACACAAAGAATAAAAAATACATACAAAGATTTAATCATCCCGTCTGCCTCTTATAAGGAGATAAAATCTCCCTCAAACCCTCACCTAATAAATGAAACCCTAAAATCAACAAAAATAAAAATGTTCCCGGAAAAAAACTTAAATGTGGAGCCTCCATTAACGCCAACCTCCCTGCTCTCAACAAAGTTCCCCATGTTGGAACCTCTGGAGGAATGCCCACACCCAAAAAACTTAACCCCGATTCAGCAAGAATAACCCCTGCCAAAGTTAAAGTTGTCTGCACTGTTAACACAGGAATTAAATTAGGCCAAATATGTCCTGCCATCTTACGAATAAAACCAGCTCCTAAAGAATCCACACTCAATACAAATTCCTTTTCCTTTAAATGCAAGACCTCACCTCTCACCAGCCTGGCATAAGAAGCCCAAGTGCTTAAACTCATCACTAAAATTAAATTAAAAACTGAAGAGCCTAAAACAGCCATCAAAGCCATAGCCAATAAAAAGTTAGGAAAAGCATAAAACATATCCACAATACGCATCAACACTGGGTCCAATGCTTTAAAATAACCAGACAAGGAGCCAATCACCAAACCCACAATCAAACTTACCAACACAACACTAAAAGCTACCAGAAAACTCACACGAGAGCCTTGTAAAATCTGCCAAAAAACATCTCGTCCATTTTCATCTAAACCAAAAGGATGCCCCCAACTCGGAAACTCATAACTACGAGATAAATCCATCTCAGAAACTGGAGCCAGCCAGGAAAGTAAAGATAAAATAAACAAGATAGACACCAAAACTGCGCCCGCTTTAATTCTCCAGGAATATTTTTTTATTGAACTCAAGTTACTTTCTCCAAAAGACCATGTCATACTCTGCATTTACTTTGTTTCTTAAACAAATCATAAGCTAGATTAACTCCTCATCTTTGGATGAACCAAGGTATAAGCAAAATCAGCCAATATATTCACTACTAAATAAATAACAGCAATCACCAAAACACAAGCTTGTATCACCGGGTAATCCCTTCTGGAAATAGATTGAAAAAGCAAAAGACCCAAGCCCGGCCAGTCAAAAATAGTCTCAACAATAATGACACCAGAGAGAAGAGCCGCAAACTGTAAACTTAAAATTGTAATAACAGGCACCAAAATAGGCTTGAGTGCATGTTTAAAATAAATTTTTCTTTTCCTTAAACCCTTCGCACGAGCTGTACGAATATAGTCCTTCTGAACAATTTCCAATAAAGAAGAACGGCTCATCTGACAAAGAGCGGCGCCCAAAGGCAAAGCCAAACTCACTGAAGGTAAAATATAATAAATAAAGCCTCCCTGTCCGCTCACAGGAAAAATTGGCCAATAAATAGAAAAAACCCATATAAGCAGAGGAGCTGAAAAAAATACAGGAAGAGAAAAACCGCAAACACTTACCAAAGAACCCAAACGATCCAAAAAAGAATTTTTATAAACAGCACTTAAAACCCCCAAAGGAATCCCCCACAATAGTGATAAAAAAAGCGAACTTAAAGTCAGAAACAAAGTGGGAAAAAAGGCTTGTCGAACATGTATCATCACAGACTGCTGATCATAAATGGATTGACCTAAATTAAATTGAAAAGCTTGTACCACATAGTGAAAATACTGCCGCCACAAAGGCTGATCAAAGCCCATTTGTTTTCTTAATTCCAACTGATCTACAGCCGATGCCTGCTCTCCTAAAATCAAATCCACAGGATCCCCAGGTACAAAATGAACTAAGATAAAACTAAAACTAACAATGCCAATCAAAGCTATAAAACTAAAGATCAATCGACGAATTATTCGAGACATAATATTTTTTACCTATCTCTTCAATTTTCTAAACGTTTGCATATCTCCTCAAACCAAGCATGCCTTTCTATAAGAGGTGGTGCTGAACCGGTCAGAAGCGTACAATATTTCTTTTTGAAGTTCATCACTTCTTTAATACGTCTTTGAATAAGAGCTGTATTTCCCACTCCTTCTAAAATCTCTAAAAAAGAATTCTTCGATGAAATCAACATCTGAGCGCCCGCTTTAAAAGATTTCTCAGCTAACTCAACCTTGCTATAATCAGAGACAGCTTCCATTTCCAAATCATCCGTTAAAATTAATCCCTGAAAACCCATTTTCTTTCTTAAGAATTGGTCCACAATAACATCAGAAAAAAGAGCAATGTTTTTCAAATCCAAAGCAGGATATAAAATATGAGAAATCATAACACTTGAGACATGTTCTGCAAATGCTCTTCGAAAAGGAAGAACTGAAGCTAAAATTTGTTTTTCAGTTCTAAAATCAATGGGTAACATTTCATGTGAATCCCCAGCCACCCCTCCATGTCCTGGAAAATGCTTGGCACATGTTAACACACCCGCCCGTTTAGCTCCTTGAATAATAGATTTTCCAATATCAGACACACGCATGGGATTCGAAGAAAAAGTTCTTCCTTGTAAAACCTGACTTCGAGAATTGGATACATCCAAACAAGGACTTAGATTCATATTGATTCTTAAATGCTTCAATTCATGATGAAGATAGTAACTGGTTTTTTCCAATTCCTGTAATGTCAAACAACAGGATAAGACACTGGGATTGGGCCAAGGATAAAGTTCTTTGATTTGAGTGAGGCGATCCACCACACCGCCCTCACGATCTATAGCAACAATTAAAGGCGATGCCACTTTTAAAGAATAAAGCTCCGAAATGAGTTCTTTTAAAGCTTTATAAGACTGGCAATTTCTCTTAAAGAGTAAGACCCCTCCAATACTTTCTTTTTGAATAATCTTTTTTTCCTGATAAATCAGAGATTCGCCCGTCAAACCTATCATTAATAAAGGTCCTGCACCCATTTTCCTCTCCAGTAAATGAAGAATAATACCTCCTGATTTTCTGCTTTTTTAATTCAGAGAACAAGCAATTGATTCAATGAATCCACTTCTCTACCTGCAACATATTGTCATCCTTGCGAAAGCAGGGATCCAGATATACACCTGAATACAGGAATGTCATGGATATAGAAGTGACTTTCTTTGTACGAAATAAGGATTACAAAATCTATTTATTATGAAATCATGAAAAAAACTCAAGACCCCAGATCATTGATCCGAAAAAATTAAAAGATATGAAAAAATATATTATTTTATCTCTATTCATTCATATTGGAATTGGAGCAGTTTTAATTAACTGGTCTGGACTTTCTATTTCAGAATGGACTCAAGATTTATTGAATAATTTCAGTGCAGATCAAACAATAGATGAACCTGTAGAAATACAAGAAGAACCATTTAAAAAAGTACGTGTAAAAAAGAAGAAAGAAATTAATAAAATCGTCACTCAAAAACCAGAAAAAACACAAGCACCTATTTCCCAAAAACCCAAAGTTCAGCCAGCACCTGTTTTGGATAAAACTTCAGAATCAACTATAGAAAGTTCATCTACAGAACAAAATCCAAAAGAAACATCAGATACTAAAGATACTTCTGAAGAAATAGCCCAAACAGAAGAAATCGATACACCGGATATGAATCAAAATGCAGAACCGGAAGTCAAATACAATCCGGCAGAAGACTTAACAGCCATTCAACAAGAAAACACTGAGGCTCCATCCAAGAATCCAGAACCTACTAATAATGAACAAGAAGAAAACTTATCTGAATCTGCAGAAACAACCTCTGAACCTATAGATGATGATTCAGAATCTGTGGCCAATAGGAATTTTGAAGAAATTAATACAGATCCTCAGGATTTAAAAAATATCATCAAAGAAGATATTCCAAAAGAAGTGAAAAGCAGTCAGACATTAGTTCCTGTTCCTGGAAATCCTGCGTGGGTTTATCCACAGCAAGCTCAGAATAATAAAAATGAAGGTTCTGTATTTTTACAATACTTTGTGGATGATACAGGCTTTGTGGATAGAATTAAGTTATTAAAATCTTCAGGGTACTCTACTCTGGACAATGAAGCTCTTAGAATTATGGCTCGGCAACGTTATCAACCTGGTCAATCAGGTTGGTATAGACATCGGGTGGATTTTAAACTCAAAAATATGTAATTTTTTTAAAATTTATTGAACAGATCAGAATTATTCTGTGATAAAGATAAATGAAAAAGACATTTTGTGTTTGAAACGTGTCGAGTCGATGGTTAAATGTTTACTTGGGTGTTGTCAGGGGATTTGTTGGGATAAGTGAAAAAGACATCTTGTACTTAAAACGTGTCGAGTCGATGGTTAAATGTTTAGTTTGAGTGTTGTCAGGGGATTTGTTGGGATAAGTGAAAAAACGCGCCTGTGCTGGAATTGGTAGACAGGCTAGGTTAAGGGCCTAGTGTTTGCAAAAACGTGAGTGTTCAAGTCACTCCAGGCGCATGAAGAAAATAAACACTCCTTGAAAAAGGGGTGTTTATTTTTTTCACTTCTGTGACTTGAAGTGAAGGAGCGATTTGTAGCAAAGGCGAAAGCCTTTGTTACAAAGAATCAAAACTGGATGTTTTGATTAGCGAATGAAGTGAGCCTACGCAGGAAGCAAGCGTGATGCTTGCGACTGTAGTAGGCAAGTCACTCCAGGCGCATTTTTTCTTTCTTTTAAAAAAAGAAAAAAAATTATTAATGAACGAGAAGTAAAGTGGAAAATAAAAGAGCGGCAAAAAACCATCTTTGATTTCCTCTCTGAAAAGCCACCGGTAGCAGATGAATAAACACTACATAAAAAAGAGAAGCTGTCGAAAAAACTAAGATTATGTTCTCGGAAAATCCAAAATAACCTATACCCGTTAATAAAATCCCCAATCCAAAAAACCCACAAAGAACAAGTTTTAACACAACTATACTATTTTTATTATTCATACTCCGAGCCAACAAAAGAACAGCTAAACCCTCTGGTAAAATATGCGCAAAAAGAGCCAAGCCTGTCATCACACCCGCAGAAGAATCAATCAATAAAGCCGATCCCATACGAATACCATCAAAAAAAGAACAAATTAAAAGACAGCCTATAGCTGAAAACGACCCTTGAGAAAAATGATGGTGATGTTGATGATAATGACTGCAATCATCAGCCTTATGTTGTCCCCATTCTGGAAACAGCCGAGTTAAAACGCCTGTGAGATAAGTTTCAACCAAAAGCAATATAATAAGTGAAAACAGAACCACCATAGAAAAAGTAAAAGGAGAAACTTTTTCTAAACTATGTGGTAAAAACTTAAAAAAAATCAAACCAGTTAAAAGACCTGCACTTAAGGATGTCACATGATCTTGAGAAAGTAATTTTTTAAGAGTTAGAATTTTTTCAGACAAACCCAATGCAAAAAATAACATGGTAGGTATAAGAAAAGCCCAAATAATGTTCTGAAACATATGACCTAACGCAAGTAACAGCCGTAACGGCTGGAATAATAAGAACGGCCTGCAGAAAATCCAAAGGCAGACACTTTTACACTTTTCCCAGATTCAGAAATAGAAACATTCTGCCACCTGCTTTTAAAAGATTTCAACTGCTCCAAGCAACTAAATTCACTTTTTCCTTCCACAAACATACACGAACACATTTCCTTTGCTATAAAGTTATTCATAACCCCCATAGAGTTAAAACTATATTTTCTGGGCGAATCATACTCCTGACCAATAGAGAACGGAACAAAAGTTTGACGTATAGGCTGAGCATATTGTTTTCCTGTTACAATTCCCAAAGCTAAAGCCACCAAAGCATTGGTATCTAAATACACATCTGCATCAAAAGATCCTGTCCGCACAATCACCATATTCATAGAAGGAATAATAAATAAGAGCTGTCCGGCATAACCTATTGCTAAATACAAATCTTCCGGAGCTGACTGCAAAGCTCTTGGTTTCACAACCTGTTTATGACGAGAAGGTTTGTTCACCCACCATTGAAAACTAGGAACAATTTGTTCGCGGATAGCCACAGGCTCTTTTAAAAAAGCGGGAGAAATGGACTGAACATAATTACTCATCCAATCTTTAGGAAAAAAATCTTTTCCCAACCACTGCCCCTTACTTAACATAAATTCTCCAATACGAGCCAAATCTCTTGTGGTCATGTATAAAGAACAACAGCCATGAAAGACTCCTTTACTATCTGTCTCCCATACAGCACTTTGAATCCCTAACTCATTAAAAAGCTTAACCCATGGTAGAACAGCATATTCCGAAGGTTTGTAAACCTGCGCCAAAATAGCCATCAATAAATTTGTATCTGCACTGGAATAATGCCAGCTGGTTCCTGGTTGTTTTATCAAAGAGTGACTTAAAATAAATGAAGTCGCATCTTCATAACCCCTTTTATTATAAAGCATATTAAAAACAGAAGACGTTAAAGGTTGAGTTAGAGCCTCTCTCCAATGAAGACCGCTAGACCACCCTAACAAGTCTTCAATGGTCATTTTTTTACAGTCAAATTTTATCTCATAACTTTTAAAATACGAGCACACATTATCTTTCACAAAAATTTTATTTTCTTTGACTGCAATAGCAATAAGTAAATTAGTAACCGCTTTGCTGACAGACCATAATCTTTGAGGACGATTTTTATGATAGCCTTTGGCATATTTCTCATAAATAATTTTTCCATCTTTTAAAATAAGGGTGGAATGTGTTTTTAAGTGAGTTACATGAGTATATTCACGATGATCTTCTAACCTAGATGGAAACAGATAATTTTCAAAAATACGTATTTGACTATAGTTTTTCTGCAAATAAGAAAAATCATTAGACCAACTAGATGAATAAGACTCAGCAAAAAAAGGAAAAATAAAGAAAAAGACAGCTAGACTGTCTTTTTTAAAAAAATTCAGAATCATCATCTTTAGGAGGTTTATTATTCGCAGAATCATCAAATAGAGAGTCTTCCTCATCCTCAGCTTCTAAAGAGTCAAAAGGATCATCTTCATAACTAATAGAACTATCCTCATTTTCATCAAAGCTTTCATTACTCTCAAACAAAGGATCTTCTTCAGAAAGATCGTCATGTGAAAGATCATCATCAAAAGGTTTAGACAGTATTAAGTTTTCTTCAGAAAGATCTACTCTCTCTACAGAAGGGGTCACCACTTGTTGATTTTCATCATTTTGAATCTTTTCAACTGCTTGTTTTTTACTGACTTTTTTCTTCACTGATTTTTTTACTACTTTCTTCTTTATCGACTTCTTCGCTTCTTTCTTTTTACTAGTTTTCTTCTTCACTATCTTTTTCGTTGTTTTCTTCTTACTCACTTTCTTCTTCGCTGGCTTCTTCACTGTTTTCTTCTTACTCACTTTCTTCTTCGCTGTTTTCTTCTTACTCACTTTCTTCTTCGCTGGCTTCTTCACTGTTTTCTTCTTACTCACTTTCTTCTTCGCTGTTTTCTTCTTACTCACTTTCTTCTTCGCTGGCTTCTTCACTGTTTTCTTCTTACTCACTTTCTTCTTTGCCGACTTCTTTACTGACTTTTTAACTTTCTTTTTGGAAGCTTTTTTTTTGGCGGCCATAGGAACCTCCTTTTTTCTTTACTCCATTTTCCTGAAGGCCAGTCTCAGCTGTCAAGATTGAAAACATCCCTTTTCTTTAAAAAAGAGCCCCTTGACAACAGGAAAAACCTACTCACCTTTTTTTTAAGGTTTAAAGAATGGAGTTTTGAAATGACATCTCAGGCAAATACACACAATCAAGATACAGAGCAGGAAGTACTTAAGAAATTCACCAAGGATCTCACTGAACTGGCTGAAAAAGGGAAATTAGACCCTGTTATAGGCAGAGATCAAGAGATTCGAAGGATTATACAGGTATTATCCCGCCGGAAAAAAAACAATCCTGTCTTGATTGGAGAACCCGGAGTGGGCAAAACAGCCATTGCTGAAGGTTTGGCTGTCCGTATAATTAATAAAGATGTGCCTGATATTCTTTTAGGTAAAACCCTGCTTTCACTAGACTTAGCTTCTATGGTCGCAGGTTCTGTTTACCGCGGGCAATTTGAAGAACGATTAAAAACTGTTGTACGTTCCATTGAATCCAGTCAAGGCCAAATTATTTTATTTATTGATGAAATTCATACTTTAGTGGGTGCCGGCAAAATTGACGGAGCTATGGATGCCGGACAAATTTTAAAACCTTCTTTGGCTCAAGGAGATATGCGCGCTATTGGAGCCACCACTATGGAAGAATATCGAAAGTTTATAGAAAAAGACAAAGCCTTGGAAAGACGATTTCAAACCATTTTAGTGGAAGAACCCAGCATAGAGGATGCCTTAACTATTTTAAGAGGACTCAAAGAAAAGTATGAAGTCCATCATGGAATCCGCATTAAAGATTCTGCTTTAGTCCAAGCTGTCAAGCTTTCTCATCGATATATCACAGATCGCTATCTTCCAGATAAAGCCATTGATTTAATGGATGAGGCCGCCAGTCAGCTGAGCCTGGAAGTCAACAGCATTCCTATAGAAGTCGATGAAATCCGAAGAAAGATTCTTCAATTAAAAGTAGAAAAAAAAGCTTTAGAAAAAGAGAAGGACAACACCTCTAAAAAGAGATTAAAAGAAGTAGATAGAGAAATACAAAATCTTCAGGTGAAAAATAAAAAGTTAACCCACTTATGGGAAAACGAAAAATCACAACGTACAAATTTAAAAAATTTAAAAATAGAAATTGAAAATTTAAAATTACAGATAGACCGAGCCCAAAGAGAAGGGCAGTTGGATCGAGCCGCTGAATTAAAATACCTGCATTTACCACAGAAAAATCAAAAGCTGGCCGAATTGGAAAAACAAACCATCGAAAATAATCAAAAAGAGCTCTTAAAAGAGGAAGTAGGAGCCAATGAAGTGGCTGAAGTGGTCTCCAAGTGGACAGGTATCCCTGTTCAAAAAATGATACAAGAACAAGCTCAAAAATTATTGAATATGGAAGCAGAAATGAGAAAACAAGTAGTCGGCCAAGATGAAGCTTTAAATAAAATTTCAGACGCTGTTCGAAGATCACGTTCCGGTATTGCCGATCCCGATAAACCTATCGGTGTGTTTATGTTTTTAGGTCCAACAGGGGTGGGGAAAACAGAAACAGCAAAGAGCTTGGCAAATTTTTTATTCGATAGTGAAAAAAAGATGATTCGACTGGACATGAGCGAATATGCCGAAAAACATCAAGCAGAAAGAATGATTGGAGCTCCTCCCGGGTATGTAGGCTATGAAGACGGAGGTCAATTAACTGAGTATGTCCGCCGCCATCCTTACAGTGTTGTTTTATTGGACGAAATTGAAAAAGCACATATAGATGTGTTCAATATTTTACTACAAGTTTTTGATGATGGAAGACTCACAGATGGACAAGGACGCACTGTGGACTTTAAAAATTGCATTTTTATTATGACATCTAATATAGGATCTTCTGATTTATTAGATAGTCCTATCAAAGGACGTAAAAAAGAAGTTCTATTGAAACTTCGTCAAAAATTTCGACCTGAATTTTTAAATCGTATTGATGAGTTTATATTTTTCAACCCTTTAGATAAAAAAGAATTAACTCAAATTGTACAAATTCAATTAGAAAAAATGAAGTCCCGTCTTAATGAAAAAAACATTGAACTGAATATTCAACCCAAAGTAGTGGATCATCTTATCAAAAAAGGATATGACCCTGTCTTTGGAGCCAGACCTTTAAAACGTGCTATTCAATCAGAATTGCTAAACCCGCTCTCTCGAAAAATCATTAGCGGTGATATAGCTGAAGGTTCCATAGTATTAGTAAAGAAGAACGATCTCTCTTTAGAGTTTCATATGAAAACACCACAGTCCGCATAAAAAATATAGAACTCAATATTTTTTCTTTGCTGAAACCATCTATAGCCACTTACTCAGAAAGATGACTAACTTTCTTAATCGAAGAAATACATCCTTTATCATCCCAAATGAGAAAATACCCAGCCTTAAGTTGGTAAACATTAAGAATTTCTTCTAAGAATTGTAAAATTTTCATTCTATTAAACCGTTTAGAAGATTATGAGTATACCAAAAAAATTTAATATTATAGCTTCAGCAGGGTTATTCCTTATTTTAACTGTTTGCATTTTTTTACTGCCAAACTGTACAGATAATACTCAACCTGAAACAGATAGGGAAGAAATAGACGATAGAAGAGACAGAGAAGAATTTGAATTAGCTGAAAGGAAATCTTCAAGACGTAGCAGCAACAGGAGACGCGTCAACAGATCTTCCTCCGGATCCAGTAGTAGAAGATCCACTAATCCATACCACCCATATATTGCCAGAAACCCTGTAGACGATGACGGTGAACCTGTCCTTCCTAGAAGAAAAGGTGGAGTTTGTATCGGAAATTTACTCTGGCTTAGAGAAAATTGTGACCGTTTGCCTAGCTGGCTGGATCAAGCGGAATCCAGTGGATATGAAAAAGTGGAAATCAAAAGCAATGGAGATGTGATTTGGCATTGGGGCGCTTTTTTAGGCACTTGGGAAGATGGAACCTGGAAAACAGGGGCCTTTTATGAAGGGACCTGGATAGATGGAACCTGGAAAAGTGGATTTTTTCGAAATGGAATTTGGCAAAACGGAGTTTGGGAAGGCGGTACCTGGGAAAATGGAGATTTTCAAAATGGTACCTGGAAAAAAGGATATTGGTGTCAAGGAGTATGGAGAGACGGTACATGGGAAAATGGAAGGTGGACCAATGGTGTTTTTGAAAATGGGACTTGGGAAGATGGTCAATGGTCTTATGGTGAATGGCAAGCTGACAATGAAGATTGGAAAACAGGGACTTGCTACTCCACCAATGAAGATGGCCAATCCGAAAGTCATAACACTGAAGAGTCCCCAGCACATGAAAACAGTCCATGCCGAAATGGACTCTATGAAGATTTTCATAACAGAAATATTCAATGCGATTGATGTAAAACTTGATAAATTAACGTTTTGAAAATTGTGTGCTTTTTCTAGCTTTATGATGACCGTACTTTTTACGCTCTACACTTCTTGAATCACGAGTTAGAAAACCATTCCTTTTTAAAAGACCTCGATAAGAATCTGAATAAAGAACCAAAGCTCTGGATAACCCATGGCGAATAGACTCACACTGACCTGTTAAACCTCCGCCTTTTACAGTAATGTTTACATCTAATTCTTTCTCAGTTTCAGTGAGTTTTAAAGGAGCTTTCAAAGTCGTACGTTGTTGCTGACATGGAAAATACTTATCTAAGGAACAATTGTTCACTGTAATTTTTCCTTTTCCTGCACTTAAAAAAACACGAGCAGAAGATGTTTTTCTGCGGCCTGTACTATAAAAAACTTTAGCCATAATAGCCTCTAATTAAGAACCTGAGGATTTTGAGCTTCATGAGGATGCTCACTGCCTGTGTATATTTTTAACTTTTTCATCATTCGATCTCTCAACTTATTTTTTGGCAACATACCCTGTACAGTCTTTCGAATCAATACCTCAGGAGCGAGAGTCTGTGCTTTAGCTGTTTTTAAAGAACCAACATATCGTGAATGAGAATAATACGATTTATCCTGCCATTTTTTACCTGATAAGTGAATCTGATCTGCATTAATTAAAACCACAAAATCCCCGTGATCCAAATGAGGAGCCCAATCCACCTTGTGTTTTCCGCGAATCAACTCAGCCACTCGCACCGCCAAACGACCTAAAACCTGCCCCTTAGCATCTACTAAGTGCCAGATTTGTTTGGATTTTTCTTGAGAATCTTTTTTATCAGACATAGGTTTGCCTGTTTAAATTTTTTGGCATTTTTTGTCAAGAGACAAAGGATAATAAATACGATGTAAGAACAATCCTTGAGCTGAAATCGTTTTTAACGCCTTCTTTCGATCCCTAGCTTTCAAAATATCCTGAAATTTTTGCACACTATCCTTTTCCTTCATCAAACCAAGCTGTGTTCCCACCAAATTTCGAACCATTTGCTTTACGAAACTATTTCCTGAAATTTGGAAAGCTAAAACCCATGGCTTCATCCAAAACCACGAAGCCTGATAAACCATTTTACAGGTATTTTGAGTGGGATTCCCAGAATTTTGAAAACTTTTAAAGTCATGTTTTCCTATTAAACATTGGCTCATCTTTCTTAGATTTTCATAAAAAACAGGATAAGGATACCAATAGCTGTAGTTTCTTTCTAAAGCACTGGGAGTTTTTGTGTTAAAAATCAAGTAAGTGTAAATACGTTTTTGAGCAGATCTTTGCGCATGAAAATCATGAGGAGCTTTCCATATTTGATGGCAGGAAATAGTTGGAGGAGTTAAAGCATTTACACTTGTCATTAAAGAAGAAGGAATGGATTTCCCAATAATGTCACAGTGAGCTGTTTGAGCTAAAGCATGCACCCCCGCATCTGTGCGTCCCGCACCAACAACAGAAATTTTTTGCTTAAAAATTTTATAGAAAGCTTTTTCCAAGCACTGTTGAACAGTGTCTGAGCTTGTTTTTTGTTTCTGCCAACCTTTAAACGGGGTGCCATCATAAGAAAGAAGAAGTCGTAAACGCATATTAAAAAGCCATAAAAAGGCCTACATTCCATCCCCAGTGGCTATTACTTTTCTCCGCCAAAGAATAATATTTTTGATATTCAACTAAAAGCCCCATATCCCGAATATTGTATTCGTAGTTCATACGATGTGAAAAATTAGAATCCACAATATCAAAGCTCAGCAATGCCCCCACTGTAATGAAATATGATTTCTTATCCAAAAAAGAGTTCTGAAGAAGAACCCTATTGTCCAAAGGATTATTAAAAGCATACCCAAAACCTAAAGTCGGCCTCACATAATGCAAATAATTCATTTCCC
This sequence comes from Bdellovibrionales bacterium, assembly GCA_965197855.1. Taxonomy (GTDB): domain Bacteria; phylum Bdellovibrionota; class Bdellovibrionia; order Bdellovibrionales; family UBA1609; genus JAPPLG01. The sequence continues at coordinate 575,336 of OZ240230.1, forward strand.
AGCAAAGTCCGGCAGTCACCACTGCAGGATAATAACTGGTAAATATTTTATTTTTTTTTGTCTCTTTTGCATCCTTGGATGCAGGGGTTGGAGAGCTTTTTCTTCTTGGAATGGTATGGAGCCATCCTCCTCCAAACTGGATATGCCAATTCCCTACAGACTGTTGCACATGTTCAGGGAAATAAGAGCTCACCATCCATGAATAGCGAAAACCGCTGACATAAAGGCTTGTCTCATTAAATTGCTTGGGATTCTTAGCGGGATATAGAAACGGTAAAGATAACATTCCTTCTGCTGAAGAAGAAAGACTAATGACTATAACTGTTATTAAGATTATGTTTTTGAAAAAATGCATTTATATTTCTCTAAGTTTTTTTTTAAGCTTTGTCCATTAAAAGTTGAGCAATCTGCAAACCATTAAGAGCGGCCCCTTTTCGGATGTTGTCCGCACTCACCCACATCAACCATTTGCATGGATTATTGGGAACTTGGTGAATACGTCCAACAAAAACATCATCTTCACCTGTTGTAGAAGAATTATCAGGATATTCATCAAAGCCCTTCATAACTTTCAAACCTTTTTGTTTTTGCAATATTTCCAATAAATGGTGTCGACTTTTTGGAGCTTTTTTAAATTGAACCCATAAAACCTCTCCATGGCTAAAGAGAGTGGGAACGCGCACTGTTAATACAGTAATATCCAAATAGGGGTAATCTAGAATTTTTTTTGTTTCTTCACGCATTTTAATTTCTTCCATAGACAAGCCATTTTCTTGAATCTCTCCTATTTGTGGAGTGCAATTAAATGCAAATGAAGAAGACCCTCCTTGAAGATAAGATAAGGATTCTGATTTTAATTTTTCCAAGGCACTGGCTCCAGCACCGCTCATGGATTGATACGTGGCAACCTGTACTGATTCCAGTTCAAAGGCTGTGTGCAAAGGATGAAGCACCAGACACATTTGAATGGTTGAACAATTTGGATTGGCAATCAAAGATTGACTTTTAAGATGATGAGCATTGACTTCAGGAACCACCAAAGGAACTTCCGACTGCATACGAAAAATCGATGAATTATCAATGACCTTAGCTCCTTCTTGAACAGCTTGAGGAGCCCAATCTTTACTAACTGAACCTCCTGCAGAAAAAAAAGCCAGATTCACTCCTTCAAAACATCCTTTTTTAAGAGTTTGAACAGTGTACTCCTGACCCATAAACTGCAAACTTCGCCCTTTGCTTTTTTCACCAGCAAACAGAGATAGTGTTTTTGGAGTTATATGTTTTTGTTCCATAATCTCCAAAAAACTTAAACCTACCAAACCAGTAGCGCCCACTATAGCAATATGATTCATAAATTCTCAAATGTGATAAAGTTAAAAAAACTCATTCAATCCAATAGAAGACTACAGAGTCAAGTCTTTTTATTTACTGGGAAACTGTCTTTTCTAAAATATTTTTTGCAACCTGAGAGGGGGAAAGACTTTGAGGCTCCAAAGCATGGATATATCTTTCATTATGGACAGACTCAGGAATTTCAATATCTGCCTCAGCAATGATCTGCAAAATTTCAAGAGCTCTCTGATCACTGATAATATAAGCACTCACAGCTGTAATGATATTTTCTAAAATATAAAAATACGTTGCTCTTTCTAAAGGAGAACGATCCTTGTTTTTCAGACCTGCGGAAGACTGCCTGGCAATAGTGGAAATTAATGGAAAAAAATCAGTTTTTGTAGAAGTCCTAGAACGGATATTTTTAATCAATTTATCCACCACAGAATCATGATGTGCTCGAGACAAAGCGATAATATAAGCCTGACGAATAGTAGGATTCATCTCTGAAGAACTGCCTATAGAAAATTCCTGCTTTCTGATACCACGAGCTTTCTCCAGCCAAGGATCAATTAAATCTACCATTCCCTCATAGCCTTTGACATGTAACTCATTGAAAAAATAGGGTAAATTAGCAGGCAAATACTCCCGTTCTGACGTATGTGTACAATGCAATAAAAACAAAGCTAAACCCCAAACGGGCAGGTGTTTTATTATGCTACATAGTGCCATCATTCCTTCCTTTTTGCCTTGTAATTATATTATATCTTAAAGGGCGGAAAGTGCTATGAATTTTCTAAACGGAATGTTTTTTGTTTGCAAAGTCTGTTATATTAGTGTGATAATATTGCTTTGTTTAATCCCCAAAAAAGGAGAGTTTTGATGAAATTTATCAAGTTTTTGCCCTTATTATTCATACTTTTGTTCAATGTTTCCTGCTCAAAGGAATATATTAAGAAAATATTAAAAGACAATCCAGACATCCTTGCTGAAGTGATTGAGGAGAATCCAAAAATTATTCTCGAAGCTTTAAACAAAGCCAGTTTAAAGTACAGACAAGAACAACTTAAAACCGCCGAAGAACAAAAATCCAAAGCCCGTGAAGATCAATTTAAAAATCCAAAAAAACCAACACTACCTAAAGATCGTGTTTACTTTGGAGATGTAAAAGCTCCTATCACCATTGTGGAATATTCTGATTTTCAATGTGGTTTTTGTAAAAGAGCTGGAGAAGGATCCATCGCACAAGTGTTAAAAGAATATGAAGGAAAAGTTCGAGTTCTTTACAAACATCTGCCTTTGCCGTTCCACCCTGAAGCTGGAATATCCGCTCAGTATTACGAAGCTGTGGCAAAAGTCGATTCCACTAAAGCAAAAGCATTCCATGATAAAGTTTTTGAAAAACAATCTGAGTTAGGACAAAAAAAGGAAGAGCTTCTTATAGCAATAGTTAAAGAACTAGGACTCAACCTGAAAAAAGTTCAAGAGAATTTAGAATCTGTCAAATCTATCGTAGAAGAAGATGAAGCAGAAGCTAAAAAATTTGGTATTAATGGAACTCCTGGATTTTTAGTAGGAGGGGTTGCCTTATCTGGAGCTCAGCCTTTTTCAGAGTTCAAGACTATAATTGATCGTCATATTGCTGACATGGAAAAAAAATAACGTTGAGAAATTATTATGAAGCCAGAGTGGCTTAAAGTCCGGCTCCCTAGTGGAGCCGAATATGTTCGAATTAAAAATCTAACCTCCAAGCTAAAACTAGCAACCGTTTGTGAAGAAGCTAGATGCCCAAATATTGCTGAATGCTGGGGCGGCGGTACAGCTACGATCATGCTGATGGGGGATACCTGCACAAGAGGCTGTCGTTTTTGCAATGTCAAAACAGGAAGGCCCAAATCCAAACCAGATCCCAAAGAGCCAGAACATGTTTCTACAGCTATTTCCTCCATGGGATTAGAATATGTTGTTCTGACTTCAGTGAATCGAGATGATCTTGATGATGATGGAGCTGACCATTTTGCAGAAACAGTTCGTCTTTTAAGAAAAAGCTCTCCTTCTTTATTGGTAGAAGTTTTAACTCCTGATTTTAGAGGTAAAACACATTTGATTTCAGCAGTGATTGATTCAGATCCACATGTTTTTGCACACAATATAGAAACTGTGGAAAGACTGACCCCCCAAGTGCGTGATCCCAGAGCTAGTTACCAACAGTCATTAAGAGTGCTCAGACAAATCAAAGAAGAAAAACAACATATTTTTACAAAGTCATCTATTATGCTGGGCTTAGGTGAAACGGCAGAGGAAATTAAACAAACTTTAAAAGATTTAAGACAAGTGGCTTGTGATGTAGTGACCTTTGGCCAATATCTTCGTCCAACTAAACGTCATTTGCCTGTCCAAAAGTATTTAACTCCCAAAGAATTTGATCAATGGAAAGAAGTAGCACTTTCCTTTGGCTTTTTGTATGTAGCCAGCGGTCCATTAGTTAGAAGCTCTTACCGAGCAGGAGAATATTTCATCAAGGGTGTTTTAGAAAAAGGCAATCAAAAACCAGACCTCTTAAAGGTTGTTCAATGAAACTCACTGTCTTAATGCCAGAATTAGGCGAAGGAGTGATCGAAGGTGAACTCCAAAAATGGTGTGTTAAGGAAGGAGACCTTATAAAAGAAGATGATATCATTGCAGAGATCACCACAGATAAAGCTTCCGTGGAAGTTCCCAGCACTGTTTCAGGTCAAGTTAAAGAATTAAAATTTAAAGTAGGTGAAAACTGTCCGGTTGGTGAAATTTTACTGATTGCAGAAGGGGAGAAAAGAAAAGATACAGCTGAAAAAAACTCTAGCCCCGCATCAACAGGTGTCTTTACACAAACTCAAACAAAAAAAGAAATAAAATCATATAAAAGAGCAGATCATATTTTAGCAACACCTTTGGTGCGAAAACTAGCTCAAGAACATTCTATTGATCTAAGCCAGATTAAAGGTACCGGCCTTTCCGGCAGAATTACTTTGGATGATCTTTCTATACCAAAAGAAACAACGACCCGCCCGATTATTTCTCAAGCTCCAAAACCTATGGGAGTAGAGGAAAGAAAACCTTTGCAAGGAATACGTAAAAAAATTGCTGAAAAAATGGCTTTATCCAAACAAATGATCCCTCATTTCACTGTTATGGAATCCGCTTCTGTGGAAGAGTTGATACAACTTAGAAAAAAAGCCAAAGAAATTTATCCGGATGTGAAAATTACTTATTTATCTTTTATTATGAAAATTCTATACAATTGTCTTTTAGAATTTCCTGAATTTAATGCCAGTATCACTGATAATGAAATCATTTATAAAAAATATTTTCACTTTGGTTTTGCAACAGACACCCCTAGAGGACTGCTTGTTCCCGTTGTACATGATGTAAATAAAAAAAGTATTATTCAAATTAGTAATGATATTAAAGCACTTTCAGATAAAGCTCGTAATTCCAGCATTACTGTAGATGAAATGAAAGGAGCGACTCTTACTATTACAAATATGGGAAGTATTGCCGGTGAGTGGGCCACTCCTATCATTAACCCTCCAGAAGTATGTATTTTGGGTATGTATCGCATGTTTGATAAACCTGTTTGGAAAAATGGAGCTTTTTATCCGGAAAAAACAATGAACTTTTCCATTACTTCCGATCATCGTCTCATTGACGGGGCGGTTGCCGCTCGATTTATAATGCAATTTGTAGAACGGGTTTCCAATCCCTCTTTAATTTTAATTGAAAACTAACCAGCAAAATTCTACAAATTTTAAAAGGAGGAAAGTTGAAATTAGATTTCCGATCTTTTTCTGGAAAAGGTTTAAGACCCAGCCCAGTAGTTACAGACTCTTCAGGCACAATCTCTGTTGTCACTCCCTGGAATACTTCTCAGAATAACGCTGGAAATATCACCCGTTCTTTCAATACACTCTATGACCAACTCTCCCAAGATAAGGACAGTACTCAGCCTTTTCAAAAAATGATCTCTTTATCCACAAATGAAAATAATTTGAGGGTGACCTGTATGCAAATTAATAACAATATTTTTTCTCAATTTAATCAAAATGAACTCCAAGTGGGTTTTGAAATACTTTTTGCGGTAAGAACATCTACCGAGTTTAGTTTTATCCAAGTGGGCAATCCACAGGTTTATCTATCTCGGAAAAATTTTCCCTTGCAATTGATAGGACACAATTCTTCTTCATTGGCTGACTATTCCAACTCATCTATAGAAGCACCCCTGCCTCATTTGCTGTTAGGCTTGTTTCCAGATGTGCAAATGCACATTCGATCCATTCGATTACAGCCAGAAGATCAAATTATTTTACTTAGTCGTACTTTTGTACCCCCTGAATTTTTAAATTGTGCAGAAATTTCTTTAGAAAGTTTAGCTGAGACACTTTCTCAGGATCAAAGTCCAGAGTCTTTTTGGCTGGGGCAAATCACTTTTTAAACTATTTCATAACAGTTTTTGGATCAAAAGCCATACGAACACCTTCACCAATAAAATTCAAACTCACTAAATTTAAAAATAAAAACAAGGAAGGAAAAACCGCCAGCCACCAAGCCGTTGTAAAGTAAGACTCTGCTTGATTTAAAAGTTCCCCCCAGCTGGGAGTAGGCGGTGCCAAACCAAAACCTAGATAATCCAACACAACTAAAAGAGCAATACCTCCAGCTATTTTAAATGGAGAAAAAGTCACTAAAGGAGTTAAAGCATTAGGGAAAATGTGTTTGAGCATTATTTGGATATTCCGTAATCCATAAGATTTTGCAGATTCGATATATTCCATATGTCTAATTTTTAAATATTCCGATCTCATATAAAGAGAAATATTCATCCAACCAAATATAGTACTATATAAAATTAAAACCCAAAGATCAGATCCTAAAATAGCAACAAAAGTAATCAAAATTAAATTGTGTGGTAAAGCTTGAAAAATCTCCACACATCTTTGCCCAAAAAGATCCACCCATCCTGCTTTAAATCCCATCACCATACCTAATATTGTTCCTATAAAGAAAGCACCAAGCCATACCAGCACCGCAAAACTCATACTATAACGAAATCCATAAAGTATACGGCTCAGGACATCACGCCCGCGATTGTCTGTTCCCATCCAGTTGGTCCATGTGGGTGGAGATGGATACTCGCTCACCTGAGTATTAGATTCATAAGGATTCCAAGATATCAAAGGCCATAAAGCAAAATCTTTTTTTGTGAGTTCTAAATTTTTGTAATCAACAGTAATCATTTCCTGAGCTAAACCAAAATTCAATGGAGGATAATATTTCACAGCAGGAAAATAGATTTGATCTTTATGGATTAAAACAATTGGTTTGTCATTGGCCCAAAACTCAGCTGTCACACTCACAAATGAAAAACCAATCAAAAACCAAAGAGAATATATGCCGCGACGACAAGTTTTAAAAATCTTCCATCTCTTTTTAAGTAATTGATTTTTTACAACTTCCATAAACACCTTGTTTTCATTTAGAAAAAGTAATTCGTGGATCTACAAGAGGCAAAGACATGTCTGATATTAAACGACCCACAACACTGAGAACAGATTGAATAAGAATTAAAGCTAATAATACATGAATATCCCTTTGCACAGCTGACTCATATCCCAAAAGGCCAATACCATCTAAATTAAAAATCTTTTCAACAATTAAAGAACCGCCAAGGAACAACTGTAAAAAATTGCCCAAACCTGTAACAATAGGAATAAGTGCATTTTTTAAAGCATGCTTTAACAGTACAGCTTTATTACCTAAACCTTTGGCTTTGGCTGTACGAACGTAATCTGATTTAATACAATCCATCATGGAATTTTTCATTAAAAACGTCAGCATCGTAAAACCACCCAGAGTGTAACAAATCAATGGCAAAACAAAATGATGAGCACGGTCTATGAATCGACCCCAAAAGTTTTTTTCAAAATATTCATCAGAATAAAGATCTCCCACAGGAAACCAATCCACAAACACACTTCCGGAAAAATACGTTTTTAAGAGAATGCCAAGCACCAAGGGAGGCACAGCATACATGACAATTAAAGTCACACTGGTCAGTCCTTCCCATCGGCTTCCATCACGAATGGCTTTATAAATCCCCAAAGGGATAGAAATTAAATAAATTAATAAAAAAGAAAGGAGGCCAAATTGAATGGAAACAGGAAGTTTGGAAATAATAATATCCAAAACAGGCTCTTCATAAATAAAGGAGTTTCCAAAGTTCAAAGTCACTGCATTTTTCAGCCACATCCAATAGCGAGTCCCTACAGGTTTATCAAAACCATATTGCTTTTTTAAAGCTTCAACAACTTCTGCATTTACACTATGGGATGTTACATTTTCAGATAAAGAACCTCCTCCAAATCGAAGTTGTGACATTTTTCTCTCAATGGGCCCTCCCGGAGCCAGATTTACAATCAAAAAACAAATGAGAGTAATGCCAAATAAAGTAGGAATAAGAAGAGCTAATCGACGAAGAAAATACTTAAACATGAAATTATTCAAACCACCAAAATTTATATCCAATATCATATTGATAAGTTGGCTTAATCATTTTTACTCTACGCGAATGAGCATAAAAGTGATAATCAGGATTGAACATAAAAGTATAAGGGTAATCTTCTGCAATTATTTTATATAATTTTTTTAATACTTCACCTCTTTTAACAGGATTCATTTCCACTTCTGCAAAATCTATGAGCTGGTCCACTGCAGGGTTGTTATAGGAAATAAAATTAGATCCTTGATTGGCAATACTGCTGGAATGCCATATTTGCCTCGGATGCCACTCATGATCTGCAGCTCCTGGAGACCACGCTAAGGTCACAGAATCAAAATTCCTCTCATCCAAAGCTTTTGTAAAAGACACCCATTCCAATAACTTTAAAGACAGCTTTAAGCCTGCTTTTTTTAAAGCCTCTTGATAAATAGTTAGGTTTTTTTCTACTGATTTATTTGGAAATATTAAAGTCCACTGAAATTCTACAATTTGATTATTTATTTTTTTATCCAATATTCCATTTTGATTAGAATCTTTCCAGCCTGCTTCCTTCAGTAATTTCAAAGCTTTTTCTGGAGAAAACAAAATAGGTTTTACATCAGGGTTCGCATACTTGCTTTGAGTATGTATAGGGCCTGCAGTTAAGGCATAAGAGTTATTATAAAATTTCTCATTCATCAGCTCACGATTCATCAGATAACTTAAAGCTTGTCTCACTTTTCGATCTTTAAAAAGAGGATTTTTTAAATTCCAAGCCACAAAACTATAACTTTTTGGAGTTAAGTTTTGAATTCGTTTTTTCAAGATACGATCCCCCCAGGGAGCTTTAAGTGTTTTCTTAAAATAGGATTCAGAATTCAAACCCATATAATCCAATTGACCCTGCTCCATTCGGAGTAAAGCATCATTATCAGATGGAATAATACGAAAAACAATTTGATCAAAACGATGTTCATCTTTTTTAATTTTATTTCCCCACCAGTTTGTATTTCTCTTTAAAACAATCTTTTTATTTTGATCATAGTTATCCAATATATAAGGACCTGAACCCACCAAACTTCGATTGAGCTTTTTCTTATGACCTTTATAAATATGTTTAGGAATAATATTTAAATTCATCACAAATTTGTCAAAGTTTCCAAAATATTTCTCTTTTGCATAAAATTTTATAGTATGAGAATCGATGACTTCAGCTCTCTCAACATTATTCAAATAAGACAGATAATGAGCTCCTCCATAACTGAGATCCAAGTAAGCTGAAAAAGAAAAATGTACATCCTCAGCTGTTAATGGTTTTCTATCATGCCATAAAACCCCTTTTCTTAAATAAAAAGTATAAGTCTTATAGTCAGAGCTGATCTCCCATTTTTCAGCAAGAGCTGATTCTAATTTGTTGGAATCTAAATTACGAGCTAGGAGTTTTTCTACAACATGCTGACGGATGAAAGAAGAAAATGCATCCGAAGCACGTATAGGGTGTAAAGTTTCCGGTTGAGCAGATAAACGCTGATAAAAAGTAGAATCTGATGAAGAAGTGGATTTTTCTTGTTGTTCTTTGTTTCGATCACAAGCAGAAGTTAATATAAAAGTAACCAACAAAAGAATAATAAAAAGGTCATGTGTATTTATTGTTTTTATTATTCTTCCCAGCATCATACTATATTATATGAGAAACTGGTGTTTTACAATGTACAAAAAACAACGCATAATTTTGATTCAATAATTTTCCATCCTTACTTATTCCAAGAAATACAATACATTCTACATTCAACAAAGACTCTTCTGAAGAAAAATCCCTACTTATGACCAATTAAAATAAAACAGCTCCACAAAGTTTATAAATCAAGCGAGCAGAAACATTGCCATCCCATTCTCCAAAATTATTGGATAAAGGGCGAGCTGTTTCCACCACATCAAAACCAATAATTCTTTTTTTAGAACTAACAAGTTTATGTATCAAATAAGAAATCTGATCAAAACTAAGCCCTCCTGGAACCGGACAGCCTGTATGAGGAGCATATTCCCAGGACAAAGCATCCACATCTAAAGAAATGTAGATTTGCTCTGGAAGTTTATCCAATATATCAGCCACTATGTCAGACCATAGCGAACCTTCAAACAATTTCTTTTTTATATCATGATCAAAAAAACAATGAATGCGAGAGTCTTCTTGAATGCTATTAAACTCTTCTTCACACAAATCTCTGATCCCCACCTGCACCAATGTATGAGGAGCATACTTATGTTGTAGAATATTGCGCATCACTGAAGCATGAGAGTATTTAAAGCCTTGATAAGAATCTCTCATATCTGCATGAGCATCAAAGTGAAGAATTCCAAAATCCCCTTTCAAACGTTCTCCTATTTCCAATAAAGCTCCTTCACTGATAGAATGATCTCCTCCAATAAGGCCTAGAAATTTTTTATCATCCAAAACTTTTTTAGCTTGTGTTTTGACTTCTTGAACCATTTGAAAGCAAGCCTGATTGATTTCCTGCTTTTCTTTTACATTATATGCTTTGAGAGCTAAAGGGCGAAGCTGATCGTTTTGATCCTTCAAATGAGAGAGATAATGAAAGTAAATACCTTCTGCGGAAGGATTGTGTTTATGTTGTGGGTCAAAAAAATCCAACTGTGAAGAAGCTTGCTGAATCCATTTAGGACCATTTACAGTGCCACTAGCATACGAAACAGTAACTTCCCAGGGAACCCCCAAAAGAACCAAGCGAGCTTTTTCGTAAGAGCAAGTTTGTCCAAAAATAGCGCTTTCTGAAAACATCCTGCAAGTTTAAAAATAAACTTTGAAGATGTCATTAGTATCGGGCGTATTTTTTCCCCATACTTTCTTTTATTTCAGCACCTTCAATACTACACGAAGTCCATGGAATAGCTTTAAGCCTCTCAGGTTCAATATTCTCACCTGTTATTTCACAAACTCCATAAGATCCTTCTTCAATCCGAGCTAAAGCTCTTTCTATTTCAGCTAACTGCTGTTGAAACCTTTCGTTCATATTTAAAAATTCGCCTTCCTTCAGAACACGAACAGCTTGATCCGCTTCATCTCCCCCACGAAGTTCTACAAAATCTGAAAGCTCACCACAGGATTCAGTCATCCTGTTGAGTAATTCATTTTTCTTTTGCAAAAGCTTCTTTTGACAAACTTCTATCAATCCTGATAACGACATGGCCCTCTCCTTAGCAACTATGTTATGGTATAACGGAAAAACCTCTTTAGTAGTTTAGTAAAAAATTATCCGAAAATGCCTTTTAAAAACATTTTTTTTTCAATAACAAGGAAATTTATTGCTGGAAAGAGTAAAAAATCATCCAAAACCTAAGAAAAATGCCACTTTGAGCAAATTTAATTGAATAACTTCAATTTTTGTATAGAAACTATTTAATTTTCGTATGTAAGATTTTTTCAATATACAGCATCTTCAAACAACCCTATCTTTAAACAATTAGGTTATTCAATGCTTTTAATTTCTTTACAATTTTTTGCCGCTTTAACTTTATTGTTTTTTGGAGGAAGCCTACTAGTTCGAGCCACCTCAGCCTTAGCCCTTCTTTTAAAAACCAAAGTCTTTTTTATTTCTTTATTTTTATTAGGAATGGGAAGCTCTGCTCCTGAACTTTTTGTAAGTATAGAAAGTCATTTGAACTTAAAGCCAGACATTGCCGTGGGAAATATTGTTGGCTCTAACATTTTTAATATCCTTATTGTCGGAGCCTTGGTGATCTTGAGTTCAACTTGGGTGAAAAATCAAAAAACAATGATTAAAAGCACTACTCTTCTTCTAGGAGCCACATTAGCCACAACTCTGTTGGTATGGGATTTATCACTATCTCGTATAGATGGACTCATTCTTTTAGGACTCTTTACTTTATTTTTTATTCAATCCAGAGGGCTTAGTGAAGAAACTCCCTCTGAAGGGAGAGCTTATTCTCTTCCTGTGCTAGCCGCCTTGATCGTTGTGGGATTTGCTTTTTTATTTCTCGGCTCAAGATGGGCTATTTCCTCTGCTGTGGAGATAGGAAATCACCTAGGCTTATCCACAAGAATCATAGGACTGTTTTTAATGTCTGTAGGCACTAGCTTGCCGGAACTGGCTATTGGAATTGCGGCTTTGTTTAAAAAAGAATCAGAGATAGCTTTAGGAGGAATTATTGGATCCAATGCTTTTAATACTTTTTTGATACCAGGGATAGCTTCTTTGATTTTTGCTTTGCCTGTCTCCCCACTTTTTCTAAAAACAGATGGAATAGTAATGATTTTTAGCACTCTTTTGTTGTTAGTGTTTCTGTTGATTTACAAAAAAGTTCCAAAAGCTTTGATATCCAGCTTATTTTTTACAAGCTACATACTATATGTCTATTTCGTATTGCTACACCGAATTTAAAAATTCAGAGAAAGAGTTATTTAGTCACAGAACGACAGTTGCTTTGTTTCTCAACAAAGTCCCGTCTATTCTGACTAACAATTTTAGAATTGGCTGGAGCACAAGGATTGGCAATACCGCACATTGGTATTGCTGAACCAACAGATATCCTTAATTCTTTAAACTGGGCTGAGGAAACAAACACACATTCACCTGGGTTTAAAAACATGTCAGTAGAACTATCTGAGTTTTTATTAAAAGTTAAAGTAACCGGCTTTTCAATAGCATTTTAAATAGAAAAAATATCTTCTCTTGCCACTGCCTCTTCAGCAGATATAACGTTTTCAGGAGGGGCAACATCTTCAGGAGCTGTACCAGATCCTGAATCTGCTGGGTTCGGAGTATCCTTATCACCACAAGATACAACAAACATGAACAACAAAACATAAAACAACTTCATTTTAACCTCTCTTTTGAAATTTATTTAGTATTAACACATGCAATATATAATTTTAAAGAATAAGCATATACATAAATCTTGTCAACACTAATAAAAAAACTCACTCTCTATTACTCTTCCTTAAAAACTCTCATCTCCTTATTGGCCATCTGCTTGTACCAAAAAAGTCTCCCCAACTAACCCACTCTTCTTTATAAAACCTACTAGGATGAGCAGGAAATAAATTTTACAATTTAATTATGCAAGTTAAGTTGTGATTGCACCACAATTTCCTAAGTTTTTTTGTACTATCGATAAACTTAATCAGAACAATTACGGGCAGTCTTCTGTAGCCCAGCTGAATTTACCATATTTACTGGATTGCCAACTGCAAAGATTGGCATTATTATAGTCAACAAACTCTGTAGATGCAGGCTCCCCTTCAACAATATTCCGATAAACAAGATCAACGGCTTTATTATCGATCACTTTAGACACAGTTCCTAATATTTGATCATTAATAGGATCTTTAAAAGTGCATTCAACTAATTGATCTTCCGCTGAAGTCCAGTATCCTCCTATCAAAATTCCTGCAATTAACATTTTTTTGATCATTTCTTACCTCCTTATTTGTGGGATTTTATTATAAAATAACTGCAGTGTCATTAAAAATCACTTTTTACGAGGAAACTTCGCCTTTGTTTTTTCTACATCTAAAAAAATAAATCTCTAAGAAAGGACTGGATTCCTGCTTTCGCAGGAGCGAGACGGTGAGGTGCCAACCAAAACCGCTGAGCCAAAGAGAACGCAGGAAATACACATGGGTGACGTTCTTTTGCAGGGATGACTGTCAAGGTATACAAAGTGTATTCAATTTTTATGTAAAGATTGATTGAAAACCGCGCGGGTTAGATAGCACACTTCAAAAGTGACCTGATTTCCTTCTTTTAGTTGAGACAAGTTTGTTCTCTTCAAAGTTTCAGGAACCAAACCCAAACGAACTAAAGAGTCTCCTAGTATTTCCTGAACAGTGAGACTTACCCCATTCACAGTAAGGTAACCCTTTTTCCATAAAAAAGGTTTAAATTCGACAGGTAGTTTCAGCACTACATTTTCCTTCTGTATTTGTTGAACGGTAGCCATACCATCCACATGACCTGTTACAAAATGTCCACCCAAAGAAGCCCCCACCTTCAAAGAAGGCTCCAGATTCACAATCTTATTTTTCAGATTAACAAGGTTCCAACCAGTTGTTTTTAAGCTGTCTTCAGCCAAAGCAAAGACCATTTCCGAGCTGTCTACTTTCTCAACAGTTAAACACACCCCATCAACAGCCACACTATCTCCTGATTGAATGTCTGGAAGCTTAGGCGGAAGAGCTATTTCTATAACTGAATCTCTTTTTTGAGCTCTTAATATCGGAGCAAAACAGGAAACAATCCCGGTAAACATAAAAATCAGAGAAGATCTTTAGCTCTTGAAAGCTCGTTAAGAGTTTGCGTCACTTTATCTTCAATTTCCTCTTCATTCACACCCATACCAGGAAGAAGAGTATGCATCGGATCCTGCTCTAGAAGGTCCTGATGAGACTGCAACACAGCTTTCATTGTATTTTTTAACTGAATATGTACACGACGAAGATTAGATAAATCCTGATAAACTGTTTTTAAAGAATCCCTCGCGTCCTGAGTAATCAAATTAGCTTTTTTATGAGCTTCCTCTACTGTTTCTCTAGCTGTTTTTTCTGCTTGCTCCTGCATTTTATTGACTGTTTGTTGAGCTGTGGTAATAGCCTCTCTTAGAAGATCTTCTCTTTCCTTATACTCCATAAGTTGCTTGTCCTTATCTTGCATTCTGGCTTTAAGATCTTGATTTGCTTGTAAAATTTCATCAAATTCAGCGGCTACTTTTTCTAAAAAAGCAGTCACTTCTTTTTGATTAAAACCTCCTACAATACGTCCGGAAAAGACACGAGCTGAAATATCATCTGGAGTTAGTTTCATAAAATATCCTCTCTTTCCTTAAGTGCTGATTGACTGGACCACCTTACACGATAGTTCCCTATGAGTGGACCTTAAAATAAAATTTTAGCTCTTTGCAACAAATAAAATTCAAGGATGCCCCCTCTTTATTAAGGTTTAGAGTTAAAAATTCCGATATTTTACTAAAATAACTCGCTTTTTTTTAAAGGAAACAGCATGTTTGAAATAGCTCCCATTTTTTTACTTGTCAGCGGCCTGTTTTTACTCGCTTTAGCTGTTTATTTATTCTGCGCCACTATTTTAGGAGCAGGGAGCGATCAAGCGGCCTTGGCTTTAGCAGAAGAAAAAGAAGAAACAAAAAAAATTCCACTGATTCAATTCTCCAAACCTCTGGTTCAAAGATTAACACTGAAACACGCCAGTTTGATTAAAAGTGATAACTATAGAAAAAAAATCCAGCAAAAAATTCTTCATTCCGGACTCACTAAAGAGATTAATATCGATGAGTTTATTGGACTTCAAATTTTGTGGGGAATATTTTTTCCTCTTTTTGGATCGGCCTTAAATTTTGGCCTTCAAATGGGATACCCTTTCTTTGTGTTTATTGGCATCAGCGGTTTTGGAATTTACTTCCCCCATTTTTATCTGAACTCTCTAACTGCACGAAGATCCAAATCCGTTGAAAGAGATCTTCCTTTTTTTATTGATCTTTTGGCATTAAGCACTGAAGCTGGTTTGGATTTTATCAGCGCCATTCAAAAAATTACCGAAAAAGCAGATAAAAATTCCATACTGGCTGAAGAATTTCATATCGTACTCAAAGAAATCACACTGGGAAGCAGTCGAAAAGAAGCTCTATCTAATTTAAACACACGTCTTCGCTCCAGTGAAATACAAAGTTTTGTGACTATGATTCGAGATGCTGATGAAACAGGAGCGAGCATTGCTGAAACATTAAAAGCAAAATCCGAACAAATCCGCTATCAACGTTTTAACAAAGCTGAAGAAGAAGGAGCAAAAGCTTCACAAAAAATTCTAATCCCTATGATGATATTCATTCTTCCTGCAGTGATGATCACTGTGTTTGCTCCTATTGCTTTACAGTTTTACTACGGGGGATAACTTTTATGCCTACCTTAATCCATAAAAAAACCAACCAGGTCTTAGCTAAAGACATTTTATTTGCTCATTCTTTTTTTAAAAGAATTCGAGGGTTGTTAGGTTACAAAGAAATGAAGCCCCACCAAGTGATGTGGATTAAACCTTGTGCCAGTATCCATACGTTTTTTATGAAATTTTCAATAGACGTTGTATTCGTAGATCAAAATTTGTGTGTTAAAAGTATTTGCAAAAATGTATCTCCCTGGAAAGTTCTGAACAGCACTGGAAAAACTTTCTCTTTTTTACAATATTACATTCACCCTGCCACCTATGATTTAAAAAATTATTTTCAACACACTAGTGTATTTGAATTTCCAGCCGGTATCTTATCCAATCACTCTATTCAAAAAGGAGATCAACTCCATGTGGACTCTTAGATTTTTAAATGGACCTAAGAAAGGGTCCTATTTGCAACTTTCACTCGGCTCCAACAAAATTGGCCGCTCATCCTCTTGCGCTATTCAGATTCAATCACCAGGAATCTCAAAAATACATGCTGATATCAATGTTAAAGATTCGGAAATTGTCCTCTCTGATCAAAATTCCAGCAATGGAACTTATGTAAACGGAGTTAAAATCGATCAACAAAAAATTGAAATGGGAGATCAGATTGCTCTTCATGATATTATCTTTGATATTGTTAGATCAGGCGCTTCTGAAAGAGCGGCTGTATCTCCAATGACTGCAGAATCCGCCCCTTCCAGTATAGAAAATCCAAGCTCTTTTCATACTCCCTCTGCAAGCCCTGATAAAACTAATTTAACAAACTGGTGGGACAATTATCTGAATAACGTCATCTTACCAGGGGTATATAAACTTCCGGAATGGATTGAATTTAAATGGGTGATTGGTTTTTTTGCCATTAGTTTTATTCTTTTGGTCACAGTCTTATCAGCTTTTCCTCTCACTCAAATATTAAAATCCAGCGTTGAAATGGAAAGTATGAACCATGCAGAAAGTATTGCTGTCGCTTTAGCCGGCGACAACCAATCTGCCTTGGCAGAAGGAATTGTAACATCTGTGAGTGTAGACTTAGCTCAAAGAAGACCTGGTGTAAAAGAAGCTATGATTATCAATGCTTCTGACGGAAGAATCATTGCTCCTGTTGAAAAAATTCATACATACTCGGATAACTCTTTTGTTCATCGAGGAAGAAAAACAGGGCAAAAACTAATAGAAAAACTGGATTCATCCACAATAGGAGCTATGATTCCTATTAAATTCTTTAATCCGGACACAAGTTCTCAAGCTGTAATGGCTTACTCTGTAGTGCTATACAACATGGGCTCTCTATCCATAAGCAATAATCAAACGATCAGTTTGATTGTACAGTCCTTATTTATTTCCATTATTTTAGGATCTATCATTTTCTTTTTCATGTACAAAATGGTTGTCCACCCCTTTGAATCCATAAACGAGCAATTAAACCAGG
Source organism: Bdellovibrionales bacterium (assembly GCA_965197855.1). GTDB lineage: Bacteria > Bdellovibrionota > Bdellovibrionia > Bdellovibrionales > UBA1609 > JAPPLG01. The sequence goes on from OZ240230.1 coordinate 592,596, forward strand.
CTTTAAAGGATGATACAAAAAGTGTTTCTGTTCTCTACCAGTTGCCCTCTTTAAATAATTTATGTTCAAACATCAACAATCTTCTGGAAAGGATTAACTCCGCACAAGATCAGGGAAGCTCTTTATCCAACCAAATAGATCGACAACACGAAATGAACAATTTGGTGGAGATGGTTGGTTTTGCTTGTCTGTGTATTCGAATGGATCTTTCATCCATTGTCTCCATAAATTCCCATTTTGAAGAACAAACCGGTTTATCCGCCCATCATCTTCTACACAAACAAATCGATCAAATTGATGACAACTCCTTAAAATTACAACTGGAGTCTGCCATACAGCAGATCACTCAAGATCCATCACAAATTTATAGTGATTCTCTGGAATGCAATGGAGTTCCTTTCCAAATTACAGCTCAAGGTGTCTTTGGGGTAGAATCTATTTCTTACATTCTAGTAGCTTTTATCCCTGAAAGTGAGGAAGCCGCATGAGCAACATTGTCGTATCCGAACAAAACAAACCTGTGGTTAAAGCAAAACTTCGAGCTTTAAGCGGTCCTTTTAAAGGAAAATCCTTTAAATTAGTTTCCAATCATATTTATATTGGAAGAGCCGCAGAAATTAATGATATTGTGGTAGATTATGATCCTTATTGCTCCAGAAAGCATGCTCTGATTAGTAAAGACCCTCATTCCTCACGTTATACAGTTTCCAGAATTGCTCACTCAGCCAATTTGTATGTCGGTAAAAAATCTGTCCAGGACAAACTTCCATTAAAGAATGGAAACATTATAACTATTGGGCAAACTCAATTTAAATTGGAAGTTTTAAAAAAAGCAGAACTGGCTATTGTTCCTCCACAAAAAAATCATCCAAACGCTGTTCATCCCTCTCCTATTCCATCTCAATCAAATAAACCCTCCTTACTTCGATGGGTTATCATAGCTGTTATCCTGGGAGTAGGCCTCTTACTGCTTACAAATTCCCCTGAAAAATCTGAACAAACAAAAGAACAAACAAAACTACGGTTAGAACAAGATATGGAAGATGATATGCAATCCATCAATCAAATGAGAGAAAAAGTAGTAGAAGAAAAAAAAGAAACTAGTAGTCCTGTTTTTAAAAATGCTCAACAAGCCTACCTCAAAGGTATCAGAGATTTTAGAAAGGGGTTTTTTGGAAGAGCTATGGAGAACTTTCGTGTGTGTAAAACACTTTACCCTCAACATAAACTTTGTAGTGGATATTTAAAAAAATCTCAAATTAAGTATGAACAACTAGCTCAAAGAAATTTAGTACTGGGCAAACAATACAGAGAAAAAAAACAATACCGCCAATGTGTTTCCTCTTTTACAACTGTCATGACAATGATGTCTTATGACAACAACCACCCTTTGTTTAAAGAAGCCAAAACAAACTTGTCTTTTTGTAAACTCTCTTTGAAGGACAATTACTAATGTTTATTTTAAAACGCACCTATAAAGGCACTTCTCCTGTGGAATATCTTCTCACAGAAGATCAAGAACTATGGATTGGAAGACATAAAGACAACTTTATTGTTTTAAAAGCATCTTATGGGATTTCCAGACAACATTTAAAGATCTCCAAATCTGATGAAGATTCATGGAAAGTTGAGTGCGTGTCAAAATTAGGAGGTTTGCTCTTTAATGGTAAACAAGTGTCTGAATGCCATATTAAGGCTGGAAATACCTTTTCCCTGCAAGATCACCACTTTGAATTAATTCTCAAATCTGCTGAAGAACAATTTAGCACATCTATCAACCCTCAAAATCAATCTCATGATGAATCCAGCTCCGACACACCAAAAGAAGATGTCAGTGCAGAAGAGCCGCAAAAAGATTTAGAAAATTCTTTATCCTTAAAAGATGAAAAAGAGCCAGAAGAAGAATCACAAGCTTCGGAAGAAGAAAAATTTGAAGAAAGCCAGTTCGGCACTTTTGAAGAATCAAATGCGGAACCGTCTATGATGACAGAAGCCGCTACTGTTATGTCAACTTTACAAAATCAGTTAAAACCTTATTTGGTAATTTCTCTCTCTGAAGACGAAGAAGATCAAACAGCCGCCTTAGATCATGGAGATAAATGGATTGTAGGTAGAGACCCTTCCTGTGATATTTGTGTAGAAGATGTGAATATCAGCCGTCAGCATTTTCATATCACTAAAAAAGAGACACAATACTTCATTACAGATCTGGGTAGCTCTAACGGCACTCATGTCGATGATAAACTCTTGAAACCTCATCAACCTTTTCTTCTAAAAAGCGGTGCTGTGATTTCTATTTTAGAAATTGAAATGTATTTTGAAATTAGAAACCCAAAAGTTGAAAAAAAGATACCCAGTCTTCCAGCTCTTGCAGATGAAAATGTTTCTCCACCACCTCATAGTGATCCGGATCATCTCCCTTTAGTTTCTGAGTCATCACAGCTTCCTGCCATTCAACAATCCACCCCTAATGTCATTATGAGCGAAACTATTATTACACCTCTGCCTCCTAGCAATGCATCTAGTAAGAAAAGAATCATCTTGATCATGGCTGTATTGGTAATAGTTGGAGTGGGATTATTCCTCTCTCAAGAAGATAAAAAAGTTGAAGAAGAAAATGCAACAGCAGTGGACCCTACAGATCCTTTTAGAGTTTTAGATCCTGAAACTCAAGGACAAGTTAAAGATCTATATGCACTGGCAGAACAACAATACCACATGAAAAAGTATGAATTGTGCTATCAAACTTTAGAAAAAATGCACACCCTTGTTCCTTATTACGATCAATCCAAATCCTTGATTATGACTTGTCAAAATGGAGCCGAGAGTGTAAGAATGCAAAAAGACCTGGAAGCCGCCAGACGTAAAGAAAAAGAAAATAAACAAGCAATGAATGAGAATATTGAGTCATGTAAATCCATGTTTGATACTTTTCAAAGCATGAATGAACTGACAGAATGTCTACATAAAGCCAGAACCATAGATCCTGAAAATTCTGAAATTGCTTTCCTCATTTCAAAATTTGAAACCAAAGAAATGCTTAAAGAAGAAAGAAAATTGGCGCGTATAGCTCAGAAAAAAAGAGTGGATGCCTCGCTTGCCATGTACAATAAAGTGAAAAACTTGAAATCACAGAATAAGCTTCTTCAAGCTATTCCAGCTTATAAAAAGTTTTTAAATAAAAAACATCCTTCTGCAATCGATGACACAGTTGAAACAGCTCAATCCGAACTGGCATCCATGGAAGAAGAACTGAACTCCAAAATTCAAACCTTATTGGATAACTGCCAACAGTTAGTGGATGCTAAAAATTACAAAGAAGCTTATAAAGTTTGCCAAGAAGTTTTCACAGTGGCTCCAGCTCATCCAACAGCAACAGCTCACATACAAACCTCTATAGAAGCCATTCATAACACTTTGAAACCTATTTACAACGAAAGCGTCTTAAACGAAAGTTTAGGCCAAATTGAAATTGCAAAAAAACAATGGCAGTCTATTATGGATCAAGATATTCCCAATGGAGAATATTACAACAAAGCTGTAAAAAAGCTCAGCAAATATTAAGTTTTTCCTCTTTATAATTGTCAATTGTCAAAATTATTGGTAAGTGCAAAGCCTTGCTTAAAAAGGTTTGTCACAATGAAAACAAAATGGAACATTGATTCGAGTAAAAAGTTATATGGCACTTCTGTGTGGAGCGGACAATATTTTGATATCAACAAGAAAGGCCACATAGAGATCACTCCCTTTGGAAACAAAGGACATAAAGTGGATCTATACGAAATTGTAAAAGATTTCACACAAAGACAAATCAAACTTCCCGTATTGGTTCGCTTCTCAGATATTATCAAATCTCAAATTGATTCTATTCATTCCTGCTTTTCTAAAGCTATTAAGGAACATGACTATAAAGGGCAATACCACAGTGTGTTTCCAGTTAAAGTCAATCAACAAAGCCATGTTGTGCAGGATATTGTTCGATCCGGTCAAGGGGTTCATTTAGGACTGGAAGTAGGAAGCAAACCGGAATTGCTGATTGCCTTGTCCTTAATCTCTAATAAAAAAAGTCTTATTATATGCAATGGTTTTAAAGATAAACCTTATATCGAAATGGCTTTGATGTTTCAAAAATCAGGAAGAAATTTATTTATCGTCATTGAAAGAATGAAAGAACTTCAAATCGTTTTAGAAACAGCTAAAAAATTAAAAGTAAAACCTCAAATTGGATTTCGTTTAAAACTACAGACTCAATCTACAGGAAAATGGCTTAATAGTTCCGGTTCCAAATCCAAATTTGGATTAACCACAACAGAAATTATTCAAGGAGCACAGCTTCTCAAAGAATTCAATGCTCAGGAAAACTTGAAACTGCTTCATTTCCATATTGGCTCTCAAATTACCTCTATTCACCCTATTAAATCAGCTATTAAAGAAGCCGCTCGTCTCTTATGTGAGTTACATCACCTGGGTTTTAATATTCAATATATGGACGTAGGAGGAGGGTTGGGAATCGACTATGATGGTTCCGGTCAAAGTGACAGCTCCACCAATTACAATGCTCAAGAATATGCTAATGATATTGTATTCCAACTACAAAGCACTTGTGATGAGCAAAATATTCCCCATCCAGATATTGTGACAGAATCTGGAAGATTTTTAGTCGCTCACAGTTCTTTATTGATTTTTAATGTTGTAGATTCTCATCTTGTAGGTCAAACAAAGCCAACAGATTTGTGTATTGAAAAAAGCGATCATCCTTTTGTGTGTGACTTATTTGAAATCTACAACAACTTACACCGCACCTCTGTCAATGAATCTTTTAACGACCTGGTAGAAAAGAAAAAAGACATTCATCAACTGTTCTCTTATGGAGTATTAAATCTGCATCAAGCCGCAAAAGCGGAACAAATTTATTGGATGGCTTGTGTAAAATTAAGAAAAATGGCTTCTATTAAGGAAGATGACGAGGATATTTTCCAATTTTTAACTTCAGCTTTAACAGACACATATTTCTGCAACTTTTCCATCTTCCAAAGTTTGCCGGACTCCTGGGCTCTGGAACACACTTTTCCGGTGATGCCCATTCATCGACTGAAAGAAGAACCGGACCGCTATGCCCGTTTGGTTGACCTTACTTGTGATTCAGACGGCACTGTTCATCAATTTATGAATTACGAAGACTGGACCACTCAAAAACACTTAAGAGTTCATTCACTAAAAAATAACCAACCTTATTTCCTAGCTTCCTTTCTTATCGGAGCCTATCAGGAAATTTTAGGAGATCTTCACAATCTCTTTGGAGATACAGAAGCTGTCCATATATCCATTCATGGGGATGGACGCTATTCCATTGACCATCGTGTGGAAGGCGATAATATTTATGATGTTTTAAAATATGTCCAATACCACCGCAAAGACCTCATGAATCAAATTCATATCTCTACTGAAGAGGGTATTCGAAACGGCTCTTTGTCCAGAAAAGAAGCCGGTATTCTGCTTAAACAATTTGAAAAAAGCTTATCCAGCTACACATATTTATCCGAACTCAGAGCTTAGTTTCTTATTTATTGCCAACAAAGAAAATAAATTTTAGGCTTGAAATATGGAATTGATCATTGTTGGCTTAGCCGCCTTATTTTTCATAGGCCATGCTCTCAGCTGGTTTTTTATGAAAACCAAAGTTCCAGATCTTTTAATTCTGACCATACTTGGTTTTGTAGCAGGACCTATGGGATTAGGATGGATCAATGCAGATCATTTTGGTGAGGTGGGTCCTGTCCTTTCCACAGTTGCTTTAATCGTTATTCTGTATGAAGGAGGTTTGCATCTGAGTATGCAGGATTTGGTTCGATCCAGCTCTTCCGCTTTAATTTTATCTCTACTTTCTTTTGCTTCCATCGTTGTCGTTGCCACATTTGTTTTAAAGCCCTTTTTACCTTTTAACCTAGCCTTGCTGACAAGTGTAGGAATTGGAAGCACCTCTTCAGCTATCGTAATTCCAATGGTTAAGTTTCTTTCTATCAATAAAAATACAAAAACCGTTTTATCTTTAGAGTCCGCATTTACAGACGTCTTAACTATTATTATCTTTTTAAGTGTTTTAGACAGCATTCATTCAAAGCAATATGATGTTGTGCAATTTGCCTTAGGCTTGGGATCCACCCCTCTTATTTCCATGGGTATTGGAATAGGAGCGGGCTTATTATGGGCAATGATTAAAAAGTTTTGGAGAAACGTGGATCAATTGTCTTTTTCAGGGGAAGCCTGGTCTCTTCTGACTTATGGAGCCACTGAATTTTTACACTTTAATGGAGCTATTAGTGTTTTAGCTTTAGGTTTTACTTTATCTAATGTGAATTTATTGCCTTCCGCTTTCCGCCATATATTCAATACAGAAGTCTCTCAAAAAGAACTTTCTCTTCTGAGTACCATTACTTTTCTATTAAGAACTTTCTTCTTTATTTACTTAGGACTACTGATTCAATTCACCAGTGTCTCTATGTTTTTATTAGCGCTTCTGCTTTGTGCTTTAATATTTGTTACCCGCTATGTCATCGCCCGATTGGTTTTAAGGCGAGCGCTTTATTCACGTCTTGATGCCATGACTGTTGTGGCTATGGGACCGCGGGGGCTGGCTTGTGCGGTGTTGGCAACACTTCCTTTACAAAAGGGAATTGAGGGGGGAGACTTTATTCAAAATCTCATTTTCTCAATTATTCCTTTATCCATTTTGTTTACATCTATTTTGGTCAGCTTGTCTGAAAAAGAAGGATTTAGAAATAAACTAAGCTCTTTATTCAAAAGATACGATGAACAATCTGTTTCGCCCTCTACGGGACCTTCAACTCTAGGTTAAAATCATCTCACTTACCTGCGCAGAGGTAACGACACAACCTCCTTGATACATTCACTCATCCCCTTATTTTTCACATTACCCTTGTATTTTTACGTCATCCCTATGAAAGCAAGGGACCATCTTACAATGTAAAAATTACATCTATTTAAAAAATAGATAAAGCTAACTTGTTTCTCTGCTATACTGCGCTAAAATTTTTGAGCTTTCCCTGTAAAAAATGGAAATTAAAAACATGCATTCTTTTTATAATATTTTATTCACTCTTTCTTTATTTTTTGTCTTTAGTTCTTTTGCTAATGATAAGCGCGAACACAGCTTTATCCGATTTGTAAGAAATCAACTGGGAGAAAACTTTAGCTCTGAAATGCCCAAAAATTGGGAAACTAAAGTAACAAGAGCAACAAGGTCCTGGAATGAGCCTGAAATGGACGAGTTTCTAAGTTTCCTGGAAGAAAGAATTGGAAGAGATGAAGCTTTAAAAAGAATTAGATCAGTTTCCTATTTTAATACTTTTCGATTTAAGAGTTTTTTAGAAAGAGTAAGGCTTTATGAGAGGTATATAGGAAGAGAAGGGGTAAATGAACGTTTAAGAAAGTCTTTAGGAGGTTTTCATAAAAACTCAGTTGAGAATATAGAAGCTAATATTAAGTATATCGAAAGTTATATTGGAAGAGATGAAGTTATCGAGAGAATGAAAAAAGATCTTTATGGATTTTCAAGAGCTAAACTCAGTGAATTAAAACAAGTAGTTGAATTTATTGAAGACTATATCGGAAGAGATGAAGTTATCGAGAGAATGAAAAAAGATCTTCAAGGCTTTTCAAGAGCTAAGCTCAGTGAACTAACAGAAGTTGTTGAATATATCGAAAGCTATATTGGAAAAGATGAAGTTATCGAGAGAATGAAAAAAGATCTTCGAAGCTTTTCAAGAATCGATCTTAATCAGCTTAAACAAAAAGAAGAAGCGTGGGGACAACAAAAGATGAAAGATATGTTGGACAAATATAATTTAAGAAATCCTATTTTTTCAATTTAAAGATAAGAGTAACGTTAACTGGATCCCTGCTTTCGCAGGGATGACATTAGAGTACAATATTAAGAATACGTCCAGGTTTGTAAATCACTTTTTTAATTTGAGAAGACTTTAATAGTTTTTCTATCTTTTCTTCTTTTCGAGCTAAATTCAAAGCCGTTTGCTCATCCGCTGTCTTGGAAAGTTGAATCACCCCACGCACCTTTCCATTGATCTGAACAGCAAGCCCCACAGTTTCAATTTGTTGCACCACCTGCAGATCAAAGACAGGCCAGGGAGCAATAGAAACCAATGTTTTCTCACCAAAGCGAGACCAAATTTCCTCACTGATATGAGGAGCAAAAGGTTGAAGCAATTGAATTAAAGCTTTAAGAATTTTATGATTTTTGGATTTTTTCAAATACATTTCATTTACTAAAATCATCATGGCGCTGATTGCTGTATTAAAACTCATCTTTTCTATATCTTCAGTGACTTTCTGAATAGTTTGATGAAGTAAAACATTTAATGTCTTAGGCACCTCTTCTTTTTCTGTAATCAAATTATTGTTCTCATCAAAACAAAGTCTCCATAAACGATCCAGAAAACGCCGACATCCTTCGATCCCATTATCTGCCCAAGGTTTATCTTTTTCAAAAGGACCTAAAAAAGCAATGTATAAACGAATAGCATCCACCCCATACATACTTTGAATATCATCCGGATTAACAGTATTCCCTCTGGACTTGGACATACGCAGTCCATCTGCACCCAATATGGACCCCTGATGCACTAATTTTTGAAAAGGTTCTTTATGGGAAACCCATCCCTCATCGTAGAGAACTTTTTGCCAAAATCGAGAATAGAACAAATGACTGACCGTATGTTCCGGTCCCCCTACATATAAATCCACCGGCATCCAATATTTTTGTGCTGAAAAACTAAAAGGCTCTTTTGTATTGTGAGGATCCGTGTATCTTAAAAAGTACCAGGCAGAAGCCGCAGTACCCGGCATAGTATCTGTTTCTCTTCTTAATTTATTCCCCTTTGAGTCTGTATATTCCACAAATTCTTTCACACGAGCCAAAGGGGGCTCCCCCTCTTCTGAGGGTTCATAATTAGCTGTTTCAGGTAAAGTCACCGGAAGATCCTCAACAGCCTGGGGTTTTGAATCCAGATAAGCTATGGGAAAAGGTTCTCCCCAATAACGTTGGCGGCTAAAAATCCAATCTCTTAATTTATATTGCACTTTCGGTACACCTAATTTTTTCTCTTTAATATAATCATTCATTTTTTGAATGGCTTGTTTGGTTGGCAGTCCATTTAGAAATTCAGAGTTGCACGACACACCCTCTTCCACAAAAGGCAAAGAATCCGAAGTTTCTTGATCCCCTTGCAAACCCCTTGAAGGCTGAACAACCATTTTTATTGGTAAATTAAATTTTTTCGCAAAAATAAAATCTCTTTCATCATGAGCAGGCACAGCCATAATAGCACCAGTTCCATATTCCATAAGAACATAATCAGCAATCCATATTGGAATATCTTCCTTGGTTAGGGGATGAGTTGCATAACTACCTGAAAAAACTCCTGTGGAAGACAGATTTTGTTGCTTCTCAATAGCACTCATGGATTGACATTTCTTGTGGTATTTTAGAATTTCTGAAAATTCTTTGTTGTTGGTAAATTCCTCTTGAATCAGAGGATGCTCAGGAGAGAGAACCATAAAAGTAGAGCCAAAAAGAGTGTCCGGCCGGGTTGTAAAGATAGAAATCTTTTTATTTGAATTTTTAATTGGAAAATCCATTAAAAGTCCATAACTTTTTCCAATCCAATTTTTTTGCCCTTCTATTGTTCTTTGTGGCCAATCCACATCATTTAAACCCTCAAGCAAACGATCCGTATAAGCTGTAATTTTTAAAATCCACTGCTGAATATATTTTTGAACAACGGGGTGCCCCCCTCTTTCACTTTTTCCTCCAACTACTTCTTCATTGGCTAAAGTGGTTCGAAGTTTAGGGCACCAATTGACAGGAGTTTTTTTTCTATAAGCCAAGCCTTTTTTAAACAACAAAAGAAAAATCTTTTGTGTCCATTTATAATACTCAGGTTCACAAGTACAAATTTCACGACTCCAATCAAAACTAAATCCAAAAGATTTTAATTGCCTCTTGAAGTTTGCAATAGCTTTTCTTGTTGTCTCTGCAGGATGAACACCTGTTTGAATGGCATATTGTTCAGCAGGAAGACCAAAGGCATCGTAGCCTATAGGATGTAGAACATTAAACCCACAAGCTCTTTTATATCTGGAAACAATCTCTGTAGGAGTGTAAGAAGCTAAGTGACCTACATGCAGACCAGCTCCAGAAGGATAGGGAAACATATCCAGTGCATAGAATTTCTTTTTATTCAGATCAATGTTGGCTTCAAAGCACCGAGCTTTTGCCCATTGATCTTGCCATTTTTTTTCTATTTCATTATGATTAAAAGACATTCCCATTATCCCAATGGAATTCAAGGTATCCATACATAATGAAGAATGTCAAAATTTTTTCGGAGGAATATTTTTTTTGATCCCATTTTTGTGGATCATGGGCTATAATCCCATTCATAGTTATGAATTTCAATGTGAGCAATAATTCGAACTGTTTAATAAGTTGTATTTTTCATCTTATTATACTTCATTCCTACAAAGACAATAAGCTCGACGTATGTGAAAGGATGACGTAAACACACAAGAACAACGTTTTGTGATTAATCAACGTTCATGTCTTATGCAAAAAAAATAATCTTTTACAAAAGAAAATTTGTTTGCTAGCTTGATTTCGATATGTTCACTCACCAGTTTTTTATTATTTCCAAACTGGGCCATGAACTGACACTATGGATTTTATTCATACTCAGTGTCATCAGTGTGGCTATTTTACTAGAACGTTTCTTTTTCCTTCGACAGTGGAAAAAAGCTTCCAGTTTAGCCTGTAAAGAAATTAGACAAGCCATTGAAAGCGGACAACCTGAGTGGATTAAAAACCTCCATCTGACCTTTGGAAATGTAAATAAAAATTCAGGCACCCATTTTTTATCCATCTACTTGGAGAAAAAACCTCACCTAGTTCCCCAAGTTTTTAGGTCTTTTATCTCCTCTCAAAAAATCCAACTGGAAGCCCGTCTAAGTTTTTTAGCCACTATCGGCTCTAATGCCCCCTTTATAGGTCTTTTAGGAACTATTTTCGGAGTGATAGAAGCTTTCAACGCTTTAGGCACATCCTCAGGTGCAGCCACTCCTATTGTCATGCTTGGCATTGCCAAAGCTTTGCTGGCTACTGCTGTAGGCTTGTTAGTCGCTATCCCTGCTATTGTGGCTTACAACTATTTAAGAAAACAAGTTCGAACCATTTTACAAAATCTGGAAAATATAGAAGGAGGATATCAATTATACCTTCAATCTTTAGAGCCTACACAAGAAAATCCTCCAGATGACAACAACAAACCATCAGACCATTTCGTGAGTTAATATTGTAATGCCTGATATTTATAATGAAGAGCCTATTGCTGAAATCAACATCATTCCTTTTGTCGATATTATTTTAGTTGTACTGATTATTTTTATGATTACAGCCCCTCAACTTATTCGAGAAGGGTTTTCTGTCACTCTTCCTAAAGTCTCTTCAGGCACAAAAAAACTTTCACCATCTGTCAAACTACAAATTAAAGTCACCAATACAGGAGATATTTTATTGGAAGAAAATCTTATATCTTTGAATAATTTATCCTTATACGTTAGAAAATTATTGGAAACAGATTCCGCTCCCTCTCGATTGGTTATTTCAGCAGATGTGAGTGTGTCACATGGACGTGTCATGGAGATTATAGATGTTATGAAACAATCCGGTATTCAACAATTTACTTTTGCTGTTCAACAATAGTTGTACCGTACTTTATCAAAAACTTTTCAAGAGCTTTCTTATAAAAGTCAGGTTGAAACTTCATTCCCTGAAGATGCTGAACTTCCGGAATTAAAGCCACTGTAGTATCCAGTTGAGAATGAGGTTTTAAAATTTTATCGATAGAAGAGAGCGGCACCAATATATCTTTAATAGCCCTAAAACTTAATACAGGTAAACCAGAAGGCCATTTTTTTAAAGACGAATGAACTTTCAATCTTAATAAGAAAAAACCACAAAATAAAATCCAAAGAATCACAGCTAAACCTCTTAGCAGAGGATTTTTGATAGACTCCTGATAAGACAAATAACGCCATGAATTTTCCAAAACGCTTGAAAAAGGCCCTCCGTCAAAAATAACAGCTGTGGTATTTGGTATCTTTGAAAAAATCTGGGTTATCACATTACAGCCAAATGAAAAACCGAATAGTATTTTTTTTTCTTTTTGAACATTAGATAAAACTTCTAAAGTTTGCCAGCTCCACCTGGAAAGAAGTGTTGTGAAATACGTCTTTGGATTTTTTAATAAAGCATAAGATCCCTTAAAAGGATGAGGAAATAAATTAAAAGCCAAAGCCCGAAAACCTAATTGATTGACGAATTGAATATGTCTTCGCATTTGCTTCTTATGTCCTCCATACCAATGAACAAAAACAATAATTTCTTCAAACTTTTTATGTTCAGGATCAAACATCTCCCCTTCATAAGGAAAAGGGGTTATAGCGGGCTTTACATCACTCATGGTTCTTTTATTTTAACAGCAACGCTCATGCCATCAGTAGTGGGAATCATAGCTCCTTTCCAATGCGCAGAAGAAGTAATTCTTTTGTTAAAGTCCTTTAGAACTTGCTCTGCTTGAAGGGAAACACCATGCAACTTTCTTAAATGAGAAAGTTCAGGTTCTGGAGTGTATAAAGTATCAAATAAAAAAGCATTATCTGCCACCATGATCCCTCCTATTTTTAAATGAATTTCAGCCCAATTTAAATAATCCAAATAACCTGCCTTATCTGCATCAATAAACACTAAATCAAAAGGACCCTCTGAATTTAAAGAGGTGAGAGTCTGATGAGCATCTCCACAAATCCATTTAATCTTTGAAAACTCTGGTGTGCCTTGTAGAAGTTTTTGAGAAATATTTTGCCTCTGTTGATCCATATCCAATGAAAAGAGCCAGCCTTCCGGCTCCAACCCCCGAGCAATATGAAGTGCGGAATAACCATACAACCCCCCAATCTCCACAGCTCTTTTTACCTTCGATATTTGAGTTAAGTATTGAAGGATATGAGCGTCCGCCCGGCTTAACTGCATGTATTCGATACCTTTTGATAAAGCTGTTTTACGTACTTTCAACAATATGGAATCTTCCTGACCAAACGTATTTTCATAATATTCTTTTTTGTTAGAATCCACACACCCCTCCCTATCTCATTTTGAATTTGTCATTTCTTTCTTTGTTTGTACATTGATTATTCCAAAGTTTTAATTTGCAATGAAAAAAGGTTGCAAAAATCTTTTTTTTGATAGAGATTAGGAAATACAAGTCTGAATTTTGGAGCCTTTTTGATGTCAAACACCCTTCTCGAAGTTAAAGACCTGTCTATTGATTTTCAAGTAGAAGGCACCTCACGCATTCAAGCCGTTTCTTCCCTGTCTTTTAAAATTCCAAAAGGGAAAACCCTAGGTCTTGTAGGAGAGTCCGGCTCCGGAAAAAGTGTTACAGCCTTAAGCTTGATGCGTTTGATTCCTGAACCTCCAGGTAAAATCACAAACGGTCAAATTCTTTTTAATGACAGGAATATACTGAAACTGAATGAAAAAGACATGCGCCAACTAAGAGGTAATAAAATCTCCATGATTTTCCAAGAGCCTATGACCAGCCTCAATCCTGTATTTACGATAGGAGATCAAATTGCAGAAGCTTTAATTTTACATCGAAAACTTTCCAAATCTGAAGCACACATTACAGTGATTGATCTTTTGAAGAAAGTCGAAATTAAAGAACCAGAAAAAAGAATTTCCGCTTATCCACATGAGTTTAGTGGAGGGCAAAGACAAAGAGTTATGATCGCTATGGCTATTGCCTGCGGTCCGGACCTCCTTATCGCAGATGAACCCACAACAGCTTTAGATGTGACCATACAAAAACAAATACTGCATTTATTGGCAGATCTTCAAGCTCAGTATCAAATGAGCATTCTTTTTATTACTCATGATTTGAGCGTTGTAGCTGAAGTGGCTGATGAAGTCTTAGTGATGCAAAAAGGTTTAGGTGTTGAGTTCAAACCTGTAAAAGAAATTTTTACAAATCCGGAACATCCTTATACTCAAGGGCTTTTATCCTGTCGACCCACCTTAACAACCAATACTCGAAGACTTCCTACTATTTCAGATTTTATAGATTCACAAAGCAACAAAGAACATAAAAATAGTTTGGATAAAGTACAAAAAGATCTATCCAAAGCAGAAATTCTTCTGGAAGTAGAATCATTAGAAAAACATTTTCCTTTACAGAAAAATATTTTTGGTCAGGTCAAATCCTGGGTTCCAGCAGTCAATGACGTCTCTTTTAAAGTTGCCAAAGGATCCACTCTAGGTCTTGTAGGAGAGTCCGGCTGTGGTAAAACCACTTTAGGTCGAACTATCTTGCGTCTTATAGAGCCTACATCCGGAAAAGTTTTTTATAACAACCAAAATATAGTCGATCTTAATTTTAAACAAATGCGGGCCTTAAGAAAAAAAATGCAAATTATTTTTCAAGATCCTTACGCATCCCTTAATCCACGTATGACTGTCGGATCTGCCATTATGGAACCTATGGAAATTCACAATCTGGGAGAAAACAAAAAAGACCGCTTGGATCGAGTTATTCACTTAGTTGAAAAAGTCGGTCTGCAATCCGGTATGATCAACCGTTACCCACATGAATTTAGCGGAGGACAAAGACAGAGGGTGTGCATTGCCAGAGCATTGGCCGTAGAACCTGAATTTATTGTGTGTGACGAATCTGTTTCAGCATTGGACGTATCTATTCAAGCACAAATTCTAAACTTGCTATTGGATTTACAAGATGATTTAGGACTCACTTATATTTTTATCTCTCATGACTTATCTGTAGTTAAATTTATGTCTGATGAAGTTTTAGTGATGTATAAAGGAGAAGTGGTAGAAAAAAATAGCTCCGACAATATTTATGCCAACCCTCAACATCCTTATACAAAAACTCTTTTAGATTCTATTCCTGCAGATGATCCTTTTTAGAAAATGAAGAAACTGCCTATTTTTATAGCTCTGGATGTAGATGATGAGAAAACAGCTTTAAATTATGCAGAACGTCTGAATTCTTATGTGCTTGGGTTTAAAGTAGGTCCAAGACTTTACTTTAATTCCAGTTCTTCCTTGATCAAACAGCTTTCTCAATGGGGTCCTATTTTTTTAGATTTTAAATTTTATGATATTCCCTCTACCATGGAAGCTTCTGTGCGAGCTTGTTTTGATAAAGGAATTCAATATGTCACTGTCCATGCACAAGCAGGAAAGACAGCTTTGTCCCGACTGGCTAATCTTGAAAAAACTTATAAAGACCAAAAAGTTTTAGCTGTGACAATTCTAACCAGTCAGCCCCACACTAAAGAAGTTTTTAATTTAGCGGAAGTTGTTCATGAAAGCGGCCTCAGCGGACTGGTCTCTTCTGCCTACGAAACTTCTGAGTTACGAAAAAAATACAAGGACTTTTTTATTGTCACTCCAGGTATTAGGATCCCTGCACCGGATATAAAAGATATTTCCCACTCCAATCCAAATATTAAAAATGAAGACCAAAAACGCATCGCAACCCCTGCCTTTGCCTTAAATCAAGGGGCTTCTGCTTTAGTCATAGGGCGCCCTATTTTACAGGCTAAAGATCCACTAAAAGTCTTTCAAGATATTTCTAATTCTTTACAAGCATAATTTTTTTTCAAATAAACTTCCTTGTAAAACAAACCAAAACTTTGTACTTTACACTCATGCCTTCCAAGATCAGAAAAGTTATAGGCATTCATGCCTGCAAAGAAACATTAAAAGTTCGTCCTAAAAAAGTCAGAACTATTTATATTCAAAATAATTGGGAAAAAAATCCTGAATTAAAATTTATTGTAGAACAAGCTCGAAGGTTTCGTATTGATTTTATTGAACAAACAAAAGAGCAAATGGCTTCATGGGGAAAAGGAAATCAAGGAACAGCTCTTGTTGTAGAAGAAAGCCCTGTTTTCAAATCTTCTTCAAAAAATAAATCTGTTTTAGTTTTTATTGATGGATTGGAAGATCCCAGAAATCTTGGATCTATTGTAAGAACCTCATGGCTCATGGGAGTAGATGGTATTTTCCTGCCTACAAGAAATTCCATTCACCAAATAACCCCCTCTGTTTCCAAATCTGCCAGTGGCGGTGCAGAACATGTTCCTATTCAGTTTCTTTCCCGCCCTAATTCCTGGATGAATAAACAAAAAGAAAAAGGATATTGGTTGTATGGTTTAGATCCAAAAGGTTCTACTTCTCTTTGGGAAGAAAAATTTAATGACAAAATAATTTTAATAGCAGGTTCTGAAGGAAGGGGATTAAAACAAACAACAAAAAAATTATGCGACCAACTTATTCATATCCCACAAAAATCTTCTTCAGGAAATTATAATCTGTCCGTCTCCATAGCTTTAGCTTTAGCTCATACTATCTATAGCTAGACTTTAGTTTTAATATTGTTTAAACATTATACGAAAAAACACTCCATCCACTTAGTTATTAAAGAAAATAATTATAAGTGTCTCATTTTTTTCTTGTATTTAATATCAGAGCATGTAGCATTGTAAGTGAAAGATGGAGAAAAAAGGGTCTCCAAATAACATAATTATTAATTAAAATGTGACAGGGGGTTTTTTGAAATGAAATTATTTTATATTGTAATGCTTACTGCATTAATAGGTTTTTTTGGTATAGGTTGTGAGGAAGGTCCTGAGCCAGGCACTCCTGTGGAGGATCCTGCTACAACACCTACAGAACAGCAATTTTTCACAGTCTATTCTCAGCTTATAACAGTTGTTTCAGTAAAATCTGATGCTGTATCGATTGATTTAAATGTCGGTGATTGTATAGCAGTACCGCAAGATAAATGGGCCGGCTTGGAAATTAGCGCAGGTGATCGAAAGCTTTGTGGTGGATCTGAAGAAGGAGATGTTGCTTGTGAAGCCAAAAATATAAAAGTCACTCGCAGTGATGAGGACAACTCTATTATATTTATAGATTCTAATGTATTAGGATGTACAAGCGTTTTAGAAGAGAAAAAAGAAGATGGTGAAGAAGAAGGTGATGCAGGTGAAGATGGAGATGGTGCCGCTGATGCTGGAGCAGCCGACGCAAGTGCTGATGGTGGCGACGCAAGCTAAGACTACATAAAATTTATTTAAATCATAAAAAAGCGCCTTATTTCTAAGGCGCTTTTTTCGTTCTTAACATTTTATTAAAAATAGTATGAAAATTTTACATTCTAGAAAATTTGCTTGTTTACAAGAAAGCATTTTGCTATTATGCACGTCGAGTCATATCATCCTTTATCCTTAGGAGTAAAAAATGAAGTTATTTTTACTTTTTATAGTTTCTATATTATTTGTTGCCTGCTCTTCAGACGATCCTACTACTCCAACTAACCAAAGCCAAACACCTGGTACTACTGACATTTCAGATGTCCAGACTATCCCAGTACCCACTGAAGATCTTGATGACCCAGAATTAGCAAATGTAAGTGCAGATGAAATAGATCCTATCGCTAAAGAGTCCGTTCAAACACCTGAAAATGAACAAGGGCTGATCTCATTGGAAGATTTGGCTATTGTTCCTCCTACTACTCCTGCTCTTACTGAAGAAATCACCTCATTAGAAGAACCTTTAAAAACAGAAGATCAACTCCTTATTTATAATATAGAGAACAGATACTCTGACTACATTAATTTACAAAACACCTGGGAAACAGAACTGCCCCATATGGAAGAACTTATTGATCAAGCAACAAGTAGAAAGTTTTTACGGCCTATACTTTATATTCAGTTCAATATAGAAAAGGTGCCAGTTACAGATTTTCAAATAGAAGAAATGAAAGAAAAATTATCTAATGCAGGAGCATTTGTCTATTCGGAAGATAGAGAAGATGCTAAGGACGCATACAAACTTCTAGACCAATATGTCATTACTTTACATCAAGCAATCAAGTTAAGTCTGAGTTACGCAGAATTGGCAGAACAAAATCCAGATATTATGTATGCTCAAACAACCGAAGATGAACCAGAAACACCAGAAACTCCTCCTGCTATTGCTGAAACTTCAACTACTACTACTCAACCAGATGCTTCGGAAGAACCTGCAACAGATGATGACGACACAAATGTTATCGAAAAACTCTATGACGAACTCATTGCTTCTATAACATCCGAATCAGAAGCAACAACTGAGCCTGCTGCCGATACCACAGCCTCTACAGAGCCAGCTCCTGTTGTCGTCGCTACAGAATCTAATGAAGTAGATATGACTGCTGATGAAGAAGAAACTAAGGACGACACCCCCTCAACAGAAGTAGATATGACTGCTGACGAAGAAGAAACTGAGAACGACACCCCCTCAACAGAAGTAGATATGACTGCTGATGAAGAAGAAACTGAGGACGACACTGAGACTTTAGAGCCAACTACTACTGATGAAATGCTTGCTGAAACTAATGCAGATTTAGAAGAAGTTGATGAGACCACAACAGAAGCAGAAGAAGATATAACTACTGAAGAATCAGCTGATGTTGATTTAACAGAAGCAGAACCATGGACCTGGGATTGGGTAGTGGAAAACGCTTCTGCTGTGTGGGATTCAATTGCAGAACCATTCACACCTAATCCAGAATACATTATAGAACCAACTACTCTGCATATACCAAATACAAATACCATTGTCCCAGAAGAAGAAGATCCTGAAAATTCAGAGCAGGCAGAAGCTCATCAACTGATTGATCAGCTTCTTCAAAATGTACAACAACTGGCTGAATACTATAAAGTATCCAGTGTAGAAGAATTAACCGTTCATTTAGAAGAAGCCTCCAGCCTCCCTGAAACGGAAAGAACAGTCGAGCAAACTACCTTGTTTAATACCACAAGCCAAATCACCCAAAGGATTAATCAAATGGAAGATACCAGTGTGGCTGATTTTATAGAATTTTCCGGTTATAGTTCAGAAACCCTTCTTTCAGAAGAAATAGTAATGATTATAGAGACATTATCTCAATTCGCAGACACCAGCGAAGAAGATCAGGAACAAGTTCTCTAATAAATAAATTATTTTCTGTGTTTTATTTCATAAGCTAAAGAAAGAAGAGCCAATCTGGATATCCACCCATATACATTTTCTTCATCCTTGCCTTCCACTTGTATGATTAAATCAGACATACATAATTTTTGATAAACAGCTCCAGGGCTATTTAGATTTTCCCTAACTCCTTTTTTACTGTGTGTTCTCAAAAAACCTCCAACAAGCTCTGCCCCAAGAGTATAAATAACCGGCTCTGAACAAGCTTGAGCATCACTTAAGGCTGTGGCGATTCCTTCCTGTAAAATCAATTTATTTACTTTTCTACCTCCTTTAGAAGCTTTCATTTTCTTACGTGTTTTATAATTCCAATGATCTACCTCCTCTGGAGACTGGACCCATGTAATGCCTAAACCATAAGTGCCTGAGTTATTTTTTAGAAATGCAAAAGGCTCCTGATCTTGATAGTGAGAACGCAAATCTTTTAAAAAAAGATCCAGTTTTTCTTTTAAATTTTTCAATGTACCAGGATCCTCAGGATCAAAAGGTTCAAAAAGTTCTGTTTTAATAGTTAAATGCCAAGGATCTATTCCAATAAGTTCAGCAAATTGAGTGGCTAATAAATTATATTCTTTGAAAAATTGATCCTTCCTTCTATATTTCCAACCCATAAGAGGCGAAGGATTTAAAGGGATTGTTTCCGGAATACTATAATCCAAAGAAAAATCATTATTGCTAATGATTAAATCAACATCTTTTAAATTAGAGCTGAGCAAATGGAGTTGAATTTTTTGCCCTAATGCGTTTTCAACCTGTCTTTCTTCTTGAATATTTTTACCGGGCACACAGACAAGGACTTCCAAATCAGCCTGCTCCATAATCTTTTTTAAGGTGGATACATTATCCCAGTAATATACGTTCTTTTCATGCTCTTCTGTCAAAAGTATCACTTTTTTAATTTTTCCATAATTTTGACGAATGTATTGGTCTAAAACAGGCGGGATATTTTCCCTATCCACCTCACACAAATTATTAAACCCAGCTGGAAAAATATTGGCATCCACAGGAACAATTTTTGACCCTGAATCCCTTAAATCAAAACTTGAATAAAAAGGAAAAAATATAGAAGAACTTTTCTCTTTAAACCAATCCATCACTATGGATTTTTTAGATATGATTTTTTGATGTAATAGATCTTTAATCATTTTTCATCATAACCAAGGCTTTTTTAACAATAGAGGATAAGAGATTTTCCAACTCTTTACTGTGACTATCATGGGCAATTTTTTGAAAATTATTTATAGATTGTATGATTTTATTTTTATACATTTTTTTCTGACTGGCTGATAGTTTTTTATAGGCCGGCCATAACTTACTATATAAGCTTTCCAACTCTTTTTTAGATTGGGGAGTCCACACAGAATCAGACAATAAAAATGATTGGGTTAAATAAATTTGATGATAAGGAAGAGCTAGAAGATATTCATGAATTTTTATATGTTGTTCGTAAACACGTGAATGCCCCATTATATAAAATAACTTGGATGCTGTTCTTTTTAAAGTAACTTCATCTTTGATAGCAGATTTAACAGTTTGAAGACCCTTGAGGGCCAGACTTTGGAAACGTAAAGCTTGATTATCATTTTTTATCTGTGCATACAAAATAGAAAAACGAGCTGGTACTTCAACCAACCTTACTTCTTCTTCAAGAGAAACTCTCCTTTTGTCAACATTTTTTAAAACAGCTAAGGCTTTACGAGGTTCATTCAAACACTCATAAGAGTAATGCAACTGAAGCAAGATTTGTGGTTTAAAGTTATAATCATTATCTACTTGTTTAGCGAGCTCAGATAAAACTGCTTTTGCCTTATGACATTTGTTCAACTCCAAATAAGCAGAGCCGGCATTAAACAGAGCTGACCATTTCAAATGGCCTGTTTTTTGTTTTCGAGCAATAGATTCAAAGCCTTTAATAGCCAGTTCATATCTACCACTTTCCAAATTATCTAAAGCAGACTTAAATTCTCGTTTATACTTTGGAGGTATAGAATATGCCATCTGTGACTTTTTGTCTGCAGAAGAGCAAGAACTTAGAAACAATAAAAATATCAATAGAAGAATGTTTTTCATTTACTTTTTATCAGCTGTATACTATTTTAACTTTCTTTTATCAAAGATAGTTTAATTATGGATAATATTCAAATTCAATGTAAAAAAATAGGTCATTTGCAGTACGAGATGCAAGTACAAATTTCGCCTATAGAGGTTCAAAAAGCCTTTCATCAAGAATATAGACGTTTTCAACAAAAAGTATCTATTCCAGGATTTCGAAAAGGTAAAGTGCCTGTGGATTATCTTAGGAAGAATTATTTCTCAAAAGTTCAAAGTGATGTTGTACAAAACCTTGTGGAAAAAGCTTATTTATCCGGTTTAAGGGAAAATAAACTCCATCCTGCCAGCTCACCTCGTTTTGATTTTCAACCTATTAAAGAAGAGGGAGAGTTTCACTTTAAAGCTCACTTTGAAACTCATCCGGAGGTACAAGTTAAACATTATGAAAATTTACAAATTAAAGCCAAGAAATCCAAACCCTCTGATAAAGAGGTTCAAAAAGTTATTGAAAATATTAGAAACTCATCAGCTCAAATCAAACCCATAGAACAAGAACGTCCTTGTAAAAAAGGAGATATTGTTTTTATAGATCTCTCCGGCCAGGTTGAAGGAGGAACCGCCTTGCCTTTGCAAAAAAATATTCCTGTTGAATTAGGGCAAGGAGCTATCTTTAAAGATATTGAAACAGCACTTTTAGCTATGAAATTAAAAGAGAAAAAAACAGTTGAAACATCTTTCCCCAAAGAACACCCTGAGTTTTCAGATAAAAAAGTTACTTTTAAAATTCAAGTGAATAAAATTTCAGAAAGAATTCTTCCTGAAGTTTCAGACAAATGGGCTCAAACTCTTAAAGCAAAAGATCTCACAGATTTAAAAAGTACCATTTTAAAGCAATTAGAAAATCAAGCTGAACAATCCTATCAAAATGAATTAAGACAAAAAGTTTTAGAGCAGTTAATTGAAAAAAATCCGATAGAGCTTCCTGAATCTATTATTCAGTCTCAAAAAGAACATATCCAGCAAGATATTATTCAAAAGCTTAAGCAACAAAGAGCCTCTGAACAACAAATTCAAAAATATGTAAAAGATCATGAACAGGATATTTTGAAAAAGAGTAAATGGAATGCTCAAGCGGCTTATCTGGTGCAAGCCTTATCCAAACAATTAAATATAAAAGTTCCGGAACATCAAGATAAGTCTATGGAAAAATCTATGCGATGGCATTACTTGCAGTCCAGAGTATTGGACTCTATTGTGCAGAAAGCTCAGATAACACAGTAAAAGCGTCTCTTAACTGAGAGTCTTTTTCCATTGGAATCCATTTGGGATTTTTTTGATTGGTTGTTGGAACTGAATAAAATTTCTTTTTAAACTTTTTAATCACTGAACGATAATTTTCTAAAGGTATTTTTATATCTGGCTCAATTCCTTTTTGTTCAATAACTCTCCCTTGAGGACTGTAATAATGAGCCACAGTCAGCTTTAAAGTGCCATGAGGTTCGACATCAAAAACACTTTGTATAGAGCCCTTTCCAAAACTCTTTTCCCCTAAAAGAACAGCTCTCCTGTTATCCTGCAAAGCACTGGCAAAAATTTCACTGGCACTGGCAGAATATCGATCCATTAAAACCACAATTGGAAAAGTGGAGGGAAAAGTACCCAGTTTTTTAGCCCTAAAAGTGCGTTTTTGATCAGAGTTTCGACTTCGAATAACAATTAAAAGACCTTCAGAAACAAAAAGATCCGCTGATAAAAGAGCTTGATCCACGATGCCTCCTGAGTTTTGTCTGATATCTATAAGAAGACCTTTTGGAATATTTTGAAATTCTTTTTTTAAAATTTTTTTAAGATCTTTAAACGTAGAATCCCTAAAAGATAAAATACGAACATAAAAAAAGTTTTTTGAAATCTTTATTCCTATAATAGAAGGAATACGAACTTTTTTGAGTGTAAGTGAAAAACTCTTTTTTTGATCCTCTCGTAACACCTGTAAAGTCATGGTTTCTCCTATTTTCCCTCTCATTTTTTGTGCGGCTGTATCAAAAGAAAGTTTTTCAATAGATTGTCCTTTGATATGGGTAATAATATCTCCTACTTGAACCCCTGCTTTAAAAGCCGGGGAATCCTTAAACACAGAAGTCACAATGATTTTTTGTTTTTGAAAAGCCACTTCAATACCTATTCCTCCATAGCGGCTTTTACTTTGTCTCTGAAAGACCTTTGCTTCTTCATAAGTCATAAAATGAGAATAAGGATCCAGTTCAAAAAGCATTCCTTTGATAGCTCCGGAAATTAACTGATCCCTTTTTACTTTTTTAGGATAATGTTTTTCAATAAGATGGAGACTTTCAGCAAACGTCTTTAAAGGTGTATAAGGGTCTTCACTGGATTGTTCACAAAAACTTTTTTGAACTGAAAAAAAGATGAGAACAAATAAAATTCTCTTCATACAGGTATGACAGTCAGATTGGGCTTGTTCATTTCATGCTGAAGTATATTTTCAATAGCCTCCAGAGTGCCTGTCATAGCACTTGGGCATCCACCGCAAGCTCCTTGATAGGCAATTTTCACCTGATCATTCTCTATAGAGATAACTTCCAAATCCCCTCCATCTGCCTGTAGTCCCGGACGAACGGTTCGATCTAAAATTGCATCTATCTGTGAAATAATAGGATCCTCTGATTTCTTTACAGCACGAACGGGGGCCTGTGACTCTTCCATAAAATTGGGGTCATGCACTTGGATTCTGGTTCGTACAATGGAAGTGACCTGCTCTTCAATTTCTTTTTCAGAAATTTGGCCGTCATGAGTCAGAGTTATCTGGTTTTGAAACAAATAAACTCTTTTGATTCCAGGAATAGAAAAAAGAGAGTGCACCAGAGGAAGATCGGAAGCCTCTTCAGAAGCATGAAAAGTGGCTTTCCCTGTTTGTTTTAAAGGGACATTTAAAGTAAATTTCAATGCATAAGGATTAGGTGTTCTCCACATACGAATTAAAACATCTTCCGGAGATAAATGACTCATTATAAACACCTCTTTTATTCTAAGTTAAAATATCAATAGCTTTTAATAAAGCTTTTTTTAAAGCCAGGATATCCTCTTCTTTATTATACACAGAAAAGGAAGCACGAACAGTGCCTGATTTCAAGTTATATTGATCCATAAGAGGCTGACAACAATGATGGCCTGAACGAACAGCCACTTTTTGCTGACCCATCATAAGAGCTACATCATCCGAGTGAAGCCCCTCTAAAATAAATGATAAAATATTGACTCTCGTGGAAGAGGTGCCAATTACTTTCAATCGAGGAATTTTTTCCAAAACATCTTCAGCTAAAGTAAGTAAATGTTTTTCATGCCTTGCAATTTCTTCAAAACTGATATGTTCTTTTAAAAACTTTATAACAGTAGACAAAGCCAATACTCCTGCAATAGAGGGAGTTCCTGCTTCAAAACAATGGGGAGGCTTCGCCCAAACTCTTTTCACTGAATCCAGCACCATACCTCCTCCTGTCTGGTAAGGCTCTAACTGCTCCCAAAGGCTCTTTTTCCCATAAACAACCCCCACCCCAAATGTAGAAAATAATTTATGAGCGGAAAAAACCAAGAAATCACAGTCCAACTTTTTCACATCAATATTTTGATTACTACAAGACTGAGCAGAATCTATAATAGTAATAACTCCTACTTTTCTCGCTTTTTGAATAAGTTTTTCCACAGGGTTGACCGTTCCCAAAGCATTAGATTGATGAACAAAAGAAAAAATACGAACTTTTGGAGTGAGAAATTGATCTAACCTTGAAAGATCTAATTCCCCTTCTGAAGTTACAGGCAAATATTTAATTTTAAACCCATGTTTTTGAGCCAGCACCTGCCAGGGCAGAAAATTTGAATGATGCTCCATTTGAGTTAATAAAATTTCATCCCCTTCTTTTAGTTGAGGCTGAAGAGAATACGCCAACAGGTTGATTCCCTCTGTGGTGCTTTTTGTAAATACAATTTCCTCTGGATGCTCCGCTGAAAGAAACCCAGCGACAGTCTGCCTGCTTTCTTCGTACTGATTAGTTATGTGAGTGCTTAAGGGGTAAGCGCCTCGATGAACATTAGAGACCTCATGAGTGTAAAATTTTTGAATGCGGTCTATGGCTGTTTGAAGTTTTAGCGTCGTAGCGGCACTATCAAGATAAATAGAATGAGGGTTGTTTTGCACTTGCGGAAAATATTTTTCAATTTCTTTTATTTTCATACTAGGGAGACATTGTATCACAATGAAAGGATTTGATTCAAGCTCGCTGATTTATAAAAATCACTGCTTGTGAAACTAAAAAACCATTGTAAAAACCCCAAGGGTCTATTACTCTTTTTTAGAGTGAAAAAGGGGAAGCATGTTTAAACTATCTTCAGAAGGAATTGAGTTCGTCAAAAAAGAGATGACTCGATATGAAACCAAACTCTCTGCTGTTATTCCCTGCCTTTATCGAGTTCAAGATGAAAACGAAAGCTGGATTTCACCAGAATGTGTCACTCATCTCAGTCAGCTTATGGACCTTAGTGAATCAGAAATTTATGAAGTACTTACATTTTATACCATGTTCAACCAAAAACCAGTTAAACCTCTTCATCTTCAAGTGTGTTGTAATATTTCTTGTGCTATGCAGGGGAGCCGAAAAATCCTTGAAGAATTAAAAAAACAAAATTATCCAAATGTGACCTTAAGTGCTGTTGAATGCTTGGGCTCTTGTGATACAGCTCCTGTTTTACAAATTAACCGTGAACCTTATATAGAAAAAGCCTCATTAGAAAAAATCACGAAAACTCTTCAAAAAAGAAGTTCTACATAATTGGAATAATAAAAAAATAGAAGGAATCACTTTATGGAATATAAGTTGCTTACAGAACACTATGATAAAGAAGATTATAAAAACCTCACAGGTTATCAGCAATATGGAGGCTATGAAACTTTAAAACTGGCTCTAAGCAAAACACCAAAAGAACTCGTTGAAATGGTCAAAGAATCCGGCCTCAGAGGACGAGGAGGAGCAGGCTTTCCAACAGGATTAAAGTGGAGTTTTTTACCAGACAATAAAGAACCGAGATATCTCCTGTGCAATGCTGATGAAGGAGAGCCAGGTACTTTCAAGGATCGTATGATGATGGAAAAAGCTCCTCATCAATTGATTGAAGGAATGCTGATTTCTGCTTTCGCTATTCAATCTCATAAATCTTATATTTATATCCGCGGAGAATACACAGACAGCATTGCAATTATGGAACAAGCTTTAAATGAAGCTCGAAACAATGGATATATTGGCAAGAATATTTTAAATTCAGGTTTTAATCATGAGATGGATATTTATATAGGGGCGGGTGCTTATATTTGCGGAGAAGAAACAGGAATGATTTCATCCCTGGAAGGCAAAAAAGGACAACCTAAACTCAAACCTCCATATCCAGCTGTCAAAGGTTATTTAGGCAAACCAACGATTGTCAATAATGTAGAAACTTTAGCGGCCGTCATTCCTATTGTTAAAGATGGGGCTGAAAAGTACAAAGCTATAGGCACAGAGCGCTCCGCAGGCACAAAAATTTTTTCAGTAAGCGGCAATATTGTAAAACCAGGCAATTACGAAGTTCCCTTAGGCTATCCTCTTATGGATCTGATTGAAAAACTTTGCGGAGGTCTTCCTCCGGGACGAAAACTAAAAGCCTGTATCCCAGGCGGCTCTTCAGCTCCTGTACTCACTGCGGAAGAATGCCAAAAAGCCCACTTGGATTATGAAAATCTTATGGACCTGGGAAGTATGCTAGGCTCCGGAGCTATTATTATTATTGATGATTCCAATAGTATGGTGGATATTTTATCTGTCATTATGAACTTTTATCATCACGAATCCTGCGGGCAATGCACTCCCTGTCGAGAAGGAACAGGTTGGCTGGATCAAATAGTAAAAAATATTTTAAATGGAAAAGGCCGATTGCAGGATTTAGATCTTATACAAAACATCTCTGAACACATGATGGGTAAAACAATATGTGCCTTGTCGGATGCCGCCGCTTTGCCAGCTATTAGTTTTGTAACTAAATTTAAAGATGAATTTATCAGTTACATTCAACAAAATAAATCTGAAATTCCTACAGATTCTTTCAATAAGGTCGTGTAGAATGAAAAAATGATTAAATGTACGATCAATAACCATCCTGTTGAAATGGAAGAAGGCACTACAATTATCCAGGCTTTTAAAAAACTGGAAAAAGAGATTGCCCACTACTGCTGGCATCCAGGGCTCTCTGTCGCTGGAGTGTGTCGTCTTTGTATGGTTGAAATTGAAGGAAGGAATAAACTGGAAATAGCCTGTAACACCTTAGTTCAAGATGGTATGGTTATTACCAATCAATCTCAAAAAGTAACAGAGACTGTTCGATGGGGATTGGAATTTCACCTTATCAATCACCCTTTAGATTGTCCTATCTGTGACCAAGCAGGAGAATGTGTTCTTCAAGAGCAATATATGAAGTTCGGTGCTTATCAACCTTTGATGTCTGAAAATAAAGTGAAAAAAAGAAAGGTTGTGGATCTGGGTTCTAAAATTGTTCTGGATACTGAAAGATGTATTCTTTGTGCCAGATGCACAAGGTTTACTGATGAAGTATCTAAAACAAAAGAACTGGGTATTTTTAACCGAGGAGATCGAAGTGAGATTGGAATTTTCAAAGACAAACCTTTGGAAAATGATTATGCTTTAAATACTGTAGATATTTGTCCTGTAGGCGCTCTCACAAGTAAAAAATTTCGTTTTCAACAAAGGGTTTGGTATTTAAAAAAAGCTCCCTCTGTTTGCACTGGCTGTTCTACAGGCTGTAACATTGATGTTTATTATAATGAAGAAGGTTTATGGCGTATTCGCCCTCGATATAACTCTAAAATCAATCAACACTGGATGTGTGACAAAGGAAGAGATACTTTTAAACACGTTAATCCGCCCGGACGTTTGAAAAGCAGTTTTCACCATACTACTGGTCATACAGAGAAAATGACACCACTTCAGGTCTTACAAACTTTAAAATTTGAATCTAAAAAGATAGGCCTTGTTTTAACAGGCTGTTATACTTGTGAAGAATATGATTCTTTCCTGGATTTTTTCCAACTTAATTCTATTTACCATTGGAAAAATCATCCGGAAACTTTTGATAATTACGACAACTTTTTAATCCGAGGGGATAAAAACCCCAATACAAAAGGACTTTTGGAAAGCATAAATAGCCGCCAATTAAAATTAGAGAATTTAGCTCAATTGGAAGAAAATATTTCTCACTTGGATTCATTGATTGTATGCGCACCTGAGAACCATCAACTTTATCCATGTTTAGAAGAAAAAATTAATTTATTCTTAAAAAGCAAAGAACTTGTTTGGATTTCACCCCGTTCCCATACTCTTCTACAAAATCCAAAAAATACAGTTTGGACGATTCCCTCTAAAACCTATTTTGAAAAAACAGGTACATTTATCAATCACCAGGGAACCCGTCAGACAATTAAAGCTGTAGCCTCCATTGTTGACTCCGCTTATTCTTTGGAAGAGATTGTAAAAGTTTTAAAAACAGGTAAAATGGACTTTAAGAAACTTGCTCCACTCAGTGATAGAATGAAAACCAATTATTTCTTGGAACAAAAGGAAAATTTATGAGTGTTATTAAAAGACCAAAAAAATCCAGATATTTAATCCCAATTTTTGGCGGTTTGTTTTTAACTTTTAAGATATTGATAAAAAATTTATTCTCTAGAAAAAAAATGCTCACCCTCAATTATCCGGAAGAACATTACAAGTACGGCCCTCGTTTTAAAGGCAACCATATCCTGACTGTAAAAAAAGATGGCGCTTTAAGATGCACAGCTTGTATGCTTTGTGCTACTAATTGCCCAGCCAATTGCATTCGCATTACAGCGGATGAACACTCAGATCCTAATGTGGAAAAATATCCTATTTCTTATGAGATTGATATGCTTCGATGTGTGTTTTGCGGTTATTGTGAAGAAGCCTGCCCTGTGGATGCTATTCGCATGGGGCCTGAGTGGCAGACGGCCGCTTTGAATGGTTCCAATTTTGTCTATGATATTAAACATTTGGCTTATCGCGAGAACTTAAAAGGCGGAGTTGAATCAGTGGTAGATGATAAGGATCGGCATAAAGCGGGAATATAGTTTTTCTTGGCTCAGTGGTTTTTGGTTGGCACCTCAACCACTTCGCTCCTGCGAAAGCAGGAATCAAAGCGTATATGGAGGAGATTCCCGCCTGCGCGGGGATGACGTAGAAGTGCAAGGATAACGTATGTGATATAAAAGTGAGGATAACGTAAAAATGCAGAAAAATAAGTGAAAAAAGACAAAATTATTGTTTTACAAAATATCCGTCATCTTGAATCTCATTTGATCGTGAAAGGATTAAACAACAAAGGGCAAATCCTATCTTTTTTTGCAAGCTTTGCCTTAAAAAGCCGAAAAAGATTTGCCAGCGGTGTCTTGGAGCCTGGAGGTTATATTCAAGTGGAATATCGTCCTTCCAAGGAAGAAACAGGATGGAATCGTCTTATTCAGGCAAATATATTGAATAAATTTATTAAAATCAGACAAGATTATGACAGATTAAATTTGGCACTTCATTTTTTTAAAATGTTCAATAAAGCCGGACAGGAAGGAATGGAGGGAGACCCGGAACTCTTTCATCTTTTAGGAAATACTCTGACAGCTTTGGAAGTTAGTCCTCACTTGGAAAGTTTAAAACTCTTTTTTGAAATAAGGTTTTTGTTTTTACAAGGAGTTCTACCCGTTGAATTGCAAAACAAATCTATTTTTTTTGAAAACACTATTAAAACACATCATCAAATTGACTTAAGTCAGGAGGATATTCCTGCCATTCATCAAGAGTTAAAGACAGCTCTTCATCAATACCTGGATATTTAAACTTTAAGAGTGGATTTGGACATATTCGAAGATAAACAAACTTTCTTTTTTGTCTTTAGCCAATGACTGATTTGAACAAGTTTATTGAGATCTATAGAAGACTTTTGTTTCATCCCATTTAATAACACAACCAAATCTTCTGTCGCCACATTGCCTGCAGAACCAGGAGCATAAGGACACCCTCCTAGTCCCCCAATACTGCTATCAAAAATTCGAACCCCTGCATTTAAAGCTGTTAAAATATTCGGCAGGGCCATTCCTCTGGTATTATGACAATGAAGACTAATTTTGGAAAGAGGAATTTTTTTAGATATTTGTTCAATCATTGAACTGACCTGTATCGGTACAGCTCCACCAATGGTATCACTTAAAGCCAACTCTTTTACTCCTGCATCCATCATTTTTTCTGCAATATTTAAAACTTTTTTCAAAGAAACCTTACCTTCATAAGGGCATACAAAAGCCATACTGAGATACCCTCGAATACGTACACGATAGCGCCGTGCTTTTTTACAAATGACTTTTATTCTTTCCAAACTTTCTTTAATGGAACAGTTTGTATTCTTTTTTGAAAAAGATTCTGTTGCGGAAGCCATTACAGCCATACTTGCCAATCCATAATCAAAAGCATTGTCAAAGCCCCTTTCATTAGGAACTAAAGCTGACAATCTCACATTTTTTGGAAGTTTTAAACTGCGATGAATCTTTTTCATCAACAAAGGAGTTAAACTCATTGAAGGCATTGCTTTTGAAGAAACAAAAGAGCCAATTTCAATATTTTGAACACCAGCAGATATGAGTTTCTTTAAAAGATAAAAGCGATCATTAATATTAAAACTGATTCTTTCGTTTTGTATTCCATCACGAAGACCCACTTCCAAAATTTTAATTTTTCCAGACAAAAGACAACCTTTATACAATTTTATTTTACATTAATTAAAAATAGCTGTTGCATTATAAGACATATTTGCTCTAAAATATTTATTCCTTATGAGTTTTTTAGTCAAATATATTACATTATAAAGCTATGCTACACAGGAAGTGTCTCATTTTGTGCTCTTTATGGATTAGTTTTTCTCAAGCTGATACAGAAAAATGTGAAAGTGAATTTAAAATTATTCCATTTTCATCCTCTCAAGAAAATAAATCCTCTGGCAGATGGATGAGTTACGAGGAAGCCTCAGCTTTTATTCAAGATCAAGGAATTAAAACAAATAAACAATTCCGAGAATGGAATAAGTCTGGAAAAAGACCTACAAACTTTCCTTCTAATCCTAACGACACTTATAAAGAGGAATGGACCACTTGGAGTGCCTTTTTTGGCACTGAGAATATTTCAACCAAAGAAAAAGAATGGATAAGTCATCAGGAAGCCTTAGATTTTATCCAAACTCAAGGAATTACAAACAGTAGAGAATTTGAGGTATGGAAACAATCCGGTAAAAGGCCGAAAAATTTCCCCTCTGCCCCTGATAAAACATATAAAGGAAAAGGATGGAAGAGCTGGGAACACTTCTTTGGCACAGAAAAGGTGAGTCTTGAGGAGGCTGAAGCTTATATAAGAAATGAAGGAATTACATCAAAAGAAAAATTTCGAGAGTGGAGCAACTCAGGAAATAGACCTGCAAATTTTCCATCTGATCCAAAAAAATTCTATAAAGACGAATGGATTAGTTGGGGTGACTTTTTAGGCACTGGGAATACTGCAAGCTATATGAAATATGTTAAAGCTAAAAAATATGCTCAATCTTTAGAATTTGCAGAGCCTGAAGACTTCATTGAATGGCTTAAATCCAAAGACAGACCCGTAAGTTTTCCTCTGAATCCGCATCAGTTCTACTCAGAATGGATAAGTGTAAAAGACTTCTTATCCACAGAAGAATATCTATCCTATGAAGAGGCAAAAGCCTTTGTCCAATACTTAGGAATAACAAATCCAAGAGATTTCCTTGATATGATGAAGTTGGAATCAGATATTTTTCCAGAAAACTTTCCTTCCAGTCCCCAAGCATTTTATAAAAATAACGATGAATGGATAGATTGGAATGATTTCTTAGGAGTAACAAACAATACTCAAAGCAATGAACATAGAATCTCACATGCAGAACGTTTGTTAAGTAATAGAAATCTTATAGAAAATCCTCCTATTGAACAACGTCTGCTCAACTCTGAAAATACTTCAGGTAAAAGAAATAAAAGAAAGAGGATGAGTGAAGAAAATTTTCAAATAGAAGACGAATTTACAGATGAACTAGACTTACAAAGTGCAGAGATATATTAAGTTCAATATGACTTAATTAAAAAGCATTACTTTTTCATTTGATTCTACAGACTGTCCTTCTTTAACCAACACAGATTTTATTTTTGCTGATTGAAAGGCTGTTAATGTATGTTCTATCTTCATGGACTCAATAACCATTAAAGAATCTCCTTTTTGAACCTTCTCACCTTCCTTTACTTTAATAGAAAGAACCCTGCCCGGAATAGGTGATATCAAATAAGGTTTTTTTTGAGTGCTGGATTTTTCTTTATGAATAAGACCGGTTTGTTTATCAGTTATAACAAATGTACGTCCTTTTAGGTGAACCCATATTTTTTCACCCACTCTTTCTATCCAAAATTTAATTCCTGAAGGGCTTTTAAAAAATTTCACTGATGACTCCTACCAATTGTGCAACCACGGATTAAAAGCAGATGTACCTTGAGTTTGCAACAGATCAGTTTGCTGTTGAATCAATGACTTTTCTTCTTTAGAAAGTTCAGACTTACCAATTTTCGGAGGAACAAAACCAACATGAAATTTATTATCTAAAAATTGAGAATTATTTAAAATACTTAAATGCTCCGAGATATTGGTGAGAATGCCAAAGACGATACTATTTTCTAAAATACATTTCATTTTTTCTATAGCCAGAGGCCTTGTTTCCGCCCAAACAATAACCTTTCCAATTAAAGCATCGTAACAGGAAGGCAGTCTATCATAAGACTCATAACCCATATCCAAGCGACTATGAGGCAGGCTCATCCAATGGATTTTACCAAAGGAACCGGACACAGGAGTTTGAGTTTTAAAATCCTGAGAATAAATACGACACTCTATGGAATGCCCCCTGCTTTTCAAAGGATGAACAAAGGGAGGATGCCCTAACACAGTTAAAATTTGAGCTCGAACTAAATCCACACCTAAAACCATTTCTGTCACAGGATGTTCCACCTGAAGACGAGTGTTCATTTCTATAAAGTAAAATTCTTTCTCTTTTACTAAAAATTCAACAGTGCCAGCACCTTGATATTGAACGGATTGAGCAATTTTTTGAGCTGTATTTAAAATATTTTTTCGAGTCTCTTCATCCAAAAAAGAAGGAGATTCTTCTATAATTTTTTGATTTCTCTTTTGAATAGAACAATCACGTTCAAATAGTTGGTGAATTTTTCCAGAAGAATCTCCAAAAATCTGAACTTCTACATGCCTTCCTTTTTCCAAAAATTTTTCCAGATAAATTTCTGAAGAGCCAAAAACGGACCGTCCTATATTTTGAACAGAGCTTAAAGCTTCTAAAAAACTTTTTTGTTTATTTACTTTTTTAATACCCACACCGCCGCCGCCTAAAGCTAACTTTATCAATATAGGAAAACCTATTTCTTCCGCTTTACGAAGGAGATCTTTATCTGAACGAGTGGAAGCATAAAAAGGAAGAATGGATAAACCTAAAGACTGAACATGATTTAAAGCTCGAATTTTGTTTCCAAATAATTCGATCTGCTCCACTTGAGGCCCTATAAATAAAATACCAGCAGAACGGCAAGCCTCAGCTAACTGAAACGATTCAGATAAAAAACCAACACCAGGATGCAAAGCTTTTGCTCCAGTGCTTTGAGCCCCCTCAATGATATTGGTAATATTCAAATAACTTTGCTGAGATTCTACAGAACCAATACATAGAGTTTCATCCGCCAAACGATAAGCCAAAGAATCCTTATCTTCCGAAGAATGAAGCAAAACAGAAGGAATACGCATTTCTTTAAGAGTTTTAATAATGCGGACGGCAATTTCCCCTCGATTGGCTATAGCTATTTTCAAGATCTATCCTTTTCCAAAAATCTTTTAATAATGTTTTGTGCAGAAGGGTCTTTTCCTCTTTGCTCCAAAGATTGAATACAAAACTTTTTTAGTTCTTCTTTTGAAATATGAGGAAGATCATTTAGAAACTTTTTTGTTTCCTTAAAAGCTCCTTTATGAAGTTTTTGTAAATAGCTTAATTGATTGTTTTGCCATACCCGACATTCTTCAGCAGAGCCTGTAAAGTGAATAAGTTGTTTCCTCAAAGCTTCGTGTGTGGAAAATAGTTTTCCACTTAACATATATTCTCTCATCTGAGGAGATTTTCGCAGAATAAACGGGGCAATAAGCGCTGGCATCAATCCCATCTTTAGTTCACTAAAACAAAACTTCGTTGAATTTTCAGCAGATACAAAATCACAAACTGAAATCAACCCTATACCACCCCCATAGACAAAGCCATGAACATAAGCCAACACAGGCACTAGGCTGGCTTGAACAGTTTGAAACAATTCAAATAAACATTCCAATTCCTTAGAAGGAGCTGACCCGATCCAACTCAAATCCGCCCCGGCACAAAAACAACTCCCCTCTCCTTGAAGCAAGACTGCTTTAGATGAATTATTTAAAAAGACCTGAGTTAAACTTTGAATAGTTGCCAAGTCTAAAGAGTTTTTCTTCTCTGGGCGATTTAAAGAAACCTGTAAAAAATTTTCTTCTTCATTGATAAAAATATTTTTCATAGACATTTTTTCCTCACATTCGATAAACGCCTTTTCTTCTTTCCGCAAGAGGAGCATTTAAAGCCATCTGAAGACCCAAAGTTAGAAACTTTCGAGTATCCAAAGGATCAATTAAACCATCGTCCCATATCCGGGCTGTAGAGTAATAAGCTGTACTTTCAGAATCATATTGCTTAATCAATTTACTTTGTTCTTCAGAGCTTATTTTTTTTCCAATGGAAGATAGAATATGACGTGCTGTTTCACCCCCCATAACTCCTATTTTAGCAGAAGGCCACATCCAAAGCTGTCTTGGTTTGTAAGCTCTCCCGCACATTCCATAATTACCCGCTCCGTATGATCCCCCCACAATAACAGTAAAGCGAGGCACTCGTGAAAGGCTCACAGCTGAAACCATCTTAGCTCCATCTTTAGCAATTCCCTGACTTTCATATTTTTTACCCACCATAAAACCCATGACATTCTGAAAGAAAATCAAAGGCATTTTATGCCGATCACACAAATCAATAAAATGTGTGGCTTTTAAAGCACTTTCCCCAAATAAAATACCTTGGCTGGCCAAAACTCCCACATGAAAACCACCTATTTGAGTTTGAGCAGTAAATAAAGTGGTTCCATAATTTTGTTTAAACTCCTCCCATGAACTGGCATCCACAATACGAGCCAAAACTTCCCTTATATCAAAAGGTTCACGCAAATCTTCAGGAACAATACCATAAATCTCTTTAGGATCATAATGAGGTTCTTGAACATCAGAGCGTGCCAAATGTGTGTGCATCGTGGAACGAGCAAATAAAAGCTCCCTGCTTTTTTCTATAGCTTCTTCTTCTGTTTCAACCACGTAGTCTGCAACTCCGGATTCTTCCGAGTGAAGACGAGCTCCTCCAAGCTCTTCTGCTGAAACTTTTTCTCCAGTAGCAGAAAAGACCAAGGGAGGACCCCCTAGAAAAATAGCGCTTTGCCCTTGGACCATAATAGTTTTATCAGACAATGCCGGAATATAAGCTCCCCCGGCTGTACACTGACCAAAAACAATGGATATTTGCTCCAACCCCATCGACTGCATTTGAGATTGATTATAAAAGAAAGCTCCAAAGTGATCCTGATCCGGAAAAATCTCTGACTGCATAGGTAAATAAGCTCCGCCGCTATCCACCAAGTAAAAACAAGGTAAATGATTTTGCATCGCAATTTCTTGTGCTCTAAGATGTTTTTTCACAGTTATAGGTAAATAAGCTCCCCCTTTAACTGTAGGATCATTGGCAATAATCATACATTCACGTCCTGCAATGAGACCTATCCCTGTAATAAGCCCTCCTGATGGAACCTTAAAATTGTACATTTGATGACCAGCAAGAGGAGATAATTCTAAAAAATGTGAAGAAGAATCAAGCAATTTTTGAATGCGCACACGAACAGGAAATTTATTATTCTTTTCAATATGTTTATGAGAAGAGTCTAAACCCCATTTGCGCACTTCTTCCAAGTGATCTTGAAGTTTTTTGACCTTGCTTTCCATTTTTTGAAATCGATCCTGAAAAACAGAGGATTTAATTTCAATTTGAGATTGAAAAACTGTCATCGTAGCCTTCCTTTTGCACACACAAAATCAAACTCTAGCAGAAATCAAGGCAAAACTGAAGAATTTCAATATATCTATTGTTTCAAAAGCATATATAACCGATAATTGATTTATGTCTGTTGGTTTTAATATGCTCCTTTTTCTAAAAAAGAACATACTGCAAATCATTGCTTTGGCCGTTCTATTCTTACTTTTAATTATTACTTGGTTTTTCTTTCAAAAAAAGAATGTATTTCCTGAAAGCACTCACCTTGCCCTTCAAGAAGAATTTCAAAATATTGTCCGAAATAAATTATTAGAGAAAAATCCTTCAGCTTATAATATTCAATTTCACGATCTATGGACAGAAACCACCAATAATTCCTCTCAAATACGAGCTGTATTTAGTTATTCCTTTAATGACCCCAGCGGCGGTGACGAAGACGGACAGGTGGATGTAAAGGTTGAAGGTTCAGCCTTAATCAATCTCCAAAGTTCTGCTTCCTCTAAAGGAGGAAAAGAAAGATGGGTTGTTGGTTCTTTTAAAGTTGATAAAACAGAAATGAATTTTAATGATGAAGTTTTGGTTCTTTCTGCACCTGAAAAAGACTCTTTAGAAGAAGATCAAACCATAAACCTTGATGATCTTCCTCAAGGAGATTTATCTATTGATTCTCCCATCATAAATGAACAATAAAGTTATACTCTCTAATGGCCACTCTTCTAACTGGCCTCATACAGTGATGATATATACAGATGGAGCCAGCCGCGGCAACCCCGGTTTAGCTTCTTTTGGTTTAACTGTTATGGACAAAGAAGAAGAAAAAATTTTTGAAGAATCTCAAACCTTGGGTATTGCAACTAATAACGAAGCTGAATACAAAGGCATCCACCGCGCCCTGGAGTTGGCTGTCCAAAATAGTGTAAGTAATCTAACCATAAAAACAGACAGTCAATTAGTCGTTCGACAACTGAAAGGAGAGTATAAAATTAAATCTGCCAATTTAAAACTTATCCACACTCAATGTACTCTTCTCATAAAAAAAATTCCTCAATGGAACCTTATCCATGTGTTAAGAGAAAACAATAAACGAGCTGATGAGCTTGCCAATTTAGCTTTAGATTCTACACCATAAGGTTTCCTTTCAAAAAAGATTGATAAAAAAGCAAATATATGATTTTTATGTTGAAAGCGGGGGTGGGTGACTGCTTTCAAATTTTGAAAGAGGAAAGTCCGGACTCTTTAAGGCGGCATAAAGAGAGAAATCTCTTCCACCTTTTTAGGTGAGGACTAGTGGAACAGAAAGTATGTCCAGAGTAAGTCTCTTACTGCTGGAGTGAAATCAGCTAAACTCTATGTGGAGCAAGATCAAATAAGAAAGTGCATCGCCTATGCTTGACTTTCGGGTTGATCGCAAAGATGAATAGTCACCAAGGTTTTTATAAACTGAACAGAATCCGGCTTACAACCCCTGCTCTTTTTTAAAGGTGCCAATGTTAAAGAAAATATTTGTTATTTTAATCCCCATTTCCCTTTTCGGCATCTATTGGTTTTTGAAACCAACATTTTCCATATCCATTTGGCAGGGTTACACAGTCAACGACCAAACATCTTTTAATATTTTAGTTTCAAAAGATAAAAAACTTTCCTATTTTCTTAATGGTGAGAAACCTCTTTATCCTAAGTTAAAAAGAAAGTTCCCTGATGTAAATCTTTACCATCTCAAAGTAGAAAATCTAAAACCTCGAGAAACTTACCAACTGATTATTAAAGATGAAAACTTAAAAACTATATCTGAAAAAACATTTAAGACTTTAAACCTGAATCAAACAGAGTTCACCTTTGCTGTAGCTTCCTGTATGGATGACAAATGGAACAATCAACATATTTGGAAGGATTTGCTCTCTTTTCAACCCAATATGATTTTTCTTATTGGGGATGTTGTTTATGCAGATAAATACATCCCAGAAATATCATTTAAAAATTTATCCAAACGTTATGTGGAAACGTTACAAACCCTGCCTTTATATAAGGCCCAAAAACTTACTCCCACGCTGGCTATTTGGGATGATCATGACTATGGAATGAACAATGGACATGGAGATTTTAAATATAAGCAGGATATGACTCAATTATTTAGAGATGTTTTCCCACTTCCAGCAAACCACCCTTATTTATCAAAAGGCCCTGGCATTTCTTTTATGGTTAGGACAAGAAATCAAAACTTTTTGTTCACAGATGGTCGAAGTTTGCAAAGCCCTCCTGAAGAAAAAAAATTATCCCTATGGGGGATAGAACAGGAAAATTGGCTTTTGAAAAATCTCTCTAAAAATCCTACATGGATTATTAGTGGAGGACAAATTTTAGGACGTCATCACCCTTTTGAATCTTTTGAAATAGACTTTCCAGACAACTTTAAAATAATGATGAATCGTATTATGAAATCAAAGAGTCCTATATTTTTCCTAAGCGGTGATCGCCATTTAAGTGAGCTGTTAAAAATAGATCCCAAAGAAGAAGCATGGGCCAGGTACAACACTTATGAACTCACTACATCTCCTATTCATGCCAAAACTTACCCTAAAAAACCCGGTTTTGTTTTAGATTCAAGACATATTCATCATGTGCCAAATAAATTAAATTACGCCATTATTACAAGCCGGGTGCAGAAGGACAAAACATGGAATATTCAACTGGCTGTCTATGGCTTATCAAAACAAAAACTCTTCTCTGAAAACCTGATCATCACAAAATAACCTTTTAACTGACTTAAAAAAATTTTGACCATTAATCCATGTAAAGTTTACATTCTTCCAACTAAAAAAAGTTTATTTTTCTAGGAATTAATACACAATCTGTTATTATTTCCATCCTTAAGAAAAGGAGATAATAAATTTTATTTAATGAAACATTACAGTTTTCTTTTTAAAATTATTGTTCTATTAGTATGTGGCTTTCAAGCTTTAGCTGACAGTAATGACCTTATTCAACTCACTCGAAATGCTTTATCTTATATCTCTGAAACCAAAACAGAAGAAATTGAAAATTTGGATATAACTTCTTGTGGAACTGGATGTGTTTCTTTTGGATCTTTATCTTCTGAGACAGAATTTAAACTGCAAATAAACTCTGATATCTCTTCTCCTCAAGTTATATCTGATAATACGTCCAGAACCCTTCAGCTTCCCTTTATGGATGTATTAACTCTCACTCCTTCCAAATCCATGCGATCTGCTTTTAAAAACTGGCTCATTAGTCATGAGCTTCATCCCTATGTGGGAAGCTTTTCAAAACCAAAAACTGCTCAAAGAGCTGCTCTTCAAGCCTCTCACATAGCCCTGGAACAAGGAGCTTCCAGTTTACTCCATATTGCTCCTACAGGGATGGGTAAAACATGGGTTCTTGTACAAACCTTACTTAAACAAATAAGAGAGTTTTCAAAGGACAAAAACATATTCATTGTCACAGCTCATCAACTCCAATTGATTCATCAACTCTCTTTTCAACTTAAGACAGAACAGGAACAACAAAGAGACTTCCATATTATTGATTGGAGAAATGTTTTAGATAAGAGCTGGCAGTCTTTTGCTTCTGAGATCAAACAAGCCAGTGAAAGAGATAAACCCACAGTATTGGTTATGACCTCTCAAAGTTTAAAGAGAAGGTTACCAGAGTTTTTTACTCAAACTGAGAAGGAGTATAAATATCTTCAAAATAGCTTTCTAAGTCAATTAGGAGGTCTATACATAGATGAGGCTCATCATTTGGGGGCTTATCAAACAAAGTTCGCTCTTTTGAAGTTATTGGATGAAAGTAGGAGGTATCAAAGAAACCAGGGTGAAAGAAGAAGAACCTTTTTATATGGCACAACGGCCACACCTGTACACCCTGAAGTGGATTTAAGAGAGTTTTTTGAAAGAGAGCATTGGGCTTATTTAAATACAGAGGGAAATCTTTTTGAAAAACACAATGTAGAGTCTGTCTTAAAACAGTTGGCTATAGGGATTGATAGAGGTGAGCTTACACCTTTTGATGACCTTTATGTGATAGGAGAGAACAGCTTTAAAGATTTGGCTCCAGAGGAATTGAAAGAATCTTCTGTATTTATTCAATCAGATAGTTCATTTCATGTACTGAACCCAAATCATTATGAAGCTTTACTTCGTATTATTGGACCTGTTTTGTTGAATAATAAAAAAGGTTTTATTGTCACAGCAACAATAGCGGAGGCAGAAAGATTACAAGAGTTTTTAAATAGAACAACAACAGGTATTGAATTTGAGGCCTATCATTCCAAGATGGAAGATACAGAGAGAAGGGACGTTCTCAATCGCTCAAAGTCTTCCAAAGGCTCCCATTATATTATAGCCGTAAGAGCCTTGGATGAGGGAGTGGATTTACCTCACCTCTCTGCTTATATTGATTTAAATTTGAATGTATCGATCAATCAGATGATACATAGGATAGGGAGGGTGTTAAGGCTTTCTCCCAGCAAACAAAATGCAGATATCTTATTTTTAATTAATTACAGGAATGAACAGCTTGCAAAGGATGCTCTTAGTATATTGGAAAAACTGGAAACTCTATCTTTTTCTAGAGAAAATAAAAGATATGAAAGTGGAGACAGTCATCTAAAGTTTGAAGATGCCGGGATAAGACCTTTAAATAGGGCTGAGTTACAAGAGATGAGAAATCGTCTGCCGGAGTATATTCGAAAGTTTTGGGCTGAGAAATACACTTTAGAAGAGATTCCAGGAGCTGTCGCCAGATTAAATGCAAATTCACCTAAAGAAGAACAAATCAACAGTATCAAAACTTATGAAGAATTTCGTTATAAAGACAAAAAACTTCCTTCTGTTAACATCATCAATAGGCAATATAAAAATAAATATGGAAATTCAAAAGGGCTTTCTGATTTTATTACTACAGGAAAACTGCCAGAACCTAAGACGGAGTTTTACTCTTTGGAAGAAATTCCTCCAGCTGTCGCCAAGTTAAATGTAAATTCACCCGATGCAGAACAAATCAACAGTATCAAAACTTATGAAGAATTTCGTTATAAAGACAAAAAACTTCCTCCTTTTAGTACTATCAATAGCCAATATAAAAAGAAGCATGGAAATTTAGAAGGAGTTGTTGGTTTCATTCTGACAGGAAAACTGCCAGAACCTAAGACGGAGTTTTATTCTTTAGAAGAAATTCCTCCAGCTGTCGCCAAGTTAAATGCATCTTCACCAACAGAAGAACAAATTAAAAGTAGAAGTAATTACAATAAATTTCGTTATAAAGACAAAAAACTTCCTCAATGGAATACTGCTGTAGGATGGTTTTTAAAAGAACATGGGTACATACGAGGATTTGTTGATTTTATGTTTAATAGAACAGAACCAGAGCTTCATTCTTTGGAAGAAATTCCTCCAGCTGTCGCCAAGTTAAATGCAAATTCACCCGATGCAGAACAAATCAACAGTGTAAAAAATTATGAACAGTTTCGCCATAAAGACTCAAAACTTCCTTCCTTGAGCACTGCTCAACATTGGTTCAAAAAAAAGTATGGAAGCAAGCAAGGGTTTCTTGCTTTTATCACGACAGGAAAACTGCCAGAACCTAAACTTGAATTTTACTCTATAAAAGAAATTCCAGGAGCTGTGGCCAGATTAAATGCAAATTCACCTAAAGAAGAACAAATCAAAAGTGTAAAAACTTACGAAAAATTTCGTTATAAGGATCCCAAACTTCGTTCTTGGAACACTGCTATATATTGGTTCAAAAAAGAGTATGGAAGCCAGCAAGGGTTTCTTGCTTTTATCACGACAGGAAAACTGCCAGAACCTAAACCTGAATTTTACTCTTTGGAAGAAATTCCTCCAGCTGTGGCCAAATTAAATGCAAATTCACCTAAAGAAGAACAAATCAAAAGTGTAAAAACTTACGAAAAATTTCGTTATAAGGATCCCAAACTTCGTTCTTTGAGTGTGGCTAAAAATTTGTTCACAAAAGAACACGGAAGCCAGCAAGGATTTCTTGCTTTTGTTACAACAGGAAAACTACCAGAACTTAAACCTGAATTTTACTCTATAAAAGAAATTCCAGGAGCTGTGGCCAGATTAAATGCAAATTCACCTAAAGAAGAACAAATCAAAAGTGTAAAAACTTACGAAAAATTTCGTTATAAGGATCCCAAACTTCGTTCTTGGAACACTGCTATATATTGGTTCAAAAAAGAGTATGGAAGCCAGCAAGGGTTTCTTGCTTTTATCACGACAGGAAAACTGCCAGAACCTAAACCTGAATTTTACTCTTTGGAAGAAATTCCTCCAGCTGTGGCCAAATTAAATGCAAATTCACCTAAAGAAGAACAAATCAAAAGTGTAAAAACTTATGAAGAATTTCGTTATAAGGATCCTAAACTTCGTTCTTGGAGTGCCCTTAGAAAAAGTCATGGACACAAACCAGGACTTCTTGATCTTGTTCTTGGTAGAGTACAACCTGAATTTTACTCTTTAGAAGAAATTCCAAGAGCTGTGGCTAGATTAAATGCAAATTCATCTAAAGAAGAACAAATCAACAGTGTAACAACTTTTAATCAATTTCGTTATAAGGATCCTAAACTTCGTTCTTGGAGTTTCATAGGAAGGGAATATGAAGAGAAGTATGGAAACAGACAAGGGCTTTCTGATTTTATGTTTGGGAAAAGCTGTGAAGACACAATAAGCCGCTTGTAATTTAAAAAATCAAAATATCTCAATTCAAATAAAAATAAGTAGAAAAACCAGCAAATTTCAATAACAATAATAGTATGTTTGGAAGAAGAAAAAAACATCAGATAAGAATTCGATCTCAAAGATCACCTAAGTCTAAAAATAAATTTCGATTCTATCTCATTCTTTTAATACTCATTGGCTTCGGCGTCTTTATATTCAATAAAAATCCAAAAGAAGCTCCACCTGAAATACAAGAAGAGGTTGTAGAAAAACCAGCTCTCACAGACAAAGAAATACAAAAACAAATTCAAGAGGACTACAAAACTAATTTATTAAAACACCGGATGTCTGAGGATTTAATTCGCCATAAAAAAAATAAATATATTTCCAAAGAAAAATCTGCTGAGTCTGAAGATTATACATTAAAAGATGGGGTTCATTTGAGTCAGGATGAATCTTTTGATAATCTTCTTTCCATTCTTAAAGAAGCAGAAGAAACAGAAGAAGAAACTGATGCAGACATTGAAGATCGCATTGCCCACTATCGTATTATCGAAAAAAAAATACAAAATTTCCAAGGAAGATCTGAAGATAACACACAAAATAATAAGGATAGTATTGATCCAAGAAAAACATTTGCTCAAGAATTTATAGAAAATGCCAGAAAAGGAGGTTACGAAGTAAAACTGGACGATAACTTCAAAGTAAAATCAGTCAAAAAAATCAAGCCCGACCTCTAAGAAGGGGCCTTATCAAAAGAAGAAAATGAATAATTTTTTTCAATAAAAATAAACTCTTTTTAACAAAGCAATGCATTATAGTTTTAAAAATACTTGCCCATTTTTATAGTTAAGTTTAAAAAAAAGTTTTTTA
This sequence comes from Bdellovibrionales bacterium, assembly GCA_965197855.1. Taxonomy (GTDB): domain Bacteria; phylum Bdellovibrionota; class Bdellovibrionia; order Bdellovibrionales; family UBA1609; genus JAPPLG01. Next base: position 636,738 of record OZ240230.1, read on the forward strand.
TATTTGGAGAAAAATATAGTGATTTGCGCAGAGTATATTTGGCTTGATGGGGTTCAACCTACTCAAGGTTTGCGTTCCAAAATGTTAGTCCTGCCCTCTCCAAAATCAACGATTTCATTAAGTTCTTTTCCTTCTTGGTCTTTTGATGGATCATCAACTTCGCAAGCAAAAGGTTCTTCATCGGATTTATTTTTGCGTCCTGTTCAATATTTTTCAGATCCTATTCGGGGTGAAAAAAATTACCTTGTTATGTGTGAGGTTTTTCACGTAGATGGAAAAACTCCACATAAAAGTAACACACGCAGTCAATTAAGAGATGTCTTGGATAAAGGTGCAAATAAAGAAAAAATTTGGATTGGTTTTGAACAAGAACACACCTTGTTTGAAGGAGGTAAACCTCTTGGTTGGCCGGAAGAAGGTTTTCCAGAGCCACAAGGACCTTTTTATTGCGGTGTGGGAGCAAATGTTGTTTGTGGTCGAGAAATTGTTGAGCTTCACTTAGCCGCTTGCCAAGCCGCCGGTATTTACCTGTGTGGTATTAATGCAGAAGTTATGCTAGGCCAATGGGAATTCCAAATTGGCCATAGAGGGTTTAAAGGGGAAGAAGCCGATCCTCTCACAATTGCTGATCAAACATGGGTCGCTAGATGGCTTCTTCATCGAATTGCCGAAGAATATTCAGTTCAGGTGTCTTTTGATAATAAACCTATTAAAGGAGACTGGAATGGTGCAGGCATGCATACAAACTTCTCCACTTCTAAGATGAGAGAACAAGGCGGCATCAAGGAAATTGATAAAGCTATTGAAAAACTTTCCAAAAATCACAAAGAACATATTGCCTTCTACGGTGATAAATTAGAGGAGCGCCTTACAGGCCTTCACGAAACTTGCAATATCAACGAGTTTAGATCAGGACACCTGGATAGAGGAGCTTCCATCCGTATCCCTGCTCATGTCGTTCAAAAAGGTTATGGCTATTTGGAAGATCGAAGACCAGGAGCCAATGCAGATCCTTATCAAGTCGCCAGCCGTTTAATCCAAACAATCTGTTTTTAAGTTTAAGATAAAACACGCGTTTTAATCGAAGTATTCAGTTTTTGAATAGCATGAACAACATCCAAGCTTTTTTTCTGATCTTCAATTTCTATATCTATGATCACATAGCCTATATCTGACGTTGTAGATAAATACTGAGTTTGCACATTGATATCCCACTTGGAAATAAGACTGTTAATGTTAGATAAAACCCCTGCAGTATTTTTATGAACATTCGCTACTCTTAAGGTTTTTTCTTTATTCAAAATAGGAGGAGGGGAAAGTTGAGGAAAATTGACCGAGCCGGCAGAATCCCCTTTTTTTAAATAGCCAATAAGTCTTTGAACCACATCATTTGCAATTCCAATTTGAGCTTCCTCGGTACTTCCTCCAATATGAGGAGTCAGTATCACATTATCCATTTTTTGTAAGTCACTGGAAAAAATTTCATTATTACTGGAAGGCTCTTCCGGAAACACATCAATAGCCGCACCACTTAAATGTTTTTCTTTTAAAGCTGTCACAAGATCATTGAGACAAACCGTACTGCCTCTACTGGTGTTAATCAAATACCCGCCTTTTTTCATTTTCTGTAATTCCTTTTTTGTAATCATATTTTGTGTTTGAGGGGTTTGAGGAACATGAAGTGTCAAAAAATCACAAAGAGGAAGAATTTCCTCCAAAGAAGATAGAGCTTGAGCATTACCTAAAGATAATTTCTTTTGAATATCATAGTAATAAACTTTCATACCAAAAGCCTCAGCCAATACACTGACCTGATTTCCAATATGTCCATATCCAACAATACCTAATACTTTCCCACGCACCTCATAAGAGGATTGAGATGTTTTTTTCCACTTGCCCAAGTGAACTAAATGATTCAGTTGAGTAATTTTTCGGCTTAAGTTGATGATATTTGCTAAAGTCAACTCCGCAACAGATCGGGTATTGCTATAGGGTGAGTTAAATACAGCCACACCTTCTTGAGTTGCAGATGCAAGATCGATCTGGTTAGTGCCAATACAAAAAGCACCTACACTTAATAAGTCCTGAGATTGATTAAAAAAATCAGATGATAGTTCTGTTCGAGAACGAATGCCTACAGCCGCATAGGGGGAGGTTTGAATCAGCTCTTTATTGCTTGCAGAACCTGCCAGAGTCTCAACCTTAAAACCCTGTTTTTCAAAAAGCTTTTGAGCTTGAGGATGAATACCTTCAATAAGGAGGACGTTGTTATTCATTAGTATTTCCAAGATAAAAGTGTTCTAATCAGACAGGCTGATTGAAAGTAATAATAGCACAGGTTTTCACTGTCAATGAACTGATGACAAATTTAGAAAGTTTTAAGATAATTACAAATAATAAGGATTTATTGTATGTCTAAAAAATCACTCATCCAAAATATTCTTAGTCCTATTGAGCGTTTTCTGGCTTTACAAACCAGCAGTGGTATTTTGTTATTAGGATCAGCTATTCTAGCACTTATTTGTGCCAACACTCCCTTGAAGTCATGGTACACAAATTTGCTCCATTTTCCGATATCTATTGGTTTTGGAGATTTTCTACTGGAAATGTCTCTTCATCATTGGGTGAATGATGCTCTAATGGTGATCTTCTTTTTTGTCGTAGGTTTGGAAATTAAGCGAGAGCTTATAGGAGGCTCACTTTCTTCTCGAAAAGAAGCGTTTCTGCCTTTTATGGCGGCCTTAGGAGGTATGATAGTTCCAGCTCTAATATACCTTTCTTTCAATGTAGATCAAGAAAGTGTTGTGGGCTGGGGGATTCCTATGGCTACAGACATTGCTTTTGCTGTTGGAGTGCTGGCCTTTGTTTTGAACATCCCTTTATCTTTGAAAATCTTTTTATTGGCCTTAGCAACCATTGATGATTTAGGAGCTGTACTGGTCATTGCTTCCTTTTATTCTTCAGAGCTTTCTGGATTTTGGATTTCTTTATCAGGTGTAGTGGTATTTTTAACTTTTTGTTTTAGACAGCTTCGTATTCACAGTTACTTTATTTACCTTGTACTAGGCATCGTCTTATGGTTTGCCATTCTAAAAAGTGGGATTCACGCGACTATTGCTGGAGTCATCTTAGGGCTAATGACTCCTGCCCGTCCTCTTTCATCTCGAAAATCTGATGTGGAAGAGACTTTGAAACAACTCATTTCTGAAAATCAGCTCACCACTTATCAATTAGAAAAGATGGCTCATAAGCTTCGTAGTCTACAGTCACCAGCTCAACTGCTTATTGATCGCCTGCATGGATTAGTAGGTTTTGTTATTATGCCTATTTTCGCTTTCTGTAATTCTGGTTTACAGTTTGATGAAGAATTTTCTTTTACTGATTTTTCTTCAAGCTCTATTTTTCATGGAATTTTCTTAGGGCTCTTTGTGGGTAAACCGATTGGTATTTTCCTGTTTTCCTGGATTTCTGTACGCTTAAAGTGGGCTCAGTGGCCAGCGTATGTACGTCCTTTTCATATTTTAGGAGTAGGATGTCTGGCTGGGATTGGATTTACAATGGCTTTATTTATTAGCAGTTTAAGTTTAAACTATAATCCAATACTGGAAAATTACTCAAAGGCTTCTATTTTTCTGGCTTCTTTGTTATCAGGTATTTTAGGTTTTTTGATTTTGTTTTTTTATGGAAAAAAAGATCAACAATGATTTTATATGCAAATGGTGGCGTAGCTCAGTTGGATAGAGCAACGGCCTTCTAAGCCGTAGGTCGCAGGTTCGAATCCTGCCGTCATCATAATGAAAAAAGAAGAGGGCTGTAAGTCCTTTTCTTTTTTTATCAGGGCAGGATTCGAAATGAGTGAACGCCTTGTATTAAATGTGAAAACATTTAATACAAGGCAGAAAATCCGGATGATTTTCTGAGAGAACGAAGCGAGCCTACGCAATGAGCAAGTGTGATGCTTGCGATTGTAGTAGGCGAATCCCTTCAAAGACACACAAAGTGTCTTTGAAGATTATCCGTCTTCCTTCTTTTAAAAAAAGAAGTAAAATAAAGTACCAACATTATATCAGGATTCGAAATGAGTGATTTGAGTCTTTTTGCTTCGTATAATACCTTAAAAAATACACATATACCAGTTGCCACTCAATTAAAGTATTGCTAACTTTTTCATATTATGAAATTTGGAATTATACTATTTTGTTCATTGTTTTTTGTGTCCTGTCAAACAGTCACAATTAGCCCTAGTGGAAGTAATCAAAAGTACAGTTCAATACCCACTTATGAGCAGTCCCAACATTTTTTCTTCTTGGGCTTGGCAGGTGAAAACATTGTTGATGTATCTACTATTTGCGGTGATCGTGAGGTGTTACAAATGCAGACACAAGATACATTTTTAAATAGTTTGCTTCAAATTATTACTCTTTGGATTTATACCCCGCGAACAGCTAAGGTTTGGTGTAGTAGATAATGAGATACTTATTTTCAATATTTGTTCTTCTTAATTTAACAGGGTGTTATACAATACACTTTGTTAAAGATAGTAATCAAACTCCATGGAATTATAATTACACTTCCTGGCACCATATTGGTTTATTAGGTTTAGTAGAATTCAGCGACCCTGTAAATTTAGTTTCTACTTGCGGAGGTCCCAATAAATGGGAATCTGTCAAAGTACAAACTGGGTTCCTCCAAGGACTTGTAAGAAATATAAGTATTCCAACAGGTTCTCGTACAATACCAACAGGTTCTGGTTCAGTTGAAGTTCCTGCCACCATAAACATAGGTTCCCTTTACAGCCCTGAAGAAGTCAGCATTTCCTGTAAATAAATATGTTTTGGCCCCCAATTTACTCATCAATCGAATACTGCCTAAAAAATGCACAAATATATTATTTTGAAACTATTTTGTTCATATTTTACCTGTTTAGAAACCTTTTTTTGATCTTGTCAGGACTTACGTTGTAAAACAGCATGTATTCAGAAATGATAAAATATACTAAATTTTTGAGTTCACTTCTTGTCAACAAACACAAAAGCCTGTTACCATTTACACATAATGAAATTTGGATATATGAAAAATATCTTATTATTAGCAAGTGCACTGTTTTTTATCTCATGTCAAAGTGAAGGTGAACGATATTTATGTGCAACAGTGAATCAAATGTCTACATGTTCATATAACACACAAAACATTCATACTTGTATAACAACTACTCAAAATCAATTAATGCAACAAATCCAAACCACACAAATATCTTATGACAAAAGAAGTAGAGTAGACTCAGCTATCAACTCTTTTTCTACATGTAGTAATAATACCTTTAGTAATCCTAATAACATGAATACTGGTATAAATACTGGTATCAATACCGGTATCAATACAGGTATGAACAACACTAATATCAATAGTGATCCTACAAATCGGCTTAAACAATGTACACTCACTCTTACATCACAATTAAGACGAACACTAGGTTGTAATTAATTTTGAACCGACTTCTTTAAATAACAACTAATATTCAACCTTGCCTGAAAGATTAATTTCTTCTTAGATTATTGAAAATCACAATTTTTATATATGAACTAAACGTTAACTCAACTTACATTCATCAGTGGAAAGACTTGCACTACTTAAAAAATTCAAAAATATATTGCTCTGATTTCGTATAATCGATCCTATATCAATAACATTAATCTTAAGATCCCCTTGTAAGTTAGTCAGATTAATAAATCTAAAAATTGACGTCTGTTGAAAATGAAATAAAAAAATTTTCTCGAACTGACCACACACCTCTACAAACTCATCAACAAAAATCATATCTAAATTACTAACAAACTCTTCTTTTGATCTTATCTTAATCATTTCTCCATGAGGCAACATAACTGTCAAAGGCATTGAAACCATCTCAAAAAATTGATCCACATCCTCATTTTGACAAGCTATACTCAAACTTTGAAGGAATTCTTCTTCCCTTGCATTTGCATTTACAAAAACTGCTTGAAATAAAAAGAAAACAAGTAAATATAATTGAAACTTCATAATTTAATTATCTCCATAAGTAAAAATAGAGCTCTATTTTTATTGAAACTCTAATTATTTTTATCGGAAGAAAATAAGAAAATCTTTGATTTTTTATATAATAAAATAAAAACTTTTAACTGTTATACAGAAAACAGTTACCAATTATAGTGAGAAAAAGCCCGATTGGCTTCGGCCATACGATGAACATCCTCTTTCTTCTTAATGGATTGCCCTTTATTGTTATAAGCATCTAATAACTCTTCTGCCAACCGACTGGACATAGTTTTTTCTTTTCTGGATCTGGAGTGTAAAATCAACCATCTCATAGCCAAAGTGGTACGTCGAACAGAACGTACATCTACTGGCACTTGATAAGTCGCACCACCAACCCTTCTGGATCGTACCTCCAAGGAAGGTTTACAGTTTTCCAAAGCTTTTTTAAAAACAGAAAGAGCATCTTGAGAAGCTTTTTTACCAATCTCATCAAAAGCAGAATAAACAACCTTTCGAGCTAACTCTTTCTTACCATCCCACATAAGCTTGTTAATAAAATGCCCCAAAACAAGATCTCCATATTTTGGATCTGCCGCTGGCTCTCTTTGATCAATTTTTCTATTTCTTCTAGACATATTCTTCTTTTACATTGTTATTTTTTAGGCCTTTTACTTCCATATTTAGAGCGAGCTCTTTTTCTATTTTCAACACCCTGGCCATCTAAAGCTCCTCTTATAATATGATATTTCACCCCAGGCAAATCCTTCACACGTCCACCTCGAACTAAAACCACACTATGCTCCTGCAAATTATGCCCAATGCCCGGAATATACGAGTTCACTTCAAAACCATTGGATAAACGCACCCTGGCTACTTTTCTTAAAGCTGAATTCGGCTTCTTTGGAGTCACCGTAAAAACACGGACACAAACACCTCTTTTTTGAGGACATCGTGTAAGAGCAGGAGATTTTGTCCTTACCTTAGGAGCAACTCTTCTGCTTTTAATTAATTGATTTAAAGTTGGCATAGCTGGGCAAATATGCCCTTATTCCACTAAAGAGTCAATAGACAAAATGTTCGTGTTTATCTCTACTTAACAGAGGCAATTCTTTTAAAACTGCCACTGCAAACGAACGCCTGGAGCATTTACTTTATGCTCGTATGAATATAAAGATGGAAATACACTATTTTGCGAACTGGAAGAAATAACTCTTATAGAATCAGGAAGTATCCATATATCTACCATTTCCCATATTTTAAGACCTGACATAACAAGACCTAATCCAATTGTTACTCCTGCAAAATAAATTACTGTTCCATCTATTGCTGGTCCATGTCCAGTACTGTCTACTGTATCTCTATTTATCATAAAAATAACTAATCCGCCAAAGATAGCTAAAGGTCCAGATTGAAGTGCTGTATGAACCCAACCTCCTTCTTTCCATCTGCCTTGTATCGCATGACCTATACCAAATCCAAGAATTGTACTGGCTATACCACTACCCATATAATGACCTAGACTGATCGTACGCACATTACTACTGCTTGAATAATCATCATTGCTCGCTAAATACAAAGAAGAACCTGAAAGAGTTGGCGTGTCTGCATATGCAAAATAATTTTCTGACTCCGAAGTTAAATTCGAAAGCCCAAAACTCATAGCCGGTATAAAAAATAAGATAAATAAATGTTTCAAATAAGACATAGCCTTATACCCCCTGCAATTAATTGGTTTGCTGATTAGCTGATGACGTTTCTGTTTTAGCTGTTTGTTGCTGTTGATTGAACATGTTCCGAAGACTGTGCCTCCACTTGATCAGAAACATTATTAGGTAATAAAACAGCTTCCTCTGCCTTTTCCTCAAACTGAGGTTTTAAATCTCTATAGCAAGACATTCCTGTTCCTGCAGGAATCAATCTTCCCATTACAATATTTTCTTTTAAACCATGAAGATAGTCGATCCTGGATTGTGTAGCCGCTGTAGTTAAAACCCTTGTGGTCTCCTGGAATGAAGCCGCTGAAATCCAACTGTCTGTATTCAAAGACATCTTAGTTATACCTAAAAGAAGTGATCTATATTTAGCAGGCGTTCCACCTTCCTTCACAATCTTTTTATTTGTCTCAATGACTTCAAATTTATCAAAACTTTCACTGGGCAAAAAGTGAGTATCTCCAGCATCAATAACCTCCACCTTCCTAAGCATTTGACGGACAATTAATTCAATATGCTTATCGTTTAACGACACACCTTGAAGACGATAAACCTCTTGTACCTCATTCACCAAATAAGAAGCTAAAGCCAACTCTCCAGAAATCTTTAAAATATCATGAGGATCACTTGGCCCATCCATAATAGTTTCACCAACTCCAATAAATTCTCCTTCACGAACTGCTACGTGTTTTCCTTTAGGAACCAGATACTCTTGTTGCTCTCCCTCTTTAGAAGTAATAATAACTCTTTGCTTGCCTTTCAAATCACGCCCAAAACTTACATAACCTTCTATCTCAGAAATAATAGCCGCTTCCTTAGGCACTCTGGCTTCAAAAAGCTCTGCCACTCGAGGAAGACCTCCTGTAATGTCACGAGTTTGAGCTGATCTTCTATGCATTTTTGCTAAAATATCTCCAGCAACAATTTTATCTCCATTTGTAACCAGCAATTGGGCCCCCACAGGAATAGTATATTGCACAGGAGTACCACGTTCAGGAAAAATCATTTCCTTTCCTGCATCATCCACAATAATAATAGTAGGTTTTTGAGTTGAAGATTTTGAAGCAATAATTACTTTCGTGGAAAATCCTGTCACAACATCCACTTGCTCACTCACAGAAACCCCTTCTTCAATATCTTTAAATTGAACAGTTCCAGATACATCCGCTAAAATAGTGTTGGAGTAAGGATCCCATTCAGCTAAAACATCTCCTTTTTTAACAGCATCTCCTTCTTTCACATTTAAGTAGGCTCCATAAACCAATCGAAACTTTTCTCTTTCTCGATTATTTTCATCCAATAAAATAATATTCCCATGCCTATTCATAACAACTAATTTACCTTCTTTATTGGTGACAATATGAGTGTTTTTTAACTGCACCTTTCCTTCTTTAGATGCTGTATGAACAGATTGTTCAACAGATCTGGAGGCTGTCCCTCCTAAGTGGAAAGTTCTCATAGTTAACTGAGTTCCCGGCTCCCCAATAGATTGAGCCGCAATCACACCTACAGGTTCAGATAAATTGACTGTTTGGCCCCGAGATAAATCTCTTCCATAACATTTAACACAAACACCCCACTTCACTTTACAAGTAAGTGTAGAGCGCAATTTAACAGATTCAATCTCCAATCTCTCCACTTGTTCAACAACCCGTTCATCAATCTCCTCCCCATTTTCACATATAACCTCTGAAGATGTAGGATTCATAATATCTCCAAAAGCAGTCCGCCCTAAGATCCTTTCTCCTATATTTTGAATAATACCGCCGCCTTCCTGCAGAGAAGTCACAGTGATACATTCTGTACTTTCACAATCTCTTTCAGAGATAACGACATCATGAACCACATCAACCAAACGACGAGTCAGGTACCCGGAATTGGCTGTTTTTAAAGCCATATCAGCCAAACCTTTACGAGCTCCATGAGTAGAAATAAAGTATTGCAGAACCGTCAACCCCTCTCTAAAATTTGCCGTAATTGGAGTATCAATAATTTCACCAGAAGGTTTCGCCATCAAACCTCTCATTCCCGCCAACTGACGAATTTGAGCCGCTGAACCTCTAGCCCCGGAATCCGCCATAATAAAGATTGGATTGAAACTATCTCCTTCAACTTTTTTATCACCCACATCAAAAGATTCTTTTTCCAAATTCTTCATCATTTCTTTGGCAACTTGATCACCACACTGAGCCCAAATATCAACAACCTTATTATATCTCTCACCCTCTGTAATTAAACCTTCATCATATTGAGCGCGGATTTCATTAACTTGCTTTCTGGCAATATTCAACAGTTTATTTTTTGATTCAGGAATTTTTAAATCATCCAAACAAATAGAAATACCTCCAATAGTAGAAAATTTAAAACCATGACCCATCAATCGATCCGCCAATATAGCTGTTAACTTTCCTCCAGAAGCACGGAAGGTGCTGTCAATTAATTCAGCCAAAGCTTTTTTATTCATAACTTTATTATATTTTTCAAATGGAACTGCATCCGGAACAATATCATTCAGAAGAACTCTTCCTACAGATGTTTTTACTCTTTTTCCCTGTACATAACATTCTATCTCAGCTTGTAGATCTATTGCTCCTGTATCGTAAGCATAAATAACATCTTGCACACTTGCAAAAATTTGTCCTGTTCCTTTTGCTCCAGGTCGAGTCCGAGTCATCCAATAAATCCCAAGCACAATATCTTGAGAGGGATTGATAACTGGACGTCCATTTGCAGGACTCAGAATATTATTTGTGGACATAATTAAAACACGAGCCTCCACTTGAGCTTCCATAGAAAGAGGTACGTGAACAGCCATTTGATCTCCATCAAAGTCTGCATTAAAAGCCGTACAAACCAAAGGATGAAGCTGTATAGCCTTACCTTCATGTAAGACAGGTTCAAAAGCCTGAATACCCAAACGGTGCAAAGTTGGAGCACGGTTTAGTAGCACAGGATGTTCTTTCACTGCTTGAGATAAGATATCCCAAACTTCCACACTTTCCTGATCCACCAATTTTTTAGCTTGCTTAATGGTGACCGCTAAACCTTTTTGTTCCAGTTTGTGATAGATAAAAGGCTTGAATAATTCTAATGCCATTTTTTTCGGTAAACCACATTGATGCAGTTTTAATCTGGGGCCCACCACAATAACAGAACGACCGGAGTAATCCACCCTTTTTCCAAGTAGGTTTTGTCTAAACCGCCCTTGCTTTCCCTTAAGCATATCACTTAAAGAGCGAAGAGGTCTTTTGTTAGGACTGGTAAAAGTTTTACCTCCTCTTCCGTTATCCAACAAAGCGTCCACAGCTTCCTGAAGCATACGTTTTTCATTTCGAATAATCACGTCAGGAGCATTGAGTTCCTGCAATCTTTTTAAACGGTTGTTACGATTGATAACGCGTCGATAAAGATCATTCAAATCAGAAGTGGCAAAACGACCTCCATCCAGAGGAACCAAAGGACGCAAATCTGGAGGTATCACAGGCAAAGCTTCAAGCATCATCCATTCTGGACGGTTTTTAGAATTTAAAAATGTCTCCACTATTTTTAATCGCTTGATGATTTTCTTTTGCTGATTATTTGAAGTGGCCTCTTTTAATTCTTTTCTTAATTTGCGGGAAATATAATCCAAGTCCAAACCTTTTAATATATCTCGAACAGCTTCTCCACCTGTAGAAACTTTAAAAAGAGGACCATGCTCCTCTTGAGCCTGAAGATAAGCCTCTTCAGGCAGAAGATCTCCCTTTCTTAAAGGAGTATTCAAGGGATCCATCACAATATAGCATTCACAATAAAGAACACGTTCCACGTCTTTTAACGACATATCCAAAAGCACTGCAATTCGACTAGGTAGAGATTTTAAAAACCAAATATGAGCGACAGGTGTTGTCAGCTCAATATGCCCCATTTTTTCTCTTCTGACTTTTGATTTAACAATTTCAACGCCACACTTTTCACAAATAACACCTCTATACTTCATCCCTTTGTACTTGCCACAAAGACATTCATAGTCTTTTGTAGGGCCAAAGATTTTTGCACAAAAAAGACCATCCTTTTCCGGCTTAAAAGTACGATAGTTAATGGTTTCCGGCTTACGAACTTCTCCAAAGCTCCACTTACGAATAGTCTCCGGAGAAGATAAAGAAATACGTACATGACTATACGTAAGGGGATCTTTAGGTTTATCAAAAAAATTTAACAAGTCTCTCATATTGCCTATCCTTTTAAATAATTTTTTTAGGTTGCTCAGTTAATAAATCAGACTCCACTAATTCAACATCTAAAGCTAAACTTTGCAGTTCTTTAACCAACACATTAAAGGCTTCAGGAACACCTGGCTCCAACACATTTTCACCTTTAATAATACTTTCATACATTCGAGTGCGCCCTGCTACATCATCAGATTTCACAGTTAAAAATTCTTGCAAACAGTAAGCGGCCCCATAAGCTTCAATGGCCCATACTTCCATTTCCCCAAGCCGCTGTCCTCCGAACTGAGCTTTTCCTCCCAGAGGCTGTTGAGAAACCAGGGAATAAGGACCTGTAGATCGAGCATGAATTTTTTCTTCCACCAAATGATGAAGTTTAAGCATATACATCACACCTACAGTCACAGGCATACGGAAAGGTTCTCCTGTGCCTCCATGAAATAAAACTGTTTGTCCGGAAACAGGAAGTTTGGCTTTTTCAAGAAGATTTTTCACTTCACCTTCTTTGGCTCCATCAAATACCGGAGTAGCCACATGAATTCCATTACTTAAATATGAAACCACTTCTTTCATTTCAGGTTCTTTCAGGTCATTTAATTGTTTCACAATTTTGTCATCATCTGAAAAAATATTTTTGAGATCTTTTTTCGCATTCTCCATATGAAAATGATCCAAATACTTTTGAAGTTGTACGCCCAAGCTATGTGCCGCCCAACCCAAATGAGTTTCTAAAACTTGACCAATATTCATTCTGGAAGGAACACCTAAAGGATTTAAAACCATATCCACTGGAGTCCCATCTGCCAAGTAAGGCATATCTTCTATAGGCAAGATCTTTGAAATCACGCCTTTATTTCCATGGCGGCCCGCAAACTTGTCTCCTACTTGTAACTTTCTTTTCACAGCCACATAAACTTTAACCATTTTAACAACACCGGGAGGCATGTCATCGCCTTTGGAAAGACAATCCACTTTATCTTTGTAAATCAATTCAATAGCATCCAACTGATGACGAGCAGAATCTGTAATTTGATTTAATTGATCACTGACAGTATCATTCACTAAAGGAATATTTCCTATCAGTTCAAAAGGGATTTTTTCTAAATCCTCTTCTTTAATTTTCTGCCCTTTTTTAAGAAGCTCTTCAGAAGCATCATCATTCAAGAAGATATCCTTTGTTTTTTGTCCAATAATAATTTCTCTAATTTTATCTAAAGCATTGTTTCGGATAACATTCTTTTCTAAATCAAAATCTTTTTTCAGCTTTTGTTTTTTTTCTTCAATAATACTTTTTAATCTCTCATCTTGTTCCACACCTTCTCGACTGTAAACCTGAGTGTCAATCACTGTCCCTGTCACTCCGGAAGGAGCTCTAAGAGAAGTATCCCGAACCTCACCTGCTTTCTCTCCAAAAATAGCTAAAAGAAGTTTTTTCTCTGGAGAAACTTGACTTTCTCCTTTTGGAGTAATTTTACCAACTAAAATATCTCCAGGTTTAACACGAGATCCCACTTGTATAATTCCGGAAGTATCCAGATTGCCTAAAGCTTCTTCTCCTACATTCGCAATATCCTGAGTGATTTCCTCTTTTCCTAATTTTGTATCTCTTGCTACACACTCAAATTCTTCAATATGAATAGATGTATAAACATCATCACGAATGAGCCTTTCTGAGATTAAAATAGAATCTTCAAAGTTATATCCTTCAAAAGGAGTAAAAGCGACCACAATATTTTGCCCTAAAGCCAATTCTCCTTGATCTGTAGAAGGGCCATCTGCAATGACATCCCCTTTTGTCACTCGATCTCCGAGTTGAACAATAGGTCTTTGATTAAAACAAGTATTTTGATTGGTTCGCTGATACTTAGTTAAATTATAAATATCTACAGAAGCTCCTAGTTTTCCTTCCTTAACAAATCTTCGCATCACAATTTGAGAAGCGTCCACAGCCTCAACAACACCATCATTTTTACAAACCACTGAAGTTCCTGAATCCCTGGCCACCAGATATTCCACACCTGTACCTACTAAGGGAGCTTTAGCTTTTAATAAAGGAACTGCCTGTCTTTGCATATTGGAACCCATAAGAGCACGGTTGGCATCGTCATGTTCTAGAAAAGGAATTAGAGAAGAAGCAATAGAAACCAATTGCCCTGGAGAAACATCCATCATGGAAACTCTTTCTTTCCGGACTGTTTTGTACTCACCTTTTTCCCGAGCCATAATAAGTTGATCTGAAGAAAGTTGATTGAAAATAGGACTTACTTGAGCAATACAATGTTTTTGTTCTTCCAAAGCAGAAACATAACGAATATTCTCTGTGATTTTATGATCCACAATGGAATTATAAGGAGTTTCAATAAAACCATACTCATCTATGCGAGCAAAAGTAGCCAGCGAGGCAATTAATCCAATATTAGGTCCTTCCGGCGTTTCAATAGGACATATACGTCCATAATGAGTAGGGTGTACGTCACGTACCTCAAATCCAGCTCGATCCCTTGTTAATCCTCCGGGGCCTAAAGCTGAAAGACGTCTTTTATGAGTGATTTCCGCCAAAGGATTGGTTTGATCCATAAATTGAGAAAGCTGACTGGATCCAAAAAACTCTTTCACAACTGAATTCACTGATTTGGCATTGATTAAATCATGAGGCATGACTGTTTCTTTGTCTTGCAGATTCATACGATCCTTAACAACTCTTTCCATACGAACCAGACCAATACGATATTGATTTTCCAAAAGCTCTCCTACAGAACGAACACGTCGATTTCCTAAATGGTCAATATCATCCACTCGCCCTTTGCCATTTTTTAAATCCACAATAGTTCGAACCACACGAATAAAATCTTCTTTTTGCAAAGTTCCCGTAGACAGTGGAACTTTTTCAAAAGAAATATCAAAGCGATGATTGATTTTTAAACGCCCCACTTCTCCCAAATCATATTGTTCAGGATCAAAAAATAAATTTCGAAAATATAACTCAGCAATCTCCAAAGCAGGAGGTTCGCCTGGTTTCATCCTCTTATAAATTTCCTGAATAGCCTCTTCTCTTGTGAAAACCTTATCCACCAAGAGAGTGTTACAAAGATAAGGACCCACTGTTAAACCATCAAAGAAAATCAAATCAAATCTACGAATGCCGGCTTTTACCGCTTTATCAAAGAGAGCTTCACTCATTTCAGAGTTAGTATCAGACAAAATCTCTCCGGTTTGAGGATCAACAAGTGGTTTTGCTAAAACAGCACCTTTTAAATTCTCTTTGGAAAGTTCCATCTTTTTTATTTGAGCCGCTTTCACCTGACGAGCAACAGCTCGAGTCACTCTTCTACCTGCACGAACCAAAACTTTATTATTAGCATCCTTAATATCTGCTAAAATTCTTTGACCAATAATGCGATCAATATCCAAATCAATAAAAATTTTGCCATTTCGAAGAACATTGACACAATCAATATTATAAAAAAATTTAAGCAATTCCTCTACGCTGTAACCTAAAGCTTTTAATAAAATTGTAGCAGGAAATTTTCTACGACGGTCAATACGAGCATAAATCAAATCTTTATTATCAAATTCAAAATCTAACCAAGAACCTCTATAAGGAATCACTCTTGCAGAATAAATTAGTTTTCCACTGGTATTGCTCTTGCCTCCATCATGATCGAAGAATACACCAGGAGAACGATGCAATTGTGAAACAATGACACGCTCTGTTCCGTTAATAATAAAAGAACCACTCGCTGTCATTAAAGGCACTTCTCCGAGATAAACCTCCTGTTCTTTCACATCCCGAACCACACGTTCTGTGGCTCCTTCTTTCACATCAAAAACCACCAAGCGAAGGGTTGTTCTCAAAGGAGAAGCAAAAGTCATTTTTCTCTGACGACATTCCTCCACATCATATTTTGGATGTTGCAAAGTATATTTCACAAACTCCAAACTTACTGTTTGCTTATAGTCTGAAATAGGAAATACAGAATTAAAAACAGCCTGCAGTCCTTGATCCTGTCTTTTTGTAGGATCTACATCTTTTTGTAAAAACTTCTCATAAGACTTCTTTTGAAGTTCAATCAAATTAGGAATATGAAAGTCTCTCTTTATTTTCCCAAAAGATTTCCGAAGTTTTAACCTGGAAGCAACAATGCTCATCGTAAGTCTCCCTTTTTAAATTATTTCACTTCAACTTTAGCACCAGCTTTTTCCAATGCTTCTTTGAGTTTTTGAGCTTCCTCTTTACTGACACTTTCTTTAATCACTTTGGGAGCACCATCTACTAAATCTTTAGCCTCTTTTAAACCTAAACTTGTAACAGCTCTAATCTCCTTAATGACTGCAATCTTATTGCCTCCAACACCAGCTAAAGTCACACTGAATTCTGTTTGCTCTGCTTCGACGTCTGCTGGAGCTGTAGCTCCTGCGGCCGCCATTGCGACTGGAGCCGCCGCACTAACTCCCCATTTTTCTTCCAATTCTTTCACTAACTCCGCCATTTCAATCACAGGCAGTTTAGATAAATACTTAACGACTGATTCTTTATTGATTTCCATTTTTCCTCCTATTTTCCTGATTTATTATTTTTGGTTGAATAAGATAAAACTCTTACAAAAGATGAAGGTACTTCATTACATACTCGAAGTAATTTTTGAGCCGGAGCAGAAAATACAGACAGGAGTTGAGCTCTCAGCTCATCTAGAGAAGGCAGAGAAGCTAAACGTCCAATTTCTTTATCTGATAGAAGATTTTCTCCTACTAAACCCGTTTTTAACTCCAAGAGAGTGTCTTCTGCAAATTCAGATAACACCTTAGCTGTACCTGAAATATCTTCAAAAGCAAATACAAAGGCATTTGTTCCAGACAAAAATTTATCAAACTTTTCCTGTAAAGCATTGCCCTCCAAAGCTTTTCGAACAAGAGTATTTCTCATCACCTTTATTTGTGATTTCTTAGATCTCAACTGAGTTCTTAAATTTGTAAATTGCTCTACATTTAAACCCTGAAATTTAATAATAAAACTCGCCTGAGCCTTTTCAAAATGAGAAGACATTTCAGAGATATGTTGAGATTTTATTTGTTTCGTTAGCACAATCTTTTTCCTATTTAGTTAGTGGTTCACTGGTATCTATAGTTAAAGAAGGCCCCATAGTTGAAGACAAAGAAATCTGTCTTACATAAAGCCCTTTACTGGACGCCGGTTTAACCCTTATTAATTCACTCATCAAAGCCTGATAATTGTCTTTTAATTTTTCAACGCCAAGAGATCTTCTGCCAATTGAACTGTGTATTAAACCAATCTTTCCAGACTGCCCTGCTCGAAAAGAAGCTTTCCCTTTCTTTTCACTAATAACAGCCTTAGCTACATCTGTCGTTACTGTACCCAACTTAGGATTGGGCATCAACCCTCTGGGACCCAATATTGGAGCTACTTTAGAAACCACAGGCATTTGATCCGGAGTTGCAATCACTCGATCAAACTCCAGCCATCCATCTTTAATTTTTTGAACCAAGTCTTCACTGCCAACAGCGTCTGCCTGAGCTTCTTTTGCTTTTTGCTCCTGCTCCCCTTTAGCAAACACAATAACACGAACTGGTTTAGCTAAACCATGTGGAAGCAACACAACTCCTCTAACCTGTTGATTGGACTGCTGAGTATCCACACCCAAAGAGACCGCAACATCAATAGATTCATCAAATTTAGCAGTCTTATGTTGAACAAAAAGACGAAGAGCCTCTTCAACAAGGTACAACTTGTTTTTTTCAAACTTAAAAGCACGATACTGTTTTGATTTTTTCTTCATAACCACCAAACTCTTTATTTTACTTCCAAACCCATACTGCGAGCTGTGCCGATCACTTGAGAAATAGCTCCATCTAAATTGTAACTGTTTAAATCAGGCATTTTTGTTTCCGCAATTTTTTTAACTTGTTCCATAGAACAAACTCCTACTTTTTCCTTATGAGGAGTCTTGGACCCGCTTGTAATGTTGCAAGCCTTTTTCAACAAAACAGAAACAGGAGGAGTTTTTTGGATGAAAGAAAAAGTACGATCCTGATAAACTGAAATAATCACAGGAATAACAGTGTCTCCCATTTTTGCAGTTCTGGCATTGAACTGCTTGCAAAAATCCATGATATTCACTCCATGTTGACCCAAAGCAGGGCCTATAGGAGGCGCCGGATTGGCCTTACCTGCGGGGATCTGTAATTTTATTTGAGCTGAAACTTTTCTCTTACTTGCCAAACTATACCAACCTAAAAAAATTAACTCTCAGAATGAACTTGTTCAAAGTCCAACTCCACAGGTGTAGGTCCCCCAAAGATACTAACCTCAATTTTAATTCGGGCTTTCTCTTGGTTTACTTCCTTAACAGTACCACTAAAGCCTTTAAAAGGCCCATCAATTACAGCCACTCCTTCCCCAATAGAAAAAGAAGCACTCACAACAGGACTTTCAAAGTCCTCCTTCACTTGACTTTGTATAACTTCTATTTGTTTCACAGGAACTTCCGGAGGCCATCCTTTTTTGCCTCCTCCTACAAAACTGATAACATTCGAAACACCCTTTATGAGATGCCACACTTGATTCGTCAAGTGCATTTGGACAAAAACATAACCTGGATAGAGTTTTTTTGATCGGGTAATCTTTTTCCCCTTCACAACCTCAACCACATCTTTCTCAGGGACCAGAATATCCTTTACATACTGACTTAATTTGTGGCTTTTAATGAGGTTTTGGACGGAATCCCTCGCCCGAAACTCACAGTTCGTCTTTGTTTTAACAATATACCACTTATGGAGTAAATCCCCATTTTCAATCATCTTTAAAATCTCCTAATTCATAATAAATCGCATAAGTGTCGCCGCACTTAAATCAAATAGACCCAGAACAATTCCTGACAGGATTAAGATAAAACAAACAACAGCTGTCATAGAAAAAGTATCTTTTTTTGTAGGCCAAACAACTTTACTAACTTCTGTTACTACATCCATCAGCCATTTTTGAATTTTTGGATGAAACTGAATAACACAAAAGCAAGCTACACCCAAACCCAAAGGAATTCCATGGCGAAACACTTCCATTCCATATATCTTAGCTACAGGACCAAATATAACTGCAAAAAATTCAAAAATAACCTTTATGCAATAGCCTATTACTATTGAAAATAAAACTCCAGATACTTGAATAATTTTTGCGTATTTATCCATCTGTTTTGATCCTCTCTAACAAACTTTGAACATGATATTATTCCTTCATGCTCACTTCCTATAAAAGTCTTCCTTGCTAGTCTTAGAAAATCATCCAGATTTTATGCTTTCATATATTCGTTTCGAGTCCTCTTTCTTCACTTTCTCCAAATGCAGGGCAGGAGGGACTCGAACCCCCAACCAACGGATTTGGAGTCCGCTACTCTACCATTGAGCCACTGCCCTGTTGATGATTTTTATTATATCAAAAGAGCTGGGGCACAGGTTGGTAAAATCCTACTCTACAACTTCAGAAACAACCCCTGAAGCCACCGTGCGTCCACCCTCTCGAACTGCAAACCTTAAGCCTTTTTCCATTGCAATAGGAGAAATTAACTCCACATCCATACTGACATTATCTCCAGGCATTACCATTTCAGTCCCTTTAGGTAAAGTAATAGAACCTGTGACATCTGTTGTACGGAAATAAAATTGTGGACGGTATCCATTGTGGAAAGCCTTATGTCTTCCTCCCTCATCTTTCGTTAATACATAACACTGACATTTAAACTTTTTATGAGGAGTAATAGAACCTGGCGCGGCTAACACTTGTCCTCTTTCTACATCTGTTTTATCCACACCACGAAGCAAGCAACCTGCATTATCTCCAGCTTCTCCCTGCTCTAATTGTTTTCTGAACATTTCAATTCCTGTGACCACTGTTTTCTTCGTTTCACGAATACCTATAATTTCCACTTCCTGATTGATTTTCACAATTCCTCTCTCTATACGTCCTGTCACCACAGTTCCACGACCGGAAATAGAGAAAACATCTTCAATAGGCATCAAGTAAGGTTTTTCTTTATCCCTTTTTGGAGAAGGAATATAAGAATCTACAGCATTCATTAAATCTAAAATGGATTTTTCAAATTTTTCATCTCCTTCGAGAGCTTTTAAAGCAGAGCCTTTGATAATAGGGATTTTGTCTCCTGGAAATTCATATTTGCTTAGCAAATCTTTAAGTTCCATTTCCACAATTTCCTGCATTTCAGGATCACTTTCCTGATCACATTTATTTAAATAAACCACAATTGCAGGAACTCCCACCTGACGAGCGAGCAAAATATGTTCTCTAGTTTGAGGCATAGCTCCATCTGTTGCTGAAACTACAAGGATAGCTCCATCCATTTGAGCGGCACCTGTGATCATGTTTTTGACATAATCGGCATGACCTGGGCAGTCCACATGAGCATAGTGGCGTTTGTCAGTTTCATATTCAACATGAGCTGTGGAAATAGTAATTCCTCGAGCTTTTTCTTCAGGAGCTTTATCAATATCATCATATTTCATCACTTGCGCTCCGCCTTTTTTGGCAAGCACTAAAGTAATTGCGGCCGTTAAAGTGGTTTTTCCATGATCCACATGGCCAATAGTTCCAACATTGACGTGCTCTTTCGTTCTTTGAAATGTTTCTTTTGCCATTGAAGCTTCTCCTCCTATTGTTTCGTTAATTTTTGACTAAACCATCAAAAAGATAAGTATCTATATATAATTAGAACTCATCCCCTTTTAGAGCACTTTTGGATTTCATGCAAGCGCTTAGAATTGGTATAGTAAAAATCGTCACTTTAAGCCCAATTTTGCTTTTTATCAACAAAAAAATCGCATCCATTTTAGAATCGAGCCCATTCATTCCTGTCATTCCTACGAAAGCAGGAATCCAGTCGTAATACTAAATAAGGTGCCAACTGAAATGGATTGCAGACTCTCCCATTTTCAACTCTGCTCAACCTCACACTCTCAACATGCCTCTTAGATAAAATGATTCGGGCGAATCATTTTATCGCTTTTCACAAGACTTTACCATTTAGAATCGAGCCCATAGTGAGACTCGAACTCACGGCCTCACCCTTACCAAGGGTACGCTCTACCCCTGAGCTATACGGGCTTTTCCTAATTCGATGTTACAGCATGACTGCAGTCTTCAGCCAGACAAGTGCCGCCTTTCCATAGGCCACCTTTCCATAGACCGCCTTCCCAAATACCTTGGTCCCAAATAATAAATTCCACAGTACCATTTTTAAAAGTGCCGTTTCTCCACAAACCATGTTTGAATGTACCGTTTTCCAATGTTCCTGTATTCCAAGTCACTGTAATACCATGTCTCAACTTAGAAACCGTAACATCTTCGTCTGTCGCCTCAACAGCTTTTAACCACTCTGGCATAAAGTCACAAGAGTTTTCCAATTGTGCTAAAGTTCCTCTACAGGAAGCTGGTACAAAAGCTTCATTTGTTGTTTCAGCTACAGCGTTAATTGCAACTGCAGGTGGTGCAGAACTACTTTCAGCTTGATCTTGATCTTGATCTTCTTCCGAGGACGCTTCTTCTTCATCACTAGGAGTGGCCTCTTCTTGTACTCCTTCAGATTCTACCTCTTCAGCAACTGAAGCTTCCTGTTCTCCTTCTGAATCTGCTTCTTCAACATCTTCTTCGGAACCTAATTGATCTGATGCTTCTTCTTCCACAGAAAAAACCACTACTTGCTCATCAACTGAAACTTGTTCTTCTGGTACTCCCTCAGCAGAAGCAACTTCTTCTTGTTCTTCTGATGATTCTTCATCTTCATTAGTGATATCTGAACTATCATTCTTTGGTTCAGCTTTGACAATAATTACATTTGGTGAAACTTCTTTATTCTCTTCATCATTTTTCGATGTATTTTCATCTGGTGTTCCACATCCAAAAATAAGTAATAAAGAACTGATATAAATAAGCATCCATTTCATAACAAAACCCTCCTGACGTAGCTCATTCTAAACCACTAGGAAATACGATTGCAAGACTTTTACACAGACTAATATTTTATCTTCTTTCTAAGATTCATATATTTTTTACATACTTTTAGATCAGAAATGAGCTTAAATGGCTAGCAGGCTATATTTGTATTTAAGGGTACACCAGTTCTTTGAGCTGTACGTTCCATATATTTTTGTAAAACTATTGGAAAAGGCACACCTTTAACAATAGTTAAACCTCTTAAAAAGGCAAATAAGTGAAAATCATTAAGGCTGATATGATCGCCTTTATACCACTTGCCATTTGGGGATAGTTGTTGAGTTAAAGATTTCAGGATAGGAGAAATATTTTTTTTAAAATGCTCCGTTTGCTCTAGAGCTGAAGAAAAAGAGTCTATCATTTGCTCTTTTTTATTTTGAAAATAATTACGGGCGGATTCGGTTTTAAACTCTTCCATGCTGGATTGAACCCAACGAGGCATGACTAAAGAATAATAATCCACGCGTGCTTGATTGAGTTGGTCCATCAAAAAAGAATCTTCTTCCCAAACCACCTGTTTAGGAAGGAATTTATGATCGATATATTTAATGATGTCCAAACTTTCCGGCATAAATGTTCCATCTTCTTTTTGTAAGATGGGGAGCATTTTTTGTCCGATCATGGAGATCGGAGTTTTTTCATCATCATTAAGGAGAGTGATATTTTCCAAAGCCTGATTTTTCAAACCAAAAATCATCCGAGCTTTCACACAATAAGGACAATGATCATAAATATATAAACGAAAAGCACTCATTTAACACCTCTTAAAGAAAAGAAATTACAATGCTACATGACTTATCTAAGATTTATCAATAGTTTTAATAAGCAATTGGCAAGGGGTTGTATCCCACAAATTAGAAAACACTTCCACTTCTTTAAACCCAAAAGTAAAAGAGCCTTGTCTTCTTATAAAATTCATTTTCATTATCCGGGCTAACTGTTTTGACTTGTAAAAACTCAACTCCTTTTTGGGACAAAACTTTTTCTGTTTCTCTGAGCAGACTTGTTCCCACTCCTTTTTGGCGATGACTTGGGATAACTCCCATCACATAGACTTCCGAAGTATAAGGACTATGGTGTTTAATGCTTATAAAGCCTATAGGAATATCATTTTCAAAAGCTACAATCATAGGCAGTTCTTTTGATTGTTTAATATAATCAACTGTAGATTTTTCTATTCCAAACCAATCGGGAAGTGAGCGAAGTATTTTTTCGCAATAAACCGAATCACCTTTTTTCAAGTATTTAAACATCATAATAGTATGGACCGAAAGGAAGTGGAGCGGAAGACGGGTCTCGCCCACTACAATTGTTCGCCTCACGCTCACAATTTGCGTAGGCTCCCTTCTCTCGCTCAGAAAATCATCCAGATTTTCTACCTTGTATTAAATGTTTCCACATTTAATACAAGTCGCTCTTTCACTTCGAGCCCCTTCCTGATAAAAAATCAGAAGACTTACAGCTTTCTGATTTTTTTATTGGAGCGGAAGACGGGTCTCGAACCCGCAACCCTCAGCTTGGAAGGCTGATACTCTACCAATTGAGCTACTTCCGCTAACCCTAAAAATAATTACTGTAAAGTACTCTTTAACCCCCAAAGTGTCTGCTCATGAGAACTTAAAAGAGAAGTCAATAAATCCATAGTCACTTGATCGTCTGCTTTGTTAGCTGTGGCAAAAACTTTTCGAGTACCTTGAATCAAAGTTTCATATCCTTTAACCAAATCGACAATCATATCTTCAGCCTTTATATCCACCAAACCATCTGAAATAGAACTCAGCCTTTGAAACTCAGAAAAAGACGCCTCAACTTTAGGCCCTAATGCTCGAATTCTCTCAGCAATCTCATCCACATCCTTTGCTAAACTCTGATATTTTTTTCCAAAAAGCTTATGAAGAGCATAAAAAGAAGGCCCTGTCACATTCCAGTGATACCCCTGCACTTTTAAATAAAGAGCATAATGATCCGCTAAAACAGGCAATAAACCTTCTGAAATCGCTTTTTTATCAGATTCGGAAATACCAATACTCATAAATTCCCCCTTAATAAATGGACAGTGACTATAACCCCTATTAATCTTTAGATCAATCTATTTACTTTTTAAAAAATATTGACTAAAGGGTAAGTCAGCTTGGTAAATAGTCCTCTTTAGAGTAAGATAAATTGTATAATATTTTTGAGGTTAACCCCAGAATATTTGAAAGTATGAGGCATTTGAAAAAACAAAATTTAAAAACTATTTTAGTATTTACTGACTCACAAAAAAACAAAGCTCCTATAAGAGAATTAAAGGAATTAGCGAACTCAGCAGGCATCCAAGTCCTTGGGACCCTTAGTCAAAAGCAAAATAGAATCCATCACAGCACTTATTTCGGATCAGGTAAAATTCATGAAATCCAAGATATGATTCTAGAAACAGGGGCTAACCTGCTTATCTTTAACGGTCGTCTGACAGGTGTCCAAGCACGTAATCTGAACAACATATTAAAAATATCCATCTGGGAAAGAAATCAGCTGATTTTAAAAATCTTTGCAGATCGAGCCCGCAGTTATGAAGGACAATTGCAAGTGGGTTTAGCACAAAAATTGGATGAATTAACCAGAGTTAGAGGAGCCTGGCTCGGCTCTCTGTCCAGACAAGGAGGAGGAGTTGGAACCAGAGGTCCCGGTGAAAAAGCTTTAGAAACAGATCGAAGACAAATTCAAAAAAGAATTCGCATTTTAAGAAAAAAACTTCAAACTTTAAGAAAGAATCGATCCCAACAAAGAAAATTAAGAAAAAGAAATCAAGTCTGTAGCTTCGCTTTAATTGGTTACACTAATTCAGGAAAAAGCACTTTGTTAAATTGCCTCAGTCGAGCCAAAGTAGAAACAGAAAATCAGTTATTTTTAACCTTAGACCCCACAACAAGAAAAGTTTTTGTTCCTGGCCTCAACACATCTGTTCTCACAGACACAGTGGGTTTTATTAAAGATCTTCCTCCTCATTTAATTGAAGCTTTTAAAGCCACTTTAGAAGAGTCCGCTTTTGCAGATGTACTTCTTCACGTTATCGATGCCTCCAATCCCAACATGAATGAGCAAATTTCCACAGTTCATTCTTTAATTAGGGAATTCGGCTGGAATGAAAAACCTATTATTCATATCTACAATAAGATGGATCAAGTTTGTAAAACGTTTCAACGCCCTTCGACAGCTTTTCATGCAAAAGTTTCCGCTCTTTCAGGACAAGGTATTCCTCATCTGTTAAAAGAGATGAGAAGAGCTTACTTAAGTTTAAACAAAAAAGTAGAACTCTTTTTTCCACATAGTGATGAGCACATTATACACTCTTTAAAACAGCAGACTAAAATCCACAAAACAGAACAAGCACAAGGAGGCACTTTACTTCAAACAGGAATGCCCTACCATCAAATTGCTTCCTGGAAAAATTTTATCACTAAATAAAGCCTTATGAACTCCTCTTTAAAAATAACCTCCATTACAACTCCTTTATTCAAACAAGGAGGAAACCTTGAACAGTTTATATTAGATGCTTTATCCAATGATTTCATAAAAGAAGAAGCTGTTTTGGCTGTTTCATCCAAGTTATTTAGTTTGGCTGAAAATCGCGTGGTACACACAACGAATAAAAAACAACTGGTTCAACAAGAAACCGATGAAGATTTAGGTGAAAGCTCATACGGGCATCACCTTACTATTAAAGAAGGCTTGCTTTTGCCTTCTGCAGGAGTGGATCAATCCAACTCTCCAACAGGAGGGTATTTGCTCTTCCCAAAAAACCCTTACTTATCTTTAAAAACATTGTGGGATGCTTTAACCACTCACTGGTCTTTAAAAAGATTTGGTCTTTTAATGACAGATTCTCACACCACCCCTCTAAGAAGGGGAGTCACAGGAATCGCTTTAGCACATTGGGGCTTTAAAGCAGTCAAAGACCTTCGTGGAAAAAAAGATCTTTATGGAAAAGAATTAAAAGTGACCACTATAAATAATGTGGATGCTCTAGCCAGTGGAGCTGTGTGGCTTATGGGTGAAGGTAGTGAAAGAAGACCTTTGGCACTTATTGAAAATGCTTCTTTAGACTGGAGTTCGTCCTCTTCCAGTGAGGAAATTCGTATTCCCATAGAAGAAGATCTCTATAAAAATTTGTTAAAAAACAAAATAAACAGCTAAGAACTCTATATTTTTCAATAAAAAATATTTCCCTTAAAGCTACCCTCTACAATATTTTTATGAGTATAATAGCCCGATAAACTTTCTTATCACGCTGGGTTAGCTCAATTGGTAGAGCAGCTGATTTGTAATCAGCAGGTTGGGGGTTCAAGTCCCTTACCCAGCTTTTAAGAAGATATTTTTGGAGGAAGATTAAAGCTGGAATAGAAAAATGTAGAAAGGGGACTTGAAGTGAAGGAGCGACCTGCGTTGCATGCGATTGAAAAGAGCATGGAATGCAGGATAGAAAATCCGGATGATTTTCTAAGCAACTGAAGGGAGCCTACGCAGAGAGCGAGCGTGATGCGAGCAAACGAAGTAGGCAAGTCCCTTACCCAGCTTTTAAGAGAACTGGAATGGAGAGGTGCCTGAGTGGTTAAAAGGGGCGGGCTGTAAACCCGTTGGCTTATGCCTACGTAGGTTCGAATCCTACTCTCTCCACCATAAAAAAAGAAGAGGGCTGTAAGTCCTTTTCTTTTTTTATCAAGGTAGGATTCGAAGTGAGTGAACAACTTGTAGCAAAGGTGAAAACCTTTGTTACAAGGAATCAAAACTGGATGTTTTGATTAGTGAACGAAGGGAGCCTACGCAGGGAGTGAGCTGGATGTGAACGACCATAGTAGGCGAATCTCTCTCCACTTCCTCTTTTCTTCTTTTAAAAAAAGAAGCAAAATAAGGTAATCTAAACTATAAGGAATGTCCTATTCGATCCTACCAAGAACCCTATAAAGTCAAAATTTTGTAAGAAACAATTTTCACAACCCAAATTTATCCTTACAGAAAATACGAGGACTTCGTATGTTTAGACTAGCATCTAAGTTAAAAGAATGTAAGTTTTACATAGATCAAAATTGACTTGTTACAACAAGAAAGAAACCTCTCGAAATAAAAACGAAATATATATAATGATAAGACATATTGGATTCTTGCTTTCGTAGGAGCGAAGTAGGTGAGGCGTCAGCCAAAAACCCTGAGCTAAGAGAATGACAGTAATAGAAAACTGAATTAAAATATAAGAATGCAAATAATTTTTATATTTTTTCTTTTTTTTATTTATGGGTCTTATGCCAATCCTGTAGCGTCCCTTCATACACAAAAAATCCCTCAGTCTGACTGTACAAATAAAGATGTTGTTAAGGAAATAATTCAAAACCCTTATCGATCTGAAGAATCTAAAGAAGAATTGAGAAAATTATTCTCATCCCCCAGAAGCCAAGGAGATAAAGACTGGTGTTACGCTTTTACTGCGGCTGATTTACTCTCAGCTGAAATCGGCATATCTGTATCTGCTATGCATATGGCCGCTCTGTACAATAACAGAGAGTACAATGATCCGGATGTTTTCACGTTTATAGGTAGAAGTATTAAAGAAATACTTGAATCTTTTCCTGACAAAGAAAAGGAATTATATGAAGGTGGAATTATAAGAAATGCACTTGAATATGCTGTTCAAAATGGAAAAATTTGCAAACAATCCGATATGCCTTTTAACTCCAACTCCGGACTCAATAAGATTCTTAGTCATATAGAAGCAACAGAATTTATAAACCATTTAAATAGAATTAAAAATGATATAAATAATAAAACAAAATCCTTTGAAGAAGCCTGTACTGAATTACAAAATTTATTTCAAAACCCTATTATTGAATTCTCTAATTTTCTGAATGAAACTATCTCTGCAGAAAGAGCCGCTCATATTCTGCTCAGTGAAAATCTGAATACTTCATTTGAAAAATTTATTGCAGAATCTTGCGGCAATAATCAGATTCCTGTTGATCATCAATTAACTGTTCACTCCCACCGGAATATTGATTTAGCAGGAAATAGACTCTTTTTTCAAAAATTAAATGAAATTATGGATAGAGGAAAGCTTGTAGGAATAAAGTATAATCCAAATTATACAAATAAAAATCAGCACTTCAACCCCTCTCATGCCAGCGTGATTATAGCCCGAAGATGGAATAGTAAAAAACAAATCTGTGAGTTTAAAATCAGGGATTCCAGGGAAAAAAACTCCTGTGGTTTATATAAAGAAAGTATAGAGTGCGATAATGAGGAAGGAGCCTTCTGGATCTCAGACGAAGACCTTATAAAAATGACTCAAAAATTTACATGGATTGAGTCCGATAAATAACCCTACAAATCATGAATAAAGAGGTATTCAGAATGCCTATAAACTCATAGTGAAAAAATTTCACAGGCCTTTTATCCTAAGTTCATCCAAAACATCAAAGAACCCTTTAAAACATACAGTAAAAAAGCCGATCTATTAAGCATGAAAAACTTATATTTATTGCTTACTTTATGTCTCGTTCATTGTTCGAATGATCTTCAATTCAGAGAACAACGTTTAGACGGCAGATTTTCCAGAGATACCTTAGCTAGTGAATCAGATGGGCCCATTGCATTCAACTGCGCAAACGAAGAAGACTGTGTAATCACAGAAACCTTTTTAATGGCTGAGTTAGAAACAGCTGTAGATATTTTATTTGTATTAGATGTTTCTTCATCCATGAAAGATAATTTAAAAAAACTAGGATCTTCTATGCTGGCTTTATTAACTCATATTCAAGACTTTGACTGGCAAATGGCCTTTACAACTGCAGACCATGGAGATCACAAAAAAGTAAATGGAGAAGTAGCAAGTAATCAAAGATGGGAAGATTATAGGGGAGATGAACCTCATTTTGGTACATTTATGAATTTAGAGCACAGAAACAAACTTCTTAACGATAGAATTTTAAATCCATCCAACAGTTTTTATAAAACTATTTTCCTAGATACATTGACTATTAATGATGACAATCCACGCTCCTTAGCTCCTTTTTATCAGGGAGACCATGAACAACCTCTCAGAGCTTTAAAGGCAGCTATAGAAAGAGATGAAAATAGAAATTTTTTCCGCCCTAATTCAGATCTCATTGCTTTTATTATCACTAATGAAGATGAGCGAGTAGAAGATCTCGAAAATGCAACAACAGCTAGAGAAGTCGCTGATACTTTTCAAAATCAATTTTCAAGTGAAAAGAACTTATATGGATTTGGAATTTTAATAAAAGAAAGAGATACAAAGTGTTACAGATCTCAAAAAAGAAAAGGACAGTCTGTAGAATATGGAACGAGGGTTTCTGAACTGGCACAAGAAACCTATGGTGCAAATATTAGCATTTGTTCCAATGATTATGGTAAAGATTTGGAACAAATCTCCAGGATCATTCGAAGTCGGGTACTCGATAATGTCTATTTAAAAACAGCATTTCCCCAAAGTGACTCCATCCAAGTGGAGGTCACACCTACACAAGATTCTGAATGGAAAGTGGAAGGCAGACATATTGTATTTACACCCGCCTTAAAGCTAGGCTCAGAAGTTCAAGTCACTTATATGCCTCGATAAAATTTTAAGAGCTTTCCCTCTTTTAATTATTATCTCAAACAAATAATTTCCACTATATTTACAACTAAAATAGAGATATATATACAATCCATGTAAAAATAGAATTTATAAGCTGACAAATATTAGGACAAAAAGACAATTTTAAGTTAATCTAAATGAACTTATGAGACGAGTTTTTCACATCTTTATTTATTGCTGTTTTTTAATAGGTTGTGGAACTCCTATTGAGCTGAAAGAAGATTGGTCATTGCTCCCACAAGTCTTAGCTTCTTCCAATGATTGTAGTGATGCCAATTGCCTCGCCTTTAAAACTGAAAGATATGAAGTGAATGAAACCACTTATACTCCAGCTGATATTGTTTTTATTTTAGACGTCTCTCGATCTATGGAAGATAACTTAGAGAAAATCAGCCTGGCTTCATCATCTTTAATCACCTATATTGAACCCCTGGATTGGCAAATTACCTTCACAACCGCAGATCATGGAGATTCTCAATACTATTGTACCAAGGGAAAAATACAAACAAGAATATCCAATACAGGACAAATTCAAAAATTCTGCCCCAAAGAATATAGAATATTTCCCACACCTGCTGATAGCTGGACCAATGACACAGGAACAGACCCTAAATTTGGAACACCTATGCATTTACAAGACGGCAGACACATTTTAAATCAAAGTATTTTAAGTAATCAAATCCCAAATTATAAAAATATTTTTCAGGATACAATCACCAGAAACTCTTATGAAAGACAATCTCCTTGTCAATGGCCTCCTTACTGTCAAGGGGATCATGAACAGCCTCTACGGGTGTTAAAATCCATTATTGAAAGATCTGCAAAAGATCCTCAGTCTTTTATAAGAAATGAAGCTGTGCTAATAGTCTTTATAATGACAGATGAAAGAGAAAGAGCCGCAGATCTTAAAAATGCAACAACGGCAACAGATGTGATGCGCACATTTACAAATACTTTCCATGGTTATCCGGATAAAAGAATAATTGTTTATGGAATTTCTATTACTAACCCTTCCTGTTTGGAAAAACAAAACACCGTGGAGGCTGATTACTCAGAACAACTGAGCCAACTAGTGGATCGCACCAGAGGAGCATCTATTGATATTTGCCAAGACAGTTATCAATCCACTTTTGCTGAAATCTCCAGACGACTCCGAAGATATGTTAGTAAAATACCATTAGAATTTACACCTATCATTACACAAGACACTCCTATTCAAGTGAAAGTTTTTAATAAAGATGGAACTTTCATGAGGGTCAAATGGGAGAAAAACCCCAATGACGGTTCTATTTCTTTTACTGAAATATTACCTCCTGGCACTCAGGTGGAAATATCCTACTATTACCAAAAAACCTCTTAAAACAAAGGCATCTATGGATAAAGATATAGAAAAATATTTAAAAATTAAAGAACCTTATAACCCCGTTTCCTTATTAAAAACATGGGTGAATGAAGCCTATGAGCATTCTGCAATTAAAGAAGCAAATGCGGCGGTACTATCAACTTTAAGCTTAGATCAAAAAATTTCATCTCGTATTGTTTTAATTAAAGAAATAAAAGAGGAAGGTTTGATTTTTTACACCAATCAAACAAGTCAAAAAGGACAACACTTAAGTCAAAACAATCAATGCACCTTACATTTTTACTGGGACCCCTTATTTCGCCAGGTATCCATTCGAGGAAAAGCCAGCCCAATCTCTAAAGAACAAACTCTTTCATATTGGAAGACCAGACCTATTGAAAGCCAATTAAGCCAGTGGATTTCCAAACAATCCTCGCCAGTAAAAGATCGAAAAACCCTGTTACAAGAAACTCAACAAGCTCGCTTACAATTTAAAAATAAAAAAATTCCATGCCCCGAACACTGGATGGGCTATTCTATAAAAATAGAACAAATTGAATTTTGGATTGGAAGAGATCACCGCCTCCATGACCGCTTCTTATGTACTCAAAAATCAGGACGGTGGATCATACAAAGACTTTATCCTTGAGTATATTCAGACACCATTCTGAATGTACGAAATACTCATATTTTGTTAAAGCTACACTCCCTCTGATTGTGAAATTTGCTTCTTGCAACAAACAGTCCAGTGGACTGTTTGTTGCAACATGGTTTGCATATTTTGAAAGATGGAGAATAAAATTCAAATCTTAAGCCAGGTACTCTTCTTCACTAAAAGAATCCACTTGAATAGCTTCCCACTGGAGAGTAATAAAATCAGATATTGCCTGATGCTCCTCTTGAGTAATAAGACCTGTCTGAAAGGCTTTATCCTTAATGAGATGGATACGTTTTTTCTCCAATTGACCTGAGCGCATGGCTTTTTTTATTTTACGTTCAATAGGCTGTACCTTTAAAGCCATTTTATGACATTGTTCCAATTTATACATTTGAGAGCTTTTATTCTTATAAACACCTTTGGTGAGAGTGTTTAATAAATTCGGATCTTCCATTAAAGCCACAGCTAATTTTTGAGAATTTTTATCAGAAGGCTCATAACTTAAGGGATTGAGTCGAATGAAATAAAATAACATTTTTTTCACAGGCCAGAACAATCTATTTAAGAAAGGGATTTCAAAGTTATGTAAAATTTGTTCAAAAGCTCTTTGTATTCGACAAAAGGAATAATCCAAACTCCATTGAACAAAAGGCCAAAGCTTTTGATCTTTTCCATTTTGTTTCCAATTCCACAAAACAGAGCTGGCCATATAGAGGCCCAACAGAACATCAGCAAACCGGCCTGTAATCTGTTCTTTTTTCTTTAACTGCCCTCCTAAAACAAACATGGCTGTTTCAGATAAAATAGAAAATAAGCAAGAAGCCCACATTATTTTTTGCCAAGCTCTGTAGCCCTTTCCCTTCCAATTAGGAACAAAAACAAACAATCCCCGAGTTAAACTCAGATAAATAAACCGAATAAAGTTCTGAATCACATGACCTATATGCCCCCAAAAATATTGGTCAAAACTTTTAACATTTTTCTCCTCTAAGGCTTTAATTTCCCTATAAGCAAAGGGGTGAGCCCGAAGAAGCCCTTGTCCAAAAAGAATAAACGAGCGAGTTAAAATATTAGCCCCTTCTACAGTGATGGCAATAGGAGCCGCCATATAAGACAAAGCCAGCTGATTGCGAGGCCCCATAGAGATACCAGTTCCTGCCATAATATCCATACCTTTTGAAATGACTTGCCTTGAAAATTCAGTCAGTTGATATTTTGAAATAGCAGAACATAATGCAGAAGGAATGTGTCGGCTTAAAGCACTCAAAGTATAGTCCAATATAGACTGCGATAAAAAGGTAAGCCCTGCCATTTGAGACAAAGATTCCATTACACCTTCAAATTTTCCAATGGGCAGTCCGAACTGTCTTCTAACCACTGAATGATGAGTGACGGCGCGAATAGCCTTTTTAGAGGAAGCTAGAGATGAAGAAGGTAAACTAATGCCTCTTCCTGTACCCAAACAGTCCATAAGCATAGACCACCCGAATCCTGCCTTTTCTATGCCGCCAATAATATGATCTTCAGCAGAAACGACAACATCATGACCCTCCATAGGACAATTAGGAAAAGGAATACTCATTGGATCATGTCTTCGGCCCAGTTGTACCCCCGGTAAATTGGACGGAATTAAAGCACATGTAATGCCAACATCCTTTCCACGACCCAATAATTCGTCTGGATCTTCCAATTGAAAAGCCAAGCCCAACACAGTTGAAATAGAAGCTAAAGTGATCCATCGCTTATTCCAGTTGAGCTTGATTTTTAACTCACCATTTTCATCTTTAAACAACACCCCTTTGGATTCAATAGCTGAAGCATCACTGCCAGCCCGAGGCTCAGTGAGTCCAAAGCAAGGAACTTCCTGTCCTACAGCCAACCGAGGTAAATAATATTTTCTTTGTTTCTCTGTTCCATAATGAACCAGTAATTCACCAGGACCCAAAGAATTGGGAACCATTACATAAATCCCAACAGTGTAAGAATGTGAACATATTGTTTCCAAAACACGGCTATGAGCCAAATGAGAAAATCCCAAACCTCCATAAGATTTTGGAATAATCATCCCTAAAAATTTTTTTTCTCTTATATATTGATCTACTTCAGCAGGAATCTTTCTTGTTTTATAGATCTGCCAGTCATCAATCATGGAGCATAAAGTTTGTGTTTCATTATTGAGAAAATGAACCTCTTCCTCAGTCATTTGAGCCTTGGATTCTGTAAATAACTTTTGAAGTTGAGGTCTCCCGGAAAAAAACTCTTTTTCCACCCATGTTTTCCCTGCTTCAAGTGCTGTTCTTTCTGTTTCCGATATATGAGGGAAAATTTTTAATTTTTCAATGAACCACATTAAAACACGAGTGCATGCCATACGCCGCACAGGAACAACAACAAAAAAGATGCAATATAAGAAGAAAAGTAAAAAGAAAACCCAATGCCATTGAAATATAAACAGGAAAAAAAGAAGTCCGACAGACCACACGAATAATGGCGCTTGCAAAACAGTCAGCGCAACAACAACACTAAAAAATACCAAAAACCAAAAAATCACACTAAACTTATGTTAGCCTGATCTTTCAAAAAATTTAAGCTTATCTTTTAAAAAAATAAAATCACTTTGTTTGGAAGTTCTTAAAGATTGATGCATTTTTTTTGATTTCTTAATTATTACAGAAGAGGATTTAGACAACTTGCTTTGTTTACGCCCATCCACAGTAAGCAAAGCCCCCTCAACAGCATTGTCAATTTTAACCTTTAAAACTTGATCGTTTGGAAACAACACAGGCCGATGAGTTAAAGAATGGGGACAAATAGGCGTCACCACAAAAGCTTGGACATTAGGATAGAGAATAGGCCCTCCCGCCGCTAAGTTATAAGCTGTAGAACCTGTGGCTGAGGAAACAATAAGCCCATCTGACTTAAGGCTGTACATCCACTTATTATTTAAATAAACAGAAATATCAATCAGTCTGCTGGTCACCCCTCTTTCTATGACGACATCATTAAGTGCTAAAGCATGTTTCTTATGCACATCTACCTGAACATCCAATAAAGGACGTTGGTCTAAAATCATTTTTCCATCCAAAGTTTGTTGAAGGCATTCATACAGTTTTTCTTTCAAGTGAACAGTTAAAAAACCCAAGGATCCCATATTAACGCCTAATATAGGGATGGACGTATTTTGAGTCCAACGAACAGCACTGAGATAAGTCCCATCTCCTCCCAATACTAAAATAAAGTCAGCATTTTTCTTTAACACTTTATCTGTCAGATGATTTTGAGAAAATACTCGAGCTTGAATTCCTTTCTTTTTCAACCACTCAGTCACTTCTTTGCTAGTGGGTTGAATTTGAGAATCACGAAAAATAATAATAACCTGTTTAACTTTTTTCTTAAAAAAAGATTTCATAAATTATGCAACTAACATATTTTATCTACCAAGGGGAGTAATTTTTCCATTGCCGTGATCAACAAGAATCTGTAAGACACAGCACACCTCTCCGTCAATGACTTGTTGGGTTACACGATGAAGAGGAGAAGGTTTTGGAACGTGATCACACTCACCTCGAATAGATCGGAAAATTTCCCTGTCATAATCTTCGTCATCAGAAGAACATGCATCTATATCTTCCCCAGTCACAGAGTCTTTTAAAATAAGAGGAGAACCTGTCATGGGGGTACAAGCTAATAATAGAAATAAATAAATAACAATGCCAATTAATTTCATAAAACTTTATTGTGTAATAATTCTTTGTTTCTTTTTCTTTTTAATTTTTTTTAATCGTACTTCTACATTACTGGAAGCAGATAAACTATTAAGTATGTAAGATTCATAACCATCTCGACGCACCTCTAACCGATGCGAGCCGGCCTTAGGAACACTGATTAACACAGGTGTTTGTTGTCCAACCTTATCCCCATTTAAATAAACATTAGCTCCGGAAGGACTGGTCTCTATATAAACATTAAAAAACCCTGACACTTTATTCATAGCCAAATTACGATGCGGTTCCTCCTGTTGAGCAGGCATTTCAGTTTTTTTACTAATAGGCAACTCCTCAATCGATTTTTCTCTTACTGGAAGAGGCTTTACTTCAAGCGCGTTTTTAATAGCATCACCTTTTCCCTTCAGCAACTCTGCTGTGGGAATGATAGGATTAGTAAATAATAAGTACCACGCGCCAAGAACAAATAATGCAACAACAGCGACAACTCTATACAACCTAAACTGGTTCTTATTTTGAACATCTTCATAAGTCTCTCTTAAGCTTTCCCAACTGGAAGAAGGTCTAGCGGTTCCAGTATTTTCCAATACTTCCGCTTTATAAGTTTTTGCATCCTCCAAATTTTCTTGTTCCATAACATCATTTTTTGATAGTTGTGTTTTCGCATAGCTAATAGGAGCTCCTGGATCCACCACTGTGGGTTCTCCCTTCAAAGAAGGAGCCGTTCTTTTCTCCGTAGGTCTTGCAGGACTGGAATCAGCTGTTTTCGAAATTTGAGACTGACTCCCAGGCTGGCTTTCTTTATTGCTTGTTGGAAATTTAGGGTTATTTTTTTCTTCTGCCATTGGAATATGAGCAAATTGTCCATTATTGATGTTACTTTGAGATGATCTTTTTAAGTCAATTTGACTAATTTCTTTACTAATATTTACTAGAAGCTTTCTTTCTTTCATAATTTCATTTTCATATAGTTTTTTTATAAAATTTTGAAAATCAACTTGTGAAAAATTAGGATACTTCTTGTTTAAAAATAAATGTAAATCTCTTTCAATTGCTTCTGCCTGCTGATATCGGGTATTGCTATTTTTTTCCAACATCTTTTTTAAAATCACAACTAAATCAGGAGAAATTCCTGCCCTTACATGAGAAATATTTGGCAAACGACAATCTCTGATTTTTCCAAAAACTGATTGAATATTAGTTCCTGAAAAAAGTTTTTTACCTGCTAAAAGTTCCCAAAGCACTACACCCAGCGAAAAAATATCCGATTTGTTATCTATTTTAGCTCCCGAGATTTGCTCTGGACTCATATAACTAAACTTACCTTTAACAACTCCAGAATTTGTCAAATCAATACCAGACACCTTGGCAATACCAAAATCAATAAGCTTAATATCCCCGTTAAAACCAACCATAATATTATGAGGAGTGACATCACGATGGATAAGAGAAAGTAATTGACCTGTTTCCGGATCAATACTGTTATGGATGTAGTGCAGAGCGGAAGCTATGCTTCGCACAATATTCACAGCAATAGGTGTTGGAAATTGATGACCGGATTTTTTAGACTTATTGACAAGCTCTTTTAATGAACATCCAGAAACATGCTCCATCACAATGTAATAAATACCTTTTTCGACACCAAATTCATGATGATAGACCATATTGGTATGGCGTAAATGAGAAGTAATTTTTCCTTCATGCTTAAACATAGTTCGAAATTTTTTATTGGAAGAAAATTGAGGTAAAATTCGCTTTATAACCACAAACTGAGAAACACCTTCTTGTTTCTCTGTTTTAGCCAGGAAGATTTCAGCCATACCGCCAATAGCTATTTTTTTAACTAAAATATATTTACCAAATTTTTCAAATTCAAAAGGAGCAAGCATAATAAAGAAAACCCTCTAAAAAAGTTTAAGTAAAGTCAGTTAAAAGATCGGCTTTCTGAAGGAGAAAATTGAGTCTATATAGTGAACTCAAGTGAAAAATAGCTTATATTTAACCAAGAGATATCGAAAGGTTACTGAAAAAGGTAAATAATGATAAAAATTGCTATTACTGGAGGTATAGGAACTGGAAAATCCAGTTTGTGCCAGTTTTTTGAAAATTGGGGATCTCCTATCATTTCAGCAGACAAACAAGCTCGAAAAGCTCTGTCCAAGAACTCACCTCTTTATCCATCTTTGTTGAAACTTTTTCATAAGGAACCTAATGAAAATTTAGAGCCCAAAGAGATTGCACAGAAAATTTTTCCCAACTTTAATCTGAAACAGCAATTTGAATCTATTGTACACCCTTATATTTTTGAATGTATTTTAAAAGAAGAAAAAAAAATAAAAAAGTATTCTCATATTTTTTATGAGATCCCATTATTATTTGAAACAAACTCATCATCTTATTTTGATTTAATTATTTTAGTGACTTGTTCCAAAAAATCACAGAAGGAGAGAATCATAAAGAAGATGCACCTTTCACAAAAAGAAGCACAAATGCGTATGGATGCTCAAGAAGATCCAGAAAAAAAAATTGAAAGATCGGATATAGTGGTTGAAAATAATGGCACTTTAAAAGACTTGGAGCAAAAAGCATCAGATATATTTAAAAAACTTTCTTTAACAAAAGAGGCCTTTCGTGCTTAAAAAAATAGAAATTTCAACGTTTGAAGACCGAATACCCTATTTGACAGCTGTTTCAAAAAAAGGTTTTTATATTGTTTCCGATATTAAATCTAAAATTCAATTTCAAAATTTTTTTCTAAAAGAAAACCCTCAACTTCAAACAGACTTTATAAAAAGAGCCTCTGATTTTTACTGTGAACTCTTTAAGTCCAACAACCCCGATCACCAAATTATTTCCTCATCCCAACTTGCACTGCTTTTTAAAATCTATATTAAACAAACAAACCACTCATGGTTAAAAAATATTCCCAGTCATCAAAAAATTCTACATAGTTTACACACTTTTCTTCCATTTCTAACTCATCCGGAAGGAGAAGATTCCTTTGAAATGTGGATGAAACAATCTTCAAAGAAAGCAGGATGGATTCACTGGTACAAACCTACCAAAGAGTTCTGGGAAGAACTAAAAAAAAATAAACTGATTGAAAAATCATTAACAAAGTACCTCCTTATTGACCAACCTTTAAAAAATTGGAACAATCCTTTAATTATTGATTTGAGTT
The DNA here is from genome assembly GCA_965197855.1 of Bdellovibrionales bacterium. GTDB lineage: Bacteria > Bdellovibrionota > Bdellovibrionia > Bdellovibrionales > UBA1609 > JAPPLG01. The sequence continues at coordinate 675,224 of OZ240230.1, forward strand.
TTTCAATAGATTCAGTGGAAGCCGGGGTTATATCCACCTTAAGCTCCATACAAGATGTGACATTACTTCTGCCTCCTAAACTCAATAATCCCTTATATTCCAAATCTCATTATATTTACTCCCTCATTGAGGGACCTTATGAGAAAAAATCAGAAATACCCCACAAAAAGAATTTTCATCATAAACAAGTTAGAAAATTTCAAACAATGCTGGAAGAAGTTCGCTTTGTAACCGAACAATTAAACTTCTCTCTAAAAAATGGATGTAAGCCCTCTGAGTTAGCAGTCATTGCACCTGACATTGAATTGTATTGGCCTTGCCTAAAAAGCTATCTTAAAAAAGAAAATATCCCATTGAAAAAAGGAATGAGAGTGTCCTTACTTTCTTTCCCTCAAATACAGAAATGGCTTTCTATTCTTCATTTTTACTCCGGAAAAATTTCTTTTGAAAATATGACAGCTATCCTCAATCTCCATCAAAATACGACAGACATATTACAAATGCAGTCAAAATATTACTACTGTGATCGAGATAAAGATATAAAAGATTTTCCCTATTTAACACAAAATAAACCAAGAAAATTTCTGCTTGTAGATGAGTTTGTAGATTGGATTGATCATTTTTGGAATGCAATTACCAAATCTCAACCAAACCCAAAATTAAATGAGTGTTTAAATAAGATCTTACATCGAATCTCTTCATCAAAAAATACATCCAAAAAGGTCTCTATTGAAGATTGGCTGGAGATTTTAGAAAATGAGATCATTCAAGAAGAATTTCATATTCCAAATACACAAAGTCAAGGTGTTGAATTATTAAGTGTCAATGCAATAACAAGCCTTCGCGCAAAACAGGTGTTTATAATGGGCTTGGATCATAATTCCTGCCACTATTCATCTCATACCTTCCTTAGTGAACAGGAAAGCAAAAAAATCTTACAGGATTTAGGTTTTCATTGTTTAACTTTGGATCCCAATCAAAGAGAATACGAAATTGTTCATTTCTTAAATTCATTTAACGGATCTGTCACCCTCAGCTACAGTGAAACCAGTTTTGATGGAAAAAACCTAACTCCTTCAAGGATTTGGCTCTTGGAAAATACTGAGACAAATTCTCAAACAAAAGTAAGCAAACCAGCCCAAACAATGTGGACGGCCTTTCAACAAAAATCTCTAAAAGAAATTACAAAAAACTCTTCTATATGTTCCGCTTCTCAAATAGAACACATCCTTAATCAGGAAATCCAATGGCCTTCAGATCAGAGGACTCCAATTGAACGTCTCTCTCCCTCCACAATTAAAGACTATGCTTCTTGTCCTTTTATTTTTTTATCTAAAAATATTTTCCATCTTAAAGATATCTCTTACCAGGATATGGATTTAGATTATAAGGACTATGGCCAAATTATACATGAACTTTTCCATCAAATTAAAAAAAACAATATTCAAAATAAAGAAGGTATTTTAAATTGGCTTCAATCTATAAAATCCAAATTTCATATCTTAAGTGATGAAATGTGGCAGTCTTATTCAGAACAATTTCTCAAAAAATCCTTTCAATTTATAGAACATGAAAAAACGATAACTCAATTATTAAGAGGTATTAAAACCACAGATACAGAATGGGTATTTAAAGTTTATTGGAATCTGGAAAAAGAAAAACTAGATTCAAAAGGAGATATTTTGATTGAAGGGAGAATAGATCGTATTGACTGTTTTCAGGATGAATACCTTATTATTGATTATAAATCTTCATTAACATCCAATGTAAACATATCTTATTGGGAAAAAAATCTGGATTTTCAAATGCCTCTTTATATTGGAGCAGTTTCTTTAATAAAAAATCAAGAGGATGTATCCGCCGCCCTCTACCTGTCTTATAGAGATTTTAAATGGAAAGGTTTTATATCCAAAGACTCTGAATTAAAAAAAATAGCACATTCTTCCCGACTCGCAATAGACCCAAGTAAAAAAGACATTATTCTAAAAAACATAAATAAATCCGTACAAAAGAATATTTTAAATCTCAAAGAAAATATTTTTCAAGCAGAGCCATTTGATCGAAAAATATGTAAAGATTGTTATTGGAGAAATATATGTCGAGCCCCCCACCTCAATTGAAACATTACACTCTGCAAGCAGTTGCTGGAGCAGGTAAAACCACTCATTTGATTAAACAAGTTGTTCAGTCCATGGAGCAGTCCAAGCAAAAACCACCACGTATTGTAATTACTACATTCACTCGTAAAGCCACCGGAGAAGTTAAAGAAAGAATTATGAAATATGCCATCAAAGAAAAAAACTGGGAATTAGTGAATGCTGTTTCAGATACTTCTCAAATTTTTGTCTCCACTCTTCATGGAATACTTTATTATTTTTTAAAAAAATACCATCCTCACTGGTCTTCTTTTTCTCATGTTATCAATGACAGACAAATCGTATCTGCTGCACGTTCTGTCTTGAGAGATATTTTTGAATCAGATGCATCTTATATTCCACTCCTTGAACATTACAAATACCATGAAATTTTAAAACTTATATTACAGCACAAAGAAGATCTCATCCGCTTCAAACCCTTATCCAAACAGGAAATGCAAGAACAATGGTTAAAAATATTTAAAAAAATCACTCAAAAAGAGCTTCCAATAGATTTCTCAAATTTAGATAGTATTCAGGAAGAATGTATAAAACAAAAAAAGGAACTTTCTAGTAAAACAGATGCTCTTTTTCTCGAAAAACTATTTACAACATGTCACCCCAAAAACTTTAAAGACTTGGAAGTTTCTTACCTTCTTTTACAAAAACTGGTTCAAAACTTCCATACCCAATGGGCAGAGTTTAAGGAAAAAAAAGGTTTTATTCAAATTGAAGATTTGGAAAATAAAACTTTACAAATAATACAGAAACAAAAACATACTGTATCTGCTTTTTCTAAAGAGTGGCAGGCTTGGTTTATTGATGAATACCAGGATATCAATCCCGTTCAAGAGGAAATACTAAACTCTTTTACCCAACATGCCAAACGAGTCTGGGTGGTAGGGGATCCCCAACAAAGCATTTATTTATTTAGAAGAGCAGACCCAAACGTCTTTATAAGAAGAATAGAAAAAACAAAATCTCAAGGCACACTGGAAAGAAAAAGTAAAAACTTTAGATCCCACTCCACTCTTATTGAATTTTTTAATGATTTCTTTAAAAAAGATTTTCATCAGATGGATTACAGAAATGAAGACTCCCAAATATTAGAAAACACTGTACAATTTCTTATTTACGCAAATAAAAAAGATGAAAAAACTGTCTTAGCTCAAAAACTCAACCAACTTTTAAAAACCATCTCTCCAGGAAATATATGCATTCTACTTAAAACTAATCAGGATGTTATAGATACAGGACACTTTTTAAAAAAATTGAAACTACCAGTCCAAATGCATTCTCAAAGCATCCTAAGAAGAGAAATTATTGACGCGCTTTTCTTTTTAAAATTCCTAATCAATCCATTGGATAATATGAATCTTATTGGACTTTTAAGAACTCCATACTTTTATATCCCTGATTGGGAAATTGCTTTACACTCTAAAAAAAATCAACCTTTATGGGCCATTCTTAATCAAAAAATAAAATCTCATCCAACACTTAAAGCCTTAAATACTTTGATTGAAAAAAGCAAAAAAGAGGGCCTCTCTGAAGCTTTCTCTTCCTTTTTAGAAGATTACCTTGCTATTGACCTTTGTTATTATCAAGACCCAACTGGAGAACAAGAAAATAATTTATGGAATCTACTTATAGAAATGAAAACAAAAGAACAAAATATTAATTTTAAATATTATCAATTTATAGAAGAAAAACTCAACCAATTTAAAACATACGGTGTAGATGAGGCAGGCATATCTTCGCCTCTATTTAATTTTATCCAATTAATGACTATCCATCAATCTAAAGGATTGGAATTTGAACATGTTATCATTCCAAGTATTGATAGCCCTTTAATACCTCCAGATTCTGATCGACTTGTTGTATCTCCTCAAACTCAAAGATGGGGGTTCTCTATTTATAATAAAAATAAAGAAGCCCTTCATTCTGTTCAACAAAAATTATGGAAGGACAATAAAAAGACAGCTCATCTGCTAGAGCAAGATCGACTTCTCTATGTAGCAATGACTCGGGCTAAAAAAACTTTAATTCTGACTTGTCAGGAAAAAAAATTAATGAAAAATACAAATGAAAATCTGTGGACAGGAAGATTTAATTATTTTACAAAAATTAAAGAACAAATTGAGAAAAATCCAAACAAAAATTTAATCCACATCAAAGAACCCTCTTATTCTATACAAATTGACAGAAAAAATTCAAACAAAGCTTAGTTGGCTTCAATACGAAACCCAATGGTATGTCCTTGTTTTTGAATCCAAGTATAATCCAACTTTATAGGATATCCGTTAAAACTAACCCCAATTCGAAAAGAAGGATTGGGCCAAACCTGCCCTAAGCGAAGAGAAAATTGATTTTCTGTAATAAACTCCACGCCCCCTCCAAAGGAGAAAATATCTTGATCATAAACAATATCTCCTTGAATTAAAAAGGATTCTTTAAAAGCAAAACGAGCTCCCATTCCGTATGTCATGCGGCTGTTTATAAGATCTCCGGTAAATCCAAGAGTCAATTTTGCAATAGGTTTATATAAAATACCTAAATGAGGAAAAAAATCATTATTTTCTGAATAGCGGTGGATAGCTATCCCCATCAAAAATTGTTGTGACAATTTGCCGGCTATAGAAAAAACTTGATAGTTGTTTTCTGGACTTGTTCGAATCCATGTAAAACCTATAGGTAAATCTTTGCTGTTTGAAAGGGATCCTCCATAAATTTTTTCTTTCCCCTTAAAAAAGTAAAACCCTGAAACCTGATAAGGTTTTCCATGTAATATAGTAGCCGCATTCAAAATATGATAATCCGCAGAACCATATCCCGCCCGACCAGAATCTCCTAAAGAAGAAGATAGAGGCAAAGGCAAACTATAAACTAACGAGATGAAACAAAAAACGTATAAAAGTACAAAAACCTTCATACGAACCTTTTAAATTATTTTCCTAACGAGTACAAATAGATAAATAATGAGGGCAAAGCTTGATGATCTCTCTTCCAGTGCAGTCCCCTGAATAATCCACTCTTCCCTTACCTTGATTCGTAGCCATACTTGCTCGAAGTGGAGTATGTGTATATGTATAACAGGACTTTCTATGATTCCTAAGAGAAATACAACGCTCTTCCAAGTTAATATTCCAATCGTCTCCAAGCACTTGACGGACAAGCTCATATACTTCATTTCCATCATCATTATCTTCACAACCCCGCTCTTCAGAAAGAGCTTCTCCGAGATATCTATGGTTATCATGCCTTCTAACTTGCAATCGAATATTGCAATTCCATGAGTTTTCCTTTTGAGAAAAGTTTCTACTACCTAAGGGATACCTCTCCGTAATATCTTGCAAAATGTAATACTGTTCTTCTTCTTCCATATCAATTCTATAATACCTTCCATGTGTTGTTTCTCTTTGTTGATCCTCCAGATCTCTATATCCCAAAAGAGAAGATCCTCGACCTGAATGGTAAAAACTTAATAATAAGTAACGACTTTGAAATATACTATGTGGACTGAATTTTAAATTAAGATTTGCCTCCCAACCCAGTTGAAACCGATCCCTTCCGAACCTATTGGTAAAGCTTTCTCCATTTTCCAAAAAAGTATCCAAATGGTCTTCTAGTTCAATAGATGGAAGAGAGAGAGATCTACTTGGTATGGGATTTTGGATCTCGCTTGAAGGGTGGACCCACCATCTGGGAGGGATAGGAATTAAAGCCGGATAACTTCGATAATAAGGATACTGTCTAATTTCATCTTTTTCCATTTGTACAAATTTTTTTCTTAATCGTACGCCTGCACCAAGCACCCCATCTTTTAAAGCCTCCAATTTAAATGCAAACGTGTTATCAGGTAAATTTCTTGAATCACAGGTTAAATAAGAGGCTGTATCCACCCTAATATCATAAGGCATATCCATTTCATCTATATCATCATCTTCTTCACACTCTGTTTCATCATCACCTTCTTCGCACTCTGGATCTTCTTCCTCACCTTCACTATAATCGTCATACTCAGGACTTCCTCCACTGCCAACACCTTCTGAACTTAATTGAACAGAACGAAGAGAAGGAATACAATAAGCAAAAAGCCCCAAACAAACAGCAAGCAAAAGATAGAACAAAAGATAACGAAACAAAGCAATTACTCCTTGAATAAAGAAAATTTTCCCATAAAAACCAAAAAAAATCAATTTTTCGCATTCCAAATAAAATTATTCAGGACCATTTGATTAGTTATACAAATAATCGTACATTCCATAAACAACTCTTGTGTTCATAATACAGGTGCTTTTAATGAAAATTATTCAACATCTTATATTTCTGTTTATAGGACTTTCATGCCTTTCAGGGGAAGCCTACATTCTAAAACCTGACATGATACTAAATCGTTTAGATAAAAACCAAGGATCAAAAAATTATAAAATTTCTCAAAACCTCTTGCTTTTAGATCGTTCCAGATTGGATGACACTTTTCAATTGAAAGAAACCTGGTGGAAATATGCAAACCGAGCTTACCTACAAGTGAGCAGTATGGATCACCCTCAATTAAAATTAAATTTTATATACACAAAGTTTTACAAAACGTGGATGTCAGGAAAAACAAAAAAATCCAGAGAACAAAGTTATATTGAATCTTATTTTTTTTCAAAAATTATGCGCCCACAATGGCTAAATACGATTGAAAAAATCAGCTTAGGTCGATCCTTAGGTATGGTGAATTATGTCTTTAGAAAAAAAGATCAAGCTTTATGGATTGAACAGGATAACTTTGTAGTTCGAAAAATTTCCATGGGAAAGGGGGCTCTTTTAACAGCCGAAAATTACCAAATATATGCAGGGGGGCTTTCTTTTCCAAAAAAAAGAAAATATATATCCTCTGAAATAGAAGTGTCTATGCAGATATCCAGCGTAGAGGTTATTAAACAAAAATGGAATCATTCTCTAAAACTCAATCAATGGGAAGTCTCAAATGGGGATATTGAGATGATTAAAGAATTTTATCAAAACATCAGATGAATTATTATAACATTGCTGTTCCAAAACCTCTTCTACAATCTCTGACCTATCACAGTCCACTTTGTATAGAAGTAGGGAGATTTGTTGAGGTTCCCCTTTTATCAGGAAAAGCTATAGGCCTTGTTCTCTCTCAAAATAAAAAAAAACCTAATTTTGAATCCAAAGAAATTTCACAAGTCTTTAATGAAATTCCCCCTTTGGATTCCATCAGAATGGAGTGGCTGAATTGGCTATCACATTATTATTTTTATCCTCTAGGTCTGGTAGCTTCCTCTTGTTTTGTACCACACCCTCCTCAAAAAAAAAGAAAATCACAACCCTCACAACCCAAACAATCTCACATACCTTTAGTAGATAAAAGGCTTCAATTAAATAAAGAACAATACAAATGTGCAACTGACATAAAAAAAATATCCACATTTAAAGTACACCTTTTACATGGAGTGACAGGCTCCGGTAAAACGGAGGTCTATTTGGATTTGATGAAAAACGTGATTCAAAAAAACAAAAGTGTTTTATTTCTCCTGCCTGAAATTAGTTTAACTCCTCAACTCTTTCAAAGAGTCTCCTCGCGTTTTCCAGATCAAACAGCCTTGATTCATTCCGCAATGAGCACCCGAAAGAGACAAATGGAGTGGACTCAAGTTGTAGAAGGAAAAAAAAGAATTTTAATGGGAGCCCGTTCTGCTTTGTTTTGCCCTATACCGAATTTATCACTCATTATTGTAGATGAAGAACATGAAAACCACTTTAAACAAGAAGAAAAACTCAAATACCATGCCAGAGATGCCGCAATTATGCTGGGACATAAATATAATATTCCTGTTGTATTAGGCTCAGCCACACCCAGCTTGGAAACCTGGCAGAAAGTTCAAACAGGAAAATATCAATACCATCAATTAAAAAAAAGATTCAATGATCATCCTATGCCTCACATGAAGATTGTGGATTTAAAGAAACAAAAAAACAAGAAGCTCCCTTTTTGGCTTAGTGAAGAACTTTTTCAAGAATTACAAAATTCCCTTAAAAAAGGGGAACAATCCGCCCTCTTTCTGAATCGAAGAGGCCAATCTTCTCTTTCTTTATGTTCTTACTGCGGATCTCATTTAAAATGTCCTCATTGTGATATCTCTTTAGTCCTTCATTCAAATAAATACTTAGTCTGTCATTACTGTAATTATTCTATCAATACCCGCCAGGCAGAGTGCCACCCTTCACATGATATAATTCATATAGGGGTTGGAACTGAAACTGTGTTTACTGAAATAAAAAAAATATTTCCCAAAGCCAATGTACAGCTAGCTGACAGTGATCATATTCATTCATCCAACCAGTTCCAATCTATTGTCGAACAAATGATTACAGGAAATACGGATATTTTGGTAGGCACACAAATGATTGCCAAAGGGCTTGATTTTCCTAAATTAAACTTAGTAGGTTTCATATTGGCTGATCTGGCCTTACATACTCAAGATTTCCGTTCTACTGAAAAGTGTTTTCAATTAATTGCCCAAATGGGAGGACGTGCCGGACGCCACAGCATTAATCCTGGAAAAGTTATCATCCAAACGTACAATCCAGACCACTATGCTATTCAAAAAGGAGCTCATTTAGAATTCGAGAAAATGGCCGCTCACGAATTAAAATTCCGAAAACAAATGCATTATCCTCCTTTTACTCGACTGGCTTTGATTCAAACCAGTTCTTCTAAAAAAGAGGAATCCTTGTCTATAGCAAAAGACATCCGCAAAAGTATCCTAAAAACTATTCGAATAACAAAGGATGTTCAGTGTTTAGGACCTGCTCCAGCGCCTATATTTAAATTACGCTCTAAATATCGTTACCGTATTTTACTAAAATCACCCTCTGCAGGAGACTTGCATAAAGTCTGCGAATCCATTGAACAGAAACCATCAACAAAATGGCAAATAAATAGAGATCCTATGTAAAGGCCTGGTAAAAGCCTGCTTGACTGAGGCTTGCCTTCCAGAAAAAGACATGATACGAAGAGAGTCTTTTATTCAGAGGTGCTTTATGTCTCAAATCAGTTTGGAAGATATGTTGAATGCCAGAGTGCATTTTGGCCACCAAGTCCATCGCTGGAATCCCAAAATGAAGCCTTATGTTTATGCCCCTAAAGGAGGCATTCATATTATCAATCTTGAAAAAACCAGGGTCATGGCTCAAAAGGCTTTGGGTTTTATAGAAGAGGTTATAGGAAGTGGTGGACATATCATGTTCGTTGGGACAAAAAAACAAGCTTCCTCCCTTATTAGAGAAGAAGCAAAGAAAAGAAACCAATTTTACGTAAATAAACGTTGGTTGGGGGGCACTTTAACAAATTTCCAAACAATTAAAATGAGTATTGATCGTATGAAGAAAATTGATCAAATGAGAGAAAGAGGAGATTTGGACCGCTACTCAAAAAAAGAGAGAAGCCAAATAGACAAAGAACAAAGTCGTCTCAATGAATACCTGGAAGGCATTAGAGAAATGAAAGACATTCCCCAAGCCCTCTTCGTAGTAGATGTTAATAAGGAAAACATCGCTGTTGCTGAAGCTAATAAGTTAGGTTTGCCCGTTGTAGCTATTGTAGATACCAACTGTAATCCGGATTTAATTCAATATCCCATTCCCGGCAATGATGATTCTATACGCTCCATTCAATTTTTTGTTGAACAGGTAGGTACAGCTTGTGATCGAGGTTACCAAAAATGGCAATCTAAAACCCGTGATCAAGAAGTAAAAGAACCTGCTCAACAACAAAGTAAAAACACTTCAAAAGATATTGTACAAAATGCAGGCGCTTCAGGTGTTGTGCAAGTATTTCGAAGCCGTAAACTAGTCGCTGTTGGAACTGCAGAAGATGTTGAAATTGCAATGGAGATAGAAAAAGAAAGTACACCTGAAAGTTCAGAGAAAACAGAAGAAAATAAATCTGTATCTGAAGAGTAAACGGCATTTTTAAAATTTGTTTTTTAAGAAAGGTAAAACAAGAATGACACAAGCTTCTATAGATGACATTAAAGAACTAAGAAAAAAAACAGGAGCTGGATTCTCAGATTGCAAAAAAGCTTTAAATTCCTGTAACTCAGATATCAATAAAGCAATGGATTGGCTCAAGCAACACGGCCTTTCTCAAATGGCAAAAAGAGCAGATAAAGACGCCAGTGAAGGACGAGTGGCTTCTTATATCCACACAGGCAATAGAATAGGCGTATTAGTTGAAGTTAATACTGAGACAGATTTTTCTGCCCGTAGTGAAGCTTTTGCTAAATTTGTCAAAGATCTGACTTTGCATATTACAGCAATGAACCCTTGTTGTATTTCTGAAGAGAATTTACCTGCAATTCTCTTACAAAAACAAGAAGATCTATTTCGTGAACAAGCTTTAAAAGAAGGTAAAAATGAAAAAGTATTAGACAAAGTTATCCAAGGCCGCCTTGAAAAATGGAGAAAAGAAGTCTGTTTAATGGATCAGATCTTTGTACGCCCCGGTGGAGATGAAAATGAAGTCACTATTAGGGAGGCTCTAGCAGAACTGACAACTCAAATTCGGGAAAAGATTGTCATTCGCCGTTTTGTTCGCTATGAACTAGGTGTGAATGAGGCTGATTATGTCTCATAAGAGACTAAAACAAGGAGCCACTCTTGAGTAAAAAATCCATTTACAAAAGGGTCTTACTTAAAATTAGTGGAGAAGCTTTATCGGGACCCAATAGGGGAATTGATTTTGATTCATTATCTTTAATTGCTGATGAAATTTCTGAAGCTCATAAACTAGGTTTAGAATTAGGAATTGTGATTGGAGGAGGAAATATCTTTCGTGGAGCCTCTGCTGAACAATGGATGGATCGAGTCAGCTCTGACTATATGGGAATGCTTGCAACTTGCATTAATGCTTTAGCTTTACAAGAGGCTTTGGAAAAAAGAAATATTAAAACCCGTGTGCAGACAGCCATACAAATTGCTGAAATTGCAGAACCCTATATTCGAAGACGAGCTTTAAGACATTTGGAAAAAGGACGCATTGTGATTTTTGCCGGAGGCACTGGCAACCCTTACTTCACAACAGATACTACAGCGGCCCTTAGAGCTATGGAAATTGAAGCTGAGATTGTACTGAAAGCCACTCAAGTGGATGGAATTTATGAACAAGACCCTTCAACAGGCAATGGGGGTAAAAAATTTGATGAAATTAAATATATAGAAGTTTTGGATAAAAGGCTGAAACTTCTTGATTCAACATCTATCAGTCTTTGTATGGACAACAAAATGCCGCTCATTGCTTTTGAACTTAAGAAAAAAGGAAATATTGTTCGAGTTCTTCAAGGTGAAAAAGTAGGCACAAAAATTAAGTGAGGAGACATGCAACAGGAATTAAAGCAAAAATCAGAAAAAAAAATGATAGCTACCATCGAAAGACTTAAAGAAAAGTTAAAAAAAATTAGAACAGGACGTGCTCATGCCTCTTTGTTAGACGGGCTTAGTGTTTCCTATTACGGCAATCAATCCGAATTATCTCACATTGCCTCCATTTCCTGCCCAGATGCACGCACCTTACTGATATCTCCTTGGGATCAGGGAGCTTTAAAAAGTATTGAAGAGGCTATTGTTAAAAGTTCTTTAGGTATGGCTCCTCAAAATGATGGTAAATCCATTCGACTTAAAGTGCCAGAACTTACAGAAGATCGTAGAATAGAAATTATTCGTCTTTTTAAAAAGGATGTGGAAAAATGCCGCATTGAACTTAGACAAGTGCGACAAGAAACAAATATACAAATCAGAAAACAATTAAAAGACAAAGCCATTAGTGAAGATGAAAGTAAACAAGCGGAAGATGAAATTCAAAAACAAATTAATCATTTTAATAAGCAAGTAGATGAAATCAGCTCTCAAAAAGAACAAGAATTAACTAAAATTTAGTTCATGTTAGAAACTTCATTACAACATATTGCTATTATCATGGATGGAAATCGAAGATGGGCACAGAACAAAAACCTGACCCCTCTCAGAGGACATTTCCAAGGAGTGGAGCCTATTAAAGAAACCATTCGCTATTGTGTAGATCATAACATTTCTTATCTAACTCTTTTTGCTTTTAGTACAGAAAATTGGAAGAGATCTTCCAATGAAATAGAAGGGCTTTCTCAATTGCTAACTACCAGTATCTTAAAATATCTACACCTTCTCTTATCCAATCAAGTACGCCTGCACATCATAGGAGACCTCAGCCCTTTCTCTCAAAAACTAAGACAAGCATTTAATACTGCCTGTGAAAAAACAAAAAACAATCAAGGGCTAAATCTCATTTTAGCTATCAACTATGGAGGGCAAAAAGAAATCTTAAAAGGTATAAAAAAATTATTTTCATCTTATCAAAATCCAGAAAAAAAGATGGATCAAAATTTATTTGCATCACATATTCAAAATATGAAAGAAATAGATTTTGAACAATACTTGGAATCCAATGTATTTCCTCCTCCGGATTTAATGATTCGAACAGGAGGAGTTCAACGTTTATCTAATTTTTATTTATGGTTTTCAGCCTACAGCGAAATTTATTTCAGCAACGTTTTATGGCCTGAGTTTAACACTGAAGAGTTGAAAAAAGCCATCACACACTATTCTTCCATGAAGAGACGTTTTGGAAGTTAATTTGAATTTCTAATTTCCTGAGAAATAGCATTATAATTACTTTCTATATCACGAAAATACATCTGTAAGACTTCTTTAGCTTCTTTTCTACTTTCATATTCTCTATTTCTAATTACTTCAGGCAATAAATATACCAAATAATGACGGTCCAACATGCGGCCAAGACTTTTTTCAAAAATTGCATTATCATCAGCTTTTAAATTACCTCTTTCACGAGTTAATAAATAATAAGCAAGCTCCTGTGGCTCTCTGAAATCTACAATAAACCTTTGAATTTTAATTTTAAATTGAGCATGGAAAGATAGGTCCTGATTTTGCAAATACTCTTCAATAGAATCTGCATGCTCTATATCATGTTGATAAACTTCTGGAGGAGATAATTTACCGCCATCCACATCTAAGTGTGTACCTGAAACTCCAAGAAAATGAACCCTTTCACCAACAGTCTGATTAAAAGCCATAATACCTATGTCTCCAACTGTAGGAGACAATACAATTGAAGGAAATTTCTCCATCATTTGAACATATGGGCCACGAAAAGCATGAAGAGACCCTCTCTTCTCTTGCACACGTCTATAAACTACTTGATGGCTGTTTATTTGATCTAAAGACAAACCTAAATAGAAAGCCTCCTCAATAGGAGTTGTTACTAAAGCTATTAACCTAACATTAAAAATATGCCACCAATTGTAAGTAACTTTATAAATTTTTTTTGCTATATGTGCTTCTCTTTTTAAAGCTTTAAGAACTCTTAATCTTGCTCGTTTTTCCAACACCGGTAATTCAGAAGTTTCAATACCTCTTTGAATCTCCTGAATATGAGCATCTACTTTTTGTGCAAAATAAGGAAGATGTTTTATGTCAGGATCTGCTTGTATTTTTTGCCAATGTTTTTTTAATCCAATCAGTCGAATAGCTTCATTAAATCGATCTACATAGCGTTTTGAAAATCCTTGAGCTAACAAACTGCTCTCGGTATCAATGAGTTTTGTATCAGATTCCACAAACCCACCACCATCAAAACTTGTTGGGCAAGGAATCGAGTAAGACTTAAAAGAATTTAATAATAAAAGAATAATCCAAAAAGATTTATACATACGAAATGACTTCTCCATATTTCAAGAGCCTACTAATTACTCTTCAAAACAGTTCACTGATCTTTTAGAGAACTATAATTCTCTTGAAGCTTAAAAAAAGTATATCGTTTAATGGAATATATCAATTAAATTCCTAATCAGAATGTAAAATTTACACACTATCTATGAAACTTTTTATGAACAGTTATCTTTATACCATGTCTAACAATGAGATAATTTATCAGGAAATTTTCTCTGATCCTAATCATTCGGATCAATATAAGAGACAATAAAGATCTAAGAAACCAGATGAGTCCAGAAATTTAAAATGGTAATATAAATCCGAATAGCACTATAGATAAATCATCTTCTTTAGGACTGATCTTTATTTATAGAAGAAGGCACAAAATCAAAATCAGTACACTCTCCATCTGGGTAGCACTTCAATGCATCCAAAAGACAATCACACCAATATTGTGGAATAGTATCTAGAAATTTAATAAAAATTTCAAAGACACCTTTTCCAACATGACGGGTTTTTGTGATAGTTCCATCTAAATTTAAATTCATATCAGGCAAATACATCTCTACATCCTGATTGCAAATAGAATCTAAATTCAAATGAGATCTTAAGGTTTTCGGAAGATCTTTTCGATGAATTTTCAAATAAAATCCCTGAGGAGAAATTTGAAAAAGAGTAGCGCTTTCAGCAATGACATCTGCAGTTTTACTCAAACTAAACTCAGAAATTTCTATGTTCTCTTTTAGAGTATGCATCATAAAGCATCCTTCTAAACGTTGAATCGGAGATTTTAATAATTTCTAAAATAAAAAAATAATATGTGTCTTATCTTGCAACAAAAAACATCATCCAATTAAACAAATAAATCATTTATAATAAACAATAAATATTTTTTGTTCTTATGGTCAAAAGTTTATACACTTTTCTTTAAATCAGAAACAGACCTTACTGAGGTGAAAAAGGATGAAAATTCTCATGATTCTCATGGTAATAATATACATTCAAATGTGCCCCTAGATTTTTATCAAATGTAGGAGCCATGACTTCCATCACACCATCTCCATTCACATCTCCAATAGCTAATTGTACGGAATGACCTCTATACTCAAAAAATCCATTGTAAGGTCCTGGAAGATTAACTTCTCTAATAAGTTCTTTCATGCCCTGAGGATGTCTTTTTAAAAATTCCAAACGCACTCCTTGTCTGGTTTTAAACTTTAATACCTTAAAATAATGTCCCTTGCCGCTAATATCCCCAACAACTGTAGATAACAGTCGATCCTGTCTTGGATTCCAAGAAGAATGAATTTGTTCCCTTTTATATGAAAATAATAAATTCCAGGAAATCACCTGAAGAAAGGCTAATATTAAAAGAGTTAAAAGCCATTTTTGTAACATAATTAAATATCCCTTAGTCCAAGACAATAAAACTAGACTGTCCAATATTTTTTTCGGCAGTTCTTCTAAAGGAATAAAATAAATCTGAAGAAAATGTATTGATAGGAAGATTCCACCATGCTTTTACTGAAGTTTTATGTAAAATTTGATCCCTTATAAGATCTATTAAAGAAACCCGGTATTTCTGCTCACCTATAGCAATGACCCGAGTTTTCCCTTGAGGAGATGATATTGCTAGTTTATCAGCCACATCTTTAGAAACAACAAAACTCTCTTGAGTAATATGAGGGCCTATTCCTACTTCCAAATGAGACAAGTCGGAAAATATATTCAAAGCTTCCGGTACAATTTTATTCTCTACCCCTCTCCATCCTGCATGAACAGCACAAATATGATTATGGCTTCTAAGTAAAATGGGCAGACAATCTGCTGTTTGAACAATTAAAGCTCGATTTTTTTCTTTTGTCCAATGTGCATCTGATTCTACAAGTTGATGTGGATCCGCTGGTGTCACCTTTCGTCCATGGACCTGCTTTACAAAACAAAATTGATATTGTGGGAATAACTCTCTCAAATAACTACGTTTCAAATGTTTCGTGCCATAAACTATTTTTCCTCCACTGATTGGATAGGAATAAGCCATAACTTTACTTTCTTTAATAATCGACTCCATAGAAACCTCAATAATCCAATAAATCTTTCAGCACATCCGGAAAAGGTGCATGGAAAGTCATTTCCTTTTTAGTTTCCGGATGAATAAAACTTAAAGAAACAGCATGAAGAGCCACACGATTGAGTGCTTGAATTTTTTTTGACAAGTGAACATCTTTAATGCTTTGTTGTATTCCCTGTGCATGGGCATACACTGCATCCCCGGCAATACCTTTTGAGATTTCAAGACTATGAATCCTTACTTGATGAGTTCGTCCCGTTAAAAGCCGGCATTCAACAAGAGCTAATTCTTTTTTTTCAAGCACTTTAAATAAAGTAATAGATTTCTTACCTTCTTTGGGATGTGAAATAAATTTTTTTCGATCTGTCGGATGTCTTTTGATATAAGATTCTACCCGCCCGGCCTCAAAACGTATAGGTTTATAGCATAAGGCCCAATAGATACGTTTGATTCGCCGGTTTACAAATTGTTTCGCTAAAAAAGTATGAGCAGACTGTGTTTTAGATAAAACCAACAATCCACTGACATCCTTATCCAACCGATGAAGCAATCCAGGCCCATTAGAAGAACCCACATCTGGATTCAATTTGTGAATCAAAGCATTAACCAAGGTATCATTGTAATGCCCTGGACTCGGATGCACAACTAAACCTGCCGGTTTATTAACCACCAGTAAAAAGTCATCTTCATAAATAATAGGAACCGGAAAATCATAGGGTTTTAAAGGATTTTCTTTTTCCTCTACAACTTCCTCTATTAAAGTAATGATATCTCCAAGCTCCACTCGATAGGAAGGTTTTAATTTGGAAGCATCCTCCATCTGAACTAAACCTGCTTGAATGAAACGCACAGCCTGCATTCTAGAATCCAAAAATTGAGCAAGAACCTGATCCAATCGAAGACCTACCAATTCTTTTGTAATTGAAAGTTGTTTTTTATTCATTGAGATTTTTTTATAACTCCAGGAACACGCAAGTAGCAAGGCTCTATATCCTGCCAAGATCGTAATTTTTCTTTAGTCCACTCCTGAAACACCACCTGAGAAAACACATCAGGAGAAATATGATATTGATTGATAGGTTTTAAAAATTTTTTAATTGGACTACCTGAAAAATCATATTTGTCAAATACATCTCCAACTGCTGTTATAGGTTCTTTAATTTTGTCTTCCAACTCAGCCAAAGACAATACAGAGGGATTGAATAATACTTTCACACAGCCATCTCTTTTTTGATAAATAGCTGTGTAAAACATTTGGCCAAAAGCTTCCATGACACAAAGAATAAAGTCTTTCAAATAAGGTTCAGCTATCATACGAAGCGAATGGCAAGGATACACAGGAATTTTTAAATAATAAGACAAAGTTTTAGCGAAATTCACAGCAACCCTAATTCCTGTAAACCTCCCAGGTCCAATATCCACTGCAATAAAATTTAATTGTCTAAAATAAGGAGCTAAAGACTTCAAAGACCGGGTGATATTCTCTGAATGCAGTTTTCCTTCCCATCTGTATTCAAACTCCTTTTTTGAGTCAGAAAAGACAGCTACAAAACCCAGATTGTGTCCGGAAGTTTCTATACACAAGTATTTCATTAAAAGAAGACTTTACCAAATAAGGTTCCAGTTTCCTATATCATTAATAAGAGTTAAAACAATAAAAAACAACACAAGAACAAATCCACATAGTTGAACGATTTCTATTTTTTGAGGGCTCAATGCACTGCCTTTAATCCCCTCTATGGTAAACAAAAGAAGGTGCCCTCCATCCAACACAGGAATAGGCAAGAGGTTCATTAAAAATAAATTCACAGAAATAATAGCCATGATAGCTAAAAACTCCACCAAACTGTCTGATAAAGATTTTTTAGCGACTTTCGCAATAGATAAGGGCCCTCCAATAATACGATGAGAGATATCTCCTGTAATGAGTTTCCAAAGAACCTTGCCTGTGACAGCCACCCATTTAGATGTTTCTCCAATTCCATACATTAAAGCTTTAAGAGGGTTTTTCATTTTGACATTTACTAATTCCGGCAAAGAAGCATATTGAGCAGATGCCACACCCACCATATAACGATCTTCAATATTGCCATCAGGATGTACAGTAGACATTTTTTCTGCATGAACTAATAATGTTTTTTCCACTCCCTCTCTTAAAATAGAAAGCTCAAAAGGTTTAGGATGATCTTTATAATTTTTTATAAATTCAGAAAAATCGTCCCATGTATTTAAAATACTTCCATTCCAAGCCAATAAACGATCTTCCTTTTGAAGCCCTGATCGATCTGCCGGAGAGTTTTTCTTGACCCGATCCAGATAAAGCTCAGTGGATTCAATACCTAATCTTTTTAATGATCCAAGTGCAGGAATTTTGAAATTCAACAATTCAGAATCTCTTTGCACTTGTATGTCTAGAATACCTGATTGAACCTGAGAAACTTTATTTTTTAAACCTCTCCAATTTGAAATTTTTTCTCCATTAATCTCTTTCACTTCATCAAAAGTTTTTAAACCTTGTTTATAAGCTATAGAGTCCAAATGACTGACTCCAATATGAGCAGATCGGGAACTAATAGTTAAGCCTTCAATTTTCCCCACAAATTTAGCTAGTACAGTAATACGTGTATTCTCGATTTGTTGAGGAGTTACATAAACATTTTGTAAAACTCCTGACCTTTCCACTTGAAATGTAAGTTTATTATTTGGATTTTCTTTCATCCATTTTCGCACATCCGCCCAATAAGCAACTTCCTGACCATTCACAAACATAATACGATCATCGGATCGAAACCCATGTTCATAAGCTGTACTCTCTACAGAAATATCACCCAAAACAGGCAAGGCCTTTTTATTCCCAATAAACCCCAAAGCCATAAAAATAACAATGGCTAGAAATAAATTCATTAAAGGGCCGCCTAAGGCAATAGCTATTTTAGGCCCTACTTTTTGAGAAAGGAATCCAAATGGACGCTCTGCTTCTGTTAAAACCTGCTTAGGATTATCTCCAAACATTTTAACATATCCGCCTAAAGGAATGATTGAAATACAATAAACAGTATCTCCTTTTTTGAACTTAAAAAGTTTAGGACCAAAACCAAGACTGAAAATCTCTACACGCACTCCAAAATAACGAGCGACTAAAAAATGACCCAACTCATGAATAAAAACAAGAGTTCCTAAAAGCAAAGAGAAAGGTAAAAAATATTGAAAAAACGAGACAAGCATAGAATTCCTTTATTTTATTTCAATCGGAACGTTAATTATAAAACCATAGCATAATTTATGGAATTTTATATAAAAAATCCATACACTTACTGGAGCTCTCCGCCCTTTAAAACAGTTAAGACTAATCTGGAAATAATTTTTAACGTGTCAAAAACCCCTTTGCCATTTACAGCAATAGCTTCAACATCCGGAGAGTTATAATAATTTAAAGCTTGCTTTAATCGAAATAGAGGCTCTGCTGTGCTTAAATCTCTTTTATTATACTGAATGACCAAGGGTGTTTTTTTAAGTTCATAACCCTCATCTTCTAGCTGTAATTTGAGTTGATTCAAAGATTCTGTATTTTTTTCCATACGTGAAGGATTGGAATCAGCAACAAAAACAATCCCATCCAAGCCTTTAAGAATAACTTTTCCTGTTGATTTAAAAAGCTCCTCACCAGGAATTGTATAAAGATGCAGACGAGTGGAAAAATCACGAACTTTGCCAATACTCAAAGGCAAAAAGTCAAACAGCACTGTTGGCGACGATTCTAAAGGTAAATGTAATAACTCAGAGTTTTCACTTTGCTCAGCAGTCTTCTTATAAAGCCATTGAATATTGGTAGTTTTACCAGATTTAGGAGGACCCGCATAAATAATCTTACAATAAATCTCTTTCGAATTATAGTTAATAAATGACATTATACCTCAATTCTGTTTTCTATAGCTTGAGTTAAAGTTTGATCATCAATAAAATCCAAAGGACTTCCTAAAGGAATTCCCGATGCTAATTTCGAAATTTTAATCTGTAAAGGTTTTAGTTTATTCACAAGATAAAGTGATGTGGTATCTCCCTCCAAGTTAGTATCTAAAGCCAAAATTAATTCTTTGATGGGATTTTGATCTATTTTTTCCATTAGAGCATGTATAGTTAAATCTTCAGGAGTCACATTATTTAATGGAGAAACAAATCCATGAAGCACATGATAATATCCATGAAAAACTTGCGAACGTTCAATTCTAAAAATATCAAATGGGTTTTCCACTACACAAAGAGAGCTTTGATCTCGAGAAGTATTCTGACAAATGGAACAAAGATGAGTCCCTTCCATCCATCCAAAACACCTAGGACATCTTTTAATATCAGTTAGAATATTTTCTAAAGCCTGAATCAATAAGGGCACATCCTGTTCTTTCCGTTTCAATAGATGGATAATTAATTTTTGAGCGCTTCTAGGGCCAATGCCAGGCCACTTTTGTATTTCATAAAGAAGTTTTTGTAGAGAACGTATTGAAAATGACATAGATACCTATTTCGATGGAGTATGTTTATCTACAGACAACACCTGTGCCTGAAATAAGTTTGCAATTTTTTGAGCTACAGGATGAGATTCCGTTTCCTTTAAAAGTTTTTTCTTTTTTTCAGATTCATTGGCAGATAAAGAAAGAGAATCATCCAAAATAAAACTAAACTTTATTGTTTCTCCAAAGAACTCAAAGGCATACTTTTCCAAAGTTTGTCGAAAAGATTTATCTTTTATTTTTTCTTTAAGAAATAAAGCAGAGGAAGGATACCCCAGTATGATTTTCTGAGAACTCGAATTACAAACAACAAATCTCTTCACTTGAGATGAAAAATGTGAATTCTTTTTCGTAATAAACTGAATAAAACCAGCCCATTGCTTAGAAACCATCTCTTGCCTTTTTACATCTGAAACAGACTCAGAGGTTTCTTTAATATTTTCATGAGATTTTATATCTTTCTTTGAATCTTTTTTTAAAGGAACGTGTCTGGAAGTAGTTGATTTATCTGTTTTAATATCTCTGGATAAGATCTCCTCTATCTGAGGAGCCTGACTCATTCTAAGCAAAATCATTTCCAATGTAATATGAGGGTCAAAACTCCTTGTTAAGTCTTCCCTGCCTTTAAGAGCCATATCAAATAAAAAATGGATTTCCTCGGCGGAAATATCTTGAGCCATCTCTTTCAAAAGTTTTTTTTCTGATTCCATCAAAAAAAGCCAAGAAGGATGTTCAACTAATTTAATCATCAACACATTTCGAATTTGAACAAGTAAATTGTTTAAAAATATTTGAGGATCCACCAATACCAAATCATCCATAATAGATAAAATATGATCACTCTGCTTCTGGATAAGAGCTTTGAGTACAGAATTTAATAAAGAACGATGGCTTAAACCTAGAGCATCAATAATCATATGACTTGAAATTTTCTTATTACCAAAACAGGCCATTTGATCCAATAACACCTGGGCATTCCTCATAGATTGTTCTGACTGCTCTACAATAAGCCATAAAGCTTCATCATCAATTTGAATATTTTCAGCTTTACAAATCACTCTTAATCTTTTTTGAATAATAGGAGGTGCGATGGGTCGAAAGTTAAAAATTTGACAGCGTGAAATCACAGTGGATGGAATTTTTCTAAGTTCAGTGGTCGCCATAATAAAAGTAACATGCGAGGGAGGCTCTTCTAAAGTTTTAAGTAAAGCATTAAAAGCACTTTGAGACAGCATATGCACTTCATCAATGATATAAATTCTTTTAGATCCACTGGAAGGAAGATATTGAACAGAGTCTCTTAAGTGTCGAATAGCATCTACACCATTATTACTGGCTCCATCAATTTCAATCACATCCATATCTGATCCGTCTTGTATAGCTATACAAGATGGACACTTATTACACGGTTCATGAGTTATTCTATTTTCACACCTTAGAGCTTTTGCTAAAATACGAGCTGTGGAAGTTTTACCAGTTCCTTTAGAACCAGCAAAAATTAAAGCAGGGTGAAGAGAATCGGACTTAACAGCATGAGTTAAAATTTGCTGTATAGGTTTTTGTCCCTCTAATTCGGAAAAGGTTTGAGGTCTCCACTTTAAACTCAAAACCATATAAGACAAATGAAGCCTCTCTTCCTGTTGAAACCCGACTAAGGGCTTTTCTTTAAATCGATCATAGATATATTTGAACCAAAACTCAAATATTTCTTTTTTTAACCTTTGAATATGTTTCAATAAAACAATTATGGAACAGATGCACTTCTTTTCCAAACCTCTTGGATCTGATAAAGAATTTTATTATAAAAATTTCATCTTACATCTGGTTCGAAACTCCAGACAAAAAATACTTTACCTAAATATTACAAAAGCAGGTTCTATACGTGTCAGTTGTGGAAAAAGCACCTCTATCAAACAGATCTGCACTTTTATTGATGAGCATCAAAAATGGATTGAAAAACAACTCTCACACCATATAAAAGTACGAAAATCTACCTCTAAAAAGTACCTCCTATCAGGTGAGTTTTTCCCTTTTTGTGGAGAACAAAAAATACTTCGTATTATTCGTAACACAAATAATTTATTTGTAACAATTCAAGGTCAAGAAATTCAAATCTATTGGCCCCAACATATAGAATCAAAAAACATTATTCAGGCCCTCCAAAGATTTTATAAATATCAAGGGGAGTGTATCTTAAAACAAAAAATCCAGTTTTACTCCAAACAAATGAACCTGTACCCCTCTAAGATTTCTTTTCGCGCTCAAAAATCCTTATTTGGCAGTTGTTCAGAAAACAGCCATATTAGTTTAAATTGGACTCTGGTGGCTTCTCCTCATTTTGTAATGGATTATGTAGTCATTCATGAACTGGTACATTTGAAATACTTGGAACACTCAAAACATTTTTGGCAGTACGTAAAATGTCATTATCCCACTTATACAAAGGCAGAAAAATGGTTGAAAACCAATGAACATCAAATTGATTTTCTGAGTGAAGTGTCTTAAAACGATACTATATTTAATTATGCGCTGTATAAAGAATATGCACTTCTCAATTTATAGAAACATCTAATTTCAATATGCTCAAATAAACCAAAAACAGAAGAAATTCTTAAACTAAGTGAAATAAACGACAATAAAAAAATGCTCATTGACTATAATTTATACAATATTCTTGGATGATCTTTACACCTAAGGGAGTAAACTGCATATGTTTTGTAGAGTTCTTGACATCATGTTCCTTTAAAACTAATTTGACGCCTAGTAGTGTGATTTTTGAGACCAAAGTTGAGTACTAGGAGGGGGTCTTATGTTGGTTTTAACTCGAAAAATAGGAGATTCCATTTTAATTGGTGATTCTATCAAAATACAGGTAGTTAATATCAAGGGATGTCAAGTTCGCTTGGGAATTGATGCCCCAAAAGAAACTAAAATTTTTAGACAAGAAATTTTAGAGAATATGAAGAAAAATTTAAACAGTCCATCTATTGAAAAAGAACCTAAATCTATTCAAAGTGCAAATTTATAAAATCTAAAATATTTGTACTGAATGGAACAATCTTCTTTGACTATTTTAGGTATTTTACAATACACAGTAAACCATGAATGAATTTGAAGATATTCTATTTAAAGCCGTTCATACGGGGGTAGGATTCTACCAAGATGCTCCTAAATCTTCCTCCTATTATGAAGATAAAGATGAAGATCATTTGTTATCCTCAAATTCTGCTGACTTGTTTCATGATTTAGACCAATCCTCCCCGCAGTTTTATGAACAGCTCACTGAGAGATTGGAACGCCCTATTTTAGATTCTTTTCAAAAACCAAAAAAATATTCAGATCCGGTTAAACAACAAACTCCTGTTATAGGAAAAACTCAAAATAAACATGAAGTTCGTATTTTACGTGATGAAAAGTCCCCTTTAAATGCCATAAACCTCCCCCCCTGGCAGGTCATGAAAGTAGATTTCGCTTTTACTTGTGGCTTGTATTTAATTGCTTGGGCTATGGTGGGAGCTTTATTCAACGCTCAAGCTGTTCCTTCTCCATTTCTTATGATTTATGGTTTTGGTTTATTTCACCAGCTTTATACAATTATTTGCCGATCTATAATTGGCGGCACTCTGGGGGAAGAAAGATACAATCTCATGTGGGAAGAAGGCTCTGCTCTTCGCTTTACTTTAAGGGGTTTAATTATCGTACTAACCGGTTTTATTGCTATCCCCTTATTATCCGCTTTATTTAAAAGAGATTTATTAAAAGATTACACTCAAATTCGTCTGCAATACAATATATGAAAATCTGGAAATCACCTAAAAAGTATCAAGATATTTCATTCGAAAAAACCGAAGATGGTATAGGAAAAATTACCATTTGCCGTCCAGAGGTGCGAAATGCCTTTCGCCCCCAAACCGTGACAGAACTCAAACAAGCTTTTGATCAATGCAGAGATGATTCTTCTATTGGAGTTGTTATTTTAACAGGACAGGGAAAAGAAGCTTTTTGTGCAGGAGGGGATCAAAAAGTACGTGGAGAAGGCGGTTACAAGGACGACCAGGGAAAAGCCCGCTTAAATATATTAGATGTACATAAGCAAATTCGAAGTTTGCCAAAACCCGTAATTGCAATGGTATCCGGATTTGCAATTGGAGGGGGACATGTTCTGCACGTAATTTGTGATTTGACTATTGCTTCAGAAAACGCAGTTTTTGGGCAAACAGGACCTCGTGTAGGATCCTTTGATGGAGGCCTAGGAAGTAGCTATTTAGCTCGTATTGTAGGTCAAAAAAAAGCTCGTGAGATTTGGTATCTTTGCCGTCAATATACAGCCCAGGAAGCCTTAAAGATGGGATTAGTTAATCATGTGGTGCCTTATGAACAATTGGAAAAGGAAACATTAAAATGGTGTAGGGAAATTTTAAAACATTCTCCTTTAGCTCTTCGTTGCCTGAAAACAGCTTTGAATGCAGACTGCGATGGACAGATGGGACTCTTGGACTTAGCGGGCAACGCCACCCTTCTTTATTATCTGAGTGAAGAAGCTAAAGAAGGTCATAAAGCCTTTTTAGAAAAAAGGTCTCCTGATTTTTCAAAATTTCCACGTTATCCTTAAACTGTTCTTTTTAGAAAAAATACAAACCATTATAAATGAGAAAAATTTACATGAGGTATGTACTTCAATACTTATTTTGTTACATCCTCTTCACTTCAACAGAATTAATAAGCATTTTTTATTTATACTTATAAATCCTCTTTGTAAATTGAACGAAAATATAGTAACATCCTAAGAAAATAAGGAGAGTAGAATGAAATATATCCTTCTTTTATTGCTCTTTCCCTTTTGTTTAGTATCTGCAGAAGAAAGCTATTTCGAAGAGAATGGAATAGATAGAACCCCTGTTTATTTTTATAGAGGTGGTAGGTATTATTCCACAGGTGTTTTATGTCGTTATCCCAATTTTCATATCAGAAGATTTGCACCATGCCCTTATTATTATCATCACTGGGAGTACCGAATTAATTTTAATACAGAACGTCCTGTAAACCAGGGGTTAATAGAAAATGTTACAAATTTTCATTTTGAATCTTTCAGTGGAGATGCAAACGCACAATCTTTCTTAGCCAGTTATTATGAAAGAGGTTTAGGTGTGCCCATGGATTTAAGCAAAGCCTATGCCTGGCATAAAATCTCAGCTGGTAATGGCAACGAAGTCTCTCGATATAAACTGGAAAAACTTATCCCAAGAGTCTCACCAGAAGTCATTGAAGAAGGAGAAAAGCACGTCATTGTATTCTCTGAACAAATTGCATCTTTCAAAGAAGATATAGAAGAAGAATCTTCTTTAAGTGAAGAAATAGAAGATTCTATGCTTTTTAGCCAAAAAAATGCTTTATCAAATACTCAACCTTAAATTTTTCCTGCCAAATTCAATTAGAACCCAATGATGAAAAATAAAATAGACACCCTTAAAAGTTACTTTCTAGCTACTCGACCTAAAACTCTTATGGTTGCAGTATCTGTTTGGCTTACAGGCTGGACTTTAAGTATAGCCCTATGGGAACAAATACAAATCACTTTGAATGTCATTATTTTAATCTGCATAGTACTTTTACAAATAGCAGTGAACTACTTTAATGATGCTTTAGATTTTAAACGAAATAGAGATACAACAGAAAGATTAGGACCTCCCAGGATGGTACAGTCCCAAAGAATTCAGGCATCTTCTTTATTATACATTTCTTATTTCATTTTATTTTTAGCATCCTGTTTAGGTATTTATTTTGTGATAACAGGAGGTTTCTTTATATTTTTTATTGGATTTATAGCTATAGGAACAACTTATTTTTATTCTGCTCCTCCCATTGCATTAGCAGATCGCGGGCTTTCTGAAATATTTGTTTTTTTATTTTTTGGTGTATTGGCAGTCAGCGGAATTTGTTATTTGAATAATGCTCAACTTTCTTCTGCAACTTCTTTCTTTCATCTTCATTCTGATTTTATTCAAGAAATAGATGCTATTTTAATTGCAGGATCTCAAATGGGTTTCTTATCTATCAGCTTGTTGTTGATCAATCATTTGAGAGATCACGATGAAGATCAAAAAAGTGGTAAGAGAACTTGGGTTGTGAGAAAAGGCAGAAGTTTTGGACTGATTCAGTGGTTGATCTGCATTATTTGTTCATACATTTTAGGCGTCTATTGGATATTTGCAAGCCCTTATTTTATGGCTGGAGTACTTCCACTATTAGTTTCCCCCTTACATGTGTATATAACTAAAAAAGTATTTCAAGAAAAACCTTCTCGAAAATATAATACCTTTCTCGCTTTAAGTTCCATCAGCCAACTTTTCTTCTCCATTGCTCTCTCCTTAGGTTGGATTCTTAGATAATAGAAAGAATATTTTACCAGAATAGGAAGAGTTATTTAATGAGTTGTCTTTAAATGTCCCATAACACCTTCACAATTTCTCCTGGTGGATGTATCTTTTGAATTGACACGTGTAATATGTCCTAAATACCTCCTTTTTGGAGTAGAGGTAATATTATTAAAATTCAAATATATAAATCTCTTTAAATCCATAATAGATTGTTGGTGAGCAATAGATAAATTTGATAAGTTTCCGCTTGTTGCCAAATCAATCCATTTTTTAGCTTCAACATAATCAACAGGAATTCCTTCATAACCATTAGCATAGATATGAGCTAGATTGGATTGAGCTATGGCATATCCTTGCTTGCTAGCCCGATGATAGAGTTCAAAAGCTTTTTTCAGATCTTGCCGAACACCTTTACCATGCTCATACAAATAGGCTAATGCAGTCATGGCAGGCACATGACCTAGATTAATAGCTCGATGGAATAGTTCGACAGCTTTTTCCAGATCCTGCGGCACACCCCTTCCATGTTCATACAAGTAAGCTAAAGCAGTTATGGCAGGAATATGATCTAATTCAACAGCTTGATGAAATAATTTGATAGCTTTATCAAAATCTTGTGGAACACCTTTCGCTCCATGTTCATAGAGACGAGCTAAGAAAACAAGAGCATAAACAAAATCTTTTTTACCAGTTATTTTTCCTTTACTTATTATTTCTTTATACAACTCTACTGCTTTTTCAGCATTTTGTTCAATACCCCTGATATCATCTCTGGTATGTAATTGAGCTAAAGCTAACTTAGCAGGAATAAAACCTTTCTGGCTGGCTTTATTGTAAAATTTTAAAGCTGTCTCCGGATTTTTTTCAACACCTGTTCCTGTCTCATAGAGTCGAGCTAAAGAAGATAAAGCAGGTACATGACCTAGATCAATAGCTCGATGAAGTAATTCGACAGCTTTGTTTAAATCTCTGTTAACACCTCGTCCATGCTCATATAAGTAAGCCAATGCAGTCACAGCAGGGGCATGACCTCGTTGCACAGCTTGACGATAGAGTTTAACAGCTTTGTTTAAATCTCTGTTAACACCTCGTCCATGCTCATATAAATAAGCCAATGCGGTCATAGCAGGTACATGACCTCGTTGCACAGCTTGACGATAGAGTTTAACAGCTTCACTTAAATTATTCTCAACACCTCGTCCATGCTCGTATAAGTGAGCTAATGCAGTTAGTGCAGGTGTATAATCCAATTGAATAGCTTGATTATAAAGTTGTAAAGCTTTGCTTACATTCTTTTTAATAATTGTTCCATGTTCATATAAATGGGCCAGAGCAATCAAAGCAGGAAGGTATTGTTGTCGACTAGATTCGTAAAGTAATGCAATAAATATAGGTAAATTTCTTTTAAGACCTTTTTTATCTTTCTTATAATAAATAGCCTGTTCATAAAGCCGTTTTCCATATTCCTCTTTCGAAGATTCCTCTTTAATGGCAAATATAAGCTGTTCAATACGAACTTGCTCTTGAATTGAACTGACAATAGGTAAATTCGCATAAGAAAAGAACACAACAAATAAGGTAACAACAAAGAATAAATAAGAGGTTGTTCTTAATAAAAAAATATGCATAAAACTAAACCTTCTATCCTTTAAAAACATTCCCACAAAGTTGTTTTACAACCTGTAATTGTCTTCTTAGAGGAGAAAATGGTGTGCTTTCTTTATTTAAATATAAATGTTCATAGATCATTTTCTTTAATTTGTTAGCAAATTCCAGACGCACAGGAGATAAACTTGATACTGTTTCACTTGTTACTAAATCAATCCACTTTTTAGCTTCAAGATAATCAATAGGAATTTCCTCCTCCCCATTAGCATAAATATATGCCAGATCAAGTCGAGATGGAGTATAACCTAGCTCACTAGCTTCACGAAATAACTCCATAGCTTTATGAACATCTTGTTCAATCCCATCTCCTCCTTTTTTATATAAGTAAGCCAAACTAGTCAGCGCAGGAACATAACCCAACTGACCGGCCTTATGAAACAATTTTACTGCTCTATTTATATCCTGTTCAATCCCATCTCCTCCTATTCTATATATATGACCTAAAGCATTAAGAGCGATAACAAGTTGTTTTCTACTAGTCGATTCATTATTACTGATGATCTGATTATATAGATCAACAGCTGTATTCAGATTCCGTGAAACCTCTTTTTTCCCTTCGTATAATCGAGCTAACTTTAGTGTAGCAAGCACATAACCCAGCTGGCTGGCTTTAGTGTAAAACTCTAAAGCTGTTTTAATATTTCGTTCAACACCTTTTCCAGATAGGTACAAATCAGCCAAAGCAATTAGGGACGGAGCATAGCTTCGTTGACTAGCTTGACGATATAAATTTATAGCTTCGTTTAAATTTTCTTCCAAATGTATCCCTCTGGCATAGAAGTACGCTAAGGTATGTAAAGCTGGAGCATATCCTTTTTCACTAGCTTGACGATAAAGTCTGATAGATTCATCCATATTTTTTTCAACGCCTTTTCCATATTTATACAAATAAGCCAAGGCAGTTAGTGCAGGAGCATGACCTAGCTCACCAGCCTCGTGGTAGAGCCTAATAGATCTATCAAAGTTCCTTTTAACACCTTTTCCTCCTCTTTCATACAAACGAGCTAAAGCAGTCAAAGCATAAGCAAACTCTCTTTTATCAACCACCTCCTTCATACGGATGACTTTATTATAGAGTTCTACAGCTTTCCTTAAATTTTGTTTAATACCATACATCCCCTGTTCATATATGCGAGCCAAATGATGTAAAGCCGGGGCATAGTTCTGATGGCCAGATTCGTAAAGTAATCTCATAAATATTGACAGTCTTTCATTCTGTTCATAGTAAAGAGCTTGTTTGTAAAGTTCTTTTCCATACTCCTCTTTTGAAGAGTTTTGACTGATTGAAGAAATGATTTGAGAAAATTCTTCTAGAGATTTGTTTGCTGTATTTGAAAAAGCTGAATAAGAGAACAGCATCAAAAATACATTAATGCTCAACATTGAATAAAATATTATATTATATATAAGAATACGCATAAAACTCTAACTTTTATACGCATTGTTTAATATTCCAGTCAAATTGTTAAATTTTATATGCCATAAATCATATGTATTATATCTATAATCTTTGTAATAGTTACATAATAAAATAAAGTATATAAATCTGACATTTTTTATTCAAATAATAATGAAGTCCATTGATAAACAAAAATATTAGAGACATAAGGATATTACTATGGAATCAATAAAAGAGATTTGGATAAATTCTTATGTACTAACAGAACATGTGAGCCGAAAAAAAAATACTGGATTATTACTTAAGGTTTTATTTTCAAGAGGTCAAATTGGTTACACCACTCTTCATCCTCTTTCAAACTTCAAAGAAGGAGATTTATCTGATTACATTCAAATTCTAGAAGACATGCCATTTCAACAGATCATTCCAAAAAATTATCAAACAGCTTTATTACATACAACTTTGCAAGATGCTTATATGGATGCTACGGCTCGATCTAAAAACCAAAGCCTCTTATTTGGCCATCCTCCCATTCAAAATCACTATCTTATTTCCAACATAAATTTATCAATAAATTTAGATGAACTGCCTTTTTTTGTGTTTAAAATAAAAATGGGCTCTCAATTAAAGAAAGAAACTATAGAACTGAAACACATGATTAAAAATACCAAAAAAAAGTTTCAGCTTAGATTGGATTTTAACGAAAAATTATCAAAAAACCAGTGGAAAAAATGGGAAAATAACAATAAAGATTTAATACCTTTTATTGATTTCATCGAAGACCCTTTTGTAAATTTCTCTTATACCTCCTCTGTTTTTTGTCTGGCCTGTGATTGGAACCAACCTCATTATGGAACTGTTCGAGTGTTGAAAGCTTCACGTTATAAGTTGAAATCTATATGTAAGGATCTTGCAGCATCTAAGTTTCAAAGAATTATCTTTACTCATAGCTTATGCCATCCTTTAGAAGCTCGCCTATGCTGGGTTAAAGCTTCCCAATTTTATAAAATTCATCCACAAAAAAGAGAGATTTGTGGATTGAATTATTCACTGGATTTTTATGAAAAAAATGATTTTTCTTGCTTTCATTCAAATTTTTATGCTCCTGTGGGAACAGGTCTTGGCTTTGATTCATTACTTAAAAAACAAAATTGGAAAAAGTTAAGATAAGAATTATAAAAATGAGGAAATATGAAGCTCAATCCAATATCTATTAATTGGATCAATGATAAAAATTATTTTTTTATTAATCCTACAGAACAGGAAAATTTAAGGTATTGGAATAATGACATTTTCAAACAACTCACAGGGCATTTATTCATCCATACTTCTGGAACAAAACGTAAAAAGTGTATTGCTTTATCTAAAAAAGCTTTTCTCTATTCAGCTCAATCCGTCAACGATCACCTTCAAGTTCAAAAAGAAGATAGATGGTTAGCGGCCCTACCTCTTTTTCATGTGGGAGGTCTTTCTATTTTAGCTCGAAGTTTTTTATCTGAATCTCCTTATTTTATAATAAAAGACCATTGGTCTGCACAAAATTTCCTATCCCATTTAAAAAAATATCGAATCACTTTAACATCTTTAGTTCCCACTCAAATTTATGATTTAGTTTTTCATAAAATAAAAGCCCCTAGTTTTTTGAGAGCTGTTGTAGTGGGAGGAGGAGCTCTTCATAAAAATTTGTATCATTCCGCCAAAGCTCTAAACTGGCCCCTTCTGCCTTCTTATGGTATGACAGAAGTATCTTCTCAAATAGCCACTGCAAATATAAACTCCTTAAAATATAAAGATTACCCCTCTTTAGAAGTATTAAAACATTGTCAAATTAAAATCTGTCCAGGAGGGGAGATAGCAGTAAAATCTCCTGCATTGTTTACAGGATGCTTAGATGTTGAAAATCCAAATAAAATAGGAAAACCTTTCCATCAGGGATGGTTTATCTCAGAAGATAAGGGAAAGTTGGAAGACTCCAAGCTAACAGTTTTTGGCCGTGATTATATGTGTAAAATCAACGAAGAAAATGTATCTCTTTATGAGTTGGAAAATACTCTGATGAAAATTTTAATAAAGCAAAAGTGCTCATTAAACTACCAGTTACTACCTACACCTCATCCAAGGACAGGAAACCAAATAATCTTAGTAACCTCAGACAAGAACCTAGAGCTTCTAGCTCATATTCAAAAAGAGTTCAACATCCAAGTTCGGCCTTTTGAAAAAATTCAAAATTGTTATTTGGTTCCTACTTTACCAAAAGGTCATTTGTCAAAAATCCAAATTTTAAATTTAAAAAGACACCTGAGCTTTGATATTCCTTGAATTTAAGAAAGATTTTTTGTAGAAAAAGACAATGAAAAGCTTTGATTTAATTGATTCACAAGTACACACTTTGAATGAAATTTATAAGGAATTATTTAATGGGGGAAAAGGCCTCAGAGCCCATTTGACAAGAGATATCTCTAGACACTTGGATTTAAGTGTAAATGAGTCCTCTCTTTTGGAAGAAAGTGTGGAAGGGATCCATCATTCTTCTATTCTACATGATGATGTTTTAGATTCCTCTCGTTTAAGAAGGAATCAATTGACCACTTGGGTGAAATTCTCAAAAAATAAAGCAATCCTGGCAGGGGATTATTTATTAGCTCAAGTTTCATTTAAAATTTCTGAATACGGAAATTTAGATTTATTAAAATTGACTTCTACGACCATAAAACAAATGGTTCAAGGGGAATGGTTTCAAAGTGAAAATCTTGGAAGAGAAACACTAAAGAGTCTCAATCAAGTACATATTTTAAAGACTTCCCCACTCTTCCAATGGTGCTTAAAAGCCCCTTTTTTCTGTTGTAATAAGAATAATACATATCTTCATAAAATTTTAGATCATATAGGTTGTATTTTTGGTCAACTTTTTCAACGCTCTGATGATATGATGGATTTTGGCTTTAGAAATAAAGAAAATAAAGATGTTTTTAAAGATCTAAATGAGGGATATTTGAACTTTTTTGGAGTTTTTCTGAAAGAAAATACTCATATCAAAGATGTTAAGTCTCTACGCTCCTGTAGAAATTCAGAAGACTTAAAAAAACTCTTTGGAGAAGAAGAATTAAAAAAACAAGTGGATAACTTTGATGAATGGAACAGAAAACTTATTTTGGAATGTGAAAAAAGTATAGATAAACTTTCTACTCTTGTATCCCACAAAGATCTAGGACACACTTTAAAATCCTGGTGCAACACACTTTATTTTAGATAAGTTAAGAGTATCAATAATTATGGCAAATAAAAATATAAAAAAGAAATCTATTTTAAAACCTACCAACAATGTACTTAAGCATAAACCAGAAGATTTACAGAAAACAATCAAAGAAATGATGCAGGAGTTAGATCTTAAAGAAACCGTTATTCAAGAGTATAAAAAACAATTATCCTTATCTGATAAGTTAATTTTAAAATTAACTCAACAAGTGGATTCAGACCTGCAAACACTCTATAGACTTTATGAAAACCTCATTCCCACTCAACTTCCATATATTCCTGATTGTGAATTTAGCTATAAATTTTTATCTTCTCCAAAAGGAGTTGGAAAAGATTTTTATCAAGTCATCCCATTCAAAAGAAGGAATTTTGGATTGATCATGTCTAGTTGTGTATCTCATATTGTATCTTCTTTACTATTCTCATCCAGGTTAAAGCTAGCCGCACGTACAGATTATAAAAATTTACAACCACATGACTTTTTGTTAGCCCTAAGTAAAGAAATGGATGAGCAACAAAAAAATACCAAGATAGATACAAAAATTGATATATTCTATGCCATTATTGACCAAAAGAAATACACATTATCTTATTGTTTGGCAGGTTCTATTTATTGTTTTCTATATTCTTTTGATACGAAAAAAATTCACGATCTAAATCCATTAAGTTCAAACTTCCATGTTGAACAATTGTCATCTACCAGCAGTCAAAAAATAAATCTCAATCCAAAAGATCACCTTATACTTTGCTCCCCAGGAGTTGTAGAATGTTTGAATGAACAAGGAGAGGCTTTTGGTGTCGCTCGCCTGAAACAAATGATCCAAAGTGCAGAGGAACCAGGAGCTCATTTAATGAGAAATAATATCTTATACTCTATAAAATCCTTTTATAAAGAACAGGAAATCAGTCGAGACCAAAGCATTTTTGTAATGGAAATTCGAGATAAAATCCTGAGACTTACTTAAAATAAAAGGTGGTTTTTTTGACTTACGAATCTCGAAAAAAAAAATCCAACCGCGTTGAAAAAATTATAGGCCTTCTAAGTCAATATTATCCTGATGCACAATGTGCTCTAACTTTCTCAAACCCTTTGGAACTGTTAATTGCCACTATCTTAAGTGCTCAATGCACAGATAAAAGAGTCAATCAAGTCACTCCTATTTTATTTAAAAAATATAAAACAGCAAAAGACTATGCTAAAGCTCCTTTAAAAGAAATAGAAAAAATTATTCAATCTACAGGATTTTACAAAAGTAAAGCCAAACGTATCAAACTATGCACCACTGTCTTGTTTCAAAAATACAATGGAAAAATACCTCGTAAAATGGAAGATTTATTAACACTTTCCGGTGTCGGTAGAAAGACAGCCAATGTAGTACTTGGAAACGCCTTTCAAATATCTTCAGGAGTAGTCGTTGACACACATGTTATGAGACTTTCCAATCGTTTGAACTTGGTTCAAAGTGATTCTCCTGAGAAAATTGAAGAGATACTCAATGGATTGATTGCTAAAAAATTTTGGATTTTCTGGTCTCATGCGATCATCCATCATGGCCGTCATATTTGCAAAGCTAGAAAACCTCTTTGTGAAAGATGTTTTTTAATTGATTACTGCCCTCAATCAGGTGTTAAAAAATGAATCGAAAAAATATTTTTCTCTTAATACTCCTTATCGGTATTATTGGGTGGGTTCTTCTTTTTCAAAAAGCAGATCCTACTCCCAAACTTAAAGTTATGGTTTATTCTTCGTTCCTATCTCCTTACGGTCCTGCTCATGAAATTCAAAAACAATTTGAAAAAATCTGTGGATGTCAAATCCAATGGATGAAAGTGGAAGATTCCACTTTGATGATTCAAAGATTAAAACTACGCTCAGATGGATTAGGTATTGATGTCGTGTTAGGATTAGATCAATTGACATTTAATACAACCGATCAAAAGTGGAAAGAAATAAACCTCTCTAATAAGAATCTTATACAGAAAGCTCAACAGTGGATTCAGCCCTTCACTATACCTATCTCATGGGCTCCCTTTACTTTTATTGCCAGAAAACCGGAATATTTACCTACAACTGTTAAATCTTTACTCGATCCTAGTTTAAGAAAAAAAATTTCACTTCCTCATCCACGTTCCAGCACTATTGGTTTCCAATTTTACTTTTGGATTTTTTCTCTTTTCAAAAATACAGAACAATTCCTTCATTCATTTAAGGAACAAATTTACACCTTATCTCATTCATGGTCTTCTTCTTATGGTCTTTTTCAAAAAAACTTTACTCAACTCACTTTTTCGTATCAAACTTCAATCGTTTACCATTTAACTGAAGAAAATAAGCAATACTTTGCCGCACGTTTTTCGGAAGGACATCCTTATCAAGTGGAGCTTGCGGCCATTCCTGAAACTTGTATTCAATGTGCTTTGGCTCAAGATTTTTTAAATTTTTTACTAGAAAAAAATACCCAAAAAATTTTAATGACTAAGAATTACATGTTTCCCGTCACTCAAGGTGTCATACAAGGAACTCCTTTTGAAAACTTAGAAAAACTTCCTTTAATCTCTTACAAAAAAATAGATGCCTTTTTATTAAAAAAAGCCCAATATCTCAAAGATTGGGATAATATATTTGATTTAAGATAACTACGTCATCTCCATACTCTACGTCATCCCCGCGTAAGCTGGGATCCACCTCACATATACACCTGAGTTTTCACACAACTGGATTCCTGCTTTCGCAAGCATGACAGAAAGACAGGAATACCGTAGAATACAAGAATGAAATGGATTTATAAAATTCAACGTCATCTTTTACCTTGCTTGATTATTTTGAGCGTGAGCTTTCCCTTTATTGTATTTCTTTTTAAAGTTAAAGAATTTTCTCTTCCTGATTATTCTAAAATGATTTCTTGTTTTTCTTTTACATTGCTTCAAGCTTCTTTAAGCGTTGTAATGAGCTGGATTTTAGCTGTGCCAGCTTCTTTGGGTTTGATAGCTTTTTATAAACGTCCTGTTTATTCCTTCTTGGAATGGGCTTATTTACTGCCTATTTTTCTTCCTCCTCTGGTGATTGCCGGTAGTATGCTCAATATTCTGGAACATATAACAAATAACCCTTTTGGACTTATACCTATCGTACTTGGTCACTCCTTCACCTATGCTGGGGGAATGGCTGTTATTCTGGCAAGATTGCTCATGTCAAAAACAGCTTCTTATTGTGAGTGGGCCGTTGTACACGGTATTTCACCTTTGCGAATGATAAGAGCTTTGCTTAGATTTGTTTTGAAGAGGGATATCCAATTGATGAGCCTTACTGTTTTTTGTTTTTGCCTAACTAGTTTTAGTCTACCAATCCTACTAGGAGGAAATGTTGGAAAAACTTTGGAAGTGGTTATTTATGATTACCTTAAAAACCCTTATGAATGGCCTATGGCTTTAGGACTTTTATCTATTGAAATTTTATTTATTTTTATTTTATCTTTTTTTATTTTCAAACCATTTTCCTCTTTAAAAAAATTGCAGGCACTTCCTTATATTCATTTAAAAAAAAATGTCATCTTTGGCCTCTTTCCTATACTTTTTATTTTTACAGGATTTTTAGAAGGTCTTTATTATATTCCTGAAGTTTTGAAATTAACCGGATTGATAGAGGCTGTTTTATCCACCTTCTTTTTATCTTTATCTGTCGGAATAGGGATAGTAGCTTGCTTTATTCTAATTTCTTTTTGCAGTTCTGTTTCTTATTTAAAAAAATTCCTCATTGGATATGCTGTTCCCAGCATTGTTCTCACAGGTTTTTCTTTCCTTATTTTCACTAATGACCAAGTGTATATTTCATGGATATGCGGCTTAATTATTCTTTTCTTACCCTCTCTTTATAGATGGGCTGGGGAATCTTTTCTTTATAGCTTGGAAAATCAAATTCAAACAGCTCAAACTTTAGGAGCTGATATGAAACATATCTTTAAAAAAATCATTTGGCCTCAATGTGCTTCACCTTTTTTTCTATTAGGAGGAGTAGCTAGTTTTTGGGCTTCTGGAGACTTTGCTTACACTATGATTACTTCACAGGGAGCAACAAATCTTGCCATAATCACCCAACAATTATTGGAAAGATATCGAATAGAACAAGGTTTGGCTTTGATTTGGATTTTATTGTTTATAGGTAGTTTATGTTTTCTGTTTTTTAGGAAAATACCTTCTTTTCTGGAAAAATAACAAAATCTATGAGAGTTATTCGATACGTATTGACAAAATAAAGGAGAGCCAAAGTTGTCTGTTATTAAAAATTTAAGAAAGAAGTATGGAAATTTTTTAATAGATATTCCTGAGTTAAACATTCCGGATCAAGGTATTACCGCTCTGATCGGACCTTCTGGCGCAGGAAAAACATCTTTTTTAAGAATTCTATCAGGCTTGGACTCCTGCTCTTCATTACAATGGCTTTTTCATGAAAAAGACCTGGCTAAACTGCCCATAAGGGAAAGAAAAATTGGCTTTGTATTTCAAAGTCTGGAATTATTTCCACATATGACATCTTATGAAAATATTAGGTTCGCTGGTGAAATATCTAAAAAATCCTGGAAAAAAGATATGGAATTTTTAATTCAATCTTTGGATTTATTCCATGTCATTCACCAAAAAGCCAGTGAACTTTCAAGAGGGGAGGCTCAAAGAGTTGCACTTTCACGTGCTTTAGTAATTCACCCCCGTATTTTATTTTTAGACGAACCTTTTTCTTCCCTAGATGATGAAAATAGAAATAAAGCCTCTTCGCTGGTCAAAAAAATGGTTGAACATTATAAGATACCAGCACTCCTGGTTTCCCACCATTCAGAAGATATTCAAAATTTATCTCAAAAAATTATCAAAATTCAACATGGAAAAATTCAGAAATGAGATTTTACAGTTTGAACAATAGAATCACTGTCCAAACCATGCA
Organism: Bdellovibrionales bacterium; assembly: GCA_965197855.1. Taxonomy (GTDB): domain Bacteria; phylum Bdellovibrionota; class Bdellovibrionia; order Bdellovibrionales; family UBA1609; genus JAPPLG01. The sequence continues at coordinate 713,351 of OZ240230.1, forward strand.
AACGATATAAATCCAAAGCCTTATAAGCGCTTCTGCCAAACTTTCCCTGTACTCCAAGAGAATGCATTTGAAATGTAATTTTCTCCAAACATAAAGTATGAGCAATAAAAGATCCCATACCCCCTTTCAGCTGATGATCCTCGATGGTTAGTACATGACCTTGAGTTTGACTAAGACAACTCTTAATAGTTTCGATATCCGGAATATTGATAATACTGGGATGAATAACAATAATATCCCAATTTTCCTGAACCAATTCTTCTGCCGCTTTTAAGGTTTCTCGAAGCAAGGTGCCTGAAGCGATAAGAGTACAGGATTTTTTTTGTTTGGAGATTTTGGAAAAAACAACTTGGGCTTTTCCTAGTTGATAAGGTTTGTTGTAATAACTAGAGGGATATGTTTCTCTTCCAAGAAAGAAAATAAAATTACTTTTTTCTTTTTGAAAACGCTCAATAGCCTGTTCCATTAAAGCCTCAGCTTCCTGACTGGAAGAGAGGGTATAGATAAAAGTATTTGGAATACTGCCTGTTTGAGCAAAGTAAGTCAGACATTGGTGAGAAGCTCCATCCGCCGCATCCTGAAAACCAATATGAGATAACACAGCAATAACAGGAGCTTTGGACAAAACAGCCATAAACAAGGGTAAAGATCCTTTACTCACCCCAAACTGGGCAAAAGTATCCACCACAGGGATAAAACCCTCTTTAGACAAACCACTGGCCATACTAAACATATTGGCTTCTGCCACACCTACATCAAAAGAATCTTTAGGAAACTTTTTTCGAAAACCCATAACTCCTGTGGAACCCGGAAGATCTGAAGTGACAGAAACTATAGGATAGTTTTCTTCCTTTTTTTTAATAAGAGCTCTGGATATTCCTACCTGTACTTTTTCTTCAGAAGCTTTTTTTACAGAGGCAGTTTTTTTAGAAACACGTTGAATAAGCTCTTCAGACCATTTAATAAATTCCTCCGGAATTTTTTCTCCTTGATAAATTTCTTCCAAAAAAACTACCAACTTATCAGGATCTTTTAACGGAAATCCATGGCCACCGTTGGAAGATACTTGTGTTTGCTCAACTCCGTAGCCCTTAATAGTTTGAGCTAATACAGCTACAGGACTTTTTGTCTTCGTCTGTATTAAAGCCTGTTCTATAAGATGAGCTGTTTCTATCAAATCATGAGGGTTATTTAAAGTAAGCATTGTCCAGCCTAAATTTTGTAAACTGGATAACGTATTTTTCATTGAAAAACTATCTTTATCAATTCTACCTGAAAGCTTTGTATTATTATTGCTAACCACCATTAAAAAAGGATTCATCAAATCTTTTGCAAAAAAACCAGGAATAGAAGCTAAAGCCTCACGGGCTTCCCCTTCCATTAAAGCCCCATCTGAAGCTAGTAAGATTGTCGTACGATCTTTCTTTTTAATGCGATCTGCTACAGCCAAACCCTGAGCTTGAGCTATAGTAGAGCTTAGAGGCCCGTTGCTCAAGTAGACCCCTTCTGGAAATAAATGATGTTCCCCATGTCCTGTTAAAAAACTGGAAAGGGATCGAAATTTTTTTAAATCTTCTATTTTCAATCCTGCATAGTTATAGTTTGCTTTCAAAGCATAGAGACCATTTTCACAATGACCAGCATCGTTAATAAAATGAAAATGATCGAACCACGTCTTTGATTTACGAAACATCAAAGCAAATAATACAGAATTAATTTCAGCAAATGCTGAAGGGCCTCCCCAGTGAGCCGCCGCTCCTCCTAACACAGCCTCCATATCCATCAAGGCTAGTAAAGCTCGTGTAGCTTTCGGGTCTGCCACAATAAGTTTTTCTCCAGAAGAAAGTAGGATTTCTTTAAAATATTTTGGTTTTTCTAAAAATTCAGAAGATAAAGTTGTCATCTGTGCCTGCTATTTTTCTATAAACTTTTTAATTTATTCACTGAATTTATAAACTTAAGAGTCTTTGGAAGAAGTATCTTCACTTTTAGAATCTTCCTTATCGTCTAGGCCTTTTTTAAAACTTCGAAGGGCTTCACCCAAGGACTTGCCCAGACCAGGAAGCCTTTTAGGGCCAAAAAGCAACAACAAGAGCAAAATAATAAGGGCAATTTGCCAAGGAGATATACTCACATTTTTTAATTACCATTAAAATTTCCCACTTGCAAATAAATTTTGAATTGCAAGAAGGCTTTTTCAAGCTGTTACTGCACATAAAAAAGCTCTAAGAATCTTTTAGCAAATCAAATAATTTTGCATTGATATAGTAATTTTCTTTAGTTTTTCTTTTTTTTAAATTTTACCTTCAACTAAAGTATCTAGATACAGGAAAATGTTTAAGAAACATGTTTTTGAGCCAGCCAGGCACGTGCATGTTTGGAAGCATTATGAACACGAATAATATCCACACCTTTTTTGGCAAGTTCCATAGAAATTCCAATACTTTCAAAATCTCTCACGGCAGATCCCTCAACTTTAGAAAAATCTGCAATAAAAGATTTCCTGGAATGTCCAACCATCAAACGAACAGGGTATTCCATAAATATATCAATGCTTTTTAAAAGATTTAAAGATTGCTGAGCTGTCTTTCCAAAACCAATTCCCGGATCAAAAATAACACGTTTTAGATCAATTCGATTTTTCTCCAGTGTATTAAGTTTTTGTTCCAACCAAATTTTTATCTCCTTTATAGGATCTTGTTGTTCTGAAAAGATAATCTTTTTATTAGCCGGAACACTTAGGCTGTGCATTAGAATATAATCACAATCAGAATTTTTAAGTAAGTCAATCATTTGAGGATCTGATAAACCACTGACATCATTGATAATGTCTGCGCCGTATTTTAAAGCTCTCTTTGCTATTTCCACTCGAAAAGTATCTACACTAATTTTCATTAGATGATTTATATTTTTAAGCATCTCAAAAAAAGGACAAATACGACTCCATTCTTCTTCCACACCAACATCTACAGCATCTGGCCTCGTAGAATACCCTCCTACATCCAAATATTGAATAGAAAAGTCCATATTTACTTTAATCTTCTCTTTTATTTTATCTTTGATAAGCTTGGATAAACTCCCCTCATTAAAGATATCTCCTCCATCTGAAAAAGAATCCGGAGTTAAATTGAAAATATCCATCCATGCAGGCAGTTTATTTTCTAACTTACGGGATAATTGCAGTATAGACTGTTCATGAATTTTTAAATCAGGCTCTATATCTCGAAGGGGAGATAAAACAAAATCCCTTTGAGTTAAAAAAGGATGAGGAATATCCAAAACTGCGTTATGCCACTCTTTATCTCCAACTAAAATATCTATATCGATTGTTCGTGGAGACCATTTATGATGATCTGTTTTTCGTCCTAATTGAATTTCAATATTTTGAATAAAAGAAAACAATCCTCCTATATCAAGAGAAGTTTCTCCTTTTAAAGCCATATTTAAAAAAGGACGATTCCAGGATGAATGATAATCATCCGGCAAAAGGGCAGGGTTTTCATAAAGAGGAGATACCTTTTCTATTTGAACAGCCGACTTTAATAAAGATAAAGCCTGAAGAATATTCGATTTTCTATCTCCTTCATTAGAGCCTAAACCTAAGTAAATAACCACAAAATCTCTCCCTTTAAGTTAAAAACTCAAGGCTCAATAATCTCCATACTCAAAGAAAACTCCTCCTGACAACCCTTTCAAAGGAGGAGAGACTTTATGTAAACTTAAAGAAAGAGACTTTATCTTTGGAAAATCCTTTTTCAACCTATGATAACAAAATAAAACAAGTTCTTCCATGGAAGAAAATTTATCACTTTTAGAATAAGATTTGATCTTATCTGTAACCTCTTGATAACAGACAAGCGGCTTATGATCTATATCCATTAAAGCTCTAAATTGAACAGTCCACCTAATTTCCTGTAAACGTTTTCGTTCTTCAACGGTCATCCCAAGGTATACTGGAATGGATAGATCTTTGATGATAATTTTATTTTTTATACTTTCTTTTTCCATCACTTTTGAACCTGACTTAAATAAACTATTTTATTAACTTCATTCTTCTTTGCTTAAAACAAAATCCATATACTTCTTAATTGTAACAGCCACAGAAGCTCCGTCTTCCTTTTGCACAGGAAATCTTGCATTGGCAACACATCTGGCAGTCGATCGATCAAAAATATTAGGAGGACTGGACTCTAATACATAAACATCTCTTACAGAACCTGTTTTTGTTATCGTAAATTCCACTAACACCCAACCTTCTATTCCCCTTGCGCTTGCACTTTCAGGATATTCACAATTAAATGGAATAATAGGCTGAATACTTGCAGAAGATTCTACTCCTTCCATGCCAAAATCTCCTGCTAAATCAGAAATATTAATACCAGCAAGCTTGGTCATAGGATTTAGTGCAGATTTCACAGGTTTGAGTGAAGGGGGTTTAAGTTTCTCCTTTTTTTTAGGAAGCCTTTTTTTTTCCTGAAGCATAGACTTGGGCCTTACCATAGAAAATTCAATAACTTCATTAGCAATTGCGATTTTACTTAAATCATGATTCTGAGCAATCAATTGGCCCATAATGTAAAACAACAATAAAGCTAAAAGAAATGCAAACAACACAACAACTAGTGTTTTTCGAGTTATTTCTTTCATCATCAAAAATTTCATTTGTTTACTGAGCCTTAGTCGCCGCAACAGAGATTTTTTTAACCCCTGCTAGACGTACTTGATCCATAACCTGTACCAACAAATCTGTCACAGAACCTTTATCTGCTTGAATAACAACTGAACCTTCAGGATTTTCAGCACGAAGTCTTTCTACATTGGCTCGAACAAAACGAATATCCACTTTCTTTCGATCCATCCAAATCTCGCCCGCACGATTGATTGCGATCATAATAGAAGCTTGATTTTTTTTCTCTACTGTTTTTGCTGAAGGCCGGTAAATATTAATACCTGACTCTTTTACAAAGGATGTTGTTACAATAAAGAAAATAAGCATAATAAAAACAACATCTAACATTGGAGTAATATTTATATCAGACTCTTCTGCTTTTCTATATCTTCTGTGTTTTCTCATAGTTTAATCCACGTAAAAAAGTTCCTGCACCTTTTGTTTTTTCATTTTAGAATAAGATTCCAATTGATTACCGCAATATAAACCTATTAAAGCACTAAACATCCCTGCCATCGTGGGGATAGTAGCCATATAGATTCCTCCTGCCATCAATCGAGCATTGCCTGTGCCCACCTCAGCCATCACTTCAAAAACAGAAATCATACCTGTCACTGTACCTAAAAGCCCTAAGAGGGGACAAATAGCCACTAATGTTTTAATCTTTTTTAAATTTCTATCTAAATAAAGTGAGAGACGTGAGATTTCCAATCTTCGAATTTTTTGAGCGATTTTAGATTTTTTTTCTCCCCGACCTTTCCACTCTTCCAAAGGTTTTTTTAAGTCAGAAGAAAATTCAAATGTAAAATAAAAAATTCTTTCCACAATAAAAAAACACATACAGGCTACAACTATAAAAATATAAAAAAGAACCGGCCCTCCCTGATGGAAAAAATCATTAATAGTATCTAAAAATCCCACAATTATTCTCCTTTGGAAGTTTTCTTAGCTATAAGCCCTGCCGCCTGTTCCTCTAAAGTTTGAATAATATTTGCAGATTTATTTGAAATAACAGTATGTAAAAACAATAAAGGAATAGCACAAATAAGTCCTAATGCCGTAGTCACTAAGGCCATAGAAATCCCACTGGCCATCATTTTAGGATCCCCTGTTCCAAAGAGTTGAATGGATTGAAAAGTTTCAATCATTCCAAGGACTGTCCCTAAAAGACCACAAAGAGGAGCCACTGCCGCTAAAATACGAATCCATCCAATACCTTTTTCTAAAATAGGTAAAGATTTTGCAATAATTTCTTCCAGTTTGATTTCCAAGACTTCCATATTTTGTGTTTGTTCAAAAGCCAAACGTAATCGACCTAAAGGATTATCTTCACTGGGTTTGTTGTCTATCAGCTGTTGTTGCATTTTTAATTCTTCTCTTCTTAAAACAATAAAGCGATATCCTCCTATTCCCAGCCCAACAAAGAGGAATAAAATAATAATATAACCAATGATACCTCCCTGACGAACTCTATCCATTTGAGTAGGTTTACGAAGTTCAATAGAAAGAAGAGCACCTCTCGAAGGATCCACAAAGAAAGGGTATTCTTTTTCACCAGAGCCTCCTTCTAACTTTTTTATAGGTCTAAGAAAACTGCCTTGAGGCTGTTTAGAAAGCTCTGTAATTTGTGAAGTATCATCCTGGTAAGTTAAATATTCTCCATTACTTACAAGATTAAAGCCTCCCACACGCGTAATAGTACGTTTTACTTTGGTTCCATCTTCTAAAACCACTTGAGCATCAAATTTCCTCACCTGCCCTAACTCTGTCATCTCCAATTGAAGTTCCAACCATAATCTACGAAGTTCTTTTATATTTGGTTGTTTTTTTTGATCCACAACATATTGTAAAAATTGTTTTCTATCTTTTAATTCCGCAGAGACTACAGACTTGGAAAGATTTCCAAGAAACTCACCTGAAACCTGTTTTACAACACCAAAAATATCCCCAAGAGTGGAAATAACGATTTGCAATTCATTATTTAAAACTTTCAGTTCTTCTTCGTGTTTATTGTATTCATTAATTAATTTTTTTCGAACTTTTTCCAAACTTGCTAATTCTGATTGAGCTTGATTCAGTAATCTTTGTTGCTCATTCTTCTCTTTTAAAAATTGAGCCTCTCTTTTCTTCAGTTCTTCTTTTTGTTCAATTTTCTCAGTTTGAACCAATTTCATTAAATCATCTAGCGTGCTAACAGCTGAGTTCGTTTCAGCAAAGACAGAAAAAGTAAAGAAGAAGGGAAGTAGATATTTTATCATGGATTTTCACTCCCTGACTTGGACGGCTCATCTACTTTTGTATTTTCTTTATTTTTTTCTTCATTTTCTACTTCTTCTTTTTTTGTATTATCATTATTATTTACTTTCTCAGTTTTTATTTCTTTATTATTAATTTCTTCATTTTCCGGATCAGATACTTCTTCTTTTGTTTTCTCCAAAACTGCTTTTTCCATTAAAGGAAAGGCTCTGCTCACAGCTCCTGTTACCAGTGTAATAATAAAATTAGGAGCCGCATGTTCTCGAGCTACTTTTATTCCTGAAGCAAGGGCTTTGTTATATTTAGAGGGCAGTTCTATCCATTTCTTTTGATTTTTGGACCAATAAGCTCCCTTTTCACCATCAAGGGTTTGGTAAATAAGGCTTATACGTCCTATTCGCAGAACATCGACAGTTAATTCTTTTCCTTTGACCATTTGTAAATCTCTGTAAACCTCTACAGTGCGCCCGTAGGCATTTTCAATGGTATAAGCTTCTAAAATTCGTCGGTATTTCTCGGAGGTAGTGACATCTCCTCGATCCATCATAGCTTTTAAATCTTGTACTCTTTTGACTCTTTCCTCTTTTAGAAAAGGAGTGTCTAATTGAACAAATTTTTCCAAGGATTCAAGCATTTCCAACATAAGAGGAATAATTTTTTTATCTGTATCTTCAACTTCATAAATTCGATTACGAATAGAAACTTTTTCTTCTTTTTGAGATTCAATTATTTTCCTGTATTGCTCAATATGGGAATGAGCTTCATCAATTTCTTTTAGAGTTTCACGGTATTTTTCTACAAGGTTTTGTTTTTGATCAACTATATTAGAGATACGTTCCTGGGACCTGGCCGCTGTTTTATCATTTTCTGTTTGAGCTTTAATAACAGAACGAGTGGTCTCCTCAGCATAAGAGATTGATAGAAACAATAATAACAAAGCATAACAATAACTCTTCAACAAAATAACCTTTTCTAAAAGATTAACAAAATATAGTAAGAAATGATGATTAACTTTAAATTTTTACTACTTGTAATTTTATCAACTTATTTTTGATATCCAGTTCACAGTTACGGACACTGCATACCACCAGGATATGACTGACCACAAGGAACTGGTACACCACATCGACTCGGACACATCTGTACTTGTCCTGATTCCTGCCCCCTTTTATTATATTTTAAAATAACCAATTTAAATCCATAAAACTAACATTGCCCAGGAAATACACCTCCTAAACACGATCAAACATCAAAGATTCATATTCCTCTTTCATTTCCCGTTCTATTTCCTCTTTATTTAGCAACAAAGCAGATATATTTTGATAAAGTTCATGTATTCTTACCTCTGTCATATAATCATTTCTATAAACCCTTTTTTATACGAAGTAGATAATTCATCATCTATTTTTATATCTCTATCTATTAAATCCGATACCTTTTGATAAAGATTCTGCACTTGCTCATCTGTCATATCAGTATCTCCCTGGCTGACAACTGAACCATCTGAAAATTCACAGTTCATATATTCTCCAAAAGCTGTGCCAACAAAAAATATCAGACCTGTTAAAATACTTTTTCTAAACATGTTATTCCTTATTTAAAGCTTCTGAGTGTACCTCACCTGCCAAGCCCTACCGTTAAACCCACTGTACATACCGTTTGGCTGAAAGCCCATTGACTGTACATCTGTTACTGTTTGTTGTGAGTTACCTCCTTTGATTCTATTATGTGGAGGTATTGTATTTAAAATATTCTCAATTCTAAATAATACACTCGACTTAGAACTCCAGGAACTATTGATCGCAGAAAGGGGAGTATCAATAGTCAGGTCAAGTGTGAAATGAACCGGCACTTGAGCAATGGCATTCTGATTAGCTTCACAAGAGCTTTTTGTATAACAAGCTTCAACACTTTCTGTAACATCTTTACTTAGTACATTTTTCCTAACCCATTTATTTAATTTTTCCAAACCAGTATCCGGAGCTTTCTTATCCGCACTATCTTGATTGAACCTGCTAACCCACTGAGAAGCCAAGGCCCATTTTAATCCATTTTTATACTGCATACCTACTTGCATAAGTGCCTTATAAGAAGGAAATGCCCAATTTCCAAGTTTGTTGATATAATTTTCATCCAAGTTAGGACGTTTTACAAAAGTATCAATAAAGTACACGGTCTGGAAATCCAAGAAAGCTGTATGTGAAGTTAAAACAGGATATCTCAGAGCTAAATTGGCTTCCAACCCCTGAGATTTGTAATCTGCAAAATTATAATATTTTGTTTTTACCCCATCAACCTTCTCTGCCTCTCCACTTCTTTCAATAACTATATCATTTTCTGCCGCAAATGATTGAAATACCTCAGGATGATAAGCCTGCATTTCTGTTAGATCTGAAATTTGTGGAGCAGAAATTCTATTTTGGATTTTATTGCGAAAATAATCCAAAGAAAGCATTAAGTTTGAAGAAGGCTCAAATGTAATTCCAAGATTTAAAAATTCGGACTGTTCAGACTTTAAATCTTTATTCCCATAATAAAACATTTCATATTGATCGGAGAGTTCCTTACAATCCTCTTTTGCTATATTCTGTCTCTTACACTGATAATAATCCACACCAAAAGGATGATCTTTAACATGATCCAAATGGACAGTTCTTACATCCGGAGCTCTAAAGCCTTTCCCCCAAGAACCTCTAATATTTAAATCCAAAATATTCCATTTGGCAGATAATTTGGGAGTGATAGGTAATTTAAATGGTAAATCTTTTCCAAATAGAGAGCCGTGCTGAGCAATACCAGCGTATTGATACCAATCAAAGCTTCCAGCTAGCTGAAGATCCAATGAGTTGCTTTCACTAAATTGCATAGGCAGAACAAACTCTGTATAGGCTGTTCCAAACACTCGATTTCCTCCTCCTACAATTCCAGAACCACCGCCCCATTGATCGGACAACTGTAAATCTTTATTGTAAGTATCTTGATCAACTTTAATATTCCAATATTCATAAGCTCCTCTAAGACCAATAGCAGAATTCAAAGTTCCAAGTCCCCCTAATGGAAGAACCTCCCCAGAAGCAGTTAATTCCGCTAAGTTGACTGAATAATACTCATCACGTTTAGAAACATATTTTGCATCACTAATATCATTTTGAGTTCGATCTAGCCTAAAGGGATTCCATTTAGCCATGCCATCTTCACGTAAAGAAAAGAGCTCACTGATTTTAAGATAATTTCTATTCCTCTCTAAAGCTATGTAACCTCCACTGCTGATACTGGCTAGAGCACTCCAGCTATCTGAAAGATAGGACTCTAGTTCTGCCTGTAAATTAGTTGTTATAATATTCGAATTTTGTAAACGCCCTTCTCCATTAAATTCATCCACCATTCGGTATCGCAAATGAGTTAATTGTGATAAACCAAACCCATTCTCTTTTTCCAAAGCCGTTGCCCAGTTACTCCAGATCGTAGGACCATCTTTACCTAGGGTATTCATATTATTTATAGCCCCTTCTTTTCTTAATAACTGTGGAGCTGGAGCTAATGCCCCCTTGCTGTATTCATAAGAGAGCAATCCAGAAGCATATAAACTCATATCATCATTGACATCCACATCTGTCGTTAGAAATAAACCTAAAGTTCCAACCATAGGAGCAAGTTGCATCGTTTCACCATAGTTAAATCGACATATTTCCGGATCCCCTTTTCCAGTTGGGTCAGCATCAGGCGATAGGATGCGATCTTCAGGGCAGTCTGCCATAGGTGTATATTTTTTCCCACCCAAGGAATAAGAACCAGGGCTACCTGTGGGAGAAAAGGAAGTTAAGTCTGAATTATCCATTGCTGAAAATGGACGATCTTTTACCCAAACATTTTGTTGTAACCTTCCAGTCACACTCAACAAAGTCTGATGATTATCTCCAGTCCAACCATATGTATAATCAGCTCTTAATTCTTCTCCTCCTTTAAAACCAAAAGTACTGTTTTCAAATTTGGAAATGTTTTTCCACCCTTCAGACCGCCACCCCTGAAACGGCAAAACTTTCCTAGGGAGTACAAAAGGCTCAGGCAGATAAAAACCAACAGAAAAAGTTTCTCCAATATCCCCTCGTTTGGTAATAAAGTTAATGACACCGCCTATTGCATCTGAACCATAAGTTGCTGAAGCCCCATCTTTAATAATTTCCACTCTCTCTATAGCAGACATAGGGATTAAATTAATGTCATAGTCAGGGTTAGCCATTCTTTTTCCATTAATTAATATCAATACATAACCTTTAGGCAAACCTCTAAAAGAAGTCATTGATCCTCCATTTTTATCTGATAAAACATACTTTCTACTGACACCAAAACTAGCAAAACTTAGATCACGAATAACATCTGCCAGAGAGCTGGCACCTGAAAAATCAAGTTGCTCTCTATCAATGGTTGTAAGAGGAGTGGTTCCTTCCTGATCCAGCCTTTTAATATGTGATCCCGTAACCGTAAATCTTTCAATATCATCACCGTCTTCTGCGTAAATTCCCTGTATGGTAAAAACAATCAGAATAAAAATTAAAGATATTTTAAACACAAGTGCCCCCTAATATTAGGTTTAAAGAGGCTTTATAGATATAATTTCTAACTTTCACTGTCTACATCTTTTTGAAACAAGAGGCTTTATATTTACATAAAACACAACTCTTATTTAAAAACGAAATTTCTCATAAACTATTGTAAATACAGAGAAATTTCTAAAAGTCAAAAAATCCTCTAGATTAGAAGCTGTATAAAAACCAAGCAAAAATGAATCTTAAAAAGCCTTACAAATAAAGGATTATTTTTAAGATGTTACTCATCAATAATTTTTTTTTACATATATTTAAAATTTACGGGTGTACTGCAACTTCCAAACCCTTCCATTCGTGTAATAAAACCCCCAAGGTAAATACCCCAAAGAATACACACTAATTGAACTCTGTCGTTGATTTGGACCACTCACTCTAGACTCAGGAGGAATAGAGTTTAGAAGGTTCTCTATCTTAAACAATAAACTGGATTTGGAACTCCAGTGGCTATTCAAAGCTGAGAGAGGTAAGGAGATAGTAAAATCAAATTCAAAATGATCGGGTATTTGTAAGACTGTAGTTTTATCCTTGATCTCTTCTGCTTTGTAAACAGCCTTTACTCCTTCTTGTACATCTTTATTTAAGACATTCTTTTTAACCCATTTTACTCCTGATTGAAGTAAAGTATCAGATGCATGTTCCTTATCCACAGACTCATTATATCGACTGATACCCCGAGTGGATAAAGCCATTTGAATAGCACTTTTCAACTGAACACCCAATTGCATTTGAAGACGTGCTACAGGAAATCCCCAGTGTCCAATTTTAGATTTAAAATCTTCTTCCAAAATTTCTTTCATACGAATATCAAAAAGATAGCTGGCTTGAGTGTGTAAATAAGTAGTAAACCCAAGATTTTCACTTGGAAACAAAGCTGTTAATTTAAAATCCAAGCCATTTGATATATAATCCCATGCATTGTAATACGCTACTTCAATCTTTTGAACCGCCTGCCCTGCACGAGGCGCCGGAGGATCAACTTTTAATTTCATATTCTGAGTTAGCCTTTGAGCCTCTGCACTTCCTTGATAGGTTTTATATTCCAAACCAGTTGCCATAGCCACATTTCCAGCTTCTATGATGTTCTTCACATGGTAAAAAAAATAATCCACAGAAGCAGATAAGTTTTCATTGGGGGTAGCCTCCACACCAATATTATAAAAATTAGCAGTTTCAGGTTTAAGATCTTTATTCCCAAATAGAGTGACTTGCATTTGAACTGCATCACAAACCTGTTCTAATTCACATCGAACAGAATCTTTTCCACTCGGATGAGTAATGACTTGTTGTAAATGTACAGATTTCAAACTAGGAGCTTTAAATCCAGTTCCCCAAGAACCACGTATTAACATGGTATCCAGAGGCTCCCATTTTAAAGATATTTTAGGATTAGATGTAATAAACCTACCTTTTAAAACTGATTTCCAGTCTTTTAAATTAGGGTAGTCCACACCATATCGATCTACACTTCCTGCAATTTGTAATTCTAAAGAATTCAAAACATCTAAATTGAAAGGCAGTACAAATTCTCCATAGAGAGTTTGAAAGTCCCTGCCTCCACTTGCAAATTCAGCAACACCTCCCCCCCATTGATCACTTGTAGAAGTGGCTTTATTCCAAGTTACTGAATCCACATCACGATTGAAATATCCATAACCCAGCCGCACTCCAACAGCTGAATATAAAGCTCCTATATCATCCCCAAAGTTAAGAAGCTGACCATCTAATTTTGACTCCAATATACTGGATAAATAATATATTGTTGACCAGGGTTCATACAGAGCAAAGGAAATAGCATCTTTTTGATCTTTTGGTTTATTAGGATTCCAAACAGACTGACCATTTTCAAGTTTAAACATTTCACTTTTTTTGAAATAATTCTTATTATTATTTAAACTAATATGACCACTATTATTCCATGAAGTTTCTAAATTCCAATTATTTGGTAAATAAGAATTAATCCCTGTACTCACATCAAATACATATTTATTAGCAAGCCCTTCTCTTTTTCCAGTTCCACCTTCATCCACAATTCGATATATAAGTGTGGTTGCACCAGCTGGAATTCCTTCTGTCACTGCTACCCAAGCTCTTCTATCTGTTAAATCAATACGATTAGGAGCGGGAGCTGTTATCCCCAAACTTCTTTCATAGGTGGAAAAAAGATGAGCATAGAGTTCAGAGTCATCTCCAACATCCATAGTAACTATCCCGAAAAAACCCAAGGTATTTACACTTGGTTGAAACTCCTTATACTGAGCATAATCAAAACCACAATAACCTTTATTTTGGCCGCTTCCTATTATAGTAGTACATCCATCCATTACTTTTAGAGATCTATCCTGCATAATATAAGTTCCCGGACTACCTGTTTTAGAAAAGTGTTCAGGTGATAAAAGTCCAAAGGAACGATCCTTCCTTAAAACAGATCTTTGCTTTTTATAAAATACACTGATAAGGGCCTGATAATTCTCTCCCATCCAACCATGGGTTAAAGAAGCATTAAGCTCTTCTCCTCCCTTGAAGCCAAAAATACTATCTTTAAACTTTGGAACTTCTGCCCATCTTTCAGATCTCCAACCTTGAAATTTAAGAGCTTTTTTAGGCAGTACAAAAGGCTCTGGAAGAAAAAACCCTGTAGAAACAGTAGTTCCAATATCCCCTCGCTTGGTAATAAAGTTCATGACACCTCCAATAGCATCTGAACCATAAATGGCAGAGGCTCCATCCAGAAGAATATCCACTCTTTCTATAGCTGATATTGGAATAAAATTTATATCCGCTGTTGGAAATCTCTTTCCATTTAGAAGTATCAATACATAACCCGCAGGCAAACCACGAAAGGAAGCTGTAGAACCTGAATTTCCACGATATCCAGAGGCTTTAGTTTTTACACCAAAACTGGCAAAACTCAAATCACGAATTAAATCCGCTAAAGAACTAGCTCCAGAAAACTCAATCTGTTCCCTATCAATAACAGTAACAGGGACAGTCCCTTCCTGATCCAATCTTTTAACATGAGTGCCTGTAATTTTAAATCTTTGAATATCATCCCCCTCCTCTGCATAAGCCATTTGTAGAGTTAATAATATAAGAATGAACCCTAAAAACTTAACCACAAGCACACCCTTGAACAATAGGATAGAGGGAATGTATTGATATAGTTTTTAAATTCTACTGTCTATATCTTTTTTATACTTATTAAACTGGATTTTGAACTTTATATTTGATATAAAATTTCTATAGGCAAAATTACTTGAGAATAAATCATGACAACAGAAGAAAAAATAAAACAAATGGTTACTGAAAACCCTGTGATACTCTTTATGAAAGGGGAACCGCAAGCTCCACAATGCGGTTTTTCAGATCGAGTGGTAAGGATATTAGACCACTTAGGTTTTCAATATAGCTTCTTTAATGTTTTAAGTGACGAAGAAATCCGGCAAGGTATTAAAACTTACGGCAATTGGCCGACTATTCCCCAGCTTTATATTCAAGGAGAGCTTTTTGGCGGTTGTGATATTATTGAAGAAGGATTTACTTCAGGAACCTTGGAAAAAGAACTTCAAAAAGTTCAATAGCTTTTAAAAAAATATTTTAGGGGCGAAAAACACAGCGGAAGCCGATGCTTCTAAGGGAAGATCCGCTTCTATTATTATCAATGTCTGCTCGCACAGAAAAAATTCCTAAATCCCTTTCAGAAGTTCCTCCACCCCGAGCCACATGATCTTTCACAGTAGAAAGCTTTGCTTCTCCTAAACCTCCAGGTGTTTCACGAATACTTCTATCAGATAAAGAGTAGTAATTACTTTTAGGGCCAAAAAGCCTTTTATTTTCACCAGACAGCTCAGAAATAGATTTATTACCCTCTCCTCGAATACCCAATGAAGAAGCACTATCAAAAACAAGCTCCCAAACACCTCCGGAAAAATTCCAAATCTCCTCTCCATTAGGTAAAATATGAGTGCGTTTATCAATTTCCCAACGGGAAGAACTTCCCCCTCCTCTTCTGGAGCTTCCATAAGCTCCTGTAAGAGCAAGGCCTACATTCAATAGATTATCTGCACGCACTATAGCTCTGCCAACAGACCAATTTTCATGTTCTGATTCAATATGGCGGGCAATAGTCTGCCAATCATCATTAGTAATTAAACTATATCCAATACCATTGTTTTGACATTTTTCCCTGGCTTCCCCATGAGAAATTTCTGTCAATGGATCATTACCCGAACGAGAAATAGCTTTATCATAGTAATAGTCATCATTTTCATAACCCTGAGAATTTCTACTATTATACCCTCTACTGCTTCCATATCTGCTACTGCTATACCTATTATTGTTGCCATATCTGCTATTGCTGTATCTATCATTTCTTCTATATTCACTAGAAGCCTCATATTCCATAACACAAAAATCTCTTTCAGTATAACCGACTGCTCTGGGAACAGGGATATATCCATCTGGACAATTGAATCTATTATCAACAGAAACACATGTTGAAGAACCGGAGCCTGAAGCAGAGATATTCACAGTTTTTCTATCTTGAACAATACTGGTAAGATCTAAAACCACACTCCACCTACTTCCGGAACATAAAATGTCCAAACTTTTATTTTCAACAGAAATATCTATACGCTCATTAGAACGTTCACAATGTCCAGACACCCTGTACTCCCCAGCATTACTACTGCTAATATCATCTGCTTTAGAAATAGAAATTTCAGAGCTATTTCTGGAGGAGCCGCTACATCGAACACTGCTTGACCTGTTATCACTAAATCGATCTATGCGTTGATTATAATCATCAGTCTCAAAGTTGCCGTTATCTACACAGGAAATGAAAATAATTAAATAAAAGAATAAAAGAAAATATTTTAGCATATGACCAACATCTTGATATAAATATACAATTTATAATTTTATAAGAGAAATACAAGGAAAGGAAAGCTTCAGTCATTCCATCTGACTAATGTCCAGTTGTTTTTCATAGAATATTAAAATTGTTTAAAAATGGTGCAGTATTTCACAAAGAAATTATGGAGAATCAGAGTTTGTAATTATTGAAGAGGGAATGTTTTTTCGAGTGCGAGCTCCAAGTGTTCTAATATCTTCAAGGCGTGAAACAATATTTCCCTTCCCTGTATATAGCTTCTTATAAGCTTCTTTATAACTATCCGAAGATCGTTCCAGATTTTGCCCCACTTGTTTCAAATCTTCTACAAATCCTACAAATTTATCATAAAGAGAACCTGCTTTTTGCGAAATCTCCACAGCATTGGTCCTCTCTTTATCTCTTTGCCACATGAAAGCCACCGTTCGAAGAGTGGCCAAAAGAGTTGTAGGGCTTACAATCACCACAGATTCCTTCCAGGCAAAATCTGTAATAGTAGGATCCGCCTGCAAGGCAACGGAAAAAGCACTCTCTAAAGGAAAAAACAAAAATACAAAATCTAAAGAATTCAGACCTAAAGCACTTTGATATTGTTTAATACTTAATTCAGAAATATGTTTTCGAATGGAAGCTGTGAAATTTTTAAGTAGTTGATCTTGATCTTCCGGATTTTTAGCTTGAATAAACTGCTCATAATGGATCAGTGAAACCTTCGCATCAATCACCAAATGTCGAGATTGAGGTAAATTAATAACTACATCCGGTTTAAGAGTGGAACCGAGTTCTGACTTTAAATTCATGCCTCTACCTTGAACAACATACTCTGCACCTTCTCTCAGCCCCGAAGCCTCCAAAACATGATTCAGCACAGATTCCCCCCACGTTCCTTGAGCTTTGACACTGCCTTTTAGCGCTTCTGTTAAGTTCTGAGCTTCCTGGTTCATCCGTTGATTGACTTCAAAAAGGCTTTTTATTTCATTTTTTAAAGAAAATATTTCTTTAGAACCTTCTCCATAGTGCTTTTCCGCTTTTTCCTGAAAGAGCTTAATTTGCTCTCTTAAAGGAGTTAAGGTATTTTCGAGTTGTTCTTTTGAATCTTTTTTAAATTGAGATGATTTTTCATGGAAAATTTTTTGAGATAAATTTTCAAACTGAGTTTGCATAGTTGTTAGTAATTCTTTCAATTTATGTTCATCTTGTTTTTTTTGCTCCTCTAAAAGACTTAGCTTAACTTCTTTTTCCCGATAAGAAAGCTCCCATTGATTACATTTATTCTTACAATCTTTAAGATTTTGATAGGAGTCTTTTAATTTTTTGTTCAGATCCCAAATAAGCCAGAGGCAAACACAAAATAAAACAGAAAAAATAATAATATAGAGCAAAATTATATCCCTTTAAAATCTTAAGGAAAATATAATCACTTTAGAATTAAATTCAAGTTATTAAATATTGATTTTGTTATTCCATGACAAAAATAAGTCTATTCAGAAGTTTTACTCAACAGTCTTATTGTTAAAAGGCTCATGATTTCTGGAATAAAAGCCGCATCATTTTTTTCTGCTATAAACATCATACGCAGTATATCAAATGGAGTGCTTCCATCATCATTTTCTAATGCGAGATCTCCCCCTTTTTCTCGTATGGTCAACATTTGAGCAAAATGCCCTCCATAAGCCAAAAGATGAAGACAGGTATCATGATGATTGTTTGACTCATTGACATCTACTAAGGATCCAACAACGAACAAGTACTTTTCAGCATTTCCATTTATACAAGATTGCAGGAAAGCAGTGTTCCCATTTCTATCTACACCTGTAGGATAATTGTATGTAATATGTTGAGGTATAAGTTCTCCAGCTGGTTCATATGAATAAGGAATTATTATATCTCCATAGTTTTCATTAAATTTGGATGGATTGGAATTTGATATAATTGGTAAGTCTTGTGAAAAATCGTCTTGTCCCAAAATCTGTGTAGAAAAACAACATAATAAAAATAAAGCAATTATTTGATTATGAATTTTCATTTAGAACCTCCTCAAAAAGGAAAGTAAATTTTACCCTTATCAACGCCAAAAAGAACCTATCATAAATAAATATTGAATAAAAGAAATAACTTAGAATATGAATATTTTACACTTGTTTCTTTTTAGAAAACTTATAAAAACCTGTAATTAAGATTGCTGACTTCGAAGGTAATTCAAAGCAGAACCTTTCCAAAACCATTTTACCTGTTCAGTATTTAAAGAATGAGTCACAGGAATTTTAATTTTGGATCCATTTGATTTTTCAATAAGCAACTGATGCACACTCTTTGGAGAAAGAGATTCTAAATCCAATAAAGTAAAACGGTCTTTTTCCTCAATTTGGTCATAATCCGAAGACTGCACAAAGGTTAAGGGCAAAACTCCCTGTTTTTTCAAGTTGGTTTCATGAATACGAGCGAAACTTTGAGCTAAAACAAAAGCACAACCTAAATACCTGGGAGTCATAGCCGCATGCTCACGACTGCTTCCCTCTCCATAATTTTGCCCTCCTACAATAATCCAATATAAACCTTTGGATTTTAAATCACGGGCAATCTTATTAAATTCCAACTCTTCACCTGTTACAGGATGAAATCCTTTGCCGCTTAACTGGTGAAAAGCATTTTCAGCTGTTAACAAAAGATTATCTGATATACGATCCAAATGCCCCCGATATCTTAACCAATAACCCGCAGGAGAAATATGATCTGTTGTGCATTTCCCTTTAGCTTTGCAAAGAAGAACTAGATTTTCAAAGTTTTCTTTTTTCCAAGAATAAAAGGGTGTAAGTTTTTGAAGCCTGTCAGATGAATCACGAATTAAAATAGATGTAGATGAACCCTCAGGTTCTTTAAAACCGTAAGAACTAAAGCAAAAACCCTCTTTTGGAAGCTCATCTCCCAAAGGAGGCTCTAATTTAAGACCACCTTCCAACACATCCATTTCAGGATTAAAATCCAATTTTCCAGATAAACCAATAGCGACAACCATCTCCGGACTTCCAATAAAAGACAAAGTTGCTGGATTAGCATCATTTCTCCCTTTAAAATTTCGATTAAAACTATTGATAATTGTATTTCGATCTCCCTTTTTATATTTACTTCTCTTCCATTGTCCAATACAAGGACCACAGGCATTTGCTAAAACAACCGCTCCTATAGCTGAAAAATCTTCCAGCATCCCTTCTTTCTCAATAGTTTGTTTGATTTGATCCGAACCTGGTGTAATTAAAAAAGGTTGCGGCATTTTTAACCCCTTTTTTCGAGCTTGGCGAGCCACATGAACAGCTTTGCTAATATCTTCATAAGAAGAATTTGTACAAGAGCCTATTAAACAGGCAGAAAGTTCGCAAGGCCAACCCTGTTTTTTAGCTTCCTCTTTGATTTGTTTAACCGTGTAACCGGAGTCAGGAGAAAAAGGACCACAAAGATGAGGTTCCAGTTCAGATAAATTAATTTCAATCAGCTCATCAAAATGAGAGTGCGGATTTTTTATGATTTCCTCATCCGCTTTTAACAAAGATGAATACTGATCTGAGAGTTTAGCAATCTCTTCTCTATTCGTTGCTTTCAAGTATTGGTTCATACGATCATCATAAGGAAAAAGAGATGAAGTCGCTCCTAATTCGGCACCCATATTAGTAATGGTTGCCTTTCCTGTACAGCTAATTTCCAAACAACCTTCGCCAAAATACTCAATAATACGATTGGTACCACCTTTCACCGTCATGATTTTAAGAAGCTTTAAAATAACATCTTTAGGAGAGGCCCAGCCTTGAAGCCGTCCTGTTAAATGCACTCCCACTATTTTTGGGAATTTAACTTCCCAAAGAAGACCTGCCATCACATCCGCCGCATCAGCTCCCCCCACACCAATAGCCAACATACCCAAACCGCCTGCATTCGGAGTATGGGAATCTGTTCCGATCATTAAGCTTCCTGGATAAGCATAATTTTCTAAAATAACTTGATGAATAATTCCAGAACCCGGCCCCCAAAAACCAATCCCATAATGACTGGAAGCTGAAGATAGAAAATCAAAAACTTCACCATGTTCATTGAGGGCGTGTTTCATATCATCTCTCTCACCATGTTCAGCTCTGATAAGATGATCACAATGTACAGTCGTGGGTTTATATGTTTTGGTTTTTCCTGCTAACATAAATTGAAGCAAAGCCATTTGTGCTGTAGCGTCCTGCATAGCCACTCGATCAGGCATCAGGGATAAAAAACCCTCCCTTATAAAACTATCAGGAACCTTTGTAAGATGTGAAAAAAGAATTTTCTCTGCAAAAGTAAGAGGACGATTGGTTTTTTTCCTTACTTTTTCTAATTGAACCTGACAATTTCTATAATTTTCTAAAACTTCTAAAAATTTTATTTTTGGCATATTTTTGACACACAATTTCTAAATCAACCAGACATTTATCAAAATAGTTCATTAAAGTCCAGTACATCTTAGTAGAATTATACCTCTTTATTCGAATTTTTAAAATACCTATTTGACTTCAATAAAGAAAGATTTTCAAATAATTAAAAGGAAGGTTTTGTATGAGATTTTTATTTATTTTATTTCTGTTCCCTTTGTGTACACAGGCTAGCATCTCCTTAGAGCCTTACGTTGGAGGGGGACTAGCTTATTCTGGTGAACTAAGCTCCGGTTTTTCTGTTGGAAGTCGTGTAGGATACAAAAATTGGGGGCTCACACTTGGTGCAGATATAAGTTATTCTCAATTTCATACTTTTGATATTGGTCAAGAAATAAACAATAATATATGTGACAGTAATCAAGGAAAGTTTGGAGTGGCTCAAACAGCCCTAATACCTTGTGATGAAGATGTGCAACAAGACCCTCTAAGGGTGTATAGTATTATCTCAGTAGGTCCTTCCGTTTCATTTGGCTTGCCGCTTATTATAGATGCTTACGCCTCCTTAACCTGGTCCTGGGTAGATAAAAAAATAAGTAAGTTTCAACAATCTTTCTTTCTGAGCGGCCCTGGTATGAAGATAGGCGTCTCTTATTTAAGCTTACCTTTTTTACAACTAAATCTCGAGCTTCAAGGTTTACTTCTTAACTGCAACAGCTCAGATACCGAATGTCAGGAACAAGATAGTAATAGAACAAATCCCTTTTTTATAGGACAGCTTTATATTAGTATCCCTATCAGCACTGGCTTTTTATAATTGAATTATAAACACAGTATTAAACCTCACCTATATCTTTTCTAAAGTAAAGATGATGAGGAAAAGAATGGAGCAAATGATAAGCTCGATTTTTAGCTTGTTCTTTAGATAGGCCAATTCCAACAACATTTAAGACACGCCCTCCATCAGTAATAAACTCTGTTTTTGATTTCTTAGTGCCTGCATGAAGAAGATAGGCTTTATCATCATCTCTTTCTAAAAAAGGTGCAATCAATTTACCTTTTTGAGGATTTTCAGGGTAACCCTCTTCAGCTAAAACAACACAGCATGAAAATAAATTATTAAATTTTAAGTTAGGCAAAATACCTTGAGCCACATCATAAAATAATTTTGCTATATCCATATCCAATAAAGGCAAAATAGCCTGACACTCAGGATCTCCAAATCTAACGTTATATTCCAAAACTTTGACTCCTTGAGAAGTCAAAATAAGGCCTACATATAAAACTCCACGATAAAACAAGCAATCTTCTTTAATTTGTTTTACAGTAGGTCTCAAAATATTGTCTTCAATTTCCTTCCATACATCAGAGTTAACATAAATAGGAGCTACAGCCCCCATACCCCCAGTATTTAAGCCTTTTCCACCTTCAAAGAGTTTTTTATAGTCCTGAGCTAAAGGTAAAACACGGTAATCTTCTCCATCAGTTAAAAGAAAAATAGAAAGTTCTTTTCCTTCTTGAAACTCTTCAAGCAAGGCTTTTTCTCCAGCTTTTCCAAATATTTTTTCCTCAAATATTTTTTGAGCATTTTCTTTTAATGAAATTTCATGAGGGCAAATAAAAACTCCTTTACCCGCCGCTAAACCATCTGCTTTTAAAACATAAGGAGGGGAAAAATTTTTAGCCTGTTCCAGAGTTTCCTTTACATTTTGAATAACAACATATCGGGCTGTTGGGATCCCAGCTCTTTCCATAAACTTTTTAGCAAAGATTTTACTGCTTTCCATTTGAGAAGCTTGTTGGCTCGGACCAAAAACAGAAAAATTATAGGATCTAAAAACATCCGACCATCCTTTACTTAATTCAGCTTCCGGTCCAATAACAACTAAATCTATTTTCTTTTCTTTCATTTCAGGGATTAAATCTTCCGCATTGGATATATGAGATGTTTGAAATAACTGAACATCAAAACCCTCTCTTCCTGGAAAACAATAGCAGGAAGAGGATTTTTCTACAACTCGAACTATCGCATGCTCCCTTCCTCCTTTTCCGATCACTAGAGTATTCATTTCTAAGCCTCTTGTTTTCGGATATAAGTGAGAAAAGAAAAATCAGGATCTGCTTTACGATCCACTTTTTCAGCTAAACGAAATTGATCTGTTGGCACCTCAGGATAAAAAGCATCTCCTTCGTAATTTTTATGAATACGAGTCAGATAAATCTTTTGAACCTTATCCAAAGATTGTTTGTAAATCTCCCCCCCTCCAATAATAAATATTTCTTTGGAGCTCTCTTCCTTCTGGGCTTTCTTTATGGCTTCATCTATGGTGGACGCCATGATAACCCCTTCAAAATTTTGATGACGGGATATAACAATATTAACTCTTTTAGGAAGGGGAGAGCCAAGAGATTCAAAAGTTTTCCTGCCCATAATCACCGTATGACCTCTGGTTTTATCTCTAAAAAATTTCAAATCTTCAGGGATATTCCAAGGCAGTTTGTTTTGGACCCCTATGATATTGTTGGTTGAAACAGCCACAATATGAGAGCAAATTTTCATATAGATACTTCGGCTTGAATGCGAGGATAGGGATCGTAATGAACCAATTCAAAGTGATGAGGGCGGTAATCAAAAATAGAAGGTTGAGCTTGAATGTTAATTTGCGGAAGGGCACGAGGGATTCTTTTTAATTGAGTCTGTGCTTGTGGAATATGATTCAAATAAAGATGTGCATCTCCAATAGTTTGAATATATTCTCCAGGCTTCAAATGGCAGACTTGCGCCATCATCATGGTTAATAAAGAATAACTGGCAACATTAAAAGGAAGACCTAAAAAAACATCGGCACTTCTTTGATAGAGTTGACAGGATAATTTTCCGTCCACAACATAAAATTGAAAAAAAGCATGACAGGGAGGTAAAGCCATATCCTCAATCTCACCTGGATTATAAGCAACCACCATATGTCTTCTGGAATAAGGATTTTGTCGTATTTGTTGAATCACATGAGATATTTGATCTATGGTTTCCCCATTAGGCTTTCTCCATGATCTCCATTGTGCTCCATAGACACGGCCTAAATTCCCATTAGCATCCGCCCATTCATTCCAAATACGAACATTATGCTCTTGAAGGTACTTTACATTGGTATCTCCACTGAGTATCCACAACAACTCATGCAGAATAGAATGAAAATGAACTTTTTTTGTTGTAAGTAACGGAAAACTTTTAGATAAATCAAAACGCATTTGATAACCAAAAATACTTAAAGTCCCTGTTCCTGTTCGATCTGCTCGATATATTCCTTCATCTAAAAGTTTATTGAGAAGTTGCAAGTAATTGACCATAATTGACAGCCTTTTCTTTTTTACGGCACTTTACTAAAATTTTTACCACTCGTCTAGAATAGAGAAAAAAGAATCATACCCTTCATTTTAATCAGAATTTTCCAAACCCTTGTCCTTATTTAAAATAAAACTAATAACGCACTGAGTATGTAAGGTGTCTCCTAAAGAAATACAGCTCCACTTAATTTTTCCACCCTCAACCAACTACTCTAAGTAAAAAGAAGATCCCATATACTCATTAAGAATTAAATATATTTTTTAGATTTAATTTTCTTTATTAAAAATTCTTCTAAAACTTTTGGATTTTTTGGATTTGTTGAAAACACAGATTGTTGTTCGCATCTCTTCTTTTCTTTAATCAGCCATTTTAAAATTTTGGCTAAAGGTTTATTTTTCTTATCTTTAAAAAACGGATCATTTTGTAAAGCATCTTTTGCTTTTTTTAGAGAACGCATTTCACTTGAGTCATTTGCAGATACGGAATAACAGTGTAAATCATATTCTTCAATATCTTCAGGAAGTAAACCAAGAAATTTTACCTGAGGAGCACTAAAATCAGAATTTCTAATTAAACTGGCGGCTGAACCTGCCTTTAAAGTTCGAAAAATATTTTGTAAAGTATAAGCATCCAAGTCTCCATAAAAATAAAGAGGTATACTGAGTTGATCCTGTAATGTCTTACACCAGCCTCGAACAGCATTGCTTGGCACACCTTGAGCACCAATCACCACACAAGGATGTCTTTTAGTAATACCATTGGAAACTAAAGTATTGGCCGTACCTTCAGATTCAACAATTAATCCAAATTTTAATGGACCCTTTTTTCGTACTGTGAATTGCTGAGGTTTATTTTTTGGTTGAAAAGGTGTCGTTCCTAAAGAGCTTAGATCTATCACAGCCTTCGTGCCATCTGGCAAAAATTCTGTCACAACCAAGTGTTGAGAATAAGTCTGCCCCCCACGATCATTGGCAAAGCAATTCATCTCTTCTCGATAAACTTCCATCATGTCGCAAATAAAATCAATGATGCTATCGCAATCTGACTGTTCATCAAAATCCAAAGGTTTATAAAATTTGTCAGATTTTATTAAACCTTTTGAGATATAATAAAGTTCACGCTTTGTGTTTACAGCACCTGACTTCAGGTTATTTAAAAGAATTTCCAAAATAAAAACAGTACGAGATAATTTTTGAATAGAAGAAACATTTAATTCAGATTGAATTTTTTTAGACATAGGAACTAAATAACCCTCCTCGGCATTATATGAAGAATTATCTAAAGAACATTTAACCGCTGACAAAACAGGGCGTCGAGCCTGCTCCAAATCTTTAAGCATTTGATCACATAAACCACGAGATATCTTTGGAATATCCTTATCTAATTTTCGAATACGAATTACTTTTTGTTTAGCCATATACCTTTCCTATTTTAAGAAGATTTCCTTTGTTTCGTTATACTATTTTTTTGTCGAGTGGATTTCTTTTTCAAACTTGTAACAACTGCTTCATCCAAAGAGTTTCCATTATCCTGCTTGGACTTTAAATAATCTAATTTTCCTTGTGCCTCTTTCAAAGCTTCCTGCGCCAACTTAGTATCTTTCTCCAAAATTTTAGTGATGCCTTTTTTAGCTCTTTTAACTCGGGCAGAAGATGCTGAAGTAATATCAGTTAATTTTTTAATTAAAATAGGGACAAATTTTTCAATATACTGGATTTTCTTCTCTAACTCATGGGCTCTTTGCTCCCTTCGAATATGACGAGATAACTTTTGTCCAGCCTGCATCAATGTTCTTCGAATCTCATCTACTAATTCCTCACTGGCATCAATAGTTTCCTTGGAAGCATTTTTAAATTTAATAAAAGGAGATGTCACAGAAACAGCAAAAACATAAGGACCTGTAGGCAAACTATTTTTAGATTGACTTAGTCCATAAGCCTTCCAATTTACAGATTCCACCGATTTAGTAATAGCGCATGAAGACTTATCAAACTGCAAAGGCACACGATTAGCAAAACGTAGAAGTTGAATAGCTGCTTCAAAATCCTCTTGTGTCTGTCTGAGGCCTGAGAAACGAGCCACAGCCACTTCCACAACAACAGGTTTATGATCACAAATTGTAGGTTTTCTGGTAATCACACTAAAGAAATCTACATTTCCCAGCCTTTGAATACTTTTAGAAAGTCTTTCTTCTCCTATAGTTAGTACAGATTGAGTCGAAGGATTAGACATTTTTGTATTTTGCATAGATCGAAAAATATCTTTATAATTTTTTTCATTCAAAGAAGAAACTCGTTTTTGTAGAAAAGATTTAGATAATCCATTAGAAATAAAAGATTTAATAACAAGATCTGAAACTCTAGAAAAACCTTTTTTAAGAAAGGCCTGTAAGCTCATTCCTCCATACAAATGAGCATGAGCAATAAATTCCCCTAATTTCATAGTATGAGGATGGGGTAAAGTGGCAGGAGGCACTTTCGGAATTTCTTTACTAACTCTTTCAATTGTTTTTAGCTCATTGTCCAGCAACTTATATTCCAAAGTAAGATGTGGATTGACAATAGAAGTTCCTTCCAAATAAGTAAGGAGTCCTCCGTCTCCATTTAATTGAATTCTCCCATCAATTCGAAAAATAACTTTTATCCCATGTGATTTATCCCAATCTATTGTGACTTTGTTTTTTAAAAGGCCTTTGTTTTTTCTAATATCCACATCTACTTGAGCTTTTATAGCTTTTTTCATTCTTTTGGTCTTACTTATTACTTGTACACCTGCCGCATAAGTTAATTGCGCCCAGGTTGTTGCCGCTGAAATACCAATACCTTGTTGTCCTCTGGAACAACGTCCTTTACCAAATTTCGAAGAAGCTAAATATTCTCCAAAAACTCGTGTAATATCTTCCAAATCCAAACCAGGACCATTATCTTCAACCATAATTTCAATAAGATCTGCATTCTTTGTAGAACCTTTAGACATCTTTTGCACTGATAATTTAATTTCAGGCAAGATGGAACACTCTTCACAAGCATCCAACGAATTATCAACAGACTCCTTAAGAGTAGTTAACACAGCTTTTGTTGGAGATGAGAATCCAACTTGTTGTAAGTTTTTTGCAAAATATTCCGCCGTACTGCTTGCTGTGATTTTTGATGCCATTGTAAATTACCTATTACTTACCTTTAGATGGAGATTTTAATGCATTTAACCTTTGCTCAATAATTGTGTGATGCTTTTTACTGGAATTGCAATCCTTACAAGACACAACCAGATTATTTTTTATACTAAAGCCCCCTTTAGCCAAAGGAATGAGGTGATCCATAGTCAATTTTTCCTTGGAAAACTTCTTCCCACAAAAATAACAAGGCTCGTTTTTAAGTTTATTTTGCCACCAGAGGCTCGAACGCAGTTTTTTTGCCTTAGCTCGTTCTTTTTTGATATGTTGAAGCTCAGCAGTTTGAAAAGGCATTAGATAAATTAAACTGTATCTTCTTCATCTGAAGCAGTAGGCTCTAAACCTACTTCTCCTGCTTCATAATTCCATGATTTAGGAATATTCGGCACCATAGATGACAACATACCTTGAAAGAGATTATGCACATAAGCTTTCTTTTCATCAGTATGAGCAGTCCAACAATCCGAACTTTGTACACAATTATTTTCCTCTTCAATAAGATCTTCAATCGTTTCCATCAACTGCGATGTCATAGGAGTTTCACCTTCGTGTTTTATTTTTCGTTCCAACATAGCTTGAGCTTGATTTAAATATATTCTCAGACCACTTTTCCCATAACGTTCAATGGGCACTATAATATCAAGCCAACGAGTTCGATCCGTAGGCTGTAATGCATTTTCTCGCTTCCAAGTCAATGCACGCTCCAAATCACCTTCTTTAAGATAAATAGCAGTCAGATCAATAGGAATATTTCCATGTCCATTTTGATAAGCTTCATTTAACCACTGTTCCGCTAAATCTAAATCACCTTTTTGATAATAAGCACAACCTACCAATCTCATGCTTTCTATATCCCCTTCATTTTTTGCATGTTCTTCATGAGCATTGAGATATTCAAAAAAATTGTCCCGATCTTCAAATTTTGTAAAACACCAGTTATTTGATGATTTTGAAGTTAAGTTGGTGGAACCACAACCCAAAAAAAATAAAAATACAAAGACTTTAATCCAACGTAATTGCATAAAGTAAATACTCATAAATAAATTATTGGACAAAATTCTATCATTGATTATTATTCTATCTCATCAAAATAAAAAAAAGCACCTTTCTGTTGGGTAGGATATGGACTATTGGTCAGTAAAACGAAAATTTAAAATTCCAAAATTAGGTTTTGGCACTTGGCAAATTAAAGGAACACAGTGTGTTAAAGCTGTTAAAAAAGCTCTAGAGGTTGGTTACCGCCATATCGATACAGCTCAGATCTACGAAAACGAAACAGAAGTGGGTGAAGGTATTTTATCTTCTGAAATTCCAAGAGAAGAAATTTTTTTAGTGACAAAGGTATGGAAGGATTACTTGGATTTTAGAGAAGTTTTACTTAGTGTCAGCCGTAGTTTAGATAATTTGAAAACAGAATTCATTGATCTCTTATTAATTCATTGGCCAAATTCCCAATACCCCTTAGAAGATACTTTCTCTGCATTAAAAGAACTTGTTCAAACAAAAAAGGTAAAACATATTGGTGTGAGCAACTTCACTCCTCAACTTCTAAAGAAAGCTCTTAAAATTTACCCTTCACTAATCTGCAATCAAGTGGAATATCATCCTTTTTTAGATCAAAGTCCTTTGATTAGAATAATGAAGAAACAAAAAATGTTCCTGACAGCTTATAGCCCCCTAGCTAGAGGTGAAGTGTTTAAAAATACAACTTTAAAAAGCATTGCAAAAAAATATAAAAAAACTCCAGCTCAAATTGCTCTTCGTTGGCTCCTTGATCAAGAAAATATCATAGCTATTCCAAAAGCTAAAACTTTCTCTCACATTACCAGTAATTTTAAGATTTTCGATTTTCAATTAAATCCTGAAGACAAACGTCGAATCAAAAAACTTACTTCCAGAAATAGAAGACTTGTACGCCCTCCCTGGGCCCCATTCTAAATAATCCCTCTGATATTTTATCTCAATAATTAATAAAAATAAGCCGATAAGAAATTATTCAAATAGTCTTAATTTAGGGATATTCCTTATGCCTAAGATATTGCAATTTTTAACATTCAAATTACAAGCTATTTTGAAAAATTATAAAGAGTTTACTATTCAAAATATATTTATACAAAATTTCAAAAAAGGACAAGCTACTGTTGAGTATATCTTATTGCTTGTAATCCTTGTTTTTATAGTCACAGGATTAAAAGAGACTTTCTTCAAACCTTTTAATAATTTTGTTAAAGATGATTATAAAAATTATTATGTATGTTTTTTTGAGAAAGCAGCCTTACCAGGAATAGATAATGGTTGTGGTCCTCGCCCTGCTTGGACTCCAGGCAGCTGGCCCGGAAGTAGGAGTCCTGGAGGCGGTAGCCCTGGTGGCAGTCCCGGTGGTGGTAACCCTGGTGGCAGTCCCGGTGGTGGTAACCCTGGTGGCAGTCCCGGTGGTGGTAACCCTGGTGGCAGTCCCGGTGGTGGTAACCCTGGTGGCAGTCCCGGTGGTGGTAACCCTGGTGGCAGTCCCGATAGCGGCACTGGCACTTATACAAGTGGTACCAATACAAGTGGCAGTCCTTGGGGAGAATATCCTGATAATACTGAATCTGCAGGTGTGTCTGACACTCCTACAGATAGCTTTCCTATTTCAGGAGATAAAAATAATAAATCTCTCAACTCCCCCAATAACAATCAATTTCTAGTCCAATCTTCTTCTGATTCTTTAGACGATGACTCAGATGGGAAAAGAAAAAAGAAACAAAATAGAAGAAAATTCAAAGTAAAAAGAAAAAAAGAAAACTCTTCAACATTAACTTCTGCAAATGGAAATAAATCCAACCGCGGCTCTTCTCAAGGAAATAGATTCCTTATGTCCGGGGGGTCTTATGAATTTGAAGAAGATGAAGAAGAGAAAAGACAAGGCTCTATAGCTTTTTCTACAAATAAATCTAATCAAAAAACCAGTTCTGAGAAAAAAAATTCATTCGTAATAGATACAAAGAAGAAGCAAGGAAGCCAGACTGAAGACACCGAACCCATAACATTTGGCAAGTTTATGAAATACATATTTATAGCTCTACTGATTTTAGGAGTCTTATTTTTTATAGGGTCCCAGCTCATGCAGGTAAATGAAAACTTAAAAGCATCTTAAATAGACTTGACAAATATTTTAAAGAAGACATCATACATCTCATTATGAAATGGGTACTTTGTCAAATTAAAAGCACACTTGGAAATTTTGAGCAAAATAGAAAAACTATTCAAAATCTAATTAAAAAACACAAGGGTGCTGACCTCTTAATTTTCCCTGAAATGTATCTTATGGGGTATCCTCCTGAAGATCTTTTGGAGCAAAATTATTTTATAAAAAAGCAAGAAAAAGAATTAAAAAAAATCAAACTTAAACAAGATGATCCTGCTATTTTATTTGGAGCTTGTACAAGTAATAGTAAAATTTTTAATTCAGCTGTCTTTAAATATAAAAATAAAGTAAATTTTTTTCATAAAATCTTTTTAGCTCTTTCTGACACTTTTGATGAAAAGAGATTTTTTTCTCCATCAAAAAATTCATTTAATATATTAAACTTTAAGAATAAGAAAGTTTTAATTCTCATTTGTGAAGACTTATGGAAAATTGAAAAATTTCCAAAACCCATTGATGCTGTTATTTGTATTAATGCTTCACCATTTTTTCCAGAACAAATAAAAACCCGTATCACTTATGCCCAAAAAATATCCAAAAGAACAAAAGCTCCCCTTATTTATTTAAATCGTGTAGGAAGCCAGGATGAATTGGTTTTTGACGGTTCTTCTTTTGTTTTAAATGAAAAGGGGGAAATATCTGTACAAGGATCATCATTTAAAGAACAAATCCTTTCAATCAACCCATGGCTTTTAAAAAAGCACAAAACAAGAAAAAAAATCCCTGACATACAAATGAAGAAAGAAGCTATCCAGCTGGGAATTAAAGAATTTATTCTTTATAATGGTTTTGAAAAAGTTCATTTGGGTCTTAGCGGCGGCCTGGATTCAGCTCTATTAGCTTGCCTTTTGGTGGATATATTCGGATCCAAAAAAGTCACTGCTCTTTTCTTAGAAGGGCCTTTTAATCCAAAATTAAGTAAAAATCTCAGCAAAGAATTATCTAAAGAGTTAGGTATGACATGGATTGAAAAACCTATTATTTCCACATATCAACATATACACCACCAACATAAAAAATTATCATCGATAGCTCATCAAAATATTCAAGCTCGTCTGCGAAGTTTATTTTTAATGGCATACAGCAATACTTATCATTCTATGTTAATGGGAACCAGTAATAAGAGTGAGTTAGCTTTAGGGTACGCAACCTTATATGGTGATTTATCCGGAGCCTTATTCCCAATAGGAGATCTTTATAAATCAGAAGTTCAAAAAATGGTTAAGATTTTTTATTCGTCACAAGCAATGAACAAAATTCTAAAAAGAAAACCTTCTGCAGAATTACTAAAAAACCAATTTGATCAAGATGATATACCTCCTTATGAAATACTGGATCCTATATTAAAAAATCTCCTCGAAAAAAGAGTTCCTCCCAAAACACAATTGGAAAAAGAAATTTTCTATAAAATTTTAAAAACTGAATTTAAAAGAAAACAAAGCCCTATTATTTTAAAAGTCTCTTCCAAATCTTTTGGGCGAGGGCGCAGATACCCTATTCATGTCAATTATTTACCTTAAATAATAAGAAATCAAAGCAATTGCAACTGCGGATGGGCATGATAAACTTGAGGAAATTTCAAAACTGATTTCCCAGAAAACTGAGCTAGTTGTTTAACATTGCTAGTTTTCAGTTTTTCAATAATACTTTGAAACAACTGCCCACAACAACGAGCATCCTGTTCTGCTCGATGAAGAGTTTTATATTCTATTTTTAAGTGTCGAACTAAAGTTCCAAGTTTATAATTACTCAGGCCTGGCAGAGCTTTTTTTGCAAGTGAATAAGTATCTAAAACTTCTCCTAAAGGAGCTTTTGATTTATGTTTTTCTATAACCGATTTTAAAAATTGAAAATCAAAAGTGGCATTGTGTGCTACAATTAAATAATCGGAACAAAAATAAGCAAAAGACTCTAATACTTCTTCAATCGCCGGCTGCGATTGAACCATTTGATCGGTAATTCCATTGATACGTGTAGCTTCAGGTGAAATTTCAATTCCAGGATTCACAAGAGTTTGAAATACATCAACTGCTTTCCTATCTTTAAAGAGTACTGCTGCAATTTCTATTATATGATCTACATAGGGCAATGTACCAGTGGTTTCCAAATCCAAAGCTATAAATTCCATAACACCCTTTCTAATCTTCCGACGACAAAGATTGTTCATCGGACTTTTCATTCGTGGTTTGTTCTTTACCCTCTGTTAAAACCATTTGCTTATAAAGTGGTTCTTTAACCATCTCTTGAGGGACAGCTTTTGAATCTAACTGATGTAAAATTTCAGACGTAGAAATAGACTGGATCTTTCTAGTATCCACCTCATACTGATCCAAATGAGAACGCATCCACACAATCAATCCGGAAAACACCATAATAAGCAGTAATAAGCTCACATGGCCTAAGGTAAATATTCTCTCAAAATCTTTATCCAAATCTCTAGTCTCTTTTAATCGAGCCCTTTCATTCTCATGAGTTGTTCCAAAAACTTCTAATAAAGGGGCTGAATCAATATTCAATACTTTAGAATAAGCCTGAATAAAACCCCTTACATAAGCCTTCGCTGGTAATTTAGAATAATCTCCCTTTTCAATAGCTTTTAATTGAGTACAACTAATACAAGTCAAATTAGATATTTGTCTGAGCGTTAATCCTTTATGCTCTCTTTCTTGATTTAAAATCTGACCAATTTGACTCAAACTCATTATAGACCCTCTAATAACTTTTGAGCTTTATTCAAATAAATATGGTTTCCATTACTTTTTTCAATAAACAATTGTAAATTCTTTTTAGCTTTTCTAAAGTCTTTTATTTTTATTTCACTTTTTGCTTGATAATAGTAATGATCTATCGTTGGTTTTTGGCAATCAGAATGAATTTTTTTAAAATCCTTTTGACAAATTTTCATTTGATTAAATTGTGCAATAGCTAATTTATACTTTTCTCGATCATAATACATCTTTCCTAAGTAATAAGGGGCAGAACAGTTTTTCGAATCCACTTGCGCCGCTGTCATTAGATACTTTTTTGAAAGAAAATATTTTTTTTGATAGTAATAAATTTCTCCAATCCGCGAATGCACTTTCGAAGGATTGACATAAGTTAAATCTTTCTCAGCATTTTTCAGATATGACAAAGCTGTTTTGAAATCTTTTTTTTCAATTAATGTTTGAGCTAAATTCACTTGAGCCTCAGTATAATCCGGTTTCTGTTTCGTAGATTTTATAAAATGTGCTTGAGCTTTATCATACTGTTTCATTGAAAAATACACCACCCCAGCTACGTTATTAATGATATAAGATTCTAAATCTAAAGATAAAGCTTTTTTTATTTCGAGCAGGGCTTGTGGGTATAAACATTGAGATAAATAACTTCGAACCATTTTTACATGATTTGTTGTAATTTTTTCATCATCTACAGGGGCACTTTGACAAGATAAAATAAATAAATAAATAAGATAGTGAAAATATTTCAAAATTTTTCCTCAGGAAAAAATAAAGTCAATTCACGAGAAACACTCTGCAAAGAGTCACTCCCATGAATAGCATTTTGCTCTACATTTTGACCAAACAACGCCCGAATCGTTGACGGCTTGGCTTTTTTAGGATCCGTAGCTCCCATAATTTCTCTCAGATGCATACACGCATTTTCTCGACTAAGGGCTAAGGCTACCACAGGACCTGAAGTTATAAAATCAATGAGAGAAGAAAAAAAATCCCTATCTTTATGTTCCTGATAAAAGACTTCGCAAAAAGAAGGAGTTAACTGCATGTGTTGCATTCTTAAAAAACAAAAACCTTCTTTTTCTAAATAATCTAAAATAGCTCCAATGTTTTTATTTTTCACAGAATTAGGTTTAATCATACAAAAAGTCACTTCCACAACCATAACAACACTCCTGAATAAAACCAACGATGGTTTTTTATATGTGAAAATGAGAAAGGAATCAAATTCTAAGTATTGAGAACCTGAAAAGTTTTTTGACCAATTTCTGTAGGAGACTGCACAATATGACAGCCGGCTTTCTTAAGAGCGTCTAACTTAGCACGCGCTGTGCCTTCACCACCGCTCACAATGGCTCCAGCATGCCCCATTCTTTTTCCTTCAGGGGCACTAATTCCTGCAATAAAAACTATAACAGGCTTATTAAATTCCTTTTGAATATATAAGGCGGCGTCTTCTTCCGCAGAACCTCCGATTTCTCCAATCATAACAACAGCTTTGGTTTTGTCATCTTGATTAAAAAGCTTAAGTACAGAAATAAAGTCACTACCAGCAATGGGATCCCCTCCAATACCGATGCAAGTGCTTTGCCCCAAGCCCAAACTAGTTAACTGCCAAACAGCTTCATAAGTTAAAGTCCCTGAACGAGACAGCACCCCTATAGACCCTGCCTTATGAATATACCCTGGCATAATACCAATTTTACATTGATCCGGAGTAATAATTCCGGGGCAATTAGGTCCAATTAAACGACTCTTACTTTGAGATAAGACGTGTTTGACCTGAAGCATATCCAAAACAGGAATACCTTCTGTAATACAAATAATGTTTTCAATATTTGCATCTATAGCTTCCAAAATTGCATCTTTTGCAAAAGGAGGGGGAACATAAATCATAGAAGCATTGGCTCCTGTTTTCTTAACAGCTTCATCTACAGTATCAAAGACCGGAAGCCCCAAATGAGTTGTACCTCCTTTTTTTGGAGTCACGCCACCCACCAGCTGCGTCCCATATTCTAAGGCCCCTTTAGAGTGAAAAGTGCCTTGACGCCCTGTAAAACCCTGACAAATCACTTTTGTATTTTTATCTACCAATATAGACATTGTTTCTCTCTTAAGTGGTTAAGGAAATAATTTGTTCAGTGGCTTCTTTTAATCCACGTGCTGAAGTAATATCCAAATTTGTTTTTTGAAGAAGCGCTTTTGCCTCATCTGCCGAATTACCCTCTAATCTCACAACCAGAGGAATGTTCATATCCAAGTTACTGACAGCTTGAATAATTCCCTCAGCGATCAGATCACAACGAACAATTCCTCCAAAAATATTTATTAAAATGCCGCGTACTTTTGGATCTTGTAAAATGAATTGAAAAGCTGTTTGAATACGTTTTGCATCGGCATCTCCTCCCACATCTAAAAAGTTTGCAGGCATGCCGCCAAAAAGTTGAATCATATCCATTGTAGCCATAGCTAAGCCAGCTCCATTGACCATACATCCAATATATCCATTCAAAGGCACAAAAGAAAAACCTTGAAGTTGAGCCTGAGCAGAAGGTGTTTCCAGCTCCTCTTCCAAAACATATTCAGACCAATGAGGATGTCGATACCCGGCATTAGAATCCAAACTAATTTTAGCATCTAAAGGATAAAGTTTTTCATCTTTAGTAAGTACAAATGGATTGATTTCTAATAGGGATAGATCTTCTTTAAGAAAAAGAGAATAAAAAGTATCTATTATTTTAAAAAATTTTTTTTCTGTATTTCTATTAAGGCCTAAAATTGTTGTACAAGCTCTTTTTTGAAAAGAACACATACCTATAATGGGGTGAATATGAATACGAACAATTTTTTCCGGAGATTTGCGGGCTGTCTCCTCAATATCCACACCCCCTTGATCACTTACAATTAAACTAACAGTACAAGTGCTTCGATTTACCAGCAAAGCTAAATAAAATTCCCTATCTATTTCTGCTGGTTTTTCCAAAAGAATCTGATGAACCTTTTCACCTGATTGATCTGTCTGAGGCGTGATTAAGTTCATCCCTATCATCTTTTGACTTAAATCTTTTACTTCATCCAAAGACTTTGCAATTTTAATTCCTCCACCCTTACCTCTTCCTCCGGCATGTACTTGTGCTTTCAACACCCAAGAATGGCCGCCTAAATCCTGAGCGGCTTTAAGCGCTTCTTGAGGGGATCGTGCTAAACGAGAATCCAAAGTAGAAATGCCATATTGATTCAAAAGAGCTTTAGCCTGAAATTCATGAATATTCATGGACAAATCTCTTTTAAAAGAGTTTGACCTTGTTGAATAGATTGAGCTGATTTTTGAAAATCTTGTTTTTCTTTATCAGTTAAGGATATTTCCACAATTTTCTCCACTCCTTTTCCTCCAAGCTGACAAGGCACACCAATATAGATATCTTGATATCCGTATTCTCCTTCTAAATATACAGTACATGGAAGAATCCTTTTCTGGTCCTGCAGGATTGCTTGAACCATCTCTAAAACGCCTCTTGAAGGAGCAAAATAAGCAGACCCTTTTTGAAGCAGTTTAACAATTTCTCCACCACCTTTTTTGGTTCTTTGGACCAAAGCTTCTATCCGAGGCTCAGGTAAAAGTTCTGAGATTAACTGACTTCCCACAAAAGTTTGGCTCAAAACAGGCACCATGGTATCCCCATGCCCTCCTAAAACCATTGTTTGCACATCTTTAACACTAATATCTAATTCTTTAGAAATAAAAGTCCTAAATCGAGCTGTGTCTAAAATGCCCGCCATGCCCATGACTCTTTGTTTTGGAAAATTTAAAACTCTTTTAGCTTGATAAGTCATAACATCCAAAGGATTGGAAACTACAATAACAAAAGCATTTGGAGAAAACTTTTTTATCTGTTTACATACAGAAGTGATAACTGCCGCGTTGATCTGTAAAAGATCATCCCGGCTCATACCTTCTTTTCTTGGAGAACCTGCTGTAATCACAACAAGATCAGAATCTTTAGTATCCAAATAATCTTTTGTCCCTTGAACTTGTACATCCACCCCTTCTATAGCCAGAGATTGAGATAAGTCCAAAGCCTTGCCTTGAGCGGGTCCTTCTTCAATATCCAGAAGCACTACATCAAATAACCCTTGAATAGCCAGCCAATGAGCGGCTGTAGAGCCTACAAAACCTGCACCAATAATGGAAACTTTTCTTCTTTTCATACTTTTCTTAAATATCCGATTTTGTTTAAGAAACCAAGCTTATTTTATAAGATTAAAATAAAGCAAAAACTTTCCTTAAAAAGCCTCGTATCTCACTCCTTCTATAAAGAAGTGAGATTACAAGGTTTGTTTCGGTGAATTATTTTTTTGAAGAACGCTTTTTACGTTTTACAGATTTTTTCTTTTTACCGCCAGCTTTTTTCTTTCTTTTCACTGCTTTTTTCTTTTTTGCTCCTGACTTCTTTTTGCCAGATGCCTTTTTTCTTTTCGCTCCTGATTTCTTTTTACCGCCAGCTTTTTTCTTTCTTTTCACTACTTTTTTCTTTTTTGCTCCTGACTTCTTTTTGCCAGATGCTTTTTTTCTTTTCGCTCCTGATTTCTTTTTACTGCCAGCTTTTTTCTTTCTTTTCACTACTTTTTTCTTTTTAGCACCAGATTTTTTCTTTCTTTTCACTACTTTTTTCTTCTTACTTGCTTTTTTCTTCACAGCCATGATTTCCTCCCTGTTGAAGATTCCTATATTTTTTAAGTCTGCCTGTTTATTATGATTATCGTCAAATATTTTTTTTTAAATCTAAAATTTGATAAAATAAAAATGTATAAAGGGTATTATGGTCCTTATTATTTTATCTTTACACTTACTTTTTGGATTATGGTTTGCATACCAAACTTACATTCACCGATCTCAGAAAGTGTTTTCAGAATTTTTCATTAAATCTTGTATTTTCAGCTATTTAGTCATTATTATACTAACTTTACCTTTAGGCACTCTACCTCTTATTTTTAGTATTTACATTCCAATCTTTGTTTTTATGACAGCGGAATATTTCTGGATTTACAAAAGACTGGATTATTTTCGAAAACAATTTTTATTCTTACTGGACTCCACCATTACTCGGATGAAAATGGGAAATAGTTTCCGCGAAGCTCTTGCTCAAGGCATTGAATCCATAGACTCAGGGTGGGTTCAAGATGATTTAAAGGAGTTACGAGATCGTATAATCTATGCTCAAGAGATTAAAAAACACCAAGCAAAGGAGTTTTTATTTGCTTTCAAAACTTTTAAACAAGCAGATCAGGATCCACAGCCGTTAACTCGACTGCATTATATTCGAGAAGCAATGAAAATTGAAGATCTATTCAGCAGAAAATCTCATCAAGCCTTACTACAAATTCGCCTACAGTCTTTAATTATGACTATTCTTTATCTAGCTTTGTTTATTTTTGTGCTTTGGTACTATCAAACACAATTTTTAACTTTAATGCTCTTTTCTTTATGTCTGTTTGTTATTGGATCCGTTTTAATCTTTATTTTAGGGAGAAAAATTCGATGGACTCTTTAGCTCCACCGCTTCGTGCTTTATTGAATATTAAACTTAAAATTCAATCTGGAATATCCACACGCGAATCCATTAGAGAATATGTTAAAGAAGCCTTAGACTGCAGTTTTGCTCAAGATTTAAGCCTGTGGCTCTTTCAAATAGAATCTGAAAGTGATGAAATGACTTCAAAACCTTTTACTCATCCTTTTCGAAAAATGTTGGTGGAAGTTCTTGCGCAAGGTTTGGAAGGAGATCAAATATTAAAATCCCTGGAAATTTTAGAAGCCGAAATGATCGAAGCTTCTCATAGAGATCTGGACAATCAATTACAAAAACTACCTTTTATTGTAATGATACCACTTCTTTTTTTACAACTTCCGGCCTTTTTACTGATCATTTTTGGACCTTTACTGTCCAAATTGTTAGGGGAACTTCATTACTAAAAATTAAACTATAAATAAATTCTCTGCATAAATATTTGAAATTACTGAATTTCTAAACATTCTTTTAGCTTATTTCATCAGTTGTCACATTATTTGCATATATTTTTAATATGGTGAAACTTTTTATATCTCCATTTCTCATTCTGAGCTTCACTGAATATTTACTTAAAGCCCCTTCTACTCAGGATCTAGAACAAAGAAAACAAAGCTATTTAGAAAAAAGAAAGCAGATTTATCTTTGTCAAAAACAATTGGAAAAGAATACAATTCCTGAATCTTGCTATCAAATAAGTCCACTATCCGAAAATTTTAGAAAATATTTAGATAAAAAATGTGAAGAAATTCCTTTAGAGTCTATAAAGCTTCATAAAATTTCTAATCTATTGAAAAATCAAAAAATAAGCTCGAAATGTCTAAAAAGTTTAGAAGAAAAAGAAAAAATCTTAAGATATCAGCAACAGGATTTACCTCTAAAAGAGTTTCTCAAGCAGAAAATGTAAATAACTTGATGTAAATATCAAAATTCTTTGAAAAATTTTCAATATTTTAAATCAATTTGACTTGTTACATCATTCTTATTTAGAAATGTCTTAATGAAGCTTCATTCCAAATCATCCATTTACAATATTCAAAAAGTTCTTTCAGATAATGGAAACACGACTGTTTGTATGGCTTATAGAAAAAATCCAGATTATCCCTGGGTTCGACAAAAAGTCCTGCTTAAAATTTTTACAACCTTATCTTCAGCTTATCCATTAGAATTAGACTCTCTTTTACAAATACGATCTCCCTACTGTATTTCTGTTTTAAGTTTTGAAAAAATTGAAAATAAGCCAGCTTTAATTTTGGAGTGGATTGATGGAATTAATTTATTTCAACTGATTAGACAAACCAAACTTTTAACTCCTTTTGAAATTTCACTAATTTGTTTACG
This sequence comes from Bdellovibrionales bacterium, assembly GCA_965197855.1. Classification (GTDB taxonomy): domain Bacteria; phylum Bdellovibrionota; class Bdellovibrionia; order Bdellovibrionales; family UBA1609; genus JAPPLG01. The sequence continues at coordinate 753,495 of OZ240230.1, forward strand.
AGTTCAACAGGGCCTTATGGATTTAAATAAGCAGGGATTGGTTCATGGAGACTTAAGTTTATCCAATGTGCTCGTGGATCGAAAAGGTCATATTCGCATCATTGATTTTGGAAAAGCTAATTATTTAAGTTCCGATATTTCATACACACCTGGATTTGCGGCTCCTGAAGTTTTAAAAGGGGAGAAACCCAGTTTTCAATCGGACTTATTTTCATTGGGGGTCCTGGAAAAAAAATTGGAAAATCTGGAATTTAATGAAGATCTTTCCAAAGAAGGGGACATATTACTGGATCCTTTCCCCCAAAATAGAAGAGTCAAAGAATTTATTTATTACAAACAAGCTAAAGACACATTAGCAAAAAAAGTAAATGTTATTTTGAATCAAGAAACTATCAAAGAAGTTAAAAAACCTATATTTCGTAATTCATTAAATAAAAGAAATAGAAAACAATTTTCTTTTATTATGTTTTGTATAGGTTTACTTGCATTAGGTTTTACTAACAGTGGTATGCTTTCAGCCCCGGATTTTGGTTCTATAAACATTCGAAGTCATCAATGGCTATATATTGAGGTGGCCTATAAATCAGGATTTACTCCTTTTGAGTCTGGTCCTTTAAAGCCTGGAAAATACAATCTTTTATGGAAAAACAGTAATAATCAAGGAAAGAAGACTATTATAATTAAAGAAAATTCTCATTTACTTCTAACAGCAGAAGACCTGAAATGAAACAAATACCCGAATTTAAAACAAAAAGACTTTTTCTTCGAGGAGTAAAACTGGAAGATGCCAACAGCTATGAGAAAAACTTTGTAGATTATGAGATCATCCAATATCTATCCCATCAAGTTCCATGGCCGTATCCTAAAGGTGGGGTGAAGCAATTTCTAAAACAGGAAATTCTTCCAAGGCAAAGTCTAACACGTTGGTTTTGGGTTATTTTTTTAAAAGAAAACAAAAGTGAAGTTATCGGAAGTATTGAGTTTTTCAAGAGTGATCGTCCTGAAAATAGAGGTTTTTGGTTATCTAAGAAGTATTGGGGAAGAGGATTGATGATTGAAGCGGTTATCCCTGTAACGGATTATGCTTTTGACTACCTTAAATTTGATAAATTAGTTTTTGCAAATGCTGTAGAAAATTATCGTTCTAGACGTATTAAAGAAAAGACAGGAACAAAGTATATCGGAAAACGTCCAGAAAAATTTGTAAACCCCTCTTTTAAAGAGAGTGAACTTTGGGAATTATCAAGAGAGAACTGGGAGCAGCATAAAAACCAAAAAAATAAAATCTAAACAGATTTTTTAATAGGATTGTTCCCAAAATCTTATTGATGCATGTGGAATTTCCTCTTGTATCCGTATTTGCTCATGCTCAGGAACACTATTTTTATCTAAGCCAAGAAGTTCTAGAGAAACTAAGGGAGAAAAAATCCCAGGGGGCAATAAACTTAAATTATTACTGCCAAGATAAAACCTCTTTAAAGAAGGCAAACCCGAGAAAATACCCAAAACCAATGAACTTAAATCATTAACATCCAGATAAAGAACTGCCAGGGAAGATAATCCTGAAAAAATTCCTACAGGCAATAAATCTAAATTATTATACCCCAAATAAAGCCATTCTAAGGTAGCCAGGTTAGAAAAAATACCTTCTGGCAAGGAGCTTAAATCATTATGACTGAGATAAAGCCTTTTTAAAGAAACCAGATCGAAAAAAATACCTTCAGATAATGTGCTTAAATTATTATTACTTAGATCCAGCTCTTCTAATAAAGTCAAATCAGAAAAAATACCTTCTGGTAAAGTTATTGAATCTTTACTATTTCCACGACCAAACCCTCTACCTGTGTTATGACTAAGATATAACTTTCTCAAAGAAACCAGATCAGAAAAAATACCCTCAGGCAAGAAGCTTAAATTATTATAGCTAAGATTAAGCTCTTCTAATAAAGTCAAACCAGAAAAATCACCAGCTTTAAGCTCTTGAACTCGTTTTGATAAATCAAGAACTACAATATTTTTTAAATCTTCATTTGTTATCTTGGAACAATCTTGTTTTCCTATTTGTTCTAATATAGCGTCCTTCACTGCTGGCGTTCTATTACAAACCCTGGAAAAGGTTAGAAAACAGTAAAAACTTGTTAAAAGTAAAATAAAAATCTTCATAGATACCCCTAATTAGTTTAAAAAATAATATAGAATTATTATCTTCAGTCAATTGGAGAATAATTTATGTGTAAAATTTACACAACCTAAACATTTTGTATTGCCTTTATTCTATAGATAATTAATAAGAAACATAAAATTCTGTAGGAGGTTTTAAAAATGAAAAAAATTAAGAGTTTTATTACTAATGATAATCTACGTGATGTTATGGAGCGGAATAAGTACATCGTTCGCACAGACAGATGAGCAACAAGAAAATAAAATAACTCCACCAATATCCGAAAAAGAATTGTCAAATCTCTGTATCAACGAAGAGTGGTTAAACAATCTTGTCAATGAATTAGATCAAAAAGGATGGATATTTCATATACAAAAGGGCTTTCTAAGCGCTACCAATATAAACAACAATCTACAAAGGGCTATACCAGAAGAATCAAGTGAAGATGAAGAATGGTTGAAAACTACTGCTATTGAATTAAGTACAAGAGAATATACATTCTATATACAAAAATTCTATGTAAGTGCTACTAATGTCACAGATGAAGATATGATGGCCTATTTCGCAAGACTCGTCCAATCCCAATACAACTTTAATTAAATTAATATTATCTTTTCTTTTGTTTCTTACTCCACTTACTTTAAGCTCTTTTTTTTGCATATAAGGCTGGATTCCTGCTTCCGCAGGAATGACGTACTACAAATTGAAATAATTTGTATAAAAAGCTTCATATAGAGGCGAAAACAAGCTGTGTGTTTGACTCCTATCTCTTTCCCCTTCTTAGTTCGATGAGTTCCCATGAGGGTTTCACATCTAACATTTTTAAATAAACCATAAAATCAAACTGAAAAATGTAGAGTCGAGTTGAAATACTTTGTATAAGTGGCTCAAACGAGTTGTGTGTCTGAGATTTGAGTCACTTATACAAAGTATTTCCTACCCATTACAATAAATAATGTAGATGTAAAACCCCATAACGAAGAGAATCTAAAATTTTTGCTTCTTTTTCTAAAAGAAGAAACAATATTATAAGGGTAATCTTCAAAGATACTTTATGTATCTTTGAAGGGACTCGCCCACTTTAATCGCAAACATTATGTTTGTTCCTTGCGTAGGCTCACTTCAGGAATTAATCAAAAAATCCAGTTTTGATTCTCTGTGTTAACTGCTTACACAGTTAACACAGACCGTTCCTTCATTTCGAGTCCTTCACATGTTAAAAAATAAAAGGGTTATACAACCCTTTTATTTTTTAATGTAGGGGCTGAAGGACTCGAACCTTCGATCCTCCGGTTATGAGCCGGATGCTTTAACCAACTAAGCTAAGCCCCCACACAATCATATCTAATTTATATAATGAATATCTTAAAGATAAAAACACTAATCTACAAATGTCTTTAGTTTTGAAGAACGACAGGGGTGCCTGAGTTTACGAAGAGCCTTCGCTTCAATTTGTCGAATACGTTCACGAGTTACATTAAAGTCCTGACCAACTTCTTCCAAAGTATGATCACTTTCTTCCCCAATACCAAATCGCATACGAAGCACTTTTTCTTCCCGAGGAGTTAAGGTGGATAGAATTTTTCGAGTTTGCTCTACTAAATTCAAATTCACCATGGCTTTAGATGGGTTGATCACATTTTTATCTTCAATAAAGTCTCCTAATTTAGAGTCTTCCTCTTCTCCTACAGGAGTTTCCAAACCAATGGGCTCTTTCGAAATTTTTTGAACCTTTCGAACTTTACCCACAGGAATTTCCATTTTCTTAGCAATTTCTTCTGGAGTCGGCTCGCGGCCCAACTCTTGAATCAAATAACGAGTGGTGCGAACTAATTTATTAATTGTCTCAATCATGTGAACAGGAATACGTATGGTTCGAGCTTGATCTGCAATGGCACGAGTAATAGCCTGCCTAATCCACCAAGTGGCATATGTGGAAAATTTATAACCTCTGCGGTATTCAAATTTATCCACTGCTTTCATCAAACCCATATTACCTTCTTGAATAAGATCCAAAAACTGCAAGCCTCTATTCGTGTACTTTTTTGCAATAGAAACAACTAAACGGAGATTGGCTTGCACTAATTCAGATTTTGCTTTATCTGCAATTTTCTCACCTTTCCAAATCCCTGTACAAACAGATCGAATCCAGGAAAAATCCATCCACGTTTCTCCGCAAACCCTTTCCAGTCTAGCTCTTGAATCCTTATAACTAATATAAAAGTCTCGTAATTTCTTAAAATTTAAACCTGTCTCTCTTTTAATTTGCTCACTTCTTTCTTGATCATTTAACGTCAATTCATACTTTAATTTCAAATCTTCATAATTTTCTGAAAAAGTTTTCTGAAGAGCTTCATCTCGTCTTCTTTTTAATTCTTCCATCCGAGTTAGAAGATTTCTAAATTTAATTGAAATACGATTGATAATTTTTCTATTAAAATTCACTGATTCAAATTTTTCCATTAAGGTATCTACTAGTTTGGAAAGCTCTGACATAGCTTCCGGAGATTCATTCAATCCATTTTCCCGAATTTGAATAAAATATTTTTTAGCTTGTGTTTGATAATTCCGCACATGACCAATCAGTTCATTTATTTTCTCAATATATTCTTGTTCATTATATTGGTGGTTTTCATCCTCCAAACCCCTGAAAATAGATTTAATTTTTATACGTCCTTTCTTCATATTTTCACCAATAGCAATCACTTCATGAGTTCCTATAGGACACATCAACATGGCGCGTATAATTTCTCTTTCTCCTTTTTCAATAGAGCAGGCAATACGAACCTCTCCTTCCCTATCCAATAAAGAAACATGACCCATCTTATGTAAATAAAGCCGAACAGGATCATTACCTGAGTAGTCCTTATAATCTTCTTTCTCTTCTTCACCCTCGTCCTCTTCTGAAAGAAAAAGCTCATGTTCATCTCCCTTAGAGGTTTTTTGTACAGTCTGTTTTTGAAATTGAATCTGATTTTTCTCCATAGCCTGCATAAAATAATCTACTGCCTGAGGATCGATAATTTCCACAGGCAATAACTCATTAACTTCATCAAAAGTCAGAGAGTCATCTTTTCTGGACCGAACCATAGAAATAATTCGAGGAATCTCTTGTTGAATAAGAGCCATTTGTTTTTTTAAAGAAATGTTTTTTATTTCACTTTGTGGCTTGTTTTTCATAATTTTTCTCCATCAATAAAATATTCTTTTTCATTTCCTGAATATCTTTTAAATCCTGCTTTACATTGCCCTGGTTCAGTTTAACCTGCATCACCCGATTCTTCAATTTAGACCTTTCATGGTTTAAAGACAAACAAGATAAGCAGTCCTGAATAAACTTTTTACCAGATTCCTCTTCTAAGTCCATCAAAGCTGGATAACTTCGAGTTTGTAACAAACCGGCAGGCTCCACCCATGTTGATAATTGTGCCGTTAATTTATCAAAATTTGAAGGGTTTTGAGAATAATCCGTAAAAAGCAAACTAAACAAAGGCTTTGCATGAGACAACCACTTCAAATCTATATGGGAAATAATATACTCTAAATATTCTGTATTGGACAAGGCCAAAACTAATAAATAAAGCTCTGTTCGAGGAAAATTTTTAAGGGAAAAAGTTTTATGCATAAAGGGTGTATCTTTTTCTCCCATTTTAGATGGAAGCTTCTCTTTATGAAGCGGAGAAGCAGATACATTTAAAGCTATCTTTACAGCCTTCTGTTCCGAAGAGAGAAAAACATCCTCTATTTTTCTAGTATAATACTCTTTTATAACAGGATCTTTAGCTGAAGATAAAATGGGTCCTATTTTCTTAACAAGATCTAACTTTTCCATACCCTGAAGAGATTGTAATTGTTTAAAAAACATATCTAAAAATAAATCCCGACTATGACTTAAAACATCTTTCAAAAAGTTTTTTCCTTTTATTTTCAAACACTCATCCGGATCCATTTTATTTAACTCAGCTCTTTGAACCCTTAAACCTTCCGACAATAATAAAGGCAAACTTCTTATAGCCGCTTGTTCTCCAGCAGAATCTCCATCAAAAAACAAAATCACTTTATTTGTATGTCTTTTTAACAAACGAGCATGATGTGAAGTTAAAGCTACCCCCAAAGTAGCAACAACATTTTGAAAATCGTTTTGAAACAAAGTTAAAAAATCCGTATAACCTTCAACAACCAACACATAACCTTTTTGCCGAATATAGGGCGTGGCCTCTTTTAACCCATAGAAAATACGTCCTTTTTGAAAACAATCAGAGTCTCGACTGTTAATATACTTAGGCTGAGCAGAACCTAAAGTTCTTCCTCCAAAACCCAAAATCTGATTCATGGGAGAAATAATAGGAAACATAAGACGATTTCGAAACATTTCAAAATATCCCTGACTATTCTTCGAAAATAAACCCAATTTCAAAGCTAATTCCTGCTTTTTTTTATCAAATACTGTACTTAGCCCTTCAGAGGAAGGAGCATAACCCAAACGGAATTTTTTAATTATTTCTTCAGAATACCCTCTTTTTTTTAAGTATTGACGGACAGGATGATTTATTGAAGTTTTTAAAAGTTTTTCATGAAAAAATTGAGTCACTTCTTCATTGATTTGGAAAAGCAAATTTCTTTCAGCTGGATGAACATGATCGTTTTTAACTTCCTTCAAAGTAATCCCGGCTTGATGAGCTAAATATCTTACAGCCTCATAAAAACCCATTCCTTTTTGATCTCTAAAATAAGTAAAAATATCTCCTCCTTTCTGACATCCAAAACAATGATAAACTTGTTTGGAAGCAGACACAGAAAAAGAAGGTGTCTTTTCTTTATGATCGGGAAAAGGACAAAGGCCGGAATGTTGTCCCCCTGATTGAGCTTTTAAAACTGTATCCTGACCTATCCAATCAACAATATCGTGAGCATCACGAATTTTGTTAATAGTATCTGTTGACCATTTCATTATAACCTTTGCAGTTGCTCACGAACTGTTTGAGCGACTTTGACATTATCAGCTCTTCCTCCCACTTTTTTCTGTACTTCTCTAATAACAGGTCCTTGATCTGATAAGCCTGAAGCTTTGAGAGAAAGAATCACTTCGGAAACAATGATACTAAGTTCCTCAGAACTGAGTTGTGGAGGCAAATACGCTTTTAAGTAGGCTATCTTTGTTAATTCTATTTCTGCATCTTTTGTACGCTGAGCTTCTGCCAGTTGTTGAACTGTTTCTTGGTATTGTTTTATTTGTGTGTTGATAACTTTTAAAACCTTTGATTCTACTAAAGGTTCTTTATTATTTTGAATTTCCAAGTTTTTTATAGCAGATAGAAGCAATCTCAAAGCTTCTAATTTTTCCTTCTGACCGCTCTTTAAAGCTTCTTTAAGGTCTGATTGAATGGTTTCTTTCATACCCATGAAGCATCTCCTATTTTTTAAATTTCTTCAGCAACCGCTTCCTAGCGGAAATAGCCTTCTTTTTACGGGATACAGAAGGTTTTTCATAAAATTCCCTCTTTTTGATTTCAGATAAGATTCCAAATCGTTCACAAGCTTTTTTAAAACGACGTAAAACAATATCAAAATTTTCACCATCTCGAATTCGAATTTTTGGCATAAAAACCCCTCAAATAAATCTGTACTAACAGACACCACTTCTAAAGACAAGAGCTCATTCTAAGTCTTCTTTGAAAAACCTCTTAAATTTTTAAAAAAACCTTTAATGAGTGTAGAGCAAGCTTCCTGCATCACTCCAGACACTACATTCACTTTCCAGTAATTTTCACTGTTTTGCTGAGAGTAAATATCTCCTAACTTCAAATCTTTACAAGCATAAATCAACTTTGCAATTCGAGCAGACTCTATAGCCCCCTTACACATTAAACAAGGCTCTAAAGTGACATAAATATAACATTCTTCAAGCCTCCATGTTTTAAGCGCTAAACTAGCTGAAGAAATAGCCAATATTTCAGCATGAGATAAAGCAACTTGAGTTTGTTCTTTTTTATTGTAAGCTCGGCTGATAATTTTATCGTTTTTCACAATCACAGCGCCAACAGGAACTTCACCTTGCGCTTGAGCTTTTAATGCTTCTTCATATGCCAAAGACATATAAAACTCATGATTCATATAACAACAATTACAAAAAGTCTTTAATGGCTAGCCGTCTTACTTTTTGTTGGAGATTTCTCCGAAGTTGGTACAGGATTCTTTTTCACCCCATAACAAGTTTCCAACTGAGCCAAAAGTTTTTTAGCAACAGAAGGATTTGTTTTTAAATATTCACGAACTGCTTCGCGGCCTTGCCCTATTTTTTCTTTATCAAAAGAATACCAAGAACCTGATTTCTCAATAATATCTTTCTTCACAGCTAAATCGATCATTTCTGCTTCCTGTGAAATCCCTTCACCATACATCAAATCAAATTCTGTTTTAGCAAAAGGCGGAGCCATTTTATTCTTAACAACTTTTACTACAGTTCTATTACCTACAATCTCTTCACCTCTTTTAATAGCGGTTTGTCTTCGAACTTCTAAACGAACAGAAGAATAAAATTTTAAAGCATTCCCCCCTGTAGTGGTTTCAGGGTTTCCAAACACCACACCAATTTTCATACGGATTTGATTGATGAAACAAACTAAAGTCTGGCTTCGATTGATACAGGCAGTAAGTTTTCTTAAAGCTTGGGACATCAAGCGAGCTTGGAGCCCCATATGAGAATCTCCCATTTCTCCTTCAATTTCAGCTCGAGGAGTCAAGGCGGCAACAGAATCTATAACAAGCATATCCACTCCTCCTGAACGAACTAAAGTTTCTGTGATTTCCAAAGCTTGTTCTCCAGTATCCGGCTGAGAAATTAAAAGCTCTGAAACTTTCACTCCTAGCTTAGAAGCATAATGAATATCCAAAGCATGTTCAGCATCAATAAAAGCAACAACTGCACCTTGTTTTTGAGCTTGTGCAATTGTTGAAAGAGCCAAAGTGGTTTTACCTGAGCTTTCCGGACCATAGATTTCAACAATACGCCCTTTAGGAAGTCCTCCTATCCCTAAGGCCATATCCAAACCTAAAGACCCTGTTTTAAACACAGGAACATTTCCATACAAAGCCTCTTTATTTCCAAGCTTCATAATGGAGCCTTTTCCAAATTGCTTTTCAATAGACGATATAGCTAAGCCTAAAGCTTTTTGTTTATCACTCATGAAATTCTCCTTTTCCTTAACATTTGTGAAAGAAGAAAATCCAAACAGAAAATGCTGGATTTTCTTTTAATTTCCATTCTAGTTGAGCCTTCTATTTTGGCTGAACACACTTCCTCTAGAGAAGAGGCCTGATAACTAACTGCTGTAAAGATTTGTCCCACTTTACATGCTTTTAAATTTTGAGGCCCCATAACCCCAGTTATTGATAAAGACCAATCCGCTTTTAGTAAAGATCTAACGCCCTTTGCCATAAATAGAGCCACTTCTGGGTGCACATCTCCTTCTTGTTTAAGAAGAGAATCAGGTACTTTCAATTGTTGGATTTTAACAGGCCAGGTATAGGCCACAAGCCCTCCAACAAAAAATTGAGATGATCCTTCCTGATCTGTTAAAAAGTTTGAAATTAAGCCCCCTGTACCACTTTCTGCAACACAGATTGTTTCATTGTCCTGTCTTAAAAAATCAAAAATTTTTTTTACATAAGAACTTGGATCATTCAAATCTTAATCCCCTCAATTATTTTTAAGATTTTAATATAAAACCCCGAAAAGCAAACAAGGACTTCATTATTATGCAATTTGAACATATTCTTCAACTAGTGGTTAGTAAAAACGCTTCCGACCTACATCTAAAAGTGGGTTCCAGACCTATCATTCGAAAAAATCGACAACTTTACCTTCTAGATAAAACACTCCCCCAAATGACAGAAGAAAATATAAAAAGCCTTATCAATCCCCTTTTAGCTCCAGAACTAAAAGAACTTTATAAAAAAAATAAAAATATTGATTTTGGGTATTATTTTAAAAATATTGGAAGATTTCGGTTTTCTGTTTTTTCTCAAAAAGGAACCACACGTGTAGTAGCGCGTATTATTCCAGACAAAATAAAAAACTTCCAGGAACTCAACCTCCCTCCCTCTTTAGAGATACTATCTCAATATAAAAATGGTTTAATTTTAATCACAGGAGCTACAGGCTCTGGAAAATCTTCTACAGCCGCCGCTTTAATCAATTTATTAAACCATACCTATTCTTATCATATTATTACTATCGAAGATCCTATTGAGTACGTGATACAAGATCATAAAAGCTGTATTACCCAAAGAGAGTATTTATTAGATTTTACCAACCACAAAGATGCTTTCAAGGGAGGGCTAAGACAAGACCCTGATGTTATCTTTTTTGGTGAATTAAGGGATGCAGAAACTGTTGCTATCGCTCTTCAAGCCGCTGACTCCGGGCATTTGGTTATTAGTACTCTCCATACATCTACAGCTTTGGAAAGCTTTGGCCGTCTTTTATCTTATTTCAACGAATCTACAGAACAGGAAAGTATTAGACGTCGTTTAGTAAATAGCCTTCAAGTGATTATAGGCCAACAATTGGTGCCCTCTTTATCTGGCAGTCTAACTCCCATTGTAGAAATATTTTTCAATAATTTAACTATGAAACAAGCCCTTATGGATAATAGATCCTTCTCTGAAATTCACACTTTATTAGAAGAAGGAAGGAAAACCTGGGGTATGCAAAGTTTTGACCAACATATTGTAGACCTAGTTCAAAAAGGAATTATCTCTGAGTCTATAGGACTCCAATATGCAACCAAGCCAAATAATGTGAAACTTATTCTTCAAGGAGTAAAATCCACAAACACTTCTTTTATACAAAACAAATCTCCTCAAAAGAACAATCAGTTGGATCAATACAAAACTTTACAGTTGGAAACCGATAGTAATGATCTGGACCCGAAAACCTTACAAATAAAAAAAGTAAAAAAAAGCTCTTAGATCTATTTCTTTTAACAAATAAGAAAATCTTATTTCACAATAGAATCTCTGCGTGATAATGTTATCTTGTTATGAAACATGTAGAAATTAGAAAAAGATTTAAAGAGTTCTTTAATCAACATAAGCATACTTGGATCAAAAGCTCTTCTCTTATCCCTTTTAATGACCCTTCTCTTCTGTTTGTCAATGCAGGCATGAATCCCTTTAAAAACATTTTATTAGGGGTTGAATCTACAGAACATAAATCTGTGGCCACCATTCAAAAATGTGTACGAGCAGGGGGCAAACATAATGATCTGGAACAAGTAGGTCGTTCACATTACCACCATACCTTCTTCGAAATGATGGGTAACTTTTCCTTCGGAGATTATTTCAAAGAAGAGGCTTGCCACTTAGCATGGACTTTCTTGATAAAAAGTTTAAATATTCCAAAAGAAAATTTAGCTGTCAGTGTTTTTAAAAAAGATAAAGAAACAGCTCAAATTTGGAATAAGAAATTAAATATTCCAAAAGAACGAATTTTTCTTTTTGGCGAACAAGATAACTTCTGGAGAATGGGAGATAGTGGGCCTTGCGGACCCTGTTCAGAAATTTATTTTGATTCTGAAGCTTTTCGCTCTGGCACACAGTCAATGGTTGAAGTCTGGAACCTTGTTTTTATGGAATACAATGAAGATTCCAATCAGAAAAAAACTCCTCTAACAACCAAATGTATTGATACAGGTATGGGATTAGAAAGGCTTTCCATGATACTTCAAGGTAAAAAATCCAATTATCATACAGATCTTTTTCTTCCCCTTTTAGAGACAGTTTCTCAAATAACAAAGACCCATTATAGAGAGGAAACAACAGATAAAAAAGAACTTACTGCAAACTCTGCACTTAGAGCTATAGCAGATCATGCTCGTGCTGGTGTCTTTTTAATTAATGATGGAGTCTTTCCTTCTAATGAAAAAAGGGGTTATGTACTAAGACGCATCTTACGTCGGGCTCTTTATCTAGGAAGCACTCTCACAGATCATAAGCCAATATTTAAAGATATTGTTCAATCCATCATAAAAAATTATCATTCTGTTTACCCGGAACTTAATTCACAAAAAGAAATCATATTAAAATCTTTACAAAAAGAAGAAGAAAAGTTTTTTCATACTTTAAATCAAGGAAAAACAATCCTTGAAAAAGAATTATTTACTCTTCAAAAACAAAATAAAAAAGCTTTGCCTGCAGAAACATCTTTTAAACTTTATGACACCTATGGTTTTCCCTTTGACTTGGTACAGCTTATTTGCAAACAAGAAAATATCCAGGTGGATCAAAAAGGATTTGAAAAAAAATTAGAGGAGTCACGATTGAAAAGTAAAAAAATGGGATTTTCCGGGTCTATAGACAATCAAAAACCTTCATTAAAACTTCAAAAGGAATCCTTAACTATTAAACCAAATATTCCTATTACAAAATTTATTGGCTATGACCATTTGGAAAGCACCTCCAAGATAAAAGCTCTATTTGACAAAAATGACTCTTCTGTTTCTCAGCTAAAAGCCCCTTGTACAGCTTTAGTTGTTTTTGACAAAACTTGTTTTTATGCCGAAGGAGGAGGACAGATTGGAGACCGAGGGGAGCTTTTGTCTTTATCAACCAAAGAATCTCACTCTGTCATAGCTCAAATTACGGATTGTCAGAACATTCAAGACAGATACTTTCATATTCTTTCACTCACTGAAGGAGATCTACAAGTAGGTGATACTTATTTATTAAAAGTGTCGTCTGAACATAGAAGACAGACAGCTATTCATCATTCAGCTACTCATCTTTTGCATTCTACTTTGAGAAAAATATTAGGCCCTCAAGCCAAGCAGGCAGGTTCTTTAGTGGAACCAAATCGCTTAAGATTTGATTTTACCTCCAATAAAGCCTTAACAGAACAAGAGTTAATTCAAGCGGAAGACCTTATCAATGAACAAATTATCCGAGCCTTAGATGTGCAGGTTTCTTATAAAAATTATAACACAGCTTTAAAAGACGGGGCTTTAAGTTTTTTTGAAAAACCTTCTTCAGAGAAAGTACGTACTTTAAAGATGGGGGATTTTTCACATGAGCTTTGTGGGGGAACACATGTACAAAATACAAAAGATATTTTATTCTTCAAAATAGTGAGCGAAAGCTCTTTAAGCTCAGGGGTTCGGCGTATTGAAGCTATTTGTGGAAAAACTGCTTTGGATTTTCTTACTTATTTAACCAGGGAAAATTTAAAATTAAGAAAAACTTTTAGTCTTCCCTCTCATCCAGTGCAAAATTCAAGTTTATTGGAAGTTGTTCAAAAACTACAAAATCAGATAAAAAAATCCAGAAAAACTTCTTCGATTGATCTTTCTTTTTTGAATTTGGAAGCTTTCACTTTGAATTCCAAAAAAGGAGTTTTTTATTGTGCTGTTCATTCTCAAACAGACCACGGGTTTTTAAGCACAATCTCCGATCAAATTAAAAAGAAATTTCCTTTAGCTGTTGTCATCCTAGCCAGTGAAGATACTTCTCAAAATATTCCTATTATAGTTTCTTTACCCAAAGAAATATCAGAGAAAATACAAGCTCAAAGTATTATTAAAAATCTTGGAGGAAAAGGTGGAGGCCCCCCTCATTTCGCCAAAGGAGCACTTCATAGGTCTCTCTTAGAAAAAACATTAAGACAAAAAACTCTAGCTCTTCTTCATAAAGAAGGCTTTTTAAAAGATCTGAATTAAATGGAAACATCATTTATAAAATGAATAACCAATAAACCTTTAAAAAAAGTACTTACCTTTTAATCTAATATAAGGTTGCCAATTATGAACAATAAAATTCTCCCAAACAAATATACTTTGTCCTTCAATTGAAATAAAAAATGAATCCTTAACCTTTATATTTTCAAAAACTCCAATAAAACTTCCAACATCCCAGCTCCACAAAGACCTCATTTTTGCAATTAGCATTATAGGTGACCCATTAAATCCAAAAGAAAACGGACGTTCCCTCATAAATTCATAACCATATTCAAAGTTAAAGAAAACGTTGGTGGTATAATAATCATCAGGAAATTTGTCACCCACAAAAACTGCAGGAAGACTTGCGTCTGTTTGAAGATATCCTAAATAATTCTTACTAGAATTGTACAAATTATATTTATATCCAACTCCTCCTCCAACATTTGCAATATACACCCGTCCAAGGATTGATCCTTCTATCATTGATACTGCTGTTGTTAATTCCACAAAAACACCTTCATTTGTATCTGCGTGTGAAATAAACGTAAAAAAACAAATGGGTAATATTATTAAATATTTCCTAAAATTCATATTCAGAGATTATAACTATTTTAAATAAAAATCAAAACATTGTTATTTTGAAAAATCTTATTTGAAAAAATATAGATTTACCTTGACAGTAACAAGGAATTAATTTGAATTGGAAAGGTGAATGCGAACTTCTTCTTTTTCAATTTGTTTTTTGATTTCCCGAATTTGTTCTTGAGTTAAGAGTGGATCTTCTAACTCTTTAGACAGCCCTTCAATTTTTTGCTCTGATTTTAATTTTGAAATTTCCATCCCTGTTTCCGCTGTTTCCGCCAACACTCTCACACCTTTGGGATGCACTTCTAAATAGCCCCAACTGACTGCAAACTTTTCCCATTTATTAGCCACTTTATAAGAAAGAACTCCAGGCTTTAAAAGAGCCATGAGTGGTGCATGCTGAGGTAAAATATTTAATTCACCCGTTTCTGAAGGACATAAAATTTCTTGTACTTTTACCTGTTTTGCAACTTCTTTTTCAGGAGTGACAAAAGTAAATAAAAAATCATTCATAAATAAACTCTTTATTTTAAAGTTTTTGCTTTTTCAAAAGCTTCCTCTATAGTGCCAACCATATGGAAAGCCTGTTCAGGAAGCTTATCACAGTCCCCACTCAACAACCGGGAAAATCCCTCTATAGTATCTTGTATTTGAACGTATTTACCTGGTATGCCTGTAAACGATTCTGCAACAAAGAAGGGCTGTGATAAAAAGTTGTGAATTTTTCTAGCACGAGTCACAGTGAGTTTATCCTCTTCACTCAATTCATCCATTCCCAAAATAGCAATAATATCCTGAAGCTCTTTGTAACGTTGTAAAACTTCCTGCACTCCTCTAGCAGTTTCATAATGTTTTTGCCCAACCACTTGAGGCTCCAAAATACGGGAAGTGGAATTTAAAGGATGAACTGCTGGATAAATACCTAAAGCGGCAATATCCCGATCTAAATTTGTAGTTGCATCCAAGTGAGTAAAAGTTGTCGCAGGAGCCGGATCTGTATAATCATCCGCAGGAACATAAATGGCTTGTATAGAAGTAATGGATCCACTTCTTGTAGAAGTAATACGTTCTTGCAGAGTTCCCATCTCTGTAGCTAATGTTGGTTGATATCCCACTGCTGATGGAATACGTCCCAACAAAGCAGACACTTCTGAGCCCGCTTGAGTGAATCTAAAAATATTATCCACAAAGAAGAGGACATCCTGAGAGGCCTCATCCCTAAAATACTCTGCAACTGTCAATCCTGTTAAAGCCACTCTGGCTCTAGCCCCAGGAGGTTCATTCATTTGTCCATAAATTAAAGCTGTCTTTTTTAAAACTCCTTTATCTTTCATTTCAATATACAAATCATTTCCTTCCCGGGTTCTTTCTCCAACACCTGCAAACACAGAATAACCTCCATGCTCTTTGGCAATACCTCGAATCAGTTCCATGATGATCACTGTCTTCCCAACTCCTGCGCCACCAAACAAACCAATCTTTCCCCCTTTCATATAAGGAGCCAAAAGATCGATCACTTTAATTCCAGTCACTAGAATATCCACTGAAGTGGATTGCTCCGATAAAGGTGGAGCAGATCTATGAATGGACCATTTCTGTTTTGCTTTAATTGGACCTGCTTCATCCACAGGCTCTCCCACAACATTTAAAATACGTCCTAAAACCTCTTCTCCCACTGGAGTTTGAATAGTTTCCCCTGTATTTTCCACAGCATCTCCTCGAACTAAACTTTCTGTACCATCCATTGCAATAGTTCGACAGACCTGATGTCCCATGTGCTGAGCCACCTCTAAAACCACAGATTTATCTTTAACTTTAAGAGCTGTATAAATAGATGGCATATGACCTAATGGAAATTCCACATCCACAACCGGTCCTAAAACTTGTTTAATTTGACCACTTATCACTTTGCTTCCCCCTTTAAGATGCACTCATAGCTTCAACACCACTCGTAACTTCTATTAATTCTGTTGTGATAGAACTTTGTCTCATTTTATTGAATTTTAATTGCAATTGTTTTTCTATATCAGTCGCATTTTTTACTGCATTCTCCATGGAATACATTCGAGCTCCATGCTCTGATGCCAAACTCTCACACATAGCTCTATAAATTTGAGTGATGAAATGCTTTTGAATCAGATTTTCTACTAATCTTTGAGGAGAAGTTTCAAAAATAAAATCTTTAGAAAAAGAAGATCCTTCCCAAGAAGTTTGAGTCAAATCAATAGGCAGGAAAGATTCCACTTTTACTTTTTGAGAAACTGCAGAATAAAAAGTTTGGTAAATAAGAGAGACTTGATCATAATTGCCTTTAGTAAAAGAATCCATTAAAAACTGAGCTACTCTAGCCGCCAAAGGAAAAGAAAGTTCACGATCTAAACCAGAAATTTCATCAATAGGTCTGAGTTTTCTAAATTTAAAATAATCGACAGCTTTTTTACCTATTATAAAGTAATCCTGATTTTCATTTTCTCTTAAAAAATTTTCCGCTTTCTTGCAAACATTATAATTAAAACTACCGCAAAGCCCCCGATCACTAGCTAACACAACTAAGAGAGGTTTTATACTTTCTGTTTTTGTATTCAACAAAGGGTGCTCTACCTGATAACTTGAAGCTACATCTGCCATCGTAGATAGTATGCCATCGGCATAAGCTCTTAAATTTAGTATTCTTTCCTGTGCTTTTCTTAACTTTACCGCAGAAATCATTTTCATAGCACGAGTCATTTGTTTAGTGTTTCCAACACTTTGAATGCGTGATTGAATTTCCTTTAGCTGACTCAAAACTTAAGTTCCTTGTTTACTAAAAATAACTTTGAATTCTTCTAAAGCTTGAAGAAGTTTTTGGCGAGTGGTGTCTGTAATTTTTTTCTCTTTCTTTATAGATTCCAAAATATCCTTATGACGACTGGATAAAAATTCATGATATTCCTTTTCATACTGCTTTATTTTATTTTCTTTAATAGAATCTAAAAAACCCTCTCCAGCCGCAAAAAGAATAGCTACTTGTTTCTCCACATCTTGAGGCTCTCCAACCCCTTGTTTCAACACTTCAACCAAACGTCTTCCCCGAGCTAATTGTTTTTGAGAAGCTTCATCCAAATCAGAAGCAAAAGCCGCAAAAGCTTCTAATCCACGAAACTGTGCAAGTTCTAATTTTAAAGAGCCTGCTACCTGTCTAATAGCTTTAATTTGAGCTTTTCCCCCAACACGAGAGACAGATTTTCCGATATTTAAAGCCGGACGAACCCCTTTATAAAATAAATCTGTTTCTAAAAATATTTGACCATCTGTAATAGAGATAACATTGGTTGGAATATAAGCAGAAATATCTCCTGCTTGAGTTTCAATAATAGGTAGAGCTGTTAAAGAACCACCGCCCTGATCTGTACTCATCTTAGCCGCCCGCTCTAAAAGCCTGGAATGTAAGTAAAAAACATCTCCAGGAAAAGCTTCCCGCCCCGGAGGTCTCCTTAAAAGAAGAGAAAGCTGACGATAAGCTTGGGCTTGTTTAGTTAAGTCATCATAAATAATCAAAGCGTGCTCGCCTTTATCTCTAAAGTATTCAGCCATGGTCACTCCACTATAAGGAGCTAAGTATTGAAGAGGAGCTGGATCAGAGGCTGTAGCCGCTACAATAGTTGTATAGCGAAGGGCATCCGCTTTACGAAGTTTTTCCACCACTCCAGCTAAAGTGGATCTTTTCTGACCAATAGCCACATACACACATTTTACATCCTCATTTTTTTGATTCAATATTGTATCAATTGCTAATGTAGTCTTGCCTGTTTGGCGATCTCCAATAATTAATTCCCTTTGCCCTCTTCCAATAGGAATTAAAGAGTCGATAACTTTAACTCCTGTTTGCAAGGGCTCAGAAACCTCTTGTCTTTGTATAATTCCTGGAGCTTTTGTGTCTACAGGTTTTGTTTCTTGAGTATCTAAAACCCCTAAACCATCTATAGGATTTCCTAAAACATCCACCACTCTTCCAAGTAAAGATTCTCCAACAGGAACTTCAAAAACTTTCTTCGTTCTTTGAACAGGAGAGCCTTCTCGCACTTCTGCATCCGAACCAAGTAAAACAGCTCCCACACTTTCTTCTTCCAGATTGAAAACTAGAGCATAGAGAGAATCTGAAAACTTCAAAATCTCTGAAGCCATTGCATTTTTCAAGCCATGAATTCTGCAAACACCATCTCCAACACTTAAAACCTGTCCTTCTTCATGTATAGAGACATCCTTGGAATAATTTTGAATATTTTGTTTTAAAATACGGCTGATTTCATCAGCTCGAATACCATTAGTTTTCATAATTCCTCACTTGTGCTTTAAAGTTTTGTAAATGATGTAAAATAGAGTCATCAAAACTCATACCACCCACCTCTACTCGAAGACCACTTATTAAATCTTCTTTTTGTTGAACCTCTAATAAAACCTTTTTATTTTTAAAAAACTTTTGAATAGAATTTTCCACATCTTTTTTTTCTTTTTCTAAAAGAGGTCTTGCTGTGTAGATAAACCCTCTGACAATTCCTTGTTTTTTATCCACTAGTTTTTTGACACTTTCACAAATTTGATCAAAATAAGGCCATCTGTTTTTTAAAGTCAATTGGTATAAAAAATAAAGTACATTCTTTGAGAATGGAATTTGCTCCAAGACCTTAAACTTATCAGAGGTAGGAATGAACGAAGAACAAAAAAAGGATAAATCTTCTGAACTCAAAGCCTTTCTAAGCTCACAAATTTGTAAAGCCCCTTCAGCCTCTAATTCAAACAATGTTTTTGCATAAAGATCCCCAACGGAATGCATATCTTACCTCTTAAGTTTTTGAGCAAAAAAACGGCTCTTTTGTTTTTCATTTGTCAAACCATCTCGACACAAAGCTTCCACTTGATTTAAAAATTTATTTTTTAAACTTGTTTTTAACTTAATCAATTCCTGATCAATAAAATTTTGTGCCATTCGTAAAATAGAACTCTGTTGTTCTTGTAAATCTTGATTGAGTTTAGCTTCCATTTTCTCCAATTCAAAACGAAGCTCCTTATCAAAACGAGTTTCCCTCTCTTTCATTTGAGACAGTTTTTCCTGGGTATTTTCTATATTTTTCTTAGTTTGTTGGTACAAGTCCTCTGCACGATTCCTCATGGAAATATAATCATTATATTGACGAAGAATAAATTTAGGAGCTTGCTTTAAAAAAATATAAATAACAATGCCTAAAAAAATCAGAAAGTTAAGCGTTTGAAACAATATGAAAGAAACAGGAATGCCTTCTCCAGAAGCCGCTAAAGAATAAAATGTACAAATCATTGCTAAAAACAAACTAATAATAGGAAACATAGATAATTTCATAACCTTTCTTATTGAATTAATTTGAGCTTTAACTTCTCAGCCAACTCTGGAGCTTGTTTTCCTAACTCTTCTTCAGCAACAGCTAACTCTTTTTGAAAAAATTTTATAGCCCCATCAATTTTACTTTGAGCCTGCTCACGAGTTTGATTGATATGTACTTGATGAGCTTGTAGAATTTGATTTTTTCTTTCATTCAACTCTTTTTGAAATTTTTGATGAAAACTCACCAATCTTTGTTCATATTCTTGAGTCAATCTCTCCTCTTTCTTTTGAAGCTCAACAGAAAGAAGAGTGCGTCCTCGTGTTTGTTTTTCCTTAGCTAAAAATTTTTCATAGTAAGGTTTTAACAAGATTTGAGCTATAAACAACATAAAAATTAAAAATACAACAAGGTATATAAAAAACGTTTTATTAAGCTGTAAGACATTTATGACAGAATTAAGAGTTTCCATAAATCTTTTTTGTGTAAAATTTCAACTTTCGTCAAGAACTCTTTTTAGAATGCAGACTGGACCCTTCAAAAATAACCCCTTCATCAATTTTTAAAGAGGGACTTTCCACTGTTCCTATAAAATGAGCGGGAGGGTGCATTCTAACTTGCTCAGAAGCTTTAACTGCACCTTCCAAAAAACCATGGAGTATCAAAGTTTGAACATGAACCTGAGCTTTAACCTTCCCTTCTGACTCAATAATCAAAGTACCTTTTGGACTCTGAATCTCCCCTTCAAACTCACCTGCCACACGAACCACCCCATCAAAACTTAATTGGCCTTGAAAAGAAGTTCCTTGATCTAAAATAGCTCGAACATTCTCAGACACGATTTATAAACTCCTTTAAATTTTCATCCTTATTAAAAGATAACACAATTTTTGTTTTATTTTTAGATCTATGGGCTTGAACCAAAAAGCCCCATTTTTTAGAAAGAGAAGAGCAAGCTTCTTTTAACCAATATGGATTTTCTATTATTTCCTTATTTTTCAAAACAGATCGAAATTTCTTTTCTAAATCACGGACAGTAAGCCCCGCCTGCACCACCTTCTTAGCCCATATAACTTGTTTCTCTAAAGACTTTTCTTGAAGAAGTAACTTTGCAATGCTTAAAGAAATTTTATTTTTTGAAAGTAATTTTTGCACCTCTGAGTGTAAGTTTAAAAGCCTCATGGTATTTGCAATAGAAGCACGATCCCGCCCTACTGTTTCTGCTAATTTTTGTTGAGACCAATTATTTTCTTCCAAAAGAAATCGAAAAGCATAAGCTTCTTCAATAGGATTCAAATCCTGTCTTTGTAAATTTTCCACTAAAGCTAAGGCCATCTTTTGATCTGCCTGTTTTTTATCATTTTTTAGCAAGACGGATATTCGAGACCAACCCAACTTTTGAACAGCTCTCCATCTTCTTTCCCCAGCAATAATTTTATAAGTTCCATCTTTTTCTTTGGAAACCAAAATAGGCTGTAAAAGACCCTGCTCTTTGATAGATAAGGCTAGGTTATGTAAAGTCGTTTCATCAAAAAATCTCCTCGGTTGTTTTGTATCTGGATGAATACGTTCAATAGCTACTTGTAAAACTCGATTTTCTAAATTAGAAGACGTTTTAACTTCTGTTCTCCCTAACAGTTGATCCAACCCTCTACCTAAAACTTCTCTATCAGGAGACATGATCTCCTCCTTTCTTATTGCAAAATATTTTCTTTAAATATTTTTGTATTAAAATTTAATCTTTGAGCTAATTCATCTGCTAATTTTTTATAGGCCAAGGCTCCTGCAGAATCAGGAGCATAATCTGATATAGGAACACCATGGCTTGGAGCTTCACTTAAACGTACATTCCTGGGAATAATAGTTTGAAAAGCTTTATCTGTAAAATGACGGCGAACCTGCTCAACAACCCTATGACTTAAAGTATTTCTGGAATCAAACATAGTTAGTAAAATACCTTGTAAAGTTAAGTCCGGATTTAAATTTTCTTTAATGGAGCAAGCTGTATCCAAAAGTAAACTTAAACCCTCCAAGGCATAATATTCACATTGAAGGGGTACAATAAAGTATTTAGATGCCACAAGAGCATTAACAGTCAACAAACCCAAACTAGGAGGACAATCAATAAAAATAAAATCATACTCTTTTTCAATAGCTTTCAATTTTCGCTTTAAAATATGCTTATTTTGATCGAACCCTGACCATTCAAACTCCAAACCTAATAAACGAGGATCTGCTGATATTAAAGATAATTCAGGGCATTTTGTAGCTTGAATATACAGACTAAAGTCTGGATTCTCTGACCATAGAAAATCATATAAAGTTCTATCATTTTGGGCATTTAACCCACTTGTCGTATTAAATTGGGAGTCTGCATCAATTAGTAATACCTTAGCCCCAATTTTCGCTAAAGCAGTACTTAGAGAAATGGAAGTAGTGGTTTTTCCTACCCCACCTTTTTGATTTGTGATGGAAATAATATAAGCCATAGTATTTGTATATCTACAGGCTCTTTAAAAGTCTATCCTCAACCAGATGTTCCACGTGGAACATTTTACTAAATGAGAGGATACTTTTTTAAGAAAAACAGCTTGAAAACAACTTTTTAGAGGTTTTTTTGAAGAGTAATGATGAAATACCTTTTTTTCAGATTTCATTATAGATTGAACATATATAAGTACTTACCTATTGTTCCACGTGGAACAATTTTATCAAAAAAGAAGTGTTTTTAAATAGATACAAGCTTTAGAGTTCAATTTTTACATAGATTTCTATTAAATCAAAATAAATAAGTGTCTTGAATTTATACGTATATTTGCTAGAAAGAGTAAAAGAACCCCTTTTTAAGGATCTATTGTTTAGTTTCAGAAGCTTATTATGAGAATTTTCATACTTTTTATTTGTTTTTTTGTACTAAAATCTTACGCTCAAAGTGAGTCATTAGAGCGTCCTGTAGCCCTTGAAGTTAGAAAAACTATAGGAAAATGTGTTCAATGGGGTCCTATTCGATATAACGATACCCAACCAACAAGGATATGCACTCATGATATCCCCTGCGATTTAAGACCTCCCCTTATCAGTGAACCTATAACAGTATCTTGCAGGTGTTATATAGATTATTCAGACAAACATCCAGAGTATTTTTCAAGCCTAGCAAGGACTAGTAGAAGAGAGATATTTTGGAAAGAAGAGGGAACAGATATAGATCCTCAAAAAGCTGAGGAAAAAGCACGTTCAATTTGCAATAAATCTTTTAAAAGTCGATGGAAAAACTCAGAACATTGGATCACTCATGTAAATCATTGCTTTATTATGTACAGTTATACTTGTGAAGACGGTTCTATAAAAAAAAGCACCGGACGATTTTAATAATGGACCATCAAGGTTAAGTAAAAATCACTTTGTAAACTGCTTCCTATTTCCCATAAAACATTTTTATAAAAAAATCGAAGTAGTGGAGTGATTTTCCAATTTAATTCTAGTGCAGACTGATCCATCACCCTGATAGTTGAAAAATCAGTTATTTCCCCTTCCGTAGATTCTCTTAAGAGAGCATCTCTCACACCTTTGTTAATTGTTCCAAAGGCAGATACTTGAAACATCAAAACAAACCAAGTTTGTAAAGTATCCATACCCGCCACATAAGGAGCAAAGCCTATTCTATAATTAAAATCACCAGACAAATCCTCTGCTGTTTTTGAGTAACCCCTCAACATTATATTTCCTGCTGTATAAAGCCTTCGTGATTCCCAATCTGCACTAAGACTCCATTGAAATATTAATCTTTCAGATAGTTTTAAAGATTTAATCTTCCGATCATTTTCAAAAATTCCATCCCATTTATTTATAAAAAATCCACCACTTATAGAAGTATAAATATTTGCTTGTGAATCTTTTAACAACCCCCGCCAAACAAGAGTATTTACACCTAATTGATAATCCCGAAAATTAGATTTCTTTCTAAAATCGGAACTCAACTGAAAAGCAAAATGAGGATGAAAGGTATAAGATAATATTTGGGTGTTTTTCTGATTAGAAAATTCCCCCCAATAAACAAAGCCGTCTTCATAAATAACCGGATGGGCCTGTACAAAAGAGCCAATAAAAATACAGATAAAAACTAAAATTTTAAAGAAGTTTTCCAATCGAATTAAAATTTTTAAACCCACAACAAATCCCAAAAAAATTTCTTTTTACATTTTATTTTCAATTTATTGATTCTACTAGCTTTTAGTCTGTAACACGTCATATTATATACTTCTTTTTATTTCCAATATAAATCTTTTTTGATTTTCAAACAAATAGCTTGCAATAATTTTCATTTGCCACAATTTTTTTTCTTTTAAACTCAGCTGGTTCCAATCTTTCTTATAATGAGGGCCCTTAAAATGATAAGAAACTCCATCTTCCGGAAGATATTTTTTCACCATTTGCAAAGTTTTTTTCAAAGGAGCAAAAGCTTTAAAGAGAACTTTCTTTTCTTGCATAGACGAAAAAACTTCCTCACGAACTATCACTCGACTTTTCAAATGCAAAACATCCACAACATGTCTTAAAAATTCAGCGCTTTTTGAAGAAGGCTCTACCAGAATAACTTTTCTTTGCTCATCTAAAATAGCCAAAACAATCCCTGGAAAACCTGCTCCTGAACCTATATCCACAAGAATGCCTGTTGGAACCTCTTTTAAAAAAAGTTTCCCTGAAATAATTCCATCTTCAATAAGTCTAACAATTTCTTTTTCAGTATCTTTTTTCGTTAAAAACAAGTGCTGGAAAAATACTAGTTCTTCATAAAACTTTTGAAATAAATTTATTTGTTGTGCATTTAAAGAAAATTTTTTATTCCACATAAAATCCCAGCTTTTTAGTGTGTAAAGTAATACTTGCAGGATTTAAAGATTAAAGGTTTCGCCACCTTCTTCCACTCAGCCAACAAACACTTAAAATACGGCTGGATTTCTCTTTCTATTTTCGTAAGCCCTATGGATTTTACTTGGATTCTTTTTTCAAAAGCAACCGTGTTTTTTTCTGGCTCCACTCCGCATTCAAATGAAGATTGTGAACGTAAAAGAGCATAAAATGTGAGAGAAAAAAATTTCTCTTTTTCAACAGAGCTTTGTTTCCATTTTTTCATCAAGGGCTTCGCTAAAAATTCATGATGACGATACAAATCTTCCCAAGAAAAAATCTGTACAGTTTTATCCTGCTTCAATAAAGTATTATATTCCTCAGCTAAATTTCGACAAAAAGTAGAAGAGGAATTATAACAACTTGATAAAAATAAAGTAAAAAAAATAAAAACACTAATTTGTTTGATAAAAACTCCTTGCTTTTATTGTGTTTAAAGCATTTCAAAACAACTTCTAACCTAGGAAATGAAGGTTTGTATATATTTCTTCGTGATAAAATTTACTTAATAAGCTACTGGTGGCAAACTTCTGACATTTTATGTGTATAAACAATAAGAGCTTGAATAGATGCCGGGGTAACTCCACTAATTCGTTGAGCTTGCTCCAAATTTAAAGGCTGAACTTCTTCTAATTTTTCTCGGGCCTCAGAAGACAGCCCTTGAACGTTCTGATAATTAACATTCTTTAAACTCAATTGTCCCATTTTGAGATTCTTTTTTATCATTTGATTTTGTATTTGAATATAACCTTCATATTTTATTTCAATTTCTACAGGTTCTGCCACCGCCTTTGAAGTTTTTGGTACCCCTAATATCTCTAAAATTTTGTATGAAAACTCCGGTCTCTTTAATAAACTTTTAGCTGTCCAAACCCTTCCTTCTTGAAAAGAACTTTTTAAATCTTTTACATTTATTTTATTTGATATATTTTCAACACTATTTTGAAGCTCCTTAGAGGACCATTTAAATTGAGATAATGTTTCCGCATATTCTCTCCTTTGTTCAAGAATCTTTTCAAAGAATTGAAGCTTCCCCTTGGAAAGAAGATTATACTTCTTAGCTATTGGAAATAATCTTTCTACAGCGTTATCTTCTCTTAGAATTAATCGACATTCAGCTCTTGAAGTCAGCATACGGTAAGGCTCTTTGGTCCCTTTAGTCACCAAATCATCAATTAAAACCCCTGCATAGGCTGTATGCCGAGATAAAACACACTCTGGAAGATTTAATATTTTTGCAGAAGCATTAATCCCTGCCATAAGACCTTGTCCCGCAGCTTCTTCATAACCACTGGATCCATTCACTTGACCTGCTAAAAATAAGTTAGGCAAAATTTTCGTTTCTAGAGTAGGCCAAATTTGTACAGGATTGATAAAATCATACTCTACAGCATACCCCCATTGTAAAAATTGTGCTTTTTCTAAACCTTTTATTGTTTTGATAAATTTTTCTTGTACAAATTTTGGCAAACTGGTGGATAACCCTTGAACATAAATAGAATCCCCATTGAGTTCCTCAGGTTCCAAAAACACCTGATGAGAATTTTTATCAGAAAAACGAATCACTTTATCTTCAATGCTTGGACAATATCGAGGCCCCACTCCTTGAATAATTCCTGAAAAAAGAGGGGACAAATGAAGATGGTCTTTTATAACCTTATGTGTTTCTAAATTTGTATGCGTTAAATGACAAAAGACTTGTCGAAGAAGAGGTTTTTTTGGACTGAAAAAACTTAAAGGACGATAAATTTCATCCCCTGATTGAGGGGTTAATTTTTTCCAATCTATACTATTTTTAAGCAACCGAGGAGGGGTCCCCGTTTTTAACCTAGTCACCTTAAACCCTATTTCACTCATTTGTTGAGAAAGCCCATAGGTTGCTTGATCTCCAATTCGGCCGCCACTTTTTTGTTCTCCTCCTACATACATCACAGCACCCATAAAGGTTCCTGTAGTTAAAATAACAGCTTGTGAAACAATTTGAGATCCATCCTTGCAGATAACCCCTTTACACTTTCCGCTTTGAATCCATAATTTTACAATTTCTTCTTCTATCAGAGTTATATTGTTTTGCTTTCGAAGGTGGTCTTGCACATATTTCTGATAGACTGTCTTATCACATTGAACTCTGGAGCCTCTGACTGCCGGCCCTTTTTTGGAATTAAGATGTTTATACTGAAGGCAGGCAGAATCTCCAGCCATTCCCATTATTCCGCCCAAAACATCAATTTCTTTAACAAGATTTCCCTTAGCCAATCCTCCAACAGAAGGATTACAGCTCATAAAAGCAATACGAGATAGACGGGTCGTCGCTATTAAAACTTTTAATCCCATACGAGAACAGGCTGAAGCGGCTTCCACCCCTGCATGTCCAGCCCCTATAACAATAACATCCCATTGATTTTTCATTTACAAACCTTCTTCACTTACCAATACAAAATTGACTAAAAATTTGATTCAAAACATCCACATTAATATCCTGTCCTAAAATGCTTTGAATATTTTTTAAAACCCCTTTTAATTCAAAAGCAATAAATTCTAAAGAAACAGGGTTTTTTTCCAATAGATTCATAGTTTTTTTAATATGTTCCTGAGCCTGTTTTAAATGATCATAATGTCGAGGCAAACAAACAGCCTCCACACCTTTTTCTAGTTGTTTAAGAAAAAGTAACTTTAAATTTTCCAGCCCTTCTCCTGTTTGAGCACTTATAAAATACGGGTTTTCTTTTTTTATTTGATTACAGATCTGAGGAGAAAATTTTTCCAAATCAGATAAAAAATCTTCTTTTGATTTTAAGTCAATTTTATTTACAACCAAGACTCGCTCCTCTTTTTTCTGAAATAAGAGCTTTAGAAAATTTTCACGATTGACATCATTGTTAATAGAGAAGGGTTCAAAGTTTTTATTAAAATTTTTTGTGGCATCTACAACATAAAGACAAACATCTGATTTTTCAAAAGTTTGAAAAGCTTTTTTCAAACCTGCCTTCTCCACCACATCTTTAGTTTCTCTTAGACCTGCTGTATCCACTATATTTATTTTATTTCCTTGTAGAAAAATTTCCCCTTCTAATTGATCTCTTGTAGTGCCTTCTTGTTCACTTGTAATAGCTTTATCCTCTTTTAAAAGTTGATTAAACAAAGTGGATTTTCCGGAATTTGGAGGACCAAGAATTCCAACTTTAAGCCCTTCTCTTACTTGACGCCCTTGCTTATAATTTTTTATCAAGCTTTCAATTTTCTTTTGAAGCTGTTCTACTTGCTTTAAACATTCCTGAGGTTTTAAAAATTGTAAATCCTCTTCGCTAAAATCAATTTCAGCTTCAATATGAGCTAGAATTTCCTGAATTTTATTTTGAATAATATCCAGCTCTTCAGAAAGCTCACCTTTCAAGTATCGCAAAGCCTGTCTTTTTGCATTAGGTGAATTAGATTCAATAAGATGTAAAACACCTTCGGCCTGAACTAAGTCAATCCTTCCAGATAGAAAAGCCCTGTATGTAAATTCACCTTTTTCCGCGGCTCTACATCCCATTTCTTGAAGGGCTGTAAGCACTTCTGTATAAATAACAGGACTTCCATGACAAAAAATTTCTACAGTTGCTTCTGAAGTAAAAGAACGTCCCTCTTCAAAAAACAAAACGAGAGCTTCATCTATATCTTTGTCTTGATATTGTAAATGACCAAAATACGCCTGATGTGATTGAGGGCTTTTTAAAGAAGAACATAGTTTTTGGGAAATATCCCAAGATTTAGGACCGCTAACTCGAATTCCTGCAACACCACTTATCCCATAAGGAGTTATCAAAGCACAAATAGTGTCTTGATCTTGTGATCTAGGCCCCTTGAAAACTGTCGTCATACTTCCTCCGTACAGGAGAAATTCTTATTTTTTTAAAGGCCCCTTCTCCAATAGATTTCGTTTCTACACGTCCATCCTTGGTTAAGTCCTGGTGAATTTTTCTTCTATAAAAAGCATTTAGAGGTCTTCTGATTACAACAGGCCGCCTTCTTTTTAAAGCTTCCCTTTTTAACCGATTGGCTAAGTCCATCAGATCTTGTTCAAAGTGTTCTAGATAACCTTGAGAATCAACAATAATCTGGAGAGGCTCTGTTGTTTTTAAACGGTTTTGTAAAACGCCAGTGATATAAACTTGCAAAGATTGCAAGAGTTTTCCATGTTGTTCTGTCAGAGTGTCTTCGTCCTTTCCATAAAGATCAATAAACACCCTACCCTCTTCTTTTAAGACTTCTACATCACAAGACAGAGAGAACCCACAACATTTAAAAAAATCCTCCAAAAATTCTTCTATAAAAGAAAAGTCTTCTGTTGAGCTTGAAAATAATTTTTTAAAAAAAGACATAACGATCTCCTAATCCTTTTTTGTGAAATAATATTGTTGTACTAAACCAAATAAAGTGCTGACTAAAATATATAAATTTAAACCACTTGGCAAATTGATCATGAACAAAGTGAAAATAAAAGGTAAAATTCTTAAAACTTTCTCTTGAGCCGGATCCATATTTGTCGGAGTTATTTTTTGTTGGAAATACATGGAAAGACCCATAAGAACCGGCAAAATATAAAAAGGATCCTTAAGGCTTAGATCTTGTATCCAACCAAAAAAGG
This sequence comes from Bdellovibrionales bacterium, assembly GCA_965197855.1. Taxonomy (GTDB): domain Bacteria; phylum Bdellovibrionota; class Bdellovibrionia; order Bdellovibrionales; family UBA1609; genus JAPPLG01. The sequence goes on from OZ240230.1 coordinate 782,829, forward strand.
GCGCCTGATAAAGCTCAAAACTTTCTCCAAGAACACGATATAAAGCAAAAAAGATAGGAAACTGCAAAAGCATTGGCAAACACCCCCCTAAAGGACGTGCTTTGTTTTTTTTCATTAGGACAAGCATTTGTTCATTCATAGTCTTCATATCTCCCTTGTATTTTTTTCGAAGAGCTTGAATTTCCGGTTGTATTTTTTTCATAATTTTCATAGAACGATATGCAGAAAAATTTAAAGGAAAAAGCAAAACTCTTACAAAAACAGTAAGAAGAATAATGGACAGGCCCCAGTTTTTCGTAATCAGAAAAGAAAATTTAAGAAAAGCCAGAATGATCTTAGCTAATCCAGATAAAAAACCAAAATCAATCCATGACACTAATTGGGGGTGTACATCTTCTAAAATATCTGCGGATTTAGGTCCAAAAAAAGTTTGATACTTTAACGATGTTCCCTTATTTCCCACTCTTGGGAAATTAAAGATAATTTGTGACTGCCACTGCTGATCCTCTCCTTGAAATTTCAAAAGAGGCAAAATGTCTGATTGATTGAAAAAAGCCTGCCCAAAATAACGACTTCCTAAGCCTAACACTTCCAGCTGAGAAAGGTCTAAGTTTTCTGGTCGGCCCTTCGAATATAAAATTCTTTTTTGTGCCGTAGACGTTTTAGCAAACAGCCCAAGCCCCGGTTCTCTTCCAGCAATAAGGCTTTGTATCAACCCTGTAGCACCTTCAACCGGTTGATTTATTATTTGCATTTCTAAAGAAGAAATATTTGAATTTTTTACATTCACTGTATATGAAAAAGAGTAGTCTTTTACGTCAATTAAAACCTGAACTTCTCCCTTGGAATCTACCCCTTGTATTTGCCTTTCTCCCACAGCCTGTATTTTAAAAAACAAAGGTTGTTTTTCCTTTGTTATTTCAAAAAGAGGTTTGAAAGAAAAAGATTCAAATCGAATTTGTTTTTGCCTTCTATCTAAGAAACCTTTGAGCTCTAAATCCTTTATCCCCATACCTTTTGAAGAAAAGGTTACTTTCTTTATGTCATCTTCAAAGTTAAAGACTTTCTCTTCCTTTAAAACAATGTTCTGTTTTGTTTTTCTCTGAACAACTACCTCCTCTTTCGTGACAGATAGGGGGGAAGATTCTAAAGGTTTATACTTGGTTCGCATATATCTTTCCCACAAAAACCAAGACATAAAGACAATTGCTAGGGCTATGAGCGTTTGTTTATCTAGAAAATGAAAGTTATTATTACTCATCTTTTTTCCTCCACAGGGTCATAGCCGTAGTTTGTATAAAAAGGATGACACCGAAGGAGCCTTTTTAAAATAATTCTACATGCCTTTCCTACGGGAAATTTTTGAAGAGCTTCTTCAGCGTAACAAGAACAGGAGGGGACAAAACGACAGGTTCCTCCAAAAAAACAAGATAAGTGACATTTATAAAAAGCAATGAAAAGAAGACACATCTTTCGAGTTTTTTGTTCGAAGAACTTGTCCCAACAGAAAGTTAAAGTTTTTCTTAAAAGTTTCATAACAATTTTGTTCTGTAATAACTGTAATAAGAATATCTAAAGAAACACCCTCTAAATGTACCGCTTCCCTTAAAATTTGCCTGCTCCATCTTTTTATCTTGTTTCTTTTGACGGCCGTTCGAATCACTTTACAAGACAAGCCAAAAGCAACCCTTAACCCTTTTGTGTTTCTAACACAGCGAAGAACAACTCCCCCTTTTTTTAAAACCAAACCATCCTCATAGAGTTTTTTTAAATCTCTTTTTAAACTTAAAGAAACAATTTTATTTGCCACGAACTTGGACACTTAGTGTTTTTCGCCCTTTTTGCCGGCGTCGAGAAAGAACTTCTCTACCTGAAGATGTCGCCATGCGCAAGCGAAACCCGTGCGTTGTTTTTCTTTTTTTCCGAGAAGGCTGATATGTTCTTTTCAAAGTAAAAACCCTTAGTAAAAGTTTGACGCGTTTGTATAAAACACGATTTGCCTCTTCTCGTCAACACTTCCTTTATGTTAGCCCTTGTGTTCTTTTTAGCTTGTCCTAAGAGGTCCTATGTCCGCTATTTGTCAGCAAGTTCTACAAAATCTAAAAGATAAAAACCAAGGCTACCCTCCTGTCTTATCCTGTTTGGAAGCTTTGAGCCTGAAAGAAAGTTCTTCTAATGTAAATGGACGTGTTTTTACTCTGACAGTCCCCTCTTCTTTGTACAAAGATCGTGTAGAAAAAAAACTAATTTCTTCTTTCGAAAAAGAACTCTTCAAAGTTCTCTCCGGAGAGCCTTTTGAAGTTACCATCATAATTTCAAAACAGAACAAAAGAAACCTCCCAGCTCCAGCTCCTCAGAAACCTGTTCCTCAAAAAAAAGAGGAGTTTGTTAAAAAAAGACCTTCTCTCTTCAACCCCTCTTATACCTTTGAAAGTTTTGTCCCAGGACATTCGGAAGAAAATAACCTCGCTTTTTATACAGCAAAAAACTTAGCTGAGAACCCTCTTCAAAACCCAAACAGCCCTTTCTTTATCTATGGAGAAACTGGGTTGGGAAAAACTCATCTTCTACATTCTATGGGGCACTTATTACAAAAAAAATATCGTATTTGTTATCTTTCTGCAGAGAGATTTTTATATGAATGTATTACAGCTATTCGTCTTAACCAGATGGATGATTTTAGAAAAAAGTATCGAGAACAAACAGACATCCTTCTTATCGATGATATTCAAACTCTTGAAAAAGGTACTGCCAGCCAAGAAGAGTTTTTTCATACATTTAATGTAATACATCAAAGAGGGGGGCTTATTGTTTGCACCTGTGATCGCCCTCCCAAAGCAATTAAAAAACTCCAAACTCGCCTCCAAACAAGGCTTTCTGGAGGGCTTTCAACTCACATCGAACAGCCTAAATTTGAAACACGCATAGCTATTTTACAAAAAAAAGCACAAGAAAGACATTTGTTCCTCTCTACAGAGATCCTCACCTTTATTGCTAAGAAGCCCTTGTCTTCTATAAGGGAGATGGAAGGGGTTTTAAATAAGATAAAAATGTCTTGTGAAATACAAAATAAAGAGCCTTCTTTAAAAACTCTTCGTCAACTTTTCGCAAAAACTCTTCATAAAGGAATCCCTCAAGAGATTCAAAATATTATAAAAGAGGTTGCTGTTTCTTATCAAATAACCCCCTCTCAGCTCTGCTCATCTCAAAGGTCAAAACATATTGTTAAAGCAAGAAACAAGGCTATTCATCTCGTCCATGAAAAATTTTCACATCTTTCCTTGAATGATCTTGGAAGAATTTTTGGAGGGCGTAGTCACTCCACAATTTTACACACTCTCAAAGAGAGAACAAAACCAACACTTCTTTAACATCTTGTACACAGATAATCTTTTCTTCTGCTTTTGAGCTTGATTTTCGACAATAAACCCAACAAAATACAAACGAATATATGAACATTTATAGAGATAGAGTTTTTCAGAAAATCCAACAAGATAATGTGGTTTTCAACAATATAAACAGCCCTATACCTATAATAACTTTTAATTTATATTAAGGAATAGTTATGCAAGCTAAAATTGATAAAAATAAGCTTTTAAATCTTCTACTCCCCACACAGAGCCTTGTAGAAAAAAGAAACCTGATCCCCATTCTTTCGAAAGCTTTGATTAAGGTCGATGGTAAAAATTTAAAAATTTTTGTTACGGATCAGGAAAATAGCCTTCAAGGACAAATGGATATAACAGGTAAATCAGGAGAAGTCTGTGTTGATTCCAGAACTTTTTTTGAAATTATTAAGGAACTCCCAGAGGGTGATATCGTCTTAGAAAAAGTTGAAAAAAATGAAGGCTTGCGTATAAAAACATCCAGCTCTCTTTTTAATATGGTGGGTATTTCCCCTTCAGATTTTCCTGTTTTTCCTGAAATGAAAAAACCTTCCTTTTTTTCTCTTAAAACGACCGAACTATCCTCGGCAATTGACCAAACTCTTTATTGTGTTTCTACTGATGAAACTCGGTATCATCTAAATGGTGTTTTTTGTGAGAAGAGAGGGAAAAATCTTCGTTTTGTTGCAACAGATGGACATAGGCTTAGCTATGCTGAAATAGGCGGCGCTGAGGGTCTCGATTTTTCAGAAGGAATTATCATTCCCAGAAAAGGGCTTTATGAAATCCAGCGCCTTATTTCGACAGAAGAGGAGGAGAATATCTCTCTAGCCATTAGCCCTCCTCGAGTTTTGGTTCAATATGGTTCTTTTTTGCTTAGTATTCGTCTCATAGAAGGGCAGTATCCTAACTATCAAAGGCTTTTACCAAAAACATCGAAATTTCAAACAGAAATAAACAGAGAAGCCTTGGTTCAGGCCTTAAAAAGGGTTTCTATTCTTTCCAGTCTTCAATCTAAGAATGTGAAGTTTCAATGGGAAAAAGACAAACTTATTTTAACAGCCAATCACCCTGATTTTGGAGATGCAAAAGAGGAAGTCTCTTTAGTCCAGAGCTCTTCAAACTTTTCCATCCGCTTCAACGCTAAGTATGTCTTGGATTCTTTACTTCATATAACAGGAGAAAATATTATTTGGGAAATGACAGACTCTTCTTCTCCAGGAGTGATTCGGACAACAAAAGCGAAGGGGGCTTCTGTGATCATGCCCATGAAACTATAAGATGCGAATCCTTTCTCTTTCTCTTGAGAATTTCAGAAATCATAAGAAATATTTTGTTTTACCTTCTTCGTATTCCAATTTCTTTATTGGAGATAATGGAGTTGGAAAAACAGCAATTTTAGAGGCTTGCTCTCTTCTTTTTCGAAGAAAATCTTTTCGACAGGGAAAAAAATGGATTCAAAAAAATTGTCAAGAAAGTCGTATTACTTTGGAGTTTGAAAATAAAAATGGAAAAGGAGGGGCTCAGATTTTCTTATCAAAAGAGCGCCCTCCAGCCTATACTTTTAATGGAAAAAAGACAAATCTGTTGCCCTTAAAGCAGTGTGGAGTTTTTTTTACACCAGAGGATTTGAGTGCTATCCGGGGGAGTTCCTCTTACCGGCGGCGATTGATAGATGATCTTGTTTTGGAGCTTCCTTCCGGTAGGCAGGCTGTCCAAAATTTTCAAAAGATATTGCTTCAAAAGAACAAATTTTTAAAAAGTTGCAAAAAAGGGGAGTACAACTTAAGGGATCGGAAAAAGTACTTACAGTCAATAAATCAAGTCTTTTTTGAAAAATCTCTTGCCCTAATGGACAAGAGGCTTCAGGCCTTAGAAGAAATAGAGCCTTTTTGGAGGAAAAGAGGGGAGGACTTTTTAAAAACCCAAAGCTTCAGAGCTGTCTATTTTGTAAAACAAAACCAGGCGTTTTTAACAAAAAGATTGCAAGCGGCCTCTTTTCTGGAAAAAGAGATGAAAAATAGAGCTTTTTTGGAGGAAATAAGAGGGCTTAGTCTGGCAGGGCCGCACTACCATGATATTTGTTTTTTTTGGCAAGATCATGAGGCCCGAGAGAGCCTTTCTCAAGGCCAACAGAAAGCTTTATTGCTTTCGTGGAAGTTGGGGCAGTGGGATTACAATTTAAATCGAAATACGGAGGCTCCATGCCTCTTTTTTGATGATGTTTTTTCAGAAATTGATCAACATTTCAGTAAAAATTTGGTAGAGTTTTTATCAAATAATCCAGCTCAAAGCTTTATCACAACAACGGAAGCAAAAGGGCTTTTTCAAGATACGACTGTGTTTCGTCTTGGAGAAAGGGACAAAATAGATGGTGAGCAAACCGCAAGATCTCCAGACGTCTTATGATGCTTCTTCAATTCAAATTCTAGAAGGATTAGAAGCTGTTCGCAAGCGCCCCGGAATGTATATAGGAGACACTGCTGAGAGGGGTTTTCATCATCTTGTTTTTGAGATTGTAGACAACTCTATTGATGAATCCTTAGCAGGGTATTGCAGGCATGTTTTTGTCACTTTACATAATGATGATTCTGTAACTATTGAGGATGATGGAAGGGGAATTCCTGTTGGTAAGCATGGAAGTAATAAAAGCGCCCTGGAAGTTGTCATGACAGAGCTTCATGCAGGTGGGAAGTTTGGTGGAGATTCTTATAAAATATCCGGGGGGCTTCATGGTGTGGGAGCGTCAGTTGTAAATGCTCTGTCTTCTTCCTGTGTAGTTGAGGTTAAAAGGAACGGACACGCTTGGAAGCAAGAGTATGAAAGAGGGCAGCCTCTTTCTTCTGTGGAAAAGATAGGTCCAACAGATCAGACAGGAACAAAAACAACATTTAAACCAGATCGGGAAATTTTTGAAGACCCTTCTGTTAGTTTTAACTTCGCTCTTCTTTCGAAAAGATTCAGAGAAATTGCTTTTTTAAACTCCGGGCTTAAGATCACTATTGAAGATGAAAGAACAAAAGAAAAAGATAGTTTTTTCTTTGAAAATGGCGTGAAAGATTTTATTCGATTTATCAATCAAACGCGCACCTCCTTGCATTCGGAGATTCTTCATTTCAGAGGTGAAGAAAAACAAGTTCGAATAGAAATTGCTTTACAGTGGAACGATGGATATTCAGAGTCCGTTTTTACATATTGTAATAATATAAGTACTATTGCTGGAGGGGTTCATCTCATTGGCTTTAGAGGAGCCTTAACAAGAAGTATTAACCAGTATGCGAGCATGAAGTCTCTTTTGAAAGATTTGAAAGGGGTTTCTTTGGAGGGCGATGACATTAGAGAAGGGCTTGCGGCTGTGGTGTCTGTGCAGGTGCCGGAGCCTCAGTTTGAAGGGCAAACGAAAACAAAACTGGGAAATCAATATGTAAAAGGGGTTGTAGAACATTTTCTTGGTCTGCATTTGTCTAGTTGGCTGGATTCCAACCCTAGAGAGGCTAAGAAGATTATTGATAAGTGTGTAGATGCGGCTCGGGCCAGACAGGCCGCTCGCAAAGCAAGAGAGCTCACTCGAAGAAAAACAGCTTTGGATCGATCTTCTTTGCCGTGGAAAATGGCAGATTGTCAGGAAAAAGATCCTGCTCTTACAGAGCTGTTTTTGGTGGAAGGAGACTCTGCAGGCGGGAGCGCTAAGCAGGGCAGAAATCGAAAAATACAAGCCGTTCTTCCATTAAGAGGAAAAATTATCAATGTTGAAAAAGCTCGTTTTGATAAAATGCTTTCTAATGAAGAAATTAGAACTATCATTTCTGCCCTAGGGACTGGAATAGGAAAAGGGCAGGTGGACATTTCAAAAACTCGGTATCATAAGATTATTATTATGACAGATGCTGATGTGGATGGCTCTCATATTCGAACTCTTCTTCTAACTTTTTTTTATAGACACCTTCCGGAAGTTATTGAAAGAGGGTATATCTATGTAGCTCAGCCGCCTTTATATAAAGTTAAAAAGGGTTCTTATGAAAAGTATTTAAAAGATGATGAAGAGCTAGAACAACATCTCATACAAGCAGGTCTCACTAAAGTGAGAATTAGTGATAAAGAAGGTGAAAGTTTTTCTATGACGAAACTACAAAATGTTGTGAAAAAAATAAAAATCTTGGAAAAGCAGGAGAATCACTTAAATTTTCCAGAAAGAAATGCCTTGATATTTTTTGCCACACAAGATCTGGAAGAGCTTTTAGGCTCAAAGGAAAAGCTTCAACAATCTTTTGAAACCTTTAAAACTAGGTTGTTAAAGAAAAAGGGATGTTCCTCGGTTGTTTTAGAGATAGATGACAGTCAAGCACCCTTTTCAACGACAATAATTTCCAAATGGTTTTCTAAAGATACTAAGTCAACGATAAATTCGGTCATTCTTTCTTCAGGAGCCTGGAAAGATCTTTACTCTCAGTATCAAGATTTAAAACAAATTATCCCAATACCCTTTAAGGTTGAGATCAATCAAAAGGAGCAAACTTTTTATGATTATAGAGAGTTTGTTAAGCAGGTTATTGAAGCAGGCAGAAAGGGTTTATATATTCAGCGATACAAGGGGCTTGGAGAAATGAATCCAGAGCAGTTGTGGGAAACGACGTTGAATCCGGAAAAAAGAAATTTAATAAAAGTAACTATTGAAGATTCTGTAACAGCAGATGAAATATTTAGTGTTTTAATGGGAGAGCAGGTGGAACCGAGAAGAAAATTTATTTTTGAGAATGCTTTACAAGTTGGAAATCTGGATATTTAAGGACAGCGAAAATGGATGAGTTTTCAAATAATATTTTCCCTGTAGATATTTCAAAAGAAATGAAAGAGTCTTACTTACAATACTCTATGAGTGTTATTGTGGGGAGGGCTTTGCCGGACGTAAGAGATGGCTTAAAACCTGTACACCGAAGAATTCTTTATGCCATGAGGGATTTAGGCAACACCTTTGATAAACCTTATAAAAAATCTGCGCGTGTTGTTGGGGATGTTATTGGTAAATATCATCCCCATGGAGAGTCGGCTGTTTATGACAGTATTGTGCGAATGGCTCAGGATTTTTCGATGAACCACACCCTTGTTGATGGTCAGGGAAACTTTGGTTCTGTAGATGGAGATACGGCGGCCGCCTCTAGGTATACAGAAATTCGAATGACTGAGTTAGCAGGAGAGCTCTTAGTAGATATTGAAAAAGACACTTGTAGTTTTGAATGGAATTACGACGATTCTTTATTAATCCCCACAGTACTGCCATCAAGAATCCCTAATTTATTGATAAACGGTAGTTCAGGAATTGCTGTTGGAATGGCTTCGAATATTCCTCCGCATAATTTAGGGGAAGTTGTGGAAACTTGTATCACTTTGTTGAAGCAGGATTTGACTGTAGAAGAAATTTTCAAGATTATTCCTGGTCCGGACTTTCCCACCGCAGGAACTATTGTAGGACAAGGGGGGATTCTAAGGGCTTATAAGGAGGGGCGAGGTACGATTCGCATGCGGGCAAAGGCAGAAATTGAAAAAGAAGGAAATCGAGAGCAAATAATTATCACAGAAATACCTTATCAAGTGAATAAATCCATGTTGATTGAAAATATTGCCGCACAAGTAAAAGATAAAATTTTAGAAGGGATTGCAGATATAAGAGATGAATCATCCAGAGAAGGAATGAGAATTGTTATTGTTTTGAAAAAACAGGAAAATGCTCAAGTTGTTTTAAATAATCTTTACAAGCAAACAAGGCTTCAAACCAGTTTTGGGATGAATCTTTTGGCTTTAGACCGCGAAGGGCGGCCTCGTACTTTTTCTATAAAAGAAATTTTGCAAGCATTTTTGGCTCACAGAAGAGATGTTGTTACTCGTCGGTTGATTTTTGAATTAAATAAAGCCCAAGAACGCATGCATATTCTGGAAGGGTTAACAAAAGCCCTTAATCATTTGGATGCTGTTATTGCTTTAATTCGAAGCTCCAAAGAAACCTCTCAGGCGAAAAAAGGATTAATGAAATCCTTTGAGCTTTCCAATAGACAAGCTCAGGCTATTTTAGACTTGCGTCTTCAAAAGTTAACTGGATTGGAAAGAGAAAAAATTGTTCAAGAATGGCAAACTTTAAAAGAACATATTCAAAATATAAAAAATATTTTAGCAGACCCTAAAGCTATTGATCAGGTGATTCGAGAAGAACTGGAGGATATTCAGAAAAAGTTTTCCAAATCACGTATCACACAAATCGAACCGGCAGAAGATGATTTTACAGATAGAGATTTGATTGCCAAGGAAGATGTTGTGGTTTTAATTACTCGTAACTCTGGGGTAAAGAGAATCTTATTAGATGAGTATAAGTTACAAAGGCGAGGAGGTGTGGGGCTTAAGGGAGTGGATCTAGGGCCTAACGAGGATTGGGTTTGGGAAACTCTCTGTGTGAATACCCATACGATTCTCATTGTTTTAACTAATAGAGGCCGTCTTTTTCAATTGGATACTTTTAAAATTCCTTTTGGAACACGAACGTCAAAAAGCCGCTCCATTCGAAATATTCTTCCTTTTGAATCTGATGAGCAGATTCGTTCAGTTGTGCCTGTAACAGACTTTTCAGCTCCCGGACATCATCTTTGCATGGTCAGTGAGCAAGGGGTTTTCAAAAAAACAGAATTGTCCTTTTTCTCTAGAAGATGGGCAAAGGGGCTAATAGCTTTGGGAATTAAAGAAAAAGATCAGTTAGTGAAAGCGGTAATTAGTAAACCTAATGATCATATCCTCATCATTACTAAAAAGGGAATGGGAGTTCGTTTTCCTATTGATTCTGTTCGTTCTATCAAAAGCAGAAGCTCTTCAGGCGTAACAGGTGTGCGCTTAAATACCGGAGATCAAGTGATAGGAGTTCATGCCATTCAGTCTGAAAAAGAAGCTAAATTGTTTACTGTTAGCAGCAAGGGGTATGGGAAGGTTGCCAGTATTGATGAAATTCGAGCTATTTCTCGAGGAGGAAAGGGAGTTAAGCTTCATAAACTTACAGAGAGAACAGGGCTAGATCTGGCAGATGCTCTTTTAGTTTTACCTTCTCAACAAATTTTGTTAGTTACAAATAAAGGACAGACAATCCGGTTTTCTTGTGAAGATATTTCTCAAAAAGGCCGCCACACTCAAGGTGTTAAAATTATTCGATTGAAAGAAGAGGAATATGTTACAGGGGCGAGTGTTATTGATGAAATGGAAAAGGTTTCAGACGATTCTGATGAATCATCAGATCCTATTCAATAAAAACAAAGCCATAAGGCTTATTGCTTTAGTTATATGTTTAAATCTTTGCCACTGTTTTTTAGTGCCGAGGCTTCAAATTAAAAGAGCTTTATATACGAAAAACTGTTCAAAACTCAGTAGTGATTTTATTTATAATTTGTCTGAAAAAGAAATAGAAACAAGTGTTTCATTTTGTGTGCAAAAAAAGGAATACCATTCAGCTCTTGTTCTTTTGAATTATCTGGAAACAAGAAATTTTGAAAAGAAAATAAACGTTTGGAAACAAAAAGCGGAAATTTATCAAAAACATTTATTTTTATATTCTGAAGCTATTTTGGAATTGAAGAAGATTTTAAAACATCAACCCAAAGATGACGAAACTCTTCAAAATTTACTTCAGGTTCAAATAAAAAAGGAATTTTTTGATAAAGCTTTAGAAACCGCCTCTATATTATTAGATACCCCGAGATTAGATGTTCAAAAAAAACTGGAAATTCGATTTATAAAAGCACGTCTTTTGGTTTTGAAAAAAAATAGAAAACAAGCCTTAAATCTTTTCAGGGAGATAAAAAAAACAAACCCTTTGTTTTTTAATAAAATGCAAGGAGGTTTTTATATAGCCCTGCTTTTGGAGGAAGAAGAACGCTTTGGAGAGGCTATGGAAGAGCTTAAATCTATTCGTTGGCCGTTTTCAGAGATAAAAAACAAACACTGGGAATATCGAAAGAAAAATTCTGCAAAATCAAGGTAATATATGAAATGGACTGTTATAGCTTTTGAATTAGTTGGTTTTGTAGGAGCTGGGTTTTTGATAGGTTCTGTTTTAGATCAAGTATGGAAAACACCAGGGTTCTTTCAGGCTGGAGGTATTGTTTTAGCTTTTTTATTGTGGGTTATTTTTATATGGAAAAAACTTCAATCTTAAAAAGAAAACCTTGTTTTTGGGTTTCTCAAATATTTGGAGGGGTAGCTATTTTATTAGCTTCTTATTATTGGTCTTTGTCTTTTGGGTCTGTGCTCTGTGGTGTGTTATTAGTTTTTTTAAATATGGAGTTTTTATTTTGGCTTTTTCCTTTAAGACCTCTTTCTGTATATTTTTTACTTTTGAAATACTCTCTTTTAGCTTTAATTATTTATATTTTAAGCTCATATATTGATGGACTTTCTTTTTTAGTAGGTCTATCTATAGTATTTTTTTATTTATTAGGTTTAAGTTTAGAGGTTGTGAAATATGATTCACTTTAATTGGGGGCAACTTTTTTGGGGAAATGAAGCTCATTTGTTTTCAGCTTTAGTAGCTTTTATAGTTATTGTTCTTTTTGTTTTTTTTGGCAGAATGGCTTTAAAAAATACTATAGAGCCTGCAAAAACCCTCTCTTTCCAGGCTATGTTGGAGCTATTTACTTCGTTTATTGTTGGCCTTAGTGATTCAGTTATTGGGCCTTCAGGTCGCAGGATGGTTCCTGTTTTTGGGGCTATATTTTTAATTATTTGGCTACAAAATCTTTTTACATTGATTCCAGGTTTTTCAGCGGCTACAGATAACTTAAATTCTACGCTGGCTTTTGGTATTTGTGCTTTTGGCCTTTATAATTTTTACGGGATAAAGCATCATAAGTGGGCTTATATTCGTCAGTTTTTAGGTCCTGTTTGGATGATTGCTCCGTTTATTTTTGTTTTAGAAATTATTACCCATATTATGCGACCTGTAAGTTTAGGGCTTAGGCTTTATGGAAATATGATGGGAGACCATACAGTGCTTTCTTCTTTTATAGAAATGGTGCCTTTTGGAGTGCCTGTTATTTTTTATTTTTTAGGTCTTTTTGTTTGCACGATTCAGGCTTTTGTTTTTACTATGCTAACAATGATTTATTTTTCTATGGCTATATCTGATGATCACTAAGGGGGATTAAATGAAAAAAGGAATAGTTTTATTTAGTACAATGTTTGTGCAAGTATTGGCTTATGCAGAAATGGAAGCTTCTAATGGCGACGGTCAGGGGCTATTTGCTTTGGGAGCGGCTCTTTCTATAGGAATTGCGGCTGTTGGAGGAGCTTTAGGTCAGGGGAAAATTGGAGCTTCAGCAATGGAAGGGCTTGCTCGTAACCCTCAAGCACAAAAAAATATGTTTACATCCATGCTTTTAGGATTGGCTTTTATTGAGTCTATTATGATTTATGCTTTAGTGATTTCTATTTTGATTCTTGGTAAATTATAATTCTCTAATTAAACTTAAAAAATAAAACTTATTGTTTATTATCAGAACAGTCTGTTGATGATGCAGGCTCTTCTTGTTTTGAAGATTGTCCTGTTAAGGATTTTGAGAATTTAACTAATTTTGAAAGTGTGGAAGTTTTCTCATTTTTAGATTTTTCTCCTTGAACTGAAATATCAATGAAAATTAAGCTCTCTCCTAAATCCACGTTTACTTTATGGTCTCCAATAGTTTTAATTGGAGAGTTTAATTGAATAAATTTTTTATCAATATCAAACCCTTGAGTTTTTAATTTAGCAGAAATATCGCTTAAAGTAATTGAACCAAACAATTTCCCTTGTTTAGTTGTTGATTTTTCAAAAGAAAGCTTTATTCCTTCCATTTTTTTACCAATTTCATTTCGAAGAAGTTGTGCTTTTTTAGACCGAAGTTCAGATATTTTCTTTTTATAGTTCCACTCTTTTACGCTTTTGGATTGAGCAGGGATAGCCAGTTTTCTTGGAAAAAGATAATTTCTTGCGTAACCGTCTTTGACGTTTAAAATTTGGCCGGCACGTCCAACATGATGAACATCTGTTTTTAAAATGATTTTCACTTCAGGGAAACCTCTCGAGCACTTTCAAACTTTTTTCTTTTTATTTGAATACGAGCTTGTCTAGCCTCCTCTCTTTCCATTGAATCTTTTAGGATTTGTTCAAACGAGGTATAATGTTGATCTAAAGAAACTCTGTTATCTAATTTTTCATGATGGAAATATAAAACGAAATCTTTCATTCTAAAAATACGATTTACTTCATAAATAGTTTCAGACTTTGCTTGATAAGAAAAATGAAAATAGCAAGCCCGTCGAAAAGGTTTTTTCTTGCCTGTATTTGCCAAAGCCCGAGTGCCTAAAAGGTCTATATGATGAATAGAGCCTTCAAACCCTTTGATAACCTTTTGAATTTGACTAAAAAGTTCTTTTTGTTGAGATTCATCTATAGATGGAGAAAGAGCCACCATAACTTCGTAAGACTGTAAAGACAAATTTACCCCCTATTAAAAATAAGTTTCTAAGCCCTATCATATTGAACCTAATTTCTGCAACAATTTTTCTTGAGATAAAAGCTTAAAACTGTGAAAATTATATAAGTTTCTTATTAAGAAACATTAAAGATAGATATTGGTATGATTTTAAGAATAATTTCTGGGCCTCTTAAGGGAAAAGTTTTCTCTGTGGAGAAAAATGCAACCTTAGGGCGTTCTAAAGGCAACATTCTTTTGGAGGATCCTAAAGTCAGCAATCCTCATGCTCAAATACATAAATCTAATAATCAATACATATTAAAAGATTTAAGCTCTAAAAGAGGCATTACTTATCAGGATAGAATTGTTTCTTTTATTATTCTTCAGCCGGGGGTGGTTTTTCAATTAGGATCTACAACTCTTCAAGTGGATGAAAAATCTTCTTTCCAATTAGAGAAAAATTCTCAAGAGGAAGATCTTTCTTCTGTCCCTGATTTTAATAAATCAGATGTATTGGATGAAGGTGATTTAAAATCTAAGCTTGAAGGGCAACTTAAATCTTCTATGGATCTTTTAAAAGATGAAAGCAAGCTTTTAAATTTTTTAAAAAGACCTATTCGATTGCAGTTTGAAAAAGGAGTGCAAAAAGGCACTATTTGGGACATTTTGTATTTACCTCGAAAAGTTGGCTTCATAGACGTAGATCTTCCTCTTTTAGATCCTCATGCTCCAAAAATTAGTTTTGAGGTTTTTTTGGAAAAAGAAAAAATTATGTTTTTCACCCATCATAAAGAAATTGTTTTGTTAAATTACCAACACGTTCAGAAAAAATGCCTTGAACATGAAGATTTAATTATTATAGGGGCCGCTTATATTCGTGTGTCTATGCATTAACCAAGAGAATGCTTAATAAAATTTCGATTCATTTGAGCAATGGTTTTAAGAGAAATTTCTTTAGGACAAACAGCTTCACATTTTCCTGTATGAGAACAGGCTCCAAAACCTTCTTTATCCATCTGTTGAACCATTTTGAGTGTGCGTATTTTGTCCTCTGTTTTTCCTTGAGGCAGAGAAGATAAGTGCATCAGTTTAGCTCCTACAAAAAGACTGGCAGAAGCATTTTTGCAGGCATCTACACAGGCGCCACAGCCAATACAGGCCGCGGTAGAAAAAGCAGTGTCTGCTTTTGCCTTTTGTACAGGTAGACTATGAGCTTCAGGAGCCGAGCCTGTTTTAACAGAGATATAGCCTCCAGCTTGTATAATACGGTCAAAAGCGCTTCGATCTACAATTAGATCACGAATAACTGGAAAAGATTTAGCTCGAAAAGGTTCAATCCAAATTTCATCTCCATCTTTAAACTGTCTGAGATGAATTTGACAGGAAGCTTGTCCACGATTAGGGCCGTGGGACTTTCCATTAATTCTTAAACTGCAGGAACCACAGATTCCCTCCCGGCAATCGTGATCAAAAGCCACAGGTTCTTTTTTATTTTTAATTAAAGATTCATTAAGAATATCCAACATTTCCAGAAAGGATAAGTCAGGAGAGAGTTGATCCAATTGGTAGCTTATAAACTGCCCTTTGGATTGGGGATCTTTTTGCTTCCAGATATGTAGAGTTAATTTCATAAATCATATGATCGGATAAAAAATACTTCTTTTCAAATCTTTTTATTTGGAAAAAGAATCAGAGCATCCAGATCCTTGTGTCTAATCTGTGTATTTTTCATTTTTTAACTCCCCTCTCAAACTAGCTGATGGGGCTGCGTCGTCTGAAAAAGTTCTAAAGAAATCTATAACATCATTAAGTCTTGCTATCGCATTCTGTGAATAATGTATATATTCCTTAATAAAGTTTTCTCTGTTGGGATTTTTTAAATTTAGTCCTTTCTTAAGGCGGCGGTAAGTATATTTGGAGAAATCAGTTAAGCCCTTTTTATTAGATCTCGGAAAACTCAATTCAGAAACTTTTCTATGTAGACTTTTTGCATATGCTATTAACTCTGCTATAAGAATTTCTCTCAGGGTTTTCAACATCCATTTGTTGAATAGCTTGAAGTTTTTGAGATATAAATGAAAGTTGTTCTGCTTCAAACCTTGTAAATACAATAGTTTTATTTGTTGTAAATGTAAGATTAGATAGAGCATCTAACATGATTCTAGATTCATAGTCTTCTATCCAATGCTGTAGTTTTTGCCACCACCCTATTTTCTCAGGATTTGTTGCTGAGGAATAAATGGGAGCTAGGATAAAAAATAAAACAAATAAAAACTTTATAAAAAGAGTGTACTATAATAGTTCCTATGACAATAGTTTTGATGTATAAAATATTATATAAATTGTAAAATTTTCACACTCTCACCAAAAAGTTTCTTTTTTAGATATACAGAGATAAAATACTTTCTATTTTCAGTCAGGGAGGATGCTTTTGTTAGGCTTGGTAAAAATTTTCTTCTTATTTATTTTAAGTTTTTATTTTTCTTTGGTTTTTTCTGAAGATCTAGAATGTCAAAGAAAGTTTACTTTAATTAGTAATCAAAGTTCCAGCGAAGAAATTATAAAAGAGAGACAAAAAGATACTGCTGAAAATATGAATTGGATTGTAAAAGCTGTGCAATATATGGAGAATCCTACTCCTCCAGGAGAATCCTTTGAGGAATATAAAAATGGCTATGATGGAAAGAGGTGGTGGAAATATGGGATATGGAATTAATTATCCCAGTTCTTATTCAACAATTTCAGCCCGTCTTATTGGAGATTACCATAAAATATTAGATATGATTGTTGAGACTATATCCAGTTTATCTCAGGAGCATAGCAGGGTGAAACATGGTTTGTGGAGTCATATAATGAAAATAACAGGACAACAAAATGGAAATCTTTTTCCTTCAGATGTTGGAAATGATGTTTTGAAGGTACACTTTGATTCCATATTGGATTTTTTAATTGATTATTTGGAGCATAAGAGTTTACAAATTGCTATCAATCTCAGTCTTACAGAAAGCAGAATAAAAATGCAGGGGCCAACTAGTGAAAAAGTCAAAAAATTCGTAGTTTAATCTTGATGGGTATATAAACATTAGTTATAAAAAAAATTTTTATGAAATTAGACTTAAATTTTTTTCAGCAGGAAACAACAAAAGTGGCTGTCGAGCTTTTAGGACAAACACTAGTTCGTGTGACAAAAGCAGGCTCTAAACTTAAAGGTCGAATTGTAGAAACAGAAGCCTATTTGGGCCTCAATGATTCCTCTTGTCACAGCTTTGGGGGAAGAAAAACAGATCGGACAAAAACCATGTATCTTCCCGGAGGTCATGCTTATGTGTATTTTACTTATGGAATGCACTACTGTTTTAATATTGTGACAGGAAGTGATGTTCAACCGGAGGCCGTTCTTATTCGAGCTGTAGAACCCTTACAAGGAATTAAAGAAATGGCGGTCAACAGGTGTTTAAATAAAGATAACTTTAATTTAACAAATGGGCCGGCCAAACTTTGTCAGGCTATGAAAATTGATAAAAACTTAAATAAAGAAAACTTAATGGGAAACTCTATCTATATAGAAAAGAGAAGAGTAATATCTTCAAAGGAACTAGTTGTGGATAAAAGAGTAGGTTTATCTCCTTATTCTGACTCTTATTACTGGCCTCTTCGTTTTTATATAAAAAACAATTTTTATGTTTCTGTTAAATGAAAATTACTTATAGCTCCTTTTAGATGGAGTAGTTTCTTCAAAGGAAAGTTTTTCTTGGTGCTCTTTCCACTGGCAGGTTGAAGTGTGTTCCCAGGCACTAACGTGAGAAAAGTTTTCATCGTCTCGAAGAGCTTCTTGTTCAGCACTTTGATATTCTGTTCGGAAGTGCGAGCCACAAGACTCATTTCTTTGAATAGCGTCTGTAGCCATTAGTTCTGCTAGCTCAAGATAATCAGCCACACGAAGTGCTCTTTCTAATTCTGCATTTTTATAATCAGCTTCTCCGGGGATAAAAATATTATTCCAGAACTTTTCTCTTAGTTTCTGAATTTCATGGATGGCTGAGGAAAGACCTTCTTTGTTTCGAACCATCCCAACGTGGTTCCAAAGAATTTCACCCAACTTTTTATGAATACTTTGAACGGATTGTTTTCCATTTAGTTTCAATAGTATGTTTATTTTTTCTATTTGTTCTTCTTTGGATTTTTTCAAAGAGGCTTCAGAGATTTTTGAGAAAGATGCTTGAGCTAAATAATTAGCTAAACAAACAGGAATAATAAAGTATCCATCAGCAAGCCCTTGCATGAGGGCAGAAGCTCCCAAGCGATTTGCTCCATGATCGGAAAAGTTAGCTTCTCCTAAAATAAAAAGACCTGGAATAGTGCTTTGAAGCTCATAATCCACCCAAAGGCCCCCCATAGTATAATGAACAGCGGGAAAGATTCTCATAGGGGTTTGATAAGGGTCCTCTCCTGTGATTTGTTCGTACATTTGAAATAAATTTCCGTATTTTTCCGAGATTTTTTTCTTTCCATCTCTTTTGATGGCATTACTGAAATCCAAATAAACGGCTTCACCAGTTGGACCCACCCCTTTATTTTTATCCACTTGGAATTTGGCTTGTCTGGAGGCCACATCTCGAGGAACTAAATTTCCAAATGAAGGATAAATACGCTCTAGATAATAATCTCTTTCTAATTCTGGTATATCTTTTGGTTTTCTTGTATCCTTTTCTTTTTTTGGAACCCAAACTCTGCCGTCGTTTCTTAAAGATTCAGACATTAAAGTTAATTTGGATTGTCCGTCATGAGAACGAGGAATGCATGTAGGGTGAATTTGAGTGAAGCACGGATTAGCAAAATAAGCTCCTCTTTTATGACAACGCCAAGCCGCTGTGACATTGGAATGTAAAGCATTGGTAGAGAGATAAAACGCGTTACCATATCCTCCGGTGCAAAGAAGTACAGCATGGCTGGTATAAGTTTCAATCTCACCAGTGATCAAATTTCTAACTGTAATACCACGAGCTTGGGAATTTTCTACAATCAAATCCAACATTTCTCTTCTTGGGTAAAGTTGAACCCTACCCTGATCCACTTGTTTCATTAGAGAGGAATAAGCTCCTAATAAAAGCTGTTGACCTGTTTGTCCTCTGGCATAGAAGGTGCGGGCCACTTGAGCTCCTCCAAAGGATCTATTATCTAAAAGCCCTCCGTATTCTCTTGCAAAAGGAACTCCTTGAGCTACGCAGTGGTCGATAATGTGATTGGAGATTTCTGCCAATCTATACACGTTGCTTTCTCTAGATCGAAAATCTCCTCCTTTTATAGTGTCGTAAAATAAACGTTCAATAGAATCTCCATCGTTAGGGTAGTTTTTAGCCGCATTAATTCCTCCTTGAGCGGCAATGGAATGAGCCCTTCTAGGGGAATCATGCATAAAAAAAGTTTTTATAGAATAGCCAAGCTCTCCAAGGCTGGAGGAAGCAGAGGCCCCGGCGAGTCCGGCTCCAACAACAATAATGTCATATTTTCTTCTATTGGAAGGATTGACTAATTTTGCCGTTCTTCGAAAAAGCTTCCATTGATTAGGTAAAGCACCTGAGGGGGTTTTAGATTCCAACAAAGCCTCCTAAAAAATAAACAGGCTGAGCCATAAATCCTAAAGTTACAATCAGAGAATAAATTAAGCCTATTCTTTGAAGAGATGTTTTGTGGTAAAAACCTAAAGATCTTAAAGAAGCTTGAAGTCCATGGTTTAGATGGAAAGCTAGAATAAGCAGGCTGAATAAATACCATATCACATACAGAGGTTTTTGAAACACTTCATTCACTAGTCTGAATAAATCCCTTACCTCTTGTCCCTCATATATTGCGGTGTAGGAAGTTCCGAATTTAAAGGTAATTAAATGGAGAATAACAAAGATTAAAATAATGACTCCTTGAATCCATAGAGTTTTATGAATAAGAGAGTTTGCAGAGTCCTTTTCAACCGAAGAGCCTTTTGTCCTTCTATTGTGTACAGCTAAAGCTAAAGCCCAAAGAATATGAATAATAAAAGTGAGAAGCAGCCCTATTTCAAAAAAGAGGGTCAAAGGATTGCTGATCAGGGTATGGGAGTACATATTATAACTTTTTTCTCCAACAAAGAGAAGAAGGTTGCCTGACATGTGAATAAGTATAAAAAAGGCCAGACCAAGCCCTGTTAGTCCAATAAAAACTTTTCGCCACACAGTGGATTGAAGAAAAATGCTTTTCATATTCCTATAGATCATATAAAAAAATGAGGTAAAAAAAAATGAAAAATATGAATTACTTTGTATGCATTAAGCAAGTTCCAGATACAACAACCCGATTTCACCTTAAAGAAGGGGAAAAAGAAGTTGATTTATCTACTGTTAAGTGGGTGATCAACCCATATGATGAATTTGCTTTAGAAGAAGCACTCCAATGGAGTGAAAAAGACTCTGGTTCGGTGGAGGTTTGTACTGTAGGCCCTGCTCAGTCTAAGGAGGCTTTGAGAACAGCTTTGGCTATGGGAGCTCATTCAGGAGTGCATATTCAAACAGAACAGTCTTTGGATTCTTTGCAAACAGCTAAATCTATGTTTGATCTGTTGGGAGAGAAATTAAAAAAAACAGATATTATCTTTTGTGGCAAATCCTCTGTGGATTGGAATTTTAGTGCTTTTGGAGGGGCTTTAGCGCAATTATTAAACCGTTTACATATATCGTTGGTAGTGAAAATAGAAAAAAAAGAAAATTATTTAGAGTTACATCGATCTATAGAAGGTGGATTGATAGAAGTTTTAGAGGTTACAGGCCCTGTTGTCTTATCTGTAACTAAGGGTATTAATACCCCTAGATATCCTAGTCTTCCTGGAATTATGAAGGCAAAAAATAAACCTGTTCAAACTCTTTCTGCCCCTTCTTTTGAACCGACTTTTACAGTGGAAGGTTTGAGTTTTCCTCAACCGAGGCCTTCTGTACAGATGATTGAAGGTACGGCTGTTGAGCAAGCACAAGAATTAGTTCGTCTCTTGAAAGATAAAGAACAGGTTTTATAAAGGATTTTTAATGAAAGCCTTAGTTTTTATCGAATCATCTTCAGATTATTTAAAACTTATTAAGTATGCCCAAAGTTTATTTAAGGATGTTCGGTTTTTTACTATTGGTTCAGATGATATATCATGGCCAAATATATCTTCTACAGTTTTTAGAATTTTAAAAGAAGATTCTTCTTATCATTCTTGTTATTTTTCAAAAATTGTCTCTGATTTATACGATCAGGAAAAACCAGATATTTTTTTAGCCTTGGATCATTCGTCAAATAGAGATTTTTTACCTGGCTTGGCTATTTCAAAACAAGCCAGTTTTTTTAATGATGTTTCACAAATAGATTTAAGAGGTGGAGATTTATTTGTTCAAAAACCTTTGTATACAGGTAAATTGTTATCTCAACTTAAAATTTTGAGCAAACCTTGTTTTATATTGTTAAATTCTTCAACTTTGCCTGTTGTTCAAAATAGTGAAAAGGGAGATCCGCAATTAAAAGATATTCATTTTGAATCTTTTAACACTCCAATAAAAAAAATAACTCGTACTTATCCAGCTCAAATCAAAAAACAAATTAATTCTGCAGAAAGAATTGTTTCTGGAGGAAGAGGTTTGGGGGAAGCTAAAAACTTTGAACTTTTGGAAAATTTAGCAAAAGCTATATCTGGAGCTGTAGGGGCTTCTCGTGCTGTTGTAGATGCTGGTTGGGTTCCTCACCACATGCAAGTGGGGCAAACAGGAACTATAGTTTCTCCAAAGCTTTATATAGCTTGTGGGATTTCAGGGGCTATTCAACATTTAGTGGGAATACAGGGAGCTAAAGTGGTGGTGGCTATTAACAAAGATGCTTCAGCTCCTATTTTTAAAAAATCCAACTATGGTCTAGTTGGAGACGTTTTTGACATTATACCAGCTTTAATTAAAGAGCTGAGCAAAGCTTGATTTTATAGATATTTCAATGATATATTAAAGCTCTCCCCTGTGTAGAAGTAGGTCTTATGTCTTATATTTTGATTGTTTTTCTTCTGTTCTTTTCTTCTTTCGTGTTTTCACAAAATATTGCCACTTTTTCAAAAAGTGGTAATGCTGTCCAAAATATTTCTTTAAAGGAAGTTAAAAACGCTTACCAGGTTGTTTTGAATTCTACATTAAATGCCCCTACTAAAGCTCAGTTTGTAAAAGACTATGTGCGATATCGTGTCATTGTTGAAGAAGCATATAACGATAAAAGTTTGGTGAAGTCTGCAAATATTAGAAGTTTAGTTACAGATTCTCAGCTTAGGCAGACTTTAAATCAATCTGTATATAAAGCTTTTATTTCCAAAAGAATGCAGGCTCAACTTTCAAAAATTGATAGAGAAGTCAGAAATGCATCTTCCACAGAGCTTCAGAAGTTTTATAGATCTAATCCATATTTTAATATTCATTTTATTGTACTAGATATTCCTCCATCTGCAAATAACAAGCAAATTTCAGAAATAAAAAAGAGGGCTTTGAATATACACTCTCAAGTTTTAAAAAGTAAGAAACCTTTTGTAGAGCTAATTCCTCTTTACTCGGATAATACTTTTGTGGGAAGAGGGGATATTAACTATTCAAGAACCAACCTCTACCCTTTAATTTATGATGCTATAAAATCTTTGAAAAAGAATCAAATTACCAAACCTATTCGCACTCCGAATGGATTTTATATTGTAAAATTAAACAGAGGGGTTCCGTTTAGAGAAGCCAATGTAGAGGATATAAAGAATCAAATGAGAACTGAAAAAAGAACAAAAGCGTTTAATCAGTATCTTGATAAGATTCAAAAAAAGTATAAAATTAAAGTCTCAAAAAAGCTGGTTCAATCCATTTAAATACATCATAGTACTTGAATTTTTGTTTTAGTTTATGATAAGACAACAAGTTATTATGCAATATCGAAATTTTATTTTTATTTTGCTCTGTTTGGTAAATGTTTTTGCTTTGGCAAGGGTGATAGAAAGAACTGTAGCTGTAGTTGATGATGAAATGATTTTTCTATCTGAAGTGAAAGCTTACCAAAAGTTACTGTCATCTTCTTTGGCTCCTTCTGGTATTTTATTTCAATTAAAACCTAAAAAAGAACTGATTAAAAGCAGGAGGAAGCTTATTGATTTTATGATTGATGAAAAAGTATTAAAATCTCAAGTGTCTGAAGATCAGTTTAGTTCTTCTTCTAAAGAGGAGATTTTAAGACAAGAGTTAAAGAAAAAGAAAATCTCTAATAAAAATCTCAAAAAGAGACTGATTAGAATAGGTTTATCTTTAGAGCAGTATCAAGATATTCTTTATTATAATGATTTATTTGAAAAGTGGATTCAAATGGAAGTGGCCTCCACAACACAAGTATTGGAAACAGATATTAATGATTACCATCGAATGAAAACAGGAAAAAACTTTTTCAAACAATATAAATATAATTTAAACCAATGGAAGTTTGATTTTAGTCAGAAAGGAAAAGTTGAGGCTGGAGAATTTTCCAAACAGGCTGGAAAAAAAGACGTCCCTTCCCAAGTTATCTCTCTTACAGAGGAACAGATGAATAATGATTTGAGAAAGATTATTTCAAAAATGAGTGTGGGACAGTTTTCCAAGCCCGTTTGTTTTGGGTCTCATTGTTATGTCTTTGAGCTTTTAAACAGGTCTTTTCTTGTAAGCAATCAAATGAAAACGGAACGACTTCGATCAAAAATTTTTCAAGAAAGATTTTTATCTAAATTAAAAAGTTGGATGCAGGATAAAAGAAAAGCTTCTATTATTAAAAAATATACATGATACAAATACATATCGTTACAGGAGATATAGACGGAGTTGGACTGGAAGTGAGCCTAAAAGCTTTAAGTTCAATAGGTGTCAAGAAGGATGTTCAATTTTGTCTTTGGCGAAATCCAGAAGAATACCCATTTTTAGAAAAAGATTGTTACTCTTCATTTCGTCTTTTCAGAGTAAATCAATTCTCTGAAATTAAAGATTCTAATTTAATAGAAATTTGCTCACTTGATTCTCCTACAAATTGGGTTAAAGAAGCTGGTCAGCTTTGTTTGAAAGATACAAAAAGAAGAGCGTTGGTGACAGCTCCTTTATCTAAAATTCAAATTAAAAAGGATGGCTTTACATTTAAAGGGCATACAGATCTGTTAAAAGAATTATCAGGCTGTCCTTTTCTTTTTATGTGTTTCTTAGGAGAAAGATTTAATGTCGTTCTCTTAACAGATCATCAACCTTTAAGTGAGGTTAAAATAACTCCCTCTCTTTTACAAAAGGGGATTGAACAAACTTTATTGTTTAGAAAAAAACTTTCTTTAACAAAACCCATTGGAGTGTTAGGTTTAAATCCTCATGCAGGAGAAGAGGGTATTTTAGGAAGTGAAGAACAAGATATCTTTACTCCTGTTTTAAGTAAATATGATAAAAAAGACGTAACAGGTCCTTTAGTGCCCGACACAGCTTTTCATCCTTCCAATTGGGATAAGTATTCTTTTTATTTATGCGCTTATCATGATCAAGGTCTTATTCCTTTTAAAATGATCCATCCGCAGGAAGGGATACAAACCACCTTAGGTCTTCCTTTTGTTCGAACGAGTGTGGATCATGGAACAGCTAAAGATATTTTCGGTCAAAATAAAGCCAATTTTGTTTCAATGAAAACAGCTATAGAAAAAGCTATTTTGTTTTTGTCTGAATGATTTTATTATTTTTGAGAAGATTCTATAATGACGGGAGAAACACTTCGAATATCAATAATTGGTAGAATATGTGGATAAAATAGAATCATAAAAATAATAAAAGAAACAATTACTGTTAATAAATGAGATTTTTTTAATTTCATTTTTTTTGAATCGCTCGAGCTGATTCTAAAAATTTTTCAAGTCCAATATCAGTTAAAGGATGTTGAATAATTTGGTTTAGAACTTTGTAAGGAGCTGTTACTATATCGGCTCCTAATAAAACAGAATCTAAAATATGTTGTTGGTGTCGAATGCTGGCCACAAGAACTTCTGTCTTTAAAGAATAATTAGAGAATATTTCCAAAGTATCTGCTACAACTTGCATGCCGGATTGATCAATATCATCCAGGCGGCCTACAAAAATAGAAACCATTGTAGCTCCAGACTGAGCGGCTCTTAGAGCTTGAAGAGGTGAAAAACAAAGGGTGACGTTTGTAGGGATTTCTTTTTCTTTTAAGAGGCGGCATACAGCTAAACCTTCTTTTGTTAAGGGTAATTTTACCACGACATTTTTATGAAGCTTTGCTAAATTTAGTGCTTCTTGGTACATTTTATCCTTTTCTGTTTCAATCACTTCTGCAGAAACAGGTTTTTGAACTAAATCACAGATTTGAGGAATTAAATTTTGTGTGGACTCTCCCGCTTGAGAGATAAGGGTGGGGTTGGTTGTAACACCATCAATAGGAAACACTTGTATAATTTGTTTAATCTGATTGAGGTCAGCTGTATCAATAAAAAATTTCATATCTTTTGTATACCTATGGGAAAAATTAAGTCAACAAAGAACCTTTTTTAAATTTTTATAAACAGTCTTTGATTTGATAAAATCCTGGTTTCTGATGGAGGATCCATGAAGAAGCATTTAAAGCTCCTCTGGCAAATACTTTCCGGTCTTGAGCAACATGTTCAATAGATAAAATTTCATCCATACCCATAAAGGAAACCTTATGTATGCCATGAACACCTCCTCCTCGTGTGGAGTGAGGTTTAGGGCTTTGGATATTTTGTGATTCTAAAGTTTTGTGTAAGAATAAAGCTGTGCCGCTGGGAGCATCTTTTTTAAAACGGTGATGAGTTTCAGAAATTTGAATATCCCAATTTTTTATTGTTTGTGGGATTTGTTTTAACCACTCATTGAAACATGCAATACCTAAACTCATATTAGGGGACCATAAAACAGGGATATTTGCGGAAGCTTTATCTAATATTTTCTCTTCTGTTGCACCTAACCCGGTTGTGCCACTTACCAAGGGTTTTTTATTTTTTTCACACCAATTTAGTACATTCATAAAAACTTTGGGATTGGAAAAATCGATAACCACATCAAATTTGTTTGAATCCCAGGTATCTAAAGGGTTTTGGGAATCGTGATAAGCTTGAATATGAAACTTCTTTTCTGTTTTCACAATCTCGCAAATAGATTGCCCCATTCTGCCAGAGGCTCCACTCAGTCCAAGTTTAATTTGTTCTCCCATGATGGCCTTCTCTCTTTAAAGTAGAGGGAAATATAATGAATTACTTGCCAAATGACAAGTCTTTAAAAGGTATATTTAAAGAGTGTAACTTTAGATTGGAATAGTGTTATTTTATGTTCTTGTAAACTCTGTTTCACATTTTTTACTTTGTATTGTTTTTAAAAACTCTTCTGCTGTGATCCCGTATAGTGTTTGATAAGTTTCAAAACTAAAAGCCCCTTTGATTTGAGTATGAAGTGTTCGGTACGTTGAAGGGGAAGTAATCCTCATCCCCTGTGCAGTTTTGAATTCTCTAATAGTGTCAAAGAGTTGATCTAGAGTCAAATGTTCCATATTTCCAAAGACTTTTTTTACAAATTCTTGTTCAGTCATTTCATGAGATGTTTGGTATTCTTCAAAGGAAAGAGCCCCTTGAATAAGATGGTGATATTTTTGATAGCGTTCAAAAGAAAGAATGAAATGAGTCCTTTTTCTTTCATTATATTGTTCAATGGCATTTGGAAGTTGCTCTAAAGTAAGATTTTCAGCTTTGTTATTTGTTCTAGGAGTTTTATGAGATGGACCTGTAGTTGATCGCCCAGTTCTTGTACTTCTAGACACTAATTCAACAAACTCTTCTTTTGTGATTCCATAACGAGCTTGGTATCTCTCAATAGATATAGTCCTCTTTATGTCATGATGAAAACTTCTATAAGTATGAAGTGAAACTATTTTTTGTTTATCTGTGTTACTATTATATTCTTCAATGGTTGAAGAGAGCTGTTCTAACGTGAGATAATCTTCTCCAAAGGCTGGATTTGAAACAGTTGAAAGACAATAAAAGAAAAACTTTTCATTTTACACATATTAGGTGTTTTATATATGAACAGACCGTTTTTTTAAAGGTAAAAGACTTAATATGTAAAGTTTACATATATTAGAAATTAATTATTTGAAGTAACTTTTGCATTTTTTGAATAAGGCGATTTTCTGGTTCGCAAAGAGGAAGTCTTAACTCAGGGGATTGGATCACTTTTGTTAAATACATCACTTGTTTAATCATTATTGGATTAGAAACTGAATAAAGATAATCTAAAACATCTCCATATTTTTTATGGAACTCTTCGATAGCTGTTTTATCTTTTTCTAAAACTTTATTTAGAAAAACTCTCATTGGTTTAAGCATAAAATGTGAAGAAACAGAAACCACACCTTGACCACCTCTTTGAGCAAAATCCAGATAAGTGCTGTCATCTCCGCTTAAAAAAGAAAAATCAGATTTTATATTGGATGAGAGTAATTCTTCTGCAATTTTCATATTTCCGGAAGCTTCTTTGATGCCTTGAATGTGTTTTTCTGAAGATAACTCTGAAATAGTAGACACATCTAAAGAGACTTGAGTTCGAGAAGGCACATTATAAAGTAGGACAGGAATTTCAGAGTGTTTAGAGATGTTCGTAAAATGTCTTTTTAAACCTTCTTGGGTAGGTTTGTTATAATAGGGAACCACTGCCAAAGCTCCATCCATTTTCCATTTATTGGCTTTTTGGATATTTTGTTGAGCTTGTTCAGTATTATTATGTCCAATTCCTAAAATTAAAGGCACGGCGCCTGCCGTCTCCACTTTAGCCCACTCTACAAGTTGAGAAACTTCTTCTTTTCTTAAAGTTGGAGATTCCCCTGTAGTGCCATTAAGAACAAACCCATCCACCCCTTCATCCAATTGATTTTTAATCAGGTGGATAAAGGAAACTTTATCTAACTCTCCTTGGTAAAAAGGTGTGATTAAAGCTGTAATAATTCCTTTAAATTTCATTCTGTTTTTCTATCATAGATATATAAGAAAGAAAATTTATTTTTTATAGAAAGCTTATTAATATAAATTTTATTTATGCTGTAGGACTTCTCTTGGTTTGCTTCCTTGTGCTGGGCCTACGATCCCCTCTTCTTCAAATTTTTCCATCATACGGGCGGCCCGTGGATATCCTAGTCTAAATTTTCTTTGTAAAGAAGAAGTGGAAACGGTCTTTAATGAAGCGACATAAGAGCGAATTTCCATATATTTTTCCATATCTTCATCGGAATCACTCCAACTGCTATGAATATCAAAGTTTTCATTCTCAAATTTTTCAATAGTTTGATATTGTGGACTGCCTTGAGATTTCCAGTGATTGATAATAGTACTTAAATCTTCTTCACTAATAAAAGGTCCATGGCATCTCTTTATTTTAGCTGAACCAGGAGTTAAAAATAACATATCCCCTTTGGATAAAAGTCTTTCTGCTCCAGATTCGTCTAAAATCACTCTTGAATCGATTTTGCTGGAGACTTTAAAACTAATTCTTCCAGGAATATTTGTTTTAATAAGACCGGTGATGACATCTTTTCTAGGACTTTGCATAGCTAAAATTAAATGAATACCGCAAGCTCTTGCCATTTGAGCCAGACGTACAACAGCTTGTTCGACTTGATTACGCTTGGGGCTTGTCATTAAATCACCAAATTCTTCTACGACAACACAGATATAAGGCAAAGGTTCAAAATAATAATCTTCAGTTTCATTCATCATCATTCCTTCATGATGAGATTTTTCTGCTGAACTTAATTTAGATGTAACATAATTAAAACTTTTTATACCTTTTACATTGAACTGATTTAGAGACCTATACCTTTTGTTCATTTCTTGGATAGTCCAAAGAAGTGTTTCTAAAGCTTTCGATGTATTTACAATAGGGGGGAAGAGTAAATGAGGAATATCTGCAAAAGAACTTAAGTCCACTTGTTTAGGGTCAATTAAAATAAGACGTAGAGTTTCAGGAGAGTAATGCATTAAAAGTCCTGCTAGAAGACTGGTAATGAAAACAGATTTTCCAGAGCCTGTGCTTCCTGCCACGAGTAAATGAGGAATTTGGCTTAATTCCTGAATGCATATAGATCCCTCTACATGGCGGCCCATCACCAGAGGAAGATCCCAAGACTGATTGACAAAAGGATCTTTAATTAAGTCTTTAAAATACACCATTTCACGGGATGAATTAGAAGCTTCAATTCCAACAACATCCCTTCCTGGAATCGGAGCAATAATTCTTAGAGATTCAGCACTTAAAGCCATGCTTAAGTCATCTGCTAATTGAGTGATCTTTCCCACTTTCACAGAATCAGCAGGTCGAAATTCAAATAAGGTAACCGCAGGTCCACTTTTAACTCCAACCATTTCACCTGTGATAGAAAATTGAGCTAATTTATCTTGAAGTTTTTGTGTTTGCTGGCGAATTTCCTGATTTGAAATACGAAAAGTATTTTTTGGTGTTGCAGGCAATAAACTATGAGGAGGTTTTTTCCATTGACCTGAAGCAGGTTGAGAAAGGATTAGAGGCTCCTCCTGCTCTTTGGGTAAAATTGCATCTTGTTCATCAAAGTGCAATTCTTCTTCAGATTCTTGGTTGAAAATTACCGGAGGAAGTTCAATAGATTTATTTCTTAGATTTTTAAATATATTAAGGCAAGTATTTTTTAATCCGACCCCTAAGGAGGATAATAAATGAAAAATACCTTGAATATAAAATCGAATAGGTCGATGGCTTTGTGCAATCAAGCAACAAACTAAAGACGCAGATAAAATGATAATAGATCCGACTTCATGGATTAAAGGAGTTAAACCGGATACAATCATCTGTCCTATAATTCCTCCTGTTGTAATGTGGTCTTGGAAAAATCTTAAGTTGGGCCAAAGTAAAATAGCAAAAGCACATACAGAGCATAGTAAAGTTGCTTCCACTAAATAGGTTTGTAAATTAGCTTTTTTTCTTCCTGCAAAAGAAGTAAAGGATCTTTTTAAAGATGCAATCACTAGTAACCAGGATGTAAGACCGAAAATCTGATACATCAGATCAGATAAAAAAGCCCCAATATATCCACAGTAATTTCTTACAGGTTCTTCTCCCAAGGTATTGAGAGATGGGTCCAAAGGATGGTAGCTCATCAGAGCTACTGCTAAGAATAAGGCTAGAGCTAAATAAATTGTACCTTGTACATCTGTTTTTCCGAAAAAAGACATACTTTTATTCTAAGAAAACCTTGCTTTAAACTGAAGTTAAAAATAAGGTTTTATTTCAAAGTTATGAACAATCTATCTACAGACATTCAATATGAAGTTTTTCTGCTTATTAAAAGAGATTGTTTTTGCACCGTTATATGTTTTCAAAATCAGGACTTTAAGGTATGAATGAGACCACTCTTTAAAAAGGAGAAAAATGGAAGATAAGGTGCTCCCTCATAATTTAGATGCTGAAATGTCTGTTTTGGGCCAGCTTTTGGTAGGGGATTCTCATGTTTGGGATGAAATATACGGGTATTTGTCTACTGAGGATTTTTATAAGCCTGCACATTCTCTTATTTTTCAAGCTGCTCAAATGTTGGAAGAAAAGGGAAACCCCATTGATGTGATGACAGTTTCCGATCTGTTGGAAAGACAAGGAAAATTAGAACAATCTGGAGGTTCTGCTTATTTGGCAGAACTGATGAGTTATGCCCCCTCTGGAGTGAGTATCGCTTCATGCACTCGTATTATCAAAGAAAAATCACTTTTAAGATCGGTTATTCGCCAATCTGAAAATTTTATTAAACAAGCTAAAACTCAAGAATTTGAAAATATTGAAGTATTTTTAGATCAAATGGAGGCGGATGTTTTTAAAATTTCACAGAGCCAAACAGAACAAAATCTTTTTCCAATCAATCAATTAGTAAGTCGTGGCTTGGAGCATCTGGAAAGTCTTCATGGGAAAAACTTAAATGTGACAGGGCTTTCAACTTCTTTCGAGGAACTGGATACTATTACATCTGGTTTTCAGTCTGGAGAATTAATTATTGTCGCCGCAAGACCTTCTATGGGTAAAACAGCTTTAAGTTTAAACATAGCAATGAATGCGGCTCTTGATGATAAGAAAGTGGCTTTCTTTTCTGTGGAAATGGCCAAGGAACAATTGCTCATTCGTTTATTTTCTTTGTTAACTCAGATTCGCCTTTCTTCTTTAAAAGTCGGCAATATCAATAAGAACTGGGATCGTTTGATGGACGGAGCATCCCGTCTGAGTGAAACTCAGTTTTTTATTGATGATTCCAGTTATATTTCTCCTTTTGACATTCGATCTCGTGCCAGAAGGCTGAAAGCCCAACAAGGTTTGGACCTTATTGTTGTAGATTATATCCAATTAATGAGCATGAAAAAATCTACGGACTCCAGAGAAAGAGAAGTATCAGAAATATCTAGATTGTTAAAATCTATTGCTAAAGAACTTTCTGTGCCTGTGATAGCTTTGTCACAGTTAAATAGAGGAGTGGAAAATAGGACAAATCGTAGACCTCTTCTATCAGATTTAAGAGAGTCTGGATCTATTGAGCAAGATGCAGATGTTATTATCATGCTTTATAGGGATGATTATTACAATCCGAACTCTTCAAAAAAAGGAAAAACAGAATTAATTGTTAACAAACAAAGAAATGGGCCAACTGGGACGGTTGTTTTAAAATGGTATCCGGATTATGGACGTTTTGAAAATAATATTGAAACAGATTTTAGCCCTTTACCGGAACATCCATTATAATTCAGAGCTTTCGATAACTGATTTAGCATCAGAAGAGTTCTTTGTTTTTTTTGTACTTACTTTAAACCTACAAGAGAAACAAATAGACCATCTTTTTAATATTTGAAAGATGTTTTCCTTGGCGGCTGATTGTTTAATTTCTTTGGAAAAAGCAGTCAGATCAAAAGAATCGTGTTTTGAAATTTTTGAAAAACTATCTAAAACTGTTCTCTGTTGATCCGAGGGAAGTCTTTTTATGGAGTTTAAAAGTCTTTGAACAGAACGTGCTGGATATTTTTGTAATAAGCTTTGAATAGACTCTATATACTGATCATTATCCGTAATAATCCTCTGAAGTTGATTATTTTGTATTTGAAGAGTTGGGATATCAGTTGAAATATCTTGTTTAGCCATTCTTGCTCTTTTAATAGTGGAGCCAATTCTGTAAATGTCAAAAGTTCCTAAAGCTAAGGCCCATCCGGCATGGAATTGTTGTTTAAATTTGGATTTCCATTCTTTTCTGATATCTTCAATACTTTGATCATCTCCTGTTTGGGATAGATAAGCATTCAGCAGGTCTTCCTGGTTTCTGGAATGTCTATTAATTTCCATCATTCTTAGGGTGAAGTCAGCAGTGGTGAGACCCATTCCAATAGATAATGATGCGGTAGAGGCTAAAGTAGGCGGCGCTCCCACTCCAATAGTTAGTACACCAATAGCTACAGAACCTGCGGCAGATCCAATAAATAGAGCTGTTTTCAGTCTTTCTTTGAATTTCTTATCTTTTTCAATCTTATCCGATATTTCACATAAAACAGAAGAGTATTCGAGGTTATTTAGTAGCACAGGGCTGATTATTTTTGGGCTTGATAAAACTAATTTTGATAACCGGTCGAACCTTTGCTCTTGATACCACTTATTTAGATCTTGTTTTTCTTCTTCAGATGAGACATTTTGAATTCGATCAAGATATTCTTGATCTATTTTATGTTTATTTCTTTGGTCAGATAATAGAGTTTGAATTTGTTGGTCTGTACGTGAGAGAGCTTCCTGCTTAGCTAAGCGGGCTGTGTAATCGTCAATAGGTTCTAATAGAGGAAAGTCTTCTTGATGGGTTAATTCAGCTTCTTCAAATCCGAATAAACCTAAAGCCTTAGTAGTTATTTTTTCAAGTTCTTCAAATTTTGATTGATTTCTCACAGCACTGGTTTGGAGAAAAACCCCTGCTCCATTGGAATGTAAAAAGGCCAGTTCTTGTTTGTATTCTAAAAAAATTGTTTTTTTAAGCCTTTTTAATTCATCTCGAAGTTTTTTTCGTTTCAAGGATTGGTTGTGATCTCTTGTTCTTTGTTCTGGTAAGCTTAAATTTTCTTCTTGGTTGATGTTTTGAATCTCCAGAGCTAACTTTCTTTCTAACTCTTCTTTTTTTTCATTATAGTCTTCTAATATTGAGTTGAGATTAGATATACGATAGTTAATATCAGCGACAATAGTGGATACGTCTAAAGAGTCCAATTGACCGTCTTCAGCAAAATTAGGCGGGGTGGATTGAAACTCATACACATTTGTTTTTATACATTTTTTCTTTCTTTGGACGGTAGGGCATTGTTCTTCTTGATGGGAGACTCTTGTTGGATGTTGAATGAGTTCCTTGTTATTAGTATGATCTATAGCCTCTCTAATAAGATTACTTATGATTTTTGCATCCTTTTTGGTGCAAGCCCAACCTCTTCTTTTCTTTATTCCTCGAGAAGTGGAAGTAGGAACATCTCCTTCACAGAATTGATCCAATAGCTTTTGTCTGAATTCATGGGTGTTGATATTATCGTCCTCAAATTTTTTAGTGAAATTCACTCGAGATTGAATACTGGTCTGTAGAGCTTGTGAAAATAAATTATCTTCAAAAGAGGATGTTTTTAAAGTATTTCTATTGGTTGTTTGTTGTAAATGATTTCCAAGTAAAGTTATATCACTTTCTGAATTTGATGAAACAGATTTGCAATCATCTGGATTTTCTAAGGCGTGAGATATATTAGATTGAGCACGATGTAAAATATCATCACTGACTACAGAGTTGGTTGTTGAACAAGATTTTAGCCTATTGTGCATACTCATCAAAGTTTTTAATTGCTGATATTTTTGCCCCAAAAGAGTGTGAGCAAAATCAGGATGTGTAGTATCTACAGAGCCTTCAGTTATGCGTAGTAAATCTTCAAGCGGCTGAGAATTATCTTCCCAGTTATTCTCTATCCAGCATATTTTTTCTGACTTATTCTGTATTCTGCATTTTTTATCAGGCATAAGAATTGATATATTTTCATGGAAAGGTTGGAATGTTTCATATTGAGACAGTAGCTCACTCATGGAGGTTTCTTTAGACCATGAAAAACTATGTATTAAGATTAAAAAACTTATTGTAAAAAATGTCATAAGTCTGAACGCTATGCTTCCTAATATATATCGGTATTTGAATATGCATTTTTAGTTTCACATAATGGCAATAAGTGAGATATTTTTATTCTTCTTGGACTATAGTATTGAAAAATAAATAAACATAAAGAATTCATCTGCACTGTACGATTAGTTTACAGTACGGAGGACTTTATTATGTTGCAATGGGATCAATACCGCCATCTTCATGTGATTCGAAATTTAAGAAACCTTATTGGTAATTTATGGAGAAGTGATGTTGTTTTTCTTAACGGAGAGGGGGAGTTTACAAACCCTTTAAATGAAAATTATTTTCATAATAATTTAGTTGCAGCTTTTCTTAAAGATTCTCATCTCAATCGATCTTTAT
Organism: Bdellovibrionales bacterium; assembly: GCA_965197855.1. Classification (GTDB taxonomy): domain Bacteria; phylum Bdellovibrionota; class Bdellovibrionia; order Bdellovibrionales; family UBA1609; genus JAPPLG01. Next base: position 817,312 of record OZ240230.1, read on the forward strand.
CTCGATTGTTACAGAACCAGACTTCAAAATCCAAAGAATTGGTTTTACTGGAATGGGAAGAGACTGGAATGAGTGTTTTGGCTGTCCCTATTTTTTCTAATCAACAATGGCAGGGGTTAGTGGGTGTTTTAGGTTTTGTGAGTAGAGAGGAGCAAGTAGTACGTCTTAAGTCTGTGGCATCCAGTTTTAATGTTCATGATTTTTCTGCAAAAGTAATCGACTCTCATCAATTGGAAATAATGAAAACCATTGTATCTAGTTTAACTCAGGAAATTATTTTAGTAGATGAAGTAGAAAAATCTAGGAAACACTTAAGAGATCAGTTCTTAAACTCTTCTAATAAATATGGAGAACTTGTTGGAAATTCACAGCCAATGCAAATGCTTTATTCTGTCTTAGAAAAAATTAAAGATTCCGATAGTAGTATTTTGATTCAAGGTGAAAATGGCACAGGTAAAGAACTTGTTGCTCAATCTATTTATAAGAATTCAAAGAGAAAACATGAAGCCTTTTTAGCTCAAAATTGCTCAGCTTTTAATGATAATCTCTTAGAGTCAGAATTATTTGGTCATGTAAAAGGGGCCTTTACAGGAGCTATTCAGGATAAAAAGGGTTTATTTGAGTTAGCAGATAAGGGTACATTCTTTTTAGATGAAATTGGAGATACTTCTTTAACCATGCAGGCCAAACTCCTTCGGGTTTTACAAGAAGGCACTTTCTTTAGTGTTGGCTCTGTAAAGCCTAAGAAAGTAGACGTGCGAATTATTGCCGCTACTAATAAGGATTTAAATATGATGATGAAACAAGGCTCTTTTAGAGAGGACTTGTATTACCGTCTTAACGTCATCAATATGAAAGTTCCTCCTCTAAGGGAGCGTGGGGAAGATATAAAATTGTTGGCTGAATATTTTTTATTTCAAGAGTCTAAAGGACAAAAGAAAGTTTTTGATCCTGCTATCTTTGATTACTTCAATTCCTACGCATGGCCGGGGAATGTACGTGAATTGCAAAATGAAATTCAACGATTAGTAATATTATCGCATTCCAATGAAAGGATTCCTAAAGATCTTCTTTCAAGTAAGTTTTTTGAAGAAGCAGATAGTATGTCAGCTCTTTCTAAAATTGATGGTTTAAAAAAGGCTGTGAAGAAACTGGAAAAACAAATGATTGAAAGATGTTTAAAAGAAGAAAGTTGGAATAAAACCAGAGTTGCTAAAAAACTGGGAATTAGTCGAGCCGCATTGATTTCAAAAGTAAAGAGTTATGAATTAGAAAAGAAAAGCATTGCTTAATTCTTAAGAGATACTTACTTTCTTGAAGAAAGTGGTCTAAATTACTTTTATGATAGATTTAATACAAGCATTTTTTCTTGGAGTACTTCAAGGGCTGGCAGAGTTTTTACCTATTTCCAGTTCAGGGCATTTAGCTGTTGCAGGGCTTTTTTTCCAATGGGATCAAATATTCCTTTTTACAGTTGCCGTTCATTTTGGAACTCTGTGCTCTTTATTGGTTTTTTACAGGTTTAAATGTTTTTACTTAATAAGAAATATTTTATCTTCTCCTGAAAAAAATATATTTCTTAAGTTGGCAATAGCTTCTTTGCCTGTTATGTCAGTAGGGTTTTTCTTTTATGGTTTTATAAAAGAGTTATTTCATAGTATGTATTTTATTTCTTTCAGTTTTATTTTTACAGCTGTATTCCTTATAGGAACTTTTTTTATTAAGACAATTGATAATAAAAATTCATCTGATGATACTGATATAAACTTTATGTCTATCTCTTATAACAAAGCCTTTTTAATAGGGGTAGCGCAGGTGTTAGCTTTAGCTCCAGGAGTGAGCCGGGCAGGTGTTACTACGGGAACGGGTCTCTATCTTGGAGTGTCTCCGCGGTTGGCTCTTGACTTTAGCTTTCTTTTGGGGATTTTTTCTCTTTTTGCGGCCTGTGCTTTAGAATTCGTACAAAATGATTCAAATATCTTATTTCACTGGTCTTTTCTAATTGGCTTTTTAAGTGCATTTGGCTTTGGATATATAGCTTTACATTGGATGAAATCTTGGGTTTTTAAGCTTTATAAGTTTGGTTTTTATCTTTTGCCTTTGGGGTTGGTGTTATTTTTATATTTGTATTTGAAATGAAATTTTACTCAAAATATGAAGTCTTGACTTAAAGATATTTTTCGTAAAAAACATTAAGATCAGGCTCGGTAGCTCAGTCGGTAGAGCAGAGGACTGAAAATCCTTGTGTCGGCGGTTCGATTCCGTCCCGAGCCACGTTAAAAAATCAAGAAGCTGGGAAGTTTTTTGATTTTTTTCAGGAAAGGAATCGAAATGAGAGAACGACTTGTATTGAGCACGGGAGCGTTTAATACAAGTCAGAAAATCTTGATGATTTTCTGAGAGAGCGAAGTGAGCCTACGCAAGTTGTGAGCTGGATGCGAACAACTGTAGAGTCAATTGGGGGCCAAAACACAACTGTAGTAGGCGATTCCGTCCCGAGCCACATCTGATCTTCTTTTAGAAAAAGAAGCGAAAACTTTAATCTCTTTGAGTTGAGGAAATAATTTATATAAGTGACTCAAGTCTCAGACACATAATTTGCTTGAGCCACTTATATAAATTATTTCATCTTATGTATAAAACCAGACCTCCATCTTTTGATGGATAATCTTTATTAAGAAAGGAATATTAAATTATAAATATATAATTTTTTACCTCTATTCAGAATTTTTTTAGTTTTACTAGTTAAAATGTATATAAATAATAAAATAGTGAATGACTTTATATTAGGTTAGATTAATAATTATAAAATATAAATAATATAAGCAGGAAGAGTAAAAATGAAAGAGGTCTTGTTTTCTTTAACTGTACTTTTTATCTTTTATGTTGAAGGTGAAACAAAATTAATTGATCCGAATCAGCAACAATTATGTGTGCAAACGCTCAATACATATGGAATGTTTTATTCTGATAATTTAGAAGAACGTCATGAGCAAACTTTACATTTTTTAAGACAATATGACTGTGACATTATTTTACTTCAGGAAGTGTGGCAGGATGATCACTATCAAAATTTAGTTCGACTGTCTCAAGATATAAATATGAGAAGTGTCTATTTTAGAAAACCCTATGATGATAGGAGGAGTGGTTTAGTTGGTCTGTTTAAAGGAGGTGTTCAAAAAAGTGATGTCATTTATTTTTCTCCTGCTATTGAAAGTGGCTTGGGTTTCTTATATGAATGGTTCAAATTCATAGACAAAGGGTTTGGAATAGCTCAAATCAATGTCCCTCAAGTGTATCAAAATTCTTTTCTGGTTTTTAATTTTCATTTAAATCATATTTCTCAAACAGAAAGAGTTAATCAACTCTTGTTGCATTTAAGATGGATATTAGAAAACCCCTATCGAGATCAGGCAATTATTGCAGGGGGAGATTTTAATTTTGAGCCTGCCAGTTTAGAATTTCGTATTGTTAGAAGATTATTAAGATTTAAAGATCCTTATGAACAGGTAAGAAAAAATCCTGAATGTACTCACTTGTGTGGAGATAGCGGCTATGATTTGTCTAATTTTTTTGTTGGAGAAAGTATTAGAGATTATATCTTTTTTAAATCTTCTTCAGAGATTGCTTTTGAGCCTCAGGATATTTCTATTTTTCCTAAGAATTATAATGATGTAGCTCTCTCTGATCATTTTGGTTTGCGTGCTATTTTTCAATTAAATGATTTTTCAAAAAATCGCTCAGAAAATCTAGTTTCAAAAAAAGTCTTAAAAGAAAGAATGGGAGATTTTGAGCAGATTCTCTATGAAGTAGAGTCCTTTCTTCAGACTAGAGATAATACGTCTTCTGAAATAAGCTTTATAAGATCTTTATATGAAGATTTAAAAGATTCTCAAAGCAGTGTTGTCCAACATCTAAAATATTAAGATTTTGTTAAGCTACGTAGATGTTGAATATACTGAAAGCTTCTAAGTAGCAGTGTAGAACAATCAAATTCTGAATCGTCCTTTCATCGTTTGAGAAGGGTTTCCTATTTTCGTTGTTAGGAATCATTTAGATAATCAGAAAGGTCATTACTGTGATTTATATTGAAATTGTTCTTTAGAAAGTATGGAGCCCTGAGAACAAGTAATTTCCAAAGGAACTTCTTGCATATTGTAGGTCTGGGACATCACAGCTCCATAAGCTCCGACATCGCAAAAACAAAGCCAATCCCCGCTGGATAAAGAAGGAAGAAAACGATCTCTGGCTAAGATATCTGCTGACTCACAAATAGGGCCGGCTATGGTGTAGTTTTTCTTTTCTTGGTTGGATTTTTTAACTGGTAAAACCTGGTGGTAAGCTTGGTATAAAACAGGACGAATAAGATGGTGCATCCCTGTATTTAAAATAGCAAAATTTCTTAAAGATGTTTGCTTAATGTACTGAATTTCACCAAACAGCCAACCATACCTGGCTGTGAGAATACGTCCCGGCTCGCATAAAACCTGTCCTTCAAAGTTTTTAAAAACTTTTTGTAAACTGGATCCATAAAATTCAATCGTTTTTATGTCGTCTTCCAAATCTTCAGCTCTATAATCAATCCCCACTCCTCCTCCAATGTCTAAAGTTTTTAGAGGATGCCTTTCACGGATAAGCCTTTCATAGATATTTTTTACTTTTTGTGCGGCTTGAACGATCGGTTCGACAGAAAGTCCTTGAGATCCAATGTGCATAGCCAAACCTTGAAAAGTAATAAAGGAGGAATATTTTTTTAGAATTTCAATAAATTGAGGAATTAAATCTTCATCTATTCCAAATTTATGATCTTGTGTTCCTGTTTGAATAAAGGAATGAGTGTCTAGTGTAATATTAGGGTTTATACGACAGGTCACTTGCGCTTTCAGTTTTAGAGAAGAGCATAATTGTCCAATACGTTCTAACTCTCCTAAGCTTTCTACATTGATTTGAAAAATCTGAGCTCTTAGAGCTTGTTCTAATTCTTGTTTGGTTTTACCTACTCCTGAAAAAACTATTTTTTTTGGAGAACATTTTAATTTTAAACCATGTTCTAATTCTCCTTTCGAAACAATGTCCAGGCCAGCTCCTTCTTTTAAAAAAGATTGAACAAGAGTTTTATTGTTATTGGATTTTAAAGAAAAATAAATCTCTATAGGGTGAACCAATTTTTTAAATAATTTAAACCTTTCAAGAGAACCGTCTAAGTCATAAAGATAAAATGCTCGATCCATACTTTTGGTTAACTCAACTAAATCCACTTTTTGAGTCTTTTGGATAAGAGTTAAGCGATCTTGAATATAAGTTAAAGGCATTTTTTATTCCAGATTAAAAGTTTTATGTAGTTCTTTCATTAAAGGGAGGGAGTTTTTTTTATCCACAATAGCGCTGATTTTAATATCTGAAGTTGTAACTAAATGAAGGTGAGGAGTGATTTTTTTAAGAGTTTCGAAAAATTGCGCGGCTACTCCGGATTGGTTGGCCATCCCTACACCTACAATGGATACTTTGGCGACATCTTTTATCAAAGTTATTTTATCTTGTGCTAGTAAAGAGGAGAGAATTTCTAAAACATCTGAGACTTGTTCTTCTCTTATGGAAAAAGCCAATCTTTGTCCTTCTGAATTATAACTTTGAGAAATAACATCTACAATGATGGATTTTTCAGATAACTTATCAAAAACATTTGAAATAAATTCAATCCCTGGAGGGATAGGAAAAAGTTTAATAACACAAGTGTTCATATCACTGATAACAGAAGAGACTATTGGACTTTCCATGATTTCCTCCTTTGGTATAACCCAAGTTCCTGATGTTTTTTCAAAAGTGGATCTTAAATGAATTTTTATATTAAATTTTGCCGCTAATTCCACACATCTAAAGTGTAATACCTTTGTTCCCAGTATAGCCATTTCCATCATTTCTTCAAAGCTCAATTGAGATATTTTTTGAGCAGATTTTATGAGGCGAGGGTCTGCAGTATAGATATTGGGGACGTCTGTGTAAATTTCGCAAGTGGATTGTTTGAGAGCGGCTGACAGAGCCACGGCTGTAATGTCGCTTCCTCCCCGCCCCAATGTGGTGATTTGATTATCTTCATTGACACCTTGAAAACCTGCAATAAGAGGAATTTTATTTTGTTTCAATAATTTTAAAATAGGGTTTGTATCAATATTTTGAATTCTAGCTGAAGAAAATAAAGAGTCTGTTTGAATTCCTACTTGGTGAGCTAATAGAGGAACTGCTTCCAATCCTTTTTTGTTGAGGGCTATGGATAGGAGACTAATACTAACTTGCTCTCCAGAGGCCAACAACATATCGTAAGACATTCCTCTATAAGTTGGGTCTATTTCATGGGCCATCTGAATCAAACGATTGGTTTCTCCGGACATAGCGGACAGTACAATAACCATCTTTTCTCTAGATTGATGGCATTTATAAATTCTGTTTGCTACAGCCATAATGCGGTCTATAGAGCCTACAGAGGTTCCACCAAATTTCTTAATAAATAATTTCAATGTGCCAATCTTTGAAAGGTTTATTTAAATAGTTCCTTCCACTTTCCATAACCTTGTTTTTCCAGTTCATCAACTGGAATAAACTTCAAAGAGGCTGAATTGATACAATAACGGAGGCCTTCAGGCTTGGGTCCGTCATTGAAGACATGGCCTAGATGGGAATCTCCATGTTTAGAGCGTATTTCTGTTCTTTGAGTCAGTAATTTATTATCTACTTTGGTTTGAATAAATGTGGAATCTATAGGGCGGGTAAAGGAAGGCCAGCCTGTTCCAGAATTAAATTTATCTAAAGAACTAAATAAAGGTTCTCCGGATACAACATCTACATAAATACCTGATTCATGGTGATTCCAATAAAGGTTTTTGAAGGCCTGTTCAGTGCCTTTTTTTTGTGTGACTTGAAACTGTATATCTGTCAGTTGTTTTTTTAATTGTTCAGTACTTGGTTTTTTGAATGAGTGATCTGGCTTATTTTTTTTAGGTGGAGAATTTTGTGAAGGTTTCTTTTGAGAAGGGAGAGTGCATATAGCGGGCTCATCTTCTTTATTTTTAACAGAGGTTTTTGAGCATTGCAAAGTGTTGCCCCAAGTTTCTTCGATAAAATGATCTCTGCGGCTTAGTTTTCTATAAAATCCATATTTTATAGGATTTTTTTTATAAAAATTTTGATGGTACTCTTCAGCAGGGTAAAAATTTATAAAAGGAATGATTTCTGTTACAATGGGTTCTTTAAAAATTTTACTGTCTTCCAATTTCTTTTTGGATTTTTCAGCTTCTTTTTTTTGTTCTTTATTGTGATAAAAAATAACTGTTCGATATTGAGGGCCATGATCATTAAATTGTCCGTTTTTTTGAGTGGGTTTAATATTTCTCCAATAAACATCTAAGAGTTCTTGGTAAAGGGTTTGTGTTGGGTCATATTTTACTTGGACACTTTCAGCATGACCTGTTTTACCGTTTTTCACTTGTTCGTAAGTGGGGTTTTCGACAGTTCCTCCTGCATAGCCTGAAATAACACTTTGAACCCCTGGAATTTCTTCAAAGGGATGTTCCATACACCAAAAACATCCGCCGCCAAAAGTTGCTTTTTTCATTCGTTCTCCTTTGTTGTTTTCTGCATAAGCTATAGGACATAAGAAAAGAGCAATAAAAAGATATTGTATTAACATAAAACCTTCTTTAAGTGCAGGGAGGATTAACTATTATTTACAAGTATTTTTCGAGATGAAAAATACTGCCATGAATATTGTACTATAGAAATCAAACAGATTCCTATAAATAAAAGAATAAAACTTTCCAAGCCATGCTGCTGAAATTGTTCTATGGATTTTAATGGGAAAACTCCCACTCCTCCACCCAAAGTTAATCCGGTTAGGGAAATCATAGTGTAGTTTTTATGTCGATCTAATAAGTATTGGATCAATTTTGAACAGGAAAGCAAACTTAAAACAGCTATAAATAGAATAAATACAGATTTTGAGGAAAAACTTTTCAATGTGCTTAATACTTCAGAATACGTTCCCATTAAGATTAAAATATAAGAACCGGATGTGCCGGGAAGAAGCATTGCCAAAGAGGCGAGATACACAGATAAAAAAATCCAAAAGTTAGATGGAACAGAAACAGGATTAAAATAAGATAAAGCAAAACTAAGTAAAGTAGATAAACATAAAACCCACATATTATGGAAATTGATTTTTGCTTGTTTTAATAAAAACGGAATGGAGGCCAGAATAATACCAGTAAACAATGAGTAAGATAAGACAGGAAAACCAGTGATCAGAGAGTAAACCCATTGGATGGATAAGGTAAGACCTAGAAAAACCCCTATAAAAACAGGCAGAAGATTTAGAAAAAGATAATTAAGTTTTAAAAATTGTCTTTTGAAGATGAAATTTTGAGCGGTAGATAAAAAAGAAATCAGAGGTGGATAAAGGCCTGTAATTAGAGCCATGGTTCCAGCTGAAATGCCGGGGACTATCAGGGCTATTCCTAATAATACACCTTTCATTAAAGATAATAGTTTATCTTTCATGTTGATTTTTCCATATTTGTTCAATAATTGAAGCATAAAATGTTTTTTCTAGTTTTTTAACTCTGTCTTCTAAGCTTTCAGGAGTATCGTTTTTCAAAATATCTATTTTTTTTTGAGCAATAATAGTTCCCTGATCATACTCTTCATTTACATAGTGTATAGTGACTCCAGTGGTTTTTTCTTGAGCTTGATGGACAGCTCTATGTACGTGTATCCCATACATGCCTTGTCCTCCAAACTTTGGAAGTAAAGCTGGGTGTGAGTTTATCACTTTATTTTTAAAGCAAGACAGCACATGAGACCCAACACGGCGTAAAAACCCCGCTAATACAACAAGGTCTATGTTTTTATTTTTTAAACATTTCAATACAGCCTGATCCCAAAGATCTATAGATTTATATTGATTGGGGCAAATAGTGAAAGAGGGAATATTTAAATGTCGAGCTCTTTTTAAAACAGGGGCTTTTTCAGTATTCGTAATCAGGCAAACAGGGTGAAATTGAGTTTGCTTGGCTAAGTATTCAAAAGTTGTGCCTTCCCCTGAACATAAAAAAGCTAAACGTGGTTTGTTCATGTTGTGACCTATTCTGACTTTTGCACCTCTAACTTTTTTATTAAAAACTCAAATAAAAAGAGGTCATTTTCTGATCTAAAAAAGGGACAGATAAAAATACAAGAAGACTGATATTTAACCATGAGAAAAATGGGAGCCAGTTTTTTTTCTTATAAAAACAATAATATTCAAAAAGGATTTTTAAACATAAAGGGAGAGATATAATCAGGTAAATAAAACCTGTATGAAGAAACAAAGGAGCCAGTAAGGCCAGTCCTACATAAGACAAGGTGTAAAGACCAATGTGAAAAAATGTTTTATTTTCTCCAAAATATGCAGGTAGTACAGGGATTTTTGCTTGAGTATAATCTTTTTTATAATGAAAAGCTAAAGACCAAAAATGAGGTATTTGCCATAAAAACATGATGAGAAATAAATACCCGCATTCCATAGATAAAATGGAAGAGGTATTAGCAGTATACCCAAGAACAACAGGCATAGCCCCCGGAATGGCTCCAAAAAATACAGCTCCATAAGGATGTTTTTGTTTCCATCTTAGAGTGTAAAAAAAATTGTAAAGTATAATTGTTATGGAAGCGAGTAATACAGACAAGGTATTTACGTATGTCAGTAAGAAAAGTCCTAATAAAATTGAAATCCAACCTAAACCAGCCGCCTTTTTTGGAGAAATAACTCCTTGGGGGATAGGGCGGTTTTTAGTGCGATTCATTTGAGAGTCCAATAAATGTTCACTAGCTTGATTTAAAATAAAACTGCCGCTACTTACCCAATAAATCCCGGCTATTAAAAAACAAAGAGTGGAATAAGAAAAATTAGGACCTAGTATATAACCAAGTAAAGCGGTTAGTAAGACTAAAAAGACAATACCGAATTTACTTAATTTTAAATAACTTTTTATCATTTGTTATAAAACACTTTTTTCTAAAACACGTGTCACAATGTCAAAACTGGAAAATAAGAAAATTATTGCTATAAAGAATATTCCCACAAGGAAAATCACAAGATATGTTCTATCATCATATTTTAAATGCATAAAGTACATGAGAACTAGGGCGGCCTTGAGTGTAGCGATTCCCATGGAGATAATTAAATTAAAAACTCCAAAATCGACGAGTGAAATAAGCACAGTTACTAGGGTTAACCCCATAAGGGCTAAAATAACATTGAAGTAAGTTTTAAATGGGACAATATGATTAGACATTTTTTAGCAGTCGTTTATTCATCCTTGTCACTTTCCTTAACTCGATAGGTGGTTACAAAGGATTGGAATTCTAAAGTTTCTGATTTAAAACATTGAGTTTGTGGGTTTTCTTCATTAGGTCCTGAGGGTTTGGAAAACATTGCTTCTGATATAATAGTAAGCATTTCGTCGGAAGTTTCCGCTTTCTCTAATTTTGATCTTAACTCATTTTGATCATAAAATAGTATTTCTAAAATTTTGCTTTTTGTACATTTTGCAACTCTTTGACAAGCTTCCCTGGCTTTATCTTTACATTCTTGAAAATTTGCAGTTCCAACATCATGACATCGTTGGAGAAGTGTATAAGAAGAACCAGAGGCCGTTTCAAACTCACTGCCTGAATTACATTTTTCTGATTCTTTGGAAAAATAAGGTATTTCAATTTCTTCGATATGGTCTGGGACATTAGGATTATTATAACCATCTTCTGCACAATTCACTAAAGCTAGCAATAATATACTTAATTGAATCAAATAAACCATATTTGCTCCTATCTTAACGATTAGAGTTAAGAGATTTTTCATAGACAGTCAATGTCAAACTTGTGGATTTTTAATTTTTATTCCATATTTTGAACACAAGCTTGACAATATATTCTGTAGTAAGAGATTTTGAATAAAGCATATTGCAATAAGTTATCTTAAGAGGGCTTGCTTGCTATGAAGATTATAAAACTATTTTGCAGTTTAATGTTCATCATATTTTTAACAGCTTGTGATTTTCTGTCGAAAACCAATGAAAATGAAGATGCAACTGTAGCTGGGAACGCACAGCCCTTACCTTATAAAGAAGGTGAGATAGTGCTAAGAACAGAATCTTTAAAAGATATCTTAGTGGTTCAAATTCCCCATTTAGGAGAGCCGGTTCCTAATGGACTTATTCTTATTGTTATGGATAAAGATTGGGGTGGTGGTTATTTTAATAATCAGAATAAAGTATGGCATCGTATGAGTGCTATTTTAAACACTAAAGGTGCTGATATTTGCCGCTTTGATAATTCCGATAGAAAAGACAATCATACAGCTGCTTCTATTGTTGAAGTAGAGGGAAATGAGGTACAAAGAGTTATGGATCGGAGAATATATTCTGATGATCCATTACTTTTAGACAGTGAAATTTATTATGTAAAACTTACAGAAGGAGTTGTAACTGAATTAACTCTTTCTAAAGGCGGTAACATTTTTTTAGCAACAGGAGAAGAAAGCTCTTTTGAAGAGAGGTCCATTAGCTCGGAGATAAATGTTTTGGAATATGTTGATTTAGTCAGTGCTTCTTTAATGGGAGGACTTAATTGTCCAAGGATGGGTATTTAGTAAAAGATTTATTCCACTAGATACAGTAAAGGGAATAGATAAATCCAAATAAGATCCACTAAATGCCAAAAAAGTCCGACACATTCCAATGGCAACACATAGCCGGGTCCAAAATGTCTCTTATGAGAGCGGATGATTAACCAGAAAATAAGGGCCAAACCAGCTAAAACGTGAGAACCATGAAGACCCGTCATCGAGAAATAAAAAGAAAAATATAAACCCAGGTTTTCACTGCCAGTATGGGAGAAAAGCTGGCCTGGCAAAAGTCCATCATGAATTTTATGAGAATATTCAAAATACTTTACAACCATAAACATAAGACCGCAGAGGAAAGTCATCCATAAACAAGAAGTGGATTGTGTAAACTTTTCTTTTTGGGCATAGTAAATACTCAGAGCCATTGTAAATGAGCTCAGTAACAAGACAAAGGTGTTCAAAGAACCTAATTTCCAATCTAAGAATTTGGATCCTGCCAGAAAAATCTCAGGATATTGATTATGATAAATGGCATAAGCAATAAACAATCCTCCAAACATGAGTATTTCTGTGCATAAGAAAATCCATAAGCCAAGCTTACTGGCTTCAGCTTCATGAGAAGCGTCTCTAAAATGGTGAGCGGCGTGATGTTTAACGTTCATAAGGACCCTTTGTTACTTCTGGTTGTTTTGAAAAGTTTTCATGGATAGGAGGAGACTGAGTCTGCCATTCTAAAGTGCGTCCATCCCAAGGGTTTTCAGGAGCTTTTGGTCCTTTCAATAGAGAATGGATAATAGCGACTAAAACTACAAGGAATCCAGCTGAGATTAACCAAGAGCCGACAGTAGAAATTTGGTTAAGTGTTTCATAAGGTTTTATATAATCATAGTATCTTCGAGGCATTCCTTGAGTGCCGGCGAAAAATAAAGGGAAAAACGTCACATTAAAACCTAAAAAGATTAAAGCAAAAGCAGTGCGCCCTAAAACTTCACTATACATCCGACCAAACATTTTTGGAAACCAATAAAATATAGCTCCCATCAAGGGGAATAAAGTCCCTCCAACCATCACATAATGAAAGTGAGCAACTACGTAGTATGTATCATGTACATGAACATCCAAAGCAATAGTAGCTAGAACAATTCCTGTCATTCCTCCGATGAGGAAGACAAAAATAAAACCCAAGGCATATAGGAAAGGAGTTTCAAAGCTTAAAGAGCCTTTGTACATGGTACTGACCCAGTTAAAAACTTTAATAGCTGTGGGAACTCCGACAAGCATAGTAATTATTGAAAATAAAAAGTTAGCTGCTTCAGATTGTCCGCTGACAAACATATGGTGTCCCCAAACAAAAAAACTGACTAAAGCAATACCAATACTGGAAAATGCAATAGCTTTATAACCAAAAATATTATTTCTGGAAAATGTTGCCATAAGTTCACTAACAATACCCATGGCTGGTAAAATCATAATATAAACAGCGGGATGAGAATAAAACCAAAAAAAGTGCTGGAATAAAACAGGATCACCGCCCAATTTTGGATCAAAAATTCCAATTCCAAAAATTCTCTCTAAGGTGAGAAGAAGCAAGGTGATAGCCAATACAGGTGTAGCTAAAACTTGGATAATTGCTGTGGAATAAATACCCCAAACAAAAAGAGGCATTCTGAAAAATCCCATACCGGGAGCTCTTAATTTATGAACTGTAACAATAAAGTTGAGTCCGGTTAAAATAGATGAAAAACCTATAATAAAGGCCCCGACAACCACCCATATAGTTCCATTATCTGTTCGAATGCTATAAGGAGTGTAAAAGGTCCACCCTGTATCCACTCCCCCTGTAACGACAGACACAATAGCAACAAGAGATCCTGTCATTAAAAGATACCAGCTCAGGAGATTTAAGCGGGGAAAGGCTACATCTTTAGCTCCTATTTGGAGAGGTAGGAAAAAATTTCCAAAGATGGCTGGGATGCCTGGAATGATCACCATGAATACCATCATCACTCCATGAAGGGTCATTATTTGATTGTAGGTGTCGGGCCCCATGATAGTTTCTCCGACAGTAAATAACTCTAAACGCAAAAGAAGGGCGAAAATTCCTCCAATAAAGAAAAAAGTTAAAACAGAGAATAAATACAGCAAGCCAATACGTTTGTGATCCAAAGTAGATAACCATGACCATAAACCTGTTTTTTCATTTAGATAATTTTTCACTGATACCTCACTTTTCTGGTTTTAATGATTTAATGTATTCCACAAGCCCTGTCATTTCTTCTTCTTGAAGAAGGCCTGCAAAAGGAGTCATTTGGTCTGGAAAATCCTTAACAATTCGGGCAGAAGGATTGAGTATAGATTCTCGAATATAATTTTCGTCTGCCTTAATACTTTCATTTTCTTCAAAGTTTCGAACGGATCCAAAAACTCCAGCTAAACCCGGGCCAATCATCTTCTGTACAGTGGTTTGATGGCAGGCAGTGCATCTTCCTCTGAAAACTTTTTGTCCTATCTCCACCATACCAAGGCCTTCATAAGGATCTGTAGAGATCCACTTTTCCCAATCCTCTAAAGACACCACGCGAATTTTAGACAACATGCTATAATGTCCGGTGCCGCAGTACTCTGTACAAAACACGTTAAAGAGTCCTTTCTTAGTTGCTTTAAACCAAAGAGCTGTATATCTATTAGGTAAAACATCTTGTTTAATTCGAAAAGCTGGCACATAAAAACTATGAATAACATCTCGACTGGTCATAATTAGTTTTACAGGGGTGTTCACTGGAACATAAAGAGTTTCTGCTGTCTTTCTTCCATTTTTATAAGCATAATCCCAATTCCACATTTGTCCATACACATGGATTTCCAAAGCATTTTTATAAGGGGTCCGCATTTTATCGTAGACCCACCAGCCCCAGGTAAACATGAACATAAAAATAAGAAAGGGAATAATACTCCAGGTCCATTCCAACCAGGTGTTGTGGTGAACTGTTGCTGTTGCTTGTGAGTTATTTTTTCTTCGGTAAAGAACAGCAAATACAATGAAGACACCTATAATAAGAAGTCCGCATCCCAGGCTTAGGGCATGGATAAAGAGATACATTTGATCTACCTCTGTAGAGATAGCAGTGGCGGGGCTTGGAAAAGAGCTGGAAAATGCTGAAAAAGGCAACAGTAATAAGGTAATAAAAATATAAATCATTTTTGACCCTGTCTTTTTGTGCGTATCCATGTTGGAATTAGTAAACATAATATAAGGATAATTGTTAAGACTCCTCCAGCTCGCATAATATTGTATGCGTAGATGGTATAACGATTTTTCCTTGGGTCAAATTGAAAGCAAAATAATAAAATACGTTCAATAAGACCTCCAATACGGCCTTGGGAAGCTTCCACTAAAGAAAGTTTTAAAGTTTTAGTTTCCATTTCCACTCCATAAAGATAGCGAGATATTTGACCTGCTGGAGTTAATACATAAGCTACTGGCAGATGAGCAAATTGTTTTTGTTCTTCATTCCATCGAAATTTAAAACCTACTTGTTGGCTGATCTTTTTTATAGCCTTTTCTTGGCCCGTTAAAAAATGTAAATTTTCTGGTGTTGGTAATTTGTATTGTTTTACATAATTTACCTTTTTAGCTTTAGCTAGATTAGGACGCTCTGAATGATCCATACTGAGGGCTACAAATTCAAAGTTATCTGTGATGTCCAAACCTTTCATTCCTTGCATGAGTCCATTGAGATGAAGTTGACAAAGGTTGGGGCATTTATAATAGATAATAGTGAATAAAACTGGTTTATTTTTATTAAAATAACTGCCTAATTTTACTTTTTTACCCTTTTCATTTGAAAATTCCAAATCAAGATCAATAAATTCTCCCATCTTCTCAGTGATGCTAATTCCTTTTAATTCCTGAGGGACTTGAGAAGCTTTTAGAACCCGAGTGGTGTCATAGGCTATTGATTGCTGGGCTAGGCAGTTTATAAAAATAAACAAAGAAACTTTTATATATTTATTATTTAGCATTGGTTGCAAATTCCTTTGTTTGAACAGGATCATCAGGAACGGGATTTTTTGTGAGAGAACGGACAAAATGTACGAGAGCCCATCTTTCCAGCTTTGGAACGTGAGAGAAAGAAGCCATGGAAGTTCCATCAGAACCTTGAGTGATCATCTTAAATAAATCAATACTGCTTCCTCCATATTTCCAATCACCTTCTATAAAATCTCTTGGTGGAGGCTTAAGCCCTCTTCCTGCCACTCCATCCCCTCGGCCGGTAGCTCCATGACAAAGAGCACAGTAGGTAGCGTATACTTCAGCTCCTTTTTGAACCATTAATTCTCCACTCACCCAATAGTCTTGAACTTGGCTGATATCCACACTGGCTCCAGCAATTACCACAGGAATATCAGACTCTTCTCCTAGGTCCACAGGAACTTGCACAATCATAAAGTATAAAATCCAAACGACACTAAAAGATACTGTAGTGATAAGAACTATCCATCCCCATTTATTATATGAATCAGACACGAAACCTTTTCCTTTTTTAAAAAAAGAAGCAAAAACAATCACTTCTTTTCATTACACAAATGAGCGTCTTGAGAGAAGCTATTTTTTGCTTAATCATATTTTTTCATAAAATAGAGTTTTTAACATATATCGACCTTTTCCAAATGTCCACTCTCAAAATGCTTGATAAATCTCTCAATATTTGTTTCTCAAGGAGGGAAAAGGTATGAAAGAGTCTATAGTTGTTTGTTTTCATTTCTTATTCTGTGAGGGTTGATTTTTGTTGCCAATGGATTCCCACAGGTAGGGGAGAAAGTTTGCGTACCACATATACCATTTGGACAGCGTTGAGATTATTTATCACCAAGGTGTTGTTTTTTGTTTGATTGGGGCAATCAAGTTTCACTCGTGGACTCTTTAGAATATGACGTATTTTATCAAATAAAGCTTTGGAAGAAATTTCACTAATTTGTAGATGATAGGTGAAATGGTTTTTTTGATTGGGAGAGTTTCCAAAATCTAAGATATTGGATAAATTATCAGGCTCTTCAGAAGAGGGTGGATTTGAAATATTTTCTGTGGGCGTGGGGTGAGAGGTTGTGACCTGTTCCTTGTTTGATGAGGGGCTCTCTGCAGGAGAAAAATTTTCCAATGTAGTTTCTTTTGAATTGCTGGAAGTGGAATCAACAGTTGGTTCAGATAAATTTTTCTGATTAGACTCCTCAGGGACAGGGTCTTCCACAGGAACACTTAAATGTTCTTCGGAGTTTTGTTGAGACTCGGACTCATAGTTTGTTGCGGTATTGTCATCTGGTCCCTTTAAAATCTTAAGTTCATTATTTTCTAATTGTAGGGAGGCTCCGCATTTTGTGCAATCAAAAAATTCCCATAAATCTGGTACTTCAATTTTATTTTGACAATGTGGACATTCCATAAAGACCTAAATTTTAATTTTACGTTTCTTTTTTTGTTGCATTCTTCTTTGAGCACGGTTGAGTTGCTGTCTATTCTCTGAAGATTCCCCTTGATTATAAGATAGAGCTCTTTGTTTTTTTAGTGCTTCCTCTTGTTGGGCTATTTTTAAATTTTGCCAATTGTTTCCAGAAGAATTTCTGTCACTGTAATCCAGTTGCTCTTCATCATAATTAGGAGATATATCATAATTAGCGGATTCAGAGATTTGTATTTTAAATAATTTCTCAATACATTCGTTGGCAATTTGTTGATTAACTTTTTCGAAAAGGTTGAAAGCTTCTTTTTTATATTCAATGAGGGGGTCTTTTTGAGCATACCCTCTTAAATTGATGCCTTCTTTCAAATAATCAATATTTTCCAGGTGTTCTTTCCAGAGAGAATCAATAGTTTGAAGCAAAATAAATTGGACCACAGAAGAAAAGTGTCGCCCTAATTCTTGTTTTTTATTGTCATAAGCATGTTTCACTTCTTCTTGTACTTTTTGTGTGATCATATCTGCTTTTTCTATATTAGGAAACTCAAGAGAAATACCAAAATTCTTAAACAAAGATTGAGATAAATTTTTTAAATCCCAAAGTTCTTTTTTGACATTTTCATTAACGAAAGAATCCAATAAATTTGATGTTACGTCACTGAGATAATCCAAAATCATTCTTTCTAAAGATTCCATACGAAGGATTTTTCTTCTAAGCGTGTAAATAGCTGTTCTTTGTTGATTCATGACATCATCGTAATCTAAAAGATGTTTTCTGATACTGAAGTTGTGTCCTTCGACTTTTTTTTGTGCGCTGGCAATAGCACGACTCACCATTCGATCTGTAATAGCTTCATCTGCCGGGATTCTTAAAGTATTCATAATTTTCTGCATGCGTTCTCCGCCAAAAATCCTCATTAAATTATCTTCTAAGGATAAATAAAAACGGGAAGCTCCAGGGTCTCCTTGACGTCCGGATCGTCCTCTTAATTGATTATCAATTCGCCTGGCTTCATGTCTTTCTGTTCCCATAATATAAAGTCCTCCGGCTTTGAGAACTTCTTTTTTCTCTGCTTCACATATATTTTGATATTTTTCCAATATCTCTTTTGAAGCATCTTTGGATTGAGCTTCAGCCTGGGCTAAAAATTCAGAATTTCCTCCCAAAACAATATCCGTTCCACGACCAGCCATATTAGTGGCAATAGTAATAGCTCCCTTCCTGCCAGCTTGAGCCACTATTTCTGCTTCTCGCTCATGATGTCTGGCATTGAGTACGTTATGAGGTACATTAAATTGTTTGAGTATTTGTGAAATCTCTTCAGATTTTTCAATACTAATAGTTCCTACCAAGACAGGCTGACCCCTTTTCTGGCAATCTTTGATATCTTCAATAATATTGTTAAATTTCACTTTTTCTGTTTTATAAATAACATCTTCCAAGTCTTCTCTTCGAATAGGCTGGTTTGTAGGTATAACCATCACGTCTAGACTATAGATTTTTTTGAATTCAACAGCTTCTGTTTCTGCTGTACCCGTCATGCCTGCCAGTTTGTTGTACTGGCGAAAATAGTTTTGAAATGTAATTGTGGCTAAAGTTTGATTTTCTCTTCTAATTCTCACCCCTTCCTTAGCTTCTATAGCTTGATGAAGACCTTCACTCCATCTTCGACCTGGCATCAGCCGGCCTGTAAACTCATCAACAATAACTATTTCATTGTTTTTCACCATATAATCCACGTCTCTTTTATAAAGATGATGGGCTTTTAGGGCCTGATAGATATGATGGAGGCGGCTGATGTTGGAAATGTCATACAAGTTTTTAATTTTTAAAAGATCTTCTACTTTTGAATTGCCTTCTTCTGTTAGAGAAACCGTTTTGGATTTTTCTTCTAATGTGAAATGCATATCACGCACCAAAGAGGGAATAATACGATTAATTTCCTGATATTTTCCAATAGAGTCATCTTTAGGGCCTGAAATGATTAAAGGTGTACGGGCTTCATCCACTAAAATGGAGTCGCATTCATCCACAATGGCGTAATTTAATTTTCTTTGGACACAATCCTCTGAATTAAATTTCATATTATCTCTAAGGTAATCAAAACCAAACTCATTGTTGGTTCCATAAGTGATATCTTTTTGATAGGCTTCTTTTCTTTCTTTATCTCCTAAATCATGGATGATGGTGCCTGTAGTGAGGCCTAAGAAATTATAAACTTGTCCCATCCATTCTGTATCTCTTTTAGCTAGATAATCGTTGACGGTGACTACATGGACTCCCTTTCCTTTTAAAGCCTCCAGATATACTGACAGGGTGGCCACTAAAGTTTTTCCTTCTCCAGTTTTCATTTCGGCAATGCGGCCCTGGTAAAGAGCCCAGCCTCCTATGATTTGTACATCATAATGTCTCATTTTTAGTACGCGTTTGGAAGCTTCTCGACAAACAGCAAAAGCAGGAATTAAAAGTTCATCAGGATTTTTTCCTTTCTCAATTTGTTCTTTCATCAATCCTGTTTGTGATTGAAGTTCAGTGTCGTTCATTTTAGAAAATTGTTGTTCAGTATCGTTAATAGCATTCACAATAGGACGGAGGCGTTTTATTTCCCTTTCATGTTGGGTGCCAAAAATACGAGTCAGTAAAGAAGTTAACATAGTTTGTTCAGGTTACATGAAAGGAACATCATTCTTCAAGATTTGATTGAGTATGAATGCTGACGGATAGCTTCATATAATACGATGGCTACGGCATTGGATAGATTCAAACTTCTTGCGGATTCAGACATAGGAATTTTAAAGCAATTCTTTGAATTGGAATCCAGTATTTTTTGATTTAATCCTTTTGTTTCAGAGCCAAAGATCAGACAGTCTTGGTCTTGAAACTGGTGATCGTAGAGGGTGTTTTGTGCTTTTGTTGAGAAGAAATAATGAGAAAAACCTGAAAACTTTTGCTTCCACTCCGCATAGTTTTTATAAACTGTATATTTTAGATGAGGCCAATAATCCAGGCCTGCCCGTTTCAATTGTTTATCACTCAAATTGAAGCCCAGAGGTTCTATCAAATGAAGGTGTGTATTGGTGTTTACACAAAGACGGCCAATATTGCCAGTGTTTGAGGGTATTTCAGGGTGGACTAATACAATATGAACTGTCATTGAATAAGATCCAATTTCTTAATTTGTTGAAATCCTTTGGGTATTTTTATGTCCAAAGAGATATTGGAGGGGCTTTTATGCTGACTAAGATTTAAGAAGAAATTTTCTTTTTTTAAATTGATGTGAATTTTTTCTCTTTGGAAAAATTTCTTCTTCCATTCAATAACAAAATCATTTCGTTCGCATTTTTTCATTTCTTTATTTATTTCTTTGCAATTCCAGTTTTCTGGTAATTGTTTCAGCAAAGCTTGATAAAGCCATAGGGGGTTTTGAATCAATCCTTGGAAAGGGAAGTCAGAGGGCCACTTGGACTGTTTAAAATATTGTTTACGAGAAGGTAATATTATTTGATGTTCCTGATTTTTCCATAAATAACTAGCAAAAACTCCTCCCAAGGGTGTTAACAGGTTTATTTGTAGAATAGGTTGGTTGGAATCCATGTAAATTTCAACAGGGTGGCTTTGTTTTCTTTGGTTTTGCTCCACACTGAAAGACCCTTTAAAATGAAGAATGTTTGTTGTTTCAAGGGTTTGGCAGGAAATTAGAAAAACAAAGCATAATAAGAAAACTCTCTTAAACCATCTATTTAACATACTTATCCATTACAGCAAGAATATATGGAAGGGTAGTTTTTAAAGGTTTTGCGGGGTTTCAGCTTGTAAGTTGTGAATTAAAGGACGATCCAAAAGTAAGTCTTCTAATTTTTCCAACATCTGTTCTTGCTTTCCTTGTCTTAAATAAGCTCTGGCCATCAAAGAAACGATATAAATATCTTGAAAATCTGCTTTTTCCATAAAATTTGTCAACAAATGGTATTGATTCTTATATCCATAAATTTGGAAGAGTCGTAAGGCAGATACGCGATTAGAAGGTTCAAGCTCTAAGGCTCTTTTGAAAGAGTGGATAGCTCTTAATTCTTCTCCTTGGGATAAATAGAAGTCTCCTCTGTATTGATGAAATTCAGCTTGATACTCCAGTTTTTGAAAAACTAAGGGTGTAATAGGGCGTTTTAGTTCTTCCAGCAGTAAGCTGTAATGTAGGAGAGCTTCTTTGTGATTTTGATCTATTTCGATTATTTGTTCGTATTGTTTTAAAGCGGATTCCAGTTGATTCATGCTGGTTTGAATTCCTGCAAACAATAAGTAACCTTTGATTTTTTCTGTTGTATTGTGATTTTGAGTAATAAAATTCTCACACTCTGTTTGGGCTTGATCTATCAAACCTTGTTTTAAATACTCTTGAGCAAGCCTAAAATGTACGATATTGGCAGAATAAAGGTGTGAAGGAGCTTGTAGGATACTATTAAAATGATCTATAGCTTCATATTCTCTGCCTTCAAGGCTGGATATTTCAGCTATTAAATAATGATAATCAGAGTTCTTCTGACTATAAATGTCAAGCTGTGGGTTTGTAGAAGAAAGTTTAAGATTGGACACGCAGGAACAGCAGAAAAATAAGGCAATCCAAAGAATCCATCTGTTTTTATGTATCATTAGTTTGTGGATCGGAAATAATGTTGAAGAGCTTGATGTTTTTGGTAATGTGATTGGAAAATAATTTTTCATTAAAATACTTGACAGAAAAAAAGAAAGATTTTGGATTTGTATTTTTTCTTTTAAAGGTAATATTTGGGCGAAAAGTCTAGGTGCAATATTTAAAGTATCTTTATTTGTTTTATGACTTAATTAACTAAAACAATTGTATTTTTATCCAATTATAAGTCCGATGTAGATCGGTAAAAAATAAGTTCTGTTCAAATTTCATGCATCTTATGATTGAAGCTCTTTGACTATGTACAAAAAAATATTCAATGAAGTATTGACAGAATCTTTTAATCATCACTAGAGTAGGGCTCAATTATTTATGCACTCATGGATAGGGTGTTACTTGGGGTCACGATGATCCTCCAATCTAAAGGGGGTAAGAAGTGAATCAAGATTTCATTGTTAATAAGCCGCAGAAGACAGACAGACAGCCAAAAATTATTAAAAGATATGGCAATAGAAAGCTTTACGATACAGAACAAAGTTCTTATGTCGTGCTCAATGATATTGCAAAAATGATTAAAAATAATGAAGAAGTTCGTGTTATTGATAATGAGACAAAAGACGATATTACCAATTCTACGTTTACTCAAATTATTTTTGGTGCTGAAAAGCGTGCTTCTTGTTCAGTTCCTTTGGATATTTTGAAAAGTATTATTATGAAAGGAGATGGAAGTTTATCTAATTTTCTTGCGGAATTAGGGCTCTTTAAACCTGTTCCAAATACTTCTTCACAAACAGCTCAAGCGGCTGTTTCTGCGGAAGGCTCTTCTGCAACACAAAAGCCAGCGGCTTCTTTGGAAGAACGTATTGTAAATGCGGCAACGGTTTCTTCCCATGATATATTGGAGGAAGGTGATTTGCCTAAACTTCCAAATGCAAATAAGAACTTAGTGGACCAGCAAGCAGATAATTAATTTTTATCTTTAGGAATAAAAGGTGTGAAGTTATTTTATAGCTTCACACTTTTTTTATGCGTATCCCTGAGTATGTTTGAACGCTAGTTCAAATATACGAAGTCCTCTTACTTTGAGTGAATTAAAAACTCTTACTTAGTAATTTGTTTCTTACAAAAAATAGTCCTGCGGACTGTTTTTTGTATTTTGGCAAAGAGAAGAAGGTTTATGTTTATGCGTACCCGGTAGGATTTGCCTACTACGGTCATTCATCTCCAGTTCGTTCTCTGCGTAGGCTCACTTCATGCACTCAGCAAAACATCTGGTTTTGCTTCTCCATATTAGTTGCTTATGCAACCACCATGGATCGTGCCTTCATTTCAAATCCTACCTTGATAAAAAAGGAAGAGGACTTACAGCCCTCTCTTTTTTTTGTGCGTACCCGGTAGGATTTGAACCTACAACCTCCTGATCCGTAGTCAGGTACTCTATCCAGTTGAGCTACGGGTACTTGATATTCAATACTTGTTGAAAACAGTGTTAAAAATCAAGGATTTACTCTTTTAAATTTTTATTTTTCCTCTTTTTTAAGAAGACATTTGAATAATTTGAATTACATCAATGAAAGAGACAGGTGATTTAGTGTTTTCTCAATCATAATGGTATATTTTTTTGAGTGATTAAATTCGAGAATTATAATATACAAAGTGAAGTTATTCAGGAGGGATGGGTGAGTGGCTGAAACCGGTTGTTTGCTAAACAACTGTATGGGTAAAACCATACCGGGGGTTCGAATCCCCCTCCCTCCGCCATGTAGTACAAAAAACAGTCCACAGGACTCTTTTTTGTAAGAAACAAATTACTAAGTAAGAGTTTTTAATTCATTCAAAGTAAGAGGACTTCATATGTTTGAACTGGCGTTCAAACATACTCAGGGGTTTGAATCCCCCTCCCTCCGCATGAAAAAAGATATGAGGTCGCAAATTTCATATCTTTTTTCATAGTCCAATCTCTTCCTTCGTAGAGATGGATGCTTGTATAAAGAGAGAGTAATGTTGTTTCACAAAGGGTGACTTTACTCTGATATTTTTTGGAAACTAGTTTGCAAACATACTTAGGGATTTACAACAAAGAGACTGGATAAATCTATAAAAATCTTAAATAGTTGAGATGTTTTAAGGTAGTAGGATTCACATAAATATTGATTCTTATACATAAATATATTGGAAATGATAAAAACTTCTCGTTAATCTTTGTAAAAATTACCTACCTCTAGGTATTTCTTGCAAGGTGTATCCATTTTTGCTACTTATTTTTGTTTATTTCTCAAATGCCATATTTTGAAGGTGTAAATTGTGAGAAAAACTTGGATTTTTAATAAAAGAAAAATCTTTCAAATAATCTTTTTGAACTTCTTTTCTTGTTTATTTATTTTTCCCACCTATGCGGATAAGTGTAAATATGCATTTACTCGTCTTGTGGCAGAACTTAAATTTGTTGAAGAAAATTTTGATCACCTTAATCCCACTCATTCAAACCTTTTTGAGGATAGACTTCGGTTAAGACAATGGGACACTAGAAAGAATCATACCCCCACTCTTTTAAAACTTCCACAAGGTGTGCATTATATACATCATCGACTTGAATACAGTCCTCGCCCATATCTTGTACGTTTGGAGGAAGGTATGAATATGGTCAGTATTGCCCGCGCTCATTACACGTATAAAAATACTCCTATTTCCACAGATGTTGTTTTTGGAAAAAATGTCTTTAGAGACAATTTGGCTGGAAATAAACAGTGGCTTATCAGTCCTAGGGCGAAGGTCGCTGTTTTAATGTTGCATGGAGGAGGAACGCGTACTACAGGTAGTTCGGTTTTTGCTGCTAATCTTGCACATTTTATAAGATCAGGAATAGAAGGTCTCTCTATAGATCTTCCTATGCATGCAAGAGGGTCGAGAGATATTTTAGGTAGTTTCAGGGATGATATTCTTTCTATAGGTGCTTTTGCTAAAAAGTATATTCCACCGCATGTGCCACTTTTTGTTTATGGTCATAGTTGGGGAGCTGTATTTGCGGATGAATTAATGAGGATGACAGGTGAGTACGAAGATACTGATTTTTTTCACCCTTCATTAAAGGGGGTTATTATAACTTCTCCTGCTGTAGATACAGCTCCTGGAAAATCTGTTGAAGAGAAGGTGAATAGCTATATTGAGCATAATCACAGAGCAAGGAGTTTGGCAGAAACAGAAGCTCCTAAACCAGAACAAAGGATTTGGGCAGATATGATTAGGAATGGTAAATTAAGTTTACTTGGTGGTATTTTTTTAAACACGACTTTAAATCAAATTGACCAAATTGTACCTGATCATAAAGGGGAGCGATATGTTCCTGCTTTAATGGTAGTTGGAACAGGGGATCCACTTGTTTACCTTGGTTTTGAAGAGTTGTTCCACAATTATTATGATCAATTAGAAAACGTGGAGGCACATTATTTGAATTCTCTACCCTATATTCATTCTGAAACAAACGAACCAACCAGAGTAGGGCATTTATTAACAGACTATCAATTTTCTGACAAGATAGAAACACCTGTAAACTTAGAATTGGCTGTTCGATTTATAGCTCAACAACTTAATATTATGCCAGGATATCTGGTAGAAGAGACAAGGCAGTGGTCTAAATCAACTCCTAATTATATTGATGATATAGCCTCTCTACAACAATTGTATTCCAATAATCTTTCTTTTAGGGAGTATGTTAATAATTATAATGCTCATAGGGTTGATCATGATTCTAAATATATGACACGTTTAAACACACAAATGACTGAAGAACGTAGAAAAATTGTCAGTTTGATAAGAGAAAATTTACCTAGAAATCAATTACTTGTTATACTAAGACAAATAGCTGTTGCTTCACCGCCATTATCCAGAAAAAATCTTCAATCTTTTCAAGAAAGAATGGCAAATCTAAATTTAAATCGAAATATTCAATCATTATCTATATTTCAAAGGTTGCTGGTAATAGATGATGTGGAAGAAGCAAGGAATTTAGCTAGAGAATCGTTGAGTAAAATTTTTTTACAGTTTTCTTCATACGTAGTTATTAATGTTGTTGAAAGAGAAGTAGCAAAAAAAAGAGCGAACAAGTCAAGAGCGAACAAGTCAAAAGAGGAAATAAAAAAAGAGAAAGAACAACAATTATTAAAGATTTTAGATTCCTTTCCTTTTAAACCAGGGCAAGTTATTCCAACAGATTCGGAGTTTTCTCTTTCTTCTTTGGAAAAGGAACATATAATGAGTTTGTACCGTACATACAATGCGACGCAATCAAAATGGGTTCGTGGAAGAATAATAAAAGAAATAAATCAAATTGTAAATGTACGTGATGTAAGTAGAGTTTTATATCATACTCTGGTTAGTTTGTCTCAGCTTTCAAAACCTTTGAAAAAATACCGTCAACAACTAAAAGAGTACCAAAATAGATTGAGTTCGTTTTCAATTTATGATGATCTTGTACGTGATTTAAAGGTTCTCATCGATCAAAGATCAGACTCTCAAATAGTAAGGCAAGCTCTTTCTATTATAAAAAATTATCCTGCCCTTCCTATTGCGGTATCTTACTCTGTATTTAAACTGGAATCTCTTATGGCTAATGAAGAATTCAAAAAAGATGACTTAATCTTATATTTGAAGCAATTTCACTTACCTGGGGATATTCAAGATCAAATTGTTAATACAGATGCAGATTTTGTTACTATTAAAAATCTTATTTTTGCTCATGCTCCATTCAGTATTCATTATGATTTGATCCAGACTCTAAGAGAAATAACGTCACCGCATACTTTAGAGAGTTTTAGAGAAACTTTCCCCTCTTCGCTTGATGACAAATTAAGAAAAGTTGTATCCGGTAAATTGTCTCCTTACTCTATTATCATTGATAGGTATTACTCTGATTTGGGTGAGGATAGAGTTATTATGAAACTCCGTAGAGTTTTACAAGGCCAGGGAAGTATCCATACTTTGTTAGATCTTCACTTTTTTGATGAAGAGGTGAAAACGCAGGTTTTAAGTCATTATGATAGTTACAAAAAAATTGAAGATTTTATAAACAGAGAGCGTATTCCAACTATACAAGATTTTGCTGAGTTAGAGGGTATGCAAAGAGAAGACCTCACGCCAGAGCAGTTACATGAATATTCAGAAAAAATTAAAAAAATTGAAGAAAATGTGAAAGCTGTCAAACTTTTAAAAGTCAGTGCCTTAAATTTGTTTAATGAAAAAAAAGGTTTATTGAGAAAAATAAGGAAGTCCATAGATAAAATTCAACATAATATAAGGTTGGTTCGCGATGCTTTTAATCAGGTGCTTATAAATCCTCCGGAATCCATGAGAAAGAGACACAATGATTTGAGCAATGATTTTGATCAAGTGGAGAAATTGGCAAGTGAATGGTCTGATCTATTAGATCAATCTAGTTTATTTTTACTTTCAGGAGGAAGGACAATGATTGAGCACAGTTTTGAGACTCTGTTGTTAAGTGCTGAAATAGACAATGCCAATCAAGAATTTGAAACACAATTTGCTCGTTGGAAGGATAAATTTCAGAAGTTTCTTAGAGATATAATCAATCCTGTGATTAATGGAGAAATGGGAATTCATTTTCAACAGGCATTTCAAAGTATTTATGGGAATTCACCTAATTTGGATCTAGGTATGAAGATCAGAAGTGACTACTCTCAATTAGAGGATGATTTGTCTAGAGTAGCAAATACAGAAGAAGATATGTTTGATATTAATGAAGAATTAGCCCAATTGGCTTTAGAATATAATGAACTTTACCCTGCTCCAATGTTAGTGATATTGAGGTCTATTCAACCGCTTCAGATTTTAAATCCTACATTTGGAACATCTAGTGGGATTTCTCCTCAAACTCAATTAAAGGAGTATCTATACAGACATCGCAATTCATTTGAAGATTTTCTTACAAACTGGTATAATATGCAGGGTGCTATGGCGCCTACTCTCCCTGATTTGCATTAATGAGAAAAAGCTATTGTTATTTATTAATAACTAAAGAAATTTCTAATTTAATATTTAATACAGTTAAAGTTAAAACACTTTATGCCGATAATATATTAGAATTTAAATACTAATAAAATTAGTACTGTTTATATAGGAGGGTTCAATGAAATACTTTGTGATATTATTTTTAGCTTTAACTTCTATTCTATCTCAAGCCAGTATTCTGTCTGATGGAGAGTGTCGATATTCCAGCCGCGCACATTCTGCTTTTGAACCAGAAGATAGAAAGAATTCCAATCTTTGTATAGATGCTATTGTGACAACCACTCTGAAAAGTTGCGATGCTATAACTTCCGATTCTCAAGCTCAACAAAGGAGATCCTCCCGAGGTGTAAGGGACTGAGAACTTCAAAGGTGTTCAATAAACTCACATATCGTCTGGTTTAAGCTATTTTATTTAATTTATTTAAGTCATTGATTATACTGTTCTTTTTGAATATACCTTGATTGTTGGTGCTGAAAACCTGATTTTTTTCTGGATTTTACAAAGCTTATCTGATAGCAATTTCTGACTGGGGAAAGGGAGGTATGATGTCATTAATCATAGTTAAAAAAACCAAAGATTTGTTTAAAGAGAGAGGGCTTAAAACCTCTGCAGAGGCTATGGAAGCTTTAAATAAGCAGTTTGAAAAACTTTGTCATAAAGCCGCAGATAATGTGGTTGCTGATAAATTGAAAACTGTTAAAGCTAACCATGTTCCTAGCTTGGATGCTCAATTAAATTCTGATTCTTAATTTTGTAAGATTTGCTCAAATTCCTGCCAGTCTATGCAGGATATATTGAGTTTTTTAGCTCTATCATATTTGGATCCTGGATTTTCTCCGCATAATAGATAATTTGTTTTAGATGTAATGGAGGATGATACATGTCCTCCATGGGTTTGAATAAGATTGGTAATAAAGTCTCTTTTTTCTTGAAAGCTTCCTGTAATCACGAAGGTTTTCTCTTCTAGTTTATAGCTCCTGTTTTTAGAGATTAGTTTTACACCTAGCTTGAGTAAATTTTGAATTTCTTTGGATAAATTTTTAAGCTCAGTAACTAAAGACTGGGCAACGATAATTCCTATGTCATCAATTTGAATCAACTCTTCTTCTTTAGCTTTCAGTAGTTTTTCTAAACTCTTTACTCCTTCTCCAAAATGTTCATTAATTTTTAAAGCAATTTGTTCTCCGACATGCCGGATTCCTAAGGCAAATAAAAATCGATTGAAAGAAGTTTTTTTACTTTTCTCAATATGACTGATAATTTTAGTAGAAAGCTTATCACCAATACCTGGTAAGTTATTCAAACTTTCTTTCTTAAGTTTATAAATATCAGAAAAACATTGAATAAGTTTTTTATTAAACAACTGTTCAATTAAAGCATAGCCAAGAGTTTCAATGTCCATAGCTTTCTTGGAGCAGAAATGTTGTAGTCTTCTTAAGGCAATAGATGGACAATTTGTATTTGTACAATAAATTAAATCTTCTATCTCTGTTAGTTTGGTGGTACAGGCTGGACATGTCTTGGGCATTTTAAATGGTTTGGTATTCTTTGGACGTTGTTTAAAGTCCACTTCAATCACTTCAGGAATCACATCACCAGCTCTTTTGATGTGTACAAAATCTCCTTCTTGAATATCTTTTTTGTGAATTTCGCTTTTGTTATGTAAAGTGGCTTGGCTGACGATAACTCCACCTACAGAAATAGGTTTCATACGCGCCACAGGAGTGATCACTCCTGTTCGGCCAACTTGTAAATGGATCTTTTGAATTTGAGTACAAGCGGATTCAGGTGGAAATTTAACTGCAGTGGCCCATCTAGGACTGCGGGCAATCGAACCTAGTATTTCTTGATCTTTAAAAGAGTTTACTTTGATAACAATGCCGTCAATTTCAAAAGGTAATAAAGGCCTTAGTTTTTGTAGAGTGTGGTAATAAGATATAAGCTCTTCAGGTTTACTGCAAATCAAACACAGAGGATGAGATAAGTTCTTCCATTTTTTGTTGAGTGCTTGAGAATATGGAAGCACAGGCAGATGAAATTGCTTAAGCAAATCATAAAATTCACTTTGTGTTGCTCCTTTAAAAATAGCTCCAGGACCATGACAAAATAAACGAAGTTTCCTATTTGATGCTATTTGGGGGTCCAGATTTCTCAACGCTCCAGCTGATGCATTTCGTGGATTAGCAAAAATTTTTTCTCCTTTTTTTTTCTGTTCTTCATTTAATTTTATGAAATCTTTTTTAAACATTAACACTTCTGCTCTCACTTCAAAAATAGCGGGTTTTTTTGTTGTTTTTAATCGAAGAGGAACAGATTTAATAGTTTTGATGTTTTCTAAAACATTTTCTCCAGTTTGCCCATCCCCTCTGGTTAAAGCGTGAGTTAATAGACCTTTCTCATAGATGAGTTCAATAGCTACACCGTCTAACTTTGGTTCACAAAAATACAGGATTTTCTTTTTATTTAAAGTGGTTGAGACTTTATCTGTAAAATGGTGGATCTCTTCAATAGAGTAGCTATTTTCCAGAGATAACATCATTTTTCGATGTGGTTTTTTTTCAAAACGGTCTAAAGCCTGACCGGGAATTCTTTGTGTAGGAGAGTCCGGTTTTACCCATTGAGGGTTTTCTTTTTCTATTTTTTGCAGTTTTTTATAAAGCCGATCATATTCATAATCAGAAATGGAAGGGCTGTCTAAGACATAGTATTTATAGTCGTGAGCTTGTATTTCCTGTTTAAGCTTTTCTAATATTTTTTTAGACATCTATTTGCACTTTTATAAATTAAGGATTAGGCTAACATAACTTGTAACAATAATAAATTAAATTCAAAGAGTTTTATGATGAATATATGGAGTCGAATTACAAAATTAGCTCACTTAAAAATGAAAAAAGAAGAAGAAGAAATCATTTTCCCTCAAGTACAAAATATTGTGAAGTTTTTTGATCATATTTCTCAGGTATCCACAGAGAATGTAGAACCTTTAATATCCCCTATGGAAGATCCTTTGCCTTTGAGGATTGATGAAGTTTGTAGAACGTCTGAACTATTGGATCAAGCTCCCTCTCTTGAAGGAAAATTTGTTAAAGTTCCTTTAGTCGTGCACACAGAGTAATGAGTCATCTGATGAATGAGTCTGTCGTACAAATAGCTAAGAACATTAGAGAAAAGAAGATTTCTTCATTTGAAGTGATTTCTTCATTTTTAAAGAGAATTGAAAAATTAGATCCCAAAATCAACTCAGTGATTACAGTAAATGAGCAAGCTTTAAATACAGCTAAAGATAGAGATAGGCACGCTAGCGGAAAACCTTTAGCAGGAGTTCCTGTCTTATTAAAAGATATGTTTTGTACAAAGGGTTTGAGGACCACAGCGGCTTCAAAAATGCTGGAAAATTTTATTCCTCCTTATTCAGCAACTGTTGTAGAGAGATTGGTACAGGCTGGAGCTATTATTTTAGGAAAGTGCAATCAAGATGAATTTGCTATGGGGCATTCTACAAGAACTTCTTATTTTGGGCCTGCCAAAAATCCGTGGAATTTAAATTACACTCCAGGAGGTTCCAGTGGAGGAAGTGCCGCGGCTGTATCTGCCGCATTTTCTCCTGTGTCATTAGGAACAGATACAGGGGGGTCTATTCGACAACCTTCTCATTTCTGTAATTTAGTTGGGGTCAAACCCACTTATGGCCGAGTCAGTCGTTTTGGTATTGTAGCGTATGCCTCCAGTTTGGATCAAGCGGGGCCTATGGCAATGACTGTAGAAGATTGTGCTTTGATCCTCTACTTGATTAGTGGGAAAGATCAAAGGGACTCTACAACAAGTGGTCATAAGGTGCCTCCTTGGCATGAACGCTTAAATGCAGATATTAAGAATTTGAAAATTGGAGTGCCAAAAGAATTTCTAAAAAATATATCTCCATCTGTTCAGAAAAGCTTAAATTTAGCTCAGAATGTTTTAATAAAAAGTGGAGCAAAGATTTCAGAAGTTTCTTTGCCGTTATCTTCCTATGTGGCCAATACATATTATTTAATTTCATCTTGTGAAGCGAGTAGTAATCTTTCTCGCTATGATGGCATAAGATATGGATTTTCTTCTCGAAAACCATCTCAGTCTTTAATAGATTTATATTTTCAAACAAGAGGTGATGGTTTTGGTTCTGAAGTGAAGCGTAGAATATTAATGGGAACTTTTTGTTTATCTGAAGGATATTATGAAGCTTATTTCAAAAAAGCTCAAAAGGTCAGGCGTCTTATTCAAGAGCAATTTAATCAGTTGTTTAAAGAGGTGGACGTTATTTTAGCGCCTGTAACACCAGACATACCTCCTCCTTTGAAGGAGTCTTCTGAAAATTTAATTAAAAACTACACAAGTGATATGTTTACAGTGCCAGCTAATTTGTCCGGTCTTCCCAGTCTCAGTGTGCCTGTAGGTGTTTTTGATGGATTTCCTTTAGGAGTGCAATTAATTGGCAGGGCTTTTGATGAACAAACAATATTCAATATAGCTTATGTATTACAGGAAGAACTGCAAGCCTATAAAAATAAGCCGCCTTTCGGGGAAAGTTGAAATGGAGACAATTTTAAATAAATGGGATGTAGTTATTGGTTTGGAGATTCATGCTCAAATTCAAACTAAGAGTAAAATGTTTTCCCCGGATTCTGCGTCCTTTGCTTCTGAAGAAAATGCAAATATTCATCCAGTCAGTTTAGGGCTTCCAGGGACACTTCCTTGTCTCAATAAACAAGTTATAGAATCTGCTTTGCAGGTTGGGTTGGCTTTTCATTGTCAGATTCAGGAAAGATCTATATTTGCCCGAAAAAATTATTTTTATCCGGATCTTCCTAAGGGGTATCAAATTTCTCAGTTTAATTTGCCTTTGCTTAAAAAAGGTTTTGTGGAGTTTTATTCGAAAGGTGAAGTAAAAAAGGTAAATGTTGAAAGGATTCATTTAGAAGAAGATGCAGGTCGACTGCTTCATCAAAAGGATTATTCTTTGGTGGATTTTAACCGAGCTGGAGTGCCTCTTTTGGAAATTGTTTCTTACCCTGAAATTTCTTCCCCTAACGAAGCCGCTGAGTATGCAAGGATGGTTCGAAATATTTTACTTTATTTAAAAGTTTGTGATGGTAATTTACAAGAAGGTTCTATGCGTTTTGATTGCAATATTTCTTTAAAACCAAAAGGCTCTTCTCAATTAGGTACGAGAGTAGAATTAAAAAACTTAAATTCTTTTCGTTTTGTGGAGAAGTCGTTAAACTTTGAAATAAAAAGACAAAGTTATTTGTTAGATAATGGAGAATCTGTGCGACAAGAAACTCGATTGTTTAATCCAAAAAAGAATGAAACCTTTCCTATGAGATCGAAAGAAGAAGCTAGTGATTATAGATATTTTCCGGAACCGGATTTACCCCCACTTCTTGTGGAAAAACCTAAGACTTTTTCTATCAAAGAACTGCCTTTTGATAAGATAAATCGTTTTTGTTCACAATATAAGCTTCCTTTAAATTCAGCTGTCATAATTGTAGAAGAAGTGGATCTTTGCTCTTATTTTGAATTTGCTGTGGAGCAGGTATCCAACCCTAAAACCTTATGTAATTGGCTTGTCAATGAAGTGATAGCTCGCTTGAATGAACATAAGATTTCCATTCAAGATATGCCGATTCAATCTCATCAAATGGCTGAGTTTGTAGATCGAATTGAAAATAAAACTTTATCTTCCAAAATGGCAAAAACTGTTTTTTCTAAAATGTGGAGTACAGGAAAATCAGTGGATGTTCTTATTAAGGATTTAAATTTGACAAAATTGGAAGATGAAGAGGTATTATTAAAAATAGTGAAACAGATCCTTGATGAATTTCCTATACAGGTGGAACAGTATAAAAATGGAAAAACCGGTGTTTATAAATTTTTGATGGGTCAGGTGATGAAGTTATCAAAAGGACAAGCAGACCCTGTAAAAACAGATATTTTATTAAAGAAAAGTTTAGAGAAATCCTGAGCTATGCTGTCTAATGATATGACGCAACTTAATTTTATGTTTAGATAATCTATCTTAAAGTCTAGAGAATGTTTGCCTCTCTTACCTTCTCTATGTTGTGATCAATTAAAGACTTTAGATTAGGAAGTATTATCTCATGACTCTGAAACAGTTATTCATTTTTCTTTTACAATTTATTTTTATTTTTATTTTCTCTTCTTGTACGTCTTCTGGAGATTTTGACGATGAAGCATTTCAAGCAGAAGAAGAAGAATACATGGAAGCCCAAGGGAGTAAAGTTGCTTTAAGTGAAGAAGAAGATGATGATTATGAAGAAAGTGATGTATTGGCAGATAGTGAATCTGATATTATTGACAGTGAAGTTTCAATAGAAGGTGAAATAACAGATGATTTTGGTGATGACTTATCGAATGAGTTTGATTCTACTGCAGTAGATAGTGCAGATAATTTCGTAAATATTGAAGCGCCTAAGAAAACTTGGATTCCACTAAAGAAAATCCCTACTCAACCATGGAAACAAAAGGAAAAGTGGGTGAATGCTGTTTACATTGCTCGCGATAGTGAGGATCTTAGTCAAATCAGTGTAAAAATATATGGGCATACCAATTTGATTGATGAGCTCAAAAACTTTAATCCATTTTTAAAAAGACGTGAACCAAAAGTGGGAGATAAGATTTACTACAACTCCCCGAATCGTCCTAATGATCGTGTAAAATTTTCACATTATTATGAGGATAATAATCAAACAGCTTTGACTCATGACATTCAAGCTGGAGAAAATATTCGAACGATAGCCACTCAACTTTTAGGACATAAAGATTCTTGGAAAGAAATTTGGGCTACAAATCCCCAAGTGGAGTCTAAAGGAAATATAAGTGAAACTGTCACTATATATTATTGGTCTGGTTCATCTGCATCAGTTGCGGAGGCAACACCTCCTATGCCTGAAGAAGAACCATCTGCGGATGTCCCTGACGACGACCCGATGGCAGGAGGGTCTATGCTGGAGGATGTGCCTCCTGATGAGGAGCCTCCTACTTTGAATGGGGGAGCTGAAGACCTTGTAGCTATGCCTGAAGAAGAAGCATTGCCACCTTCACCAATGCCTGAGACCCCTCCTCCGCCTTCCAGCAATATTGAAAGTGGTGATGGAGCCTCTTCTTTTGTTTCTAAAAATATTAATAAAATCAAGGTTATTGCCATTGTAGGTATCTTATTAATTTTGGCGGCTTTCTTTATTCGAATGATTCGAAATCGAAAAAATCGTGCTGACTTTGATTTTTCTCAGACTCATATCGATATAGATAATATTGAAGAGTAAGAAAATATTTTCTATCCAAAAAAATCTGATATTAAGTCTTGTAAATACCTGAAAACACAAAATTTTTAGAGGTTTTTGAGTTTTTAGAATAATGGCAGTAAGTGAAAGTTCTCAAAATCTAAAGATATGAGAAAAGTAATGTTTTCTATAAATAAAATTTGACAAAGACCGTTAAATATACTTAAAATAAGTTTTCATAGAAGAACTTTCGTATTTTATCTTAACATTTTTATTATTTCTTAATTTTTTCTAATTTTCTTTTTCAAAGTGGTAGCAGTAGGTCATTAATAATGAATTCAGAATCAGGTAGTATAAAAGATCAACCTAAGAGTACCTTTAAGAGTAAAAGAGGGGATGATTCTTTTAAACATTCTAGTAGAAGAAATCCTAAATCTCGGTCCAATAGGTACCATAGAGATAGAAATAATAATATGGATCATCATAATCGGTATCCTAAAAAGGATATGGATTATGAATACTTAAATAATAACAGCAATCAAGAACCTGTAGATCTCACAGGAATTTTTCTAACAGAGCAAGAAAAAGAGGCTTTGGAATTTAAAAATCTTAAGTCAAAAGATATTCGAGAAATTACACACTTGGCGCAGAAGTTAAAAATTGAAAATCCTTCAGCTATGAAACGTCAGGATATGGTTTTTGAGATTCTAAAAAGGGCCGCCCAATTAGGAGATATTTATGGGAATGGAGTTTTGGAAATTTTGCCAGATGGATATGGTTTCCTTCGTTCTCCGGACTATAACTATTTGCCGGGTATTGATGATATTTATGTCAGTCCTGCACAGATTCGAAGACTGGGTTTAAGAACAGGTGATTTTATTAATGGCACCATTCGCCCTCCAAAAGATGGAGAAAGATATTTTGCTTTATTAAAAGCTGAGGGACCTGCAGGTGAAGATCAAAAAGGTGTTGCTGAAAAAATATTTTTTGATAATCTAACCCCTCTTTATCCTAATAGCCAATTGAAATTGGAATGGAATCCATCTGAAGTAACAACGAGAGTCGTTGATCTTATGGCTCCGATGGGCAAAGGGCAAAGGGCTTTAATTGTTGCTCCTCCACGTACGGGTAAAACAGTTTTATTGCAGAATATTGCCAATGCCATTGTGAAAAATCATGAAGAAGCTCATCTTATTGTATTACTTATTGATGAAAGACCTGAAGAAGTTACAGATATGTTGAGGCACGTTAAAGGAGAGGTTATTTCATCAACATTTGATGAGCCTCCATCCAGACATGTACAAGTGGCTGAAATGGTTATTGAAAGAGCTAAGAGATTGGTAGAGAAAAAACAAGACGTTGTTATTTTGTTGGATTCCATCACTCGCTTGGCAAGAGCATATAATACAGTGGTTCCTCCATCTGGTAAAATTTTATCCGGAGGGGTAGATTCCAATGCCTTACACAAGCCAAAAAGATTTTTTGGTTCTGCTAGAAATATTGAAGAGGGAGGAAGCCTTACAATTATTGCCACAGCTTTAGTAGATACAGGTTCTCGGATGGATGAAGTTATTTTTGAAGAATTTAAAGGAACGGGTAATGCCGAGATTCAGCTTGATAGGAAGTTAATGGAGAAAAGAATTTTTCCTTGTATGGATATCAATAGATCTGGAACTCGTAAAGAGGATCTCCTGATTCCAGAAAACGAATTAAATAGGCTTTGGATTTTAAGGAAAGTGTTGGCTCCAATGAATGTTGTTGATAGTATGGAATTTATTTTAGATAAGCTCAAATCAGCTAAAACCAATGCTGAGTTTTTGGACAATATGAGTAATTAAATCTGAGGATCTTTTTACTACAATGTGGAATCAATTGCAGGATATGGAAAAACAGTATGTTGATCTGGAACAACAACTGCAAGATCCTGAGTTATTAAAAAATAGGGATTTGTACAGCGAAATAGTTTCAAAGTTTTCTAAGCTTAAAATACCTGTGGAACTATATAGAGAGTATAAAAAACTTGAAAATGATCTCATATCTCATGATAAATTAGAAAAGGAAGATCAGGATATTGCCTTGCTGGTTCAGGAGGAAATTCAATCTATTAAAAAAAAAATAAATGAAATAGAAAAGGAATTGAATAAAATACTTACTGTTAAACCGGAAAATACTCTGGATAGAAAAAATATTATTTTAGAACTACGTGCTGGAGCTGGTGGTGAAGAAGCAGGGCTTTTTTGTAAGGAGTTGTTTCAAGCTTATGAGAAATATTCTTCTTCAAAGGGTTGGCAGGTAGAGCCTTTATCTCTTTCTATTTTACCTTCAGGAGGATTTAGAGAAGTAATCTCTAAAGTTTCCGGTAAAAATGTTTATGCTTATTTTAAATTTGAAAGAGGTGTACATCGTGTTCAAAGAGTACCAAAAACAGAATCTCAAGGTCGTGTTCACACCTCTACTATAACAGTGGCAGTTCTTCCTGAAGCTACTCAAACTGAAGTGAAAATTAAATCTGAGGATTTGAGAATTGATGTTTGTCGATCCAGTGGGGCTGGAGGACAACATGTAAACACAACGGATTCGGCAGTTCGTATCACTCATCTTCCTACTAAATTAACGGTGTATTGTCAGGATGAAAAATCACAGCATGCCAATAAAGATAAAGCATTAAAAATTTTGTACGCAAGACTTTTTGCTTTGAGAGAAGAAGAAAAAAGAAAAAAAGATTCTCAAATGAGGCTTCAACAAATTGGAACAGGAGATCGTTCAGAGAAAATTAGAACTTATAATTTTCCTCAATCTCGAGTGACAGATCATAGGATTTCCTTAAGTGTGCATTCGTTGGATCGTGTTATGAAGGGGGATCTTGATTTTTTAGTTGAACCTCTCATTCAAGCTCAAAATAAAGGGGAAATATGAATACAACAGTTGGACAATGGTTAAGAACTTCTTCTACTTCTTCTTATCATGACCGGGAATATATTTTACAATATGTCTTAAATAAAAATAGAAGTGGAATGTATCTGTTATGGGAAAAACCTCTTCTCAAAGGTCAGCTTCAAAAATGTTCTTCTATTTTATCTAGATATGAAAAAGGGGAGCCCTTAGCTTATATATTAGGTGAAGTTGATTTTTATGGTTATAAATTTATAACAGATCAACAAGTTTTTATTCCAAGGCCGGAAACTGAAATTTTAGTGGAAGCTGTTTTAAGTTATTATAAAAAATCTTATCCATTTTATTTTATTGATTTTGGATGTGGGAGTGGGTCTATTGGTTTAAGTTTACTTAAAAATTGGCCTCGCTCTCGTCTTTTAGCTGTGGATATAAATAAAAAAGCCTTAGATTTAACTTTAAAAAATGCAAAAAACTTTGAATTGGAAAACTGTCTTCAAGTTTATCATCAGGATGTTGTAGGTATAAAATGTAAACGTCCTGTTAATTTAATTGTGGCTAATCCACCCTATATTGCAAGGGGGGATTCTTATATTCATACTTCAGTTGAAAAATACGAACCTGAAGAAGCCTTATTTTCTGAATGGTCGGGTATGAAAGCTATTCAAACATGGTTGGATAAAGCTTGTTCCATTTTATCAGAAGAGGGAGGGCATTATTTTTTTGAGATTGGATACAATCAATATGTTGAGGTAGAAAGCATATTGAAGAATAAAAATTTGGTGGAATATTTTAATTCATATAATGACTATCAAGGTTATAAACGTGTGATTCATTGTTTTATTAAAAAGAAAATGGGTTAAAATGGATCAAATTTATATCAAAGGTGGAAAAGCGTTAGAAGGCAAAGTAGAAATTGCAGGCTCAAAAAATTCTACATTGCCTTTGTTATTTTCCACTCTATTAGCTTCAGGCTCTCATGTTTTTCATAATGCTTCAAAAGTAAAAGATGTAGCTACGGGTATTAACTTATTAAAGAGTTTTGGTTGTGAGGTTTTTTGGAAAGGCACTTCGTTAACTGTAGTCGTTCCTAAGGAGATCAAGTGTTTTACAGCTCATTATGATTTAATGAGAACTATGAGGGCAGGGGTGTTGTGCCTAGGGGTTCTTTTATCTCGATATGGCAAAGCTCAAGTGAGTCTTCCTGGGGGCTGTGCTATTGGAACTAGACCTGTTAATTGGCATATTGAAAATTTGGAAAAGATGGGAGCTGTTATTGAAATCCAGAAAGGTTATATTTATGGGGAGAGTTCACTTCCTTTAAAATCTGCTCAAATTGTATTGGAAAAACCCTCTGTTGGTGCCACACAAAATTTATTAATGGCTTCTGTATTAGCAGATGGATGGACTGAAATCAGTCATGCGGCCTGTGAACCTGAGGTTATTGATTTAGCCCATTACTTAAAAAAGATGGGAGCTGTTATTGAAGGTGAAGGGACAAATACTATTAAAGTGCAAGGAGTTTCTTCGCTCACACCTTCAGAGCATACAATTATTCCAGATCGTATTGAAGCGGCGACTTTGCTTATAGCGGGAGCTATCACTCATGGGGAAGTCAGTGTTTATAAATGCAATCCTTCTCATTTAATCCATGTTATTGAAAAACTGGAACAAAGTGGTTTTCAAATTCAAAAAGGAGAGAACTGGATTCACTTGAAATCTCCTAAAGAGTTTTCTGCTGTTGATATATCCACTTCTTTTTATCCAGGGTTTCCCACAGATCTTCAGGCACAATTCATGGCCTTAATGACGCAGGCTGAAGGAGAAAGTGTGATTGAAGAATGTATTTTTGAAAATCGTTTTATGCATGTACCTGAATTAATGCGTCTAAACGCACATATCACAACTCATGGAAATAAAGCTAAAATTTGCCCTAGCCTTTTAAAGGGTGCTGTTGTGATGGCCACTGATTTAAGGGCAAGCTCTTGTTTGATTTTGGCTGGTTTGGCGGCTGAAGGGGAAACATATGTTCGCCGTGTTTATCATTTAGATCGAGGGTATGATAAATTGGAAAAAAAGTTGGCCTCACTAGGAGCTGATATAAAAAGGATATGATAGAATTTACTCATGTGGTTCATTAAGGATAAAAGTTCTCAAATTTTAGGACCTTTTTCTGATAAAGAAATTTGTCAGCAAATTAGTTCTTTTCGATTAAATGGAGATGAGTTAATTTCCACGAATTCTTTAGGGCCTTGGAAACCTCTTTCCTCTCATCCTCCTTTCTATAAAGTATTGTTAAAAGTTTTGTCCCAGGGTCCACATACAAATACACCAAATTCAACGATTAGCTTAAAGGATCCTAAAATTCCTCTTTCTGATACAGATAAACAAGTCATAAAATCTGGGGTGACAAAAACTTCTTCTAAAAAAAGATTCTTTTCCAAGAAAAATAAAGTAAGAAATGATAAACATATCTCAGATCAAGCTCCTGTAAATCAAATTAAGATTAGAAAAAAAAGTAAAGATAGTTCTATTATTGAAATGGCAGATGTTCAGTCAGAAATGTCTAAAAGTTTTATAAGAAGAATTTCTGTTCCATTCTTTGTGGGGGTGTTCATTGTAGGTTTTCTTTTTATGTTATTTGTGGAAGAAGACAGCTCTTCTTCAGACTATATTCAATTGATCACCCCAAGAGAAAATCAACCAAGTTTACCTCAAGAGGAGATTGTTTCTAAAATTAAAAGAGGTATGAATTTTTTTTTAAAGGACGAGGTTTCTTCTTATTTGCAAGCTCAAAGTGAATTTGTACAGGCTGTTGAAGGAGATCCAAAAAACAGACTGGCTATGGCTTATCTTTGTTTAGCTTATTTTGAGCTTTGGCCCTATTCAAAAAGAAGTTCTAAAGATGTTCAAGTTGTTTCCTCCATTGTTCGTAGAATCAATACTGTAGATCAAGGGGGAGTGTACTCTGCTCTTTGTCGTTCTTTGGAATTCCTTATAGAGGAAAAGTATGAGCGTGTGGGGAGTTTTGTTCAAACGTCTATTAATGAACTTTCCAAAAATAAAAATCCAGAAAACGTTTCTATATTTTTATATTATATAAAAAGTTTATTCCAAATAAATGAATTGAATTACAAACAAGCATTAATTAGTTTGGAGCATGTTCGAACGACATATCCCAATTGGGTACGTCCCTATGTGATTAGTGGAAAAGTTTTAGAAAGACTAAATAATTTAAGTGAATCTTTAAAATTTTATAATTCTGCTTTAAAAGTTAATCCTCAGCATAAAGTGGCGGCTCTTAAAAAAGGTATTTTAACTTATAAATTTCTAAAAAAATATAAGGACAGTGAAACCCTTATTCGAGGGGCTTTAAGTTGGCCTGATAAAGTGCCTTCAGAAGATTCAGCAGAATCTTACTATGTTTTATTTCAATTGGCTCAAAAAAATAATGATATTGAGCAAGCAAAAAAATATGCAGAGCAATCATTTATCTTAAATCCTTCTTCAGTAGAGTTAAAAAACTTTCTTGATCAATTTAAAAAGAAAGAAACACCAATTATTTCAAATAAACAAATAAAAAGCAGAAGACTTATTGAACAAGGTGATCAATTGGAAAGAGAAGGGCGTGATCTGGAAGCTCGTAGTTATTATAAGATGGCTTTTAAAGTGGATGATGAGAAAAATTCCATTGCGGCTACTAAAATGGGAGAAAATTTATGGAATTTTGGTTTAACTACTGAAGCTATTCAGTGGCTTAAAAAAGCAGTCATTGCAGATCCAAGTCATATGCCTCCTTACATTCTGATGGCAGATTATTATTCTCAGATTTATGACTTTGAAAACGCCTCTAGAATTTTAAAAACAGCATATAAAAAATTTCCTAATAGTCTTGATGTTTTTAAAGGATATGCTTTGTTGCAATTAAGAAAGAATAATTTTGAGTCTGCTATTTCTTATGCTCAGAAAGCGTTGGCTCTTTATGAATCTGATGTGGAGTCTTATGTTATTTTGTCAAAAGCTTATCAATTTATGGAAAAATACGATGAATCTTTAAAGGCGGCTCAAAGAGCTTTGGAGATTGATAGCAATGACAGACAGGTACAACTTCGTTACGGTAGAGTTTTAGGATACATTTACGGAGTGGATGTAGCTTTTGATTATTTTGAGAAATTAATATCTAATTCAGAAGCCAAATCTAAAAATTATATCGAATACATTTTAGGATTATCTGAGTTTTTGTATAACAATGGTAAATATGATCAGGCCTTGAGTGTCATAAACAATCTTTCTGATTCTCAGGAGAAATCTGCCCGTTACTTTAGCCTTAAGGGTCAAATTTATGATAAAAAAGACGATATTCAAAGATCTTATGAAGAGTTTATCAATGCCTTGTCTTTAGAGCCTAATAATCCAACGATTATGTTCTATTTAGCTCAAACTCTCATTCAAGGGGGTAAACACAGTGATGCTCGTGAATATTTGCAGAGAATCTCTCAATCCTACCCTCGGTATCCTAAGGTACATTATTACATTGCTCGTACTTACTTTTTGGAAGGAGGTAAAAAAAATCTGAATAAAGCTCTTAAGGAGACTGCAACAGAGAATCAATTAAATCCTCTGTTACCGGACGCGTATCAACTGGCTGGAGAAATTTATTTTAGCTTAAAGAAATATATGCTATGTGCACAAACTTTTCAAAAAGCCATAGAACTTCTCCCGGATGAC
Source organism: Bdellovibrionales bacterium (assembly GCA_965197855.1). Classification (GTDB taxonomy): domain Bacteria; phylum Bdellovibrionota; class Bdellovibrionia; order Bdellovibrionales; family UBA1609; genus JAPPLG01. The sequence goes on from OZ240230.1 coordinate 859,992, forward strand.
TCTGAACTTTACTTAAGGGTGGCTGAATGTTATAGAAGGTCAGGGTATTTAAATTTAGCTTTACAGATGTTGAAAAGTATATCTCAGGGGAAGAATAAAACTTCAAATCCTAAGGTATATAGAGAAATGGGAGCTTTATACGAAATGAAAAATGACTTTGATAATGCTAAAAAATCTTATGCTATTTATTTTGATATTTTACCTCAAGCTAAAGATAAAAAAGAAATTGAAGCACGTATTAAACAATTTGGGTTATAATAATGGGTGCTAAAACTGATGTAAAATTTATTTTATGGCTTTTATTATTATTTTTAAAAGTTTTTTCAGGTTTTATTTTAGGGTTTACAATAGCTATTATTGTTCAAACTTTACTGAAATCTGGAGTTTTTTCTGTTATCTTTATCACTTTAACAATGACATTGGCTTTTGTGAAGCTTGTTTGGAATTATAAATTTATGGGACTTATTGTTTGCAATTTAGTATTTATTTCGCTATTTCTGTTATTTCAACTATATGTCAATATATCTGCGGCTTAAACTATGATTGATCTGAAACTATACGAAAGAGATCTAGATTTTCAAAACAAATACTTAACTAGTTTAAAAAATAGAGATGAAGATACATCTCCTTTAGATCGTGCAGTTCAGCTCAATCAATCCAGAAAGAAAATGATTTTTGAGATAGATCAGTTCATTGTCAAAAGAAGAACACTGGAAAAGGATTTAAGAATTTCTAATTCTGATCAAAAAAAAGAGATTGTGTTACAGGCTCAATCTATTGGAAATCAAATATCTACTCTTCAAGATCAGCTTAGAACTTTGGAAGAAGAAATTAATGATATTCTTCTACACCTTCCTAATATTTGTCATGCGAGTGTTCCTGTAGGGTCTAAAAGTGAAGATAATCAATTGGTCAGAGAAATAGGCAGTCCCCAGAATTTTACTTTTCCTATTTTATCTCATTTGGAGATTGCACCTCAAGATATTGACACTCAAAGAGCTTCTAAAGTTGCAGGAGCCAGGTTTTCCTTTCTAAGAGGAGAGGTGGCTTGGCTAGAGCGGGCTTTAGCTCAATATATGTTAGATGTACATATTAAAAAAAATGGATATGAAGAGCTACATACTCCTTATATTGTTAATTCTGATTCCTTAACACATACAGGGCAGTTTCCTAAGTTCAAAGAAGATGTTTTTCATCTTTCAAATTATGAGGGGTATTTAATTCCGACTGCTGAAGTTTCTGTAACTAATTTTTTTGCAAATGAAATTTTATCTGAAAAAATTTTACCTATACGATTTGTGGCTTATACTCCTTGTTTTCGTTCGGAAGCTGGAGCCTATGGTCAGGATACGAAGGGGCTCATTCGTCAGCATCAATTCACAAAGGTGGAATTGGTAATGTTTGCCCATCCCTCTTCTTCTTATGATGAATTGGAAAATTTAACTTCTCATGCCGAGGGTATTTTAAAAAATCTTGAACTCCCTTATCGTGTGATGAGTCTTTGCACAGGAGATTTGGGATTTGGAGCGGCGAAATGTTATGATTTGGAAGTTTGGCTTCCTTCTCAAAAGGCTTTTAGAGAAATTAGCTCTTGTTCTAACTATGAGGATTATCAGGCGAGGAGAGCTAAGATTCGTTTTAAATCAGAAGATCAGAAGATTTCTTTGGTGCATACTTTAAATGGTTCTGGTTTAGCTGTGGGACGTACTTTAATTGCTGTCTTGGAAAATTATCAAAATGAAGATGGAAGTGTTACAGTTCCTGATGTGATTCAACCTTATATGGATGGCAAAAAAATTATCTTAAAAAAGTGATCCAATACACTTTGTAAAAATTAAAAAGGCTTTATTTTGTCTGGATAATTTTAGCATTACGATTTTTTAAGTGAAGTGGCTCTGAAACAGATTCAGGCAGTCCTTTTTTTCGTAGGGAATACATAAGCATTAATATAACAAAAAGAGATAAAATAAGAAAATTAATTTTTACATATAAATAAAGTTGTTTCTTCGTTATTTTCATAATCTTTATTTTAATTAGATTATTTTATATTCTTTAATTTGTTTGTTTTTACAATTTTTTATTACTCACATAACTGTTACCAATCGTGTCTACTATGTCTTCTAAAATATGTAAAAATGTGGAGTTTTCTTCTTTTTCTTGTGTGTTATCATCTGTGGTATCAGTTCCATCTTCATCTTCCAGGTCTTCCAAGGGGATACTTTCTTTAATTGAACATTTCTCATTTCCTAAATAAGTTAATTTAGAACATGTCATGTTGAGGTCATCACAATAAACTGCTACGACCTCTCCTATTTCGAAACTTGGGTCATCGCATGTTACTGTGTTGTTTGCGAAAGAAAATTGTAAGAATAAAAAGGGAATTGCCAAAAATAAATGTTTTATAATATTCATATTTACCTCCTGCATGTGTAAAGTACTACACTTAATATAAAAACGCTATGTTTTTATTATTTTTTCTAATATTGTTGTAAAATTTACATGATTATTAAGTGTTTAGATATATATAAATATTTATTAAATTAAGGTGTATTAAAAAGGTATTTTTTCTTTTAATAAAAGTGTTCTTTGAGTTTTAACTTGATTTAAAAGTGCTTATCAGGATAGAGTATTTTTCCCTATTTTAAGGAGCTTATATGTTTTCTAAAAGTAAATTTTTTCTTATTTTGTTTAGCTTATTAATTTTATGTCCATTTTACACATTAGGGGAAGAATCTTCTAATACAGAAAACTTTGAGAGTTCTCAAGGCGGAGATAGAAATGATTTTGAGGAGCATATAGAAGGTATATTGTCTTCTGTTGTTAGGTTTTTGGAAAGCTTCAATGCATTGGGAGAGCAAAGTGCTTCGGAGGAACATCAAGGGCGTTCAGAAGAAAATCAGAATTGGATTTCTTGTATAAATACTACATATAGTTTTTTTGATTTTGATAAATCGGAACCCATTCTCAACTGTTATGAAATAAATATGCGAAATGCTAGCGCGATAGAATATTTTGAGGATGGTACAATCATGTTCTTTTTAAATAAGGTTGATAAAGAATTTAAGAGCTGTCATATCAGTAATCTACGTGTAGGTAAGATATGTGTAGAAGAACTTTTGAATAGCCAAACCAATCAATAGAAGTATTTCAATAACCCTATTTTTACAGCGCTTCTATTTCTTTATGTCATTCCTGCGAAGGCAGGAATCTCTTCACAAGTTGTTCACCTCCAGTTCACAACTTGCGTAGGCTCGTTTCGTTCTCTCAGAAAATCATCCGGATTTTCTGCCTTGTATTGAACACTGTCGTATTCAACACAAGTCGTTCACTCACTTCGAGTCCCTCTAAGAAAAAAAAAGAAAGGCCTGTCGACCTTCCTCTTTTTTGGCTCAGGTGGAGGGACTCGAACCCCCGACAGGGTGGTTAACAGCCACCTGCTCTACCAACTGAGCTACACCTGAAAATCCTTAAAAATTTAAACAATATGCTGCTTTTCTGTCAATAACACTTATTCTCTTATATTGATTTCAGTGTCTATAGAGGATAATTTAACTAACTGTACTGTTTCAAAATGGAGAGGTGGCAGAGTGGTCGATTGCACTGGTCTTGAAAACCAGCAGACCTTCGCGGGTCTCGTGAGTTCGAATCTCACCCTCTCCGTCAAAGAGTAGAACTATGAGTGTGTTCAAATACACGCCAGTGTATTTGAAATTAAAATAAAGAACAAAGATGGTATGGGATTCGAAGTGAATGAATGACTCATGATAAAAGCAACAGCTTTTGTCATGAGGGATCAAAACTTGGATGCTTTGATCAGAGAATGAAGGGAGCCTACGCAGGGAATGAGCGTGAGGCGAATGACCGTAGTGGGCGAATCTCACTCTCTCCGTCAAAGAGTAGAACTATGAGTGTGTTCAAATACACGCCAAGCTTTAATTCAATTACTTGTGTTTAAAGGAGCGTTTTTGCCATAAATCTTCTAATTGATAGTACTGCCTTAAATAATCATAAAAAATATGGATGATTAAAAAATCGTAATCTAAGACAACCCATTGAGATAAACCCTTTCCTTCAATATATTGAGGAAATATTCCATACATTTTGTGAATGTAGCTTTGCACTCCTAAGGACAAGGATCGTACGTGTCTGGTATTTAAACCTGATGTCACTAGGATGGATTCATAAATGTTTTCTCTAAATTGAAAAAACTGAGGATTAAGCGCCCCTTTATCTTTAAGAAAATTGATAATATCATCAAAGATTTGATTTTGAGATGTGTTTAGCAGATGTTTATAATATTTTTGAACCAATGGAAGGGTTGAAGGGTATAACATTTCTGAAATAGGCAAGCCTAATTTAAGTTTATTTCTAATTTGAGTGGAGGAAATATCTTGAAATTGATCAGTTTTTATCAAGTTAATTTCTCTTCCTGTATGAAGTTCCCCTTTGTTTTTATCTAATTTCTTTAAATATTTTTGGAAAATAACAGGCCAATTTTTTTTCTTTTTAAAATCAGTTTGGGATAAAATAATTAAATTTACTTTATTGATAATTTGTTCAAAATTTTTCCAAGTATGAAGCTGAAATAGTAATTCTTCTCCTATAATTAAATACACTTCATCTTCATCAAAAGAGAGTTGATTTAAAGTATCTATGGTGTAACTCACTCCTCCTCGGTTTATTTCAATGTCCAATACTTTGGTTTTAGGTATATCTTTCACAGTATCTATGATTATTTTTAGGCGATCTTCAGGGCTTACTTGAGAGAAGGTTTTATTGGGAGTTTGATAAGATGGGATCACATAAATGGAATTTAGATTCAGTTGATTGATACAGGTTTCTATAACCCATCTGTGACCTTTATGAGGAGGATCAAAACTACCTCCGAGTATGCCGATTCTTTTTTTCATATTATGTTTTGTTCTTTAACCTTTAAGTCAATTTCCAAGATTTGACTTTTTCCGAATGGTCCCACTTTACTGGGAGCTTGGTTTACGCTATTTCTAAAGTAATGATTGCCTCTTCCGCCTCGTCCTCCTTTAATTAGAAGATAAGGCTCATCTTCACTAATTAAAATTTCAAAATTTTTGGTTTTTAGCCAAGTGTTAAGCGGTACTTCAATAATTAAATTTGCTCCTTTACGTCCTGTTTTACGTCTGGATCCTCCAGGCTGCCCATCACTAGCTTGATAAATTTTATTTTTTTTTAGGTGAGATAAAGAGTTTTTTCTTTTATTGACTTGTATCCATACATCTCCGCCTTGGCCTCCATTTCCTCCATCTGGCCCTCCTCTTATTTTTCGTCGAGACGAAGCGAAGCTTAAACACCCTCTACCGCCTTTTCCAGAGCTGACTTTTAAACGGATTTTACGGGTCATACTATTTTATTGTACATAAACTGTGGATTTTTTTCGATTAAATTGTTTGAAAAAAACTCGTCCTTTTTTTAAAGCGAACAAAGTAAAATCTTTTCCAACACCTACGTTTTGTCCAGCATAAAAACGAGAGCCTCTTTGTCGAATAATAATGGTTCCAGGTAGGACTTCTTCTCCTCCAAAACGTTTGACACCCAGGCGGCGTCCCTTCGAATCTCTTCCGTTTTTCGTGCTTCCTGAAGCTTTCTTTGATGCCATCTATGAACCTCTTTTTTTCACTGGTTTTTTAGCTGTTGTTTTTTTTATAGTTGTTGTTCTTCTTTTTTGCAATTTTTTTTGAGGTTTTGCTGTTACTTTGGTTTTTTCTGTAGCAGAAGATGGTTTTTGAGGTTTTGCTGTTACCTTGGTTTTTTCTGTAGCAGAAGATGGTTTTTGAGGTTTTGCTGTTACCTTGGCTTTTTCTGTAGCAGAAGATGATTTTTGAGGTTTTTGTGTAATCCACTGACCGGTAGAATCAGACAAAGCCTCAATATGGATTTCAGTAAACTGTTGTCTGTGCCCTAGAGTTCTGCGATAGCCTTTTCTCCTGTTTTTTTTGAGTATTAAGACTTTTTTAGCTTTTCCATGTCGTACAATTCGTGCTTTTACTTGAGCTTTGCTGATAAAAGGCTCTCCAAAAATAGCCTCTCCACTGTCGTTTTGAATAGCTAGAACTTCTTTTCCGAGCCAAAGATCCCCTTGTTTCAGCTTAAGCCTTTCTACCCTTAAACGGGAACCAAGACAGACTGAAAACTGCTTATTACCAACTAAAATAGTAGAAATCATAATATTCCTCTAGGAGAGAGCAACTTCTCTCATAAAAACTTGCTTTTTGTCAACTTTTTACGATTCATGGAATTCAAAATATGAGGGAGAATAAGTTTTATCTTCTTTAAGTTGCAGTATAACACGGTATTTTTTTTTCAAATACTCCAGATCAGAGGCTCCATTTTCTTGTATCCAGGAGTGGACAGAAGGGTGAGATGTGACCTGTAGTTTTGTGGATTTTGTTTTCCACAAGCCTTTATTGTCTCCGTAAGTGCTTTGGATGTTTCGAAAAATTTCACTGGCTATTGTATGGGGGGATTTAATCCAGCCTTGTCCCTCACAAAACTCACAGGGACGACATAGAGAGGCTCTAAGGGAGGGTCTAGTTCTTTTACGAGTCATTTGAATGACGTTAAGAGGTGAAAGAGACACAACTTCAGTATAAGCTCGGTCCTGCTCCAATTCTTTTTCCAACTCTTTCATCACTTTGGTTTTTGAAGTTTTTTCAGTCATATCAATCAAGTCAATAACAATAATGCCTCCACAATTTCTAATTCTGAGTTGCTTGGCTATTTCTTTTACAGCTTCTAAGTTTGTTTTTAAAATAGTTTTTTCTTGAGATTTTTTACCTGAGAATTTGGATGTATTCACATCTATACTGACTAGAGCCTCATTTTCATCAATGACAATAGATCCTCCGGATTTTAAATACACAGTTCTCTTAAGAGCATGGGAGAGTTTTTTTTCAATATTAAACTTTTCAAATAGGGGGGGGATTTTATCATAAAACTGAATATTTTTTTTAAATTCCGGCATAAATTCTTTTACAAATGTTATGGCTTTGGTGTGTATTTCTTTATTATCTATCCATACTTGATCTTGTGGAGAATGTAGTTCATCTCTAACTATTTGAATTTCAGGAGAAATTTCTTCATAGACAAGGCCAGCTGTTTTTCGTGTTTGCTTTTTTTGAATATTTTCCCATAATTTTTGTAAACTGTTTAAATCTTTTTTGAAATCCAAACGTCCTTCTGCTTTTGTTCGCACAATCACCCCTCCACTTGGATTTAATGCTTTAATATTATTTATGATTCTTTCTCTTTCTTCTTCATTTTCGATCTTTTTGGAAACTCCAATACCACTGGAATAAGGCATATAGATTAAGTAAGGAGCCGGCAGGCTAATTTGCATAGAAAGACGAGGGCCTTTGGAGGATATAGAGTCTTTAATCACTTGTACTAAAATCATTTGATTGGTTTTTATATCTTGGATATTTGGCTTTTGCTCTATTCCGTCTTCTGATTTAAACGGGAGCAGTTCTTTGACATATAAGAAACAATCACGCTCTAAACCAATATCTACGAAACAAGCTCCCATTCCAGGCAACACCTTAGTCACTTTCCCTTTATAGATAGAACCTACTAAAGTAGGTTGGATATTGGTGAGAAATTGAATGATAGAGTCTTCTTTCAGATGGACCGCTCGAGTTTGACTAGGTTGAGCGGAAATTAAAATTTTAGATTTTTCTAACATAAAAAACTCTGGTTTTCTTACGACATCTTTTATTGACTTTAATAAGCATGATTTTTATTATCAATTCATTCAGTTCATTGGGAATGAAGAATCCAAAAAAGGTTGTGAAATAATAAAATGTTTATTTCAGATTTAGGTCATTCTGTCAATCAGAAGGTTCAACTGAAAGGCTGGGTTTATAACCTGCGTTCCAGTGGTAAAATCCGCTTTATTTTATTGAGAGATGGTACAGGGATCACTCAGTGTGTTTTGGAATACAGTGAAGAAACAAAAAATGCATTTGAAATATGTGAAAAACTCACACAAGAAAGTGTTATTGAGGTTCAAGGTGTCGTTAAAAAATGGAAGGATAATTTTGAAATACAGATCTCAGATGTCCATTTAATTTCCACATCTGAATCTTATCCTATTTCTAAAAAAGAACATGGGATTGATTTCTTAATGAATCACAGACATTTGTGGATGCGCTCTAAAAAACCCCATGCTGTTCTTCGCATTCGCCATCATGTTGTTCATGCGATTCATCAATTTTTTGATAATAAGAATTTTACACAGATAGATCCACCTATTTTTACTCCCACTGTTTGTGAAGGGACTTCAACTTTATTTGAAGTTCAAACAGATTTTATGGACTCTCTTTATTTAAGTCAAAGTGGTCAAATGTATTTGGAAGCGGCAAGCGCCGCTTTTAATCAGGTGTATTGTTTAAGTCCTACTTTTCGAGCGGAAAAATCCAGTACAAGAAGACATCTAATGGAATTTTGGATGTGTGAAGCTGAAATGGCCTTTTGTGATTTGAATCAAAATATGCAGGTTATTGAAGAGTTTGTAACTTTTATTGTTCAATATATTTTAAAAAATGCAAAGGAAGAGCTAAAGGTGTTAGGAAGGGATTTAAGCTCTTTGGAAAAAATTAAAACTCCCTTCCCAAAACTTCACTATGAAGAAGCTTGTGAACATTTAATAAAGAAAAACCCTCAATTTAATAAAGGCTCTGATTTTGGAGGAGCTGATGAAACTTTAATTAGCTCTCTTTATGATCAGCCTGTTTTTGTGCATCATTATCCTTCTCAGGTAAAAGCTTTTTATATGAAACAGGATAAGAAAGAGGGTTATTCTTTAAGTTGTGATTTACTGGCTCCAGAAGGCTATGGAGAGCTTGTTGGTGGAGGGCAAAGAGAAACCAATATAGATGTTTTGCTTAAAGCTATTCAGCATCATAAATTGGATCAGAAAGATTTTGAATGGTATTTGGATTTAAGACGTTATGGGTCTTTCACACATTCTGGTTTTGGATTAGGCATGGAACGTTTAATTTGTTGGATTTGTGGTTTAGAACATGTTCGGGAAGCCATTCCTTTTCCCCGAGTGTACGGCCGAAAATTTTTCGAACAGAATTAACGTTTTGAATAACTCTATATTTTCAGTATTTAATTTGTAACTTTCAGGATTTTTTATTTAATCAGTTTTGTTGATACGTGCATTGCACTAATTTTTTTAAGAAGTTTCAGTAGTTATCCTATTTTTAAGTATTTGATCTGTAACTTCGGAAGAATTTTGATCTAACCAAATTTCAAATTGTGTATCATCTAGTTTTTGAATGGTTTTGGGAGCGTAGTCGGGGCTTAATTGATGAACAATAGAATCATCAATTTTTCTGCCTTCTAGTATTTCATCAGTGGCGAATTCAATATTAACGCCGTGATTTAACCAACGCTGAAATTTTTTATTACTTAATTCTCTAATTATATGAGGGGCTTCTTCACTACTTAACTCTACAACATTCTTATCACTAAAGTAAGGTAAGTTGAAAGCATTCCTGAGTAGTTTTTCTTCTTCCAGTTCATTCACTCGTTCAAGCATTCCATTGAAAATAACTTGTTTTAATTCTCCGGGTTTAAGATTCTTTATTAAAGCTATACCGTGATCAATAGTAGGATTTGATCTCAAAAATATATCTGCCAAATGGGGTTGCAATAGTTCTTCTGAGGTTTCTACAATTAACTCTGCGATTTCGATAAATTGTTCTGGAGTATTTACCTGCTCAACTATTCTCTTTAAAAGATTTTGTTTCAATACATGGGAACTAACGATGTCCATTAATTCTAGTTCTTGTTCAATTGTAGGATTGAGTTTAAAGAATTTGTCTAAATTGTCTTTTAAGACTCCTTCAGATTTATTTATAGAATAAAAAATATCCATTTCTTCTTTTGTTCCGGGGTTTGTAGAGTTTAACAAGTGAGTAACATCAGATTGTAATAATTTTTCTTCAGCCTTTGTTGCTTCGATAAATAATTCAGGTGTTTGAGGAGTTTGTATAATAAGATGCACAGTTTCTCCAATAACTTCGGGTGAACCCCATCTTTGAGTTGCTTTTAAAAATTTCATTTGCTCATTTTCAGAGGGTTTTAATTTAAAAAATTTGGAGACTGCTTCTAAATCAATAAGTGTATAAAAAAGAGAGTTGAAAGGTCCTCCTCGTAAATCGTTTCTATAATTATCGTAACCTACAATATGTTCTACTAATAACATAAAATCTTCAGATGTATTCACACGTTGTAAATGTTTTACCATGATATTCGGACCCATAAAAATCACTTGTCCAGGAAGTGTCTCACGCAAATCTAATTGTTCATCAGCAAAATTTTCATTATCGAGATTTTGTTTTAGAAAAGTGGCAATGCTTGTTACTAAGGCTTGATCATCTGCTATTGTTGCTTCTCTTAATCTTTGAGTAAATCTAGGTGTTGGAATTATGACTTTTAAGGATGGCTTATTATCTAATCTTTGTATTGTTGATTCACATGTTGTTGATGAGGCATCTGTGATGTTGGAAGATAAAAGAACTAGTGCAATAATGCTTTTTTTGTTATACATTTTATTCCTCTGAAGTATTAAAAAACTTGTTTGCTGTAATGAAGTGAAAGTTAAGTTTTTCAGCTTTGATGTCAATAGTTTTTACACAAAAACTAAAGATATGTTCGATTTTGGTTTTCAAAAACTCAATTAAATTGCTTTCTTATGTATAAAAAGCTTTTTAAGCATGTATAAAAGTGGGATAAAAAATAGTTATTTTTTATGTGAAATTAATATATCTGCTGTAAAGATAGCTAGTTCATAGAGTAAATAAAGAGGAACCATCAAAAATATCATACTCAGAATATCTGGAGGAGTCACCACAGCTGAAAGCACAGCTAAAATAACAATGGCGTGGCGTCGCCCTTGTTTTAATTGTTTAACATTTAAAATACCTATCCAAACTAATCCTAAAATAATAAGAGGGGTTTCAAATAATAAACCAAAGATTAAAGTCGTAAGAATGAAGAAAGACAAATATTCTTTAACAGAGATCAAAGCCATAGAAGAGCCGACATTCATCAAGAATTTGAATGAAAGAGGGTATACAATAAAATAAATAAATAAAATACCAGCAAAAAATAAAAGATTAGATGTTAAATGCAAGGATATAAGAAATATTTTTTCTTTTTTATAAAGCCCTGGAGATAAAAATTTCCATACATGAAACATCAGCATAGGAAAACTTAAAACCAGAGCGCCAAATAAAGCCACTCGAATATGAGCCAAAAATTCGTCCATTGGAGCTGTAAAAATAAGATGGCCTTCACTTTGACTTAAATAAGGTGAAATGGGCTGTGCGATCCATCTTAAAATGTCTTCGCTAAAAAACCAACATACAATAAAAGCAAGAGTAAAAAAAATGGAACAAAAAATTAATCGAGTTCTTAGCTCAGTTAAATGATGGGTTAAACTCATGGAAGGGTTACTTTTTGACATTGTGCTTTTTTGTTAGTTCTTGAGAAGTTGCAGAGGATTCTTTTTGAATAGAAGAGACTTGGTGATGAATATCATCCTTTACAGATCTAAGCTGGTGAATAAGACGTGCTAATTCTTTAGCTAATTTTGGAAACTTCTCTGGCCCTAAGACAATCAAAGCTAAAGCACATATAATAAGGAGTTCAAAGATACCAATAGAAAACATAAGTGGAAAATTATCGGCTTTTTAAATAGAAAGCAAATAAAAAATCTTAGTGAGGTTTATTATTTTTTTCCACTGAAAAACCATGATCTTCCAGTTGATAGCCGGCAATTTTAGATCCTGTTTTTAAGTATTTTACACAAACTTTCATTAAATCTTCGTCCGTTCGAATAGAGTGCTTACAAGCAATATAAGAAAGGACATCCATGAGATCAATAAAATGGTAAGAAAGTTCTCGAAATATTTCTTCTTCAAGGTGGTGGTCTGCAAGGCTGTCATAAGCTCCTTGACCTATATGAAAATAATAATTCGGGCTGATGAGTTGTTTGTTTAAAGATTCTCTGAAGAAACCTCCTAAATAAAGACTTCTATCACCCACTTGTTTTAAAAGGAAAAGTCTTTCTGAGAGTGAAACTTTTTGTGCTTTTAAATAAATTTGTGCCAAAGGTGTAAGATTTTTTTTACCTGAATCTATGTCTGTTTCAAATAAGTGGTCTGACTGGATATAAGAATGCAACAGGTTTCCGAGATAATTTTGAACGGGCAGAGAAACTTCAATGCGCATTCGATTTAAACCTTCTAACATAATAGACTTAAATATTTCTTCTACTGTCATAATCTTTTAAAACTCCATTATAATCATTTTTTATTCAAAATAGCTCATTTTTCTTTAAGATGCGGTGTAAAGATAACTTGATATTAGAACTTAAGGGCAGGTTTATTTGCTTGCTGAGTATTAGGATAGGGTGAGCTCTTTCATTGTTTCTCAGCTTATGTTCGGGGAATAATGAACCGAAAAGTTGATAACCAGGATGAAAACTTAAGTATTAAGGTTACTTATGGAAAATCAAAAAGATTCAAAGAAAAATTCATTTGAAGCTGTTAATAAAGACCAACATCCATCTTCAAGTGAATCTAACAAGGATGTTCCTCACATTCCATCTAATCTTAAGAAGAAATCTTCTAAAGCTTCTATACTTAAGAAAAGTATTTTAAAAAAACCTCAAATCAAAAATAAAGAGTTGGAAAAAAGCCTCAAAGAACTAGAAGAGCTCAACAAGTCTTATCGTTACCTTCAAGCTGAATTTGCTAATTTTAAAAGAATTAATCAAAAAGAAAAAGAGCAAGCAGTTAAATATTCTTCTTTTAGTTTTTTCCAGGATTTGACTTTAAATTTCTTAAATGATTTTAATCGAGCGATGGAAAAGAATTGGGAGAATAAGGATTTTGAAAACTTTAAAAAGGGAGTGGAAATACTTCATTTCAAATTTATTAAAATTTTACAACAGCATGGTGTGACAGAGATTACCCCAAAGGGTTTGTTTGATCCTAATTTACATGAAGTGGTTAGTGTAGAAGAAAATAAGGAACACCCGGAAAACACTATTTTGCATATTTGTAGAAGAGGGTATCAACTTCATGACAGATTGGTTCAACCTGCACAAGTTATTGTCAGTAAAAACTCTCAAAATAAAGAGTCTCAAAAAAGTGAGGAATGATGAAAGATTATTATCGTATTTTAAATGTTTCTCCTGCCTCTACCAAACAAGCTATTCGTAAATCCTATCGAAAATTGGCTTCTCAATTTCATCCAGATAAAAATCAATCAGATGAAGCTGAAGAAAAGTTTAAACAAATTTCAGAAGCTTATAATGTGCTTTCTAATGAGGGAAAAAGGAAGGAGTATGATCAATCCAGAAAAGTTTTACATACGGACTCTTTTCAAGCCCATTCGTTTCATGCAAAGCAAAACACCACTCAAAATAGAAAGACTAAATCTCCTCCTCCACCAAAAGAATTGTTAGATGCTTCTATTGTGATGGAGCTGAATTTGGAAGAAGTTCATATGGGTTGTGAGAAACAAATTGTATTTAATAGGATGTGTAATAATTCTAAAGAAAAAAAACAATTAACTATCAAAGTGCCTAAAGGAATTGAGTCAGGAAAGAAATTAAGATTGATAGGGCAAAGCCATCAAAAAGGCAGTAAAAAAGGAGATTTGTTTGTTGAAATCAAGATAAAAAAACATCCGCTCTTTAGATGTGATCAGCAAAACCTAGTGATGCAAGTTCCTATCTCTATAAGTGATGCTGTTTTGGGAACACAGATGACTATTCCAACTTTGACTGGTCGAGCAAAAATTTCAATTCGACCGGGAACACAGTCTAACTCTTTACTTATTTTGAAAAATCAAGGCCTTTTCCTAGAGGATGGAATAAAGCGTGGTGATCTAATTTTGGAAATCTGTATTGACATTCCTTCTCAAATCACTGAGGAAGATAAGCAATGGCTCAGAGAATTCAAAATGAGAGAGGTCATGCCTCCCTCTGTCGCGCAGTTCAATATTCAAGTGCAAAAACTACTGCTCAGGCAGGCTTCTTAGCCTGTGTCTTGCTTTGTTCGTGTACATTTCTTGAAAAGCAATATCAGAATATTAAAGATGTTAGAAGGCCTGTAAAGAAAGTTGTTCTTTCAGACAAAGAAACAACTGGTAAGTTTTTATCCAAGGGGAAAACCCTTTTTAAACAAGGGAAATATAAGGAAGCTCAAAAGTTATTTAAACAAGAAGAGGAATTACAAAGCTCCACATTTCCTTATGCTCAATTTTACATAGCCCTGACTTTGTATAAGATGAAAGATTTTCAAAGAGCTTTGGAAAAATTAAAAGAAATATCAGAGGAACATCCTTCAGACATACAACTGAAAAGCTTGTACTTACAATGGAAGCTTTTCAGTGTTCAAAAAATTAAAGATCCTCAAAAAGAGCTGTATATATTAAGCCGGATGATTCGTTATCACTCTTCTTTGGATAAAAAACAGAAGGCCAGAGAAATCGCAGTTTCCATCATTCAAAGTTTAAATGATTCAGAAATTCTAAAACTGCAGGAAGATGATCGGTTTTCTGACATATATGATTTACTTCTTTTCAAAACAGCTCAAAATTTTGTGAAAAATAGAAAATTTAGAAAAGCTCTTTCTCAATTTAAAGAATTATTAAATTACACTCATCAAAATACTCAGATGGAAGAAAGAGTGCGACAATATATTCAAGCTCTCATTGCACGAACACAAGTCAATGTAAAAACCATTGGTGCTGTTTTGCCTTTGACAGGCGCTCATAAGCGAATTGGTATTCGTTGTTTAAATGGGTTACAGCTGGGTTTGGGTTTATATGATGAAAAACCTTCTGATTTTCAATTGGCTGTTGTGGATTCTAAAGGAAGCGCTCATTTTATTCGAGAATCAATGAGGGAGATTGTTATTCAACATAGGGCTATTGGTGTTGTCGGTGGAGTGGTATCTCAAGTGGCCGATTCTTTATCGAGATTTTCTCAGGATTTTATGATTCCACTTATTGTGTTATCGCAAAAATCTGGTTTAACTCATCAAAAATCTTTCGTATTTCAAAATGCAGTATCTGCCAAGCATATTATTCAAAGTCTTGTAAACACTTTAATGGATGAACAAGGTCATAAAGATTTTGCTGTTTTGTATCCCAATGATCCTTTTGGAGTTGGATACACTAATTTATTTTGGAACTATGTTACTTCAAAAGGAGGAAATATTGTTGGAGCTCAAACATATAAGCCTGGTGAGGTGGATTTCAATGACTCTGTTAGGAGGTTAACGGGGACTTATTATTTTGAAGATCGGGATGAGGAATATCGAGAGCAACTTCAAAATTGGTTTTCAAAAAAAAGACCAAAGAGAAGTCAAAAACAACTAAAAAATCTTTTACCTCCAGTAGTGGATTTTTCAGTCTTGTTTATTCCTGATTCAATAAAAACCTTACATCATATTGCTCCTTATATGTCTTTTCAAAATATAGAAGGAGTGACTTTGGCCGGCCCTGGTTTGTGGAATTCTCCACGTTTGTTGAAACAAAAAAAAGAACAAATAGAAGGGGCTGTCTTTGCAGATGCTTTGATTGTTTCGCATCCTCAATTTAAAAAGTCAGCATTTTTTATAAAATTTAAAGAAGTGTTTAAATATGATCCAGGTTTATTTGAGTTTTTATCTTATCAATCTGCTCTGGCCCTAAGACAAGTTATCTCATCTGGTAAAGAGTCCAGAGAGGATTTACAGGAAGCCTTAGCTCAACTTAAAAACCTAGACTCTCCAATAGGACGAATAAAAATATCAGAAAGTCGGGAATTTGTTTATCCAATTACCAACTTTAGTGTCAAGAACAAACAAATCGTTCATCTGGATCCTTAAGCTATATTTTCATCTCAGAAAACCTAAAGACTCCTTTCATATTTTCCGAACAGTTTTCTATAAGATACTTTATGAAAGGACTAGTATTTAATGGATCATAAAATAGATATTCCCAAAACACTCCCTTTACTGCCTATTAAAGAGACAACTCCTTTTCCTTACATGCTCCTTTCATTATATATAGGAAGAAACAGTTCGAAAAAATCTGTAGAAGAAGCTTTAAAAACAAACCGTATTGTTTTTTTAACATCACAAAAAGACCCTGATACATCTATTATAACAGAAGATTCTATTTATAAAGTCGGCGTGGCCGCCATTGTAATGAGAATGAGAAAATTAAAAAATGGAAAAATGAAAATTTTAGTCCAAGGTCTTTGTCGAGGAGTCATTGAGAAGTGTGAATTGGATGATGTTTGTCAAACAGTCCATATTAAAACTATTGAAGAACAAAGTGTGACTGTGGATGACAAAGCTCAAAACTTAATTGCACAAGTCAGACAAGCTATTAAACAACTCTCTGAATTTGAACAGCAAACTTTTTCTCCGGATTTAGTTAATATTTTACATCAGGTGATGGATCCTGGCCGTTTGACAGATTTAATTACAGGCAATCTCAATCTTAAAGTTTTGGATATGCAAAAGATATTGGAAACCTTTGATCCTATTGAGAGGATGATGTTGCTTCATACTTTCTTGGCGAAAGAGATTGAAATTTCACAAATGCAAAATCGTATTAAAAATATGGTTCATAAACAACTTGGTCAGCACTCTCAACAAGACAATCCTCAAGTTCAATATCCTTCTCATCGTATGGATGTGAGGGATTCCAGGTCTGAAGAAATAAGAGAGCTGTCTGAAAAAATTGCTCAAGCTCAAATGCCCGAAGATGTAGAAAAAGAAGTTAAGAAGAATCTGTATCGTTTGGAGAAAATGCATCCGGAAGCTTCCGAAGCTTCTATCATTCGAGGTTATTTGGATTGGATGTGTGCTCTTCCATGGAATAAATTTACTGAAGATTATTTGGAACTTGAAAATGCAAAAAAAGTTTTAGATGCGGATCATTTTGGTTTAAACAAAGTGAAAGAACGTATTTTAGAGTTTTTGGCTGTTCGTCGTTTGAAGCCAGATCAATCTGCAAAAGCTCCTATTTTATGTTTTGTAGGTCCTCCAGGGGTTGGAAAGACTTCTCTAGGGCAAAGCATTGCCAGGTCTATTGGAAGAAAATATGCTCGTGTGGCTTTAGGCGGGATTAAAGATGAAGCAGAAATCAGGGGGCATCGTAGAACTTATGTAGGAGCCATGCCTGGTAAAATTATTCAAGCTTTAAAACAGGTGCAATCTAAGAATCCTATTATTGTTTTGGATGAATTGGATAAATTAGGCTCTGATTTTAGAGGGGATCCTGCGGCCGCTATGTTGGAAGTTTTGGATCCTGAACAAAACAACTCTTTTAAAGATCATTATTTAAATGCCAGTTTTGATTTGAGTCATGTTTTATTTATTGCCACAGCTAATATGTTTGAAAATATTCCTTTGGCTTTAAGGGATCGAATGGAAACTATTCAAATACCTGGTTATACGCCGAATGAAAAACTTCAAATTGCAGAAAAGTATATTGTCAAAAAAGAAATGGAAACCTCAGGGGTTGAGGATAAATTTTTATCTTTTACTAGCCAAGGTCTTGAGTTTTTAATTAGCCGTTATACGAAAGAGGCGGGTTTGAGAAATTTAACACGAGAAGTGGGATCTCTTTGTAGAAAAGTGGCTAAGAAAATTGTAATGGGTGAGGAGAAATCTACAATGGTGACCCCTGATGTTATTAAATCGTTGCTTGGAAAGCCTAAGTTTTTTAAAGAGGATCAGCTGAAAGAAGATAAAGTGGGTATTGCAACAGGTTTGGCTTGGACACAAGTGGGTGGTGAAATTTTATATGTTGAATGTATTAAGTTATCTGGCAAAGGTGGTTTCACTTTAACAGGGCAGTTGGGCAAAGTAATGGAAGAATCAGCTAAAGCGGCTTTTTCTTATGTTCGTTCTTACTCAGAGCGTTTGGGTATTCCTCCTTCCTGGTTTAGATCTAATGAAGTGCATATTCATTTGCCTGCGGGTGCAGTTCCAAAAGATGGTCCTTCTGCAGGGGTGACATTGGCCACTTGCTTAATTTCACTGATTACGGGAACTCCTGTTCGTCGGGATATTGCTATGACAGGTGAAATTGGTCTTCAGGGTCAAGTATTGCCAGTGGGAGGTGTTAAGGAAAAGGCTTTGGCGGCTTTGAGCCACGGTATTAAATATATGATTCTTCCAAAAAATAACCAACATGATTTAGAAGATGAAGAAAATGGAGAAGTGGATTTAACTTTAAAAGAACTTAAAGAAAATATCGAGTTTATCTTTGTTGAAACTTTAGATGAAGTCTTTGAACACGCTTTAGTTCCTTCACCTTATAAAGAGAAATCCATTGCCAATCTTTCTGTTGCTTAACCCGTTTCTTATAAAAAAAGTCTCCTTTTTTAGACTAATTAAAAATGATATCGAGCACCCAGTGTGATATAGAGCACAGGATCAGAAGGCATAATAACCCATCCTCCTGTTTTTAGGAGGATAGAAATAGATTCTGTAACTTTTGTGCGCAGATAAGCATCAAAGCCGCCTCCAATACCTACTTTAAAAGTTTCAGAGCTAAGCACATAGGGTGGTGTTTCCAATCTGACTGTTCTAGCTTTTATGATTAAAGCTAAAATATCCAAACCAAAAGAAAAAGTATTTTGTCTCATAAATTCATAGCCATATTTAACTTCGGTAAAAATTGGTAGTATTGATTTATTAATTCCTATAGATCCTAAGTTCATTCCAATGAAGCCCAAATAAGAATTAGAATTTGTTATGTGTCTTCCGTATCCTAAACTAAATATAGATAGTGCACGTATACCTCCGACACTCATCCCTCCATAGATATCAATAAAATTTTTTTGATTTTTGAGTGCATATCTGCTTTGGCATATAGACCACAGAGCAATAAACTTAGTATAAGTAGGTTTTTCATCATAGCCGCTTAAATATTTTATAAGTTGTATTGAATACCGATATCTGCAAAAGGCATTATTTTAAGATTATTTAAGTAATTGAAGTCTGTTTCATGTAAGGCGCCGCCTCGGACAAAAACTGAAATATCATCTGTTGCTTCCATTTTTACAAAAACTCCCACTTCATTGCCTAATGCTACATTATTCATCATCATACTGCTACGAAGAGATTTTCCAGATATTCCAAGCAGTATCGCTATATCTGCTCCAAAAGAAAAAGTGTCGTGTCTCATAAATTCATAGCCATACTTAAGAGATAGTAAAGCCACTGGGGCTTTGATGCCTAATTCAGCAAATCCGAAGTAATCTCCTTGAGATTCAATACTCATGCCATAACTTAAAACGAATCGGCTATCTTCAAGTTCAATCCTATTAAAATTATCAGTGCTTAAACCTGCTTGTAAAGCAATGAAATTATCTCCTGAACCCATACCTGCCTGAGCATATAAGCCACAAAGAATTAAACTTGTTATTAATATTTTTTTCATAATTTCTCTCCTTGTTTATTGAAAATAAGAGTTAGTAAAGTTTAACAATGGTCTCTTTTGGAAGTCAAAACTTTTTTCTGTTTAATATGGAGATATAGAAGAATCATCGCTTTCGTTGAATATAGATTCCATATCTTCTGTTCTTTCTTCGAAATCATGAACATCTCTTCTGTATTTATATGGAGATCTTGCTTTTACAAAACCACGTCTCAGCCCTATATTGAAACTATGTCCTTGAGCATAGTTTAAACCAAGAAAGTTGAATCCATAATGGACAAAAATCTGTGTTTTTTTACTTAACTTTAAATCCATCCAAAAAGTGGTTCCAAGAGTATTAGGATCTGCAGAGTAAAATTTCAAACTGCCTGCATTAAATTGATTTAAAAAACGATGTCTTCTATTTGGATTTTGATCTTTTATAAGACTGGAGAAACCTCCAAATAAAGCACCAATTTCCCAAATATTATCCTGATACATAAAACCTGCATGATAGATCAGTAAACTGGAAAGATCCTGCCTATATTGATAAGCTATTTTTCCAAAAGGAATAAAAGAACCTAAAAAAGCAAAGTGTATTAATAAAGCTGGAGTTAGTTTTATTACTCCATCATTAGTAATGATACGTGAGATTCCATCCTTTTGACTATCTAAAGGGTAGGAGAAATCTATTTCAGGAGAGAAAACAGCAAAAGGTGTGTTGATAAAAGAGCTTAATTTCAGTCCGGCTGTTGTAGGTCTAAAAGGTAAATAGTCCGTATGGTTTTCTTTTTGAACGATATGGGTTTGTGCATGGATGTAGGGTTCAATATGCACCCATGAAGATGGAGTATAGATCAAGTGAAATTTATAATTAAAAAAAGTAATATAGTTCGGGTCTGCGAGATTTTCGAGAAAGCCTTCATTATCAAAGTTGCTGTGTGAGTAAAACATGTCAGTAGAAAAATCGACAAACAAAGAATGGTTTCTGGGAATACGTTTTTGAGGAAGTAAAAGCTCTGCCAGACTGGATGAAGTTCCAAGTACTATTCCAATAAGAAAGGTATATTTAAAAAGTGAATGCATCCCATAAGTATCCAGGATGATTTGTCTAATTTCAAACTATTTTATAGGCATTTTACTCAAAAAGTCTTTGAAGATCTATATTTTTTAATTTCCAAACAGTGGAAAATTTAGTTTAGACTTAAAAAATGAATAATGTTAAGTTCTCTTAAATCAATCAGAGATTTTGTGACGGATACCTTTAAATAGTATGAAAAATTCTTCTCAAATTACTTGGGTCTTTTTGGCGGTCTTAATGGAACTGTCAGCTTTGGGGATGATGATCCCTGTGATTCCATATATGGCCAGGCACTATGGAGCAGATGCTTTGCAAGTAGGACTTTTGATGAGTATTTACTCAGCTGTGCAGTGCTTGGTAAGTCCTTTCTGGGGAAGGTGGAGTGATCGTATAGGACGAAGACCTGTTTTACTACTCAGTATTATTTGTACCTCTCTTTCTTATTTATGGTTTTATTTATCTCCTTCTTTACTTCATTTGTTTTTATCCAGAGCTTTTGCAGGAGCTGTGGGGGTGAGTGTCAGCACTTCTTTTGCCTTTATATCTGACTTAACTGAAAGAGATAATCGTTCCAAAAATATGGCCCTTGTAGGAGCCGCCTTTGGTTTGGGCTTTGTTATTGGACCTTTGTTGGGGGGGGTGCTTGCTTCCTACAATCAAGGGATTGTGGCTTTAGGGGCCTCTATATTTTGTTTATTAGGTTTGTTAGCGGCTATTTTTAAAATCAAGGAAAGTTATTCGAAAATTTCTGACAAACCGGAAACTTCTTACCTTCATCGATTTTCTATTGCTTTAAAGGATTCATCAATGAGGAAACTTTTGTTTCTCTTTTTTATTTTGTCTATAGGGCTTACCTTAGTGGAGGCTCCTTTGTTTTTATTGATGAAAGATCAATTTGATTGGCCTCAATCTTTATCCAGCTTGGGTTTTGCCTATATTGGTTTTATTTTAGCTTTGACTCAAGGTTTTTTCGTTCGCTCCTGGATTCCGGTGTTTGGTGAAAAGAAGGTGAATCTCTGGGGTCTGATTTTATTGGCTTTGGGTCTTTTTGGTTTATGTATTCCTGATTTAAGGGGAGTGGCATTTGCTGTCACACTTTTAGCTTTAGGATTTGGCTGTTCTTATACATGTTTAACCGGGATGATTAGTTTATTAACCAAGAAAACCCATCAAGGAGGGGTGTTGGGAGTTCACCAAAGTGTATCTTCAATTTCTCGTATTTTAGGGCCTGCCTTAGGAGGCTGGATGTATGGTAAATGGGGCTCTCAGGTTCTCTTTCTTTTTGCCGGGAGTGTAGTTATTATAGGCTTTGTTTTCTCTCTTTTATTTAGAAGATGGCTCCCTAATGCCTCTCAGGAATCTAAAGAAACACCATTAGAGGATTATGGAGTTATTCAGAGTTTTCAATTGGATAATCTTATTCAAAATCGAGTGCCTTTTTCTTTATTTTATTTATCTCAAAAAGGCAATTTTCAAGGAATGTCATCTTCTGTTCAAAATTTGTTGAAATTAAGCCAAACTGTTAAAGAGGAAGACTTGCTGAAACGTGCTTTAGATAGTAACCCTGTTGTTTTGATGTGTGAAGATGGCAAGCTCTCTCGAAAATTATCCTTAAAACTTTTGAAGAAATGGACTAATGTATTTTATTTAGAGGGAGGTCTTTTGAAATACGAACAGGAAAAAGATTCATGAAAATGTCCGACCGCTATTCTCCTGGTGAAGTAGAACAAAAGCTCTATGAATACTGGGAGAAAAATGGATATTTTTCTGACAAAGATAAGAAAAGCGGTAAATATTTTTCTATTGTTTTACCTCCTCCTAATATCACAGGATCGCTTCATTTAGGTCATGCTTTAAATCATACCATTCAGGATAGCCTTATTCGATGGAAGAAAATGAGCGGTTATCGAACTGTGTGGTTACCTGGGACGGATCATGCAGGAATTGCTACTCAAATGCAGGTGGAAAAAGAACTAGCTAAGCAAAAAAAGACACGTCAAATGCTTGGGAGAGAAAAGTTTTTAGAAAAAGTCTGGGATTGGAAAAATAATTATGGAAGTCGTATTGTTCATCAGATGAAACGTTTGGGGGATGCTTGTGATTGGGATAGGCATCTTTTTACACTAGATGATGTATCTGTAAAAGCTGTGAAGAGGGTTTTTGTACATCTGTATAAAAAAGGATGGATTTATAAAGGCACTCGTTTGGTTAATTGGAGCCCAGCTTTATCTTCAGCTATTTCTGATTTAGAGGTGGAACATAAAGAAGTGTCTTCTTCTTTGTGGTATATTCGTTATTATTTGGAAGATAAAAAAGATTATTTAGTGATTGCAACCACTCGTCCGGAAACACTTTTGGCAGATCAGGCCTTAGCTGTACATCCGGAAGATAAACGTTATAAAAAGTATCATGGAAAAAAAGTTTATCTGCCTTTAGTCAACCGATTGATCCCTATTATTACAGATTCTTATGTGGACAAGGAATTTGGAACAGGGGCTCTTAAAATTACTCCAGCCCATGATTTTAATGATTATGAGATTGGAAAAAAGCATCATTTGAACAATTTTAATATTTTAAGTACAGAGGGTCGACTCAATAAGAATGCAGGTATTTATCAAGGATTAAAAGTTTCAGAGGCTCGAACAAAAATTGTTCAGGATTTAAAAGAGCAGGATCTTTTAGAAAAAGTTGAACCTTATAAACATCAAGTGGGTTTTTGTTCGCGTTCAGGTTCTGTGATGGAGCCTTATTTATCTGAGCAGTGGTTTGTGAAAATGGATCAACTGGCTCAAAATGGATTGGATAAAGTTTTAAAGAAAGAAACTGAGTTTATTCCTGGGTATTGGTTAAAAACTTTTGAACACTGGATGGATAATATCCAGGATTGGTGTATCTCTAGACAGCTTTGGTGGGGTCATCGTATTCCCTGCTGGACTTGTTCAGAATGTGGTGAAACAACAGTGCATGAAGAAACAGCTGAAAATTGCGAACATTGTACTTCCAAAAATATTAAGCAGGATGAAGATGTCTTGGACACTTGGTTTAGTTCAGCACTTTGGCCTATGAGTACTCTGGGTTGGCCAGATAAAGATATTAGTAAAAATGATTATCCCACTTCTGTTTTAGTGACAGCTCCCGATATTTTATTTTTTTGGGTAGCTCGTATGGTGATGATGAGTTTGGAATTTCAAAATCAAGTGCCTTTCCGCCATGTTTACCTGCATGGAGTGGTCAGAGATGCTCAGGGGCGGAAAATGTCTAAAACTTTAGGTAATGGAGAAGATCCTATTGATTTGATTGAAGAATATGGAGCGGATGCTTTGAGGCTTTTCTTATTAGATGAGCATCGAATGGGTCAGGATGTTCGGTTTTCCAGAGAGTATTTGAAAATTTGCAGAAATTTTATGAATAAAATTTGGAATTCAGCTCGCTTTGTTCATCAAAATTTTAAAATGGAATTAAAAAAACCTCAAAATGATGAACTGTCTATAATGGATCAATGGATTCTTCACAAACTAAAAAGCACTGCAACTGAGGTGGACAAAGAATTACATGAGTATAAATTTTCTTCAGCTTGTACCAAACTATATCGTTTTGCCTGGCTTGAGTTTTGTGACTGGTATTTGGAATGGATCCGATCTTCTCTCTATGGGAAAGTGATTTTGGAAAACATAGAAGATAAACATACAGTTTGGCAGGCGAGCAAGGAGTCTTTGGAGAACACCCAAAAACTTTCTGTGAGCTACTATGTACTTTGTTATGTTTTGAATCGATTGCTTAGACTTCTTCATCCTTTTATTCCTTTTATTACGGAAGAAATTTATCAAAATTGGCCAATTCAAGATCAAAAAAGCATTATGCTAGAGACTTATCCTAGAGGAGAGGATTCTTTTTCATTATCGGATGTTTCTAAAACAAAACAAGTGGAATTTATTAAAGATGTGGTTGTGACCATTCGAACTCTTCGAGGAGAAAATAATATCAAACCTTCTGCCCAAGTAGATGTTGAGCTTTATGCAGAGAACCTAAGTGATTTAGAAAAAGTTAAACAAACTATTAAAGAATCTATATCTAATATTTTCTTTTTAGAGAAATTAAGAAGCTTAAAACTGGTTGATAAAGAGAATCCTAAACCAAGTGCTATTATGAAACTGGAGGATTCTTCTATACAACATTTAGCACTTTCTTCAGATGTTAAAGTTGTTATTCCTTTAGAGGGTTTAGTGGATCTTGAAAGTGAGAAAAAAAGATTGGAGAAACAAATAAAAAAATATAAAGAAAATTTAAATAAACTCCAGTTTCAAATAAAGGCTTTTAATGAAAAGGTTCCTGAAAGAGTTCGAAAAGATAAAAGGGATCAAGCTGAGTCTCTTAAAAATTCGTTAGAAAGTTTGCAATCTTCCTTGAAGAGGTTTTCAAAATGAGTTCTCTGAGTCAAAAAATTTTACTTCTTATTGTATTTTTATCAGGGTTAGGTTTGGTGCAGGTGTATAGCTCTAGCTATATTTTTGCTACAGAAACTTTTGAGCAGGGACTTTTGTTTTTTAAGAAACAATGTTTATTTACAGCTATTGGCTTTATTGGATTTTTTATTATTGTTCATTTATCCTGGGCGCAAAGTCGTTTTATCGGTATTAGTTTGTTTTTTCTTTCCATTCTAGCTTTGGTGTTAACTCTCATCCCTGATGTCTCTGTTTCTGTAGGAGGTTCCAGAAGATGGATTCAAATGCCTTTTGGTTTTCGACTTCAACCTTCGGAGTGGTTTAAACTGACTTGTCCGTTTGCTTTTATTTATTTTTTAGCTCTTAAAGAGAAATGGCCTCTTCATTCACATCTTTATTGGCTCACGGTAGGTTCTTCTATTCTTCTGCCCATATTGATTTTAATGAGTCAGCCGGATTTTGGTGCAGTGGTTTTATTTTTAAGTCTCATTTTTTCTTTATTTTTTATATTAGGTTTGAAATGGCGGTATGTTTTCAGTTTTCTGGTGTGTTCTTTTGGTTTGCTTTATTTTTTGATTACTCTAAGAGAGTATCGTGTAGCGCGCTTGCAGGCCTTCTTGGATCCATGGCAGGATCCTCTGGGGATTGGATTTCAAATCATACAAAGTTTATTAAGCTTTCATTCTGGAGGTTTTTTCGGTCAAGGTTTGGGACAAGGCCAAAGCAAATTGTTTTTTCTTCCTGAAGCTCACACGGATTTTACCTTAGCGGTTTTGGGAGAGGAGATGGGATTTATTGGTTTTTCTTTTGTGCTTTTTCTTTATGTATGCCTGGGGTATTTAGGAATGAAGGTGGTTTTTCGTACAGAAGACTTATCAAAAAAGATTGTGGCTTTTAGTATGGTTTTTTTATTTCTAGTGGCTTCTTTAGTTCATTTTGGTGTGAACCTGGGTCTGCTTCCTCCTACGGGATTGGTTTTGCCTTTCCTTAGTTATGGAGGAAATGCTTTGTTTTGTACTTTGTTGAGTTTTGCCTGGATTATTCAAATTGAGAATTCGAATGTCCAAAGATAAATTGCAATTTTTAATGACTGCAGGCTCTACAGGTGGACATATTTTTCCTATTTTAGCAGTTGTAGAAGAATTAAAAAAACAAGGTCACGGAGTGTATATTGTAAGCACGGGAAGTGCTATGGAAAAGCAAGCTTTGTCTGATTTCCCTACATCCACTTTATCTATTGGAAGACTGAGAAGGAGTGTGCCTTTTTGGGAGAGACTTAGAACTTTTATTTTTCTTCCATATTATTTGTTTCGTGCTTGGTTTATTCTTTTGAAAGTAAAGCCAGATCGAGTGATTGGAAGCGGAGGAGCGGTCAGCGGCCCCGTTCTTTTGATAGCTTGTTTATTAAAGTATAAAACTGTTATTTGGGAGCTTAATGCAGTCCCTGGTTTTGCCAATAAAGTTTTATCTTTGTTTGTGAAAGATATTTTAATTGGATTTCAATCTGTAGAAAAATATTTTCCAAGAAAAAAGTACCAACTTTTTTCTTTTCCTGTTCGAAAGGAAATTCAAGACAAAGGCTCTCAAATAAGAGAGCCCGATGGTTACTCTCATCTTTTGGTTTTAGGAGGAAGTCAAGGCTCTCATATTATTAACCAAGCAGTTGTGGATATGTATAGTAAGGAGAAAATGGAAACATGGAAAATACGCCACCAAACAGGTGCTAAGGATTTTAATTCTATTCAATCTGTTTATAAAGGTCGTGTTGAATGTTCTCCTTTTTATAAAGATATGAAGGAGTGTTATCAATGGGCGGATATTATTATAGCTCGTGCGGGAGCATCCACTTTAGCAGAACTATCAGCTTGTGGAAAAGCTTCCATTATTATTCCTTTATCTTCTTCCTCGGATGATCATCAATTAAAAAATGCTCAAGCGTTATTTGAAAAGGGCGCTATTGAAATAATTTTGGAAGAAGATTTAAGCGGCTCTCTTTTATTTGAAAAAATAATGAGTATATATGGAAAGAAAAAACGAAAATTGGAAGAAAATATAAAGAAATCTTATGATTCCCAGAGCCTTTCAAAACTTATTCAATATTTAACTATCTAAGTTTTTTTAAAACAAAAGGGAGAAGATCTTTTAAATCTTGAGCCATAAGGGTATCAACATCTCTTCCGGATTGAACCCATGCATCAGCTAGTTTACCATGTATAAATGAGCCTACTGCAGTGGCTGTGAAAGTGGAAAGAGAGCGGGCCATTAAGGCTCCAATAAAACCAGCCAAAACGTCTCCAGTACCTGCTTTAGCTAAAGCGGAATTTCCTGAAGGGATAATAAAACATTTTTCCTGATCTACCAAGATGGAGTGTAATCCTTTTAGTAAAATCAAAGCTCCTATTTTTTGAGAAGCTTTTTGAGCAAATAGGATTCGGTTTTGATCAATTTCTTCTCCTTTGATTCCAAAAAGTCTAGCCAGTTCTCCGCTATGAGGAGTGACGATCCAGTTAGAGGGTAGAGGAAAAAGATTTTCTTGAACACAGACAGTAAAAGCATCGGCGTCTACAAGCACAGGTAAATTTTGTTTTTTTAATTTTAAAAGAAGATCTTTGGTTTCAACATGTACTCCTAAGCCCGGGCCGATTACTACAGCTGTTTTATTTCCAAAAAGATCTTCAGATATTTTCTTGGTTAATACTTCTGGAACAGAATCCAAAGGCGGGTATCCACCTCTTCCGGCCCAAGTCACATAGCCAACTCCCATACGGTAAGCGGATAAGGAGGCGAGTCTTCCAGCTCCCCAAAATCCTTCATGTCCTGCAAGTACCAAGAGATGTCCCTGGCGGGCTTTGTGGTCATCTGCTTTTCTTTGAGGAAGCTGAGAAGAAACCCAGGATTCATTGATAAGAAAATAAGAGTTGGCTTGTTCCTTAATTAAATTTTTTGGAAAACCAATAGATAGAACACTTAACTGCCCTGTATAAGAAGGGCCTTGAGATAAGTAAAATCCTACCTTAGCAAGGCCAAAACTAAAAGTATGATGAGCTTTTACAGCAATACCTTTTATCTGACCTGTATTGCAATCAAGACCAGAGGGAACATCCAGTGAGATTATTTGTTTTCCGGATTGATTCAGCCATTCAATGATTTTGAAATAAGTACCTTCTATATTTTTGGAAATACCAATTCCAAAGAGGACATCTATGATTGAAGTAGCTTGTTCACCAGTTTTTTTAATTTGATCTATATCTTCGATAGAACAAAAAGTTTGTCCTAAATCTTGTAGTCTTTTTCTTTGTTTTTGAATCAAAGGGGAGTTGGCATTTTCAGGACAAAAAACGTTCACTTTTATTCCAGAAGATAAGAGGTGTCTTGCTGTAACAAGTCCGTCTCCTCCATTGTTTCCGGGGCCGCATAAGATCATGACGTGTTGAGTGTTAAAATGGGATGAAGATAGAATTTTTTTTGCAGTGGTGGCTCCTGCAGATTCCATAAGAGTGTCAGGGCTTATTTGATATTTTTTTTCAGACAACCGATCTATTTCAGCCATTTGAATGGAGTTGGCCAATGGAATCCATTCGGACATAAAATACTCTCCTTACGAATTTACATCATAAGCTCTTTTAGGTTATTTCACAATTTATTAGTCTTAGGAATCTTTGAGTTCCCAGAGTTTGAGTTGAGAGCAGAGGGAAATCAATGGCAGACCAATAATGGCATTGAAATCCGGTGAATCAATTTTTTCAAATAAACCAATTCCTCTTTTTTCAATGGTATAAGAACCTGCACATCCATAAGGCTTATCCTGATCCAAATAAAACTCAATTTGTTTTTGATTAAGGGGACGCATACTCATAGAGTTGATTACCAGCTCTTCAAAGTAAGAACCATCAGGTGTTTGAAGACAAAGAGCTGTCATCAGTTGATGAGTTTTTCCCTGTAGTAAAGAGAGGGTTTCTATAGCTTTTGATTTATTCCCAGGCTTTCCCAGTATTTGTCCGTTTAAGTAAACAATTTGATCGGAACCAATGACCCAGCAGTTTTTTTTATGGATAGATTCTACTTTCACACGAGCCAATGTCTGACAAAGAGTTTTCGGATCTGTGATCTTTTTTTTATAAATTTCTTCATCCACACGGGGAGGAATTACAGTGAAAGAAAGCTTTATAGAGCTCAAAAGTTTTTTTCTGGCTGGAGACTGACTGGCTAAAATAATATTTGTTTGTTTCATCTTCTTAAAAAATTGTTTATTTCAATGGAGTTAAGTAATTGTTGGTCTATTTGTCAATGTTTCTGTCATGTCTTGTGAAAACAGGAATGACTTGTACGAAAATCCATAGGATCGAATTGAAATACTTTGCATAAATGTCTCAAGCGAGTTGTGTGTTTAAGCATTGAGGTGCTTATGCACAAAGTATTTCATCCTGATTAGTTGGCATAATTTTACTTCTTTTTCTAAAAGAAGTTAGATAATCATTTACTTTTAAAAGGAAAAATTATAGGGATAGTTTATGGCCGAGTGGACTTATTTACATAATTTGGATCCTTTTGCGATAGCTTTTTCTGGTGATTTTGGTATTCGCTGGTATGGATTAGCTTATATTACTGGTTTTTTGATAGGGAATTATTTCTTATTGGTGCTTGTAAAAAAGAATCGAACTCCTCTTTCCAGAGAAGATGTTTTTAGTCTTGTGAACTATGCTATTTTAGGAGTTCTTATTGGGGGTCGCTTAGGCCATTGTATATTTTATCAGCCTCAAAGCTGGCTCCAATGGAGTTCTGAATTTCCATTTTGGGGAGTTTTGGAAATACATAAGGGTGGTATGGCCAGTCATGGAGGTATTTTAGGTGTTTTATTGGCGTTTTGGCTTTTTTCTTATCGAAAGCGATACTCCTTGCTTCATTTATTAGATTTAAGTGTTGTAGGTGCAGGGATAGGATTTTTCTTTGGACGTATAGCAAATTTTATAAATGGAGAGCTTTATGGCCGGGTGATTCAAACTTCTGCTCCTTTTGGAGTGCAGTTCCCGCAGGAGATTTATACATGGTTTAATTATTGGGATTCTGAAAAACTTCTTTCATTAAAGAAAACTGTAGCTCAGTTAAAGTCTATTAAAAATCCTTTCGGTCAAGGAAATCTCAACACATCAGAAGCTCTTTGGGAGATTTGGATTTCATCCAAAGATCGTTTCACAGCAGAAATTTTGTCGGTTTTGAATCGAATTACCTCTGCTGTAGAATCAAGGGAACAGCACATTATTACAGCCCTTCAGGAAGTGTTGCCTTTGAGGCATCCCTCTCAGCTTTATCAATCTATATTAGAAGGTCTAATACCTTTGATTATCGTAAGTTTATTATGGAGAAAGCCTAAAAAAACAGGTGTGATTGCAGGTGTGTGGGGGGTGAGTTATTTTATTATGCGCTATATTGGGGAATTATTTCGTGAACCGGATGCTCATATAGGGTTTGGTCTCTTGGGTCTTACTCGGGGTCAATGGCTCAGTACTGTGAGCTTAATAGGTGTAATGGTTTATTTTTACTTTATTTATCGCCGTCGAAAAGAGCTTGATTCTTATTAATATTTTTTGAAATTACAAAGTCTACTGTTTAGAAGTGTTCATCAAAAGAGACTTCACCTTTAATCCCTGTTTGATAAGCAGAGACACGTCTTTCAAAGAAATTAGTCAACTCCTGAGTGTCTTGCAAATCCATAAAGTGGAAGGGGTTTCTAACTTTAAATTGAGCAGAAATACCAATTCTCTCTAACCTTAGATCTGTAATGTACTGAAGATAAGTTTTCATATCTCTTAAGCTCATACCAGCCATACCCTGAGATAAAATTTCTTCGGCAAATGTCATTTCACAGTCAATAGCTTCATTGAACATAGCAATAATCATGCTCTTCATACTGGGTTGAATCAATGAGGGTTCTTCTTTAATAACAATTTCCATTGTTTTAAAAGCGAAATCAATATGACAGCTTTCATCTCGAAAAACCCAATTGGTGCCTGTGGCTAAACCATTTAAAAGACCTTTGGAGCGAAGAAAATACACATAAGCAAAAGCGGCAAAGAAGAACAATCCTTCAATAGTTCCTGCAAAACAAATAAGGTTCATTAAAAAACGGCGGCGATCATCTTGTGTATTGAGTCTGTCCATTTTTTCAATAGAGTTCATCCACTTGAAGCTAAAATCCCCTTTCTTTTTAATGGATGGGATATTGTTGATAGCCGAAAAAGCCGCACTTCTCTCATCATGGTCAGGAATATAGGTATCGAGGAGGGTTAAGTAAAACTGAACATGAAGCATTTCTTCATAAAGCTGTCTACCCAAGTACATACGAGCTTCTGGTGAATTAATATGTTTATAAAGATTCAAGACCAGATTATTTCCTACAATGGTGTCTCCTGTAGCGAAAAAAGCGACCAATCTTTTAATCAAAAAATTTTCACTGGGAGTTAATTTGGTTTTTAAGTCAATGACATCGGAGTTAAAATCCACTTCATCTACTGTCCAGGTATTTTTAATAGCATTTTTATACATTTCAAAAAAGACGGGGTATCTCATTGGTCTTAGTGTCAGTTCAAAACCTGGATCCAGTAACATCTGTCATTTCCTCCTTGTTTATTGTCCTTCTACAAATTTTAAAAATAAGTTGTTATGAAAACACTTATAATATTTTTTTCTAGACTGGACTTTGTTCTTTGGTATTGTTCATAAAAACTAACTTTATTAGAGTGATCGTACTTCTCTACCTTTTGGATTTGATTCGATCAATTTAATTACTAATATTAGCGCTACGAGTTAATCTGTATCCATAAATTTCACAATAGATGACGAGCTAAACAAACTTTGATAAAAAAATTAGCTTGAGCGTCAAAAGAGGAGTGGTCTCAAGTGTCTTCAAAAATGGATCGAAATAATCTGGATTATATTGAAAACCTATTTGAGCAATATAAGGGGAATCCGCAGTCTGTTAATCATGACTGGAAGCTCTTTTTTGACGGAGTGGAGATGGCCAGCCACTTGGAGCGTGGCGCTTTCTCAAAAAAAGAACTTCAGGTCTATAATCTCATTCAAACTTATCGTGAAGACGGTCACTTAAACGCTCAGTTGGATCCACTGGGTATACAAGAGCCAAAAGGTGAACACCTGGAACTTTCTCGTTTTGAATTGGAGACAGAAGATTTGGATAAAAAATTTGAAGTTTTCTCACTTCTTCAGAAAGATTTTAAAAATTTAAAAGAGATGATTCGTTTTTTAGAGAATACTTACTGTTCAAAGATGGCTCTTCATGTAGGGGGTTGTTCCCCTGAAATTCGTCATTGGTTCTTTAGAAAATTTGAACAAAATATATTTCAACTGAGTCCAGAGCAAAAAATTCAGTTTTTGGAAAAGCTAACCCATACAGAAGCTTTTGAAAAATTTTTACACAATCGATTTTTGGGAGCTAAAAGATTTTCTGTTGAAGGGGCAGATGTTTTAATTCCTATGTTGGAGCAGACTGTGGATCAGGGTGCTATGCAAGGTGTGAAGGAATTTGTCATAGGGATGTCACATAGAGGCAGATTAAATGTAATGGCTAATTTTATGAATCAGCCTCACGAAATTATTTTAGCTCAATTTGAAGGTGAAGTTTTTTCAGACATGGATTTTACAGGGGATGTGAAATACCATATTGGTTATTCTTGCGAGAAGAAAACACTCTCTGGACGTACTTGTAATGCTTTATTAGGTTTTAACCCCAGCCACTTGGAGTCCATTGATCCCATTGTGCAAGGGGTGACTCGGGCTCTTCAGAATAAAGCAAAAGATTCGAAGTTCAGAAATAAGGTGCTTCCTATTCTCATTCATGGGGATGCTTCTTTTTGTGGACAAGGAGTAGTGAGTGAAACTTTACAACTTTCCAAGTTAGAAGGGTATACAGTTGGCGGCACTCTTCATATTATTGTAAATAACCAGGTGGGATTTACTACGGAGCCAGAAGATGGCAGATCTTCTCCCTATGCTTCGGATTTAGCTCAATCCATTGGAGCTCCTGTTCTTTTGGTCAATGCAGATGATGTTGAAAAATGTATTCAAATTATGGATATAGCTTTGGAATTTCGTCAGAAATTTCAACAAGATATTATTATTGATCTTATTTCTTATCGTCGTTTTGGACATAATGAAGGGGATGAACCGGCTTTCACTCAACCTTTAATGTACGAAAAAATAAAAAAGCATCCCACTTTAATGAATATTTATAAAAAGCAGTTGATTGGAGAAAAGGTCATCCAAGATGATGAGAGTCACTCCTTCCAAAAACATACAGATGAATTGCAGTCTGTATTGGATCGCATTAGAAAGACTCCTGTTTCTATTAAGGAGAGTGATCTTCGCGGCACGATTTGGCCTTATAATCCGAAACCTTCTGTAGAGGAAATGGAAGAAGCTGTCGATACAAGAGCTCAGGCATCACATATCAATCAGGTGTTGAAAGCTTTAACTTCTGAGCCTTCTGATTTTGATCTTCATTCAAAAGTAAAACGTTTGATTCAAAATAGAAAAAAACTTGTAGAATCTGGCAAAGTGGATTGGGCTTTAGCGGAACTTCTGGCTTATGGGACTTTATGTTTAGAGGGTCATCCTGTTCGCTTGTCTGGTCAGGATTGTAAACGAGGCACTTTTTCTCATCGCCATGCTGTTTACTATGATTCTAAAAATGGGGAAGAATATACTCCCTTAGCTCACTTAACTACGGATCAAGCTGAGTTTTGTATTTACAATTCTCCCTTATCAGAAATGGCTGTTTTGGGTTTTGAATATGGAAATTCTTGTTTGGATCATTCCAAACTTAATATTTGGGAAGCACAATTTGGAGATTTTTCAAATGGAGCTCAAATTATTATTGATCAATATATTTCAAGTGGAGAAGAGAAGTGGTTGCAATCTTGTGCCTTAACTTTGTTGCTTCCGCATGGCTATGAAGGTCAAGGACCAGAGCATTCCAGTGCGAGGTTGGAAAGATATTTACAATTATGTGCTCAACATAATATGCAAGTTTGTTATCCTACAACTCCAGCTAATTTTTTTCATGTTTTAAGAAGGCAGTTAAAAAGAGGTATTTTTAAACCTCTTATTGTCATGACTCCTAAGTCTCTGCTTCGTCATCCTCAAATGATTTCATCAAGAACTGATTTGTTGGAGGGCTCCTTTCAAGAAGTTATTGGAGAAGAGTCTAAAGATTCTATTCGTTCAATTATTTTATGTACAGGGAAGGTTTACTTTGAGCTTTTAGAAAAACTTCCGCCAAATTTTAATCATGTTCTCTTGCTTCGTGTGGAACAACTTTACCCTTTCCCTAAAAATGCTTTAGGACCTTACTTGAATGGTTTTTCTCAATTAAAGAAAGTGGTATGGCTGCAGGAAGAACCAAAAAACATGGGTTCTGCCTTTTTTATGATTCCTCGTCTTCAAGAACTTTTAAATGAACTGGGACAAAAGCAGGTGAGTGTGGAATATGTGGGTCGAAAAGAAAAGGCATCGCCAGCCACAGGTTCTTCATTAATGCATCAGGAGGAACAGGCTCAACTGATACAAGAGGTTATTGCCAAAGTTCACGTAGGTTGATTTCTAAATATTCAGGTAGTACAGTATTATTACATGATGTTATTTTCGTACTTTTACGTCATCCCTGCGAAGGCAGAGATCTTTGTGAAGTTTAATAAAGTTCATTTTTTGAAAATAACTTGAGGGCAGTGAAAAAATGAAAGTAGATATAAAAGTTCCAGCTGTAGGGGAGTCTGTT
Organism: Bdellovibrionales bacterium; assembly: GCA_965197855.1. Taxonomy (GTDB): domain Bacteria; phylum Bdellovibrionota; class Bdellovibrionia; order Bdellovibrionales; family UBA1609; genus JAPPLG01. The sequence goes on from OZ240230.1 coordinate 894,784, forward strand.
CATTCAGCTGTTATTGGATCTTGGCAAAAATCGTCTGGGGATTATATTAACAAAGATGAAGTTCTTTTACTTTTGGAAACAGATAAAGCTTCTATGGAAATGCCTGCAGAGGCTTCCGGTCAACTGGAAATTTTAAAACAGGAAGGTGACGAAGTTCAGATAGGTGAAGTGATTGGTATGATTGATACTTCTATTTCCAAACCAAAAGGAACTTCAAAAGTTTCTGAAGAAAAGTCTTCTGAATCTTTAAACTCTACTCCTGTTGCAAGTGAACCTCAGGAAAAGCTTGAAAGAAAATTATCTGTTGTTCAAGAATCTGCTCCTCCTGCATTTGATCCTTCAAAATTTTCACCTGCCGTTCGCCATGCTTTGTTGGAAAAAAATATAGATCCAACTTCTGTTAAAGGTACAGGTAAATATAGCAAAATAAAAAAATCAGATTTACAGACAGTCGTTTCTGAACCATCTGTTCCTCAGAAATCTCCAGCTATTCAAACTGTTGTTGGGTCAGACGCTCGACGTGAGAAAATGACAACCATTCGAAAAAGAATTGCTGAAAGACTTGTGGCCTCTCAGAGAAGCACAGCAACTTTAACAACATTTAACGAAGTGGATATGACTCGTATTTTAGCTCTTCGAAAAAGTTATCAAGAGGTGTTTCAGAAAAAATATGGGATTAAACTGGGCTTTATGGGCTTTTTTATAAAAGCTGTCATTCAGGCTATGAGAGCTTATCCAAGAGTGGGAGCACAGATTGAGGGGGGAGAGCTTGTTTTTTACAATCACTGTCATATCAGTATTGCAGTTAGTACAGAGAAAGGCTTGATTGTTCCTGTAATCCGAAATGCAGATCTAAAATCTGTTGCAGAGCTTGAAAAAGAAGTTCTTTATTTTGCCAAAAAAGCCAGAGATGGAAAAATTTTACCGGACGATTTAATGGGCGGCACTTTTACTCTTAGCAATGGAGGGGTCTTTGGTTCCTTGCTTTCCACCCCTATTTTAAATCCACCTCAAAGCGGCATTTTAGGTATGCATAAAATTGAGAAGCGCCCTATTGTTATCAATGATGAAATTGCTATTCGGCCTATGATGTATCTGGCTTTATCTTATGATCATCGTATTGTTGATGGCCGGGAGTCTGTTGGGTTCTTGGTTACAGTGAAGGAATGTATTGAAGAACCCACTCGTATTCTCTTGGATATTTAAGATTATCTTTTTGGGGAGGAGAGGTCATACATTCTACTTGCACAAGTAGGGAAAAGAAGATAGCCGTGTTCAGGTTGTAAAAATTACAGGATGATAAATTTTAAATTGTATTCAAAAATATTGTCATGTAATTATGATGTATTATGAAAGGAATGATCAAAGTACTTGTGATTCTATATTCTTTTTTTATTCTTTCATTTTCATATGGGAGAATTAGTCCTCCTTATATTATTACCAACTCTACTAATTATGATGTTGAAATCTATATGTTGTGGAATAAACTGCATTCCACAAATGCAAGTTCCTTTTATTTAAAACAAGTCATTCCTGCTTTGACGTGCCTTACAATTGATAAGATGTACTTTGATTACGATCAAAAATCATGTGCAGATCATGCTGGTATTTGGAGTTGTATGGATTGGCTTTATTTGAATCGTCCACTTAGCTTGCTTGGTCAAAATTTAGCTATGTTCATTAATGATGAAGAAGAAAATGCTTACGAGGTTTTATTATATGGAGGTGATCTTGCTAATTATGAAGTCATAGGTGAGAAAAGTAATATCCTTGGTTTTTTTGATAGTTTTGACGTGATTACTGATTTTCAAAATTCAAACTCTGTTAAGTCTTGTAAAAAGTTTCATCCTGAAGATGCATTTCTTGTAGGAAAAATGGAATAAGAAATTTATGGTCATTTTAAAAAATGATATTCAAAAATCTATCCTTTAACACAAATAACTTGTAACTTTCTTAAGCTCGGTAATCCCTTCAAGGAAGGGAGCAATATGTTTTCGCTTATTCAATTGTTTTATCATCTATGGGAATTTCTTTATTTCCATTAAAAACTTTTAATGGGCAGTTCATTTTTTCTTTTTTATAAATAATTTTCATCTTTTTCTACTTATGAAATATCCTTACAATAGTAAAATGTAGGTTTTGTTAAGGGTTTTTGCAATCGTGTAACAATTACAGTGTAAGATAATATTTTAAACTCTTCAATCCAGGTAAGCTTACATCTCATATGTAAAGTTTACATTCTAAGAAGATAAATTTGATTTTTTCAAGTGGATAGAGATATAAATGCTAAAAAAGTTATAAACCTTTGATCATAAGGAATGTGTAATGGTTTTAAAGTATTATGTTCTTTGTCTACTTATAGTGTTTCATATGCAAGTATTTTCTTCAGAATGTGAAGATGAATTTGCCGCCTTAACTCGTATCAGGAATCAGATTCAAATTGCTGAAAATCAAGTGGTAGAAATCCGAAATCAAACTGAAAATCAAATCACTGACATCCAAAATCAAATTGGTAGATGGAAACAAGAAATGAGTGAAATACGAGAAAGGCAAATAGTTCAATTAATGCCTCTTTTCATTCAAAGTATAGATGTTTTGGTTATCAAACGTCCATCTGCGACAAATCTTCTTAAATTACAGGGTGTAAAATCCATTGGGGATTTAGTAATGAGAACGAAAAAGGAATTACTACAAATGCATGGAGTGGGGAGAAAAGCTGTTGATGATATTGAAAGTAAATTAGAAAACAGGGGACTGAGTTTAGGGATGAATATAAATTGGCCTTTGAGTTTGGAACAAATTGCAGTTTTGAAAATAAGCATCTTAGGTTTTGGAAATCGTATAAACCGTGTGTTGAAAGCAGAGGATATCCAATACGTGGGAGATGTGATTCAGTCTAAACATTCCGATTTATTAAGAATCAAAAGTTTTGGGAGAACATCTTTAGATGAAGTAATTGAAAAAATAGAGGAACTGAGTAGTCGATTAGGAACGGAACTGCACTTAGGAATGACCATTCAAAGTTGGTCGAATCTTAGACCTCAACCAGTTGTTGAACCATCCACATCAAACAAAGAAGAGGGACAGAAACACATTGCATCAACAGTAACCAAACAAACAGATTCTGAACAACCAAGTGTTGAACAAATAGAACCTAAACAAGAAATACCAGAATTCCCTTTATATATAGCTGAAAAGCAATTGATTTTTACCAGGCTGACATTTGATGCACTTAAAACTAATAGTATATCTAATTTGATACAATTAATTGTATTTACGGAAGATGAATTATTAGACCTTCCAGGTGTTCGGCTAGTACATGTGGATGAAGTTAAAAAGAAACTAGAAGAAATAAATATTCCTTTAGGAGTTAATGACAGGACTATTTTAGATCGTACAGATTTGTCAGAAATACATTTAATTGGAGATTTTATACAGCCAAGAGAATTTATATCCACAGAAAGGAAACCAAACCAGATAGGGACCAAAACGGAAGAAGAGCTTAACTCTCTATTAGATTTGAGATTGGATAGCTTAGATTTTAGCCTTCACCTTCAAAATATTTTTAAAGAAATGGAGTTTAAACATATTGGGGATGTGGTTTTATATAGTGCAGAAGATTATAAAAGTATTCCAAGTTTTAATGAGGCATTACTTGATGAGCTTACAACCACACTTTCAGGACTCGGTTTGCACTTGGAAATGGATGTTGGAAACTGGAGAACTCCTATTTTAACGATCAGAGAAGTAGCATCGGAGTCAGAACTTAATGAGGGGAGGTTATATGATTATAAACCAGTAGAGGGTGTAACAAGGGAGGAGCTGGAGTCTGCTGAGGACCATTTAGATAGAGCTGGAGAAGGCTCAGAAAATTACTTTATTCAAAGGCACACCTTAATCCAACAAGGAGAATCAGTTTACTTTACTTCCGAGTTTTCGAAGTGGATGAATAAAAAAAGAGGTTTACATTCAGAATTTAGAAATAAAATTATGAAACTAGTTAATCGTTTTGATGATAAAGGGATCAATGGATTGGGACGTAGAGGAGTAAGCTTGGAGTATATGAGAGATGGATTATATCAATGGAAAGGACAATCCAGAAATCGAGGAAGTATTAAAATTTATTTTACTATAAAGGATGACAAGTTGTATTTGTTACTTGGAGAAAAATCACTTGATAGTCATGAAGCGAAAAATCGAAATATTGATAAAGCCAGGAATTTAATAGCAAACTATGAATTGCTGTGAAGTATTGAAATCCAAACCTATTTTATACACTAAATAAGTATAAAATAAGCACCATATTTAAATAGCACGATGTTTCTTTAGCCTAGACTCAGAATTGGAAGTTTTGTAGAGTATGAGGACTATTGCTGAATCCCTGCATAGATTAGGGTCACTTTGGCAGTAATAAAATTATTTCAATAAAGAGGGAAAAATGGAATTTGATTTAATAGTTATTGGGTCTGGACCAGGGGGGTATACAGGAGCTATTCGGGCCGCTCAACTGGGTTTAAAAACAGGGATTGTTGAAAAATACCCCACCTTAGGAGGCACTTGCTTGAATGTAGGGTGTATTCCGTCAAAAGCTTTACTTGATTCTAGTGAGCATTATCATTTTTTGGAAAATGAAATTAAAGATCATGGAGTAGATGTCAGTAAAGTTCAGTTGAATTTATCTAAAATGATAGACAGAAAAAATAAAATTGTTTCAGAACTTACAGGCGGTGTTAATTATTTGATGAAAAAAAATAAAATTGAAAAGTTTCAAGGGCATGCTCAAATTATAAGCTCTAATGAAATAAAAATAAATGATTCAAAAAGTGTTAAAACGAAAAATATTATGATTGCAACTGGAAGCAAACCTCGAGCTTTGCCTTTTGCTCCTTTCAATAAAACAAATATTATATCTTCTACAGAGGCTTTAAGTCTTCAGAAATTACCAAAGTCCATGGTGGTTATAGGAGGGGGATATATTGGTTTGGAATTAGGCTCGGTTTGGAAAAGACTAGGTGTGGATGTTCATGTGGTAGAATTTGCAGACCGTTTATGTCCTGCTTTGGATAAAGATATTTCTCAAGCTCTATTGAAGACTTTAAAAACCCAAGGTTTAAAGTTTTATCTTAACTCAAAAGTGAATCAAGTGGAGTCCAAAGGAAAAAAAGTAGAAGTTATATTCGAACAAGATAAAAAAAATCAAAAACTAAGCGGTGATATTGCTTTGGTATCTATTGGACGTATTCCTTATACTGAAAATTTGGGTTTAGAAACTTGTGGTGTTGAAGCTGATGATCAGGGTTTTATTGGTGTAAATTCCAAATATCAAACGATGGTGCCGTCGATTTATGCCATTGGAGATGTGATAGGAGGTGCTATGCTGGCTCATAAAGCTGAGGAAGAGGGTGTGGCTGTTGCAGAAAGTATTGCAACAGGGCACGGTCATGTGAATTACAAAACTTTACCTTCAGTTATTTACACCTGGCCTGAGGTAGCGTCTGTAGGACTCACTCAAGAGCAGGCACAGGAGAAGAAAATAGATGTCAGCACAGGTCGTTTTCCTTTTACAGCAAATGGTCGGGCGAAGGCTTTAGGTTGTACAGAGGGTTTTGTGAAAATTATTTCTGATAAAAATACAGATGAGGTTTTAGGAGTGCATATCTTGGGTCCAAGGGCTTCAGATATGATTGCAGAAGCTGTCATAGCTATGGAATTTAGTGCTAGCAGTGAGGATATTGCCAGAAGTTTTCATGCTCATCCTACTCTATCCGAAGTTGTAAGAGAAGCGGCTTTGAGTGTAGGTTCAAAGGCGCGGCAAATGTAATTCTTCTATAGAAGATTTGTAAAATAACAATCCTCATTGAGCATAAGATCAGTTATAAAAAATATGTATGAAAAAATATTTCTATGTTTTTTGTTTAACCACTCTTTTATTGGCTTTATTTGTTATTTTATGGGGTGCTTGGGTTCGTTTTTCACATTCAGGTGATGGATGTGGAATGAATTGGCCTTTGTGCCACAATGAATGGGTCCCTGAAAGTGATTCCGGGAAGACATGGATTGAATGGTTTCATAGAGCCAGTTCTTCTATTTTTGGTTTATTTGTTTTATTTCTTACATTTTTAAGTTTTAAGTATTTTCCAAAACACCATAAAGTTCGATTTTGGTCATTGATGACTTTATTTTTTACAATCAGCGAAGCTTTAATTGGAGCTTTGTTGGTTTTAAAGGGTCTCACAGGTCAAAATGTCTCAGGACTTAGACTTATTATTTTAAATGCTCATTTGATGAATAGTTTGGTTTTAGTGGCATCTATTGTTTTTTGTTTTAGGTTTTCATTGGACGTTGTTCAAGTTCCATTAAAAAAAATTCTCTCTTTAGCAGGATTATATCTTTTTATTGCCTTAACAGGTTCAGTGGCTTCTTTATCTAATACATTGTTTCCATCTTCTTCTCTAACAGAGGGGTGGATGATGGACTTTAATGAAAATTCACCTTGGATTGTACAGTTTCGACTATTTCATCCTTTCATAGCTATTTTAATTGGAGGAGGTATTTTATTTTATCTTTTTTGGCATTTTACAGAAAAAAATAATTCTACTTCGTTTAAAGAATTACTCAAAAATCAAAAATCGATTTCATATAAAGTTCAGGAGTTTGTAAGTATCAATAGTCAGATTTTATTGATATGTTTATTATTTATAGGTCTTTTAACAGGGGGGATTACTTTATTCACTCTTTCACCTATAGCTATGAGGATGATTCATTTATTTGTGGCTTATTTCATTTGGATTTTAATTCTTTTCCAGAGGTGAGTTATTTGTATTTTTCTTATCCCTGTATTTTGTCATTTTTGCAACATTTGTCGTTTCTACAATACACGTCATTCCCGCGGAAGCGGGAATCCAGAGAGATATTATCATGAATCAAAAACAATCTTATGTTTATATAATGGAAAATAAGAAAAATGGAACAATTTATACGGGAGTGGATAATTTACATGCTCGTGTTTGGCAACATAAAAACGACATGACTGGCCCTGCTTTCGCAGGGATAACGTAAATGAGGGGATAACACAAACATGCGAGGATGGACGGGATATATGGATTAAGAGTAATCCAAGCTGGCGGATTCTAAAATTTTTAGAATCACTTCATCATAAGAAATTCCATCATACTGAGCTGATTTAGGAAGAAGGGATAAGGGAGTCAGCCCTGGGAGAGTATTGAATTCCAAAACATAAATATTTTCTTTTTTATCTACTATAAAATCCATGCGACCATAAGTTTTTATTTGAAAAATCTTTTGAATTTGATCTGTAATGTTTTGTAATTTTTTAATAATATTTGGATTCAATCGGGGAGGAACAAAATACTGAGATTGGTTTTTTTCATATTTTCTTTTAAAATCATAAAAATGTCCAGCAGAGGGTTGAATTTCTACAGGAGTTAAAAGTTGACCATTGAGAATTGAAACTGCTGTTTCCACTCCTTCAATATATTGTTCCACCAACACATCTGAATCTATGGTGAAAGCATCTTTGATGGCGTCTTCCCAGTCCTTTTGTGAATGACAAATGTGAACACCAATGCTGGAACCGGATCGACAGGGTTTAACTACACAAGGAAGAAAAGGAGGGTTTTCCACTAATTTTTTTTCTAAAATAGAATCTGGTTTTCTTGAATATAAATCAGGAAGTTTAATATCTGTGTCTAAATTGGAAAAACTCAAATTTATATGCTTTACAGTTTTCTTTAGCTGAATAAAAAATGGGTTGGAGATTTTTTGAAGAGAAAGCCATTTCTTAAATAAAGCTTTATCCATACATAAAGCACTTAGTAAAACACCACTTCCTGTATAAGGAATTTTCAAATATTCCAACAGCCCTTGTAAAGTTCCATCTTCCCCATAAGGGCCGTGTACAGCTAGAAAAGCCAGGTCGGGTTTGTATTTTTTTAATTTTTCAAATAAGTCTTCATCTGCTTCAAATGTCTTAAAGGATACTTTTAATTTGGTGAAAGACTGAGCGACATTATTGCCTGTGATTAAAGAAATATCTCTTTCAATACCTAATCCACCCTGTATGAGGGCTATTTTTTTATTTAATAGATTCATATATTATTCCATTCACCAATATAATGCACTTCGGGCTCCAGATGAATATCGAATTGTTTTTTAACTGTCTTTTGAACATGGCAAATAATTTGGTGAATATCAAGAGCTGTTGCTGAATCTTTGTTAATAATAAAGTTGGCATGCTTTTTTGAAATTTCTGCTCCTCCAATTTGAAAACCTTTTAAACCAGATTCTTCAATAAGTTTTCCAGCTTTGTTATTTGGAGGATTTCTGAAAACAGAACCACAGCTGGGATGATTTAAAGGTTGAGAAGTTAATCTTTGGCGGTTGATTTGACGTAATTGTTGATGAAAATTTTCCAGTTCTTCGTGAGGCCATGTGATGCCGACTCGGTAAATAATGCCTTCTTTCCATCCTGTACAAGATCTGTAGCTCCACTTCAGATCTTCTTTTTTAAAGGTTTTTAAATGGTTGCTATTAAAAGGAAGAACTTCAATAAAATCAACAATTTGAGAAAATTCGTAAGGGTGTACATCGTAGCTGACCCCTGCATTCATGACAACTCCGCCTCCCATGTCTCCAGGAAGTCCACACAGGAACAAAGCTGGAGCCAGTTTTAATTCAGAAAAAACTTTAAAGACTTGATATTTGGGAGTGCCGGTTAAAGATAAAATTTGAATATGATTTTTATCTTTATTTATTTCAAAAGACTGCATTTGCTTCAAACTAATGACTAAACCTTTAATTCCCTTGTCACTAATCAAGCTATTTGTACCGCCGCTTAGAACAGTTATAGGAAGTTTTTTTTCATTTCCCCAACGACAACTTTGTTTTAATTCATTCAGGTTTTTAGGAGTACAGAAATATTCAGCAGATCCTCCTACTTTCCAGCCGGTAGATTGTTTTAGAGATACTTGTTTTTGAATTTCCATTATGAACTTGTTTCAAGAGATTTACAGGCTACCTGAGTAAAAATATCTAGGTTTTCTTTTACCCTTTTATAATCCTGAACGACTTTATTTGAAGCTATACCTTGTTCTTCTTTTGTGAGTATGTTTGATGTTTTATGCATAACAGACCTACTGATTCAAAAAATATTCAAAAGTTTTTTCTTCTTGAATTAAACAATCCCAATATAAGTAAATCTGTCAAGAATGACTTTGTAAAAAAGATGAATTTTTTGTTGGTTTGAAAAATTACTGACAGGATTCACAAATTTCAGGGTTTTCTAAAGAGTCTGTATTATTTAAATTACTTTTTTGTACTGTAACTTTTGAAATACGTGTAGCCGGACGGGATCTTAAATAGTAACTGGTTTTAATGCCTTGCTTCCATGCATACATATACATGCTGGAAAGTTTTCCAATAGAAGGGGTTTCAATAAATAAATTAAGCGATTGGCTTTGGTCTATATAAGGACCTCTAGCTCTGGCTAGATTAATTAAAGCTTTTTGAGGTAGTTCCCAAGCAGTCCTATAAATCTTTTTTAAGGAATCAGGTATAGCTGAAATATTTTGAATGGAACCATCATTTATTTTTATTTCATTTCGAATAGCTTCATTCCACAAGTCTATTTCTTTCAAACTTTTCACTAAATATTTATTAATTTGGATAAATTCTCCAGAAAGTGTTTCTCGTTTAAATAAATTTGAGATTTGCGGCTCAATAGCCTCATACACTCCAGAAATGGAAGCAATAGTAGCTGTGGGTGCAATAGCAATCAGCAGAGAATTTCTTAAACCATGTTCAGCAATTTGTTCTTTTAATTTGGACCATCTTTTTTGATTCTTTGGTTTTTCAGACCATAAATCAAATTGCAACATAAGATCTGCGACCCTTGTTTTTTTGAAGGCGGAATGGGGTTTATATTTTGCGGCTAGGTCACAAGATGTTTTAATAGCATGATAATAAATTTCTTCTTGAATATCTCTGGACAATTCCAGGGCTTCCGGACTGTCAAAAGGAAGTTTTAATTTAAAGAGTAAATCCTGCCAGCCCATTAAACCTAAACCAATAGGCCTCCATTGGTTGTTGGAAGACTTGGATGTTTCGATTGGATAAAAATTAATATCAATCACACGGTCTAAAAAAGTGCATGCCATTTTCACTGTTTTAGCTAGTTTTTTCCAACGTACTTTGTCTTGAGGGTGATAGAAGTTACTAAGGTTAATAGATCCTAAATTGCAGACAGCTGTTTGGTTTTCTGAAGTGACTTCTAAAATTTCAGTGCAAAGGTTGGAGAGATGTACAATATGTTCTTTTTCCTTGGTTTGATTGCATTTCTTGTTGGCATGGTCTTTAAAAGTCATCCATCCATTGCCTGTTTCAGCAAGAGTTTTCATCATTCTGGAATAAAGATTTCGAGCAGGAATTGTTCTAACAGCCAAACCTTTTTTTTCAGCTTTCAAATAAGCTTCTTCAAACTCATCTCCAAACAAATCTGTAAAATGAGGAACATCTTTAGGATCAAACAAAGACCAATCTTCACCTTTTTCCAGACGTTTCATAAAAAGGTCAGGCACCCAATTTGCTAAATTTAAATTGTAAGTACGTTGATTTTCATCTCCTGTGTTGTCTTTGAGTTCCAAGAATTCTTCGATATCGGCATGCCATGTTTCCAGATAAATACAAGCGGCCCCTTTCCTGCGTCCTCCCTGATTTACGGCGGACACGGAAGAATCCAGAGTTTTTAAAAAGGGGACGATGCCGTTAGAATGGCCGTTAGTGCCTTTTATTAAAGAACCGCGTGAGCGCACTCTGGAAAAAGAAACTCCAATTCCTCCTGCATATTTGGACAGCAGAGCAATGTCCTTATATTTGTCGTAAATGGCATTTAAGCTGTCTTGAGGAGAGTCTAATAAGTAACAGGAAGAGAGCTGTGATTTGATAGAACCAGAGTTAAAGAGTGTGGGGGAACTGGGCATATAATCTAAACTGGAAATCAAATCATAAAACTCTTTGGCTTCTTTAAAGGTTTTAGAAAGTCCGCAGGCGACACGTAAAAAGAAATATTGAGGAGTTTCAATCACCAAACGAGTTTCCGGATGTTTGAGAAGATAGCGGTCATAAATGGTTCGAATACCAAAATACTCCAGGCGTCTTGATTGTTGTTTATTTACAACGATGTTAAAAGCTTCCTTATTTTCTTTAATGAAGGCAAAAGCTTCTTTGGAGATCAGCTTTAACTCATGGGCTTTTTTGGCGGATTTATAAAAATTTGTAATTTGCTGGCTTGTAACCTCTTCTTCAATATATCGATCCATTAAACGTGAAGCGAGTAGAGAATATTGAGAATCTTCTGATATAAGAAGAGAAGCGGTACGAATACAAAGTTGATCCAACTCTTTTGTAGAGGCGCCGTCATAAAGACCGCTAATGGCCTTTGTAGCCACTCGCATAGGGTCCACTTCATCCAAACCGGAAGAGCAGGCTAATACAACATTAATGATCTTATTGACATTGACAGGTTCAAGAGAGCCATCTCTCTTTCTGACACTCATTATTTTTGGAGTGGTTTGGTCGTTTGCAGAAGACGGTTTTTTGATTTCGTTAATATTAGGTTCTATAATCATATCCTGTGACATACCATCCTCGTTTTTGTCATGGACAGGGAAGTATCTGATGTTTTAAATGGGAAGTCAGTTTCTTATGCATCATTTAAATTTTCATGACATCTATAAGAAATGGTAGATAGAACATACAATATTTCTAAAATCTCGTCTAATGTCTCTTATTGCTTTGTGTAAGGATTAAAAAAAGGAAAATGTTCTTGACTGACTTTTGTAGAATTGGTCCAGCTGGGTCATGTAAATATCTTGTTAAGAAAATCCTTATTTTTTAGCCTTATAATAGAGTGTAATATTTTCACTCCATGAAGTCATTAAAAAGGGGTTTTGGTGGAAATCAAAAACAAGAAATTGGAAATATTGTATAATGCCTCTGATTTTTAGAGATAAAAAAGGTGAAACAATGTGGTTTAAAAGAATTTTTATTTTCATTATTGGATTCGTATGTCTTTTTTCCAAAGCGGAAGAAAAAGAACAACTGCATTTCAATTTTAGTGCTAAAGGGGATAGGTATATTAGTCCTAAATCTTATCCGGATCAGTTGGATCAGTATTGGAATATTCAAAGTCAAATTACTGTCAATAAAGAATATAAATATATTTTTTATAATGCAGATATGAGGATGCTGATTTCCTTGGATGAAAGTGAGCAGTACTTTGTTTCTGTTCCTTATGTCAATATAGGATATAAGCTGGAAGACATTCAAACTTTACCCTACATGAACTCTATTTATGCTTCCATTGGCAGGTATAGAAAAACTTGGAGTTGGATGGATAGTTATTGGGAATTAGGCTTATGGAATCCAAGAAATGTATTTGATTATTTTAATCCGGAAGAATTAGGAATTGTTGGCTCAGCCGTTACTGTCGAAGGAGATCAATGGTCTTTAACAAGTTTGATTGGAGGCCTCTTTTTGCCTAATGAGCAGTCAGCTATGGGAAAAAATAAAGCAGGAACTTTTAAATCAAAATCACGTTGGGCCACTCCTCCAGCTTCAAATTTGTCTATACTGGATAAAAAATTGAATTCTTATTATTGGATTCAGGAGCCTTATTTAACGAACGTTTTATTTCAGGGAAGCTATATTTTTAATGCTTTTCTGGGAGATAAAAAAGACAAGTGGATATCTTTCTCTTATGCGCATAAACCTTTAAACCAAAACTTCTATCGTGTAAAAAGCGGAATCAAGATTGATGAGTCTTCAACCTCCTATTTGGACAATGCTATTTACCACCACTCTTTTAAACACCGCCTGGTGAGTGTGGAGTCTGGTCTGAGATGGAATCGGTGGATGATTGAGTTAGGGCTTATGAACGAAGATTTGGATCCTATTGATTTGCCTGATAATTGGATGGTTCCTAATGTTCCAAATAGTGTTTTCTTTACTTCTGCCTCCTTGTCTGTAGATTTTTCGCCAATCTCTTGGAATAAAAATGTAGTTCGTATGGCCTATTTAAGATCATGGATTAAAGAAAATCAAAATCCTTCTCTTATTGGAGGAAATATTGATACTTTAGTTTCTCTTATGAGATTCAAATTAAGAGAAGGAGTGGCTATAGATTGGAATACTCGTTTTTCATGGAGTGGAATGGACAGGATTCATTCCTTTTTAAGATATTGGTATGCCATAGATCAAAAAGGTGGCTGGCTTCAATGGGAGCTTAGTTATTTCTTTCATTCTCAAATGCAAATATTGTTTGAACTTGTGGTGATTGGGTCTACTGAGGATGAGAAGAAAGGGTTTTTTAGCTGGTATGGACACAACGATCGCTTGTCTTTAAAGGTGCAGTATGGATTTTAAGATATTTAAAATATTTTTTATAAGCACCTTTGTATTATGTGTTCTGACAGGGTGTGATAGGCTTGGGCTTCGTGTGGGTGAAGTTTATAAAGATTCTGCTTTTTCAGGAACAAATTTGGGGTGTATGAACAAACTTCGAGAGCAATTTGAAGCCTATGTTCAGCAGGATCTTCAAACAGGTGAATTAGGAGTATTTTCCAAATGCCTCTCGACTGCCTTTACGATCTTTAAGCACCATGTTTCAGGTGAAAAAAGAGGAAACTATTCTCCAGAAGAATTAAGGAAGTTCTTGTATGATTTTTTTCTGCAGGATAGTGAAATTAGCGACGAACTATTACATCATTTGATGGTTTTTAAAACAGCTTTGGTGGGAGGTGATACAGATTCACTTACTTTGGATGAGATCGATCAAATCATTAAACGTATTCAAATTATGGGAAAAGTGATGGCCGATATTTATCCTTATAATGATATCTTATTTGGCCAGAAGCAAACTTCCTTTGAGAAATTAAATAAGACTATAAATGTGATAAAAAAAACCTCTAGTGAGGTTTCCAATAAAATATTCCACAAACCGTATTCTTTGGAGTCAGCTAGTCAACTGTTACAAGGAATTAGTCAAATGATGAATTTCTCTTCAGATCAAAATTTTCTGTGGTTACGAGCTATCAAAGGTTTTGCTCCTTTTATTTTGAAATCTTCAGCTAAAAAAGATGTGATTTTACCTCAAGAATGGCCTGTGTTGGTGGCATCTATGACAGATCTTCTTTCTATCTTGCTTCATGTGAATAGGGCGTCCAGTTCAGCTTCTTTCTCCAAAAAAATACTTCATTACTCTCAATCTTTTAAAATGTTTCTGAACTTTCTAAAAAATAGAATGGGTCAGAAAACTATAATGAAATCTGAAATAATGAGGCTTGTTCAATCTTTAAAAGAGGAAAGTGTTATTCCGGAAAAGATTCAATACGCTTCCTTGGAAATGGTTATTGATGCTGTCTTTGGAAAGATCATTGCGCAGGAAGAAGGAGATTTCTCTTTTGGTGAAGAAGAGTTTTTATGGTTGGAGAATTTTTATCAAACATGGGATCAGCGTCAAAAGGATATTTATTTAGCTGTTTCAGGTCCTGATTGGCAGAAGAAGGTATCTGAAGAAAATGTTCATATGATTACAGAACTATCAAAATTTAAACCTTTGTATCGAGTAGAAGATACAGGATTCAATGTTTATTTAAGATATCCTTCTTTAACAGAGGAGAGATCTAAATATAAAAATTTAAGCATGCACTCTCTTTATTGGAGCATGACTCAAGCGGTGATAAGAGGATATGCACAATATCCTGAGTATGGTTTGCTGGAGCATGAATTTGGAACTTTATTAAAAGATTTTAGAGGTTTTATTTCTGATCTGGGTAATTTGGAAACTTCACCAGAAGTGGAAATGGCAAATTATGGAAGAACGGAATTTATAGCAGGCCATCTGATGCTCTATGAGACGGAGGGTTTTTATGGAACGGATGGAACTTTTGATCCTGAAGGCAATCGATTAGAGTTTGTTTCTCAAAGAGAAGGAACAGAATTTTTGGCTATGACAGGATTTATTATAAAAACTTTGAAAGACTTATCACGAGAGTTGCATGAGATCTGTTCGGATTCTATCAGTCGTTCTTGTTTTATGGAGCATGTGCTACCTGTTGTTCAGAAGATTTCCAGTACGATGCCTCATCTGGCTAGTTTTTTGGATAAAATAACAAATGAAGAAAAAAGCAGATATGCAGAACTTTTATTTAGCATGTCTGTTGTAGATCAGGAACAGATAGAAACTTTGGAATTTGTAGAACCTGTTCACTTAAGAAATTTAGTTTTTACCTTGCTTTATCAGGAAGTCACAATAACCCGTTATGATTTCAATGAGAATGCTGTGTTGGATAAAGAAGAATTAGTAAAGGACGAAGAAGAGTTGGCTGAAAATATTTTTCAGCTCTATGATGGTTTAATCAAGTATTTTGGGGTTAATTTATTTTGCAGGGATCCTCAGAGTTTTGAGAAACAGATTGGTTTTGTTTATAATTATATTGTAAGACATCTTGTATTGCCTCCACGGGGCTCCGATCTGAGTTGCTTGGACAAATGGAATACTTATGTAGTAGAGTCAGGAGTTCAATATGTGAATCTATGGGATGTTCAAATGGACCGTATAAAATTAATGGAATTAGCTCTTCATCTTGTGCAGTTAATGAAAGCTCAGTCTCAACAGATTATGTCTATTTCTTGTGAAAAATATGAGAAAGGCAAAGAACCTTCTATACTTCAGCAAATTATGGAAGCCTGCTTCTCTTAACTAAAATGACTTATTGTTTGTCTTTTATATTCTGAAAACTGTAAAAAAACTAGACACTTATCTTTTGAAAAGTTATATTTTCCCTAAGAATGCATAGTATATTCTATTTATTATTGCTGTTTCCAGCCTTGATTTCCTGTTCAGGGGGATCCTTTGGCGAGGAAAGGAAATTCAATCAATTTCTTCAAAATACCTTTGATGAGAAGGTTCAACAGCATCCGGAATTAAGCACATTATTAGGTCTAAAGTCTGGTAAAGATCAATGGAATAATTTATCGGAGTCTTATTTAAAAGAGGTGCATTACAACAGGGTTGATAAAAATCTAAAAGAATTATCCCAGTTTGATGTTTTATCTTTGTCCAAAAAATCTCAGCTGAGCTGGAGAATTTTCAAATTACTTATGGAGGAGGAAAAAATAAATTTTGATTTTCGATTTTATCGTTATATAGTCAATCCGCTTTTTGGACGTCAGTCGGAAGTGACAGCTTTTTTGATAAATACTCATACTATTGAAAACATTCAAGATGCCAAAGACTATATTGCTCGTGTACGTGGGATTAAGAATAATTTTGATCAAGTGATCCATCGTCTTCAGGAATCTGCAAAAAGAGGTATTATTCCTCCCAGGTTTACTTTTTCAAAAGTGGAGGAAAATATAAGAGCTCTTTTAAAAGGGCATCCTATGGACTCTCAAAGGAAACATGTTTTGGTTAAGGATTTTAATAAAAAAATATCTGCTTTACATTTAAGTCCTTTTAAAAAAAGAAAATTAAATGAGGAACTTCAGCAAGCTCTTTTGGAGTTTTATAAACCGGCCTATGAAAATCTTTTAAATAACTGGTTGAAACTTAAAATGAAATCCGGAAATAAGGTGGGTCTTTGGAGTCAGCCGCAAGGGCAGGAATACTATGAATTTTTACTTCGTAAAATGACCACCACTGATTTAACTCCGGAAGAAATTCATCAATTGGGTTTGAAAGAAGTTCAGCGTCTTCATTTGGAAATAGAACAGCTTAAAAATAAATTAAATTTTAAAGGGAGTTTATTAAATTTCTTTAATGATTTTCGAAATAATAAAAAGTTTTATTACAAAAGTAGAAGAGCATATATTGCGGACTCCAATAAGGTTATTTCCGAATTAAAAAGGATGTTGCCTGAATTTTTTAAAACAATTCCTAAGTATCCTGTGAAGGTTAAACAGGTGGAAAGTTTCAGGGAAAAATCAACAGGCGGTGGTTTTTATCAATCTCCTTCTGTAGAAGGCAATCGTCCGGGCGTTTTTTACGTCAATCTTTATCGTATGAATGAGCATCCTAAATATGCGTTAAAGGCTCTTACTTTTCATGAGACTTTGCCAGGACATCATTTACAAATTTCTATGGCTTTGGATTTAAAATCTCTTCCACAATTTCGACGTCATACGTATTTTACTGCTTTTACAGAAGGGTGGGCGCTTTATGCAGAAAGATTATCGGGTGAAATGGGTTTGTATACTACAGAGTACGATCAATTTGGAGCTTTGACATATGAATTGATGCGGGCTTGTCGCTTGGTTGTGGATACAGGTCTTCATTATAAAAAATGGAGTCGGGATCGGGCTATTGGGTATTTAATTCGCAATTCAGATGTCTCTTATGATTCGGCGGTTCGATCTGTCGAAAGATATATTGTCAATCCTGGGCAGGCGACAGCTTATATGATTGGCTTTTTAAAGATTTTGGAATTGCGTGAATTAGCTAAGAAAACATTGGGTGAAGAGTTTGACATTAGAGAATTTCATCACCAAGTTCTTAAAAATGGAGCCGTTCCTTTAACGATACTTGAAGAAAATATTCGCCAGTGGCTGGATGCTTCTTAAAAATATAATAATATGGTGACCTATCTTTGCAGATATTAATCAGAGCAATCCCTGATGCATTCTTCTCCAACAAGGTACCATTCGTCTTCCATACATTGGGAGTCTAAGGTATGTCTGGAAATAGTAATGTCATTTATATTTTTAAACTTTTGAGACATTCCAAACTTATGATAGCAAACATTAGAGGCATATTGAATGAGACCGGATGTGAGTTCAGGATGTACGGTATCTTTAATATGGATACGATTGATGCCCATTCCATTAAATTCTGAAGTGCTTTGTATAATGTTAAATTGAAAGTTATAGAGGGTGATATTGTCACAATCTGCAGGTGATTTTATATTTAATAAACCGAAAGGGTCTGAGATCTGACTCACAGGATTTGTATGAACCCGATCTATAATCACTACGTGGCCTTTAGCGGCAATAATATCTCCGGGAAGAAGAGGATATTGATTTATTGCAGTGATTTTTTGTAAGCAGCTTAAATGGCTTCCTATTGGATCTTTTAGCATCCAGGAGCTAAGGCCAACCATATTGTTTCCTATAGGCTTATGTCTTTTGACTCTCAAGCCGGCGCCGGCCAAAGCCGCTACAGCAAAACCGGAACAATCCATACCCAGAGCTGAAGTACCAGAGCCGTAATTTTTAAATAAATTCACTTGTGGGTAAGAAGAATCTGAAGTCAGATAAGGTTTTCCTCCAAAGTCAAAAATGAGAGGAGTTTTAAAAATATTTGGACAGCCTTGGTATGGAGATATCTTTTCTAATCTACTGAGATAATAGTGTGTCGCATTTACACGTTCTACAGAAGAAATATTTCTTCGGATTCCATCTCCAATACCGTGCCAGGATGTTTCTATAATACCTTCTACATCGGAAATATCATCAGGGACGAGAGGCATATAGTTCAAATCCAATACCTTACAACTTTGATAAGCAGTTGCCATAACTTTTCTAGCTCCATAGACCAGAGGATGGATTTCAGAGTTATTTATTATGATAGGGGTATGAGGAATTTGCATGTCTATGGATTGAGGTTCTATAACCTGACACTCTAGGTTTAACGGAGCTATCAGGGTTTTTAATTCTTTGAAGATAACATGAGTTTGTTTTATAAAGTTTACAAGTTCAGCGTCTTCATGCTGATTGAACTCATCATCTCCTATCAGTTCAATAAGAGCTAATTCCTGTTGAATGATGTCTATAGGTTTGTCAGCAAAAAATTCAAGAGACAGTTTGTAAATATTTGAAAAATGATGGGCAAACATCCTCACTGTTTTTGGACTGGCTCCTGTATTAAGTAAATAATCTTGAGCGTAAGATTTTACTTTTTTTTGCACCGTACTTGGAGAGGGTGGAGGTGATTGATCAAACAGGGTGGTGTGAATATGACTCCATATATGTCCTTTGAAATCATCACAACTAACACTGTCAAAGAGTCTTCTCAGTGTTGGGTCTTGCAGTCCTAAAAAATTTTGAGGGGAGGATGAACCTAAAGTATTTTGATGTAAATCACTGGATGAATAAAGAACATTGGCAGACATCACAGGGGAACAACTTAAAAGAAATAAAGACCACTGCATTAAAAACAATATGCGAACAAACATCATAACTCCCTTTATTCCCTTATCGGAACGCAAAAAAATGAATAAATTAGTTTGTGAGTTGACCTGAAAATTTCAACGTCATAAAAAAGTGAAATGAAAAATTCTCTCACACCTGTAATGCAACAATATTGGGAAGTAAAAAGTCTGCATCCCGATAAGATAGTCTTGTTTCAAATGGGTGATTTCTTTGAAATGTTTTATAAGGATGCTGAAATAGCGGCTCCTGTCCTTAATATTGCCTTAACGTCCAGAAGCAAAAAAGATCTTATACCTATGTGCGGAGTACCTTTACACGCCATGCCAAAAAATGTTGGGAAATTATTATTGTCAGGTTACAAAGTTGTTATTTGTGATCAAGCAGTTGGGAATTCCGAAAGAAAAGGTCTGGTTGAAAGAAAGGTCAGCCGTATTCTCAGTCCAGGCATGACTTATGATCCATCTTTTTTAGATGAATTAAAATCTCATTATCTATGTGCTTTTGATCAAAACACTGTCAGTTTTGTGGATCATACTACAGGTGAAGCTTTTACTTATAGTTTTTCTTCTTTGGAAGAATGTCATCGTTTGATTTTATTGATTCAACCTGTAGAAATTATTTTTGATGATCAGCAAAAAAATCAATTGCCTTTCTCTTTAGAGAATACACATTTCTCCCTCCACAAAGGTTTGTCTTCTATAAAAGCTCCTGAAAGTGTTCGAAGGCTTCAATCTTATATTCAATATATGGGAGGAGAGAAGGCTTTAAAAAATTTAAGACCTTTTGAAAAAAGATACACTGGAGAAAATTTATTTATTTCTGAAGTCACTCATAAACATTTGGAGATTCTTCAAACTTTTGAAGCTCAATCCAAGGGCAGTCTGTTTTCAGCCATCAATCGCACTGTCACCAGCTCTGGAGCCCGTTTATTGAAACAAAGATTACTTTCTCCTCTGGCAGATCAAAAGGCGATAGAAAAGAGATTGGATCGTGTGGATTACTTTGTTCGTCATATAGAAATTTGTCATCAAGCGAGAGAGCTTTTAAAAGGAGTGGGGGATTTGGAGCGCACAGTGGGTAAAGTTTGCAGTCCCTCTGTGAATGCCAGAGATGTTTTAAATTTAGGACGTGCTTTGGATATGAGTTTGAAACTCACAGACAATGACCCTTGTTTTAAACAATTAGTACAGGAGAGTTTTTCAACATTACACAATTTAAGTCAAAAATTGATTGCACAAATCAATCCTTCAGCTCCCATCTCTTTAAAAGAGGGATGTTTATTTAATGGTGGAGTGGATGAGGAATTGGATTCTTTAGTGGACTGGTCTGAGAATTCAAAGAAAATGATTGTTCAAATGGAAAATGCAGAAAAGGCAAAAACAAATATTCCTTCTCTTAAGATTCGCTACAATCAGGTTTTTGGTTACTCTATTGAAGTTACTAAAGTTCATACTGGAAAAGTTCCCTCTCATTATTTTAGAAAACAAACTCTCACTCAAGCGGAACGCTATACAACAAAAGAGCTTCAAGCTTTGGAAGAAAAAGTTTTGATGTCTCGTTCAAAAAGAGTGTCTAAAGAATATGAAATGTTTCAGGAAGTTTTGGAAAATATTTATAGTTGTTTGCCGGAGATTCACCAGATGGCTCGTGCTGTAAATGATTTGGATGTTTTCTCTTCTTTAGCTTTTGTGGCCATGGAGAGGAATTATACAAGACCTGTGTTTGACAAATATTTAATTTTAAAAGATAGCAGGCATCCTGTTATTGAACAAAGCCGGAGCTTTACTCCCAATACTGTTAAAATGAAAAATGGGGAGTGCCTGCTTTTAACAGGCCCTAATATGGCAGGTAAAAGCACTTTAATGAGACAAGCGGCTCTTAATGTCTTATTGGCTCAGACAGGATCTTATGTAGCCGCTGTAGAAATGAGGCTTCCTGTTTTTAAAAAGATCTTTACAAGAATTGGATCCAGCGATCGCCTGCACTCAGGTTTGTCTACATTTATGGTGGAAATGAAAGAAGCTTCGGAAATTTTAAATCAAGCAGATGAAAATTCTTTAATTATCTTAGATGAGTTGGGAAGAGGAACATCCACTTATGACGGCCTTAGTTTGGCTCAAGCGATTTTGGAATATTTAATTACTTACAATAAAAGTTATATATTTTTTTCCACTCATTATCATGAACTGACTAATATTCATGCGGAATGTATTCAACATGGATATATGGCTGTGCAGGAGGTCAAGGATGATATTGAATTTCTCTATACTCTTAGAAAAGGTTCTTGTGGACGTTCTTATGGGATTGCGGTGGGGGAAAAAGCGGGTTTGCCGAAAAACGTCATTATAAGAGCCAAGGAATTGATCAGCAAATTTGAAAAAAAATCTGAAGAGCCTGTACAACCAGAGCTATTTTAATTTTGGCAGTGGTGAGAAAAATATACTCACTTCTTACAAAATAGAGAGAAGAATCTTTACACGTTCTAATTTAAGATTCCAAAAGCTTTCTTACTTTCAAATTTCTTAAATTCTTTTTTATTGTGGAGCATCAGACTTCAGGTCTAGTTTTCTAATCATAGGGCTTGCTCCTATTTATATTTGATGATTCAATTTGATTATCAAATGGAGTTTTTCAAGGAGGAGCACGGATGCTCAATGTGACAGCTGGAGAAAAAGATTTTTTATTTTCAGAAGAAGGCATGAGTTATTTGAAAACTCATTTGTCGGAACAAGGATTATCCCGAAGAGAGACAGAAGTTGTGGTATTGGTTCTCCAGGGTCTGACCAACAGACAGGTTGCGGATAAACTTTGTGTGGCTGAAAAAACAGTTAAATTTCATCTGACTAATATTTATAAAAGAATGAAAATTTCCAGACGCTCTCAAATTGTGTGGACTTTGCCTTTAGGGGATTTTGTAGAAAAATTTAAATACAATGCGACTGCTTCTCCAAATAAAACTGCTGAGCCGGCTTCATCCATAGCAAGCTCTTCTTGTGAAGAAGATGAAGTGGAAATTTCTATTCCAACAGGCCGTCGTGTGGTGAGTGACGTTACAGATTAATTCTTTATTTTAATTTATGAAAACTCAAAGTTCAGCTCGATCTCGTGTGGTGATGACCGAGGTGGTTTATCCTTCTCATACGAATGCTATTGACACAGTATTTGGCGGAGTGGTGATGTCCTGGGTGGATATTGCCGGCTCTATTTCAGCAATTCGTTATTGCGGCAAGCAAGTGGTGACAGCAAGCATGGATGATGTGCATTTTATTGCTCCAGCTTACAAGGGAGATATTATCAATATAAAAGCTTCAGTCAATTTTGTTCATAAAACTTCTATGGAAGTGGGAGTGCGTGTGGATTCAGAAAATCCTCTAACAAATCAGTTTCGTCACATCGTGTCGGCGTATCTGACTTTTGTAGCTTTGGATGAAAGTAAAAAGCCTACTTTAATTCCGCCTTTAGAGCCTCAAACAGCAGATGAAAAAAAGAGATTTAAAGAAGCACAACTAAGACGTAAGTGGCGCTTGGAGCGTCGAAAACAACTCGGAAGAGAAACGTAATTTATAAATAATTAAGAAAATTTTTCGAATGTTCCAAATTAAGACAATACTAGACTAACAGCTTATTTATTCAGAAATGTGTCTATTGCTATAGGCTAAAGTATTTACTTTATGACTAAGGTAAGCCTAAAATGAATAATGATTCGTCTTAGTTATGGAGGATTTATGAAAAAGCATATTATTCTGGTTTGTGTAATCTTATTTTCAATTGGTCTTTTATCCACGGTATTTTCTTCTTGTGGTCAAAGAAATTCAGCTAGAGGAAACGATGATGGTAGACAAGATGATGGAAGTTATAGATACGATGATGGAGGCGATGGAAGCCGTGGAAGAGGTGGTATTGGATCTGATTGCGAGCGATCCACTCGAGAAGGCGGAGGCTCCTGCGATAGTGATGATGACTGTGAAGATCAATGTGATGATCTTTTTGGTGGGCGTGATTATCAAGAGTGTTTAGATCTTTCTGTTAACGAAGTGCAGGGCATGTGGAATGCTTTTGATGAAGATGAAGGCACCTTGGAAGATCCTGACGAAGATGACTTAGAGGATATTCATCCGGATGATATTAGAAATGCTTTGGACATAGATGATCGTATTTGGGATTCCTTTATTGATGATTACGGCACTTCGGAAGCGAATGATGTTCTTTACTGGGTTGCCACTAATGAGTGTATCTATGAAGCCATAGAAGATAGTTTTGATGAGGATGATGTGGAAAGCTTTATGGAAGATATCTTTCTGCAGGCAGACAGCGCTGGCCTCATTGCGGCGGCTTTGGAGCCTTTAGGGGATGAAGCGGATGATGATGAAACCTTCCTTTATCTGGCAGATCAGGAAGGAAATGATAAAGCAGTAGAATTAATGCATGATTTGCTTTGGGAAGAATGTTTAAGTTCAAATTCAGTCACTACTGCTCAAAGAGATATGTATGATGATGTTGAAGAAAGTGATGATCAAAATTCAGCCTGTCTATTAGGAGAATTTTACTGTGAACGAGTGGATAACAAATATATTTTAGAAGATGTCTTTGAAGATTTAGTAGATAATGAGCTAGATAATTATATTAGGGGAGGGGATAATAACAGTGACTATACAGATGGCTTAGAAATTGCTTCCTCAGATTATAATGATTTAGAAGAGGTTTGTATGGTTGTTTGTGATACAGCGGCTAATGGTGGAATACGAAAAGGCCAGGCAGAACCTTCTGCATGTGATTAAGTTTGTAGTTTAATAAGATGATTTTTAAAACAAAAAAAGTGCTGGGTTATGGAATATACCCAGCACTTTTTATTTTATTTCTGATGTTCTTTAATAATTGTCAAAATCAATATGATGATTATAATGACCGGTATCGTTATGACGATCGTTATGGCAGGTCTCGAAGCAATCGTTCTGATCTGAGAGCAGTCAATACCTCTTCATCTGTTCGTTTTGAACCTATTAGAGAAAGCCAATTTGACAGAGACGATTGCGAGGAATCTGAGGAGTGTCAGGATTGGTGTAATGAAATATTTTCAGGATCAGCTCAGGAAAGATGTGAAAGCTTGCCTGAAGATATGGTGGAAGTTCTTTACGATACTTATGAAAATTTAAAATCTGCTTCACCTTCAAGTCTTGAAGATATGGATCCTTCTGCAATGGCCGTTTTAATTGATATGGATGATAGGTTTATTAATTTTCTAAGGGATGATTGGGGAATTAGTGGTGTTTCTGCTTTATTGGATTATACAGCTAGAAATCCATTGGTCGTAGAAGCTTTTCGATATAGCAATAACGAAGAGGTTTTTAAAAATCTTCTGCTGGAGTTTGTTCGTTTAAACAATAAGAAGTCCAGCTTGTCTACAGCTTTATCTTTAAATGTATCCAGGCATCGGGAAACCATGCTGACTCTTATTAAAAATGCAGATAATAGGGAGGCTATGCAGTTTGTTTTTGATTTGGTGATGAGAGAATGCTCTGATTCCTTAAATTGTAAAAAACAAATGCTTTGTGTGCGGGAGAATATTGCAAGAAGATCTTCCCGGGAAAGACACTTTGATGTGTGTCCTTATTTGGGTCCAAGAGATCGTGCAGACTATTGCTATATACAAGGTCCAGATGTTTGGAGTTATATTGAAAATTTGATTTATGATGGGGACCTTAAGGATCCTGATTTAATGGGCTTGGAGCTCAATGAGCAAATGTGTAATTCTTTTTGTTCCCGCAACCGTGACAATTGTTATTTGTAATTATTTCAGAGGTACTTTTTTTTGACGAAACTTTGCAGTTTGTGAGACAATGTAAGCATGTTTTACTTAAGATTCCTTTTTATACCTATTTTACTTGTAGCTTGTGGCAAGTTGGGTGATAGACGTGGTCCTCCGAATTTAAGAGATTCTGTGGATAGAAGTCGCACAAGTGGAACAGATTATTGTTATAATTTTTTAACATGTCGAAATGTTTGTAATAGAGTTTACAAGGATCCTGCAGAGACAGGGCGCTGTCTAGATCTCAGTGTGGATGAAGTGGAAGATATTTACAAAGTGGCTTTCAGGTTGGAGGAGCCAATGGCTCGTGATTTAAGGCGCATCAATGAGGATAATTTTCGTTTGTTTATTTCAGTGGGAACAGAGACTTTAAATAAATATATTTTCGATTATACTATTCCTGAAGCTAAAAGAGTTTTGGCTTGGCTGGTAGAACATAGAGGTATTGCTAGAGCTATTTTTTCTCTAGGTCCGGATGAATATAGAAATGTTTTTCTTAATTTAATGCATTCAATAGACCCTGTTGTTGTGGAGTTTGCTTTACACACCAATTTAAGAAGGGGTCGAGATTTTTACCAAATATCCAATGAGCAAAACAATGACTATGCTGTTTATATGGTTCATCAGGTGTTAGCAAATGATTTATGTGATGTTCGTCATCAATATTCTTTTTTTAGTTTATATGATTTTAATGAGACTTGTATCTTAAGAGTTTATTGTCATGAGGATGACGGTATTTATATTCATCGAGATGATTTCAGCTTTATCTCTCATGTGCTTGAGTATGACGATATCTTTGATTATATCTCTGAAGAAGATCCTGATTATGGTTTAGGTATAAAAACAACTGGAAGAGGTGAAATTACACCTCCTGTATGTGAACGTGTTTGTAGTGAAGACAACACCTGCCGTTAGTTATGTCTTTAGATATTTTAAATCTCCATAAAAATTATGGATCCGTTCAAGCTGTCAGAGGCGTTTCTTTTCATGTAAAGCCTGGTATTTGCTTTGGGTTGTTGGGGCCTAATGGCGCCGGTAAATCAACAATTATCGAAATTTTAGAGGGAGTCAAGGAACCTAGTTCAGGAGAGATTTTATTTAATCAAAAACCCAGGTCTTCTAATTATAAAGAAAAAATTGGAATTCAGTTTCAACATACAGCTTTACAGGATTTTATGCGAGTGGGGGAAGCTTTGGAAACTTTTTCTGCTTTTTATAAAGTGCCTGCAAAAACTAAAGACATTATGAAAATGTGTCAATTAGAAGAAATTTGGGATCGTGATCATAGGCATTTATCTGGAGGACAGAGGAAAAGACTGCTATTAGGTTTATCCTTGATTAACAATCCGGATTTGATTTTTTTGGATGAACCGACTACAGGTTTGGATCCTTCATCACGTAAAATGTTTTGGGAATTAGTGAAAAATATTAAACAGCAGGGGCGAACTATCGTTTTAACCACTCATTATATGGATGAAGCTTATTTGTTATGTGATGAAATGATTGTTGTGGATCAGGGAAAAATTATTGCTGAAGGCAAACCGGATGCATTACTGAAACAGTATTTTAATAAGCATAGAATTTGGTTTCCTCTATCTTGTAGGGATTCATTGAACAAATATGGTTTTTCTTTTAGTGAATTGGAGTCTAAACTTGAGGTGCAAACAGGTGATTTATCTTCTTTCTTTGAAGATTTAATGCGTAAAAGGATGCCTCTTCAGGATATAGAAATACATCCTTATACTTTGGATGATTTGTTTTTGCATTTAACAGGTAAAAGTTTAAAAGAGGATTGATTTGAATTTAGTAAAAAAATTTATAAGAGCTGTAAAAGCTATTCTAATAGCTCGCTTGCGTGAATTTTACAGGGATAAAGCCGCTTTCTATTGGCACTTGTTTTTACCTTGTTTTATTATCGCTTCTTTTTATTTTATTTTTGATTCCAATCAAACTCCTACTTATAAAGTTGGTGTTGCAGGAGAGTTGTGGAGTGATTCTGAGGAGTTTTTTCAATTAAAATATATTCAATTTATTCCACAGGAAAAAGAAGAAGGCCTGGATAAAATTCGAAACCACAAGTTGGATATGTTAATTGAGCCGGGACTTCCTTTACAGTATTGGGTTAATGATTCTAATAGAAAGGCTTATTTTTTGGAAAAAATCCTACGAGGTTCTTATCACAAGTCTGTCAAAAAGATTCCTTCTTTAGCTCGGGCTGTGAGTTATGTGGATTGGGTGTTTCCTGGTATTTTAGCTTTGAATATTATGTTTAGCTGTCTTTGGGGTGTGGGCTGGTTGATTGTGAAATATCGTGATGATGGTTATTTAAAAAGGCTGAATGCAACTCCTCTCAAAGTTTATCATTTTATATTAGGTCAAATGCTGGCTCGTTTGCTTATTATTCTTTGTGGTACAGGCGTTATCTTTATTGTGGGATCTTGGGTGATTGATTTTGAGATGCAAGGATCTTATTTGGATTTATTTGTCTGTTACTTATTTGGAGTATTGTCTTTAATTTCTATAGGACTGCTTGTCGCCACTCGAACCACAAGCAAGGAGTTTGCAGATGGAGCACTTAATCTTTTTTCATGGCCTATGATTATTTTTTCAGGTATGTGGTTTTCTTTAGAAGGGGCTCCCTCCTGGATTTTAGCATTTGCATATTCTTTGCCGCTCACTCATTTGGTGGAATCCACTCGCAAAATTATGTTGGAAGGGGCCACCTTATCTGAGTTATGGTTTAATGTATCTGCAATGATGATGTTTAGTGTAGCGGCTTTCACATTGGTGGCTGTTCTTTTTAAGTGGAATGACAGATAAAACCATGTCTAAATTAACGTACACTTAAAGAGTTCTCTCGTGTTTGATAACCACGAGACATCATATCAAAAATATTATCGTGAGAAGTTCCAATAGGTTGATTCCCTAATTTCTTTGGTGTGTATCCGTGTTTTTTTACTGCAGATCGATAGTTTTTATTCTTATTAAGAAGAGACTGAAGTTGTCTGGAAAGATCTGGAGAGTTAGCTCCTCCTTGGCCATCTTTATTTCGTCTGCTTGATTGAGATCCTCCTCCTCCATTGCTTAAAGAAGGTTCAAAATTGTCTGTAGAAAGAGCTTCTGTACCATCTGTAGATGACGAAGCTCCATGGCCGTTTAATCCACCACTCTTAGAAGAGGCGCCCCCTCCTCCAGCCTGGTTCGCTGCATTTTGATGAATACGATCAATCTCATCTTTTATATCTTGAATTTCATCTGGGTTGAGTCCCAAATGTCTGGCAACATCATTCAGATCGCCAGGGGGTATAGGGTTTCCATTAAGATCTAAAAACGAGGGTGTATTATCTGGAGGAACAATTCTGCAATAAGGTAGTTGTAGACATTCCTCTACAATAAGATCATCACAACTTGTTCCAAGCATTTCTAAGCAAGGGTCATCATTTGTTGTATCAGGGAGATTACATTTTAGCTGATTCGGATTTTCATCGCATGAGACATTTCTATTAGGATCCGGTGGATTACAGGTGGATCCATCTGGGCATTGACCATTTGCAGGGCATGGAGTTCCATCCGGTGGACAACCATTTTGTGTTGTTGGGTTGCCGCAGATGGTGACGCCGTCAGGACAGATACCATTTACAGGACAAGAATATCCGTTAGGGCAAATAGAAGGATTAGGGTTTGGGGTGCAGGCATAACCGTTTGGACAAATACCACTTGCAGGGCATGGAGTTCCATCTGAACAGATATGAGGGGAGAGTGGAGGACAAATAGATAAGAGAGGATGTTGAGAGCAATGTATTCTCGTACAATTTGTATTTGTCACAGGGTTACAAGGAGGTATATCTGTACCTGCACTGGTGCTTCCTGCTGGAGTTCCGTCTCCTCCTAAGCTTTTCCCTGCGTCTTTTGATTTTCTGGATGATCTAATAGAGGCGGCTCCATTTGCAATAGCAGATACACCATATACACACTTCAATAGTCTGCCTGGGGTATGAGGGGGAGGGCAATTTGTTGGAATTAAAACTCCTCCTGTTGCAATATCTATTGCTCCCGTTACTTTTTGTGCTGTTTCTGCATCAAAAGCAAAAGAAGCCAGGTTTCTAGCAATACCTGCACCTATCATAAAATTTGTAGAGTTGAATCCGCCTGCTTGGTCCGCTTGTTGCTGTGTAACTGCATTTATCTCACCTTGGGCTTGTGTAGTTTCAGTATTATTCATCAGTCTTCCTTCTCTTATGGCATTCATATAGTCTTCACGAGATACTCCTACTGAGGAGCTGTCAGCTGAAACAATAGAAGTGATACTGAAAAGAAAAGAAATAAGTAATGCTTTTTTCATATTAGATTTTATCGGCTAAAAGTGGTTAAAACTAAACAACAAAATTCTTCTTTTTCTTCTTTAAGAAAGAAGAAAAAAACTTAGATTCTCTTCATTATAGGGTTTCATATCTGTGTTTTTTGATAGAAATTGAAGTGGGTAGGAAATACTTTGTATAAGTGGCTCAAAGCTCAGACACACAACTTGTTTTCGCCTCTATGTAAGAGTATTTCGCTTCGATTCTATACTACATAAGTCACCTTTCTTTATATGTAAAAAGAGTAAAATATAGATAACTTATACAAAGTATTTCCTTTTTAAGAACAATAAGTCCTTCGAGAAGAATCAGAAACACTCTGTTAGTTTTAAAAATCACACCGTGACTGGGCTCAATGGTTTTGGTTGGTACCTCAACCGCCTCGCTCCTGCGAAAGCAGGAATCTAGTATGCGAGAAATGAGTCGTATATGAAAGGTGGATCCCCGCTTTCGCGAGGATGACAGTAGATAAGCGGGGATGATATGTGCATGGAGATGAAATAAATATGAGAATGACGAAATATAAGGGTGATGCAAATACAGGGATGACGTGCCATCAAAGAAATGAGATAAAATCAAGGAAATAGAGGTAAAAAAAGCTTGAGGAATAGACAATTTTTTCCGTTAAGTAACTAAGGTATTTTTTTAAACTGACCAATATCCTCAGGAGTTTTTAAATGAATAAATTTTTGGAATTTTTTCTAACAAAAATTATTTTATTTGCTTTAGTTAGTTTTTTCCATTTTTCTGTGTATGCTGAGTGGGAAGCCAGTGAAGAAAATTGTGGAGCATCTAAGATTGCAGAAGGCCTTAATATGATAGACGAACCAGTACCGGATGCAGAGGGCACCCCTTCTGGCAGAGTCAGAAAAGTTTTTGATCCACAAGTACAAGCAGAATACGATGGGCGTAAAAGAGATTGTGATCGATTTGATAAAGAGAGAGATCGTGAAAGAGAAGCAGAGGAAGAAGAAGAAGAGAAATTAGAAGAGTTGGCAAAAGAACAAGCGGACAAACTGGAAAAAGAAAGAGAAAAAGCCCTCGAAGAACAACAAAAAATGATTGAATCAGCTAAAAATGAATGCACCTCCTCTTATGAACAAGTGGTTCGTGAAAGGCAAGATATTGAGCATCAAGTACAGAATATACAACAACAACTGGACAAAATTGAAGATGCAATCACTAAAAATTATGCTTCTATTTCTGAGGGAGAAGATCAGATTCATGCGGAAATTTTAAAATTAAAACAAGAAGAACGCCAAGCTATGAATATGTTTAAACAAGAAAAAATAAAAGCAGAACATGCAGAGCAACAAGGGGAGCGAGCCTTAGTGCAAACAATAGAGGAGATTGAAAACACTCTCTTTGAAAGTGCTTCAACATTAGGGGATATGGTTGATTTTAAAGAACAAATTTGTTCCAGTCGATCTATGGAATATTTAAGAGTTTCTGTAGAGTGCTACAACGAAAAATTAAAGCAAGTGACTATTGAAAGAGAAGAACTCTTCAAAAGAATTCGTACAGGTCGATATGAAACTGCTAGTTTGAACAATCTATTTCAAACAGACTCTCAAAATATCGATCAAACTTTTAAAAGACGTTTAGATGCACTTCATGCTCATTGCTTTCAGGAAAGAACCGGTGAAAATCTTCCTCATCCCGGACAATCTTTGGTTGTTCAAATTCCATGTGATTTGAAGGCTTTTGAGCATAGAGTTGAAGCATGCAGAAAAAATAATAATAATCATAAGGTATGTCCTGTGACACCGGATGTACAAGTTATTGAACAAAAAGTTTTAGCACAGTTAAGAAAGGTGGAAAAAGATAGAGTAAAAGTAGAAAGAGCCAGGGAAAGTGCTTTAAAAGAAATTGAAAAGTTAAAAGAAGAAAATGAAGAAAGTAAAGGGTGGATAGCAAAAGCTTTGGCAGATCTTGAAGAACAACTGAGGTTGGCAAAAAATGATTTTAAAGAAAGACATGAAAGAGCAGAAAATGAATTAAAAAGAATTCGAGAGAGAGCTGAAAATAGTATTCTCCAACTCGAAAGAGATAAAATCCGTCTATTAGCTTCGGATCCTGCAAGACACTTTGAAGAAAAGTTGATTGTTGCAAGAGCCTCTTGTTGTCATTCAGCGAGTGCACAGCAAACAGCTCAGCAGTGTACCTTATTAAGCCGCTATGAACAGGATTCCACTCGTTTTCAATTTGCCTTTATTCGCCCTTTACCCGCTCTTCGTTCAGCGAGCGGCCCAAGTTCCACAACAAGCAATACAAAGAAAACGAGTACAAGCGGCGGCGGCGTTCAGTAAATCTTAAATTTAATGACATATATATGTAAAAAATACTCATAGGCGAATATTCATCGCTATATTTTGAAACATTTGATAAAATCGTTTTTTTTAAGTTGGCATAAAACTTAAAAAAATTAATGATAAACGGTCCTTAAGTTAAAGGAATTTATTAATGATTCAGAGAAGTTTTAAAAAAGTAATTTTATTAATTTTATTTTTTACTATTTTAATCAGCTGTAGTGAGAATACTCCAACAACGGATTCAAATCAGATGGGGATATGCAATAGAACTTCAGCCGTTCAAACAGCTATTTTGGATAGCCTTGGAAAAACAGATTGTTCAAAAGTAACAATTAAAAATTTAGGAACTATTAAGGAATTAATGTTATTCACGCAAAACTTGGAAACATTGCAAGCTCATGATTTTTCAGATTTGACCTCTTTAGAACAACTTGTACTGCACAGTAATAGATTATCATCTTTGCCGGTGAGAGTATTTTCAAATCTAACTTCTTTAAAATTACTTTTTTTAAATCATAATGAATTATCCTCTTTACCTTCAGGGATATTTTCAAGCCTCACTTCTTTAACGCACCTTAACCTTTCGCACAACCAACTATCCTCTTTACCACAGGGTACATTTTCATATTTACCTTCTTTAAAGGAGCTTTATCTTCATAATAATCAACTGTCTTCTTTACCAGTTAATAGTTTTTTAAAACTTGATTATTTAAAATGGCTTTCCATTTCCAACAATAACATCCCTTTATTGGAAAGAAGTTATTTAAAGAGGGAGCTTGGAGATACAGTGGAAATTAGAGATGGTAGGTATTCATCTCTGTAAACGATTTCAAAAAAAGATTTTGTTATTTAGTTGCTAAGAATATAATAAAAGTGCCTGCAAAAGGGGAGAGGTTTTCAAGAAAATCCCGTTTTTGCTCCAGGTGGGTGTCACGTTAATGGCTTTAGGCTTCCTGTGTTTTTTTAATACCAGGCCTGCACACCGCCAGCAGAGGCAACTCCCTCTTTGTTACTCGTAGGGATTTCTTTACGACATCACCCTAAGCAAGCTCCAATATATATAACATAAATTGCTTAAAAATAAAAACTTTTTTTGTACTATTGACTGTGTGAAGTTTTTAAGATTAGTTCATTGATTTATGAATATGACTCAAAATCGGACTTTATTCAGCGTTAGGGAAATTACCAGTAATATTCGTCAATTTTTGGAAGCGCAGTTTTCAAGAATTGGTGTCAAAGGGGAAGTTTCCAGTTTCACATGCCACTCTTCCGGGCATTGGTATTTTAATTTAAAAGATTCTGATTCTCAGATTTCAGCAGTAATGTTTCGCAGTGCTAATCAAAAAATGACTTTTCAACCTAAAGTAGGTGAAGAAATTATTCTTTGGGGGCGGATCACAGTCTATGAGCCTAGAGGCACTTATCAAATATTAGCAGATCGAGTGGAAAGAGTTGGAGATGGAGCTTTGCAAAAAGCTTTTGAACAGCTCAAAGTAAAACTCAAAAAAGAAGGTCTTTTTGATCGAAAACAAGCTTTGCCTTATTTGCCTCGTCATATTGCAATTGTTACGGCCCTTACAGGAGCGGCTCTTCGTGATGTTGTGAGTGTGCTGAATAGAAGATCTAAAGGGATTAAAGTGACAGTGGTTCCAGCTTTAATGGAGGGAAACCAGGCTAGTGCTTCCGTTCAACTGGCTTTAAAACAAGCATGGAAGTTAAAAGACTTGGATTTGGTTTTAATCACTAGAGGTGGCGGTAGTGCAGAATCTCTTTGGGTTTTTAATGATGAGTCTTTAGCTCGACTGGCTTTTCAATGTCCTGTTCCGTTAGTGAGCGCTATTGGCCATGAAATTGATTTTACAATTATGGATTTTATTGCAGACTTAAGAGCACCTACACCTTCTGCGGCGGCAGAGCTTATTTCTAAAAACAATGTGGAATTGTTGGAAAAGATTCAAAATAATAAGAAAAATCTCATTTACAGTTTTTCAAAAATTATTCAGCAAAAAATTAAAGAGCTCAACAGTTGTAAAAGAACTTTATCCTCTCCTCTTTCTAAAATTGAAGATGCTTTATTAAAATGTGATGATTATGTGGTAAGAATGGAGCAAAATGTGAAAAATCTTGTTGAATTAAAAAAACATTTGTTGCACAAGTTTAAAGATGTTCTGATTCAACTGGATCCTCAACAAATTATGAGTCGAGGATATTCTCTTTGTTTAAAAGGGGATCAAATTATTCGAAATGCCGCTGAATTAAATACAAAGGATTCGGTATCCATAAGATTTTTTAAAGGACGAGTGAAAGCTCAAGTGACTAAAAAGGAGACTGTATGAAAAAAGTAAATTTTGAATCTAATATGAAGGAATTAGAAAATATTGTAGAACAAATGAGCCAAAATACACTGTCCCTTGAAAAATCTATTGAGTTATTTGAAAAGGGAGTATCTCTATCTAAAAGCTGTTCAAAGGAACTGACTCAAGCTCAACAAAAAATACAAAAAATTATTAACTCCAATACAGAAGAAGATTTAAAACTGGAAGATGTTTCTATACCTGTAGACTCTGAAGACTCATGACACATTCTTATTTACAAGATTTATCTCAAGAGATTTCAGAGTTTGAATTATTTCTAAAAGATTATCTGGCGCAACGTTTTGATGAAAAAGCCAACCCTGAGAAAGGTCTTTTAGAATTAAGAAAATCCATTCAATACACTTTATTTTCTTCATGCAAAAGATTTCGCCCCGCTTTAGCTATCAGTGTGTGCCAAACGTTAGAAATAGATTATAAACTGTGTTTTCCTTTGGCGGCCTCTTTGGAAATGATCCATACAGCTTCTCTGATCCATGATGACCTGCCTTGTATGGATGATGATTCACAAAGAAGAGGAAAAGCTTCCAATCATATTGTCTTTAATGAGGATATGGCCTTGTTGGCAGGAGACAGTTTGCTTATCGAGGCTTTTGTTCTTTTATGTCATTTCAATCAAAAATCTTCAGTGATAAAAGTGGTTGCGAATGCTTCTTCTTTAAGTGGTATGATGGGAGGGCAGGCCTTGGATCTCCGGATTCAGAATCCTATTCAAGAGTCTTACTTAAGCAAACTACATCAGATGAAAACAGGGGCTTTAATTCAGGCATGTGTGGAGGGTTGTTTATTTTTAGACCTTTATACAGAAAAGTACCATCAGGAATTGAAGTCTTTTGCGTACTATTTGGGGAAAGCTTTCCAGCTGGCTGATGATTTGGAAGATTCTCATTCCAATGAAAAATCAAATGTGTTAAATGTATTGAATAGAGATCAAACTCTTCAGCAATTGGACGAGTTAACTAAAAAAAGTTTACAAATTATAAAAGGGCGGCCTCTATTAGAAAAAGCGGTCTTATTTAATCAGACCCGTGTTTGCATTGATTGATGCTTGTTTCAGGTTGTTTATAATGTTGAGAAATTATTTTTCAAAAATCTTCTTTATAATATTCACTCTATTTGCAACAGAGGGGTGTCATTTATTACTTAAAAAACCTCCAATGGAGAAATTAGATTTAAAAGTAGGAGTCATTGTGGGGCCGGGGGGAGCCCGCACTTTAAGTGCTTTAGGTATATTGAAAGCTTTTGAGGAGCATAGTATTCCTGTATCTCATATTGTAGGGATGGGATGGGGAGCATTTCTAGCAGGTGTTTATTCTAAAAATCAAAGTATTGATGAAGTTCAATGGAGTTTTTATAAGCTCTTAAAAAGAGGCTTTTTTGAAACTTCTTTACTGAAGCATCCTCTTAAACCAAAAAGTTTGGATTTAATGAGTCAAAGTCTAGAAGAAAATTTTAATGCAAAAACTCAAATCTCTTTTTCATGCCCTTCTATGAATAAACAAGGTCAGAAAATTTGGCAGACAGAAAAATTTCTTCAAAGTTCTGTGAGAAATTGTTTAAGTGTTCCTCCTTTTTTTAAGCTTGAAAAAAGCACAGGGTCTTTGCTTTCTGTACGCTCCGCTATCTCTTATTTAAAACAAAAAGATGTGGATATTATAGTGTGGATTCATATGCTTGAAAAAGGTCCTTTTTTTCCTCGCGAATTTTCGAAATCTGAAACTGTATTTTTATGGAACGAACTGGCATCTTCTTTTCGTTTGATTCCAGAAGAATCTTCTGTATATAAAATAACTCCTTCTGTAGGGGGGTTTTATTTGAGTGATTTTTCAAAAATGAGAGAAATTATTTCAAAGGGTGAAAAAGAGGGTGTGTTTTTTGTAGAAAAACTGCAAAATAAATTTTTACGAAGGAGCAAACAATGAAAATACCTCAAGGTTCAATGGATGTTTTTAAGCGCAGAAGAGAAGATTTAATCGCCGCTCTTCGAGAAGATGAGCTGGTTATTTTAGCTTCCCAGCCTATTTACTATAGACAGCCTAATATTGCGTTTCCCTATAGACAGGATAGCTTTTTTTATTATTTGACAGGTTTTGAGGAATCCAATTCCTGTTTGATCTTAAGAAAAAAATCTCCATCCAGCATTCTGTTTGTGCAGGAGAACAATAAAGAAAGAGAACTTTGGGATGGAGCTCTCTTTGGCCCAGAGAAAGCAAAAGATACTTTTCTAATGGATGCTTGTATCCATGTGGAAAAATTTCAAGAGACTATCCTTAATATGCTTCAGGATATTACTCGTATTTATCGTATTCGCTCCATTAACCAAATCTTTGATCATGAATTAGATCAGGTTTTTGTAGAGGAAAAAATAAAATACCCAGATCAACGTACACCTTATCTATTTTTAGATGCAAGAGATCTGATTTCTAAAAAGAGGATGATTAAAAGTGAGTTCGAAATAGAACAGATGAGAAAAGCATGTCAGATTTCAACATTTGCGCATACTCAAGTGATGAAAGCCTGTCAACCTGGAGTGAGTGAAAGTTATCTTCATGGTGTATTTATTCAGTCTATAATGAGTCAGCAGGTAGTCAGAGAAAGTTATGGAGGTATTTTCGCTTCCGGAGATCAAGCTTTAACTCTTCATTATGTGGATAATAACAATATCTGTAAAGATGGGGAGCTTATGCTTGTGGATGCAGGGGCGGAATGGGAATATTATGCTTCTGATATTACTCGCACCTTTCCTGTCAACGGACGATTTTCTCCAGAACAGAAAACTATTTATAATCATGTATTAAATATTCAAAAACAATTGATTCAGATGGTGCGGCCGGGAGTGACTCATAGAAGTATTCAAACAAAAGCATTAGAACTGATGTTTGATGCTTTAAAACAGGAAGGCTTTATTGAAAACAAAAAAGATATTAAAACCTTCTATCCTCATTCTTTTGGACATTTGCTGGGATTGGACGTGCATGATGTCACTTATTTAGACAAAGATGAGAAGACTTTTACACTAAAACCTGGAATGACTTTGACTGTGGAGCCGGGTATTTATATACCCAGAGATTCCAATGCACCTGAAAAATTTAAGGGTATAGGGATACGTATTGAAGATGATATTTTAGTCACTGAAAAAGGTTCAGAGGTCTTATCCTGTCATCTTCCAAAAGAAGTGGATGAAATTGAAAGTTTAATGGCAAAATCATAAGCAATGAAATTAAACACACTCCAATGGCTCTTGTTGACTCCAGCAGTTTTCCTTTTATTAATAGGAATTTATATTTTTATTATTTATAAGGATTTACCTCGCACTTATAGTTTGGAAGATTATAAACCTCCTCTAATTACTTTTGTTTTTGATCGTAATGGCCAGCTGATTGGTGAATTCTTTAAGGAAAGACGTATTCTCACTCCTGTTGAAGAATTTCCTCCTTATTTGATTCAAGCTTTTATTGCGGCTGAAGATGGTCGTTTCTTTGATCACAAAGGTCTTAATTACAAAGCTATCTTTAGAGCTTTGTTAGCTAATATTAAAGCAGGAAAAAAAGTACAAGGAGGTTCTACAATTACTCAACAAGTCGCCCGCTCTTTGTTGCTTTCCAGAAAAAAAACTTATACCAGAAAAATTCAGGAAGCCATTTTAGCTTCCAGGATGGAAGCTCATCTAACTAAAGAAGAAATTTTATACTTATATTTAAATCAAATTTATTTAGGTCATGGAGCTTATGGAGTAGGGATGGCTTCCCATATTTACTTTAAAAAAAAGGTAAAGGATTTAACCTTGGAAGAGTGCACTCTGTTGGCAGGGCTTCCTCAAGCTCCTTCAAGATTTTCTCCGATATCGAATGCTAAGAAAGCTAAAAGCCGTCAAATTTATGTTTTATCTCGAATGGTGGAAGAAGGTTATCTATCAGAAGAAGCCGCTCGTGAGAGTCAAATGAAGCCTTTGAAAGTTTTTATGAGAGAAAATTATTTAAGTAAAGCTCCTTACTTTGTTGAGACTGTACGTCAATTATTAATTGATGAAATAGGAGAGGAGGCTTTACTGACTGCTGGGTTGGAAGTGCATACTTCTTTGGATTTGGATATGCAGAAAAAAGCGCAAATTCAGTTGAAAAAAGGTTTAGAAGATTTGGATAAAAGACAGGGGTATAGGGGATCTTTAAAAAATATTTCTTCTCCAGAAGAGCAGTTACAGTTTTTTGAAGAAAGGGGAAAAAAATGGATTTCCAGTAAGAAAATTTATCGAATTATTCTAGCTCAAGGGAAAGACGGTTTTGACTATTCAGGTTTAAAGAAATTAGGTGTTGGGGAACAGGTTCATGGGATTGTTCAAAAAGTTGAAACAGATCGAGCTTATGTAAACTTGATATTTGAGCTTAAAGGTGTGATCCCTCTTAAAACTTCTCAATGGGCAAGACCACCTAATAAAAAATTGGATTATAGTTTTAATCGAATTGAATCTATGAAAAGCGCTTTAAAAACAGGTGATGTGGTTTGGGTGGAAGTGCAGGATATTAAAGAGCAGGAAGAAATAGTTTCCTCATTAGGTAAAAATATTTTTAAAGATCACTTGCTGGTTTCTTTGGAGCAGGAGCCTTTGGTTGAGGGAGCTTTAATTTCTTTCGATCAGGAAACTAGTGATGTTATTACGATGGTGGGAGGATATGATTTTTCCAGATCTCAATTTAATCGAACTTATCAAGCGAAGAGACAAACAGGTTCTGCTTTTAAACCTGTAGTTTATACAGCGGCTTTGGATAAGGGGTTTTTACCTAATTCAATTATTGCAGATGAGCCTGTGGTGTACGAGGATGAGCAGGCGGATTTGTTACTGAAAGCTCAAACTGATGATGGGGAAGAAGAAGAGCTTACTGATATTGAGAAAAATGAAAAAAAATGGAAGCCATCCAACTATTCCATGCAATTTACTGGGGATATTTTATTCCGAAACTCTTTAATTAAGTCTTTAAATATTCCAACGGTGAAACTTATTGAAAAAATTGGTATTCCTTGGGTTGAGTTTTATTCCAGAAGACTGGGGATTACCAGTCAGCTTAATTCAGATTATACTTTGGCTTTAGGCTCCAGTTCCACAACCCTTTATGAAATGACAAAGGTGTTTTCTGTTTTTGGAGGAGGAGGAAAAAATATTTTTCCTTCTATGATTCGAAAAGTAATCAATCCTCAAAAACAGGTTATTGTTTCTGATTTAAGTTTGGATCGAAAATTTCCATTAGAAGAAATGCAGGAGGAATTTAAAAAAAACTGGGACGATTATTGGAAATCCAATAAAGAAGAAAGCAAAGTTTTCTTCAAAGATCCTCATCAGATTATTTCTGAAAGTACAGCTTATTTAATAACTTCTTTACTTCAAGGAGTTATCTTAGAAGGAACGGGTAGAGGAGCTAAAAGAATCAATCGTCCTGTGGCTGGTAAAACAGGAACGACAAACGGATACTACGATGCTTGGTTTATTGGATATTCTCCTCAAATTGCAACAGGTGTGTGGGTTGGTTTTGATAATGAAGAAAGTTTAGGGCAATCAGAAACAGGGGCTCGAGCCGCATTACCGATATGGTATGAATTTATGAATAATACTCATAAAACACTGGAGCCTTTAGAATTTAAAGTACCTGAAGCTATTGTGTTTGCTCATATAGATAATGAAACGGGGTATCTGGCCAGCTCAGCTTCAAAAGATGTTGTGAAACAAGCCTTTCTGGAGGGAACGGAGCCTCGGGAGCAGAAAGAAACTCTTACAGATCATGAGGATCAGGATTTTCTAAGAGAAGATATGGCTTTATGAAAGTGAAGAAGTGTATTGAAATTCGAGGAGCTGAACAAAATAATCTTAAAAAAATTGACGTTGATATTCCTCTTCATACTTTCACAGTGATCTGTGGACCCAGCGGCTCCGGAAAAAGTTCTTTAGCTTTTGAAACTCTTTTTGCTGAAGGTCAAAGACGTTATACGGAAACACTTTCCAACTATGCCCGACAATACATTAAGGAAGCGGCCAAACCTCTGGTAGAAAGTATTAAAAATGTGCCTCCTCCCATTCTTTTAAGTCAAAGAAATAATGTACGCTCTTCCCGCTCTACCGTAGGAACTCATTCAGAGATTTTGGATCACTTAAGAATTATTTTTTCCAAGATAGGGGTGGTTCAATGCCCCACTCATAAAGTTCCTCTTCAAAAATATTCCAGCTCTCAAGGAGCTTTGGAGATTAGTAAAAAGTTTGATAGAGGGTATTTACTTTTTCCTGTTGAGAAAATTTCCAAAAAGAATCGAACACTTTTTCGAAGGCAAATGATTACAGAAGGCTTCAATAGAATTGCTTTAATAAAAAAAAATAAAATTAATATTCAACAACTTAGTGATGTCGAACAACTTCCCTCCTCTTTGTTTTACGTAGTGGTGGATCGTTTGAGTTTTTCAGATACTTCACGTGTCTCAGATTCTTTATCTCAATGTTATAAAGCTTCCATGCAGTACAATCCCCATTTTCATGCTGGGCAAGCCCTGCTTTTTGATCTTAAAGGAGTTTCTTTTTTTCTGAATGAAAAACCTTCTTGTCCTATTTGTCTTTTTGAATTCCCTCTTTTTCTAACTCCCTCTCTTTTTAATTTTAATTCTCCTTTGGGAGCTTGCGCTGATTGCAGGGGATTCGGCAACACTTTAACTGTAGATATCAATAAGGTGGTTCCAGATCCTCATTTAACTATTGCGGAAGGATGTATCCATGTTTTTTCTACACCAGCAACGGCTTTTGAGAGAAGGAAGCTTCATGCTTTTTGTAAAGATAAAAGAATTGATATGCACACTCCTTGGCATCGAATCCCTAAAAAACAAAGAGAAGCTGTTTGGAATGGAGATAAAAGTTTTTTTGGAATTAAAGGGTTTTTTGCTTTCTTGGAAACTCAAAAATATAAAATGCATGTACGTATTTTTCTTTCTCGATATAAAACAGCTGTTCTTTGCTCAGAATGTAAAGGGAGTCGATTGAGAAGAGAGACGAAGTGGGTTTTGTTTCAAGATAAAAGTATAGATAAGTGGTTTCAGCTGACTTTGTTTGATTTAAATCAAAAATTAAATTCTTTAAAATTATCTGTGGCTGAGAAAACTCTTATTAAAGAACCTTTAAAAGCTCTTATTAGAAAAGTTCAGTTTATTAATGATATTGGTTTGGATTATTTGCAATTAGATCGCCCGATTCGAACTTTGTCAGGAGGGGAGCTTCAAAGATTGAATCTATCTGGACAGTTGGGTATTGGATTTTCTGAAATTCTTTATATTTTAGATGAACCGACTATTGGGCTTCATGCTTATGACTGTCATAGGTTGATGTTAATTATTAAAAAACTTCGCACTTTAGGTAATACAGTGGTGGTTATTGAACACGATCCGGAAGTGATTCGAACAGCTGAACATATTATAGAAATGGGTCCTCATTCCGGATTGAGGGGAGGAAAAGTTATTTACAACGGATCCAGAAGTTCTTTTTTTAAAAATAAAAAATCGTTGACTGTTCAGGCTCTCTCTTCCAAGAAGATCAGGTCTTATAGGGAAATTGATCTTCACAAATTTAAATATTTTTTAAAACTCAAAGGGTGTCATCTGCACAATTTAAAAAATATTGATGTTCAAATCCCTTTGGGTCGTTTGACTGTTTGTACAGGTGTCAGTGGCTCTGGAAAATCTTCTTTAATTACAGATACTTTGTACAATGCTGTTAACAGTGTTTTAACCAAGAAATCTATTCCATTAAAAGATTATTCTCTGACTCAGATTGAAGGCTGTCAGAAAATTCAGAGAGTGGTTTTAGTGGACCAATCTCCTGCAGAACAGCATTCCAGAAGTTTAATCTGCACTTATATTGGAATTTATACTTTTATCAGGGAATTAATGGCGTCTGCTTCTAATAGTTATCCAAAATCTTTTAAAGCCAGAGATTTTAGTTTAAATGTCGATGGAGGGCGGTGTGCAGAGTGCAAAGGCTTGGGGTATCAGGAAATTGAAATGGTATTTATGGACCCTGTAAGATTGACTTGTGATATGTGTAAAGGGCTGAGATTTCAGTCTGGTGTTTTAGACATTCGCTTTAGAAATAAAAATATCCATGAAATTTTACAAATGACTGTTCATCAAGCAATGGAGTTTTTTACAGCTTATCCTTCTGTTTTTAGTCATTTATCTATCTTAAACAAGGTGGGTCTAGGTTATCTGGCATTAGGGCAAAGTCTTTCCACCTTAAGCGGTGGTGAATCTCAAAGGCTTAAACTGACCCGCGAATTATCTTCTTCTAAAATAGAGGAAACTCTTTATATTTTTGACGAACCTTCCACTGGACTTCACTTTACGGAGGTGGACTTGTTGATTCAGGTATTGAATCAGCTGGTGGATCAAAGGGCCACGGTGGTATTAGTGGAGCATAATTTACAGCTGATTTCTTATTGTGATTATGTTATTGATCTAGGTCCCTATGCTGGGAAAAAAGGAGGATTTTTAGTGGAACAAAATCCTTTGCCGAACTTTATTAAAAGCAAAAAAGGAGTGACAGCTCGTTGCCTGAGAGAATTTTTGAATCTATAAGAGAACATAAAATTTGGAGTTGGTTCAGGCATTGTCCCGTTTGCCGCCAGTCTTTTCCTCCTGTGGAATGGCTTTGCGCGGACTGTTTAAAAAATTTAAAAAGTTTTTATTTACAACCTCAACATATGATGCGTATGCAGTCTTCCTTTCGCCATCTGCGTTTGATAGATTGGACTGCAGAAAATGACTCCTTTATCCGGGCTGTGTTAATGAGTCTCAAGGGACCCAGACGTTCTTTATTTGTTAAGGAGTTGGCCAGAGAATTTTTTATAAGAATTCAATATATTCCTTCTCTTAAGAGGGATCCTTCTTTGATTTTTATTCCATGTCCTTCAAGGAATCATGCGAGGGATCATGGATTTTTTTGGGCGAAGGCTTTAGGAGAACAACTTAAACAACCTGTCCAACAGGCTCTCAGTCATTTGGGTTCTCATTCAGATCAGAAAGCAAAAAATCTTTTTTTAAGGGGAGAAAGGAAGTTTCTTTTAACAACAAATGAATGTCAGTTGAAAAATAAAAATTTAGTTTTTGTAGATGATGTTGTAACCTCTGGAGCTACAGCTAAAGCGGCTTATCTGGCTTTAAGAAAGCCAGAGTCTTTTATGGTTTGGAGTATTTTTTGGAGAAAGAAATGTTTATCATAAATAAAAATGTCATTCCTAGCCTTCACGTCACCCCCGTACTTCATGTACGTCATTCCCGCGCAGGCGGGGATCCAGTCTTCTTTTGCCCAGTGGTTTCACTTGGCAGTTCAACCACTTTGCTGTTAAGAAGTTTTTTTTTAATTTGTTTGTTTTATCAGGTTTTTGTGTTTTCTTTGCCAAAGGCCTCAGAGACAAAGGATGTGAAGAAATCCAAAGGTCGTAAAGAGATTCCTATTCATCAGATTTTATCTGATTATCAGAGGAGAAAGTCTGTGACGATGGAAGTGGCTAAAACTCTGATTCAGCCTGTGTTGAAAAGGGAAACTCAATCCAGAGCAAAGTTTTATTTTTCAAATAAACTTTGGCGCTTCGAAGTGTTGGCTCCACATCCATCTGTGATTTTTTATGATGGGGTTAAGATCACATATTTTGCAAATAATGTTTCGCATCACACTCAGAATGGACAGGAGATGATTTTGTCTACCTTATTGAATCAGGAAGCTTTCCACAATACTTTTACTTATCAAGAGGTGCATCAAAAAGGGAGAACTCAGGTTTATTCTTTTTCAGGAAAACCTCCAGCTCCTCAAAAACTTTCTATTCAAGTGGAAAAAGATCGTATATTAAGCCTTCATATTCAGTGGGATGAAGCTTTAGGGGAGGAGTATTATCGTTTTAGCTCCATTCGATTTGATCAAAAACTTTCTAAAAAGTTATTTCAAGAACCTTGATTCTAATGTTATTGTGGGTGAATAAGTATATATAAAGGCTATGAAATGGACACTCAGACGTTGAAATCTCAAAAAAAGACTTTCTTTGAAAAAGTATATGAATATTTCACTCAGGATATGGCTATTGATTTAGGAACTGCCAATACTCTGGTTTACACTAAATCCAAAGGTATTATTCTCAATGAACCTTCTGTAGTGGCTGTGCAAAAAAATGAGAATAATCAAAATCGTGTTTTAGCTGTTGGACAGGAAGCCAAGCATATGTTAGGGCGTACTCCAGGCTCTATTGTTTCTGTTCGTCCTATTAAAGATGGGGTGATTGCAGATTTTGAAATCACTCAAAAAATGCTCAAATATTTTATAGCTAAATCCAATAAGAATACTCCGAAACTGATTCGTCCAAGCATTCTTATTTGTGTTCCTTATGGAATTACTCAGGTGGAAAAGAAGGCGGTCAAAGAGTCTGCTCTTTCTGCTGGAGCTAGAGATGTATATTTAATTGAAGAGCCTATGGCCGCGGCTATTGGAGCGGGTCTGCCAATTACAGAACCTACAGGAAATATGATTGTGGATATAGGAGGAGGCACAACGGGTATTGCTGTGATTTCCTTAGGCGGCATTGTGGACTGTGAATCTATTAAGGTGGCCGGGGACAAATTGGATGAAGCTATTATTTCTTATGTTCGAAAAAAGTTTAATTTGCTTATTGGAGAAAGGACAGCTGAGAATATTAAAATTGAATTAGGTACAGCTTATTCTGATACAGCAAAAAGAACTATGGAGATTAAAGGAAGAGATCTGATTAAAGGAACTCCAAAGACTATTGAAATTA
The DNA here is from genome assembly GCA_965197855.1 of Bdellovibrionales bacterium. Classification (GTDB taxonomy): domain Bacteria; phylum Bdellovibrionota; class Bdellovibrionia; order Bdellovibrionales; family UBA1609; genus JAPPLG01. The sequence continues at coordinate 939,661 of OZ240230.1, forward strand.
CCAATCATCAGATCAATGAGGCTTTGGCAGATTCTTTAAATGAAATTATTAATGCTGTTGGGACAGCTCTTGAAAAAACTCCTCCGGAATTAGCAGCAGATATTGTAGATAGTGGAATTGTGTTGACAGGAGGGGGAGCTAATCTTGAAAATCTGGATATACTTTTAAGAGAGCGGACAGGACTTCCTATTACCATTGCCGAGAATCCTTTGCATTGCGTGGTTTTAGGTGCCGGTAAAGCTTTGGATCAGATTGATCTCTTAAAGAGACTTTCTATTAACTAGTTTGTTTATTTAATATTATGAAACTTTCCTTGGATAAGTTGATGGCGTCTATTGAGCAGGCTCAACGTGGTTTGTCTCATAAAATTGCTGTCTTTGATGCTGATGGAACTTTGTGGCCTGAAGATGCAGGCTTTGGTTTTTTTGAGTATCAGGTTAAAAATAATTTATTATCAGACAAAGATTTTTTAAAAAATATTGACGAATATTATAAAGTCAATCAATCAAAAACCTGTTCTATTATACTTCAAAAAAATAAAGATGTTTCTTTGAATCAATATATTTCTTGGTGTAGGGATTTTTTTAAAACAGACCCTTTAAGTATTTTTCCTTTTCAAAGGCAGTTGATTAAATATTTAAAAGAATTAGGTGTGACGGTCTATGTGGTTTCAGCTTCTCCCCAGTGGGTAGTGGAGCAGGCTGTGAGACATTATGGTTTGTCTATTGATGTTGTTGTGGGGTTGAAAACAGTTTTAGATAGTAAAAAAGTTATTACGGACCAATTGGTTTATCCGGTATCGATTGGTTCAGGAAAGGTGACTGCTTTTTTAGAAAGATCCAACAATCTTTATCCTTTTTTTGTTTCAGGAAACACAGTTTCTGATTTGGATTTACTGAAATCTTCCACGCATATCCAATGGGTGGTGGCTCAAGCTCAAAAAGGGGAGAGGCAGTATGATTCCGAGCAGATTCTCCTTTCTATTGCCCGCCAAAAAAATTGGTTTTACTTTGGATAATTCGGAATTTTTCCGTCATCCCAGAATCTTTGCCATCTCGTATTCCACGTCATCCCCGCGCAGGCGGGGATCCAGTTCTTTTAACTCAATGGTTTCGGTTGGCACCTCTACTATCTCATTCCTGCGAAAGCAGGAATCCAGAGCTCCTTTTATTCCTGAAAATTCATTCTGGAGAATCTTTGTCAGATTTTTCTTATAGTGCAAAAAGTTGATTGATGATTTTGATTCTGTCTTCCACTTTTTCTTCTTCTGTTTTTTGTTGTGATTGTTCCGATTGAAAAAAACTAGTATCAGATAAAGATCCGGTTTTTTGATATTGTAATAAAAAGTTTAATATAGAATCAAAGTGTTGTTTGATGACAGGTGAAGGTAAATCAGGAAACATTGTATCCACTGCTGGTTCTTCTTTAAATATAGCTTTATATATAGTCCGTATAATTCGAAGTTTGATTTTTTCATCTTGAAGACTTAATTGACTGATGATCCATATCAGCATTACATCCTGTTTTCCCACAAATTCTTTTCCGGTAAAACCAATAGGAGGGAGCATATCGGCAAATTTTTCTGGTGATCCTGCTTTTTGTAATGCTGTTCTAAGATCAGTTTCAATCTCATATCTTAAAGCACATTTAATAAGTTGTAGTTTTACTTCCAGAGGGTAAGTTCTAAAAGGATCTCTCCAATTTTTTGGATAGTTTATTTCTTCTGTTGGGTTGTTATTACTATCGGCAACTAATGTAAGAGAACAACGTTTTCCACGATCATCTTTATCATTTGCTAAGATAAAGGAAGAAAAAAATAAGATATAAATAAATAAAAAAATAATTATATTCTTTTTCATAAATGCTTGTCCTCAATTCGTACGAGATGTACTGTAATGGAAAACATTCAGTGAGTCGATATTCTTTCAATATTTTTATATATATTTCCATGTAAAATTTACACTCGATATTAATTAGTTGTGTTAAGTGCATGTATTTTAAAGAAATATAATGAGTGGAAAATTAAATTACTGTAATTTATTTATATTACAGCATGCTCTTGCTTAAAAAAGGATTTTGAAGAATGAAAAATTTAAGTAATACTACAAATAAATTATAAACAATAAAAGTTTTAATGAAAACTGTTTGTATTAGTTTCTTATTATTTTTTTCTTTCATTTCTTATGCTCAGTCGAATGTTATAAAAAATTATGGGGTAGTTATGACTGCTTTCTCGTTAAGTTTAACAAATACTCTTTATCTAAATGGTTTGAATTTTTTAAAAGAGGATAATATAACTTGCCCGGGTGTCATGTGTGTAGATGGAGGTATAGAAAATCTTAAGACTTTTGTAGAAAAAGGATCCGTTGGTGCTCAATTTGAATTGGCTATTAAATATTATTTAGGACGTGGGGTGGAGCAGAATTTTGAGCAAGCTGTTTATTGGTATGGGCAGTCGGCAGAGCAAGGGCATGCTTTTTTTCAGTACAACTTAGCTGGTATGTATTATGAAGGAAAAGGAGTGGAGCAAAGTCATGAACAAGCTATTCATTGGTATAGGCAGGCCGCTGAACAAGGGTATACTGAAGCTCAATCTGCTCTGGATCGTCTGTTGAAGAAAAATTAATTATTTTTTAATAGTTTATTTTTTTTAAAACTTTTTGTAAGAGAGAAGAGGGATTGATCTTTTGAATGTCGTGGATGGGATACCACTTTGATGAGACATTTGAGTTTTGTTTTTTATTTAAACAAATAAAAATATCATAATGAGTGATAGAGTGTTTCAGATCATATTTTTTAGGGGGAGTTTGTCTTTTTTGAATAGAGCCTGGGAAAAGCCATGATTTTTTCAAAAAAGGACATGAGTGTTTTTGAGTTAAAAGAACCTTGCTATTTTTTAAAATAACCTGCGGTCTCCACACCCAAATTTCTTTATTTTTTCTAGGTCTTTTAATAGGTAGTTTGCTGATTGTATTGAGTCTTTTAGCTTGGCAAGTTTTGCTGATTGGACATTTATTGCATGATGGAGACTGGGGTGTGCAGATGGTGGCTCCAAGCTCCATGAGGGCTTGATTCATATCTCCAATAGGAAGATTTTGGCTCCAGTTTTGAGCTATTTGTTCTAGTTTTTTTGTATTCTTCCACCAGAAAATTTTTAAATTTTCATGACGACAAAGAACACGAATTACATTTCCATCGACAACACTAACAAACTCGTCAAAAGCAATGGAGCTGACAGCTTTAGATGTGTAAGGACCAAACCCAGGATATTTTTTTAATTGATTTGCTGTTTGAGGGATCTTTTTTTCTCTAAAAAATATTTGAGCGGATTTATGCAAATTTTTAACTCTAGAATAATAACCTAAGCCTGCCCAATAAGGCAAAACTTCTTTTAGAGGGCTTTGTGCCAAAGATTTTAAATTAGGAAATTTTTTAATAAACTTTTTATAATAGGGAATCACAGCTTGTACTGTAGTTTGTTGAAGCATCACTTCTGAAACCCAAATACAGTAAGGATTGGTATTTTTTCTCCAAGGAAGGTCCCTTTTGCTTTTTTGATACCAATTGAAAATTTTTTGTCCAGTTTTCATTTTCTTAAGAAAAACTTACACAGTTCGAAAGGATGAAACAACATAATTTCAATAATATCTTTTTTATTCTCAAAGGATCTGGATGTGGCAGGGTATCCCCCCTAAACTGCTACAGTTTAAATACGAAAGTTAGTCTATGGAGTTACATTGACCAAAGGGATAAAATCAATCCTACATAAGTCGAGAAAAATAATTAATATTCATTTTTTGTTTCATTTTGATTTATTAACAATGATGTAAAATTTACATTTCTTTTTCTGCTTGAAGTTTTTGAGTTTTTATTATTCAGTATATGCAGATGAAAGTTTTATTCCTAATTTTCTTATTTGTGTTTTCTGCTTATTCAACAGAGGATTCTTATGAAGAGGATTCAGAAGAACAAATTATGTTTACTGTAGAAGATACATTTAAAGATGTTTTTACAGTAGAGGATACAGAGAGATCAGAAGCCCCAGACACTTTATTAGAAGAATCTAAAGACCTTGTTTTACCAAAAGAAACTGTGGTTTCCTCTGGGTCTGAAGCTGACAAACCATCTGAAGAACAGACAGTTGATATTTTATCAGAAAGCACCATAGCTTCTTCTGAGCCTGAAACTCTCACTTTACTTGAAGAAGCAGAAGTTATTTTAGAGGAAGAATCTCCTCCTATAGAAGAGGGTTCGCTGGAAGGTGAAGAAGAGCCAGAAGTAGAAGGAACAGAGAGTCTTCTAACAGGAGAAGAGGTAGTAGGAGAAGGTATCATAGAAGAAGTTGCAGTTTTAGAAGAAACAGAAATACCTAAACCTAATTTAGAGGTTTTAATAGTGATTGATAATTCAGGATCTATGAAATTTATTTTAAGAGGTATTGGCAGAAAAATGCAGATGTTTAAAGAAATTTTGAATCCTTTTGGTTATCGCATTGCTTTTTTAAGCGCCAAAGCCAATCCAAATCAAGACAAGGTATTGATGGACTTAGAATACAGGGGTCAGATTTTTACACAACAAAATTTCTTAGAGCCGGAAATGGACAATCAAATTCTTATAGATACTCTGGTTCGTGGTAAAGGAGATAAATGTGACAGACCTCCTTATTGTGGGGGGCGAAGTGAAAGGCCTCTTGGAGCTTTAGAAGCTTATTTGTTTTCTCCTGATACGGACGCATTTATTCGAACAGAGAGTGAGGGGTTGGCTGTGGTTTTAATTACAGATAATGAAGAAAATCGAAGGTCTAAAGATGAACCAGCCACAACAGCAGAAGATGTTATAAATATCTTTAATCAAAGGTATCCAAGTAAAAATTTTAAGGCTTATACACTGACGGTTTTAGATAAAGAGTGTCAGCGTGAAATTAGAAGAAGACAGTTTCCATTTAGAGAGGGTCATTTTGCTCCCACTGTAGTTGAATTGGCTGAACAGACAGGGGGAAGAAATTTTAGTTTATGTTTGCCTTCTTATCAAGAGGTGGCAGAGCAGATTATGGGAGATTTTTCATTTAGTAAGTAACACCTATAGTTTTTCTTACTTGTTGGATGACTTCTTGAGCTTTGACTCGAGCTTTGACAGCTCCCTCTTTTAAAATTCGATCCATTTTTTGTTTATCTGATAACAAAGATTGATATATTTGTTTTTGTGTTTGAAATTTTTGTTCCAACAATTCCAATAATTCCAATTTTACTTCGCCCCAGCCACAACCTTTCTTAAGTTTATTTTCTAAGTTATTGGTTTGTGAAACTTCAGCAAACTCCTTATAGAGTTGAAACACAATAGATGACTCAGGATCTTTAGGAGCTTCCGGAGGTAATGAATCTGTTTTAATTTTCATAATCTTTTTTTTCAATTCATTGGAGGAGCAAAAAAGAGGAATATGATTGTTGTAACTTTTGCTCATTTTTCTGCCATCTATTCCTGGCAGGGAGATTTTTTCTTCTTTTAAAGGTTCTGGAGGCACCATCAAAGAAGTTTTGAAAGAGTGGTTAAATTTACCAGCTAGATCACGGGCTATTTCCAAATGTTGAAATTGATCAGAACCCACTGGTACAAAATTGGATTGAAATAAAAGAATATCTGCCGCCATCAATATGGGATAATTAAAGACACCCATTTGAATATGAGAGTCATCTTTTTTATCTTGAATATGAGCTTTGTAGGAATGAGCGCGGTTCAAAAGACCTTTTGGGGTGAGACAGGAGAGAACCCAGTAAAGTTCAAACAGTTCAGGAATATCTGACTGTTTATAAATAATGGTTTTGTTTGGATCCACTCCGCAGGCCAGCCAGGCTGAAGTGACTTCGTAAACATTTTGATTCAATTCTTTTGGATTGGGCAAAGTGGTTAAAGCGTGATAGTCAGCTATAAATAAATAACTTTGTCCTTTTAAATCTTTAATTTTTTTTAAGGCAGGCTGAATAGCGCCTACATAGTTTCCAAGGTGAAGAACTCCGGTGGGTTTAATTCCAGTTAAAAGTGTTGAGTGGCTCACAATATTCTCTTTGATTTTAAAGCTCAGCGGCGCTTTAAACTATTTCCATAAATATTACTTCTTAAATTTTCAGGGGATTGCGCTCTACTTGTTGGAGACGACGATGGCCTGCTTGTTACTTCTTTTCCTTGTTTTTCTCTGATCAGGTCAATAATAGTTTGAGTGTAATTGTTTGAACAAATACTGGCAACAAGTCCATCAGTAAGCATTGCAAGATTTGGGATATCAGTAGATACTTTACCATCTGTACAATTTGTATCTATAGATCTCACCACAAAGCTAATAGCATGCCAGGTTTTGTCTGAAAAATCACGTTTAAGCTGGTCTTGAATATCTCTGGCATCATAAGGTATTTTTGGTTTTGTTTGTGAAGGTCGTTCATCTTGATTGCTTATAATGATCACAATAAAGTCTGCATCCTCTCTTAAAATATTATGTTTAGAGGCAGTTTTCAAAAAACCACTAAAGGCTTTTAGAGGGCGGTTTTCTTTATCTCTATAACAGAAGGGAGGTTTGTCGCAGTCTCGTCGTTTTGTATGGCTAATGGTATCTATAAAGACCTGAGAAGTGAGAGCTAAAGGATCCTTTGCTCTGTAAGCATCTAAAATATGATTGTCCAAATATAAAAATTTAATCAAGCTTCCGTTATGTTCCAGTTCGTGTAATCTGCCGTTGTATAGAGGTTCGTCTTTATCGGTATGTCCACAAGTGGTAAAAATACGCCAATCAATATTTTCTTCATTGAGTTTCCGAATAAAACTCCCTAGTTTTCTTTGTATTACAGATGTTTCGATATAGTCTTCATTAGATCCAGAGGTGTCCATAATAAATAGGAAATCAATTTTGTCAGATACAGGATTTTGATCATTTGAAGGATCTACTACTGGATTTTCTGTTATCTCTTCTGAATCTGCTTCAACTTCTTTGCTGGAGGAAGGATCTCTTCTTCCGAATCTGTCTCGAAAACTGCCTTTATTATCTTCATCTCTATCTCCTACGTCGTTTTCGCCTCCATCTCTTCCTCTACCTCTATCATCTCTTCCTCTACCACTATCTCTATTTCTTAAATTTTCTTCATCGTTTCCAGACATTCCTCCACATCCGTCCAACAAAAAGAAAAAAACCAAGCATAGGCAGGAAAGTAAAGCGACGATTCTTAGAATATTTCGAAATAAGTACATAAATTAAAGATAATTCATATGTTTATTTGAAAACAAGCCTTCGACTGGTTTTCAGGACTATCCCTATCTTTGTTCTTCAATGTTGAGTAATAAATATTCTGTAAATTCTTTTATATGGTGCAATGTGCTATGTTTAGATGAATGGTATTTAAAAATGTTAGATTCTCTAATAAAAATTTTGGAATTTTTATGAAAATCGCTCTCTATTGTTTTCTATTTATTTTTGGTGCTTCTCTTATTTATTCTTTTTCGTCCAAGTGGACTCATGTCAACGAAATTTCTTTTTCCGCTCAGGATTTATGGCTTAAAGAAGAAGAAAAAATAAAATTAATTGGTGAATTAAAAGAACAAACCCGTCCTCTTTTGGGTACATGGTTTTGGAATTTGTCTATTCGAAAATTACATCAAATAGTGCAGAAACATCCTAAAGTAGAGGAGGTAAAAGTACGTCGTGCTTGGCCTAATCATTTTTTTGTATTGCTATTGTCCAGTGAACCTTTACTTTTGTTAATGGGTCATAAGATTTTTTATCCAGTAACAGATGAAGGAAAGTTACTCAGTCCTTTGGCTAGTTCAAGTATTCCGGACTTACCTATATTGAGAGGAGGTATTTTTCGTACAAATATAGATTTAAGAAAAAAAGCTGTTCAGTTATTTCAATACCTTCCAAAAGAAGGGTTTTTTTCTCAGAGAAATATTTCTGAAATCAAATATTCGACCAAAGACTCGAATTTTTATTTATATCTGGTACACTCCGGATCGGTTGTATTGGTAGGAGAAAGTTTATCTGAATTTCGTCCGGATCGTGTAGAAAAAGTGCTGACTTATCTTGAGCAGAAAAAAATTAGTTGGCGCGTTATAGACGCCAGTTATTCTCAAAAAGTAGTAGTGAGTCTAGTTAAGGGTATTTAGTCTTTTCTTCAGCTAAAGATTTTGTGATATTTAAAGGTATACTTGTAAAGAACTTTGTAAAACCAAGTATATACATGAAGGCTTAGGATGAGTTTAAAGCAATTTAACATGGATGATCGTAAAATCATTACAGGTTTGGACCTTGGAGCCAATGCTGTCAAATGTGTCATGGGAGTTATAGGCGACGGAATAGAGGTTGTCGGCTCTGCTGAGGTTGAACATCAAGGCATACAAAATCAACAAATTGTAGATACTCGAAATGTGGCAGAGGCTGTTCGCCGTGTTTGTCAGGAAGTGGAAATTGTTTCTGAAAACCCTATTACTAATTTATGGGTTTCTTTAGGTAATTCTTTTCGAATGTTTTCATCAGAAGGAATGGCTATTATTACAGGGGGGGGAGTCACTCAGAAACATATTCTTCAATCTATTGCCACAGCTCGAGCAGTTCCTTTACCAGAAAGACAAGAGGTGGTTCATATTCTTCCCAGTTATTTTAAGGTAGATCGAAAAGATCATGTGTTTAATCCTATTGGTTTATCCGGACTCAGATTAGAAACATCTGTTTTATTGGTGACCTGTGAGATGTCGTCCATTCAGGATTTAAGACGTTGTTTAACTGAAGCCGGTCGAACTCCAAGAGGGTTTGTGGTTCAATCTTTAGCTTCCGGTTTGGCGGTTGCCTCTGAAGAAGATAAAGCTCAAGGTGTTTGTGTGATTGATATTGGAAAAAGTTATTCTCAATTATCTGTGTTTTTAAATGGCAGAGTTATCTATATGTCGCAAGTGCCTTTTGGTGGTGATGATATTACAGGGGAACTTGTAAATCAGCTCAAAGTGGCGCCTGCAGTTGCGGAAAATTTAAAAATTCAATATGGCTTGCCATTAGCTGTAGATTTTTCAAAACAGATAAACATTAGTGAGGGTTTATCCATTAAAGGGCAGGAGTTATATTCTGCTTTAGCTCAGTCCTTATCACATTGTTTTTATCATATTAAAGAAGAGTTGAGAGATAAAAATTTAATTGATCAAATTTACAGTGGTATTATTTTAACAGGTGGAGGCAGTTTATTAAAAAATATTGTTGGTTGGGCCAGAGAATATTTTGAAAAACCTGTCCATCAAGGAAGCCTTTCTTGTTCCTTTGGAGATCGCTTAAAATACAGCACAGCTTTAGGTCTTATTCATTACGCAAAAGATGATCGATTGGACTTTAAAACAAAACAAAAAACTTTAACTTTGACTAATTGGTTTAAAGATTTAATGCCACAATAGATTTGAGAAGGAAGAGGTCGAAATGTTTGAAATTGTGAATGAAAGTATTAAACGCGAAGGAGCTCGTATAAAAGTGATTGGTGTGGGAGGAGCTGGAGGTAATGCTGTTCAAACGATGATTGCCTCTCAACTTTCCGGAGTTGATTTTATTGCCGCCAATACAGATATGCAGGCTTTGGAAAAAAATAAATCAGAAATGAAAATTCAATTAGGTGAGAAATTAACCCGTGGACTTGGTGCTGGGGCCAATCCAGATATAGGAAGACAAGCGGCTATTGAGTCATGTGAAATCATTGCAGATGCTTTGGAAAATGTGGATATGGTTTTTATCACTGCAGGTATGGGGGGAGGCACGGGTACAGGAGCCGCTTCCGTTATTGCAGATATTGCCAGACAACAAGGGGTGTTGACTGTAGGGGTTGTGACTCGTCCTTTTTCATTTGAAGGGCGCAAGAGATCTCTTCATGCAGAACTGGGAATTGAAGCTTTAAGAGATAAAGTGGATACTTTAATTGTTATTCCAAACGATAAACTACTTACAGTCTCAGACCGTGAGACGCCTATTTTAAATACTTTTAGAAAAGTGGACGAGGTACTGCTACAAGCGGTGCAGGGTATTTCTGATTTAATTAACGTACATGGTTTAATTAATTTGGATTTTGCAGATATTCGAACTGTTATGTTTGAAAAAGGTGTAGCTATCATGGGGGTAGGTGAAGCGCAAGGGGACAACAGAGTGGTGAATGCTGTGAAACAAGCCATCTCCTCTCCTTTGTTGGATGATATTTCTGTCGGTGGAGCTAAAGGAGTGATTATCAATGTAACAGGGGATAAGGAACTTTCTCTGACAGAAGTGAACGAAGCTTCAAATATTGTTACCAAAATGGCTCACCCGGATGCTGAAATTATTTTTGGAGCTGTTATTAATGAAAATGAAGATAAAACTCAAGGGGTTCGCGTGACTGTTATTGCCACAGGATTTAATAATTCAGAAAAAAAATCTATTTCCACATATACTCTGCCTACTCAGGAGAATAAAATCATTGCAGAAGATGAAAACACTGGTGATGCTCCCTTTGTTAAGGAGATAAAAAATAAAGAGCTTCCCAGGGATCGATTGCTTCAAAAAGCTAAAAGTTATAGAGAAGGTCAAAACTTGCCTCAAGTTGAAATGCAGGAAAAACCGCAAACTCAATTTAGTATGGATTTGGTGAATGAAGATTCATCAGAAGAGAAAGCTTCTCCGTTTTCATCCACAAAGGGGCTGTTAAGCAAGTCTTTATCCTTTTTTAAGGATGAATAGTTTTGAGAATATAACAGTGAGTGAAGTAAACAATGAAACAGGTTATTTTTATGGTGAACATAAAAGACGTCTATTTTATCAATCATGGAAGGTAGAAGACGCTCAAGGTATTGCTGTTATCACTCATGGTCTTTCCGAAAATACAGATCGCTATGATCAATTAGCTCGTCAACTCAACAAAGATAAATGGAATGTGTATGCCTGGGATTTAAGAGGGCATGGGCGCTCCAGCGGTCTTAGAGGTTATGTTAGAAAATTCAGGCTTTATGAAAGAGATTTAGTTCGTTTTTTGGACTTTGTATTAACTCGTGAAAAAAATCTTCCAGTTGTTTTATTTGGACATTCTTTAGGGGCTCTTATTATTGCCAGAGGTCTTTTGCATGAGGAGGATATTATTTCTGCGGCTTCAGGAGTTTGTTTAGCGGCGCCTGCTTTTGGATTAAATATAAACCTATCTCTTTTTAAATTAACAATGAGTTATTTGACGAACATTGTTTTTCCATGGTGGGCTTATTATAATAAGATTTTATCTGTTTATTTAAGTCGTGATCCTTATTTTTTGAATTTAATTGAAAACGATCGATTTCGTCATAATAGAGCCTCTCCGGAAATTTATCTCACTGTATTTAAAAATCCCAAGGTATTATGTATTCCTCAAAAAATCAAATCGCGGCTTTTAATACAGCTGGCAGGACATGATGTGATTATAGATAATCGAGTGGCCAAGCAATATTTTGAGTGTGTAAAAAGTTCACGTCCTAAAAAACTTATTTTTTATTCGGCTAGTATGCATCAGATGTATGAAGATTTTGGTAATGAAAGAGTTATCGAAGATTTAAAACTATTTATGCGCCCCATCCTGCAGAGCGATGCTTGACAAACCCGATTGAAATATATTTTATTACACTCTTTTACTTTTGGAAAATTGTAGAGTCCAGTTAGAGTTGCTCAATAGAATAAATAGTGAAAGTGTAATGCATCGGGTTTTTTATATTTTAATTTTTCTTTCTCCATTTTCTTTAGCGGATCAGGAGACATGTCCTGATGCCTTTTCTTCGGATGAGTATATAAGTTATGCAGAGGCAAAGCACTATGTAAAAACAGTCGTTTATCCAAGGAATAAGAAAGACTTTTATGCTTGGTTGCTCAGTGATGAAAGACCAGATGATTTTCCCAGGCATCCAAATAGAGTTTATCGAGAAGAATGGGAGGGTATTGATAAATTTTTAAACTTCCTAAGGACGATAATTTGCGTGAAACCTATGCAGAGCAGAGATTGAGAATGGCTGTACAAAGGATGCAGAAGCCGCAAACAGATTTACCAGATAGAAGCATTAAGTATTACCCAAAAAGTGAAGCTAGAATCAAATCCAATAATTAAAGATTTTTTTAGATTTTCAAAAAATAATTAGGAATAAATCCAACATTTGTTTAATAATTGAAATGAAATTTCAATCCTGCTTTACCAAATAAAGGAGATTTACCAATTAATTGAGTGGGTTTTTTTTGATCTTTTTGCATAGCCCTTTCAAATAATAAGTAAGCTAAACCAGTGGAGAAAGTGACTCCCCATCCAGGAGTAAACCATATGGTATTGGAAACATCTGCTGAACCATATAACAAGAATATTGTGTGAGACACACTTTGAGATACTTTTGACATATCTACTTCTTCACGTTTTTTATATCTTACTAGAGCTGTTTCAAGAGGTGATATAGGTCCAAGGCGAACGGGTGTAAAAGATCCTTCATCAGATTGGATGATGTCAAAAGATCTTTTTGAAGAATGCTGATTCACTCGTAAGTTCAATGCTATTTCATATTTTTGATTGGGTTTAAAACTATAAACAGAACCTATATAACTAAATTGGTTCATCCATTCGTGATAGGCGGATCCGACTCCAAAAAGTAAAGATACAACCTGTCTTGAATTGTTAGATATTTGATACTTACCTTCTATACCAACAGTCCTTATATGAATGGTGGGTATTTCTATAAATACCCCTAAATCAAAATGATCAGACAATCCTCTCTTATATCCTGTAGATAGGTAGGGGAAAGGGATATCACTATGGGATTTATTTGGATCTTTGTTTGTCAATACAGAGAGTCCTCCGGCTGAAAGCTCCCATTCATTGTTTCCTTTTCCAAGGGTGCGGGCGGTGTGGGGCTCTGTAAGGCGTGTGGAGATACAACCTAAAAATTGGAAAACAAAGACTGAAATAAAAAGTATTTTAAATATTAGACAGATTTTTTTCATCATCTCAGTTTAGCAGTGTTTTTGTTTTATTCAAGTTTTATGGATTTATTGTCAATCGCAAGATATTAGTATTGGCATAATCTATCCATGGAGTTAGCAGGAGGGACTCCACAACTCACCTGGGTTTCAAAGAGATTATTTCGAAGATCTACAGTTCTTAAATATCGAAAGCTATCAAAAAAGTTTGGAGGTAAATTTCTAATTAAATTATTTGAAAGATCAATGAATTCCAGTAAATCCATATGTGTAATAAGTATGTCAGGCAAGATTTCAATTTTATTACCATGTAGATTTAATCTTTTTAAACTTGTCAAACCTGCAAATGAATAAGGATCCAATTGATTAATACGATTATCACTAAAGTCTAACTCTTCGAGGTTAGATAAATTTAAAAACAAATTAGCTTCTAGACGAGAAATGACATTTTCTGAAATATTTAGTCTTTTTAATGCCGGAAGATCTGCAAAGTCACTGCTTCGAATATATGGAATATTTTTATTTGATAAATCTAACTCTTCTATTGTCTTTAATTTTTGAACAGTAAGATCTTCACATGAAAGACCGCCCCAATTCCATGGATCCAATAAAGGCACCAATTCTTCTACTAGTGCGTCTCTAATATCTCGAGTTCGTTCACAAGCAGGCACAGAAAGAAGTGGAGGTTGAGAGATAGGAATCATACCTTGTTCTGTAGAAGCTCTTGGTTGTGTTTGGGAAGGTGGATTTGTTGTGGGTTGTGTATTATTGGTGGGAGGTGGATTTTGATCTCTGTCTTGATTTGGCGGGGGGTTTTCTTCGTCTTGAGAAGGACTGCAGGAAATGATTAGTAAGAAACAGAATAGTGATAGCAGTTTCAAGATACTTTCCTTAAAAATCTAAAATATAATGTTCAGGATCTACCGGTTTATTAGTAATACGAACCTCATAGTGCAGGTGAGGGCCTGTGGAGCGTCCTGTATGGCCTACTGTTGCAATAAGATCTCCTCTTTTAACTGGTTGAGCTTTTTCCACTAGTATTCGATCCAAATGTCCATATAAAGTTTTTAATTCATAACCATGATTGATAATAATGTAATTTCCTATTCCCGCATCATAGCCTACTGCCATCACTACTCCATTTCCAGGGGCAATCACTCTCTCACCTCTTTGAGCGGCAATATCCAAACCTCTATGGAAGTGGGGATTATCAGAAGAAAAACCGACATGTAGAATAGGGTAATCTCTATAGCCAAAAGAAGAAGTGATCCATCCTCGCTGTACAGGATTGACTGTAGGAGTGACAGCCAAAAGATGATTGACTTCTTCCAAAGCTCCTATGAATTCCCAAATTTGTTTTTGTAAAAGATGAGTTTGTTTTTGCAGTTGATCCAGATGCTTTTCAAAAGCCTTATTATTTTTTAAAGGATTTTTTTTTTTGTCTACAGAATAAGCAGGTGTGTGTTCTGAATCTGCCGGCAAATTGTTTAAAGAATCTGATGAAACTCTATAAGGCAAAGGGCCTATAGCAGAAGCTCCTTTTCGAGCGATGGATTTTAATTTGATTGAAAAGTCTTCAACTCTTTGTAATTGAATTTCCAGGTTTTCTGTTTTTTCAGAAATAACTTGCACATGGCGATTGAGCTCTCCATTTTCAGCACGCAATTTTTTTAATTCTGCTTGCTTGAAAACAGCCATGGAATAGTCCAGGGTGCCTACGGCAAACAGAAGGAGCAGGATCAACGTCCCTCCAAAAGCTATTCGGAGTTGGCGGGTGGAGAAAGACAGGGAGCGCATGGAACCAGCTCGGGAATTATCTACAATAAAAATAGAATACTTCTTCATTTTTTTAAAATGCTCCTATACTTATGAAATAAGCCAGAATACTTATATTTTCAACAAGAAATAATTTTGACGGCGATAACTGCCACATTATCATATCCCCCTGTAGATAGAGCCTTAATTATGCATTTTTGTGGTATATTTTTTAGTTCTTCTGACTTGAAAACATCCAAAATAACTTGATCTGAAACCATACCATGTAAGCCGTCTGAGCAAAGCAGGTAAGTATCTCCGGCTATAGTGTCTCGGGTGAAAATATCTATCTGAAGATTTTCTTTAAAACCTACACTATTAGTCAGTAAGTTTCGACTTGCGGCAATATTTTCCTGGATATCAAAGCCTTTTTTTGAAGCTTCTGTAAATATAGCATGGTCATCTGTGAGTTGCCAGAGTTGGGAATTTCTGTACAAGTACACTCTGGAATCGCCGACATTGCCAATATAAATCTGTTTGTCCTGGATCCAAGTCATAACCAGAGTTGTCCCCATACCTTTTAAACTGGTGTACATTTGACCTTGGTTGAAGATATCTTGATTTGCTTTTTTAAAAGCTTTTTTGATAATAGCGGGTGTTTTATTTCTTAAGGGGCTGTTCATACTTTCCACGATAGACTCATCCATCAAACTTAATGCCATGGAAGAAGCAACTTCACCGCCCAGATGCCCTCCTAATCCATCGGCTACAGAGAAAATATTAAATTTATCATTGATCAGTAAAGAATCTTGATTGTTTGTTCTTCTAAGTCCAATATCAATGCTTGAATAGTATTTGAGTTCTAAGCCCATTGTTTTTATCAATCCTTTATGTTACCCTGTATTCTCTCCGATTGTTGTGTATCAATAAAAAGCGCATCGAGAGGGTTTGTGTTAGTGCATCGGAAATTTATTTTTTTTATATTTTGTTCCCTCTGTATTCATCTATTTTTGCTGTTCATATTTAACTACTTAAGTCCTATGTCTTTTCAAGAATATAACGTGTCTATTCAAGTGGAAGAAGAAAAAGAGGAACTGCAATCTTTACAAATTGTTGAACAAAATCATTTTAATAAGCAAACTCCCCAAGAGACGCATTATCTTAGCCAATACAATAATACTACTTTGGAAGAGCAGAAAGGTAAACTAGGGGAAAGTCCTAACCCATTCTTCCAAAAATTCTCTGCTGAGGAGGGGGACTCTTTAATATCTATTCCAAATCGTTCATTACCACCGCTTTGGGGGCGTATTGATCACTTGGGTTCTGTGCAAAAACAAGGTGATCAAACTGTTTTGAATACAAAAGAAGTTTCTTTTTTCACCTTTTATTCCAGAGTGAAGTATCAAATTTATTGGCATTGGATTCGACAGTTAAAAACAGAAATACAGGATATTCAGCAAATAGATTCGGTGTTTTCAAGAGGGCTTTTAACCACTCGTGTGGAAGCTTTATTGGATGCCAGCGGCCGCCTCAATTCTATTATTTTAAGAAAAAAAAGCGGACTGGATGAATTGGATATGGCTTCTCTGGAAGCCATCAGAAAGGCACACCCTTTTCCCAACCCTCCCAAACCGCTTATCTCTGAAGACGGTCAAGTTCATTTGCAATATACATTTGCACTCACCAATCAGACTCCTTCACGTCGGCCTTCATCTTTTTAAATCTTATGAAAAAAATATCACACAATTTAGATTGGAATCTTATGAACTCTATGGCTATGGGAGCTCATTATTTATTAAATCAAATGATTTTAAAGGCTAACTCACGCTCTGATAAACAAAAGGGAGATCCCAAAGTGGGAGGACATAGTTCGGCCAGCACCAGTGCTCTTCATATTTTGGGAGCTTTACATTTGGTGGTGCGAAGAGGTTTTGATTTTATTGTCAATAAACCTCATGCTTCACCAACAGATCATTCTTATCATTATTTGTTGAATTTATTTTTAAATAAAGAAAGCGGCAAACCTCTTCCTGAAAACGAGTCAGAGCATGCTATGAGCGGTTTAAGAGATTTTGCAACAAAAAATCGACCTTATGTTTTTCAATCTTATCATTCACATTACGATCCGGATCATCATAACTTTCTTCCTTCCGGCACTGTGGGGATTCCTCCTGTGGTATTGGGCTATTTGGCTTTGGCATATAATTACTTAAGAGACCAAGGTTATGAAGCTCCTCCTGCTCATTTTTGGGCACTTATTGGGGACTCGGAATTTCGAGAAGGTTCTTTGTTTGAAGCTATTCCGGATTTTGCTGAAAGAGAATTGGGTTCTCTCACATGGATTATTGATTACAACAGACAAAGTTTAGACGGGCACCGGGTGCCTTTTTCTCCTATGGGTACAGACGATAAAAGAATTGAACAAACTTTTTTAGCTAATGGCTGGGATGTTTTACAAGTCAGACACGGTGAAAAACGGCTTCAGTTATTTAAAAAACCTGATGGTTCTTTATTCAAAGATTTTTTAGAAGAGCTTTCCGATTGGGATTTGCAAAATTTACTACAGCTTGAAAGCTCCAAGATTCGTGAATTTATTTTAGTCAAGTCACCTTCACTAAAGAAGTTTATAAAAAATCTCAGTGATTCTGAACTAGTAGAATCCATTCATGATTTGGGTGGACATGATATGAAAGTGCTGGTGGAAGCTTTGGAAGAGTCTAAGATTAACGATAAAAAACCTTGTGCCATTATTGCTCATACGATTAAAGGATGGGGGCTTGAAATGGCTGTCCAAGGAGGAAATCATTCCACACTGCCTTCGGATCGAGAACTTGTAGAATTAAAGAAAAAAGCAAATTTTTCTAAGAGTGAAAAAGATTTTCCTAAGTTTGATTCTAAATCTTCAGAAGGAAAATTTTTACAAAAAAGACATGAAGATCTTTTTCAAGAAATTGAAAAGCAGAAAGACATTTGCAATCAAAATAAAAAGAAATTTAAAGATATTGTGAATAATCTTCCACAAGAACTGGGAATTCCTCTTAAGATGATGAGTTATCCTCACACTCAGTGGATGCTTGGCCAATGGATGTCCAAGGTGAGCCGTATTGCTTCGGATTCCGCTCTTAAGGAGCAGGAAAAACCTTTTCAACAAGTTTCCAAAATGTTTGTGTCTTTATCTCCTGATGTAGGAACCTCCACAAATTTATCTTTTAGTATGGATCAAAAAGTTTATCAACCTTCACATCTTGCTTTGGAAGATTCCAAGTGGATTGTGGAAGATAAAAGATCACCCAATGTACAGCCAGATACAAAACCGGATCATCGTTTTTTAAGATTTGAAATTGCGGAAGCCTCAGCTATTTCTTGTCTGGCCGCTTTTGGAAAAATAAAAGATATACTAGGAGTTCCTCTTATTCCTTTTATGACGGTCTATGATTTTTTTATTAAGAGAGCTTTGGATCAATACTTTTATGCTCTTTACTGGAAATCCAATTTTATTTTAGCAGGAACGCCGGCTGGGGTGACCTTATCTCCAGAGGGGGCTCAGCATGGATGGAAGTCTGATTTTCAAATACCTGGGCAAGTAATTTTTGAGCCCTATTTTTGTGCCGAGGTGGATTGGATTTTAACAGAGGCACTTTACCGTCATATGAAAGGGGAAAATCAGGATCGAACAAGTGTTCTTTTGAGAGCTGTGACTAGAGGAGCAGATCAAAAACAATTCTTGCATTACTTAAGTCAGCAAACCAGATTTAAAAAATCTCTGGGAAATCAAAAACTTCACCCGAAAGGTTTTCCTGTTTCATCTGCGGTGGATGAGTCTCAAATGGAATCTTTGTCAGAAGCAGAGATTATGTCTGTTGTTCGAGAAGATGTTTTACAAGGGGCTTATCATTTGATTGATTTTAAAAATTATGCGGATTACTGGGTGGGTGAAAATGTTGTAAATATTTTTGCGATGGGAGCTTTAGGAAGAGAAGCTAGTGAGGCTTCTATGGAGTTATTGAAAAAAGGTATTTATGCCAATGTGATTATTGTGACCAGTCCTGATTTGTTATTGGGTGTGTTAGGGCATAATAATGAATATGCTTATTTGAAAGAAGGATTGGGTTTAGATGTTTCAGTTCCTGTTGTGAGTGTGCATGATGGAGAGCCAGGCATCTTGGATAATATTGGATCTATATTGGGTCAGCCTCAGGAGTCTTTAGCAGTGAGAAGGCATTCGGTATGTGGCAAACCTTCAGATATTTATCAGTATCATGAATTGGATCCTGCAAGTATTGTCACAGCTGTTCAAAAAGTATTAGAAAGATTTTCTTCATAATAAGAAAAATCATTCCTGCAAATAACACGTTACCCCCACATACTAGATTCCCGCCTTTGCAGGAGCGAGGCGATTGAGGCGCCAACCAAAAATCGCTGAGCCAAGGCATATCATCATTTCTACAAATAACACGTCATCCCTGCATATACGTCATCCCTGCGAAAGCAGGGATCTGGTGCGTATAGTTATTTTCCATTTGTTCATTTCAAGAAAATATGTCACAAAAAGAACACTGGAGGGAACTTTGAAAAAATTCTTTTTTATCTTTTTACTTATTCCTTTTTTATCGAAAGCTTTACCTTTTGAAAGTCAAAATATTTCTATTAGCGGCCCTTCTATACATATGAAAGATGCTGTCGAAAGAATTTACAAATCCAAAGGAAATGTTGTGGATATGGCTGTAGCTTCTGCTCTGGTTCTTGCTGTGGTGACCCCTTTTTATGTTTCTTTGGGGGCAGGGGGGTTCGCCTTGGTGGATATGGGAGATGATATAACAGCTTTAGATTTTAGAGAAATGGCGCCAAAGGCGTTTCACCCTGATTACTATAAAGATAAAAGTTCTGTGAAGGGGGGAAGTGCTGTGGGTGTGCCTGGTTTTGTGGCGGGTCTTTGGAACCTTCATCAAAAATATGGCAAACTTTCCTGGAGGCTTTTATTTAAAGAGGCCATTGAGTTGGCAGAAAAAGGACATCCTGTTGGAACTGAATGGGCTCAAATCACCAAGGGTATTTCTATATTAGATTATGGCATGGCTCAATTTTTCAAAAGAGGAGACCCTTATCGAGTAGGGGATTTATTTAAACAGGAAAAATTAGCTAAAGCTCTTAAATTAGTTCAGGATAAAAATATCAAAGGATTTTACCAAGGAAAAGTAGCTGAAGATTTGGTTCATTCAGTAAAAAATTATGGCGGCTCTATAACTTTTGAAGATTTAAAAAACTACAAAGTCAGATGGCTCAAACCTATAGAAAAAGATTTTATGCACTATACTGTTTACAGTATGCCTCCGCCAAGTTCCGGGGGAATTGTGATTGCATCTGCTTTGGATCTTATTCATCAGAAAAATTTGTCCAAGCAAAAACTTTTAAGTGTTAATGAGCTTCATCTGCTTTCTGAGATTATGTCACGGGCTTTTCGATCTAGAAGTTTGATTGCAGATCCTGATTTTTATACTACACCTACCGATAAAATTTTATCTGTTGAATACTTAAAAAAAATGAATGATTCCATTTCAATTAAAAAAGTGAAAAATCTGGAACCTTTAAAAGAGACCACTCATTTTGTGATTATGGATAAAGATGGAAAAACTGTGACGATGACGCTGACATTGAATTTAAGATATGGATCGAAAGTGGTGACACCAAATTATGGGATTGTTTTAAATAATCAAATGGATGATTTTACAACAAAACCCAATCAACCAAATTCTTTTGGCCTCATTCAAGGGCAAAGTAATAAAGTGGAGGCGGGTAAAAGACCTTTGAGTTCGACCAGTCCTACTGTAGTTAAGGATGGCAGAAAAACCATCATGGCTTTAGGTGGAAGCGGAGGTCCTCGTATTATCAGTGGAGTCTTACAGGTTCTTTATCGTTCTTTGGTGAATGGTTTGGATATAGATCAAGCGATTCAATTTCCACGTATTCATCATCAGTTTTTGCCGAGAAAAACTTATGTGGAAAAAAATCGTTTTAGTCCGGATTTGTTGCTCATGTTATCGAAGAAAAAACATCAGATTGAAGAGGCTCAATATATGGGAAAAATTTATGGTATTCGAAGAAATGAAGTTTTAAGTTCAGCTTTTGATCACCGTGGAGACGGTGTGGCCTGGGGTTTTTAAAAGACTAATCAACTATTTTCTGCTAGCTAACTGTTGAGCCTCATGCAGTCTCTTTAGTTCATCTTGCATAAATATATTTTGTGCCTGCGATAAAGAATGTTCATGATCTTTAGTAAATTGGACTTGTCTTTTGTTATTTCTGGTTCTTTTAGATTGAACTTTCCATGTTCCCTGATGAGCTATGGAAGCTTGATTAAATCTACTGATTTGAAAAGCAAGACATGTATTTTGATAAAAATGTTTGTCAAAATTTTCTTTCGTATCCAATCCTACATCCAATCGAAAAGCATTAGCTAAATGTTCATTAGAGTTTTCTACTATAGAGCCAATGACTGTTCTCTGAGCGGAATCAACATTTGTCACATCGAGGACTTTATAAATTGGAAACATATTTCCTTCAAAAACCATTCCTACATTTTTCATCAATCTTAATCTTCGTGGTTCTCCTAACCAATTGTCTTTAAAGTTACATTGACTTTCGATATTAACGGATAGAGGAATTAAAGCGGTGGCTCCTGTTTCTAAGGTTAGTAAAACATGACTGTCTTGATAAACCATTTGGAGACCCTCATCATTTATTTCCATAACTTGTTCTTTTGCTTTTATAAGGCTTGGAGTTAAGACGAATTGAGCCGCATTTTCCATTGTAATAAAGACTCCTTGATTATACATTGGGAATATACGATCTCCTATAAGCACTTCATGTAGAAAATTATCATAAAAAAAGTGGGCGTCTGTGTGAAAACCTGTTTGAGGTATGTATAAGTGAACTGTATCAATGTTTTGATTTTCAATTTTTAAAACAGCCAAGTTATGGTATGCTCCTAAGTTATTATCTTTCTTAAGATCAGATTTCATTTGATCGATTCCATTAAAATCATAACCTTCCACACTTAAAGGATATTTATTTTTTAAAGAATCTATTTCTTTAGTATCTGTGATTAATTGAACTGTCATGTTTTGTGTGGGAAATACGATAGGGAAGAGTTGAGAAACCCCTACAATATAATCATTATTAAAACTTACAAAACGACAAGGTTGATTCGCTCTATCTTCTGCGGAAATGGAAGTCCATCCTTGCAGTTTCCATAGATCATAATGGATTAAATCATCTACATTGAAAGATAGATCAAATGTTTCACATATTAATTTTAGTTGATCCACGGTGGTATCTCTTCCTGCAATCACAGCATAGTCTTCTATTTGATCAAACTTTAATACAGGAAAATGTGCCACTCTTTCTATGTTGTCTGATGGAGGTGTTTGTTGGATAAGGCTTAGATTTAAACTGTTATCAAAAGATAAGATAGGCAAATGAGGTAATTCAAAGTAATGAGTATCTCCTGCTTTATTTTGAGCTTCAAAGTGAAAACTGCAAGTGGGATTATAAGTTTGTTCATTCAACCACCAGGAGTTGCCGTAAGAAAATAGTTGTTCAGGGATAAGCTCAATGAGCATGATTTCATTTTTATAATCCATTGTGGTATTTTTGGTGAATTTTTTATGTGTTTCTGATTCTATACATTGTGTATGGATATGAAGTGAAATATCTTTACTTTCTTTTTTGTTTAATTCTTTAGAAAATACGATATGATCATTGATATAAAAACTGGAATTTTCTGAGTTCTTTTTCAAATCATTTAATTTAACGGATCGTTCTTGTGCATCTTGTAGTGTAGAGATCAATTGTGGATCAAAATTTCTTAAGATGTTGGGTTGTGAAACAACTCCTGGAGAATCAGTTTCCTCTCCGGAGTTTGTTGCATCTTGGTTCATACTGAATAGGCCATTGTGACAGCCTAGAGCACTTAATGATGATAGGTATAAGATAATTCTTAATAAACACTTCATTTTTAAAGTGTATTTATGACACCTCAATAAGAGCTGTGTATTAAAATTTATATCTGTGTAATATTTTCACTCTTTTTGTAAAATTTACCCGCTTAGGTAAGTATTAATTTATACTTGTTAAGTGAATGTAGTCACTCCGGATCCTAGAGTATAGAGAGTCGAATCTGATAGTATGTTAAATACTGAAAAAAGAGTTATTTTTAAGCTATTTTGTACTATTTTTAGGCCATTGAATTAAATCTTAATGAATAGAATATAATCTTGAAAATTCAATTATAATGGGACTTATATACTTGACTTTCCAGAGGTGGTTATGAATAAAATGAGCGTATGGAAAATCTTAGAAAAGCTCTTAGAGTTATTTTATCTTACAAGCCAAAAAGTAAGAGAAAACCTAAGAAATCTGTTTCCAAATCAAAGAATAATCCCCCTTCAGAAAATAGAGTTTAAGTTTTTTCCTCTGAAAATCCGTAAAGGATTTTTTGGAAGTGGAATATGGGGAATGATGAAGGATTTAATCCTACTAAAGAAGATATTAGAAGGTGGGAAGAGAGCTGGTATTTATACATGATAAATACCTTAATCTCCTCATGGATACCCATCATAAATTTGATGAATACAAATTAAAATAGTAAATTAAAATATGTAAGTAAATCTAAACAGGAATATCTCTAAGGACAGAATTTAAAGAAGTTTTTAAATCTGTAGAGCTGGATCTTTTTCCAATAATAAGAGCGCAGGGGATTGAATATTCACCAGCAGAAAATTGTTTTTTTCTGGTTCCGGGAATGACCACAGCATTTTCAGGAACGATACCTGTAAAAATTTTTTCTTCTTTAGAAGTGACATCAATAATTTTAGAGCTTTTTGTGATGACAACACCAGCTCCTAGTACAGCACCTTTTCGGACTTGTACTCCTTCTACAATAATGCATCTGCTTCCAATAAAGACATTGTCTTCGATAATAACAGGCTGAGCTTGCACAGGCTCTAAGACTCCGCCTAAACCAACACCGCCTGAAACATGAACATTTTTTCCCACTTGAGCGCAGGAGCCCACTGTGGCCCAAGTGTCAATGAGACTTCCTGAGTCCACATAAGCACCAATATTGATATAAGAAGGCATCAGCACTGTATTGGGGGCAACGAAAGAGCCTTGTCTCACCAGAGCTTGAGGAACGACTCTGACCCCTTCATTTCCGGTCCACTGTTTTAATGGGATTTTGTCAAAATAAGAAAAGTCATCTCCTAAAGAGATTACTTTGGATTTTTTTAATTGAAAGTACAGCAGAATAGATTTTTTCACCCATTCATTCACTTGCCATGTATCAGATATTTTTTCACAAACCCGAATTGCTCCTCGATCCAAAAGGCTTATGGTTGTTTCAATTTCAGAACTTGCTTTTTCAATTTGTTTGGAAACAAAAATTTCTTCAATGACTTGTTTTAAGTTTGAAAATTCATTTGGCATTGTAGTTTCCTTGTAAAGAAAAGTTTCAATTTGTCATACAATAAAATGAGAAGTGTTTCAATCAATTAGAATATGTATTGTTTCTTGACAAGAATAAGCTGGAAAAGTATGAAAGTTCAATAATGAAAACAATAACTTTAGGACATAGTGTTTCAGGGCTTCCAATCATGGCTTATGAATGGGGAGAGGGTCCTCATATTCTTATTATGGCTGGAGTGCATGGAAATGAAATTGAGGGAGTTTTTGTAGGCTATAGGCTTTTAGGGGATTTAAGTAAAAACTATCCCTATAAGATAAAGTTAACTTTAATTCCGTTTTTTAATCCGGACGGTATTTTACAAAATCGAAGAACTAATGAAAACCTTGTGGATTTAAATAGAAATCTTCCTACAAAAGATTGGACAAAATCTTACTCTGAAGAAAAGTATTATCCAGGGGTTGAACCCAATAGTGAACCGGAAAATCAAATGTTTGTAAACTGGCTTAAAAAAAACAAACCTCAATTAATTATTTCTCTTCATTCATGGAAGCCCATGCTCAATGTTAATGGCAATTGTTCTCCGGAGGTGGAAATGTTGTCTCAGGAAACAGGTTATAAAATTACTGAGGATATTGGTTATCCCACACCTGGAAGTTTAGGCACTTATGCGGGTCAGGAACGAGACATTCCAACAATTACTTATGAAATTGAAAGAGGATCGAAATTTCAAGATATTTTAAAGTTTCATATTCCAGCACTTAAGAAGGCCTTGGAACAAAGTCAATACCGCAAAGCTTAAAAGAAGCTTTAAGACTGTACCATAAGGTTTCTGATTGTTTACTAGTTTTCTATTTCAAAATAAATGATATAAATTTCAGAAAAATTTTGTTATATAGTTATTATGAACTTTTTTGATATATCAAATAAGTTGTTTGAGCATATTGGAACAGCTGGTATATCTTTACTCTTTTTATTAAGTCTTTATATTCTTTATAGAGCCTATAGAATGGAGCTTCCTTCACTTGATATTCATTTATCTGTTATAAATAAGGATTTCTATATAAGTATTCTCAAGCAATCATTTGATGAAGTTAATCAAACATTGGATCATGATTTGTACCTTAAGGTTCACATAGTTAATTCAGGGAAAAGAATCATGTGTCCTACCCAGATTTGTGATGATAAAGGCAAGCAAATTGTTGAGATTATAAAAGAGACAGGTTTTGAATATATTCTAAAAGAAGATGAGAAGTATTCTGATTTTCATCCTTTAGGTGAGGATACAATAAAAATGATAAAGGAATCAAAACGTATTTATGTAAAGGATTTTGCTGACAGGCAGTTTCCTATTCCAAAAGAACAGTTAAAGAAAATATTATTAGCAATAAACAGCAGTAATAATAAAAAATAAAATAAAGAACTTAAACTAGCACCACGAAGCTTAAAAAGATTTTAATATTTCAATTTGAGGGTCTTTAACAATTTGGCGGGCGACTTTTGTAAATTCAGGTTGTTCCTGACTCAGATACATCTCTACATTTGAAGAAGCCTTTGTTTCTTTAGAATCTTTCTGATCAGGAATGATAAGATAATCCAAAGGATCTACAATCTTAATATGGGATGGTATCATTTTTTTTATTTCATCTTTAAGGAAAAAATAGTGAGTGCATCCCAAAAGCAAAATATCTATATCTTTTTGCAGTAAAGGTTCAAGATGCTTTTTCAAAGCTTCTTTACATTGAGGGTCTTTAGCTAATCCTTTCTCCACCAAGGGTGCAAGATCAGGAGCGGCTTCTTGGAAAATCTTTAATTGAGGTTTCAGAGCTTGAATTTTTATGGGATACACATTTGATTGTACAGTAAAAGAGGTTGCAAGAACCCCTACCTTGTCATTTTCTGAGCTGACTTCCATAAGTTTTTTTATTGTTGGTAAAATAACGTTAATTAAAGGAATATTTTTGTAATTGTTTTGATCCAAATACAAACAGCTTGCGGCATTGCAGGCGATCACCAAAGTATCTGCGCCTAAAGAAAGAAGAAAATCTTTTACTTTGAGACAGCATTGATGAAGCTCTTCCTTGCTTTTTTCTCCGTAAGGCAAGTTTAAAGTATCTGCAAAATATACAAACTCTTTATTTGGAAATTGATACGTCAGAGCTTGTAGTATCGAAAGCCCTCCCATACCGGAGTCAAATAAACCAATCTTCTTTATTTTATTCATTTAATATGAGCTTGATCTTTTTGGGCATACATAAAATAGAGTATGGCTATGTAAATAATATTTACCAACATGCGAAGTAAGGAATCCACACCTAAATGTACAAATTGAAAAGGCTTAAGCATATCAACCAAAGAACTTATTTGTTGATATATTATATTTATGATGAGCATAGTCACAACTATTGGAACAACAATGCCAGAAGATGCGCGGGAGGATAATCCAAGAGAATTATTTGTAAACTTTTTATGGAAGAAGACAACATAAGGCATCAATAAATATTGTACAGCTTTAATGGCCATAGGAAGTAATGCAGTTAAAAGAATTACAAGCATGATCATGGACTCTGTGGATTTTAAAAGAGAACCAGGGTCGCCGAAAAGCGCTACCATACCTAAAAGAGCATTGTCCAATAAGCTTAATACACCTGCGAGGCCTTGCATGATAATAAATGTGATACCAAATGCCAGAAGAGATACAATAAGGAGACCTCCAATTGCATACCCCATAAGTACAAGAAACACTTTTATGGATTCAACAATAATTGGCCAAATGTTATTTTTAATAAAAGTTTTTAAAACCAAAGGAGCGGCCTTCACAATATGAGTGTTATTGTAAAGGAAATAAGGAACTAAAAAGACAAGGAAAGTCCAAGCTAAAACAGAAAAAGCCAGTTGCATAGCATAGGTCATCAGATTTTGTATTCCTACAGGAGCGTAGATAAGTTTTTGTGCCATCCAATAAGAATAAGCTATTTCCAAAGTTAACAGGATGATAATAAAGATGCTGTTGAATACAATCAGGCGAGGCAACATAAAATACGTTTGAACTAAAGACTTCCAGGTAAGATTCCAGTCTGCTTTAGTGGTCCATAAACTTTTAAATCCTAACATAAAATGCTCCGTGAAAATTTATAGTGAATTTTTAAACGTTTATCAGTTCTTATACAATTAAACAATGAAACTTCTTTAGATTCTATCGGAATCCTCATATATTTTCTGTATGGCTTTTTAAATTCCATTGAATTTTACAGCAAACTGTCTATACTTTTGAATGCTTGCCCGAGTGGCGGAATCGGTAGACGCACAGGACTTAAAATCCTGGGGTTTTTAAAAACCGTGCCAGTTCAAGTCTGGCCTTGGGCACCATCCTTCTTTAGAGTTTGTCTGTATAACATAGGGTTAATAATGAGACTGGCAAGACTGGTACAAATTAAAATAGAAAATATTCTGGAATCCACATATCCTTTGGAAAAAGCTATTTCTGCAACAATTAAATCCAAAGTGCCTCTAGAGTTCAAAGCAATTCCTACTTGGCTGGATTCTCTATTAGTAAAGCCGGACCACTTGGCTCCCATCCCAGAGCCAAAAATTTTAGAAGTGTAAGCGACCCCCATAATAGAAAGTAAAAGAGCAGGCTGATCAAAAGCTTCCACTGAAAAATAGAGCCCAATGGAAGCAAAAAATATGGGAGTTAAGAATTGATCTGTAATAGAATTTAAAGTTTTTGTCATGGATTCAAAGGCGCCCATGCCAATAATGTCTTTGTTTAAGAGAAGTCCTCCAAAGAAAGCTCCGATAATGAAGTGAAACCCTAAAGCTTCTGTAGCTGTGCTAAAAAGTAAAACAAAAACTACCCCTGCACCGAAAATAGCTTCTTCTCCTACATAACTAATGAGTTTTGAAATAAAATTTTTCGATTGAGGAGTGCTAAGCAATTCAGATCTTAAAAATTTATTTACTAGCATCACAACTATAAAGAACAACACCATGCCTGCCATTTTTGAACTAATAATTTTAAAAAACACTAGAGGACTTTGTATATGTTCAACATTTAGGATAACCCCTAAAAATAGAAGAACCATTACATCTAAAATAACAGAAGCCCCCATAATGGTATGTCCCATTTTAGTATCTATAAAATTATAATTACTCATAAATCGAATCACTATAGGGAGGGCTGTAATGGAAAAACATAAGCCCAATATAATGGAAGCAAAAAATGGCAAATCCCAAAAGTAGCCAATACCCAATCCGGATAAAAAAGAGAAAATGAAACCTGTTAGAGAACAAAACAATGCTTTTTTACGAATAGCTCCAAAAATATCTTGTAGATTCATTTCCAAGCCTGCCGCAAAAATCATTAAAAAAATTCCCAACTCTATAATGCCGTTAAGTTCTTTTGAAGGAGTGACTGCATTAAATACAGTAGGACTCAGAAGTAGACCGGCTAGTATTTCTCCAATGACTGTAGAAAATCCAATAGATTTAAACAAACGCCCTAAGAGCCGTGCACAAGCCAAAAGCAGGAGAAGATGGGTAATAATATTCATATATTATGAGCATCATAAAAAAAAATGCTCTTGTCTATCTAAGAATATAAATATCGCCTTATAGAAACAGAAGAAACCAAACCAAGAGTAATAAAAGTGGTGATTGTATTGGATCCACCGTAAGAAAGTATGGGTAAAGGCACTCCTACAATTGGTAAAAGTCCTATGGCCATATTAATATTAATGATGGTATGCCAAAAGATAATAGATAAGGCTCCTAGGCATAAATAAGTTCCTACTTTATCTCTGGATTCAGAAGCAATTTGGAAAATTTTTAAAATCAGTATTAGAAAGACAGCTGCAGTAAATAAACTGCCGGCAAAACCATGCTCTTCACTGAGAACACTAAAAACGAAGTCTGTATGCCTTTCAGGCAGAAATTCCAGTTGAGCTTGTGTACCCTGTTGGAAGCCTTTTCCAAAGATCTGACCGCTTCCTATGGCAATTTTGGATTGAATTGTATTATATCCAGCTCCATGAGGATCTTTATCAGCTGACATGAACATTAAAACTCTGGTTTTTTGATAGTCTTTTAAAACAAAAGTCCATAATGTAGGAATAAAAATAATAAATAGAGCGAAAAAGGCAATCCATAAATTTCGATTCATTCTTAAAAATAAAGCAACTGTGCCTCCTTGAATGCCAATAAGGAGAGCTGTGCCTAAATCAGGTTGATACACAATAAGCACCATTGGCAGAGCAGTGAGTAAAACAGCTCCAATAATTTGCCTAAATCCATAAACGTATTGAGTGGACTTTTTTGAAAATATAGAAGCCAGCACACAAATAAGAGCTACTTTCATTGTTTCTGAAGGTTGATAAGAAAACCAACCAAAATCAAACCACCTTTGTGCTCCATGAGAACTTTGTCCTACAAACAAAACAGCCACCAAGGCCAGAATGTTTACACTGTAAAAGAAATAACTGAAACGGCAGAAAAATTGATAATCAATAGCCGAGAGAATAAAAAATATTAAAAATCCTAATGTGATCCATAAAACTTGTTTCCAGAAAACTGAAATAAGAGGAGAAGAGGCCGTATGAGTAATGCTGTAAAAATTTATAAGGGCAAGTAGAGTGATGAGGCCAATAATAGTTAAAAATTGAAAATTCAATTTTGAATACCAATGAGTGTCTGTATAATCGCTATTGACGTTTTTATAAGGAGCCATGGGTTTTTCCTTTAGAAGATGGATGATGAGAAACTTTTGTATTTGAATATTTATCAAAATAAGATTTGAAAATATCTCTGGCAATAGGAGCAGACCCTACTGAACCTGAGCAGGAGTGTTCAGTGAGCACGGCTATTGTTAATTCAGGATTATCTGCAGGAGCAAACGCAACAAACCAACCATGGTTTCTATCTTTTAAAGGTTTTAGGCGGCAGTCTTTATATAAATTTTTTCGATTAAAAGAACGTACCTGACTAGTGCCTGTTTTACCGGCTATTAAATGATTTTTAATTTTCCACCATCTGGCAGTGCCTTTTTGCCCATGTACGACACGTATTAAAGCTTGTTTGACTGTTTCAAAATGTGATGAGTCTATTTCTTCACTGAGATCTTTGATAACTTTGCTTGAAAATTGTGTGAGCACTTCATTTTTTGAGTTCGTAATGGATTGAACAACATAAGGTCGAACTATTTTTCCGTTTGTAGCAATGGCATTATAAGCAATCAAAGCTTGAATGGGAGTGGTGAGTATATAACCTTGGCCGATAGCATGCACTAAATCCTCGCCTCCCTGCCATTTTTCATTGATAGCTTCTTCTTTCCACTTGGGAGTTGGAACAAAACCTGTGATTTCTCCGGCAAGATTTATTTGAGTGGTTTGTCCAAAACCGAAAGCTTTGTAATAATCAGCCATTCTATCCATTCCTAATTGCTGTCCTAATTGATAAAAGAAAGTGTTGGAAGACTCTTCAATAGCCTGAAGGACATTGATTCTACCGTAACCTGTTTGTTTGTGGTCGTGAAAAATACGGCGGCCTATACGTATTTTAGAAGGAGAGTTGATTAGTGTGTCTGGTGTGATAATCCCTTCTTGTAAAGCCGCTAAAGCCAGGAAAGGTTTAACAATGGATCCGGGGGGATAATGGTTTTGAATAACTTTGTTTAACATAGGTTTGTTCGGATTTTTCTTTAATTGATCCCAGTAATCATCAGATAAAGTATTTGAAAACAAATTAGGATCAAAACCTGGAGAGCTGACCCATGCGATAATTTCTCCATTGGTTTTCATTGCAATGGCCGCTCCATTTCGAGGGCCCACACGATCTGCACGATTCATTGCTTTAAAGGCGGCTGTTTGTATTTCTGAATCAATGGTTAAAGTTAAATGCTGACCGGAGGTGGGTTTTTCAAATTTAAAATCAAATGGAAGTTCAGAGCGGGTCACAACTTGCCTGGAATGAGCATCCACTTCGATAAAAGAGAGCCCGTCTCTTCCTCGAATTTCTTTTTCGAAAGTTTGCTCCAAACCATTTTGACCAATAACATCTCCTGATTTGAAATGCAGTTCTCCTATAAATTTTTCGTTGAAAGCATCTATTTGTCCTTTAGAAATTTGTCCTGTATATCCAAGTAAGTGAACTCCTTGATTGTTTTGAGGATAAAACCGAACAATATATTCTTTAATGTTTAACTCAGGGAATGTTTCTCTCAGCAGTTTAAGGTGATAAACCTGTTTAAGGTTGAGTTGTTTTTTAAGGGAGATAGGGAAAAACTGTCCGCGCTCCTTCTTGCTTTTTTTAATTTGTGTCACTAAAGTTTGATAAGGAATATCAATAATAGGAGAGATGGTTTTTGCTACTTTTTCAATACTTTCTGAGTATTGAGGTGTTAAGAGAAGCTCCAGTTCCAAGTGATTGTTTGTTAGAATTTTATGATCACGACTCAGGATGAGACCTCGTGGGGCTTGAAGGACTTGTCTTTTTAAACGGTTATTTTCAGAATAACGTCTTAAATCGGGGCCTTTATATATTTGCAGGTACCACAGGCGTCCTGCAATAATTAAGAAAAAAACAGATAGGATGTACTTTGCATAGTGAATTCTTTTTGAAAGATTTTTCAATTCTTCATCCATTCTTGTAAATTCACTCATTGGTTTTAACATTTATTTTTTTGACTCCTTATTTTAAAAATCTTTTTTCAAATGGCAGGTGCAAAGATTCCAGCCAGTGATCCAAATAGAACATCAAGGGTTTTATCAGTATCACACAAAGTGCTGTGCTGATGATAGTTAAAATCCATCCGAAGAAGGGATAGTGTTTTATGGGTTGTAAGGGAATGATGGTGGAGATGAACCAATCCAAAAGGGGTAAAATAGCAGTAAACACCGTGCAAAAAATAAAAAATATTTTTGAATTTTTTAAATTCAAACGCTTTCCAAGCCAGGGGATGATGAAGATAATGGAGCTAAGACAAAGTAGTTTACCAAAACTCATAGAGGTTAATGTCGCATAAAAAAAGGATGTTAAATAAATCATTAAAATAGTGAGAGCCGGTGGTTTATACACGGAGAAATAGGCAATAAAAATAATCCAAAGTTGAGGAGGTGCATCAAAGCTAAGGCTTCTTATCAGTGGAGAGCTTTGTGCAATAATGAATATCATCATTATGGCTATAAAAATAAAAAAATGTAAAATATCTAATTTATATTTTTTAATCATTGTTTGCTTTTATAATAATAAATAATTCTTCAATTCGAGAAAGTCTGGCCGCTAAGCGAACATCCACTTCCTGATTCAGCCCATATTGTTCCTTATGAATTTGAGATACAGTTCCAACAAGGAGTCCTGGAGGAAAAAATGAATCGATGCCGCTGGTGACAATTTGATCATTGATTTGTATGTCGTCTTCATTTCTTATGTACTTGAGTGTAAGAAGTTGGTCCTCATATCCTTCAATCAAACCATGCACTCTCGATCTTTGAACAGTGACAGGCAGGACAGCGTTTCTATCAGATAAAAGTAAAATTTGTGCTGTATCTTGATGAACACGAAAAACATAACCAAGCACTCCTTCTTCAATAATAGCCCCCATGTTTTTTTTAAGTCCGTTTTGTGCTCCTTTATCAACGGTGAGGAGGCGGTAGTTTGGAAAAGGATCCATAGCAATCACTTTTGCAGGTAAAAGTTCAAAGCCTTCTTGCTCAGTAAATTGAAGAAGTTTGTTGAGTCTGGTATTTTCTGTTTGGATTTCTTTCATTTGCATCAGTTGGATTTTTAGCTGATGATTTTCTTTTCTCAGCGTCTGATTATTTTTTTTCACTTGAATAATATAAGTGTACAAAGAAACAGTATTGCTAATGTAATTGATGTAGTGAGAAAAAAGCTGATGTGTTTTATGAGTGACAAATACACCTGCTTTAAATATGAAGGTTTTTTCCAATTGACTGTCTTGGATATTGACAAAGATTAAAGGGATGATGATGATGGATATAATAAATAAGGATGTTTTTAAGTTGAGAAAGTTCATAAAGGCTCCTTATTATTTTTAAACTGAATTATATAACAGGTTCAAATCAATTATGTTTGAAAAGCTTAGAAAGCCTTGGCGTGCTAAAAATGTATTTGCTTATATTATATTTGGTTTAATCTGTCTTGTTTTTGTTTTTTTAGGTGTGCCGACGGATCCTCTCTCAGGAGTGGGTGGCTTTGCCGTTATTGTGGATAAACAGGTTATATCCATTGCTTCCTTTAACCAGAGGTTGTCTTTTCTTCAGGAGAATCAAGGCTCATCGTTGAAAAGAGATACTGAGCGTCAAAAAGCTGATCAAAGGCTGGCTTTAAATCAATTGATTGATGAAAAATTAATGTCCAAAGCGGCTCAAGAGGCTGGTTTAAAAGTTTCTAATCAGGAGCTTAGAAGTCAAATTAAATCTTTTCCTGCTTTTCAGGAAAATGGAAAGTTTCAAAATTCTCTTTATAGGAATTATTTAGAGTCCAGCCGCACTTCTCCGGAAATTTTTGAGAACGATATTCGTACATTTATATTACTACAAAGGATGGAAAAATTATTTAACCGTATTTTCTTTATTTCCAGATCAGAAAAACAAAAGAACTCAGATTTAAATAACTTTGAGTTTCAATTCAAATATGTGCGGATTCCTTTAAATAATTTGTCAGGTGGTGGTGCGGATTTGAACAAATGGCAGGAGTTATTAGCAAGTGCTGAGTTATTGGAGCAAGAATTAAAAAAACAAGGTTTTGAATGGATTCAGTCTTCATCAGTCACTTTAAATAATTGGAGTAGTGCTTTGCCTATATTAGTAGATGAAACTGAACTCTTTGATTCTATGCTTGAAAAACTACCGAATAAAGGGCTTATTCCTAAATTATTGGTGCAGGCTGATTATTTGATTTTAGCTTATTTGACGAACTTTAAAGTTAAGGAATCTACAGAAATAAAATTATCTCAGGATATTTTGTCTTTTTCTATTTCCAGAATTATTTTTTCTTCTTGGTTGCAGTTTATGAAAAACCAATCCCGCATCCAAGTAAATCCTAAACTGCTTTAAAAGAGTACATTCATAAATTCCCTCTCAACAAAGGTCGAGATTCCTTCAATCACTTTTAGTTTAATGCGTTGCTTCCATTAAGTTTGCTACGAGTGATTCCGAGACACTTCTTAGGACAAATTTTTTGGAGGGTAGACTGATGAGATTGTTGCTTATTTATCTAGCATGTTTATTTGTAGTTGGATGTAGTAGTGGAGGCTTTGTATTTAACGATACGAAAGAGCTTGAAGATAATGTAGATATGGCATTGCTTTCTTCATTGGAAGATGAAGGTGATGTAGCTCCAGCATTGGATGTGGACTCTGGTGCGAAAGCCGAAAACTCTGAAGATTTAGCCGCATCAGAAACAAATCAAAGTAATGATGATAAACCAACAAGATCATTCGGTAAAAGAAGATCTAAAGGTGATGATGGTAAACCAAAAAGATCATTTGGTAAAAGAAGATCTAAAAGTGATGATCTAGTGGCAAAACCTGAAACAGTTCAAGTGCCTGAAGAAGTTATTGTAGATATAAATGATAAAGTGGATATTCTATTTGTAACTGATGGTAGTTTTTCTATGAGAGAAGTTCTTAGAAATATTCCTGAGAGAATGGATGGATTTATACCTGCCTTGGATTCTTTAAATTGGAGAGCTGGATTTATTAGTGCTCATGTAAAAAATAATAAAGACAAAGAACTTTCTTCTATGGAAATCGATGGAGCTATTGTATTGGAAAGAAAGTATATTACAAAAGGCACTGTTTCAAATGAGAGAATTTTTATAGATACTTTAACAAGGAATAAGGGACGAAAAAGATGTGCATTTTCTCCAGAATGCGGTGGATTTAAGGAAACACCTCTTTTAGCTTTAAATGAATACCTTATTTCTCCCAGCAGGTCTGTCGAAACTGGAACTCATCTGATTCGAGAAGATGCTCATTTGGCGGTTGTGATTGTGACAGATAACAGAGAAAATAAAAGACAAGGGCAAAGAGTAACATCAGATGAAGTAATAAATACTATTCAGCAGGAGCTTGGTGAAGATAAAGAATTTTCTGTTCATGTATTGACGACAATGAATGACGCTTGTCAAGGGCAGTTGAGAGATGAATACTTCTTTGCAGAGGGCAATCGAGCTCCAGAGATGCTTTTATTAGCTAGAGAAACTGGAGGAGCTAGTTTAAGTCTTTGTTCGCATGATTATGCTATTCCATTGGCGGAAGCTATTCAGAAAAGTGTTTTAGGCGAGGAAGAAGTGGACTGTAGTGCTTGTACAAATGCAAGTGTTATCTCAGATCAGGACAAACAAGTATAATTTCTTTGTGTAAGCCATATAAGTTTTTCTTATATGGCTTACTTTTAAATAATCAAAAGACTATTGAGCGAAGATGTAAATGTCTTTGTAATTTCGGCCGAGTTCATCTGCATCCATACCAAAACCCACGACAAAACGATCATCAATTTCTTTACCTACGTAATCACACTGCATGGGCACCACTCTTCTGGAGTTTTTATTAAGCAAAGTGACCACTTTTAAAGAAGCAGGATTGGAAAGTAAAAGCCGTTCTTTTAAAAAGTTCGTTTTCTTTCCTGTATCCACAATTTCTTCAACAATAAGAACATGACGTCCCTCTACAGGCAAACTAACATCTCTTCGAATATGGCAGTGGCCATCCACCTTAATGATAGAGACTAAATCAATATGCATTTTGAAATCCAAATGTTTAATCAATTGATTTAGAAAAAAGATAGAACCTTTTAAAGGACAAATTAAAAGAGGTTCTAATTCAGAGTAATCTTTTGTGAGGGTTTCTCCCAGTTGACTGCACAAAGATTGGATCTCTTCTTCTTTAATAAATGGCACTAATCCTTTAAGCAAGGTCTCCCTCCTGAACACTTTGGATATTTTGTGTGTGAGCCAGAAATTTTAAGGCTTGTTTGTTTTTAGGATCCATATAAAGCACCCGCTCCCACTCTAAAATGGCTTGAGGAATTTTTCGACTTTGAAAGTAAAATTCACCCAGCAAAAGAGAAACTTCTACAGACAGTGGATGATTCCTTTTAGTTTGCAACAGCTGATGTACAGCTTCAGATTTTCTATCAAGTTTCCATAAGCATCGAATGATCGATAAATCCAAGGAAAGCAAATGGCCTTGCTTGGGGCTGGCTTTTAAAAACTCCAGTAAAGCTTCATGGAAATAACCTTTGTTGAAATAAGCCTGTCCGGATTGAATGTGCTGTTCAGCTATGTATTTTTCCCACTTGGTTTGAGTGCTTTCAAAATAAGCTTTGTAAGCCCGTTTATAAACCAATTTACCTCGTTCATAGTCTCCTAAATCCAACCTCAATAAGCTTAAATTAAATAAACACTCCAGATGAGAAGAGTCTAACTCTAGAGCTTGTTTATAAGAGGTTACAGCTTGTTTAAATTCATTTTGTTGGTGGTAAGAAGCTCCTAAAAGAGCATAGCTGTTGGCGGAGCCTAAACCTTTGGCATGCAGGGTTTTTAAAAGTGTAACAGCTTGAGGGTATAAGTTTTTTTCAAATAAGTCTTTG
The DNA here is from genome assembly GCA_965197855.1 of Bdellovibrionales bacterium. Lineage (GTDB taxonomy): Bacteria > Bdellovibrionota > Bdellovibrionia > Bdellovibrionales > UBA1609 > JAPPLG01. The sequence goes on from OZ240230.1 coordinate 976,442, forward strand.
GCTTTTTCTTCAATAGATTGAAAGTAATTATGAGATGTCTTTGGACTTTCAACAGGGGTTTCTTCTTTGGTTGATAAGATTTCTTCAAGAGGCGCTGTTGTTTTGGAAATAAGAGCGTCTTGATCTTCTTGTGGTGCAGAGCTTGGCTGTAGTTCTGAAGTTTCTTTTATTGTTTCTAAATCCATAGCTCCTCCTTTCTATTAAGATTGTTTTTTTATTTGTTTTGAATAATGTTTCATTTTTGATGAGTTTCCCAGTTTTTCAGCAAATTTCAGAGCTAAACCTAAAGCCTCTTGATGCCATTTGCTTTTTGGGTATTTTAAAATAACAGTATCCAGACGATTCAATGTTTCTTTGGAATATTTTTCTTTCTTAAAATAAAATTGAGCTATTTGAACTTCTTTCTTGGTAATTTTATCATGAATCTCATTTTGAATAACTTTAACTTGTTTGGTGTATTTTCCCTTAGGATCTTTTTTTAAAAAATCACTGATTAAATTCAAAGCTTTATCAGATAGAGACAAATCTCGGTCCGGAATTCTTGGAATTTGCTTGTTCCAGCTTGTAATCTGTCTGTAATAAGCATATTCCACCTCTGAATGGGCGGGATGCAGATGAATAAAAGTTTGATAGGCTTTGCCGGCGGACTCCCACTCTGTTTGATCGAAAAAAACATCTGCCTTTAAAAGATCTGCTTTTTCAGCTTGGGCACTGTAAGGAAATTGATATTTTAGTTTTAAAATAGTATCGAGAGCTTCCACATAATAACCTCTTTTAGCCTGGCTTTGTGCTTGTTCAAGTAGATCTTGAGCTGTTTTGGGGGTTTTATCAGAACTTTGACAAGCCCAAAGAAAGAAGAAAATACAATATACTAATTTATACCCTTTCATTACTTACCTTGTAACTTCTGCGTTAATAATATGCTGATAGACGGCATGATAGGCTACTTGAATAGCATTGGCAACCGGAATAGAGATAATCATTCCTAAAATACCAAGAAATTGAGCGCCGGCTATAACTACTACAACGACGGTTACAGGATGTAATTTCATCATACGAGCCACTAAAATGGGAATTAAAATAATATTATCAATGAGCTGAGCAATGACATACACACTTAGGACAATGAAGAGATTCAATAAAGGCATTCCGTTGATAACACCTACAAGTAAAGCAGGAATACAGCCAATGACAGGACCCACATAAGGCACAAGATTCATCACGCCTGCAAACAAACCAATCAATAAAGCAAAGGGAAAAGAAATAATTTGAAGCCCTATACCTGTAATAAGCCCTACAATAAAAGCTTCTAAAATACGCGCTCGAATAAATTGTCCAATTTGCAAGCTAATTTGATGGGTCAAACTGAGAGTTGTTTCAAAGACATGGTTGGGTACCAAGGACAAAAAACTACGGTACAAACTGTGCGAGTCTTTCACCATAAAGAAAGCCAGAAAAGGACAGAGAAAAAATACAGAAAAGGAACTTGTAATCATTACAGGGAGTTCTTGTGCCAGATTTGTCGCTTGTGAAATTAACCATTTCTTTGCTTGAGTGGTGACATTGGCATTTTCTATAAATGGAATGAAGACTTGCAATTTTTTTTCTGTTTGATCCAAAAGAATGATCATACCATCAATATATTTGGGAATTTCTGATCTTAAATTTTGAAATTGTTCAGATAAAAAGGGCATCGTCCACAAAATAACAGCAATAGCGCTTCCTCCAAAGAGACTGAACCCAATAAGAGTGGCCAGTCCGCGATCCACTTTGAACCAGCCTTCAACACGGTCCACAAAAGGGCGGATGGCCTGACTGAGCACCACAGCCAGCAGTACAGAGATAAACATATTGTTTATTTTGACGAGTAAAAAAGCAAAGGTGCCAATCAGAGATAGAAAGAAAAATAATTTAATCCAATTAAGTCTTTGAACTTTTCTTTTTTCAAAAAAAGAGGAATTCAAGGTGTATCCTTTCCAGAATGAATTTCCATAAGCCTTTCTCCGGCTTTTTGCAGTCGGAGTCCTAAGATACTGGATAGTTTCATTAAAATACGTGCACTCAGGCGTGGCGATGTTTCAATAAGGCTTAACAGCTCTGGTTTAAAGAAACCAAGAAGTTCAGAGGGCTCTGTCGCTTTTGCTGTTGTTTTATGATACCCTTTATCTTGAACTAAAGACAGCTCGCCAAAAAAGTCTCCTTCTTTCAATTGACTCGTATTTGTTGCATTAGATTGGGTATCATCTCCATAAGCAATCTGAACCTGGCCTTTCATAATCATATAAAGGCCTATACTGGAGCCAGGCTTAAAAATCACTTCACCTGAAAAGTAAGTTCTATGGTGGATAAATTTTTCGACCATACGAAGTTCTTTATTATTCAATGAGGAAAACAAAGGTTGTTTTTTTAAAAAATCAATTTTGGATTGATTTTTTGATTTGAAAAAATTATTCCATAAAAATTCAATCATTTGTTCTAGCCATTTTTAAGTATTTTGTTATTATTGCTCAGGTTTTTTTTTGTTCTTCATAGTTAATATGATTTGTCCATGGGATGCAACTTAATTTTCAAAATCCATCCAATAGTTTGCTGAGGGGTTTTGATTTGAATCCATTCTTTTGAAGTTTTTAGTTGCATCACCCAGCCTCCTGGAGCAAGAGAGAATAAAACAGGGGAAGATGTATTGGGTGCCGTATGAGCTGTGGTCTCTTCAAGGATGGTTATGCGCGGGATGTGACGATAAAACGAAAAACCAAAGTGTATCACTAAGCATAAGCAGAAAAATACAAGTTTGCTGATACTCATAGAAAAGAAAAGAAGAAGAAGGCTTAAGGCAATAAGAGAGAGAAAGACTTCAGAAGGGATGAGCATCCAAAAAGGAGGAGAGTGTTGTAATTGATCAAGAGCTTTTTTAGCCGGTCTGAACCAAGGATCTGATTGCAGAGCTTTTCTAAATAAAGCTATAGCTTTGAATTTTTCTTGAGAGTTATAGTGTTGAACTCCTTGATTGTACAACTTTACAGCTTCTTTATTGGTAGGGAAATTCAAATTGGCGTTTGAAAAAAAAGCTCCAAATATAAGGAGAATCAGTAAAAATTTCATTTTTATTAAAATCTATTGCTCTTCTTCATTGTCTGAGTCTTTTTTATCACTGCTAAAAATGTTTTTCAAAAACATTTTATAAGGTTTTCCTCCCAGAAAGGTGATGGCTCGGTTGTGTAAGGAGCGCTCATTAACCAGAGCTCCTAAAGAACCCTGACCTTTATCAATTTTTTGTAAAATACTTCGGGTGTGTTTTAAAATGTTTTTGACATCTTTATTTTTATCGTCAGATAAAAACTTTTTAGTTTGTTTGGATATTTCTCTTAAACTTTCAGCTAAATTTTCATCTTCGCTTTTATTAAGGTTCTCTAAAAAAATGGAAGCCTCTTTAAAAACTTGAGTGACTCCTACAACCAATTCGCTGTCTCCGGAGAGTAGATTAGTGACACTTTTATCTGGTTTGAGAGGGATGGCACTACCTATAGGAAGGGGATCTGCTTTGCTTTTCAGCGTATCAATAGCAATATATCTATCTCCTAAAACCCCCTCTGTTTTTAAGGCGGCTAATGATGAGCTATTTATCATATATGAGAGTTCTTTTTCTATTTTCAAAGTGACTATAATTTGGTTGTCCTGTAATTGAATTTGGTGAACTCGACCTGCTTTCAGTCCATTGATTGTGACAGGAGTGCCGTTAAAGAGACCTCTAGCATTTGTAATGATCACTTTGTATGCATTAGCTCTTGAAAAGATGGACTGATGATTGCCAATAACAATAAGGTAAGAACCAAGAAGGACAAACCCAGAGACAATAAATACACCTATTTTAAATTGTATCCATATTTTTTTAGACATTTTAATAGCCTCCTTTTGTACCGCTAATAAAGTGATTTAAGAGTTTATTATGACTTTTTTCTAAATCTTGTGGAGCCCCTCTCGCTCGAATATCTCCGTCCACAAGTAAAGCCACTCGGTCACACACACGCTTAGCACTGAGCATATCATGTGTAACCAATATTGAGGTAGCTCCTCTTTTTTGTAAACGTAATATCATATTTTCCATATTTCTCGTGTTATAAGGGTCTAATCCAGTTGTTGGCTCATCGTAAAGTATAATTTTAGGGCTCATAATGATAGAGCGGGCTACACCAACTCTTTTTTGCATTCCTCCAGAGAGTTCTTGAGGGTATTTCTCTTCACAGCCTGCCAAATTGAGGTCGTCCAGTTCCTTTTTAATTATTTTTTCAATACTGGATTCATTCAGTTTTGTATGAGCTCTAAGAGGAAAGGCCAAATTATCATACACTGTCATGGATTGAAATAAAGCTCCTCCCTGAAAAGCGTAAGCCACTTTTTTTCTGACCTTGATAAACTCACTTTCTGTAAAATGGGTCACATCTTCACCTTCAATAAACACTTGCCCTCTGGAAGGTTTTTCCAGTCCTACCATAGAGCGAAGAAGAATAGACTTGCCGGCTCCTGAAGCTCCAATAAGGGCCAAACACTCTCCTTCGAAGAGCTTAAAATTAATACCTTTAAGAATGGATTTGGAGCCAAAAGCAACATAAAAATTTTTAACTTCAATCAGAATTTTTCGAGATGCATTACTCATATTGTTGTAACCCTCTGGTATGTTTTCACTTGAGCCACAGTAAAAAGAATATCCATGTTAGTATGAAATCACTAATAACAATCATGACCGAAGAAGAAACCACAGCTAAGGTTGTGACTTCTCCCACTCCTTCCCTTTTTTGAGAAGCGGAAAGACCAAAGTAGCAGGCTGAAATAGAAATCAAATAAGCAAACACAAATGTCTTTGTAAAGCCAGACAGAAAATCCAATAAGAGAATTTTATTAAAAAAGCGGGTGGTAAACATGCCAATAGATATGTTCATTTGATAAACGGCGATCAGAGCAGAAAACACATAAGAGATTGCACATGAAAATAAAGTTAAAAAAGGAATGGAGAGAATAGAGCCTAAAACTCTTGGAGTGACAATGAGTTTGATAGGTGATGAACCTAAAGCTCGAATGGCATCAACTTGTTGACTGACTTTCATAGAGCTGATTTCTGCTGTCATACCAGCTCCCACACGTCCAGCTAGGATGAAGGCTGTAAACACAGGAGCAATTTCTCTAAACAAGGATATTGAAATAAGTCTTGGAGTGTACATTTTTAGTCCGTATTTTTCTAAAGTAAAACCAAATTGTAAACTGAGCACCAAACCTGTTGAAGCAGCTGTCACAAAAATGATGGGCCAGGATTTGTAACCAATTTCATAAATTTGATTAAGAGTGAGTCTGAGATGAAAAGGTTTAGACCACAGTTCCACCCAAATGTTTTTTGTTAAAGTGGAAATACCAAAGATAAATTGTAGAGTTTGATTTATTAAATTCATAAGCTTGGTTTTTTTGGATTTATTTTATTGTGGGTAAGCATAAGAGGGGTTTGTAGTGGATTGGCATCGAGCTATAGTCGCTTTTGGGTTGATGTTAAAAGAGCCTACAGGTTGATCTCTGTATCTTAACTGGATTGACATATATTCATTTTTATTAAAATCACAACGTTTGCAATAAAGTTCAATATCACCACTGGTAAAGGAGTTTACAGGAGGGATTCTAGCATTCCATCCTTTGTCTTCATTTTGGGGGTGAATAAGTGCATTGGTTGGACGAAATATTACGGGCATAGCTAATGCAGTGGTTCTGCTCTGATGCCTTGGGGTAATCTGCAGTTTTTGAATTTTTGTAAATTTTAAATCAAAAGTAAGTGCTACATTAGGAGCTCCTGTCCAGTTCTTACAATTACTATCAAAAAAGAAGTCCCTTCTATTAACAAAAAACTTTCCTCCTGATTTGCCGCAAACAAAATAAGGAGCTTCGGCAAGAAATGTTTCATAATTCTTAGAGTCAACCTCACTCATATTCATAAGACCCAGAAAGCATTGGCCTGGTGGTTCTTGTGTATTGGAAGTTCCGGGAAAAGGATATCCAGTGGTTCTGCTCCTATTGTTGCAGTCAATTAATAGAGTTAGTAAGAGAATATAAAAACAGTATTTAAACATGAACATTGGCAGTGGCCCTTATGCCCTTATTTTTCAATCCTTGAGGTATAAAGTCAAATAATCCTTAATTTAGAGGGTTTTTTGCCTATTTTTATTGTTATTTTATGGTATGATAGCCGTTGTTATTTAGGGGGCGTTAGGCTTCGACGCAAATAATAAGCATTAGGGAGCATGCAGAGGTGCATGGGGACCTCTTTAAAAACGTGCATAAAACTAATTGGCAACTTTGCCACTTTAGCTGCTTAATTTTAAAGTAGCCGTGGAACCAACTTAGACGGCGAAGTTGGGGAAGCGTCGATTCAGTCGTCTCGGTTGACTGTTTTTCTCAGGCAGTGGGCTTAAATCAATGAGAAAAAACTTGAGGAAATTTTGCCTTTGGAAGTTCCTTTAAGTTTTTAAAACAGAGGCTGAGCATGGAGCACCCAAATGTAGAAGCTTTGCGGACACGAGTTCAATTCTCGTCGCCTCCACCAATAAAATAGAAAAGGGGTTGTACAACCCCTTTTCTATTTTGTCGGGGCGAGAATTGAAGTGAGCGAGCGCTTTGTGTTGAGTGTGAAAACACTCAATACAAAGCAGAAAATCTGGAGATTTTCTGAGCGAGTGAAGGGAGCCTACGCAAAGAAAGAACGGGATGTGAGTGACTGTAGTAGGCAATTCTCGTCGCCTCCACCATTTCTTCTTTTAGGAAAAGAAGGAAAAATTTTAGCTTCTCTTCGTATATAGATGACAATCTGTATTTTGAGATAGGTCATTCATGTAAACTATTCTTGCAAGATGGGAAACACATAACATTTATCGACCGTTTCAAAATGTCCTATCTCAAAATACAGTGATGTACACTCTACAGGCTTTCATCAAACTAAAGTGAAGAGGAGGGAACTGCAGACACACAACTCGTTTAAGCCACTTATACAAAGTATTTCAACTCGACTTTACAATTTATAAGAATACTTTTAAAATACATTTCAAAACTCTATGAACATTCGTCAAGACAATTTTAGCGGGGCCTCTGAAGATTACAAACGTAGATTATGGGTCGTTATTTTCTTAAACGCCTGCATGTTTATCGTAGAAATGCACGGCGGCTATTTCGCCAAATCTCAAGCGCTTAAAGCAGACGCTTTGGACTTTTTAGCAGATACATTAACCTATGGACTGTCGCTGTACGCCATTAAAACTTCCAAAAAAACCAAGGCAATGATTGCCGGGCTCAAAGGTTTCAGTCTTATGATGATGGGGCTATGGATAGCCGGATCAACAGTTTATTTGTTTTTAACACCTTCAACACCAAAAGTTGAATTGATGGGATGGATTGGGTTTTTAGCTCTTATAGTAAACTTAATCAGTGTACTGCTTATTCTAAAATATAAACACGGTGATGTAAATATTCGTTCTGTATGGCTTTGTTCACGAAATGATGCCATTGGAAATGTCGGAGTTATTGTAACAGCTTTTCTTTCCGGTTGGATCAACTCTGGATGGCCTGATCTAATAGCGGCTTGTTTTATGTCAGCATTATTTATTCATTCTTCTTTTCAGATCTTTTCACAAAGCTATTCCGAATGGAAATCTTAAAATTTTATATTTTATATTTTAACTTTTATTAAAAGTACATAATAAGAATTTGATTTTTTGAAAATAAGTTGAAAACCGCTTCCACAGTGGTTCTAGTTATAAATTTTAAAGTTGATCCATAAAATATACGATAAATATGATAGTTATGAAAAAAAGTATTTTTACTCTTATCTCTATCTTTATTTTTATCCTTAATCATATATTCTGGATGTATTTATGTTGATGAAAATGGTCGAATAATCTCTAAAAAAGAAGCCCTTGCCAGCAACAGTGAAACAACTATCAATCAATCTGAGGATGAAACTGTACAGGAATATGTTGATGATTTACTGGATTGTTATGAAGACTTGATCGATGATTTTTTAGATAAAATAAATTGTTAATAGCTAGATTCTAATGACTTTGTTGAATAAACTCCTGTTTCCAATACAATGCAATTGATAGATATTAAAAATCGTTGTATAAGGAAAAATTAAGCGTAACAATGAGTTAACTATGTTGATGATTTTTGGAGCTACAGGAGCCTTCGTTACTTTTGGCCTATTTTGTTTGATGAGCTTGCTCTCAAGAAAGCAAGAAGTGCGTCGTGCTAGCAATACAGCTGACGATATTATCAAAACAGCCGAAGATAAGGCCTCTTTCCTTCAAGAACAAACTCAAGTACAAATTAGAGAATATGAGATGAAGTTAAAAACGGCCAATCAAAACCAATTAAAAGAAATGCAGGACAAAAACCGTCAAGCTCAAAGTGCTCTGGATAAACAAAATTATAGAAATCAAATTCTGATTCAATCCATACAAAAAAAAGTAAATAGAGCTCGAAAACAATTGAAACATTTCAAATTTAGCTACAGTCCTGTGAAAAACACCTCCCAGCAGAGGGATCAGTTAAGAAAAGAGTGTTTGGAAAAATTAAAACAACTTGTAAATATAGATCATCTATCCCTACAAAAAGAAATTGAAGAGCGCGAACTGCAAGAGTCTAAAAGCCGAGGACTTCGTCAAGCTCAATATGTTTCAGATGTATCTCAACAAGATTTAGAAAAACAAACATTGACTGTTTTAGAGCGTGTGATCAACCGTTTTCAAAAACCATGTTGTTTGGAAAGGGGAATTAAACCTATTGTCTTTAACAGTTTGCAAGCTTTAAAAAGAACCATTGGAAGAGATAAAAACCACCTGAACTTTTTGGAAAAAGAATGCGGTGTGGATGTTATTGTAGACGAAGAAAATCTTTCTCTCACTGTGCAAGGATTGGATCCTGTGCGCCGCGAGTGGGGCCGGCTTTCTCTTTCTAAGTTAGAGAAAAAAAAGAGAATCAATTCCAATATTGTCTCCAGTGTAATCCAACAGGCCAAAAGAGATCTTTTTCAGAAAATCAGCCGTGATGGCAAAAGGGTTTGTGACAGCTTACAATTAAAAAATATTTCACAAGAAGTTCGAAATATGATGGGCGCCCTTAGGTACCGTTACTCCTTTGCTCAAAATCAACATTTTCATTGTGAAGAAGTGAGTTATCTTTGTGGGCTGTTACAAGCTGAGTTTAATGAAGAAATTGATAAGGGAAGAAAAGCTGGATTGTTTCATGATATTGGAAAAGCTATGGATCATGCTAAATCAGGAGGCCATGCAGTTATTGGTGCTGACTTTATTCAAAAATATGGTGCAGAAGAAGATGTGGTCTATGCAGTCAAAGCCCACCATAACGATGTCCCTCCTCAGAAGAATTTGGACTTTTTTGTCATTGCCGCAGATGCCATATCCGGCTCCAGACCTGGGGCCAGGAGATCGACTGTAGATTCTTATAATCAAAAACTTTTGAGTTTGGAAAAAATATGTAAAAGTTTTGATGGAGTTCAAGATCTTTACATTATGAATGCCGGAAGAGAAGTGCGTGTGATCGTTAATGATAAACGCGTAAGTGATTCAAAAGCACTTGATTTAAGTAAGCAAATTGCTCAACGAATTGAGGAGGAATGCTCTTATCCGGGTTGGATTAAGGTGACTGTGGTCAGAAAACTGGAAGTCAGTCAAATGAGTCAAGCCGCTCATTAAAATTTTAAAAATGAAGCTTGTCTTTTTAACATCAGTATTAAAATGTCTATAAGTTTTTTATTATTTAGTTGTTTGTGGAAATAGGCTTCAATATTCATGGAGTATTTTATTCCTTCTACTTTAATTTCAGAAAGTCTTCCGAATTGGATTTGTTTTTGAATGCTAAAAGCCGGCATAAAACCCCAATATAAACCTGATTCAATGATTTTCTTTAAAGTACCCAGATTATTTACTTCCAATATAGGTTGTATATTATACTCTTTTTGTTTTTGCTCCATTGTTATTGTAAATTGAGGTAACAAGTGGGGAAAAGAGACTAAAGGTTTTTTAGCCATGTCTTGAATTTGAATCTGAGAAGGTAGGGACAAGTCCTTTTTTGAACCTACAAATATCATAGAGTCTTGAAACAAATGATGCTTTTCATAATTAGGAAGTTCAATCCCATACTCTTCCTGTAGATTGGGCAGAATCACCATATCCAAAGCATCTTTTTTCATTTGCTCAATAATACTGCGGGCAGGAGCATAAGATAATTTAATTTTGAATTGGTTGCTTGGTTTTAAAAAACGCCACATCACTGGAGCCAGAAGCGACATTCCTAAATAATTAATTGTAGACATACGAAGCTGGCCTTCCAAGTGTTGAGGCAGGGATTGCACAGACATTTGTGCCTGCTTGGCTAAGTTGAGAATTTTTTGAGCATAATCAAAAAACAACTGTCCTTGTACAGTAGGTGAAATCTCTCTTGTTTCACGTTCCAATAAATCCACTCCTAACTCTGTTTCCAGAAGCTTTAGCTGGCGGCTCACTGTAGGTTGGGTAATTTGTAAACGATTGGCCGCTTCGGTCATGCTTTTTTCTGATAATAGAGTGCAAAATATAGATAATTGTTGAAGATCCATAAATTTAACCCTTATTGTTTATAACAATTTTTGTTATACCTAAAAATATTTTCCACAAGTGTAAAAAAGTGTATTACAATTTTCTTATGAACAAATTATCTATACATTCTTCCTATCTCTTAAGGAAGATTTTTTTTAGTTTCTCTGCTTTAATGGTGTTTTGCTTTATTCATTTTGCTTGGTCTGCGCCGAAGTGCAATAACTATGTTTGCTTTGAGGTTCCAAAAAACTGGAAGTGTGTGGATGAAGGGGTGCATCGAATATGCCACAACAAATTACCACAATTAGCTAAAGAAGCCATTATTATTGTTGTAGCCAAAGAAGTTGGAAAACAAGATGGTGTGACTCAGTATATCGAATACCTTAAGGAAAAAAAGAATTATAAGACAAGAAAAGGTAAATCTATGACTTCTAAAGTTTACCACTCCAGGTCTAATAAAATTAATAATCATCTGTGGGCAGATGGATTTCACTTCGCCAGTGAAATTCCTATTTATTACACTCGTTATTTAGGTTCCACAAAAAGCGGTTTGGCGGTGTTAGTGACATATACGGCTCATAAAAATTTATGGAAAAAGTATGCCGCAGATTTTAATAGATCTATCCTTTCTTTGCGCCTTCTGAATGTGGAAGAAGCTATCAGAAAACTGAGGGCTATGAAACAACATCAGATAGGCGGCCGCAGTATAAGAGATTATTTGGAAGATATTATCGGGGATGGAGATATAGAAGGATTAGAAGAGGGTGAAGGCGGCTGGATACAAAAAAACTGGGATAAAGTAGCTGGAGGGGCCCTTGGAGCTGGTGCTGTAGGCACATTGCTTTGGAGACTGGCTCGAAGAGGAAGAGGCAATCATTTACCAACCAAAGGTTCATCATCTGCTGTGGGTTCCCGCAGAAGACGAAAAAAACATTAATTTATATCAGCTGATTTTGTGTATTCATTAAGCACTTATTGAATTTCAAAATTTCTAGATTCGCTCGCTTTTTTTAGCCAGTACTTTGCTGTTTCGTCATCTATCTCCGTGGTTTCAATCCCATTATGATAAAAGACACCTACAATAGCTTGAGCCTGTGGATCTCCTTGTTGTGCCGCTTTTTCATACCAATCAAGTGCTTCTTTGTAATTTTGTTCAACTCCTTTACCACTGTAATACATTCTACCTAAGTATCGCTGAGCTTCAATATGCCCTTGTTTTGCCGCTTTTTCGAACAAATCCAAGGCTTCTTTATAGTTCTGTGTAATGTAATTAATTAAAGCTAGAGTAAATTGAGCCTGTGGATATCCTTTTTCTGTAGCTTTCTCAAGATAATTTAGTGCTGTTTTGATATCTTGAACCACACCTTTACCAGCATAATACATAATACCAAGAACATAAAGAGCTTGAGCATATCCTTGTTTTGCGGCTTTTTTATACCAATGAATTCCTGTTTGCAGGTCACTATGAGTCTTGTAATGAATAGATCCAAGAGTTAGTTGAGCTTCAGGGTGCCCTCCTTGTGCCGCTGTTTCCAGCCATCTAAGGCCTTGCATTTTATTTTGTGTAATGACTGTTTCAACATATTTACCCTTATAATAAGCGGTTCCAAGTTGATGTTGGGCATAAATATGACCTTGCTGTGCCGCTTGTTGAAGCCAATGCAAACCAGAAGTGACTTCACCTGCCAGCAACAATCTATGTCCAGCCATATATTGTGCATGAGGGTGTCCTTGCTCTGCACGTTTTATTATTTTTTGTATCTCTTCTTGTACAGATTTTTCATGATTGCTGTGTGGCTTCGTATTTACATTGTTAAGGATATTTTGGATATGCCTTAATTGTACTGTATAAACAAATCCATCGTTTACAGTGGTTACCACTCCAACTATTTGGCCTTGTTTGTTAAATGCAGGACTGCCGCTTGTTCCATCGAGAGAGGAATAATAATTTAGAGGAATAGAATCGAAATATTTAAATTGCTTGATGTTCCCTGTGTTTGTCATCTCTGTAAATTCCCCTTCGGGGTATCCTGAGACAAATAAAGGCTCGCCTATTTTCGGAAGACGATTTCCAAGAGTTAAGTATGAATCGACAGATGGACCCACTTCTAAAACAGCTAAATCATTTTCAGCATCTAAGGCTAAGGTTCGTTTTATTTGTATTGGATTAGCTTTGTCTATTTGTGGTTGTGATAGAGTGATATCTTCCATACTTCTAGCATTTTCTATAACATGAAAATTAGTGATAACTTGTTGAGGATTTATAACAAAACCAGTACCAATTGTTTTTTGTATTCCAGGTGTAGAGGGTGTAAAACTAAGTTGACAAATTGCAGATCTGATTCGTTTTTGAGTTGGAGGCTCTGCTTTTCCAAAAGCAGGGATACTAAATAAAATAAAAAGCAATATGATTTCTTTTATATTCATAAGATTCCTTTAAATATGAATATTTATGGATGATCTTGCTTATCATATATAAACTCAGAAGAAAAAGAATTAATTAGATGATGTAAGAGATAATGTAAAGTTTACATTCCTCTATACTTATTGAATGTAAATCTTCAATTGAAAATAGATATTTTGTGAAATGAATTAATTGGCATCAGGAGAAGAGTCGTAAGGAGGAGGAGTCTTTTTATCTTTCTTTGTAGATTCAATAAACTGCAGACTGGCAAAGGGTGATTCCCCAAATTGAAATTTGGTTTTCTTTTCAGGTTTTTTATTTTCTATAAGAGTTAATAGTTTTTTTTCAGGGGTTTTAACGGATTCTGATTTTTTCTCAACCAGGGAAATAGACTTTTTCTTAGAGGTTGAGGTCGGCTTTTTATTAACTTCGATTTCAAAGCCAAGAATTAATTTTTCCATTTTAAAAATGCAAAAACGAGCTTCACTAACGATTTTTTCCAATTCTCTATTTTTCTTATCTAACAGGTCGATTCCTTTTCTGAGTTGATGGTCTGTTTTCTGTGAAAAATCTTCCAGAAGAGTCATCTTTTTTTGAAGAATTTTAAGGCCCATACTGAGACGTGCATCTTTTCTTAGAAATTGATTCCAAATAATGTAAAAGATAAAACAAAAAGAAAGGATAAAAAATCCTGTTATAAACAACACGACTCCACCTCAAAGTTATTTTAAATTAAGACCTTTAGTGGTGCAATAAGCCTAAAGTCGGAAATACTAAAGCTATTTTGTTTGAGATATAAAGTTTTTTATTCTGTTGGCACATTTTTCAATCTCTTTGTCTGAAACTGCAAAGTAAAGACGAATATATCCAGCTCTTCCAAATTCTTCTCCCGGAACGGAAAATAGAGATAAATATTTGGATAATAAATGACAAATATCCATAGAGGATTGAATAGAGTGGTTTTTAAATTTTCTACCAAAAAGACTTTCTACATTTGGCCATAAATAAAAAGCCCCTTGGGGTTCCTGGAACTTTACTTCTTTAATAGAGCCTAAAGCCTGACAGATTTTTTGTCTTTTTTCTTTAATCAATTGATGAACTTTTTGCACATCTGCTTCTGCATCTTCGAAAGCCGGAATCATTGCCATTTGGGATATAGTGGGGGCTGAGCTGACCGTTTGACTTTGAAAAGCGCTCATAGCCTGAATGATGGGTGTGGGAGCTACTGCCCAGCCTAGTCTCCATCCGTGCATGGCATAATTTTTTGAAGCCGCATTGATACAAACCACTCGGTCTTTTAATTCAGGGCAGGCTTCCAGTATATGTGGGGCAAATGAATCTGCGGGGCTATCGAGGACCATACGATTATAGATATCATCGGATAAAACAAACAATCTCGGATGTTTTTTTATAATTTCTCCAAGAGATTTGAGTTCATCCAGAGAATAAAGAGTGCTTGAAGGGTTATTGGGGGAGTTCAAAATCAATATTTTTGATTTTTCACTGAGATGTTTTTTTAAGATATCAGCTGTTAGTTTTTGAGTAGCCAAATCTGTTTCCACTATCACAGTTTGAGCTCCAATAAGATCTACCATACTGGGGTAGCTCACCCAATAAGGGGCAGGGATGAGAACTTCATCTGTTGGATCCACTAAAGTTTGCAAGGCTGAAAAAAGACAAAATTTTGCTCCAATAGAAACAGTGACATTTTTAAAATCATAATCTAAGTTAAGATGTTGATTAATATTTTTTGCAATAGCTTTTCTGAGATTTACCTGTCCTGTTGCGGGTGAATATTGAGAGCACCCCTTTTGAATAGATTTTATCGCTTCTTGTTGTATGGGGGGGAAGCACTCCCAAGCAGGTTCTCCCATAGATAAGTTTAAAACATCTTTTCCCTGAGCTATTTGTTCTTTTGCTTGGGCAGATAGGGTTTGGACTGCTGAAGGTTTAAGGGCTTGTATTTTTTTAGAAAGTATCATTTGACACTCCTTTGTTTTAAAAAAGCTTGGTGAACATTAGGAGGAACCATGTGAGAAACATCTCCTCCACTCATGGCAATTTCTTTTACAAATTGTGAGGAGTAGTGAGCATATTTAGAGCGAGAAAGAGCAATAAAAGTTTCACTTTCCGGAAACAATTCTTTGTTAACATTGGATAAATTCATTTCAAATTCCAAATTGGATGTATTTCGAATGCCACGAATAAAAACACGAATATTGTTTTTTTTAGCATAATCTGTCAATAGTCCATTACAAACATCCACTTTAACAGACTTAAAATCTTTTAAAGCTTCTGTAGCTAAAGCACATCTTTCTTCACTGGAAAAATAATAAATTTTCCAAGGTGAAGTGGCTATGACAACAATTAAGGGGTTAAAAATAGAAGATGCACGCTGGATGAGATCTATATGCCCCAATGTGATAGGGTCAAAACTGCCGGCGTATAAAGCGATCACAAAAGTCCTCAATTGTTAATATGGAAAAAATAAACTACCTTATCTCCAAAACTTTTTTTCAACCATAGAGAAACTTCATTTTCCGGAAATAACTCCTTGGAGGAAAGCTCAAGAATAATCAAACTCTCTTTATCACAAGCTGAGCTTAAGCTTAAGGGTTTTATTAAAGATTCCCCTAGTCTTTCTGGAAAAGGAGGGTCTGCAAAAATGATATTAAAAGGACTTTCTTTGTATTTTTTCAGGAAATAAAAAACGTCTTGTCTATATAGTTTCAACTGGTCTGCAGGAATCTTTAACTTTTGTTGGTTTTTTTTAATTAAACTCCAGCAAAGCTTGTTTTTTTCTACCGCACAACAAGCTATAGCTCCTCTCGACAGAGATTCAAAAGAAAGGTTGCCGGAACCTGAAAACAAATCCAGTATTCTGGAATCTGGCAGTTCAGATTGAATAGTATCGAATACACTCTTTTTTACTCTTTGTGTCATAGGTCTTAAAGGAAGAGTTTTGGAAAAGGTGTGAAGACTTTGCCCTTTAAATTTACCGGCAATAATTTTTAAAGGAATTTTCACTACAAACTCAATTCACTATCAGGATGAGGTTTTAAATCCTGTATGACTTGATCAAAAGTTTGAAAGATGTTTTCAAAAGGTTTGATCAGAAATAAATTTGCTTTTCTATTTTTAGCTTCTTCTTTGTACTGTGCATAGGCCGACATCATCACAATTTGGGTGGGATGAGGTTGTTGTTCCATCAGTTTAAAACCATTGTGATCTGGGAGTATGAGATCTAAAAAAACAATATCCGGCTGACAAAATTTCCAAAGGTTCAAACCCTCTTGGCCCGTGGAGGCTGTCCAGGTTTGATGGCCTCTTAATTCAGAAATATATTTTAGAGACTGTCTAATTAAAGTTTCATCATCAATAATTAAAATTTTCATTTTCTTTCCTTACTAAGGGCAGGGAAATAGTAAAACAAGAACCTTCCCCTGATTTGCTTTGAACTTGTAATTGTCCTCCAAATTTTTTAATCACTTGATAACTAATACGAAGCCCCAAACCTGTGCCATCTGATTTTGTTGTAAAAAATGGATCAAATATCTTGTCTTGTAAGTTTTGGGGAATACCGCATCCATTATCTTGAACACTGAGTTGGACTTGAT
Organism: Bdellovibrionales bacterium; assembly: GCA_965197855.1. Taxonomy (GTDB): domain Bacteria; phylum Bdellovibrionota; class Bdellovibrionia; order Bdellovibrionales; family UBA1609; genus JAPPLG01. The sequence goes on from OZ240230.1 coordinate 993,085, forward strand.
TTTTGGATTTATCAATGCAGGTTTGAATACACACTTGGCCTTTTTCACCCACAGCTTGTAGGGCATTTCGGACTAAATTAAATATCACTTGTTGTAACAGGCAGGGTTCTGCCTGCACAAGAATTTTTTGCTTGTCTAAATCAAGGAGAATTTTTTTTGTTTGAATCATCGTTTTTAAAAAAGGAAGTGTTTGATGGACCACTTTATTCAAATCACAGGTGAGGTTTTTATTGGTTTGTCTTGAGAATTGTATAAAATTAGTAATAATTTTTTGACAACGATGAGCGGCTCTTTCTATTTCCAAAAAATTATCTTTATTTCGAACCTCTTCAGATAAAATTTGTGCCATAGAGCGAATGCCTGTTAAGGGATTACTTAGCAAATGAGCCACATCATTAGCAAGTTTGCCCAAAGAAGACATTTTTTGATTTTGAGCTATTTGCTCTCTCAGCAAAAGGTAAGATGTGACATTAGTAAAATGTTCAATGATGTAAGTTTGATCATTATTTACAATAGGATAGCTTTGTTTTTCATATTGTTTTTCTTCATCTTGAAAATGCTCTTTTAAAAATAAAGAAGGGTTTTTCTTATATATTCTTTGGAAATGGGTGTTGGAGCGTATAGGCTCTTTACTCTTATTAAGTATAGCGAGCGGCTCTTCAAGGCCGTCAAAAGTTTGTTGCCAGAGATCTGAGCCGGACTTCCAATGTTCCTCCAGCAGTACTTTTGAAAAGGCTGACTTTAAAATCTCCTGTTTTTCTTTGCTAAAAAAGTTTTCTATAGTTTCTGTTTTACAAAAATATTCAATAAATAACACAGGAGGATGATCTTCCAGTTCATAAGAAGAATCTAAAGGTATAGCAAAGATATTATAAAAAGGCCGTCCCAGTTCGTTAGCGAGATAAAGACTTTCTTGTTTAGAGAAAGTGCCGGCTGTTGTTACTTTAGGCCAAAAGCTTTTTGCAGTTCTTTCAAAAAGACGTTTGCCCTTTAAACAGTATTGTCTGGGGCCAAAATAAGCGGAATGAAAACATAGCACCATTTCTCCAATTTTTTTTTTAATAGGGGAGACGTTAGATCCAATAAGTTGAATCCATTCTTCTACAGTACCAGCTAAAAAAAACTTATGAACAAGACGCACCAGTTTTCGTTCGTAAGCAATATCCATGGTGGGTTGAATAAGCCACCTCCTTATCAATAATTATACAAGGCTTTAATAGAAAGTGGACTAAATGCGAAAAGAAAAAATTTGTTTGGAACCTGAAATCCACTGAAAAGATGAAGACCATCTCACTTTTAATCTAAGAGCGGATTCATTTTCTGGATTAAGGTCTAAGGCTTGCTGTAAATTGACATGAGCCAATTCAAGATCACCTAACTCCGCTCGAACTTCTGCGAGTCCAGCCCAGGCTTCGTCATTATTGATATCTTTTTCCAACACGTCTTGAAATTTTTCTTTAGCTAAAGAATATTTTTTTTGTTCTTTCAGAAGTAGCCCCAATCCTAACTGAATTTCCACATCAAATGTCCTGTTATTTAGGGAGAGAGCTTTATTGAAATTTTCAGAGGCAGAGTCTGTATCTCCCATATAGTAACAGCAAAATCCCATGGTTTTAAAAGCATCTGTTCCCCATTCTGTTTGCAGGCAGGCGCGTGGTAATACTTTTTCAACACATTCTCTGGTTTCTTTATATCGTTTTTGTCCCAGCAGGGATTTACTAAGGTATACCCAAAAAATGTCACCACAATCCAATAATTGTGAAAAAATTTGCTCCGCTTTAGGGTATTGTTTATGTTGAAGGTGGAGTTTTCCTTGTTTTTCAAGAGAGAAAATATCTAATCTCGTTCTCCATGAGTGCATTGTAACGGATCTCCTTATCATGCATCTTTTCGGTCATAATAGAATAAATGATAAGAGTATAAAGTCTAGTTTTTTTAAGCTATTTTTTCTTCTTTGTGTAAAGAAATTGAGGTGTTCAAGGTGTCATGAATTTGCATGTCTTGATTTAAAATGGTGTGTATAAATTGTTTTTTGTTTTTTAAGAGGTTAATCACTTTTCTTTTTGAGTTTTCACTCACATCATCAAATTGCTCTAATTTATATTGGCTGAGTTTTTTATCTATTTTATCCATAGCGTTAAGTAGAATCTCTCTATCATAATAAAAAGATTCAAGATTGCTGAAATCACCTGTTTTTATTCTATTAAGTTCTTCACCATTGATGGATTCAAAAAGTTCCAGATAAAAGTTTTTCTTCTTTAGCATGTCAATCATGTATTGTATTTGTGTGCTTTCCATTTTTCCATTATGACATATTTTTTCCAAAAGTAACCCGTCAATAATATGGCTTGTCCAAAGATGAGACATAAAAAAAATCTTTGTTTATTAAAAGGTTAGAATGATGTAAAATATTTGACGTTGTGTCGGAATAATGTTTTTTCTTATTTTTACACTATAGTCTTGCTTAAGATTGGTTTTGTCGAAGACGGATGATTCTTAAAATATCTGCGGCTGTTTCTTCCAAGGCTCGGTCGGTCACATTCACAACAGGCCATCTGTATTTTTCAAAACATCCTCGAGCTTGTTCCAGTTCATGATAGACATAGAGCTTGTCTGCGTAGTCACCGCTTTTGCTATGCACTCCAATTTTTTGCAGTCGATTCTTTCTGATTTTAAGTAGAACGTCTCCATCAATGGTTAAAGCAATAATTTTTTTCGAATCCACCTTAAAAATTTCTGTGGGCAATTTAATATCTTTAACAAATGGGATATTAGCCACTTTGTAGCCTTTATAACTTAAGAAAATGGAGAGGGGGGTTTTGCTGGTTCGGCTGACTCCAATGAGAACAATGTCTGCAGACTGCAGATTGTGTAAAGTGGAGCCATCATCATATTTTAAGGAAAACTCGATAGCTTCAATTCTTTTAAAATAGTCTTCATCCACTTGGTGGAGAATACCGGCTTTTCTTTCAGGTCTGCTGACCAAATGTTTATTAAAGCTTTGAATGAGGGGGCCCAGCAAGTCAATGCAGGGTAGTTTTTTTTGATCTGCTATTTGTTGGATAGCTGTTCGAAGAGGGTTTAAGACCATTGTGTAGGCAATGATGGTTTGATGGGGATGTGCTTGATCTAATATGGAGGAAATTTGTTTTTCTGTTCGAACATTGGGATAGCGTATGGTTTCTACATTTTCATCTTCGTATTGCACAAGTGTAGCTCGAACAATAGAAGTGGCTGTTTCTCCAGTGCCATCTGATAATATAAGAATTTTCACTGGTTTTCTATTCATTTATTTAGACCGCTGGTTCTTGAATCACTTGGATCTTATAAGGTAAGGGTTCGAATGGGAAGTGTTTTATTAAATCTTCTTTTTTGGAGGAGCTTGGTAAAAAAAGCTTTAAGGATGGGCAGTCTAATTTTTTCCAAAACTGATAAGCTGTTTGAATCCATTTCACAGGGTCTTTATGTTCAAAAGGTAGAAATAAAACTTGTTTGCAGGGTAAATGCAGAGAAGCTTCTGTGAGAATAGGTTTTGAAAGACTTTTTTGTTTTTTGTAAATACATTGAAGATGCCAGTCTATTTTTTTAGATAGCTTTGAGTGAATGGGGCTTTGGATAATCCATAATTGAGAACCTTTTGAAAAAGAGTTGGAGGCAGGCAGAAAGTGAAACATTATTTTTGTCTTTCTGCTTCAGCCACAGAGTCTAAAATACCATTGATAAAACGAGGAGAATCTTCAGAGCCGTAAATTTTTGCAATTTCAATGGCTTCATTGATGAATATTTTTGGAGAATCTTTTTCAGAAGAAAATAATATTTCGTACACAGCCAGTCTTAATATATTTAAGTCGAGTAGAGCCATTCGACTTAGTTTCCAGTTTTGACTGTGTTGGCTGAGGACTTGATCAATTTGTTCTTTGTGTTTCATGATATCTGATACAGTGTTTATAATTTCAATAGATTGTGCTTTAGATTTTTTATCTTGAAATTCCATTTGATAAAGAGCTTCTAAAATTTGAATACGTTCGTTTCTTTTTTTTTGTTGAAGAGATTTTTCCATATTTACAATCCTTTAAAAACCCTTTGGAATGTATTTTTTAATGCTTTATTTTGCAATATCTTTATCAATTAGATTGACAAATTTTGAATAAGGGTCAAATCTTAGATATAAGAAAAAGTGTCAAGGAGGTGTCTTATGGGGATCTCACTTTTTACTCTTGTTGAGCAGGGGATGGGTTATTTAATCGGAATTGTTGGCTTATCTGTTTTATTTCGCACTCAAATATGGATTCAGATTTTAGAGCAAGTTTGTTCTTGGAAGAAAAAGACATTGATGACTTTTACTTTGCTTTGTTCTTTTATGTACCTGCCTATTGGTGTTGCAATTGTTTTGATTCATAATGAATGGACCTGGAGTTCTTCGGTGATTGTCACTATTTTAGGTTGGGTTGTTTTATTAAAGATGCTCATTTTTTTGTTCTGTCCGGAAAAAGTGGCATTTATTCAAGTGTTGATGAACAAAGGTGAGAAGTTTTTAAATTGGTTTTTTAAAATTGTAGGTGTGTTATACGTAGGCTTAGGCTTATGGGTACTCTGCCCTTACTGGGTTTAATCTCAATATATGTTGTATAGGCTAACGATAATTTTTTTTGGATCAATTTCGGTGCCCTTAATAAGCAATCTTATAAAAAGTGTATTAGCATAGTAAAAGCATAAATAAACTTTTAGATGAATTAGAAAATAAAATAACAAAAGATCAAATTGCAGAAGCTCAGAAGCTGGCTGGTCAATTTAAAATTCAAAAATAATATAATGGGGAGATCTTTTTAGGACTGTTGCTCTAAGACTCTTCAGCTATTTTATTGACAGGACTATTGTCGTTGTATAGACTAGGGTTTTTCTATCATAATCATGTGGGGTTCTTATGAAGTATTCATTAATAATATTATTTGTAACAGCGGTTTTTTTTGCTCAAGCAGAAAACTCAGGCGGACTAGGAGGCTTTGTCTCAGTTAATGTGGGTGCGGCTGTCAATAGTAAATTAACAGATTTTAATTACCCAGTGTCTTTCTCTTATGGAGGCAATATTTTAGAAGATCGGTATGTAGGTGTCTTTGAAGTAGGTGCAGGAACATATCGAGGGTGGGATGAATTTCAAGTGCCTATTCACTTACTTTTTAAGTATTCTTATGATTTTATGGTTTCCAGTTCCAATTGGGGTATTGGATTGGATACAACTTTATATCTTGGTGGTGCCACTATAAATTATGGCATAGATCAAGAAGGAAAGATTATAGAAGGTGATGATTGGGCAAATAGGTTGACTGAAAGCAAAAAAGGGATTGAATTGTATATTGGACATGCTTTGGGATTATTTGTGAGAAAACGTATTATTGATATTCAATCTCAATCTCTTATTGTTCTTCTTAGGTTAGGTATAAATAATGCATTAGTGATGAGGCCTCGTTTTTCTAAAAAGGACAAAGATAAAGAAGAAACTATGAAAATAAAGAATGATTGGTTAACTCCAAATTTTTATTTAGGCACTGGATTTCGATGGTATTTTTAAGAAGTTTCAGTTTATAAAAGATTCGTCTGCAATTCTAAGAGGCTTTATTTAGGATTTCTTTGCAGGCTTTTGGAAGTGTGAATGCAAAAACAGAGCCAGTCTCTTGTGATGAAAGAAGTTCGATTTTTCCTCCATGCTTTTCCACAATCCATTTGCTAAGATAAAGCCCTAAACCCGTTCCTTTTAAATCCGAGTTTGTGGATGAACGCAAACTTTTAAATCGATGAAAAATCTTATCCTTCAAATAATCAGGAATACCAGCTCCTTCATCTTTAATAGAAAAAAACAAATCATGGCTCTCCTGGGTTTTAGTTTGAAGTTTAATTGTAGAGTTTTCAGGAGAGTGTTGAATGGCATTTAACAAAAGGTTTTTTAAAATAATATTTATCCATTGAAGATCCACGTGTACTTTTAATGGGAAGGATTCAATGTTTACAATTTTTATTTTTTTATAAGCAATCCATGAGGACAGTTGTTCCTGAACGTCCTTTAATATATCAGACCATAAATTCCATTCACGATTAAGAGGAAAATCCTGCTCCAATTCTTTCATGCTCAATCCGTCTTCTACAAACTGAAACAAACGGGTCAAATCATTATTCATTTTTTGTACAGTCTTTTTAGATCCTTTCTGCTGTAACTTGGAGTTTAAATCATCCAATTGAAACTTCAAAGACATTAAAGGAGATTTAAGTTCATGTACGAAAAGACTAAAAAAATCTAAACCTAAAGGAAACTCTTCTTTTGGATTTTGTTTCATACTGCTTTCCTCTTATGTTCTTTTCGGAGAAAGACCGATTAAAGTTGAGTCTTCTTCTAAGAATTTCCCATCTGTTTCTCATTAAAAATCCATATATTAAAATGTTTTTTTGACACTGCTTTCACTTAAGGATACAAAGTTTTAAATTCGGAGAATTAAATGACGGAATCATATTTTAAAGAACTAGAAGATTTTTTATCAGAGTCACAAATTTTAAGAGATAAAAAAAGTCTTGAGTTTTATGGACAGGATTGGGTTCGTCTATATAAAGTGAACCCCTCTCTTGTTGTTTTCCCTCAAAATGCTGAAGACGTTGTTCAACTGGTAAAATGGGCTAGAAAATATAAAGTAGCTCTTGTGCCCTCAGGAGGGCGAACGGGTCTGAGTGGGGCGGCTGTGGCTTCTCAACTAGAAGTGATTGTTTCTTTTGAAAAAATGAATCAACTGATTGAATGGAATGAGGCTGAAGAGACATTCACTGTAGAAGCCGGTTGTATTACAAAAGAAGTGCAAAAGTGGGCAATGGATCGCGGATTTTTTTTTCCTGTTTCATTTGCGGCTGAAGGTTCTAGTCAAATTGGAGGAAATGTGGCGACTAATGCCGGTGGTGTTCATGTCATTCAATACGGCTCCACTAGAAATTGGGTCAGAGGTTTGGAGGTTGTCACAGGAAAAGGTGAGGTCTTACAGCTAGGACGTCACCTTATTAAAGATTCCACGGGATATAATTTTTTGCATCTATTTATTGGCTCTGAAGGCACCTTGGGGTTTATCACTAAAGTCACTCTGGGAGTTACTTCTCGCCCAACATCTTTAAATGTGTTTCTTCTAGCTGTGCCTCAATTGAATGATTTGATTGAAATTTATTCCAGATTTAAAAAGAATGTTCCTCTTCATGCTTTTGAAATGATGACAGATTTAGCCTTGGATTATGTGCAAAAGACAGGAAAGAGTATTCCTCTTTCCAAAAAATCTTCTTACTATGTTTTAATGGAGATTGAAGAATCTTATCAGGAGAAAGCTCTCTTAATTTTTGAAAAACTTATGGAAGAAGGTAAGATTGAAGACGGCACTCTTAGTCAAAGTGCAGAGCAGGCGCAAGAGATATGGGCTTTAAGAGAAAATATCAGTGAATCCATTGCTCCTTATAAACCTTATAAGAATGATATTGCTGTTCGTATTTCAAAACTGCCTGAGTTTCTAACTCAAGTCGATTCTTTGCTTAAAAAAGAATATCCTGAGTATAAAGTAGTTTGGTTTGGCCATATTGGAGATGGCAATTTGCATATCAACATTTTAAAGCCAGAAAGTTTAAAAGAGGATGAATTTATTAAAAATTGTGAGAGAGTGAATCAACTCCTCTTTTCTAAAATTAAAGAGTTTGGAGGCACTATCTCTGCAGAACATGGAGTGGGTTTATTAAAAAAACCATACTTGCATTATACCAAATCTCAGGAAGAAATAGATTATATGAGAGAGATTAAAAAGATCTTTGATCCTGATCATATTATGAATCCAGGTAAAATTTTTAATGTTGAAAAAAATGTCTAATCAAAGGAGACCACTTCGGACTCTTATAATTATATCGATCAAAGGTAATTCTTTTTAAATTAGAGCCATCTATATGAATGGTGTAGAGTTGGTTAGAACCCGTTCGATCACTGGTAAAAACAATTTGTCTACCGTCTGGTGAAAAAGAAGGGGATTCATTATTGGACCATCTACCATTTCTGGCTCTCGCTGTTGTCAGACGCTTTATATTAGAGGGGCCTTCCGCGTTCATAATAAAAATATCAAAGCGGCTTCTGGAGTAACCGGAAAAAACAATTTGTTTTCCATCAGGAGACCAGTCCGGGGTGGAATTGTATTGGCCGGTAAAAGTGAGTCGACGAACATTTTCTCCATATCTATTCATTTCATGGATCATTACTTTTCCTGTTCGATCAGAAGAGAATATAATTTTTTCTCCATTCGGGTGAATGGCAGGTTCCACATTAATAGCTCCTCTTGGTCCCATACGAACAGGAAAAGCTTTTTTATTTCTAAGTGAAAATTTAAAAATATCCATGCCTCCCCATTTGGAAGGAATAGTCATAAGCATTTCACGTCCGGATGGAAAAAAATCGGCTCCTAAATTTGTTCCATAATTGTCGGAAATAATTCGTCGTTTCTTTCTGGTAAAATCATAAAGAAGTATATTAGCTCTTCTACCTTTAAGACTTCGACGGTAAACAAAAGCTGTATAGGCTAATTTTTTTCCAGTGGGATGCCATGATGGAGTCATCACAACAGAGCGATGAAAAGAAACTTGTTTTTTATTTGAACCATCCCAGTTCATTACAAAAATTTCTTTCTTATTGTTTTTAAAATTACGAACAGCGGCGATTTTTGTCAGAAAAATACCAGGTTTCTTAGTAAGGTATTCGATAATATCATTGCAGATAAAATGAGCTAAAGAAACCCTTTTGGAGACAGGGGAGTCATACTCTTTTTTAAAGATGCTTTTTTTAAGTAGGACATCATACATATAGATACGTAGATTGATTTGATCTTTTTTTACAGAGTATCGAGTGAGGATTAAAAATTCAGTTCCAATGACTTTCCAGTTCTCCCATCTAAAACCTTTTGGATGTTTTGGATATGGAATAACTGCACGAGTCTTCGGGTTTTCTACAAAAGCACCAGAAGGAATTAAGTTAAAGTAGCCTGAAGAATTTAAATTCTTTTTGATTTGTGCAGAGATAACTTTTCCATAATCAAGATGTTCCTGCACAATAGATGTATTGGTGTAAACCAATGGGGAGACAGCCACCAGGCTTTTCTTAACTTTAGCCTGCCCTACATTAATGTATACACGTGCATACAGTGGAGATATTAAGAGAAGACAAAAAATATAAATAAAACTTTTCAATGGAAACCTTTATATATTTAATATTTTATCTTTATTTTTTAGTTAAAATCCAGTTTTTTCATAACAAATGCATTAAGGAAAGTTAAAACCTATACCTTCTCGGCTGAGAGAATAAACTAATTCCGAAGGAGGCTCTGGCAGAGGGGAGGAGATTCTGATGGTTTCAATGACAATTTGATCAAAACTTTCATCACCGGAACTTTTCTCCAACTCTATACGTGTGACTTGTCCTAACTTATTAATATAAATGACCATGGTCGCCTTTAAGTTTTTATCTGCCAGAAATTGAGGGATGTTCCAGTTTCTATTGAGATGAGCTTTAATGCGGGCAGAGTAAGCGCTAATCAAAAGAGCATTCACTTCACCCTCCTGGGAAGAGCCCTTGGATATTTGTTCCCCTTTGTAGAGGAGTTTTTCTTCTCTTAAATTTGCAATGGCTTGGGACTGAGCTGTTTTAGTTTGTTTTGGATCTGGTTTGGATTTTTCTACTTTCTTTAATTCTTTTTTTGCGTCAGGTTTTTTTGGTGTGGGTTTGGGTTTTTTCTTAGGTTTTTCAGGAACAGATTTTTTAACTTCTTTTTTTGGTGTGGATTTTTGTACAGGTTGAGGTCTTTTAATATCAGGAAGCCCTACCATATCGACGCGTATAGCTTCTTTTATTTCAATAGGTTTTGAACGAAACATTTGAGGTGAAAACAGAAGAATAAAAAATATGCAGATATGACCTACGAAAGAAATAACGGTAAAGTTAAGAAATGTTTTTTGTGATGATAACAGAAGTGATGTCATTACTCTTTAAATTTAGTGACAAGATTGATTTGATCCAGTCCTGCAGAGCGGACTTCACCCATAGCTTCTGCGACAAACCCATAGTAAACTTTCTTATCTGCATGAATATAAATTTGTTTGGATTTTCTGGCTTTAAAAATATTAGCTAATTTAGGTTTTAATTTCTTTAAAGGAATTTCAGCTGTTCCAATGTAAATCTTTCCGCTTTTTTTAATCACTAAGATAAATGGATCATCCGGGACTTGAAGCCCTGTGTTTTTAGCTTCTGGTAGATCTACGTTTAATCCTTGCTGCATCATGGGGGCTGTCACCATGAAGATCACTAATAACACCAACATCACATCCACAAAGGGTGTGACGTTGATTTCACAGAGAACACGTTGAGATTTTGGAGTCATAGCACTCATTTAGGAATCCTTAAAAAAGTTTCTTTTAGCAATATTCAAAAAGTCAGTAGTGAAATTAGAAAACATAAGCTCCATTTTTTTTATTTTTGTCACATAATGATTGTAAAATACAGAAGCAGGAATGGCGGCGAATAATCCCACTCCTGTAGCAATTAAAGCTTCCGAGATACCAGGAGCTACGACCGCTAAGCTGGCAGAACCCATTTTCCCAATGCTTTGAAAAGCATCCATGATACCGAAGACAGTTCCAAAAAGTCCAATGAAGGGACTCACAGTGCCTGTTGTTGCCAGAAAAGCTAATTTATCTTCCATAGCTGAGATTTCATTCATGACAGCTTTTCTTAAAGATCTCTCTAAATTATCTAACCCGGATAATAAACCTTCATTTGTAGTTTCTGATTCAGCTAATTTTGATTTGGATAATTTTTGTATCTCTTTATATCCTGTCTTAAAAATGTTAGCGAGTGAGCTTTTGCTGTATTTCAAACTGACTTCGTAGATGCTTTGTAAGTTATTGGCTTTTTGAAAAATATCCTGAAAAGGGGCATTGTAAATTTCAATCTTGTGAAACATTTTTCTTTTTGTTAGAATAATACCCCAAGAAAATACTGACATAAAAATTAGAATGACAAAAGTGAGTTGTACTAAAATATTAGCATGGAGTATGGAGTAAATAATTTCCATGCTTGAAGAAGTGGAGGCTGTCTTTGCTATTTCAGAGGTTTCAGCCCATACGAGAGAGGATGTTGTCAGTACCAATAAGAATCTCATCATGGGATTTATCCTCTCATAAGCTCGGGCGGAGTAAAAGTAGTTTTTCACTGTCTAGCTATTGAACTAACTGATTGAAAGTGATACTTTAAGGATCCCTTGCAGGAATTTTGTCTTGAAGGGAATTTGAGGGCGAAGAATGAAAGAATATAAATATGGTTTTGTTACGGATATTGAGTCGGAGACGTTTTCACCGGGACTCAGTTCAAAGGTCATAGAACAAATTTCTGAGAAAAAAGGGGAGCCTTCTTGGATGTTGGATTTACGTCTAAAGGCTTATAGACATTGGAAAACTATAAAAGAGCCTCGTTGGGCCTTTTTGAAATATCCTCATATTAATTATCAGGATATTCATTATTTTTCCAAACCTGTTCAACAAAAAAAGAGTGTTCAATCTTTAGACGAAGTGGATCCTCAATTGCTTAAAACTTTTGAAAGATTGGGGATTCCATTATCAGAGCAAAAAAGATTATCAGGTGTTGCTGTGGATGCTGTCTTTGACAGTGTTTCTATTATGACGACACATACAAAAACTTTGGAAAAACATGGTGTGATTTTTTGTTCCATGTCTGAGGCTATTCAAAATCATGGTGACTTGGTTAAAAAATATATGGGGACTGTGGTTCCTTATCGGGACAATTTTTTTGCCTGCTTAAATCAGGCTGTTTTTACAGATGGATCTTTTTGCTTTATTCCAAAAAATGTTCGTTGTCCTTTGGATCTTTCCACTTATTTTCGAATCAATCAGGAAAATACAGGCCAGTTTGAGCGTACATTGATTATTGCTGAGGAAAAATCTTATGTAAATTACCTGGAAGGTTGTACAGCTCCCATGAGGGACTCCAATCAATTGCATGCGGCTGTTGTAGAGTTGATTGCTTTGGATGAGGCGGAAATTAAGTATTCTACTGTACAAAACTGGTACCCAGGAGATTCCAAAGGTAAAGGAGGGGTTTATAACTTTGTGACAAAAAGGGGTCGGTGTCTGGGAAGAAAATCAAAGATTTCTTGGACTCAGGTAGAAGCAGGTTCAGCTATTACCTGGAAGTATCCCAGTTGTTTGCTTCAGGGAGACGAATCTACAGGAGCTTTTTATTCTGTGGCTTTAACTCACGATCATATGCAGGCAGATACGGGAACAAAAATGGTGCATATTGGAAAAAATACCAAAAGCACTATTATTTCTAAAGGTATTTCTTCTGGAAAGGCCTGCAATAGTTACAGAGGTTTGGTGAGGATTCTACCTAAAGCAAAAGGCGCTAGAAATTATTCACAATGTGATTCTATGTTGGTGGGCGATCAAAGTCGTGCGAATACTTTTCCTTCCATTGATGTGCAAAATGAAGAAGGAACTGTGGAACATGAAGCTTCCACTTGTCGAGTTAGTGAAGAACAATTATTTTATCTTAATTCCAGAGGACTTGATACAGAGCCGGCTGTTTCTCTGTTGGTCAATGGCTTTTGCAAAGAAGTCTTTAAACGTCTTCCTCTTGAATTTTCTGTTGAGGCTGTCAAGCTGATTGAAATGAAATTGGAACACAGTATAGGTTAAAAAATCATGATTCAAATTCAAAATCTCTTTGTTAAAGCAGGTGAACGTTCTATTTTAAAGGACCTTAATTTACAAATAAATCCAGGTGAAGTGCATTCTATTATGGGCCCTAATGGCTCTGGAAAAAGCACTTTATTTAAAGCTATTGTGGGTTATCCGGATCTTTCTGTTTCGGGAAAAATTTTATACCGAAATGGTGATGATCAAGAATATGAAAATTTATTAGATAAAGACCCTGTGCTAAGAGCTCTTGAAGGTATCTTTATGGCTTTCCAACATCCTGTGGAGGTTCCAGGAGTGAATAACTTTAATTTTCTTCACACTTCATTTAATTCTATTTGTAAGCATCATGGTTCTGCGGAGATGGATGAAAAAGAGTTTTTAAAATTTGCGGAAAGCAAAATTACTCTTTTAGGTTTGGATAAAAAATTTTTATACCATCCTTTGAATGAAGGGCTTTCAGGTGGAGAGAAAAAGAAAAATGAATTGTTTCAAATGTCTGTGCTTTCTCCTACTTTGTCTCTGTTGGATGAACTGGATTCCGGTTTGGATATTGATTCTATAAAAATGTTGGCTGAAAGTTTAAAGAAAATGAAGAATGAACAAAATGCTATTGTACTAATTACACATTATCATCGTTTGCTTTCCGACATTGAGCCGGACTATGTTCATATCTTAGTGGACGGACAAATTAAAGAGACGGGGGACTATTCTCTAGCTGTTCAGGTCGATAAAATAGGTTATGATCAATGGATGTAAACCATGACATGCGTTTTGTAAAAAATATTTTAGAATGGCAGAACAATCAAATACAATTGCCAGAAGATAAAAATATTTTCTTATTAAGTTCATTGAAAAATTCTAATGCTCCAGAAAAAATTACAGATTGGATTGAAAAAACGTTAAATCAAAAAGACAACAGCCTTGTGTCTTTTTCAAAAAAAAACTATTCCAATGTTTTACAAGGGGTCGTTGTATGGTTGAAAGAGGGGGAGAAGAAAGATATTCAGATTAATTATAAAAATTCAGACAGTAACAATGAGCCTCATGTCATAAGAAATTTTTTCTTTCTTGAAAAGAACTCTTCTCTGAGTTGGATTGAATATTTTTTAAATTCATCTTTTCAATCTGAAAATTATATTTTTGTAGAAGATCATGCTGTCTGCCATAGATTAATGATCAATCAAAGTTATTTGAATTCCACGGTTTATTGTGATCTTCATCAAAGCTCATCATTTTTTTCTTTGGACATTAATTTAAGTTCTTTATCCAGGGGGCTTCAAGTTTATGGCAAAAAACCTCATAATGTTTCCATTGTACGCGGTTTGAATTTGTTGAAGCAAAAAGACAAGTCTTCGTGGTTTATCCTCAATCAGCATGATGGGGTTTCAGGTTATAGTCGGCAATGGTATCGCAGTATTCTAAGTGGGCGATCGAAAAACTTTATGCATTCCAAAGTGTTGATTCAGGCTCAAGAAACAGATTCTCATCAGATGCTTCAGGATTTACTTTTAAGTCCTTATGCTAAAACTGAGAATAGACCTGAGTTAGAAGTTTCTAAAGATCGGGTGAAAGCAACTCACGGCGCGACGACGGGCACTCCTAATCCCATGGACATTTTTTATATGAATACACGTGGGGTTTCTAAAGAAAGAGCTTTGGAATTTTTAATTTCAGGGTGGGCAGAGGCTATTTTTGCTAAAAGTGAGTATGATTCATTTAATGAGTTTTTTAAAAAGATAACTCCCTCGCTTCGACCTTTTTTAAAGAACCACATGAAGCAACTTCAAATCACTCAATCTGAATAGCTGGGTTGGTTTTATTTTCTTTTCTTTTATTGGGGTCCAGTTCGATACAACGCAAGCGAATATTTTCTGGCGTTACTTCAATGAGTTCATTGTCTTTAATCCACTCCAAGGCTAATTCCAAGGTGATTTTTTTATGAGGTTTGAGTTTAATGCCTTCATCGCTCCCTGAAGCTCTGACATTGCTCAATTTTTTTTCTCGACAAATATTTACATTGAGATCAGTGGATTTATTTGCTTCTCCAATAATCATACCTCTATAAACCTTTACCCCTGGTGAGATAAAAAGGTCTCCTCGGTCTTCTAAGTGAAAAATAGCATAGGAGGAGGCTGTACCCTGGCGATCAGAGATAATAGATCCTGTTCTTCTTCCTGGGATTTCACCAAGGTAATCATCATAAGAATCAAAAGATGTGTTTAAGAGTCCTGTCCCTCGGGTGTCGGTTAAAAATTCAGAATGATATCCGATGAGTCCACGGGCTGGTATTCTAAATTCAGCTCGGGTGCGGCCTGAACCTCGGTTGTTAATATTAATCAAAACTCCTTTTCGTTCTCCAAGCTTTTGGGTCACAGCTCCTAGAAAACTCTGCTCCACATCAACGATAGCCAATTCCATGGGTTCTTTTAACTGACCATTTTCTTTAAGAGTTAAAACTTTGGGTTTGCTCACCAGAAATTCAAAACCTTCTCGTCGCATTTGCTCAAAAAGTATGGAGAGCTGGAGTTCTCCTCGACCCAGAATTTTGAAGCTCTCAAGGCTATCAGTGGGCTCCACTTGAATAGCTACATTGTAAAGTGTTTCCTTTTCAAGACGTTCTTTAATTTTTCGGCTGGTGAGTTGTTTTCCTTCAAGGCCAGCAAAGGGAGAATTATTCACTGACATGATAACGGTGACTGTGGGTTCATTCACTTTCAATCTGTTCAAAGGTTTTGGGTTGTTAATATCCGTTAGGGTATCACCGATAAAAATTTCTTCAAACCCAGCCACAATAGCGATATCACCAGCATGAAGTTCTTCAGTTTTTACTTTTTTATTTGCTGAATATTTAAAAAGTGTGGTGATCTTCACTTTTTTATTATTGTCTTTATGACAAACCGTAATTTCCTGACCCACCTTTAATGAACCTGAGCGAATTCGACCCACAGCCAGCTGTCCCACATAGTCGTCATAATCAATATTAGCCACCAACATTTGTAGGGGGCCTTCAAGGTTCACTTGGGGTGCGGGTATTTTTTCAATAATCCAGTTAAAGAGAATGCTTAAGTCTTCGGTTAATTTGTTAGGGTTTGTTGTGGCAATGCCTTTTTTACCGATGGCATAGAGTAAATCAAAATCTGCCTGTTCTTCTGTAGCATCTAGGTCAATAAATAAATCAAAAATATCGTTATGAACTTCATCAATGCGAGCATCGGAGCGGTCAATTTTATTGATACAAACAATAATTTTAATATTTTTCTTCAGAGCTTTTTCGAGGACAAAACGAGTTTGAGGAAGAGGCCCTTCACTAGCATCCACCAGTAAAATAGCTCCATCCACCATGTCCAGAATTCTTTCCACTTCACCGCCAAAATCGCTGTGTCCGGGGGTGTCCACAATATTAACTTTCACACCATTGTAAACAAAAGAGGCATTCTTGGCGGAAATAGTAATTCCACGTTCTTTTTCCAGGTCCATAGTGTCCATGAGTCTTTCATTGACTTCCATATTTTTGCGAAAAGTTCCACTTTGTTTGAGAAAGTGATCCACAAGGGTTGTTTTTCCATGGTCAACATGGGCAATGATGGCAATGTTACGAATAGGTACAGACATAGTTTTTTTAGAGATCTTTAGGTTAAGGAGGGTGTAAAACCTATTCTATAGTGAGATTCTTTCTCATTTCAAGTGAATTTTCTTTGTTCAGAACAATTTATATCTTTCTTCTTAGATGGGGAGGGATTTGGATTTTGCTGTTAAGTATTCTAAAAATTGATATCGAGAGTTGTTAACAGAGCTAAAGATTCAGGTTGTCTCCACCATTTATAATTTCGAAGGGCATATTGAGCGTTCACTTCAATTAAAGTGGAGACATGTCGATTGAATTGATAAACCCTATAGGTGGTGAATATTTGAAAGTAAAAAGGCCATTTGGTTTTATAATTTTTTTTTGTAAATCCTGCTCCAAGCAATACTCCAAAATAGATAGGGGTTTTGCTATTTGTATTTGGAAACCTGATACCGGGATATATCGCCATGGATTTCAAATTTGATTGACGATCTATTTCAAAACGTGTCCTCATGATGATAGGAACTTTCCATCTTTTTTTTGATTCCGTTCGGTAATCTCCTTGAATCATTATATGTTTAGCCAAACTATTTCGGAAAGAATAAGGAGGTATTAAGAAAGGAATACCGAGGGCTATATTAACATTGCTGTCTGAAAGTATTTTATTATTAAAGTAAGGGGTGGCAAAACTAAATGAAGTGAAGGATAAGAAAATAAAAATAGTACTTTGTTTAATCCAAGAATGCAATTTCATGACCTTTTGCAGAGTTTATAATTTCACCCTCTTTCATTGCCAATTGCCCTCTCAGAAAAGCAGCTATAGGCCAGCCAGTTACTTTTAAATTTTCAAAGGGAGACCATCCACACTTATAGGCTAGCCAATCTTTGGTGATCCTTTGTTCTTTTTTTAAATCAACAATAGTTAAGTTAGCTAAAAATCCTTCTTGAATCAAACCTCTTTTTTTCATTTTAAAAATGTAGTGAGGATTTATGGCTAACAATCGGACAATAGTCTGAAGGTCTAATCGACCTTGATGTCGATGATTCAGAAGTAAAGGGAGTAATGTTTGTACCCCTGGCATTCCGGAGGGAGTGTTTGGATAAATTTTGTTTTTTTCTTCTAGTGTATGTGGAGCATGGTCTGAACCAATAATATCCACAGTGCCATTTTGAATTCCTTTCCACAAAGCTTTCAGATGTCTTTCACCTCTTATAGGAGGATTCATTTGTGCTAAAGCACCCAGCTCTTTATAACATTCCGGGGCACACAGGGTGAGATGCTGAGGAGTCACTTCTACGGAAGCTACTTTTTTATGTTGTGATAAAAATTCCATTTCTTCTTCAGTAGTGACATGAAGAACATGGACAGGTCTTTGATATTTTTCTGCCAGGTGAATTAATTTTTTTGTTGAATTGAAGGCTGTTTGTTCATCCCGCCATAAAGCATGTGACTCCACTTTTCCTTCTTGAATGAATTGTTTTCTTTCAATCAATCTAGCTTCGTCCTCCGAGTGAACAGCCATTCTTCTTTTTCCATTTTTGATGACGATTTCCAAATCTTCTTCTTTATCTAAGAGTAGATTTCCAGTGGAGCTTCCCATAAACACTTTGACACCGCAACAGCCTTTGGAATTTTCTAATTCATGCAGATCATTTTTATTTTCAGGGCTGGCTCCTACAAAAAAAGCATAATCACAGTGAAAACGATCTTTAGCTCTTTCCAATTTTTCGTTTAAGGCTTGTAAGTTTGTTGTAGGGGGAGAGGTGTTTGGCATTTCAAAAACACCAGTGATGCCACCTAATAAAGCACTTTTACTTCCTGTTTCAAAGTCTTCCTTATACTCCATTCCAGGTTCTCTAAAATGAACTTGGCAGTCCATCAGCCCTGGCAGAACATGGAGATTTTTAGCATCAAAAATATTGGAGCATTTATTTTTTTCAATAAAGCCAATTTTTACAATATGACCATCACGGATACCAATATCTGTTTGCTCTTCGATGATCTCATAAAAGTTTTTTGGATTTGGAAAGACCCCTATCCCATTTTTAATAACTAGATCAAATTCACTCATATTAAGAATATCTTATAATCTTTGTTTATGTTCAACAGAAATCTTTTAAGAGGTTCTTTGGTACTGGAGGAAATATAAAATATTCAGACATCAGTGATATTTATTTTTTGAATGAGTTATTAAATTTTATCGAGGGCATTGGCTGGTGTTATGAATATTTTCAGATTGGTTCCACACATGAAACATATTAATTTGTCTGTCATTGGAACTTCTGCCTAATGCGGCCTCTACATAAGAAAGATTATTCATACTATTTGTAAAATTCTCAACATCCTCCTTTGTCTTTTCTGGTCTTAAACAGTTTTGTATATCCTGGTATTCCTCCAGTCTATTACAGTGGAAATAATATATTCTGAGTTTTTCCCAGTGACTCATTTTCTTCCAAGCTTCTTGAGGAATAGCTGGAGGTTTGCCGTTCCTTACTAAATGCTCTTGTGCTTCATTCACTCGTGTTTGCCCTCCATTATAGCCGGATAAAGCTTTTCTCCAATGATCCATGTCAGTGTCAGAAAGGACAGGGTTATTACAATCAAAGGAAGGTATCCTGTCATTATTCACTTTTTCGTATTTTTCGTTTAAGTTTTTTAAACTTTCTTTTATATTAGTAACAGGGTTTCCTAAACACGACGGTAGACTTTGTAAATTATTTCTATTGAGTATAGTTTGGCATTCATTGGAAGTGCACATTGGTGTGCCTTGCACTTGGAACAATCCATGACTTTTATCATCATCTCCGGATGCATTACATGAATTAGGAATTTTTCTGTATTTGAATTTTTCTTTGCTGATTTCAATTTTTTCGATTTTTAAGCAGTTTCCTGTGCTTTCTAAAGACATTATAGAAAGCATAACGGCTGGGGGGACTTTTGCTTTACATGCTTTACAAGTAATTAATTCTCTAAGTTTTTTAAAATCTATTGAAGGGCATGTTTCTCTGAAATTGTTTCTAACTGCTGCTTCCAAACCACCAGAGGTGCATATTTTTTTAGCTGTAATTTTCTCTCTTATTTTATCTTGTACCTTAGTATTTACATCAGTATTTTTTGACACACAATCTGCGCAGACAGCACTGGCGGCTGTACTGCTATCGTTTTTGACTCTGCAATCTTTTGCAATAATATCACGAACTTCAATGTTTAGTACTTCTGTAGGTTTTGTTGTTGTAACAGTTGTTGGTGGAGGGGGGTCTTCCTGTGTATCTTCTTCTTTTTCTTCTTCATCTAAGGCATCTTCTTCAATTGTGGGCTCTGGTTGTTCTGCAGGAGCTGTTTCTGGTTGTTTTGTTGGAGTTGGTTCTTCTTGTGTGGCGCTAACAGCAGCTTCAAGTACATCTTCAGCACGAATACCTTTAAACTGACCTTCGGTAATGACTTGACGGTCTTTATTTTTTTCTTCCCGGATCACTCTTGGAGGAGTACGATCCTTGGTCGGTTTCTCAATGTGAACTCGATAATAGTCTTCTTCTTCAGGTGTTTTTAACGCGTCTTCTTTGGAAATGCGTTTGAGTTTATGATCTGACTCAGAATATTCATAGGAACTCCATGAGTAATCCCGCAGAAGAGATCGACTTCTTCTAGAAGAAATGGCCTTAGGTTGAACAGATACAGGTGTAAACATAGATGGAGCGGTTTTCCCTGTGTTCAGTAGATCAAGAAAGGGAGCATTAGTCATTTCCAAACACCATATGATATTCATTCCTGCTGGACAGAGAGTTTGAAGAGGGGTTCCCTGAGGCAACAAATTTGTGGGCTGTAAAGGGCTAAGACCTAATAACATCGGATTAAAAAATAATGGATTGGAAAATGTAAAGGGGCAAAAAAATACAACCCATAAAATAAACAGTATTTTATATTTTTTTTGAAATAAAATCATAATAACTACCTATGTGAATACTCCTATATTTCCTATCGTCTTCTTATGCTTTTTGTTTAGTGGTATTTCCATTGTATCAGAATAACTACTTTCTGATATTTTCTTACTATTTATTTTTAATTAGATATGAGTTTTTTGTAGCGTTTATTACAATAAAACAAGCTGGTTGTGTAAAAATTTTAATGGACTTTAGGTATAAAGACAGTCCATAATAGCCTGTATGTTGATTTATCGCTGGCAATCTCCTGTTATACCCACCCCGGAACAAATTCGTATGTTTTTTGAAAGGGAGGGGCTCTCTGCTGTGGAAGAAGTATATAAAGCTGGTGAAGAAGTTAAAGATCATATTCACCCTTTTGATGAAATTCGTATGGTGTGTCAGGGTGAAATATTATTTAATATTGCCGGCAATCATGTTCTTCTTCGTGGAGGAGATAAAATTGTGATTCCTTCCAATACTCGTCATTCTAAAACAGTTCAGGGCAAAAAAGACTGTATTTCTTTTTGTGCTTTTAAATCTTTCTAAGGGTTTAAGATGAAAACAGAACATCGAATTACAATGAATTTAGAGAAAATATCTCTCTTTGTTAATTTTTTTATTCTATTGTTTTTTGTAATATCTTTATGTTTATCTTTCTTTTATCCGTCTTTTTGGATGTATGCTTTAACTGCAGTTTTATTTGTTCTTAATGCTGTGAATTTTTATTATAGGCATATACAAAAAACGCATACACTCTTGGCTAATTTTGGAATTTTAGCTCAAGTTCGATATATTATTGAAAGTTTAGGGCCTGAATTTAGGCAGTATTTATATTCCAGTGATGTAGAAGGGCGGCCTTTCAATAGAGTAGATCGTTCGGATATTTATAAAAAATCAAAAGATATGGAAAGTTCAGCAGCTTTTGGTTCACTTCTTAACTTTGACCGTAGTGAAATGAAATTAAAACACTCTATGTTTCCGGTTTTAAAATCAGAGATTGAAAAATTTTCTTTAACATTTGGAGAAGAAAGGAATTTAAGTCAAACCTACACTATTGATAAACCTATTATGGTGGGAGCTATGAGCTATGGGGCTTTAGGTTCCAAAGCTATTCGCGCTTTAGCTCGTGGAGCTTTTAAGGCAGGTATTCCATTGAATACGGGTGAGGGAGGACATCCCAAATATCATCTGATGGAAAAGTGTGACCTTATTTTTCAAATGGGGACAGCCAAGTTTGGTGTTAGAGATTCAAGGGGAGCCTTGGATGAAGAGAAATTAAGATCTTTATCTCAACATCCGCAGATTAAAATGATTGAGATTAAATTTTCTCAAGGGGCAAAACCCGGAAAAGGGGGGCTTCTTCCTAAGGAAAAAATAACAAAAGAAATTGCTGAACTTAGAGGAGTTGAAATAGGAAAAGATGTGATCTCTCCTCCTTACCATCTGGAATGTACAGATTGCAAATCCACTTGCTTGTTTATTAAAAGGGTTCAGGATGTTTCTCAACTTCCTGTAGGTATTAAGTTTTGCGTAGGACAAGTAGATGAGCTGGCTCAATTGATAAGAACAATGTCAGAGCTAAATATTTTTCCGGATTACATGGCAATTGATGGGGCGGAAGGAGGCACAGGTGCTGCTCCTAAAATTTTTATGGATCATGTGGGTTGGCCAATCTTTGAAGCTTTACCTTTGATTCATCAAATGTTGGAACAAGTGGGTGTTCGTAAGAAAATGAAGTTAGTGGCTTCGGGGCGTTTGGTTAATTCGGGTAAGCAAGTGATGGCGTTAGCTCAAGGCGCAGATGCCATATACACGGCTCGGGGTTTTATGTTGGCTTTAGGTTGTATTCAAGCTCTTCGTTGTAATAATAATTCCTGTCCTGTAGGAATCACCACTCACTCCAAGGCTTTGATGCAAGGTTTGGATATTGAAGATAAATCAGAACGCATAAAATATTATGTTTCTAATTTAAACCATGATTATTATGAAATGCTTTCTTCTTTGGGGCAGAAATCTTTCGAATCTTTAAATAAGGATCTCCTTTTATCTTACGATTCCCCGGAACATTAGTGAAAAGTTTTTTCAATTAAAGAGGGCTATCAATGAAATCAGAAGGCAGTTATTTTTATTCTTCTCCTATTGGGGTATTAGAAATTCAGTTGAAAGGAAATAAGCTTTACTCTATATCACAAGTACGTTCTCATACCACTTCTAGAAAAGGAAAATTTTCTGCATTAAAAAGTACAGGCACAATTCCTCCCCTTATTTTATCATTAGTGTCCAGCTTGAATGATTATTTTTCCGGAAAGAAAATAAAAACATGGCAGATTCCTCTCTATCCTCAAGGAACTGCTTTTCAAAAAAAGGTTTGGAAATACTTAAGTCAAATCTCTTATGGGGATCGTTGCACTTATTCAAAAGTGGCTCAGGCTATTGGTTCTCCCAAGGCTTTTCGGGCTGTGGGTTCAGCTTGTGGGAAAAACCCCTGGTTGATTTTAGTTCCCTGTCACCGTGTGGTTAGCCAAACAGGCTTGGGTGGTTTTGCCTTGGGGTTAAAAGTCAAATCCAGACTTCTCAATTTAGAATGCCACTGAAGAAAGTTTTATTTTGGAAATGATGACTGCTCTTTGAAGGGCTAAACATCCAAGGCCATTTTAGTCCTATACTATATTTTTTCTTGTATTCGTCAAAGTGACGAGTATAATAAGAATTATGACAACTAAAAACATAATGCCAGGGCTATTTTGGATTGTGGGGAGTGTTGAGGATGTTCCTGAAGTTTTAAAAAGAATGCGGCGGACTATCTTAGAAGATAGGCCTTCTTTTTTAAGAAATATTTAAAAACTCCAATAGGGTAAGTATGAAAAAATATATTTTATTTGTTAGTATTCTTTGTTCTTACAGCTTTGGACATGAGACTCAAGCTGAAAAGGATTGTTTGGAGGCTGATTTATTAAATATAAGAAATACTACTCATATTAACTGGGTGATGAAGTATAAAAGTAATACTATGGAAGAAATGAAAAATTTTGCTGATGAAAGAATGGAAGTAACCCAAAGGTTTAAAGAAAAAAAAATAAACCATGAAACTCATTGCAAAAAACTTCTTGATATATCAAAAAAAGAATCTGAACACTTTACAGTAGTTTTTAAACCCATGCGGCCAGAATAACATATTGTATTCCCTGTCACCGTGTGGTTAGCCAAACAGGGTTGGGCGGTTTTGCTTTGGGCTTAAAAACCAAGTCTCATCTTCTTAGCTTGGAATGCCATTAAATAAGTTTTATCTACCTAGTATAGGGAGCAGATGTTCTATGGCTGGATTCACCTTCTCGTTCTCTATATGGCCTATATAGCTCGTAATTTCGAGCTTCCAAACTTTTCCTTGCTATTTGTATGATTTTTGGAACTCTTGACATTTTTGCATATTCATAACCATCTACAAGTCTTCCATGAACGAAAGATTCCACATATCCTGAAGGCCTGAACCTTGCAACTCTAGCAGTAAAACTAGTTCTTTTAATTTTCAGATCACTTTGAATAGCTAAGATCCAAGGGGTTTGTTTATCATTGTTTTTTTCATCTATAAATCTATTCCGTAAATGATCTCTGTCCATTGGTTCGAAACCTACATGTTTCAGGGTCATAGAAACCCCGTTTGCAAAATATACTTTTATAGCAATATGAAGAGGATTATGTTCGATACTAACTCCTCCTGTTCTTTTCTTTGTACGTGGGTTAAATCCTAATTCTAAGAAAAATATTAACTTTTCAATATCTTTTTCATAGGCGGCTACTTGAGGCGGAGACCAGCCAAGAGGCATCCATTTTTTCTGATGTTCTTTAGAGATGGGATTATCTGGAAGGGCGGAGTGATCAAAACGAATGGTCTTTAAAAAGGGAAAATTCTCTACAATTTCTATCATCTCTTGATAGTTGTTATCCTGAAAGGCTTTGAGAAAATTTTTTTCAGCTTGTTCTTTTTTTGCTTTTGTTGATCGTGGAGCACGGTTGTTGGAAGTTCTATGAGTCTTAGAAGACTTATTTTGGACAGAAGGAGGAGAAGTTGTAGTGAAGGCATAAAGATCTTCAGAAAACAACTCTTCTTGTACCGCTAAAGACTGTTGGCATGTTTTGTTACTTTTCGCCCCTGTAAACAAAAAGAGGCAAGAAACAACAAAGATCCCCATTTTAAAAATCTTAAATTTTCTTTTCATGTTGCGAATATTAAGGGAGCTGTTATTTTATGTAAATGCTTTCAGTATTTTTTGTAATTTTTTCATTCTGATAAGTATGTAAAATTTTCCTATAAGTTATAAAATTTACATGACCATCATGTCATTCCTGCACTCCTTGGTTCAACGGTTTTGGTTGGCACCTCAACCGTCTCGCTCCTGCGTAGGTAAGAATCCTAATGTATATGACTGAGATTTCCTCCTTCATAAGGAGGTATTTCAGATAGTATTTAAAAATATTTCTTTTATTCTAACGTTACAGCTAGTAGGTGTTAGGGGTATGTGTGTTGTGGTCAGTTCAACTTCTTCTGTTTCTTCAATAATGTGCACCACAGATGTTAAAGCGCCATTAGTTAAATGATATGCCTTTTTCCGATTAATTTCTTCTATGGAATACAGTTCATCTCTATAGACCGTGATAGGCTTTGACTTACAAGGATTACTTAACTCTCTGTTTATCTCAGCTATTCTGTTAGTAGCAGAGTATGGATCACGAGTCTCGGATGCAAGAGATAAGAATGGAAATAAGATAAATATAATTTTTAAGATAAAAAACATAATGTACTCCCTGCTCTTTGTCCTTCCTGAGAGATAGGTAACAGAATATACCGCATAGGTACACTTTTTTGATGTCGGGGAGACAGGATTTGAACCTGCGACCCTCTGCTCCCAAAGCAGATGCGCTACCAGACTGCGCCACTCCCCGTAACTGAATTTTTACTTAATTATGACTCATCTAGTCTAAATGACGAGTTTTTATTGTCATCAATAAACTTCTTTTCAACCCTTTTTTAGGCTTTTTTGCGAAAAAAAAGTATAAATTTTGTGTTTTTTTACTTGATCATAAGACTCATAGCGTTGTAGAAAGCGAAAAACTCTTATTTTTTGAGTAGTTTTTGAATACAATAGGTCTCAGCAAATTGTAGGTCTGTGGTTGTTGACCACGGTTGAG
This sequence comes from Bdellovibrionales bacterium, assembly GCA_965197855.1. Lineage (GTDB taxonomy): Bacteria > Bdellovibrionota > Bdellovibrionia > Bdellovibrionales > UBA1609 > JAPPLG01. The sequence goes on from OZ240230.1 coordinate 1,018,523, forward strand.
ACAGTAATAATAAAAAAGGAGTGTTTGGTATGTTTAAGGTATGGATTGTTTTGCTACTAACTGTAGCAGGTTTTCAAGCTATGGCTGTGGATGCTGATTTCAATGGTGAGTATCGCTTCCGTGTAAACAGCGAAAGTAATATGGGGGATGATGTAGTTGATAATATTGGTACTAATTTATCTTCTGAAATTAGAGCTAAAGTGTCTGGTTCATTTAGACCTAGTGAGTCCTTTGAAGGAGTTGCTACACTTTATCTAAACTTGGATGGTGGGTTTCGGGCTTTACAAGATCAAATGGTTGCTTATGGTGACTGGATGATGTCCGACGAATTTATGCTAAGAGCTGGGCAATCTACTTATAAAATTGCAGATGGCTCTGTATTAGGTATCAATGATTACGATGCTGTACCTAGTTTATTTAAAGGATTATTTTTAACTCATAGTTCAGAAAATGTTGGTTTGGATGTAGCTCTTATTCAAAATAGAGATGTGAATGATCTATTTGTTGTATCTGTAGATGCTCGGTCTTTCCCTGATTTGGTTAAGACAGCTAACTTTCACTTTATTGTAAGAGATGTGAGACGAAAAATGGGTATTCAAAAACCTATGATTCTTCCTGCGTCTGTAGTAGACCCGCAAACTGGAAGTATTATTGTCGCTAGTGAAGAAGTTGGAGGAGACAACAGCAAAGGAGTTTATCTAGGTACTACTTTAGGTGGAGGAGCTGAAGGTTTCGGTTATAAAGTGACAGCTTCTACAGATTCACTTACCAATGTGTTGGGTCTTTCTAACTTACTTGTAAATGGTAAAGTCAGCTATTCTTTTGAAATGGATAACTCCAGCTTAAAAGCTTATGTTGGAGGACATAAAGATGGATCTGATTATGAAACTATTCTTTATGAAAAACATTTCAATGCCGGTAAAATGGATAGAGCTCTTTGGGGTCATGGTCTTGCTTATGCCTATGGTGGACTTGCTTATAATACAAGTTCTGATTGGGGATTAGGTGTGAAAGGTTATTACTTTATAGAAAGTAATGGATTGGCGTCAGAAGATGATAAAGTCAAGGGTAAGCTACCAGTAGCTGAAGGAGATGTGGAAGTTGATGTTTATGTGAAAAAAGATTTCAACTCTTCTGTAACTGGTAAAATTTGGGTTGGAACTTTAATTCCTAAAGCAGATGGCAATGTAGATTTAACAGCTGAAGCTGTTATTAAAATGAAATTTTAATTATTGTTGATGTTATCTGATTTTTTTAAAAAGCTGGGGTTTTATGGCTTCAGCTTTTTTTTCATTTTTACTTGGAATGGATGGGGTCTAATCCCTCAAGCTGATGTTCAAGCACATCGTACAAATAATAAAGTCACATTATCCAAGAAAACTAATCCAAATATTGATTTGAAAAGTCAGTTGTCTCAAGCTTTGGCTATAATGGCTGAGGTGCATGAAAGCATTAAAAAAGGTCATTACCAGCAGTTTCAACTGCAGGTATCCAATATGATTCAACAATTGGATCGGATTAATGTTTTTAGAGAATCTCAATTAACGTACCATCAAAGAAATTATCTGGCTCGTCAGCTTCATACAATAAAAGAGAATTTGAGATTTGTTATGTTTGGTAAAGATTTTCAAGATCAGAGTATGCAAGTTTTAAGAAGGGTAAATAAGGAGTTGATTCATATTTCTCAAATGTACTCTCTAAATGATCAGTTGTCTCAACAATATAGTGTTTATTTTTGTTCTCAAACAGAAAGTGCATGGATTCAAAAATCCAATTCAACAGTGTATAACCCCTTTCAAAAAGGGTATCGCAATTGCGGTCGAAAAATTCGTTAATTAAAATTATGATTTTAATGGTATAATTAACAGCATGAATATTTATTCTTTACCTAAGAAGCTTTTGGTGACTTTGTTATTAGCGGCCGGTGTGGCCTTTGTTATATTGCAAAATCCCCCTAAAGGGATTTGTGATGTTCAAAAAGAAAATTATATAGCTAATAATGTAGTGTTTTTATTTCCAAAATCGAAAAGTTCTTCTTCCAATAAAAAAGAGAACTCTTTTTATGAAACAGCTTTGGAAGAATGTCGTCAGAATAACTCTCCTGGGGGATGTTACAGTTTATTTTCCAGTGTTCATCGTTTGATTCGATCTTTTAATAATGTGGATTCCAAGTGTCATAAACAAGTGGCTCAGATAAAGGAAGTGCGTACAGCTTTATTTTCTCTTTATTCTTTATTTGTTGAAATTTCCTGGGCAGAGGGCCCTCAGAACGAATTATCGAATCCTTTGGCTTGGTTGTCAGTCAATGATGTAGCCACTTTTTGCCAAGTGAAAAATCAAATTTATTATTTTTATGAGGAATCTGAGTTGTCCCAACTAGAACAAAAGATTTTTATAGATATAGCGGCAGAGCATTCAGAGCAGGAAATTCGTAAATTTTCTATTTTGTCTGAGAACTGCTCACAATATCCTAGATGATACAAATGACTTAGAAAACTTCTGTAATGCTTTAGTCTAGTTGTTTCTTTTTGTACAAAATATTCTGACTTTATAAATCATCATTATAAGTTATTTTGCCGAATGTTCATATGTAATGAAAAATCATTTAACTCTTTTATTGTATTTGTTTAGCTTATTTTTTCTTTTTTCAAGCTGTACATTTCCTGAAGGTTCAAGTTATTTAAATAATACAGATAGAGACAGATCGATCGATTCAGCAGAATATGAACCTGCTGAAAGAAGTCGCAGGGGTGGGAGAAGTAGAAGAAGAAGTAGTAGTAGTAGTGGAGGTAGTAGCAGTAGCAGTTCAAATCTTTCACCTACTATTGATGAAATAAACAGATTAGAAGAGTTGGAAGTTGAAGATTATTTAGATTCGGTAGTTTACTTTTATAATTTAATTGGTGTTTGTGATTCTTCTACTACAGCTTCAACACATGAATCTTGCGTTTTAAATTGCATTCGCACAGAGAGTAATAATCTTTTGTCCTGTTTATCCACTTGTAACTCTGATAATAGTTGTAGTGTCGAGGGTAGTGATGCGAGTGGTGTTTTTGAATCAAGCTCCACTGTTTTAACAAATCATCATGTTGTTGAAGAGGCCGTTGGTCCTTATACAGAAAATGGAGAATATTATTACCATATAGTCACTTCTATAGAATCACATTCAGGAGATAAGGCTCTTTTAGATTCTGTCAGATGGTATAATGTAAATGATGATGTTGCTCTAGTAGAGTTGAGTATGAGCCTTTCAGGTTCGGATGCTCCATCTTTTGGGAGTCTGAGTTCTTTAAGATTATTAGATGAATTGTTTACTATTGGAAACCCAGATGGAGTTAAATGGACAGCTTCATTGGGTCATTTGACAAATAAAAATCCACCTCTTGAAGTTTGTGATAACTGTATTTTGTATTCTATTCCCACTGGTGGAGGAAATAGCGGTGGACCTGTATTTAACTCTGAGGGACGACTTGTTGCCATTCATGCTTTTGTACTGTTACAGGATGCATACGCTAGATATGATAATATGCGGGGAGGTCCTCATATCGATAGAATTAAAGAGCTTATTCAAGAAAATAGATCAGGCAATCAACGTCAAACTGTGGTATTAAATAGAATAGAAAGGAAGCTTGCTAGGAGCGATCAAAGGGAATTAGCTGAGATTGTTAAAGATATCGTCGTTGATTTAAGAAGGAATTAAACATATGAATATCATCTGTCTTATAATTATATTTTTTTCATTTTCATTATACGCAGGAGAAAAACCACAAAAGGAAAGTGTGGACAATGCATGTATTCAACAGGAAGCAAATCTGTATCAACATGTTACTATTTTACTACAAAGAGAAGAATCTTTAAAGATAGCAGAAGAGGAACATGAAAAAGTTTTCGAGGAATACAACCAATGCATGTCTGAAAATAATGAAGCATCTTCTAATGATCAATAAGATAATTTAATAAAAGTTCAAATTAATTTAGCTATTAATAAGTTTTTATTATAAAGAGACAAAAATGAAAGAAGGTTTTTTGAAAAAGAAAAGAGATGATATCTTTTTACTTATTTTAATCCTCTTTACTTTTTCTGTATCTTGCACGCAAAAAAGTTTTGTGTGCTGGAATGAAGAAAAAACAGAAGCCATAGCTTTTTCCTTTGATGATATTTTAAATATTGTTACAGTTCGGGATATTCATAGTTATTCTACTTTAAATGCAAAAAAAGAACCTTTAGATTCTGATATGCCTGGGGGAACTCATGTTCTTCAGATGGATGAGGATTTTATTACTTTGGAGGTGATACAAGATACGGTTTTGGTTAAAACTCGCTTGCCATCAGGAGAGTTTATAAAAAATCCTGCGGATATTGATAATGAATATGATTATTTAAATCAAAGACGTTATCATGCTGTTTATCCTGTGGTGCATAAGTATGTCTTTGATAAAGGGTTGTCGAAACTTTCTCTCTTTTATTCGGCTCTCCCCAAACCACGTTCAGCCATAGAGCAGGAATTTATTTCTGATAAAACAAGAGGGGATCTTTATCCAAGAAAAGTAAAGGATCTGACAGCTGAGGAATTTTCTTCTATTTTTCCACCTCATGAAAAATCCAGTACTTTTCTTTATCCTAAGTGTAGAGAAGAGACTTATTCGCTGAAAAGAATTTTACGCACTATTATCAGACATCTCACTTTTGCGTAGGCTCCCTTTCCTTGTTCTCTATGTAGAGCATTTCATCATACTAAGATATTTATTTTGCTTCTTTTTTAAAAGAAGAGAAAAGTGACCACGAGTGGACTCGCCTACTACAGTCATTCGCATCCAGCTCACTCCTTGCGTAGGCTCTCTTCAGACACTCAGAAAATCGTCAAGATTTTCTGCCTTGTATTGAATACTTTCATATTTAACACAAGTCGTGTCTTCACTTCGAGTCCACTGATGATAAAAAAGAAGAGGACTTACAGCCCCCTTCTTTTTTATTGACCACGAGTGGACTCGAACCACTGACCTGCAGTTTAGGAAACTGTTGCTCTATCCAGCTGAGCTACGTGGCCGGCCTTTTTAATTGCAATTGAATTTTTTGTGCCAGCTCTGCAAAGCATTTTCCCTCTTCCAAATCCTGTTCCATCAAAGGAATCCCAGATTCTGCAAAAAGACCGATATCCGGATGAAAAGGAACCTGAACTAACTTTTCTATTTCATGCTCCTTCAAATAAGAATCCAATTGTCCCTTTGGAAAGAGCTGAATCATATCATTTGCCTGTTTCAAATAAGCCATATTTTCCACAACACCCAAAAGTGGAATTTGTATTTCCTTAAACATAGCTACAGCTCTAATGGCATCGGCCAAAGCCAGATTTTGAGGTGTACAAACTACAATGCCACCGGAGACAGGAGTTTTTTGAGCCAATGTCAGAGCTATATCTCCCGTGCCAGGTGGAAGATCCACTAACAAATAATCCAAATCTCCCCAATCCACTTCATTTAAAAACTGTTCAATGGCTTTAAACAACATAGGGCCTCTCCAAATGACGGCCGCATGTTCGTCTACTAAATAACCAATAGAAGTTAGTTTCAATCCGTGTTTCATAATGGGTACTAAACGTTCTTGATGAACTCTCATCTTTTCTTTCTTTGTTCCTGTCATACTAGGTATGGATGGACCATAAAGATCAGCATCCAATAAACCTATTTTTAAATCCAATTGTTTTAAAGCCATGGCTAAATTAAGAGCCACAGTGCTTTTGCCAACGCCGCCCTTGCCGGAGCCTACAGCAATAATATGGCGAATGCCGCTTAAACTTCTTTGTTGATCAAAAGGGTTTGCCATAAGAGAGTACTTTATATGTTAAAAAGCAGATTTTCATGGTGAACAAGTTACTGTTTTTCAAAAGTTGTGACAAGAAGTAAAAGAATAAGAGAGGAAAAATAGCTTTTTTTAAGGGTTAGGTATTTTCTTTAATTTTAAGGGGATCCATGCTTTTTTGAGGGTGACAAGAATGTAAGAATAAAAATACAAGGTAACAAGAGTATAGAGATGGCGAAACATAATGGACTCTTCCGGATAAGACTGATATGTTAAGGAGAAATTTTCTAAAGATTTTCTAGGTTTTTATACTATGTCTGGTTCTGCATTAAAAAATTTTGAAACATTACAGTCTCTTTGTAAAAGAAGAGGGTATATTTTTCAAACCGCTGAAATTTATGGAGGCCTCAATGCCTGTTGGGATTACGGCCCCTTGGGAGTACAACTGAAAAGAAACCTGGCGGAACTATGGTGGAAAACCATGGTCAGGCGTTCTGATATTGTAGGGCTGGATTCTTCCATACTCTCCCATCCAGAAGTGTTAACATCTTCAGGGCATGTCTCTGCCTTTACAGATCCTTTGGTAGATTGTCTGGATTGTAAATATCGATTTCGTTTGGAAGATAAAAAACAGTGTCCTCAATGTGGTTCTCAAAAAACAACAGAGCCTCGCCCTTTTAATTTAATGTTTAAAACTCAAGCAGGATCTATTGAAGATCAAGGAGCCGTGGTTTACTTGAGGCCGGAAACAGCACAAGGTATTTATGTGCAATTTCTGAATATTCAAACTTCCGTGAGAAAAACACTTCCTTTCGGAGTGGCCCAAATAGGAAAGGCCTTTAGAAATGAGATCACTCCTGGTCCCTTTACTTTTAGAACCAGAGAGTTTGAACAAATGGAAATGCAGTATTTTATAAATTCTAAAGAAAGCTCTAAGTGGTACAGCTATTGGAAAGAAACACGTTTTCAATTTTATGAGGGTGTTTTAAAAAATATCCGCTATAGAAAACATGCCAAAGATGAATTGGCTCATTATGCCTCTCAAGCTGTTGATATAGAGTATCATTTTCCTATTGGCTGGAAGGAGTTGGAGGGTATTCATGATCGAGGTCAATATGATGTGAAAATGCATCAAGAGGGGAGTCGGAAAAATCTTTCTTATACTACAAGTTCTGGAGAAAAATTTATTCCCCATGTTATTGAAACCTCTGTCGGACTGGATCGTATGTGGTTGGCTCTCTTATGTGAGTCCTATAGGGAAGAAGCTCTTGAAGGAGATGAAAAAAGAGTTGTTTTAGCTCTTCCTAAAAGGTTAGCACCGATTCAAATAGCTTTTCTGCCTTTATCTAAAAAAGAGCCTCTGATAGCCTTGGCTCTGAAATTAAGGGATCAGTGTGCTGAGAAATACTTTGTTGATTATGATTCAGCAGGCTCTATTGGAAAACGCTACCGAAGACAGGATGAAATAGGCACTCCATTTTGTGTCACTATAGATTTTGAAAGTCTTGAAGATCATCAGGTCACTGTTCGGGACCGTGATAAAATGACGCAAGATCGTGTCGCTGTGGATCAACTCACAGCCTATTTGGACCAAAAATTATAACTGACAATATGCAAGACTTTAGACATACTCTGAGCTTATTTTGACAAAGTAGGGGTTTTCAGTTTGTGCGGAATGGAAAAGCCAAATAAATTTACTTATCACTTTTCTGCTGAAAAAACAGAGGGATCCAAGGACCTCAGGCATTTATTAGGAGGCAAAGGAGCGCATCTGGCAGAAATGACTTCTATGGGAGTCCCTGTACCTCCAGGTTTTACGATCACTGCTGACATGAATCTTTATTTTTATAAAAATGAGCAAAAACTTCCTGATTTTTTTCAAGAGCAAGTTCGAAAAGATATTCAAATTTTAGAGAAACGAACAGGCCTGAGTTTTGGTTCGGCTAAAAAACCTCTTCTGCTTAGTGTTCGTTCTGGAGCTGAGGTCAGTATGCCAGGGATGATGGATACTATTTTAAATTTGGGTTTAAATTTGGAAATTGTAAAACAGATGGCTCAAAGTGATGCCAGGTGGGCTTGGGATTGTTATCGCCGTCTTATTCAGATGTATGGAGATGTGGTTTTAGGAGCTGATGCTTCTATGTTTGTTTTCTTTATGGAAGATTACAAATCAAAGAACAAATACAATAGTGATGCAGATTTGACAGCAAAAGATTTAGAAAATCTATCTATACAATTTAAAGAACAAGTGCTTCAGATGACAGGGGAAGAGTTTTCAGAAGACCCTGAACAACAATTATTTGGAGCTATTACGGCTGTGTTTGATAGCTGGAATAATTCCAGAGCTGTCGCTTACCGTGAACTTCACTCTTACTCTCATCATTTGGGAACTGCTGTAAATGTGCAAACTATGGTTTTCGGCAATCGCGGGAAAAATTCAGCAACGGGTGTTTTATTTACTAGAAACCCTACCACAGGGGAACCTCATTTATTTGGGGAGTTTTTACAACAAGCTCAAGGTGAGGATGTCGTGGCAGGTATTCGCACTCCTTTGCCAGTTTGTCATGCTGAAAAAAGTTTGGAAACTTTAATGCCTTCTGTTTTTAAAAAGCTAGTGGATATATCTAAAAAATTAGAAAAACATTTTAAAAATATGCAGGATATTGAGTTTACTGTTGAGGGAGGCAAGCTTTGGATTTTACAAACAAGGAATGCCAAAAGATCTGTACGTGCTTCTTTAAGAACAGCTGTTGATTTTGTTAAAGAAGGCATGATAAGTGAAGAGGAAGCTGTGATGAGCATTCCTCCTAAAGAATTAGAAAAGCTATTGCATCCTACTTTGGATCCACAACAAAAGAAAAATTATTTATGCAAAGGACTTCCTGCCAGTCCAGGGGGGGCTACAGGTCTTATTGTTTTCTCCTCTATGGAAGCTATTGAAAAAAGCCATGAGAAGGTTATTTTAGTGCGGAATGAAACTTCTCCAGATGATATTAAAGGTATGATTGTCGCTCAAGGTGTTTTAACAACAAGAGGGGGAATGACTTCCCATGCGGCTGTTGTGGCTCGTGGTATGGGCAAGTGTTGTATAGTTGGCTGTAATGCTATTCAAATTGATATGGATAAAAAAGAATGTCACATCTCTGGAAAGATATTGAAGGAAGGTGACCACATTACTTTGGACGGTTCTATAGGTGAAGTTTATCTGGGTGAAGTGTCTATGATGAAACCGAAATTGGACCAGTATTTTTATGATTTTATGCAAATAGTGGATCGGTATTCTCAAGTGAAAGTGAAAGCAAATGCAGATACCTCTGAAGATGCCAAGGCCGCAAAAAATTTTGGAGCTAAAGGGATTGGTCTTTGTAGAACAGAGCATATGTTTTTCCAAGAAGATCGTTTGGATATTGTAAGAAAAATGATTTTATTTCAGGATGATTTAGAAAAACGTAAAACTCAGCTGGAATCTTTATTAATAAAACAGCAAAAAGATTTTTTTGATATTTTTCAGATTATGGAAGGGGAGTCTGTTTGCATTCGTCTGTTAGATCCTCCCCTGCACGAGTTTTTACCTCAAAGTGTTCAAGATATAAAAGAATTGGCTGAAAAATGGTCTGAAGATGTCAAAAATATTTCTGAACAGGTTAAAAATTTAAAAGAACTGAATCCTATGTTGGGGCATCGGGGTTGCAGATTGGCTGTCACATTTCCTGAACTGTATCAAACGCAGGTGCAAGCTGTGGCTTTGGCTTATGTAGAGATGGCTCGGAAAAATAAAAAATGTTTTCCTGAAATTATGATTCCTTTAATTGGAACTGTAAAAGAATTTGTATATATTCGGGATCTCATTCGACAGACTCTTAGTGATGTGGAAAAGCAATCCGGAGTCAATTTGAATCTTCCTATTGGCACTATGATAGAGCTTCCTCAAGCGGCTCTGCGTTCGGAGGAGCTGGCTAAAGAAGCTGATTTTTTTAGTTATGGATCTAATGATCTCACTCAAACTGTCTTAGGTATTTCCAGAGATGACTGTGGACGATTTTTACCGGAATATATTAATAAAGGATTGATTCCGGCAGACCCTTTTGTGCAGATAGAGGAACAAAGTGTGGGATGGTTGATTGCATTTTCTGTAAAAAGCGCTCGAAGAATTCGAAGTGATTTTCCAGTAGGTCTTTGCGGTGAACATGGGGCTGACCCATCGAGTATTGATTTCTTAAATCAGATAGGTTTAAATTCTTTAAGTTGTTCTCCTTATCGTATTCCGGTGGCAAAGGTGGCGGCGGCACAGGCTTCCATTCAAAATCAGTTGGAGAAGAACAATCGTTCTAAGGAGCTCTCCATATGAAACTAAGCCAAATTCAGATGACAGGGTTTAAATCTTTTCGAAATACAACCACAATCAGGTTTGGCGAAGGAATTACAGGAGTGGTGGGACCCAATGGCTGTGGGAAATCAAACATTGTGGATGCTGTACTTTGGGCTACAGGTGAGGGTTTAGCCAGTCAGCTTCGTGGTTCACAAATGGAAGATGTTATTTTTGCAGGTACGTCAACTTGTCCATCCTCTTCTTTTACTGAGGTGAATTTAACTTTTGAAAAAGGTGACGGAGAGTGGCCGAAACATCTTCAATCCTCAGAACTCACTATCACTCGCAGGCTCAGTAGAGGTGGGGATTCAAAATATTTGCTCAATGGTGAAAATTGTCTGCTTAGAGATATTCAGGAAATTATTATGGATACAGGAGCTATGGGTTTTAGTGTTGTGGAGCAGGATACAATTGCTCAGATTACTACTTCCAAACCTGAACAATTAAGAGCTCTTATTGAGCAAGCGGCTGGCACTGCTAAGTTTAAAAATAAAAAACGTTTAGCTCAAAATAAGCTCAAAGATACTTGTCAAAATATGCTTCGTCTTGAAGATTTATTAAGAGAGCATAACAAACAATTGAAAAGATTAGAGAAACAAGCTCAACAAACTCATATTTATAAGGAACTGAAGGAGAAAATAACTCATGTGGAGCTTCATGTATTGAAAACACGTTATGAAGAAGTTGTTCAAAAACTCAAAGGTCACACCAATGTATTAAAAGAATTATCAGTGCAGGAAGAAACATATCAGAAAGATTTAGAATCTTTACAAGAGCAATCTCGTAATGTTCGCAGTCAGTCTGAAAAAAAATACTCTCATTTGCGCAAAGAAAGAGAAACTTTAAGACAGCAATTGGAAGAGGTTAGTAAATATGAAGTAAAGGTGGAAAAGTTAAAGTCTTTAATTGAGTCGGATTCTGAAAAACTGAATGAATGGACAGTGAGTGTTTTAGAGTATCAGTCGGCCAGTAAACACAAATCACAAGAGATTGAAAGATTAAAAAATCAAGCAGATAAATATAAACATAAAATTTCCACTATTCAGATAGATCTTGAAAAGAAAAAGGCTCAATTAGAACAAAATAAATTGCAATACTCTTTAATTCAAAAACTGCAAACTGAAAATCAGTCTGAGCGGGATGCTCAGCTTAAAAAAGAGCTGAAGGAAGAGGAGGTTTTGAAAAATTTAAAGAAAGATCTGGAAACATCTTATCAAAATATACAAAATCTTCAGAAGGAATTTCAAGAAAGAGAGGCTGTTTATAATACATTGGAAAATAAAGTTTTAAATCTTCAGAAAAAAATTAAAGCAGATGAGATGCTTTGTTTAAAGTTAGAGAAGGATATTGATCTCTTGGAGAAAAATGTCAGCGTTTTTATACAAGAAGAGAGAAAAGGTTATTCTAAAAAAATAGAAGCTCAAAAAACAGAGCAGGAAAAAATAAACTCTCTAACGACTGAATCTGAAGATCGTTGTTTAAATTTGAAAAAAGAACGGGAAAAATTACAATTGAATCATAGTAAGGGAGAAGAGAAGTACCAAAAATGTTTAGAGAGTCGTGAGAAGTTAAAAGCTTTTATAGACCATGCTCAACTTTCTCTAGTTTCTTTACAAAAAGATTTAAAATCTTGCCACTATCAAGTTGAGTTATTTGGAAAATCTATAGATGAGATGTCCCAGAAAACTTTAAATTTTTCTGAACGATCCAGTCGAAATAAAGAATGTATAGAAAAGAATAAATTAGAATTAAGTAAAGCAGAGTCTCTTCTGGAAACGAGCAGGCAAGCTTATAAAGAGCAAGTGAGGGTTGGTGAAGTTTATGAAAAAGAGTATCAAGCTCAAGTTTCTCATTATAGGGACTTGGAAAATCAAATTTCTGAATTAAGTCAGAACTTAAATCAAATTTCAGAGAAAAAACATCTTTCTGCAGTTGAAAAGGAAACTCTCATTGTAGAGAAAAAGAATTTGGAAGAAAAAACTTTGGAAAATTATCAAACTCCTCTTCATGATATTGAAGAGAGTTTACCTCCTTCAGATGAAATAAAGGATCTCAACTTAATGAAAGATCGATTGTCAAAAATTGGACAAGTTAATTTACTAGCTTTAAGTGAATATGAAGAATTAAATACAGAGCATCAGGATTTACAAAAACAGTTTGATGACTTGGATATTTCTAAAACAGAATTGGAGCAAGCTATTGAGGAGATGGATCGTATTTCAACTAAAAAATTTAAAAAAGCTTATGAAGAAGTGAATGTAAGATTAGCTCAAGTGTTTAAAGCTGTATTTGGTGGAGGCGAGGCTTCTTTATCTCTGATAGAAAATGGAGGGGTTGAGATTTTAGCATGTCCCCCTGGAAAGAAATTAAAAAGTTTAAAACTTCTGTCTGGAGGAGAAAAATCTCTCACAGCACTCTGTGTAATTTTTGCTCTATTTTTAGTTCGTCCTGCCCCCTTTTGTGTTTTAGATGAAGTGGATGCGGCTTTGGATGATAGTAATGTTTTAAGGTTTAATACTCTAGCTGTAGAGATGGCTAAGAGATGCCAGGTTATCTTAATTACGCATAACAAGTATTCTATGAAGGAATGTCATAGGTTGTATGGTGTAACTATGGAGGAAAAAGGTGTGACTAATCTCTTGTCTGTAGAGATGAAAGATTATCAAACTGTTCTTTCTGTATGAGATAAATAGGTGGAAACTGTGAAGAATTTATTTATCGTTTTGATTCTATCTATTTTGTTTTATACCGAGTCTTCACACAGTATTTCTTCATGTGAAAGAGTGATGGGTGCTTTGAGAGGTCATTCTTTATCATTGAATGAATTTTTGATTAGAGAATTTGTTCAAACATTATCTATTAATGGAGTTGAACAGCTGTTGGGAAGAGTTCTGACAGAGAATGTACAAGGATCCTATAAACAAAAAACACATCATATCATCAAGAATTTACATGAAAGGCATATTCAAGCTATTACTGATGAGCATCCACACTTGTTGAGAGCCCTTATTGAAGAGGGGGGATGGAAAGTTTGGGAATTGGATCGGATCCAATGGTTTATGGAATCTATAGATCAAAATAGTCTGTATACTATGCTGAAGAGAATAAACAATTCAAGTTGGATGGTTAAGATTATCCCATTGATACCTATAAAGCACGTGTCATTTGGCTTTGATGCTGTTTCTATAAATTATGCTAAATACTTTACAGATGATCAGTTCGTGCATCTTGATGGTAGTCAAATGGCATATGTAATAGATGAAAGAAAGCATGATGAGTTATTTCTTGAGCTTATCGAGAAAATCCCTCCAAGTGAAGTTTCATATGTATTTTATTCTATTCCAATTAAATACTTTAAATATTTAACTCAGAAACAAATCGAGTATTTATCTATAGATCAAATTTTATTCATATTAGGGGTAGGAAAGCGTGATCCTTCACTATTTCAAATAGTTGGCTGGATACCTGCCAGTAAAATTTCATCTGTATTTCGACTTATTCCTGACAACTATTTTGGAAATTTAAATGAAAAACAAGTGGGACTTTTATCCACACCTCAGCTATTGCGGTTATTGGATCATATAAAAGATGATGAGGAATTATTTGCTACAATGATAAAATGGGTGCTTGTAGAACAAGTTCCATTTGTGTTGAGTTCTATTCCAGAAACATTTTTTGAACACTTAACGTTGGAACAACAAGACAGCATACCTCCTATAAAACAAGAAGAGATGGAGAGCGAGGGAAATCAGTTATTAAGCGCAGAACTGGCTATAGAACAGACGTTTCAACAGCAAAATGATGGGGTGCTTGAGGCGTACAACAAAAGCAATCTTGGAAAACAGTAAGAATACTACTAACCATTATGAGGATAAATAAGAAACAAGACAGATCATTACTCCCTTTAAAAAAACTGAAGAATGTTTATTTTTTAGAGGAGTTGTCTCATTTAAAGAAAATACATATATATAAAAATGCTTTTGTGATTTGTGATCAGAAATTAAAAACTCAAATCAAACCTTATTTCAAATCAAAAGACATTTATTTTGTTTCAGCAGGTGAAAAGTTAAAAAATTTAGATCTTTTTCATAAGCATACGAAAAAAATTCTAAAATATATATCGAATATGCCCAAACTCCCAGAGTATTTTTTAGGCATTGGAGGAGGAAGTATCACAGATTTTACAGGATTTTTTGCAAGTGTTTATAAGAGAGGAACACCTGTGTACTACATTCCTACGACCTTATTGTCTGCTATAGATGCCAGTCATGGAGGCAAGACAGCTTTAAACGTGTCTTCTGTTAAAAATGTATTAGGCACTTACCACTTTCCTGAAAAAGTACTTGTTGTTAAAAACTTAATTCAAAACATTCGTTCATTAGAAGTTTTGTCAGCTTATGGAGAGCTTATTAAAATTGCTCTTATCCAAAATATTTCTCTTTATAAAAAATTGAAGGAAAACTCAAGGCCTTCTTTTAATCATTTATGGGATGTTATGCCTCTGGCAATAAAATCAAAGTTGGATATTGTCAAACAAGATCCTTTTGAACAAAAGAACATTCGGCGTTATCTTAATTTAGGGCACACCCTGGGGCATTGTTTAGAGTCTTATCACAGTATCCCTCATGGAAAAGCTGTAGCTATGGGAACTTTATTTGCTCTCCGATGGAGTATGGAAAAAAAATTTATTTCATCATCCTTGTTTTCGGAGGTTCAAGATTTAATTAAACATTATACAAAGGTTTCTACTGTCTTTAAAATACCTTTAGTGACGTTAAAGAAGTTATTGAAGCAAGATAAAAAAATAGTTTCTTCTAAAAAGATAGAATTTATCTTTATAAAAGATTTAGCTAAACCTTTTGTTAAGTCTGTGTCTATTGATGAAATACTTCAGTTTTATAAAAAATACTATCTTTAGATATCAGTATAAGATAAAAATATTTTTGGAAACTACATATTAATAGGAGTGTTCCTATATGCAATTATCTTTTTTGGGAAGAGGGCCTTATTCAAAATCTCTTTTGAATAGAGCTTATATCATCCAAAGTTATGATCCAGATCTTAAAATTATTGGTTCCAGTTCATGTGATGATATTCAAATTATTCAAAAAGCTTTGGAGGATTTTAAAAATAATAAACCCATTTTTTGTGGCAAGTCTGCAACAGCTCTAAGGTTTATGGCTTTAAGGGTCAGCCGCAAGCCTGGTGTTTATGTCTTATCTGGAGAAAGAATGCTTTTTGAAAGACCTCATCAAACCTTAATACAAATCTTAAGTCAATTGGGAGTTTCTGCTCAACTGCGAGAAGAGGGTCAGTTGGTCATTACTAGCGAAGGATGGAAGTTTCAAGGGGATGCTCTCACTTTTTCATCAGATGTTTCCAGTCAATTTGCATCTTCAGTGCTACTCAATAGTTTTAATTTGGAAAAAGACTTATTTCTCTCTTTAGAAGGACCCCACTTGTCTTTATCTTATTTGAAGATGACATTATTATTTTTAAAGAAATTAGGGTTTATAGTAAAAGGTGAGCTACCAGAGTTATGTATCCCTGCTCATCAACAGATTAGCAAAAAATCTTATGAAGTAGAGCCTGATATGAGCTGTTTGTTCACTTTGGCTTGTTTTGCTGTTTTAAATGGACAGGCTGTTTTTACACCTTGGATAAAGGAAAGTATTCAGCCGGATGCTGTATTTCCTTCTATTTTGTCAAAAATGGGAGTGAATATAATAGAAAAAAAAGGAACTCTTAAAATTACATCCACTCCTAACAGACATGGTCTTTTAATAAATTTAAAAAACAATCCGGACATGTTCCCTTCATTAGCTGTCTTGTGTTCTCTCTCTCAAGGAGAGAGTTTTCTTTACGGGGTTCCTCATTTAAAATTTAAAGAAAGTAATCGCCTTTCTTTAATAGCTGATTTGATTCAACAGATGGGAAGAAAAGTAATTCAAACACAAGATGGACTTAGGATAGAAGGTTCTTTAAAAATAGGAGAAAAGCAGTCCATTGTTTTGGATCCTCAAGGAGATCACCGAATAGCTATGGCAGGAGCTTTATTGCTTTATGCTGGATTTGATGTAAAAATAAAAAATCCTGAATGTGTAAATAAAAGTTTTCCTAAATTTTGGAAAACTATTGGCGTGCAAGCAAATCAATTGCAATAGATCAAATATAATGAATTATACAGAAATTTATTTAATTATAGGACATCGGGGGACAGGTAAAACTACTTGGGTGAAAGAAGTAAAGAAGTATTTTTCGGAACAAAATGAAAATATTTTAACTTTTGATATAGATCAAGAGATGCAAAATAAAACTCATCAAACCATTGATCAGATATTTGAAAAAGGGGAAAGCTATTTTAGAAAGATAGAAAATGAAATTGCTAAAAATTGTATTAAGAGGGCTCAGTCTTTTGAAGGAAAAGTTTTTATCTCATTAGGTGCCGGCTATAAAGGAGATATTCCCACATCCTGCAAAGTTATTCATTTGAAGAGGTTTAGTGATCAAATGGGAAGAATTTTTTTTGATCGTCCTCAGGTATTATATCATTTGAACTCTTTTGATGAATATCAGGAGCTTTATTCAAAGAGAAAACAGATATATGCACAACAAAGAGACCTAGTTTTCACACGATTGGATTATTTTAAATCTTTTCAAAAATGGGATAAAATTTTTTTAGGAGAAGAAGAACTTCCATTTAAAAATGGTGTTTTAACTTTAAGTGGGGAATACTGTCCTTCATCTCAAGAAAATTTGGATTATTTTTTAGATCAAAAATTAAGGTGGGGGTTAAGGCATTTTGAATTAAAAGATAATGAGATATCTGATGAATTTTTGGAAAAAGTTTTATTAAAAATCCCTCTCCATAAAATATTATTTAGTTTTAGGTGTAACAACAATCTTTTATTTAGAAATCTTTTTAATCAAATAAAACCACAGAGTTTAACTATAGATTGGCCCTTAGAATGGGGAGTGGAACATAGAATTAAAAATCATGAAAAAATATCATGGATTTATTCTTTACATAAGAGAGGGCCACGCGAGTCTTTAAGCGTAATATTAGATCAGCTTCCAAAACAATCAAGTGTACACTTAAAGCTGGCTGTAGAAGTATTTTCTTTTGAAGAATTATGGCAGGGTCATTTATGGCAACAGAAAGACCCTAAGCATCGCTCTTTTCATCCGCGTTCTGCAGATGGAAGATGGAAATGGTATCGACTGCTTTTTAGTCCTCATCAACCCTTATACTTTATTCGGGAAGATAATGAAGAAGGGGTGTTGGATCAACCTGTAATGGCTGAAAGTGTAAGGTGTGGTCAAGGGATTTCACAGGATGGATTTGTCTGTGTTTTAGGAAACCCTATAGAGCATTCAGCGACTCCGTTTGAACAACAATCGTTTTTTGAAAGGTATAATCTTCCTGTTGTTCCAATACTTATGAAAGAAGAGGAAGTGAGTGCTAAAAATATAAAAATTTTAGAAAATTTTGGTATGAAATTTTCAGCCATAACGTCACCGTTAAAGAAAACATTTTGTCAATTGATGAGTGCAAATACAGTAAAAGAATCTGTAGATATTTTAAAAATTAATCAAAATAATTCTCCTGTTTCATCTTTAAATACTTTGATTTTAACCAAGCAAGGTTGGTGTGGATCAAATACGGATATAGATGGGGCTTTGGTGTTAAAAAAATATATCCAACAATTGGGTTTCAGTAAGATAGCTGTATGGGGAGGGGGAGGAGTTCGTGATGTTTTGGATTTGATTTTTTCTCTATATGTAAAAAATAATTCTTATGGAATTTTAAACGAGAAAGAACTTAATAGCATCATCAATGAACTGAAAACTCATAGTTATGAGAACTTGAAAAGTAAAGGTCATCATCTTGATAATAAAAATAATATTTCTTTTTATTCAGCTCGAACTGGAAAGCTTCTTAAAGGGAGTGATCAAAGTCCTGATATTGTGGTATGGGCAGTAGGGCGTTCCCGTATGTCTGCTTGTTTGTATCCTCCTCAATATTGGAAACCTTTATATGTGTTTGACTTAAATTATACAGATGACTCACCGGGGTGTGGGTATGCTTTAAAAGTAAAATCTGAATATGTCTCCGGCTGGCTGTGGTTTAAAGCTCAAGCTCAGGCTCAAAGAATCTTATTTGAAAAATTAAATAATGAGAGTGTTTGAGAAAATGTATTAAATTTCATATTTGTTTTGCATGCCCTGTACTTCCATAATAATTTCCATTTCCTCTAATATCCATTTTCGAATACCCTCAAGATGTTGTGATAGTTTGTGACTGTGTTTTAAATTCCACTCTATATCTCCAAATACTCCATCTTCATGGTAGTAATAGTTTTCTGTTACAATAGGGCGATATATGTAATTTCTTTTTAGTTCGTCTATTTCTGCTTTTAATCTGTTTATAAATTCACCTCTATTGAGATTCAAATGGATATCGTTTACATGCGATACAAATGTGTCGTAGAGCTTCTTTTGTTTTTTATTAAACATATCGATAACTTCTGCAATGACATTATGATCAAAGCGCATTCTTAAGTGTAATCCTCTTGATAAGAGTTTTGTTCTAATTTGGGTAATTGACTTGTTATTTATTCCAATACTTAATAATCGAGCTGGTGTATAATGAACCAGATCTAAGATATAAAAGATATCTTCTTTCCATAAAGTGTGTAGAATATCAGTGCTTAAGCCTAAGCTTTCGATTGTTAACAATAAACGAGGTGCTTTGCTTTTAATGTTGGACACAGAAGAGGTGTTTCTTTTGTTGCTGGTGACAGTTACATTTGATCTGGAAATAAGAGTAAATTGACAACTATTATCTTCTGAAGAGAAAGACTGTTGGCAAATGCTTAAGAGAAAAATACTTGTTATCAATCTATACATAATTAAACCATAAAAGGATATTTTTTATATTTCAATATTATTTATCTGCAATGGACTTATATTTCTCATTATAGCATAGATGGAATTTATGTTATAAAATGTGTAGAAAAATGAAAAATTTACATATCCAAAATATAAAAAAGCAATGTATAATGAATAGTTAAATGTCGTATTGATGACTTCTAATACCTTGCTCTTTCATAATTTCCTGCATTTCTTCAAGCACCCATTTTCGAAGACCTTCATTAAAATACGGCAGTTTTTGGCTATGCTCCACCAGGTTCCATTCTATCTCACCAAACACTCCCTCTCTGTGATAA
Organism: Bdellovibrionales bacterium; assembly: GCA_965197855.1. Classification (GTDB taxonomy): domain Bacteria; phylum Bdellovibrionota; class Bdellovibrionia; order Bdellovibrionales; family UBA1609; genus JAPPLG01. The sequence continues at coordinate 1,037,922 of OZ240230.1, forward strand.
TAACCCTCTTTTTCAATGGGACGATATAAGAATCTTTGTTTAAGTGTGTTTACTTCTGATTTTAATCTGTTTATAAATTCATCTCTATTGAGATTTAAGGAAATACGGCTGACATTATATCTAAATATATCATAAAAGGCTTTTTGTTTTTTATTAAATATATCAATATTATTTTGAATGTAACTATGATGAAATAACATTCTTAAGCTTAACCCTTTTTCTAAGAGTTGGAGTTTAATGTTATGCACGGAATCTCTATCTATTCCAATGTCTAGTAATTGTTCTGGTGTATGATGAACTAAATCTAAAATATAATAGATGTGTGCTCTCCATAAGCGAAGTAAAGTATCAGTATCTAAATGAAGACTGTCGATGGTATGTAAAAACTTATCGCCTTTACTTTGAATTTTAGCTATGTTGGAGGCTTCTCCTTTTTTTCTTTTATCACGACTGATAAATTTTTTAGATGAGGAAATAAGACTGATTTGACAGTTCTTGTTTGAAGGCTCTTCTGAAGCAAAAACTTGCTGGAAGAGACCGAGGAGTATAATATTTACTATTAACTTATACATACTGGGACCATAACAATTTAAATATTTCTTATTACATCTTTTTTCAAGAAATGCATACTATAAATGGAATTTTTTATTATATAAGTAGATAAGAGAGTGAAAAATTTACATGCTTACACGAGTATTCTTTATAGAAACAACGTATGATGATGTTGATGAAGAGATAAACAAAACAAGTGAAGTGTACGATAGAAATGGCAATAACAAATAAATTCATTATAATATTTAAAAATCTGAGAATTATATAATCTTTCAGTAAATTGGATATTTTTTATAAAATAGCATTTTTATCCATAAACTTTTTTTCGATTATAACTATTACTACTATAGTAGGGTTGAGTTGGACTCATATTATTTTTTTAATTCTTTTAAGTGTAGCTTACTGAAAAAATAGACTTTGTTTATATCTTTTTTTTATAGAGGGAAGGTTTACTTGTGACTATATTTCAGTTATGAAGAGATCATGAATACATTTGGCAGATATTTTCGAATCACCAGTTTTGGAGAAAGCCATGGACCTGCCATGGGAGTTGTTATTGATGGATGTCCTGCAGGAGTGTCTTTTTCAATCCCTCTTTTAAAAGAGCATTTGGATCGAAGAAGACCTGGGAAATTCCCTTGGCAAACTTCCAGAGCAGAACAAGATGAACCAAAAGTTTTAAGCGGTGTGTTTAAAGAAAAAACTTTGGGAACTCCCATTGCCATTATTGTGGAAAATAAAAATCAAAGAAGTCAGGATTATAACTTAATTAAAAAAAATCCTAGAGTCGGTCATGCGGATGATCTTTGGAAAGATAAGTTTCAACACTATGACCATCGTGGAGGAGGAAGAGCTTCCGGAAGAGAAACTGTGTCTCGGGTTATGGGGGGAGCCATTGCATATATGTTTCTTAAAGAAATTTATAAGAATTTTCAGGTGCTTTCGTACTCCACTCAAATTGGCCCCTATCAATTGCAAAAAGAATATAATGAAGATGAACTGTGGTCGAATCCTAAAAAAATAGAAGAGTTTCCGGCTTATTTTCCTCATAAAGATTCAGAAAAAATTAAAGAGATGCTTGTTCAGGCAAAAACAGAAGGTCAAAGTTATGGAGGTAAAGCTGTAATCAAAATAAAGGGAGTTCCTAAAGGATTAGGACAGCCGGTATTTCACAAACTAAAAGCAAATTTTACCAGTGCCTTAATGGGTATTGGCACTGTTTGTAGTATTTCAATTGGTTCTGAGAAAGGACATCAGACAGGGCAAGAGTTTCATAAAGAGTCTTCAGTCTATGGTGGTATTCGAGGGGGGATTTCCACAGGTGAAATAATTGAATTGCAAGTATCTTTCAAACCTCCTTCTTCTTTAGGTGCTGTGGCAAAGGAGGGAAGACATGATCCTTGTGTGATTCCCAGAGCTATTCCGGTTTTGGAGTCTATGGTATATTTGGTGATAGCCGATCACGCATTGGCGAAACGTTTAGATCATGTGTGATACACTTGAGCTTTGTAAATAAAGCTGGCTCCTCCCATTAAAGAGTGACAGGAGATATTTTTAAAACAGCCAGTGCTTTTAAAAATATTTATTAATTTTTGACCTGAAGGAAAGTTGGAAGAAGTTTGGTTTAAGTATTTATAGGCTGAAGAGCGGCCTGTGATCCATCCTCCCACTAAAGGCACTATCCATTTAAAGTACAAACGAAGAAGTGGAAGCATGATTGGATTGGAAGGCTCTCCTGTTTCCAATACCATGAGGAAACCATTTGATTTAGTGACTCGAGCCATTTCCTTTAAACCTTTCTCTATATCAGGTAAATTCCTTAATCCATAGGCAATAGCTGTAATATCAAAAGTTTGATTGGAAAAAGGCAGGTTCATTACATCTGCTTTTGTAAAATAACATCTGGGATCTTCAAATTTAACTTGTTCTAACATAGCTGTGCAAAAATCAATAGCGTCCACTCGTCCATCTTTACCTAATACTTTTAAAAAGGCAGAAGCCAATAATCCTGTGCCTGTGGCACAATCTAAAATATGTGCATCTTTTTTGGGAGAACTGAGATGAACTAATTTTTTTCTCCACAAATCATCTAAACCAAAAGTCAAGACACTATTAGCAAGGTCATATTTGTTAGCAATAGAGGAGAATATGGTTTTTACAGTTGTGTTTTTTTCTTCCAGCATAAATGTCTATATTATTTTTTTATTTAAAGGTTTGGACAAAGTTTTTAAATCTTTCATCAGTGAAGAAAATTGATTAAAGTTCAGAGCTTGAGCTCCATCCGAGAGGGCTTGGTCGGGTTCATTGTGTACTTCAATGAGTAAACCATGAGCACCTACAGCTAAAGCTGATTTGGCAATATCAGGAACAAGAGCACTGTTTCCTGTGGCATGTGATGGGTCTACAAAAATAGGATAATGATAATTTTGTCTCAAGTAGGAAACAGCATTGATATCAAAAGTATTTCGATAAGCTGTTTCAAAAGTTCGAATACCTCTTTCGCATAAAATCACCTGATTGTTGGGAGAGAGATACTCTGTGGCTAAAGTCCATTCTTTAATGGAGGCTGAAAAATTTCTTTTTAATAAAACGGGACGATCTATATGGGACAATTCTTTGAGTAATTCGTAATTGTACATATTGCGGGTGCCCACTTGAAAAACATCTGCTATTTCCATAAGCGGCTCTATTTGTCTTACATCTGTAATTTCGGTGATAAAAAGAAAATTTTCTTTTTCTTTAATCTCTTTTACAATAGGAAAAGCTTTTTCTCTTAAGCCTTGGAAACTTTTAGGACTGGTTCGGGGTTTAAAAATTCCTCCTCGGATGATAGAAATATCTTGGGTTTTTAAGAACTGTACAATAGATGCAAACTGCTCTCTGCTTTCAATGGAGCAGGGACCAGCCATTACAGTGAAACTGTTTTCATCTATTTTATGGTTTTTTATGGAAATACTTTTCATAGTAGTCTTCTATCATAATAAAAGAGTGTGAATCTACAAGAAATTGTTGTGAAGTAAAGGCGCTCTTTGTTAAATAGCTGTATATGCTCAATACCTCTTTTTTTGAATCATTTCTAACAGAAGGCCTTATTTTACAGAATCAGGATAGAATTTTCCTTGCTTCTGGCCCTTTTAAAACACGGTCCAACCCCCATTCATCCAACATATGTTTTTATGCTCCCTATTTCTTTTCCGAAAAAGATGAGTTTATAGTTGGTGAAAATACGATTTCAACCCATTCGGAAGAATTGATTCCTTTTCTTAAAAGTTGGGAAAAGCATTTTGTACCTGTTTGGACTCCTCCTGATTTTAATGAATTTAAGGAACAATTTGATGATTTTAAGAGTTCCAACAATCTTATAAAAGTTGTGCCTGTGGTTTTTGCTCAAAGTTTGCTTATACCTTCCCCTAAACAGAAGGCCTTCTTATTAAGGAATATTTTAGAGAAAAACATTGGATTTACTTATGGGTATTGGAATAAAAATCAAGGTTTATTAGGAGTGACTCCGGAATATTTATTTAAAAAAACAGGGGCACTTGTGAACACAATGGCTTTGGCCGGAACAGGAGTTGTTTCAGATCATTTAATGAATGATTCAAAAGAAGTCAGAGAACATCAAATTGTGGTGGATGATTTATCTCATCAATTGCATGATTTGCAACTCAAAAAATCTTCTATGTATGAAAAAAACTTTGGTCCTTTAAAACACTTGCAAACAGATATTCAGTTTCAAACCGATATGAACTTTATATCTCTAGTTAGAAAGATGCATCCAACATCAGCTTTGGGAGGATCTCCAAGGGAAAACGCTCTTCAGTGGCTTTTGAAATACAATCATGTTGTGGATCGTAAACGTTTTGGAGCTCCTTTTGCTGTTCATCTTCCAAATGGAGATGGGTTGGCATTAACAGCTATAAGAAATATTCAGTGGGATCAGAAGTCTATGATTTTAGGTTCAGGTTGTGGACTGATTGCCAAATCTGAGCTAGAAAAGGAGTGGCTGGAGTTAAAACTGAAACGAGAATGGGTGATCCGTCAATTATGGAACTAATACGTATATGAATCTGCAATTTTCTTTTCAAATTTTAAATCGTCTTGTCTCAAAAGGAGTCAAAACGTTTTGCATTTCTCCTTCCTCAAGGAATGCTCCTTTTGTAGAGGTGCTGTCTCATTCAGATGTGGAAGTTTTTTATTTTTTTGATGAGAGATCTATGGCTTTTTTTGCTCATGGACGCTCCAAAAGAGATTCCAAACCGGTGGCTGTTATTACCACTTCAGGGACTGCTGTTTGTGAACTTTATCCAGCGGTAGTGGAATCTTGTTATTCCTCTTCTTCTTTAATATTGATTACAGCGGACCGCCCATCAGATTATGAGAGAACAGCCGCCCCACAATGTATTGAACAAACTGGAATGTTTTCCAAATATGTCTCCAAGGAGTGGGATTTGGAAGCCGGCCAAAAAGAAGAATTTGATTTATCCTATTGGGATACCTTTTCTTCGATTCATATTAATGTGCGTTTTGATGAGCCTCTTATAGATGAAGAGGCTTTGTATTATCAATTTATGAAGTCTTTTCAGAGAAATCATTATAAATCTGAGTTGGAGACGGATCGAAAAATCCAATTTGTAGATAAAGATATATTTCCTCAAGGAACTCGTTTTATTAAAGATTTTTTTAATATCTCAACTCAACCCGTTGTGCTCTTATCTGAATTGCCTGTTTCACTAAAAAATCAAATGGAATCTTTCTTGTTGAATTTGAATCGACCTATTTATGCGGAGCCCTTATCGCAGTTGAGGGAAAGTTCACGTTTGAAAAAGTTAATGCTTACAGAAGATATGTTTCATACAGCTTTGGAAAATAATTTAATAGATGGAGTGATTCGAATAGGAGCCATACCAGTTCTTCGTTTTTGGAGAGATTTAAATAACTTACGTTATCCTGTTTTATCTTTTAGTCTCTCTTCTTTTTCAGGTTTAAAAAAAAGAAGGTCAGCTTTTCCTTTGGAATCCATTTTCAATCATCCGGAGTTTTTCAAACCAGCAAAAGAAAATTTGAAAATAAAAGCTCTACAGAAAACACCGAAAGGGGAATCTGCCTGGATTCACTGGCTTTCTGAAAAGATTCCACGTAAAAGTCATATTTATTTAGGAAACAGTCTGCCTATTCGTGAATGGGATAACTGGGCTATAAGAAAAGATAAAAAATTTATTTATTCGGCCAATCGTGGGGCTAATGGGATTGATGGGCTTATTTCCTCTTTTTTAGGCGGGTGTTTTCCAGATCGACCCAACTATCTTATTTTAGGGGACTTGAGTGCCTTGTATGATTTATCTTCTCCTTGGATACTGGATCAACTGCAGAAATGCTCTATTCATATTATTGTAATCAATAATTTTGGAGGGTGTATCTTTCGAAATAAATTTAACAATCCCCGTTTTTTAAATTATCATCATCTTAATTTTTCTCATTTCGCAAAGATGTGGTCTTTAAACTACAAATGTCTTAAAAGGTTTAGTGATAGTTTCTTATCTGTTCCATCTCCTGCTTTGATTGAAATTCAAATTCCACAGAAATAATTCTAAATTATTTTTTCAAGTCATTCCTGTAGTCTCTTGGTTCAGCAGTTTTCGGTTGGCACCTCAACCGCTTCACTCCTGCGTCTTACGTCATTCCTGCGAAGGCAGGAATCCAGTATACGAAAAATACGTGCATGCTAAATGGATCCCCTCCCTGCCTGCGCAGGGACAAGCTTTTCGCGGGGGTGACGTAAAATACGGAGATAACGTATGCTACAGGGATGACATGGAAATACAGGGGTGGCAATAAGATAGTCATTCGTGTTTTTTTGTTATAACAAGTGTGGTTGATCCTTGAGTTTTAAATAAACTTAAGGGATGATGCATTTTATGAAATTTAGAGAAGAGAAAGATACTTTAGGGACGGTTCAGATTCCTCATGACCGATTATGGGGGGCTGGAAGTCAAAGGTCTATAGAAAACTTTCCTATTGGTAAGGAGACTTTTCCCAGAGAAATGATTTGGGCTTTGGCTGTGATTAAAAAATGTGCGGCTCATGTCAATTATAAATTAGGAGTGATTGAATGGGAAAAATCTGAGGCCATTGGACAGGCGGCTGTGGAAGTAATGGAAGGCAGATGGGATGATCATTTTCCACTAGTTGTGTGGCAGACAGGAAGTGGCACACAGACAAATATGAATATGAATGAAGTGTTGGCCAATAGAGCTCTTCAGCTTTTAGGCGAACAACCAGGGGATAAAAGTAAGATTCATCCTAACGATGATGTGAATAAAAGCCAATCCTCTAATGATGTTTTTCCATCAGCTATGCATATTGCGACTGTGGAACGTTTATATGCTCATCTTTTACCAGCCATTAAGGAATTAAAAAACCAACTTAAAATTAAAGAAAAATCTTTTGAAAAAATTATTAAGATCGGCCGAACGCATTTGATGGATGCGGCTCCTTTGAGTTTTGCACAAGAATTTTCAGGCTATATTGCGCAAATTAAAAAAAATGAAAAACGTATTGAACAAAGTCTTCCTCATCTTTCTGAATTGGCTTTGGGGGGAACAGTAGTTGGGACAGGTCTCAATACAGTAGAGGGGTTTGGAGAACAGGCGGCAAAAGCTATCTCTAAAGAAACAGGTCGTGATTTTGTTTCTGCTGGAAATAAGTTTTCAGAAATTTCAGCACACGATACTTTAGTGCATTTAAGTGGTGTTTTAAAAACTTTATCTGTTAGTTTAATGAAGATAGCAAATGATATTCGTTGGATGGGAAGTGGCCCTCGTTGTGGATTGGGAGAACTTATTTTGCCAACCAATGAGCCAGGCAGTTCTATTATGCCGGGTAAGGTGAATCCCACTCAATGCGAAGCTCTGACTCAAGTCTGTGCTCAGGTGATAGGCAATGATACTGCTATTGCTGTAGGGGGGATGAATGGCCATTTTGAACTCAATACTTTTAAACCTTTAATCATTCGAAATGTTTTGCATTCCATTGATTTACTGGGTTCAGCTGTCCTGAGTTTTTCCAAAAGGTGTATGGAGGGTCTTCAGGTCAATGAAAAGAGGATTGAAAAATATGTTCAAGATTGCTTAATGCTGGCCACAGCTTTAAATCCCCATATAGGTTATGATAAGGCTTCAAAGATTGTGTATGCGGCTTATGAGAATGGCACGACTCTTAAGGAAGAAGCAGTGCGATTGGGATTTGTCAAAGGGGATGAGTTTGATAAGCTTGTACAAGCCGAAAATATGATTCATCCTACAAAAAAAGAATAAAATAAAAAATTCATACACCATCAACGCAGAGATGTTGAACAAGTCAGAAATATTTATCTTTAATTTAATAAGAACAGTTGTTTAGCCTCTTAAAAAGATAAGGAAAATCTTACTTATTTTTTATTATTCAATGTAAGCAAGACGGTTATTGTCATCAACGAGGTCATTGTAGGGTATAGATATTGAGAATTCTTTAAAGATTATTGCATGACTTTCGCACGAGCTAAATGTTACGTTAGGTAAATGAACATTTACGTTGCATTGAATGTTAGGGTATTCTGTTTCGTTAATCACAGCTGAAAAACTTGGTGTTTTTGGATTATTTTTTCTTTGATAGTGGGTGGGAACTTCTTAAAATTTTAGAAAGTTTGGACAAATGAATTTGTGTGTATTTTTGTGTCGCAGATAAAGAACGATGACCCAGTAAATCCTGAAGCACCCTCAGATCTGAGCCGCTGTCCAGAAGATGAGTGGCGTAACTATGTCTTAAGACATGAGGGGAAATAGGTTTACTCAGACCTGCTCTGGCTCCCCATTTTCTAACAATTTCATAAGCTTGTCTTTGTTTCAAATTTCCAAAAATATTTCCTCCTTTTTTCTGGATACGTTTTAAATGTTTCAGAACTTTTTGAGGCAGTACAATTACTCTTTCTTTAGAGCCTTTACCTTTAATTTTGAGTGTTTGATCTGCAAAGTTCAGGTGATTCCATTTAGCAGAACAAGCTTCACTCACTCTTAAACCTCCTCCATAAAGCATAAGGATCAGAGTTAAGTCCTTTGTTGAAGAAGTCTCTTTTTTTTGTTGAGTTTCACAGGTTTGAATCAGAGTGTTGACTTCATCCACAGATAAAAAATGGGGGATTCTAGAAGGCACCTTGGGGCTTTTTATTTTTGCATTCATATCTGTCTGGATAAATCCTTCTAAATAAAGCCACTTAAAGAAGCTTTTTAAAGAGGCTACTTTTCGATTTCTGGTGGACGGAGACCAGGAAGACCACCCTGATAAACTATTGTTCATTCTACTTTTGAGGAGCTTTTCCAGCTGTTTTTGAGACTCTTTATCTAGCTTGTTATTTTCTATTTTTTTCAAAACTGCAGAATTTTTAAGTTTTGAATCTGGCATTTTTGCCACTTTTTGCCCAAAAAATTGAAATAAATCTGTTTTGTAAGATTTTAAGGTCAGTAAAGAGAAGGATTTTGAAAACTTCAGGTATTTCAAGTATTTATCTAAAATAGCATAGGTGATTAAATCCAATTTATGCATATATTTTACTCTTTTTGTGAAAAAATATTATACGATGCTCTTGAAATTTATTCAGAACTTTGGTAATAATTGATGCAGTGTTTCATTATGAAACAGTATGTCAAAGATACACGGAGGTATAAACATGACACCATTTTTACAAGAAGGCCGATTAGAGCCCACAAATACAGAGGCTGGAAAGGCTAAAAATACAAAGAGTTTTATTTACCGTTCTCAAGCAATGGATGAGCTTATTAAAAGAGCTCATAAGGTGGCCAGCTTAAAATCGCCTGTTTTAATAGTGGGTGATCAGGGAGTTGGTAAAAAATTACTAGCTTTACAAATTCATGAAAAAAGCCTCAGACATTACGGTCCTTTTGTTTCTTTACATTGCGGCAGTTTAGCAGAACAGGTTTTAGAGACAGAATTATTTGGGTACAAGGGGGATGATGCCACACCTTCTAAAGAGGGTGCTCTACAAAGAGCAGATGGAGGAACTTTAGTTCTAGAAGAAATTGGCAGTATGCCTTTTTATATTCAAGATAAATTTATGTCTTTTTTAAAGATGGGGGCTGTGGCTCCTGTGGGAGGTCATCGTTCCATACCTGTGAATGTAAGGATTGTTTATACGTCTAGTGATGAAAAGAAACTAACCAGTCAAGGTGGTCTTAATAGAACGTTTTACAACTATATTAAGAACATTCGATTGGAAGTGCCAAGTTTGTCACAAAGAAAAGAAGATATTCCAGATTTGATCCGTTATTTTTTAAGTTTAAATCTAAATTCTTCAGAAGGTCATAGAAAAAAATGGACTGTGACAGAACAAGCAATGAATGCATTGAAGTGCTATAAATGGCCTGGAAATGTTCGGGAATTAAAAGATATTTGTGAACGTTTTCAATGTTTTGTTACAAACAATGAAATCACTGTAAAAGAACTACCTCACCAAATATTAAATACAGATGAGTGTGTTGTGCAAGTCAGTTATGATCCAACTTTGTCTTTAGCAGACATCAATAGGTTATATATACTGAGTGCTTTAAAGTATTTTCCTTCAAAGAAAAGAGCCGCAAATGCTTTAGGCATTACAGTTAAAACACTATATAATCGTTTGCATGAATATGGTGTTTTTGATCGGTACGCTATACATGCCGAGAAAACGAATTAAGTTGGATTTTTCATAAGTGGTATGCTAAACTCCTTGATATAGAATACTTTTATTGCCTGTCAGTGGAGGTTGTATGAAAAAATTCGTTCTCATTGTCTGCTTATTTGGTTTTATCGGTGGTTGTATAAATCTTCAAGAAAAGCAGATGGAAGCTTCTGTTCCTGATAATGTGTCGAAAAAAGAAGTGGAGGTTTCTGTCTCCGATGTATCAAAGAAAAAAACTGAAGTATCTATTTCAGATGTAACAAAGAAGAAAGTTGAAATACCTGTCAAGAGTGAGCTAATGAATCAGATTGTAGTATCTGTTCCCGGTATGGTTTGCCAAATGTGTGTTCATGGTATGAGAAAGGTTTTTAAAGACTCTGTTCAAAATGCAGATAAAGATGTTTTAGTGGATCTTAGTAAAAAGACAGTGACACTTAATTTAGTGACAGCTCTTTCAGATGAAGAAATTAAAAAAAGAGTTGTTCAGGCAGGATATAAAGCTGATAATATCAAAAGACTGTGAAAAAACTTCTGGTCTTTTTATCTCTCTTTGGATCTTTTAGTACTCTTTTTTGTTGTGCTTTGCCCGTTTTATTAGTCAGTTTGGGAATGGGAGGGGTGTTCGTTTCACTGACCACTGCTGTTCCTCAAATTCAGTTTGTTGGCGAATACAAGCTGTTTATTTTTATTATCACAGCCTTCTTGTTAGCAGGTGGATTTTTTTTAATAAGACCTGCAAAAGTTGTAGAATGCCCTATTGATGAAGATCAAAGAGATGTATGTCAGACGGTTAAACCTTGGACTCGCATTATTTTATATGTTTCTGTGGGTCTTTACATATTAGGTTTGCTCTTCGCTTATGTTTTGCCTATTTTCTTTGTATGAGTTCTATTCCTCCTCTTGCTGTTGATTTAGACGGTACTCTTGTTAATACAGATTTATTTTTTGAATCAGCTATTTGGTATATTCGGAAAAATCCTCTTCGATTTTTTCAGATATGTTGGTGGTTTGTTACCAAAGGCAGAGCAGAACTTAAAATGCAAATAGAAAAAAGAGTGGCTTTACCTATTTCCAATCTTCCATTTAATCAGAATACTATTCAGTGGTTGAGAAATGAAAAGGAAAAAGGGCGAGAGCTTGTGTTAGTGACTGGAACCAGTCAAAAATATGCTAAACAAGTGGCTGAACACTTAGATTTATTCTCTCAGGTGTTTGGAGTTTGTAGAGAAAGGCCCAGATTGACAGGTAAAAATAAACTGCGTTTTTTGGTAAAACGTTATGGAGAAAAAAACTTTGATTACATTGGGAACTCTCTCATTGACTTGGCTGTTTGGAGAAAAGCTCGAAAATGTATTGTTGCGAATGCTTTTCCTATTGTGATTCAAACAGCTCAAAAGAGATTTGATCAAGTACAAATTATTTTAGAGCCGTTTTCATTCAAGGAAAACTGGTATTTATTTAAAGAATGTCTTTCTGTATTAATTCTAAGAATTTGTGTTTTTATAATCCCTATGTTCTTTGTTTTTGCTGAAAATTGGACTGGAATATGGATAGATCCCATTTTCAACGCAGGATTCATTTTATTAGGAATACTTTTATTTTACGCGACAGCAGTTTTATTAGGAGAGCTAAAGGTTTTGGGTCCTAATCGAACTATTCAACAAAATGGAATATTTGTTTTCATACAGCCTTATTGGGGGTTGCTTGTTATTCCTCTATTGATAATTGCTTCTTTTTATATGCTTATAATGTATGATCTTATTCTGTTTCCTGTTTGGTGGTTTTTAATTTACTTTATTTTAGAATGTATGAGATGGGTTTTTAGAAAATATTATTTATATTATGATGCAGTGTTAACTTTTGTTTTGTGGATGTTAGGTCTAATGACTTTTAATTATTGAATTTACATTTAATTTTAAGATTGGTGATAAAATTGAAATATTTTTATTTCATACTAAAATATGAATCTATTTAATTTTATCTATGAGGCAAGTTGCTTTTTAAGGGAAGTTTTGATTTAATGAGTTTTATGCAAACAAGAAATAGAAAGAAGTTAAGTTCTGTTTCCGAAGTTTTGAAGAATGTTAAACTTCAGTCGGATAAAGATACTTCTTCTCTTTTTAAGTGTATTCAACTCAATCAGAATTGGACAAGAGTTGTTGGTACAAAGTGGGGAAGTATTTCCACACCTGTTGGATATAACCATAGGTGTTTGACTATTCGTGTCCCCAGTTCCTGTCATGTTCAAGAGATGAGTTTTGATAAAGAAATGTTGATAGAAAAAATCAATAAATCTTCCGGTTCTAATTTTATTCAAGATATACGTTGGGTTTCCTCATAAAGGTGTTATGACTTTTCGTATATATTTAAGTCTTCTTATTTTTTTTACATTTTTTCTCATGCATTGTGACAAGTCGCCCCTTCAAAAAGAAGATGGTGATAAAGATGAGAAAGGATGTTCTTCTCAAGATACACGTAATCAAACAAGATGTAGAGAGGATGATAACACTGAGAGAAATGATGAGTATAATGATGAAGATACTTCCAGCGACTCTCTTTTTTATCTTTTAAATGAGACAGATGAAACTGTGATAGTCTCTTATAGTAGGGGTTCTGAAAGTTTTAAAACGTCCATACAGAACAATCAATGTATGGCTTTTCATACAAATGATTTACGATATATTGAATTAACTCCTTCCAGGTGTTCTTGGGATTGTCCTAAAGATTATTTAGGGTGCAGGTATTGTCCCACAGATTCCGGTTATTATGTGATGGATTTAGAAAGCACTCCTGAAGATTTTCCGCCTTCCATATATTCTGGTTTTGAAAAAACCGATAGACAATCAGGCCATTCTTCATGTTTCAAATTTAGATGATATAATAAATTATTTTTTCAGAAATAAGTGAAAATCACTTAGAACAATGTACACTGTGTTGTAGAATAAGTATGTTTATGTAATAAAACTAAAGCTTGCTGTTCTCCAAAAGATGTTGTGCTTACATAAGAGAATTCGTGGTAACCTTTTAAATTCTCATAGGGTAAAAGTTCTGTTTGAGAGGGAATAAAACCCAGTATGTAGTCTATAGGCTGACAGAGGGGTTTTCGATCATTTTGATTAGAACTACATAATATTTCTGATAAGGGAAGTGTTACACTAATGGTTAAATATTCAAAATCATCTTTATGAATGTATATGCACTGACTGCTTTTTAACTCATGGCCTTTTTGTAAAAACGGATCTCTGTTGTCATATTTAAGGAACATTCTATGTGGTGTTAAATTTGTAACTTTATACATGTCTGTCAATACGAGAGGGTAAAGATTACGAAGTTGTGTTATGGCTTCATCTCTATCTGATAATGTCATTTTAATATGAATGAGTTTTCCATCTGTTGTTTCTACAACCATACTGCTTGTTAAGGCTTCGGAGTGAACATTTTGCGCTTGAATGGGAACACTCAATGTCATACAAAATAAGGTAAAATAATAAACAAGATTTTTCATTCTGTTTCTCTTTAATAATTTTATTAATTAAGGCAGTAATTCGCTAATCCAATCTAAGATTGGTGAATCAGAAGAAGAAAGTTTTTCCAAAGCTAATTGTGCTTGTTCATAACCTTGTTCTGCCGATTGTTCCAGCCATAGCATGGCTTTCTCATGATTTGGTCGAGTTCCTTCTCCATTGGAATACAGTGTGAATAATTTATATTGAGATTCTGGATCACCTTGCTCTGCCGCTTGCATGGTCCAATAAAAAACCTTTTCAAGATCTTGTTGAATTCCGTTATCTCCGGTGCTGTAAATAACGGCTAAATCTTTTATAGCAGGAATAAACTCTTGTTCTGCCGCTTTTTGCATCCAATAAAGGGTTTCTTGCGTGTTTTGTTGAGTTCCGTATCCCTCATCATAAAAATGACTTAAATCATGTTGAGCAGGAGCATGATCTTGTTCTGCCGCTTTTTGCATCCAATAAAAAGCCAGTTCAGCGTTTTGTGGAGTTTCTGTTCCCGCAGAATAGAGGGTGCTTAATGTATGTTGAGCAGGAGCATGATCTTGCTCTGCCGCTTTTTGCATCCAATAAAAAGCCAGTTCAGCGTTTTGTGGAGTTTCTGTTCCCGCAGAATAGAGGGTGCTTAATGTATGTTGAGCAGGAGCATAACCTTGCTCTGCCGCTTGAGTAGTCCAATAAAAAGTTTTTTCGAGGTCTTGTGGAATTCTTTCATAGGAGTCAGTGGCTAAATGTTGTTGGGAGGGAATCAAACCTTGTTTTGCCGCTTTTTGCATCCAGTAAGAAGCCTCTTGCATATTTTTTTTAACTCCTTCTCCATGGGAATAAAAGAGACTCATCATATGTTGAGCAGGAGCATAGCCCTGTCTGGCGGATTGTTTCATCCAGTAAGCGGCCTGACTCTTATTAGGTGTAGTGATGATGACATCTTCTCCTTCCTCGTAAAGGGAAGCTAATGTATATTGAGCTTGAAAAGAACCTTGTTCAGCAGATATGGTGAGCCAGTAGATATATCGGCTTTGAAGTTTTTCATATTCGCGCCACAAATCTTCTTCAAAATTCCCTGTAAATTGTGCCAGCTTTGTCAGGTCTTCTACAGAAGATACACTTTGCAGTGATTGCAGATAGTTGGCCAATTGAATAGGGCGATAGGAACTTGCTCTATACATTCCAAAGTTTCGAGCTGACGTATTTCTACTGCGAGATGATTGTTTAATAGAATTTAATTCACTTTCTACACAGTCTGTTACACTCTCAAACTGATTGCAGTTTGTTCCTATTTTGTTTTCGACCAGTTGATTTATTGTATCTGGATTTGTTGCACATAAGCTATTGGTATGCATCACCCCTTCAAGGATCATTCCAGTGACTTCGTCCTGTGAATTTAATACAGGACTTCCATTGGCCCCATCCAAATGATCAAAGGAGGCCTGGTGTATAAAGCAATAACCGGAATTTTCTCTTAAAAGAGATCCTGTTTTTTGCAGTTTTGTAAAAACCCCTTGAGGATATCCGATGGTAAATAAATCTTCAAAGGGTTCTGGAGTTTGTGGATTTACCTTTAAATGATAGTCGGATGTACCTTGTGTTTCCAATAGAGCTACATCAAAGACAGCGGATATAGCGATTACTTTCTTTATTTTCAAAGCACTAAGCTGGTTTTGTTGGAACAATTCAATTTCATTAAAATTTTCATTTTCCAAGTCAAGTCTTCCTATACTATGAAAACTTGTCACAAGAAGACTGGGTGCTATAAAAAATCCTGTTTCATTTTCGAAGATTGTTTCTTTTTGTGTTTTTATTTTATAAATGGATAATTCAGCTTGCTGGACTGGCTCTGGAAAAGATGGAAGGATTTCAGCAACAGAGTTGTTAAAAATCAAAAGAAGGCATATCCAAAGAAAAACTTTAAAATTTGTCATATCACACATTTCCTTTTATATGGTGAGGTCCATTATAGATTAGTAATAGGGGAGTCTATGTGAGGGGGTTCATTATAGCAAATTTTTTTGAATAAAATGTAAAAATTACATCTTTTTGATTAACGGTCCAACTCACCGGCAATGACGTTCATGCTTCCTAAAATAGAGATAACATCAGCTACATAAGCTCCTTGAATTTGTTCCGCAAAAGATTGATAGATAGCAAAACAGGGAGCACGTACTTTTAATCTGTAAGGCATGGGGCTGGCATCACTGACTAAATAAAATCCTAACTCTCCGTTAGCGGCTTCTGTTTTGTCGTACAGTTCCCCTTTGGGGGGGCGAAGCCCTTTCATCACTAACATGAAGTGATTCATTAAGCCTTCAATATTCCCATAAACATCCTTCTTTTCAGGAAGGACGATGTCTTTATCACGAATCGTGTAGTCTCCTGAGGGGAGGTTTTTAGCCAGTTGACGAATAATTTTAATAGATTGTTTCATTTCTTCTACACGTACTAAGTAACGGTCATAAACGTCTCCTGTTGTTCCTAAGGGGACGTCAAAATCCATTTCATTATAGAGGTAATAAGGTTCTGCTTTTCTTAAGTCTAAGTTGACACCACAGGCACGAAGGCAAGGGCCTGTATAACCCCATTCGATAGCTGATTCAGAATCAATAGTTCCAATGCCTTGAGTGCGGTTGATCCAAATTTTATTTTTACTTAATAGAGATTCTAACTCACTGACTCCTTGGCTCATTTCATTGCAAAATTCTAACACTTGTTGAGTCCAATCCGGGGGAGTTTCTTGTGCCATACCGCCAATTCGAGTTAACGATACAGTGAGTCTGGCTCCACACAGTTTTTCAAACAAGGTATAAACTTTTTCTCTGTATGTAAAAAGATGAAAAAAACCTGTCAAAGCGCCTAGGTCAACAGCATTAGCTCCAATACAAATAATATGATCAATAATACGGGAAAGTTCACAAAGAATCATTCTCAATGCTTGTGCTTTCAAGGGGATTTCCACTCCTAAAAGTCTTTCCACAGTTTTGCAATAACCCACGTTGTTCATGGGAGCAGAGCAATAGTTCAAACGATCTGTATAAGGAATAACCTGGTTGTAAGGGTGAGTTTCTGCCATTTTTTCAAAACAACGGTGCAGGTAGCCAAGTTCCACCGTGGAGCGATGAACACGTTCACCGTCTAGTTGAGCCATAATTCTAAGAGTGCCATGAGTGGCTGGATGAGAAGGGCCAATGTTCAAAGGCATCAAGTCTTTTCCCTTATCATTGACAGTTTCTTCAGGGGTTCTAGGTTGATCAAAATGAATGGGCAAAGCTTCAGTACAGTGTTGTACGCGATCTGCAGGATAATCTTTTCTTAAAGGATATCCCTTAAATTGATGATGTGTGAGAAGGCGTCTTAAGTTTGGATGATTTGAAAACTGAATTCCAAACATGTCATAAGTTTCTCTTTCAAACCAGTCTGCTGTTTTCCATATAAACTGAGCGGTTGGAATAGACTCCTCTTCATTCACAGCCACTTTTACCCTCACGCGACTGTTCATTGAAGAGGAAAATAATTCATAACAGACTTCAAAACGTTTTTGTCTGTCTGGAAAATCTATTCCGGATACATTCATAAGGAAGTCACACTTATGTTTTGTTTTTAACATGGACAAAAGTGCAGTTAAATTTTTTGCTTCACACAGAATAACTTCATCACCACAGGATTCCTGAAATTCAAAAGACTCCGCAGGAAATTGTTCTAAAACATTTTTTTTTACAGCATTAAAAAAGGGACTCATTTCCAGACCCCTGGTTCCCAATGATCTTTCCAAGGTCTTTTTGTTTCGTCTTTTATCATTTTTTGAACAACCATCACTCCGTCTAAAACCGCTTCAGGCGCTGGAGGACACCCAGGCACATACACATCTACAGGAATAATCTTATCTATCCCCTGTAACACATGGTAAGCGCGGTAAAAACCTCCTGAGCTGGCACAAGCTCCCATAGCTATCACAAACTTTGGCTCCAACATTTGTTTATAAATTCTTAGAATAATTGGAGCCATTTTTTCTGTAATGGTTCCTGCTACAATTAAAAGATCTGCTTGTCTGGGGGAAAAGCGCACCACTTCAGCTCCAAACCTGGCTAAATCATAGCGAGGTCCCATAACAGACATCATCTCAATGCCACAGCAGGCTGTTCCATAAGGCATAGGCCAGAGCGAGTTTCTTTTTCCCCAAGAGGCAATTTTGGAAATGCGAGTGGTTAAAGCATAGGAGCGGCTTTTGTCAACAAGATGAGATGGGTTATTTGATTGAGATTGGAGATTATTCAAAATTTGTAGCTCCTAGAAATAAGCTGGAGGTATTTTACTAAAAATAGGATAGATTTGTCAAAAAAATCCGTATTTAGTGGTTTTTTATGATAGATAATGATGGATTCAAAATTTAATTTGATGTAAATTCAATGTATCTAAGGGCATTTTATTACTAGTTGGATATATTAGCTTGCATACAAAACAGGAATGTTATTAAATAATTCAATATAAGAAAGAGGAGTAGAAAATGGGTCTATTCAAAAGATATTTAATTATAAGTGTTGCTTTTTTAATATTAGGTTGTGATTCAGGCAATGGTAACCCACAGGAGAATTCAGATGGAACCGATAATAGTGTTTTAACTGGGTATGATTACGCCATTACTGTTGTGAGTGGAGGTGAATCTGTTTATGTATATTATTCTTCACAGAATTTCACTCCTTCAAAAGAGGAGCTTTTCTTTCGACTGGATGAAGGTGAATGTTTACATGTTAGAGGAGAGCAATTTGCAAATCTTTCTATCTTTGCTTCAAGAGGTAATATCTTCGGAGGGGGAGAGTTGTCTGTGCCTGCTAAAAGTGTGTTAGTACAAGAGGATTACACTCCTCTGTGCACTAATCTTTTAAGATGTGATCCCGATAATTACACTATTTCTTCTAGAGACAGGGGTTTTATAGGTACTTTTACGGATGTAGAGCAATATGTTATTCAACCTGTTGAAATAGATGCCTTTAGCAATTGTGAGTATTCCCGTAATATTGACAGTTGGATGGAGTTTAAAGTCAGGCAGTATGTGGTTGGAGTAGGTAAGAAGAGTCTTGATGATTCTGTAAAAGCTCAGATCGCAGAGTGGGGAATATCTCTTTAAAGCTTAGCTGTTTATTGAATTATTTCATGTCATAATATATCTGAATCAATGAAAATTTCTTCTATGAGTATAAAATCTAATGTGTAAGATCTTTCCTGAATGAAAAATCTATAGGCCTGTTTTATGTCCGGACAAAACATACTGAGAAAGGTACTAGATGAAGTTCAACAATGTGATGGAAACTATGCTTGTGTGTTTGACCTGGACTCCACACTTATTTGTGTTCGAGGTAGAACTCAGGCTATTTTGCGGTCTGCACCCGATTATCCTCCGTTAAGCCAGATCTGTGCGGGACAAGTGGATCTGTTTAGAACCATTGAAGTTTATCCAACGGATTATGGTTTGAAACAGATTTTAATTCGAAAAGGTATTCAGTTAAGCTCTTCATGTTACTATGATTTATCTGGGTATTGGGCTCATTGTTTTTTTAGTAATGAATTTTTAAAATATGATGAACTTTATACAGGAGTTTATTCTTATCTTTCCCAGTTGAAGAAAACCAATGTAGATATTATGTATCTTACCGGACGCAGTCAAAAATCTATGGGAGAAGGTACGTATAGACAACTCAAGGAGTGGAAACTGCCATTAGAGAAAAAGGAATTTTTAATCATGAAACAAAATAATTTTACGGAAGATGCAATTTATAAAGCAAATTTTTTGGAAAAATTATCTAAAAAATATAAAAGAATTTGGTTTTTTGAAAATGAACCAACGACAATTAACTTTATTAACCAACACCTTCCTAAAGTGCAGTTGGTATTTGTGAATAGTGTTCATAGCGATCGGCAAACTCTTCGCAAAGAATTCCCTTCAATAGGTATGGATTATTCAATATGAAGGGAAGGAAGCGGTCACGTTTAAAAGGAAGAGACACAAAGGTAGTTTCT
Organism: Bdellovibrionales bacterium; assembly: GCA_965197855.1. Taxonomy (GTDB): domain Bacteria; phylum Bdellovibrionota; class Bdellovibrionia; order Bdellovibrionales; family UBA1609; genus JAPPLG01. The sequence continues at coordinate 1,057,701 of OZ240230.1, forward strand.
ATTGGAGCCGATTCTGTTTTAGACAGTTCTAAAGATAATAAAAGAGTTCTTAAGACTTTTAATATTCCTTATAATTTTTACTCTGTGGATGAAGGGAAACAAGTTTCAAAAGAACTTCATAAAAAAGATTTTAGAGATAGAAAGGATTTACGTCATTTACCTTTTGTGACCATCGATGGAATGAGTGCTAAGGATTTTGATGATTCCATTTATGTAGAGAAAATAAAGAAAGGGTGGCAGGCTTTTATTAGCATCGCTGACGTGGACTATTATGTAAAAGAAAAAGGAAATTTAGATAAAGAGGCTTACTTAAGGGGAAACAGCACTTATTTTCCGGATTTTGTGGCTCCCATGCTTCCTCACTATTTAAGTCAAGGTTTATGTTCTTTAAACCCTCATGTTCCTCGCTTAACAATGACTGTAGAAATTCATTTTGATTCCAATGGAAATCAAAAAAAATCTTTTTTTTATGAATCTGTTATATGCAGTCAAGCTCGTCTGAGTTATGAAGAGGCTCAAGATATTGTGGATGAGAAGTCTCATGTTTCTACAGCTATTCAAAACTCAATAAAATCTGGAGCTCAATTAACTCAAGTCTTAATGGATAAACGTTTCAAGAAGGGCGCTTTGAATTTAGAGTTAGCTGAAACTGAAATTTTTCTGGATTCAAATGGCCAGACTTTAAATATTGTTCAAACACAAAGATTATTTTCTCATAAGTTAATTGAGGAATTAATGTTGGTTTGCAATCAAGCAGTTGCTGAGTTTTTGAATAAGAAAAAGACTGCTCTTATTTATAGAGTGCATGAGAATCCTCGTAGTGAAGATTTATCTCATTTGAATCAATTTTTGCAATCTATTGATTCTAAAGCTAATTTATTTGAAAAGAAGAAAAATTATTTTAAAAAACAAAAATCTTTAGCTCTTCAGTTGACTCAATTTATTCGTAAAATGAAAAGTCATCCAAAAAAAACTATCATGCATTATTTGATTTTACGGGCGCTCCCTCAAGCTCATTATAGTGCTTATAATAAAGGTCATTTCGGTTTGCAATTTGAAAAGTATTTGCATTTTACATCACCTATCCGAAGATATTCGGACTTGGTTGTTCACCGTATTTTAAAAAAGATTTTAAAGAAGGAGTCTGATCGTTCTATTTCCATTCGGGAATTGGAAACAACCGCTCAGTTTTTAAGCCAGTGTGAACAAAGATCTGTAAAAGCGGAAAGGTATATGGGGAATATTAAAAAAGCTCGGTTTATGACAAAGCATATAGGAGAAGAATTTTCAGGCACTATTTCATCTATAACAAAGTTTGGTTTTTTTGTGACTTTGGATGAATATAGTGTGGATGGTTTGGTGCATATCAATAATCTTGGGGGGAGGTGGAGGTTTCATCCAGCTCAGCTGTTGCTTAAAGCCTATCCTTCCGGGTACTCTTTTCGTCAAGGGGATGAGGTGTTTGTTCGAGTCGCTATGTCTAATGTAGAAGAAGGGCAGATAGATTTTGATTTAGTAGAGCATAAACATAAAAAGTTTTATCAGATGGAATCAGCGCGTTCAAAAAAACTCTCCTTTCACAATCGAAGAAAGAAGAAAACTCATTCAATTCAAACTCGAAAAAAATATAGATGATTTTTAATGATACAGAAGAACTTCTTTAAAAATGGATTTTTGAGGCTTTTAGCCAAGTAATTTAACTCGCATTTTTTTGAGAATGATGGTATTATTTATTAGTGAGATAGGGTCTTATTTCATTAGGATGTAGGAAATAACTAATCACTTAGGGTATAAAATGTCTTTACAACATTACGGTGAGAATACGAGTATTCATTTTGAGAGCTCCAATAAAGAAGACTTTTTGGAAGCTAAGGACAATTTAGACAAATTAATCAGACAAGCTCCCTGTGATTCCAATTGCCGTTTAACAATTACTTTTGCTGAAAATGTATTTACAGGGGTCTTAGAAATAAAGTCGCCGGAGCAGTTTTTTCGTATAGAAGATAAATCTGAAACTGTTAAGGTATTGCAGAAATCTTTATTTTTAAAAATTAATAAGGAATTGGATCAGTGGAAGAAAGATAGATCGCTTGAAGATATCACTGGTTCTATTAAACTGCGTTCCTTTTCTATGGAAAAAAGTAAGATCAAAAGACGCTAAATTACATCTCATGCGGGAAGAATCTTTTTTTTGCTCGGTAATAAGTGCGCGGAGATAAAGATAAAAAATCGATTAAATAAGGCATATAGATACAGGAAAATCTTTCTGCTTGAGAGGCAAATAAACTTTCTTCTGCACCCACTCTCATCAATTCTCCCCAAAAAGGATTAAAACTCTGATTGGCCTCTGTAATTTTTTTGATGAGTTGACAATCTACTTTTTCCGTCTGTCTGATAAGGGAATGAATTTTTTTATTATGATTTTTATGATTATTTTCTATTTGGTCAGAGAAAAGTTGATGAATTTTGTTTTCTATAGGTGTTTTTTCTTTCATTAAATGTTTAATATCCTCATAACAGTTTTGATTGTTCTGAATTTTTTGTCTTTCTTCTGCCAATTCTTCAATCACAAGAGCTGTCCGCCATCCACATTTTTGTTTAAGTAAAACAACATCCGTGTACACTTGATCTCCTATATATAAAATTTCATCTTCCATCAATTGAAGTGACTTAGTAAGGCTGTCAGAACAGCCAAATTGATACAAACCTCCTTTTGAGGGAATAGGAATATTTGCAGTAACTTCAAAATTATTTTTGTCTAGCTCTTGAAAATCCTTTTGTTTATGAAAAAAATTCGGCTTATGGGCTGAAGTAATAATGATTTCAAATATATCCATCCATGAAGAGTGTTCTTTCAAAAATGGTGTAAGGGTGTAATCCAAGAGAAAAGCAGTATAATCTATAGAAGAATTGGTTAAAAGAAAGAGTCTTTTCCCATGTTTTATAAGTTTTTCCAGTTCCAATGCAATTTTTGGATTTCTATGAATGTATTGGCTTGGTTCCTGCATCACCTTATGTTTGATATCGTTTTGTGTATGGATGGCCTCAATAGCTTGACAGATATCGGAAAATATTTGTTCAGTTGTAGGTAAATAAAGGCCTTTGTTTTTTAAATCAATTAATTGCATATAAAGTGAAGTGTAGGCAATATCAAAATGAGACTCAATAAATGAAAAATGTGGATGGTCCAAACCGAAGTTAATATAATCTGCTGGATAGATTTCTCTTCTACTGGTGTAATTAATTTGAGTTTGACCATTGAAAATGGTGCGAATAGATCGGTAACGGGAAAGTTTTAAAAAATTACCTTTTTGGGTGTCAATCACTAAACCACGAATGACAAAGTTTGAATTAAATTTCAGCTTTAAAATATCCTGAGGATATTGTTTTTCTGAAACTAATTTTTGAGTCAACATTTTGTGAGTTTCATTTTCAAAGTTTTGAGTGTTGTAACGTACTAAAGTGTAGTCCATATCAAAGCCAATAGCTTTGATTTTTTTCATATTTAAAGTTCTATTGACAAAAACTTGATTAGGTTCATTCATAATATTAAAGGTTTTCAGTTTAACAATATTTGAGACTAACAATCAAGGAAGCTTTTATTAAAAGAAGAGTTCTTATAGTTGTGAATAGACTCATTATTTGTTACATCCCTTATTGCTATGAATGTATTGAATAAAGAGCAGGCTATGTTGTTGGCTATTGAGCAAGCTCGACGAGGCTTAGGGAGGGTTTCTCCAAATCCTCCAGTTGGGGCTGTTATTTTAAATGCTAAAGGCCAATTGCTTTCCACAGGTTATCATCAGTTTTTAGGAGCGGATCATGCTGAAATTATGGCATTTAAAAATAATAAACACTCTTTAGAGCAGGCTGTGCTTTATGTGACTTTAGAGCCTTGTGCTCATCAGGGGCTCACCCCTTCTTGTGCAGATCAATTAGCAAAATTACCTTTTTCTAAGGTATTTATAGGGCTTGAGGATCCCAACCCTAAAGTCTTTGGTCATGGTATTGAAAAATTAAAGCAAGCAGGCATTAAAGTGGAGATGTACGAAGGCCCCTTAAAAAATCAGTTGGAAGAATTAATTGAAATTTTTTCTTACAATATGACAGAGCAAAAGCCTTTTGTGGCTTTAAAGATTGCTTCTTCTTTAGATGGCAGTATAACAGCTTTCAATAGGAAATGGATTACAAATGAATTATCCAGGGAATATGTTTCTATGTTGAGAGGGCACTATGATGCTGTTTGCATAGGGGTGAAGACTTTTTTAACAGACAACCCTCGTTTAAATTCACGTCATCCTTATTTTTTGGATCAGCAAAATAAAGTGATTGTGTTGGATCCGGATGGTTTGAGCTTTTCTGCTTTAAAAGATTCTAATTTACTTCAAGTTAGAGATCCTTCAAAAGTTATCATAGTGACTCGACAATCACAAAAATCTCTCTCTTTACCTTATTGTGTGATTCATCAGGATAAGGATCCTTTTGATTTAGAAGAGCTTTTAAAACAGTTGTTTCATAAGGGTGTTTATTCCATGTTGGTGGAGGGAGGTGGAGTTGTTTTTTCATCTTTTCTCACAAAATCTCAGAGAATCTATCTCTTTTTATCTCCTTTTGTGGCAGGAGGCAGGAGTCGAAAAAATTGGTGGAATGAAGAACTAGACTTTCCAATCGACTTGTCTTTTGCCCGTACTTTGAGTTTTCAGGAGGATATTCTGATTACAGGGCTGTTAAGGGAAAAAAAAGATGCTTAAACTATTGAGGTCTTTTTTCTCATTCCGATAAAGAATACATGGAGTTCCATAAAAGACACATTAAAATTTTGATTGTTGATGATGATGTAAATTTTATACACAATCTCAGCAATATGCTGGGAACCTTGGGATACTCTGTTTCTGTAGCTTTTTCACCTGTAGAAGCTGAAGTGTTGATTCGACAACAGCCTTTTCATATTGTGTTTGTAGATTGTTTAATGCCGGAGATGGATGGCTACTCTTTCGCTAAAAATATTGAAAGAGACTTCGGTTCTTCTATTAGAATTTTGTTGATGAGCGGTGTTTTTAATACTCGTGATATTAATTATATGGAGCATAAAAATATTCTTTCTATGCTTAAAAAACCTATAGATCCGGAGACTCTGAACAGAGAAGTCGAATCTGCAATTAATCAAATTATCCAACCAGCAAAAGATAAGCATTTAACAACTCTACTTTGCGAGAAGTTTGTTGAATTGAAGAATATTTATAAAGAATTTGATACAGTGAAATACTTGAATGAAGGAGATGTTTTATTATTATTTTTCTATTTGCTGTATTCAAAGTCCGAATCCACTTTATCTTTATCAGATGAGAAGTACTCTATAGAAATAGGATTTTCAGATGGGAATGTTGTATATTTTTCTGAGCAGGATCGTTCAAGGATTGTTACATACTTTTCTCAAAACAATATTTTACAAGAAGAAGAGTTGGTTCCATTTTTGGATGCTAATGGAACAGAGAATTTACATACTTTGATTCCACACGGAATGATTAGTCCCCATCACTATATTCAGTATGTTAAAGATGGTGTTGAATGGGGAGTTGAGTATTTTTCAAAAAAAACCCGTGTTCAAGTTAAATTACAACAAAATCCTTTATCTGAAGATGCAGATATTGAACAGGATTTAGAAGTTAGTTTGAATGCTTCTCTGTTTATTCAGAATATAACTCAGTTTATAGAGACTAATCTCTCTCTTCACTTTTTAAAGGGAATGATAGATTCTCTTAAGGAGTATCGATTGTATATTGATGATAGCAGGAGGAAGTCTTGGCGGAAATATATCATACTGCCTTTTAAATTTATTTATGATCAAATAGATGATTTAAAGTCATCAGCAAGCTTAAATGATTTATTGAATATGTATCCTAATGAAAGAACCATAGTATATCGAGCTGTTTTTTGGCTGTTGTCTCAGGGTATTATGACCCTTAAACAAGATGCACTAGCTCAAATCAGTGAAGTATATGTTCAAAGATATCAGTCTTTATATAAGATTATACAAGGTATGGATTTGGTACAGATATTTGAGTTTTTAGGATGTACAAATACTTCTGATTTGAATCACATCAAAAAAGTGTTCTCTAGCTATACAGAGCATAATCATGTGGATTTGTTTTCTCAATATTCCCTAGAAGTGCAAAGGTGGGTGAATCAATGTCATCAGGTTGTGATCAATGCTTATAATGTCGTTGGAGACAGCCAGAAAATGAAAAGTTATGAGCAAAAAAAGCAAATGAAAGAAGCTCGGGATATTATAGAAGTGGAAAATTTAAAAAAACACGTACAGAAGTTAATTCAACATACAAAATATGAAGGAGCTTTAAAACTTAGTCAAAAAATCAAGATGCAGAAAGATGTCTCTAAGGCTGTCAAAGATGAAATGTTTTTGTGGGAGACTGTTGTTGAAATAGAACAAGGTGCATTCACGTTGTCAACGAACAGATTGAGATCTATTTCTGCACAAGTTCAGGCCGCTGTTCATCAATCTAAGCTTCCTATGGATCTTTATTATTATGTGTCTGGTTTGTTGGAGATGTGTGAAGGAAATAATGATCGAGCTGCATTCTTTTATCAGAAATCTTTAAAAGAAAATCCTAATTTTACTCTGGCAAAAATCAAACACCTCAAATTGAAAGACGCTGGTAAAAACCAGTTTTTAAATCTCGATAAATTCTTAACGAATAAAAAGAAAACAGCTTAATCACTTGGTTTGCACCAAGCAAAATCCTCCGAGTGAATTTTGAAAGTTGGTGACTTGTCCTTTGTAAATCCTTCCTCCTAAAAGCTGTATTTGGTTCTGATAGACATAAGCTCGAATATCAAATTTCCATTGATCTTGATTAATGGGATCTTTCCATGTTCCAGGAGGGCTATATTCCTGCACAATATAGTCTTTCAGCTCTGAAAACTTCTTTCTTGTGATAGTTTTTCCTCTATAAGATCCGCCTCCGCCATAACTTTCAATAGGTTTAAAGAAGAGTGTTTTTTTATTTTCCCATACGTCTTGTTTGACATCCAATAGTTCAGACGGAATAAGAATTTTCTTTAGAAAGTCATCATTAGAAGTTTTTGATAGCTCATAGAGGAGACAAAGATTTCTTTTGTCAGCTAAAGCAAAATACTCTTTTGGATTGGGGCTAAAACAGGCTGTTTGTTTGCTATAAGCTTGGTTTAAAAGAGGCCATTTTTTTAAATAAAAATCAGTTAATCTGTTGTAAATAAAATCAATCTCAATGTTGTCTGGATCAAAAAGTTTATCTTTCGGATTTATTTTTAGACTTTTTGCATCTAAAACTTTATTCTTCCATCCCCAGGTGCTCATTAGATTGTAATACATGAAAAATTCAAATTTCATTTTTTGTGTATCAATATTTTCATCTACAATGGCTGTATATGAAGGGGATGTGGAGGAGCCGGAAAATAAACTCCATTCTTTAATGAATGATTTTCTTAAGAACTCTAAAGCGTTTGTTTCTAAGCCATGTGATTTTTGAATCAAATCTGTTACCAGAAAACCAGAAGCATTGGTATTGATTTCAATCAATTGTGGGACGTTTTCTTTATCCAGATGAAAATCATAAGCCATCAGAACAGATTGGTTTTTTATTTTGACTTTTGAAATTTCTGGAGTATCCAAAGATGGATGATGTCGGCTCCATTGGTAAATGGTTTTTATAGCTGTTTCCATCTTGGAGAAAGTAGATGCAGGAATCTCGATAGTAAAAGGGGAGACACACTTAAGGAGTTGTTCTGTTACAATAGGAGTTGAAGGATAAAGCTGTTTTAAATTTTTAATAAATTTACTATAGAATGGATGCATAATAGCTATTCAACATATATTTTGAGGTCTGGCAAAAAATATTTTACTTGAGTGGTCATACAAAAACAGCTAAAGAATCGAGTAGGTGGTTTTATGGATATTATTTCGTGGAATGTCAATGGTATTCGGGCTTGTTCTAAAAAAGGTTTTTTAGATTTTTTGAGTCAGAAACAGCCAGATATTTTGTGTATACAGGAAACCAAGGCCCATATAGATCAAGTGGAGCCTTCTTTAAATAATCCTTCTGGCTACCAAATTTTTTGGTCTTTGTCAGAAGTGGGTGGTTATTCCGGTGTAGCTACTTTTTCCAAAAAGCAACCTTCAACAGCTTCTTATGGGATGGGGATTTATAAATTTGATCGGGAAGGGCGTTTTGTTATTACAGATTATGGTGATTTTATATTATTTAACATTTATTTCCCTAATGGATCCAAGGATGAAATTCGTCATCAATTCAAACAGGAATTTTTAAAAAAACTGTACTATCATTTAAGCCGATTGATTTTAAAGGGGCGGCAAATTATTGTTGTAGGAGACTATAATGTGGCTTATTTGGATATTGACGTTTTTGATCCGGAAGCTTTATCCCAAGCTAGTGGGTTTTTGCCGGAAGAAAGGAAGTGGTTTCAATCTTTTTTAGAATTGGGTTTTGTAGATGTATATCGACACTTTCATCCTCATAAAAAAGGTAGTTATACATGGTGGTCTTATCGTGAAAATGCTAGAAAAAATAATAGAGGTTGGAGGATTGACCATATCTGTGTGACCAAAGGCTTAGTTTCTCGTTTGAAAAAATCTGAGATTTTTAAAGATGAGCTAGGTTCTGATCACTGTCCTATTTTACTTTCTTTTTAAGTAAAATGGGGAATCACTCTTAATAAAGTAAGGTATTGAAAATAATTTTGTTTGAAGTTGTAAGTTAATGATTTTATATGTTATTAAATTTTAAACAAAGAGGGAAAATAAATGCTTCATCATATTAACCATGTTTTATCTTCTGTGGAAGATATTGTCTCTGAATTAAAAAATAAAAAAATGGTCATCCTTGTGGATGATGAGAACAGAGAAAATGAGGGGGACTTGGTTTTCCCTGCTGAATTTATTACCCCTGAACAGGTTAATTTTATGTCTCACTACGGGAAAGGTTTGATTTGTGTTTCTTTGGATTCTGAAATTGTCAATCGTCTTCAGCTTCCCCAAATGATTCCGGAAGATGTTAATTCCTCTCCTAATAAAACAGCATTTACTGTGAGTGTAGAGGCCGCTTACGGGATTAGTACGGGTATTTCAGCGGCGGATCGTGCCCGCACGATTCAAATTTTATCTGCTCCGAATTCTAAACCTGAAGACTTAACTCGTCCAGGTCATATGTTTCCTATCAGGGCTCATAAAGGGGGAGTTTTAAAAAGAGCGGGCCATACAGAGGCTTCTATTGATTTTTGCCGTTTGGCAGGTCTTCGTCCATCGGCTGTTATATGTGAAATTATCAATCTGGATGGGACAATGGCTAGAATGGATCAACTGGTTGCATTTGCGAAAGAACATCAATTGAAAATCGGTTCTATTGAAGATCTTATTCATTACCGTGTACAAAATGAATCTTTTGTAGAAAAAAAAGATCAGTTTCCTTTTCCTACTGTTTATGGAGAAGGTTTTGAAGTTCATACTTTTTGGGATCCTATTCATGAAGTACAACATTTGGCTTTTGTGAAAGGGGTTATTTCAGAAAAACCTATTTTAGTTCGAATGCATACAGAGTGTGTGACAGGAGATATTTTTGGAGATTTGGTGACTAATAGTGGAAAATATTTAAAAAAATCTTTCGATCAAATCAATCGACATGGTCATGGTGTGGTTGTTTATTTAAAAACTCCTTTAGAGCCTTCTCGTTCTTTAAATCGTGTTCGAAATCCTCAAAACTTATCTGTAAATAAAATGCTTTCAATGACACATAAGATGGGAATGGATGCTAAAGATTATGGAATAGGAGCTCAGATCTTACGTGCTCTTGGAGTTAAACAAATGATCTTGTTGACTTCTTTTCCTGTAAAAAGAGCTGGTATTAAAGGTTATGGTCTGGATATTGTGGAAACCAGGTCTTTGAATGAAAGTATTGATGAAAAATCTGATAAGAGTTCGACAGTATAAAAAGAAAAAATATGGAAAAGTATAGAGTTGGTTTAGCTGTTTCAAATTTTTATCCGGATTTGGCTTCATCTTTATTAAATGGAGTGCAGAAGGTGTTCAAACCTCTGTCAGATCAGGGAGTAGTGGAAGTTCTTTCTCCCGCATTAGTCCCCGGTTCATCTGAATTACCTTTAGTTGTGGATTGGCTTTTTCATTATCAAAATTGTTCTGCGGTGATTGGTTTAGGTGTGGTGATTCGAGGGGAGACTTCACATTATGATTCAGTTTGCCGGACAGTGGAACAGGGTTTTTTACAATTGCAGTTGAAGTGGTCCAAACCTGTTATTTCAGGAGTGCTTATGACAGAATCTTTAAAGCAGGTTCAAGAGAGACTTTCTCCTGAAAATCATAAGGGAGAGCAGTCAGCTCAAGCTTGTTTGAAGATGTTAAATCTTTTTGATGATATTAAAAAATCTTAATAACTTTGTAGGAATAACCCAATCAGCAGAGTGATTCATATATTGGCATTAAAGGTCATTACTGGACTTGTCTGGAAAAGCAAGTTAGTAAAAAATAAATTATTATAAATAGGTTTAATTATGAAATGGAAAGCAAGTTCTATTCGAACATTGAGAGAAAATCCAGCTTCAACTTCTATCAAGAGCCACACTCTAATGGTGAGAGCTGATTTTATTCAGCCTTTGTCTTCCGGATTGTTTACTTATAGCCCTTTTATGGTGCGTTCACTTCATAAACTGGAAAAGATCATTAGAGATGAATTGGAAAAGCAAGGCTGTGTTGAAATTTATATGCCTATGGTTCAGCCTAAAGAGCTTTGGGCAGAGACAGGACGTTGGAATGATTTTTCAGAAATTCTGCAGAAAATAAAAAATCGAAGCGGGCAGGAATTTTATTTAGGTCCCACACATGAAGAAGTAGTGACAGATTATGTTCGACAGCATGTTAAAAGCTATCGTGATCTTCCTTTTAATATTTATCAAATACAAACAAAATACCGAGATGAATTTCGCCCTCGTTTTGGACTGCTGAGAGCACGAGAGTTTTCTATGAAAGATGCCTATAGTTTTGATTTAGACAAAGAGTCAGCTTTGATGAGCTATAAAAAAATGGAAAAAGCCTACCATAATATTTTCTCTCAATTGGGTGTTCAGTATTGTTCTGTGCAGGCAGATAGCGGTGCTATAGGGGGGGATTATTCTCAGGAGTTTCATATTTTGGCGGATGAAGGTGAAGATACTCTTCTGATTTCTAAAGATGGAAAGTATGCTGTGAATAAAGATTTAGCTAAGGAAGAGGATTTAAAAAAATATGATATACAAGAGCGTCGGGGAATTGAGATAGGGCATATTTTTTATTTAGGTACGAAATATTCTCAAGCTATGAAGGCTGGTTATTTGGATCCTCAGGGAAAAACTCAGTGGATGGAGATGGGTTGTTATGGAATTGGTTTATCACGAGCTATTCAGGCAGTGGTGGAGCAAAGCCATGATGAAGCAGGGATTATTTGGCCTCACTCTATTTCACCTTTTACAGTGCATATCAGTGCTTTGAATATTCAGACCTCCGATAAAGTGCAAGAGCAGTCTGAAAAATTTTATAAGTCTTTATGGTCTCAGGGTGTGGATTGTTTTTTGGATGATCGAGATGAAGCTCCTGGAGTGAAGTTTAAGGATGCGGATTTATTAGGATTTCCTATTCGTATGACTGTAGGGGAAAGAGATTTAAAACAAAATCAAGTAGAAGTGCTTTTTAGAAAATCTGGTAAAAAAGAAAAATGGAATGTTAATGAATTGGAAAAGAAAATTCTGGCACATATTAAGACAGTTTAATTTTTATTTACATATTAAAAAAATCTAAGCATGTTGAGTTTTTGTAAAATCTTTCAAAAGGAAATATTTAAAGCACTTTCAGATTCATAATCGTCTTTTTTTGAATGTATTTGATAACATACACTTTGTATTTTTGTTCGTTTTTGAATCAAAAAATATACGCTACGAGGGTTCTTGTAAATGTAAAAATTCAATAATTTTAGAAATAGAATTTACTTTTGTACTTTTTTGATTACACTACTTTAAACAGTATTTTTATTGGGTAATCTTTTTTAAAAGAAATTGAATATGGTTAAAAACGTAATGATGCAGATTTGCTTTATTATAATAACAACTCTCTTGTTGCCTGCAGTTTCTTATAGTAGTTCCAATTGTTCAAAATCTTTATCTACAGCTCACGTCATTCCGTTTATACCAAAGAAAGTAGCTAGAATGTCTCAAACTATTAAAAAGATTAAGTTTAAGTTTAAGATACCTGGTTCAGTATGGTTTATGAATGTGAATTGGAAAATAGAAGACCTATTTGAAGATAACAATATTTTTGAATTACCTCCACAAATTGATCAGAAACTTTTCATTACAATGCTTAAAGTTTATCGAATAGAGACTATTGGCGATATGAGGAGAGTATCGAATACAAACATGCTAAACGGAAAAAGGACATATCCTTTTTCAGTTGAAATGTCTATAACAACAGAGCATGATTCCGCGATCTCACGATTTATAGATTTTTGGTATAACGACTTATTAGAAGAAGATCGAAAAGTCTTTGCTGAAGCTTTTGCGGTAGAAATGAATGAATAAGTAAATAAATAACTAACTAATCAATCAATCAATCAATCAATACAGTCTTGTTATCTGGAGGCTGCAATGACATTTCAATTAATATGTCATATTCAAGAAAGCAGTGAAAATTTTACATTATTATATAAGCCAGTTGAATAAAAAATAAAATTACAGTAAGGTGTTTGTACTATCATTATTGAAAAGGAATTACGTATCTGGAGGCAAGGATGAGAATGTTTAATCAAGTAATAATTCTATCTTTATTATTTTGTTTTTCTACAATTACATTAGGAGCAACTCAAATGGAGGATTCTGAAATAGAGTTTTCTGAGGAAATCTTTAACACTTTGAATTCACTGCTTGATGAGGAGGTTATTCATGCTACCAACCATCAACAACAAAACTTGTTACACCTCGCAGTTTTTACAAAGGATCTCAATTTAATCAAGGATGTGTATAATAGAGCCCCTTCGCTATTGAAAGGAAAAGATGAAGATGGTGATTCTCCATTTTTATACTCCTGTATAGTAGGGAGCGAGGAAATTTCTATTTTTTTTCTTGAAGAAGGAGAAGCTGACATTAATGAAACCAACAATTCTCTATATACTTGTCTTCATTATTCAGTTGGTAATTTGAATCTGAAGCATGCTCGGGCGATGCGTGCGAAAGGTGCAGACCCAACAAAACAGGATGAAGATGGTGATACTCCAGCTCATATACTACTGCAGAAAGTAGCAGAAATGGAACTACTTTATGACAGTATTAATCAGAGCATAAATCTTGAAGATATTAATGCGACAATAAAATCATTGAATATTTAATGCTTTATTATTCCTACAATTGAGATATTTAAATATTGCTAATTTATTTTTTATAAATGATGAATTCTCATTAGTGTATCTTTAATAATCTTTAAAAAGACCTTATTCTTATTATAAACCAAATAATCTTGCCAATAATTGCATAACCATAGTGTAATAAATCAAAGATGAAATGGTTGATTATTAGCTTTGTTGTTATTATTCTTGTGTTCATAACAGTTTTATTGTTTTTTGGAAAAGGTGCTTTGGACTCAAAAGATTTTTTATTACCGGGCATTCAGCACGTGAGTTCTGATCTTGTAGAGAAATTACAGAAAAGAGCAGAAAGTGTGGGGGTTTCTTATAAACCTCGCACTCGTCATTTGGATTCAGAAGGTCGCCCTTTATTTACCAATCGTCTTTTTTTGGAAAAAAGCCCCTATCTTTTACAACACGCTCATAACCCGGTGAATTGGTATCCTTGGGGGGATGAAGCTTTTCAGTCAGCTAAAGAAAAGAATCTTCCTATACTGCTCAGTGTGGGGTACTCCACCTGTCACTGGTGTCATGTAATGGAAGAGGAGTCTTTTGAAGATATTGAGATTGCTCAATATATGAATGAGAATTATGTGGCCATTAAAGTGGATCGAGAGGAAAGACCGGATATTGATTCGGTTTATATGCAAGCAGTTCAAATGCTCACTGGGAGAGGAGGATGGCCTATGACTGTTTGGCTGACTCCGAGTAAAGCTCCATTTTTTGGAGGAACTTATTTTCCTGCTCGAACAGGGGATCGAGGCTCTTCCACAGGTTTCTTACATCTATTAAAGGAATTGAAAAAAACTTATGATGAGAAACAAGAGCTTATCGTTCAAGATAGCGATAAAATTAAACAACTTATTCAACAATCTTTATCCTCTGAAAAAACTGCAAACATTCCAAGTAAAGAAATATTTAAAACTGTCTATCAAGAAGTGAAAAACAGGTTGGATCCTGTTTATGGAGGTATGAGAAGAGCTCCTAAGTTTCCAAGTTCTTTCCCCTCTGGATTTTTACTAAGATCTTATTTAAAAACCAAAGATGAGGGTATTCTTCAATCTATTCGAACTTCTTTAATGGGAATGTTTAAAGGAGGTATGCACGATCATGTTGGAGGGGGTTTTCATCGGTATTCTGTAGATGAAAAGTGGCTGGTGCCGCATTTTGAGAAAATGCTTTATGACCAAGCTTTGTTGGCTTTAAGTTACTTGGAAGCTTATCAACTGTTAAGGGATGAATCTTTTAAAGAGACTGCAAAGGGTATTCTGGACTATGTGATGAGAGATATGCAGTCTCCTTCCGGAGGGCTCTATTCAGCAACAGATGCGGATAGTCTTTCAGATCGTGGAGAAAAAGAAGAAGGTTATTATTTCACCTGGACTTCCAAAGAGTTGGATCAGGTTTTGGATTCAGACACAGCTCTTTTGATAAAAACATATTATGGTGTTACTGAATTTGGTAACTTTGAAGGGAGAAATATTTTTTATGTTTCAAAGCCTCTTTCAGAAACAGCTCATCAATTAAATATACCTTTACCCAAAGCAAAGGATATGCTGGCTCGAGCTAAGGAACAACTTTATCAAACTCGTAACTTACGTTCATTACCCTTAAGAGATGAAAAAGTTTTATCTGCTTGGAACGGCTTAATGATTAAAGCTTTTATTTATGGTTTTTTTGTGTTGGGTGAAAAAAAATATCTTTTGCAGGCAGAAAAAATAGGAAAGTTTATTTTAGATCATGTGTATAAGGAGGGACGTCTTTATCGGAGTTGGAAAGAGGGGCAGGCTTATATTGGTGCTTATTTAGATGATTATGCTTCTGTTATTTCTGCACTTTTGGATTTATTTGAGTGGACGGGTCATATGGAGTGGTTCCATAAGGCTATGGAGTTAGATCAAGTGTTGGCAGAAAGCTTTGAAGATAAAGAACATGGAGGTTTTTTTATGACATCTCATGATTCGGAATCTTTAATTGCACGTGAAAAGCCGGCTTATGATGGAGCAGAGCCTTCTGGAAATGCAATAGCTGTTTTAAATTTATTGCGTTTGAGTGAAATCACTGGAAATGATCTTTATAGACAAAGAGCTGAAAAAGCATTTCAATCTTTTAGTCCATCCATAGAAAGAAATCCTCTTGCTTTTTCCGAGTGGTTGATTGCCTTGGATTTTTATTATAGTCGTGTGAATGAAATTGTTTTAGTTTTGCCTGAGGGAGAGGATATATTTCAAAATCCTTTGTTTAGTGAGTTGAAAAAATGGTATCTGCCAAATAAAGTTTTAATGGTGGTTTATCAATCTGATGTTGAAAAGTATCAGGAATTGTTAAAGCCTATCAGTCGAAAAAAAGCAATAAATGGAAAACCCACTATTTATATATGTGATAAGGGAGCTTGCCAGCTTCCGGCAACGGATTTGAAAACACTCAGAAGCCAGCTTAAAGAAATTCAATCTTTGAATTATTTTTAATATTAAAAAAGAGATATTTTCAATAAGTGAAAAATTTTCATGTTTTATATTAAGTATATAAATAATTTTAAAAATTGTAATGATTTTAAAAATTATTCTTTCCCATATGATGTAGCTCTTGTTATGATGTCCAAATTATGCATTTGACAGTAAAATTTCTTTTTAGCTTATTTTTGTTATTAAGCCCTTCTTTTGCTTTCACCCAAACAGATAATACGGCCTCATCCAATAATGTAGGAGATATTAATAATGATGGAGAAGAAGACTACAAAGATACGGCAATTCTCTTGTGGTTTTTGAATAGAAATAGGAATGTGGAGTATCAGCCGGAAATTAAAAGTTTCAAAGCTACTCCCAGTAAAATATCTGTAAATCAAAGCAGTACTCTTCAATGGGAGATTGACGGAAATCCCACTTCTGTTTCTATTGATCCGGTGGTGGGAGATGTGACTAATCTGAGAAAAGTCACTGTCGAGCCTACTGCCACAACCACCTACACATTAACAGCTGTTAATTCTGAAGGATCTGCGACAGCGCAGGTCACGGTTTATGTGGCTCCAAATATTGTTTCTTTTACCTCTTCACCTCAAACCATCACTTCGGGAGAGGCTAGCACTCTTCAATGGAATATTGAAGGAGAGCCGACAGAAGTTTCCATTGACCAGGGGATAGGGGTTGTCATGGGTTCCAGTGTGACTGTCAATCCCACAAAAACAACAACCTATATATTACAAGCGGCTTATTCAGGAGGCTCTGTCAGCCGTGAAGTCACGGTTTTTGTAAAACCAAAAATTATATCTTTTGAGGCTATGCCAACAGTTGTTGTTCCGGAAACAGAAAGTATACTTTCATGGGAAATAAGTGGAGAACCTACAGAAGTTTCTATTGATCAGGGAGTAGGGGATGTCACCGATTTAACAGAAGTTGAAGTGTTTCCAAGCACAAATACTACTTACACTATCACGGCTTCTAATCAATATGGATCTGTCACCAAAACTGTAACAGTCGATGTTAAAGATTTCCCTGTTATTGAGTTTTTCAAGGCCAATACGACAGTACTGACTTCAGGTGAAATCACTATACTTAGATGGAGAGTTAAAGGAAGCGACTCCCTTTCACTTGAAAAAAATACGGAAACCACAACTTCCACAGAAACAGTAACTGGGTTGAGCAAAACAGTCAGCCCTCAAACCACTACCACATATACTCTCACTGCAACTAATACTGCAGGGTCTGTGACAGCAATTGTGAAAGTTTATGTTTTAAAAATTACAAGTTTTATAGCGGACCCTCCAATTATAGCTCCAGGCGGCAGGAGTGAACTTTCATGGGAAATAGAAGGAGAACCTACGGAAGTTTCTATTAACCAAGGGGTGGGGGATGTGACGGGCTCAAACTCTTTGTCTGTTAGCCCTGAACAGACCACCACTTACATATTAACAGCTCGAAAAACAGAAGGTGATAGATCAAGAACTGTTAGAAAAAGAATCACAGTTAGGATAGGGGCTCTTCCTGTGATTGAATCCTTTACGGCCAGCAATACAATCCTGACTTCTTCAAGTGAGTCTGTTTTATTGAGTTGGAGAGTTACAGATAGCAATTCACTGTCATTGACAAGAATAACCGACTCCACAACTTTCACTCAAACTGTGACTGGCAGAAGTAAACGATTTTCCCCTCAAACCACAACAACTTACACTTTAACTGCAACTAATTCTGTAGGGACTGTGACGGCGACTGTGCAAGTTTATGTTTTGAGGATTATAAGTTTTACAGCTAGTCCTTCCTCTATAGCTTTAGGTGGTAGTAGTGAACTTTCGTGGGAAATAGAAGGGGAGCCGACAGAAGTTTCTATTGATCCAGAGGTGGGAGATGTAACACATTCAAACTCTGTGTCTGTTAATCCTGAGACCACTACCACTTATACATTAACAGTTAAGAAAACGGATGATTCGAGAACTAGAACTATCACAAGAAGAGTTCAAGTGACAGTGGATACTCCCCCTGTGATTGAATCCTTTACGGCTAGCAATACGGTGATGACTTCGGGTGAATCCACTTTACTGAGTTGGGATATCACAGGAAGCAGGCCTATTTCCGTTTCTCTGTCAAAAACAGAAGGATCCAGCATAACATCTTTATTCTCGTTTTTGCCCAACAATTCGAGTTCAAGGCAAAGTCCTGTGACCACAACCACTTACACACTTACAGCTGAAAATTCTGCAGGTACCGTGACGGAAACTGTTACAGTTTATATTTTAAATATTAAGCTTTTTAGTGCTTCACCTTCAACGATAGCGTCAGGTGGGACTAGTGATTTGATATGGGAAATAGATGGAGAGCCGACAGAAGTTTCAATTGATCAGGGTGTGGGGGATGTGACCAGGTTAACAAGAACCTCTGTCAGTCCTCGAACAACAACGACTTACACATTAACAGCTGTTAAAACAGAGGGATCACAAACAAAGACTGTTACTGCACAAACAACGCTCAATGTACAAACTCTTCCAATCATTGAATCATTTACAGCAAGCAATGGGGTAGTGGTCTCAGGTGAAAATACTTTGTTGGAATGGAATATTTTAGGAAGTGATCCTGTTTCTGTTTCTCTTTCAAAAACAGAAGGATCCACTACCACAACTTTGCTTTCATCTGTGCCTAAGAACTCAAGTCATAGCCAGAACCCTACAATAACAACGATTTATACAATAATAGCTTCTAATTCTTTGGGAACCGCGACAGAAACTGTGACAGTTTATTTTTTAAATATTAACAGTTTTACAGCCACACCTCCATCAATCGCTCCGGGGAGTAACAGTGTTCTTGAGTGGGATGTAGATGGAGAGCCAACTGAACTTTCCATTGATCAAGGAGTGGGAAATGTGAGGGGTTCGACAATGAGATCCGTCAGCCCTCAATTAGATACGACCTATACATTAACAGCTGTTAAAACTGTGGGGGCGCAAACTAAAACTGTGACAGCTACAACTACAGTTGATGTCATACCTCTTCCAGTGATTCAGTCCTTTACAGTCGATACTCCTTTTGTTTCATGTAATCCAAATTGTTTCAGCGCTCTACTTGAATGGACAGTTACAGGAGCTGATTCTCTTTCTATTGATCAGAGTGTAGGAGATGTGACTGGCTTATTAAATAAGTTTGTGACTCCTACAGAAACCACAACTTATATATTAACGGCGACTAATTCTTCAGGTTCGGTCACACAAAGTGTGACACTTTATGCTTTAAAAATAAAGGAGTTTACAGCAAGCCCTTCAAGCATTACAGCAGGTAATTACAGTGTTTTGGAATGGGATGTGGATGGAGAGCCGACTTCTCTTTCTATTGATCAGGGTATTGGGGATGTGACAGGTGTTTCCAGTACTATTGTGACTCCCGATGCAGACACCACTTACGAATTAACAGCTACAAAAACAGAAGGTGCCACAACAGAAACTGTGACAGAAACTGTGACGGTCACTGTGACAACGGCGAATAGCTTAGGGTTAGTGAAAAAGAACATTCAGGATTGTGAAGAATGTCCTCAACTGTTAGCTATTCCAAGCACATTATTAGGACAAGATTCTTTTATCAGTGTGGAAAATCCAAATGAAAATTCATTTGTTGCCGTGGGAATTAAAAAAATCACAGGGGAAGAGTGGCAGGCTTGTGTTCAGGATAATTTTTGCACAAACTATGAGTTGTTTAATGTTCCACTTAATCACCCGATCACTCGTGTCAACTCAATGGATGCTGAGCTTTATGTGGATTGGCTTTCTTATAAAACTGACAAGACATATCGTTTATTAAATAATCGGGAGTGGGAATCTATAGTTCATCAAATAGCTTCTGGAAATTCTTCGGAAAATCTTCATCTTCAGAATTTTGTTACTGATGAAAGAAATTCGATAGCAGACTCATCTTCAATGGATTCAGGCTTTCGAGTCATTCGAAATATAGATCCTATAGCTGAAGAAGAATAATTTTATTGTTTTCTCATACAATATTCTATTTTGCCTGTTTGGAAATTGTAAAATTGTTTATTTTGTTAAGAATTTGTCTTCTATAGACTATTTGCTTCTAATAAAATTTCTTCATTACTTTTATGATATTCTTCATTCTCCAAAAATTCAAAACCATTGATTTGCTCTTGTGATGTGCTGTTTAACATTTCTCTCACGCTTGGTTGGAGCCCAAGATAAATATCCCATCCTTCCCACTTTTCGTTATAGAATATGTGTGGATCTATAGGCAACTCCTCTGGCCTTTCATCTGATGCCAGCCATTGAATAGCCTCTCTTTTTGTATGGAATTGAAGACTTTGCATAAAGTTTTTAGATTCATCGTAAGTCATTTTATCTGATTCACGTATTTTTAAAAAGTTTCTTACACTTGTCCATTCCTCGTAAAAATTTTGAGGTTGTTCAGGAAAGTTAATAGGTCTATCCTCGGATTTTAACCACTTTGTTAATTCCGCAACTGTTTCTATTTCGGCTTCATTTAAAGCATGGTTTTGAGCTTGTTTGATAGTCATCATTTTTAATGTTCCTAGGAAATGTTTCCATCCTTTCCATCCTTTTCCTGCATAAATTTCATTTGGGTTGAAAGGCATATCTTCCGGTAATTTTCCATTTGTATGCAAGTTACGATATTCTACTCCAGATTTTATATTTTTCTTTTGAACATATTTTTGTGCTAGATCGAAAATTCTAAATGATTTTTTTCTAGTAGATACACGATGTGTTCCTAAAAAATGTCCCCAATTTTTCCATCCTTTGTTTTTGTAGGTTTCTTCTGGGTGAAAAGGCATATCTTTAGGTAACTCTCCATTTTTATGTCGTTTAAAGTATTCTGATTCAGATTTGATACCTCTTTCTTGGGCACATTCTTGTGCTTCATTAAGACTTCTAAATTGTTTATTTTGGTTTGCCACTAGATCTATTCCTAAAAAATGTCCCCAGCCTCTCCATCCTTTGTTTTTGTAGGCTTCTTCTGGTCTGCCAAACATACCCTCGGGTAGTTTTCCATTTTTATACAATTTATGATATTCTATTCTAGATTTTATATTTTCCTTTTGAACATATTCTTGTGCCCATTCAAAACTTTTAGACTGTATTCCTAAAAAGTGTTTCCACCCTTTCCATCCTTTTCCTGCATAAACTTCATTTGGTGCGAAAGGCATATCTTTAGGTAATTCTCCATTTTTATACAAGTTACGATATTCTACTCCAGATTTTATATTTTTCTTTTGAACATATGCTTGTGCTTGTTCGAAACTTCTTTTCTTTCTTGGAGATAGAGATTCTTCGCATTTGTCAAAAGAATAACTAAATAATGGAATTATAAATAGAAAATAGAAAAATGTATTTCTCATTTGTTTTATGCTTTACCTAATCATAAAATTATCTAGGATACATCACTAGAAAAATATTTTTATAGCAGATAAATCTGCTAGAATGTGGTGGGTTAAATCAAGTGTTTCTTAATTTTTATACTGTGTAAAGTGTAAAATTTACACTATCTTCTTTAAAAGTGAGGATTGTGATCTTATATGTAAGGTGTGTTTTTATTGAGGATCTTAAGAATATATATTTAAGTGGATTGTTGTTTGATAAAATCCAATACTTTTTCAGCGTGTCCGGAAACTTTCACACCTCTTTCCTCATAAATAACCTGGCTTTCCGGATTTAAAACAAAGGTGCTTCGAGTGATAAAGTTTTTCCCTAAAACTTTTTTAAATACTTTAAAGAGGCTACATAAGATTCCTTCTTTATCGCTGAGCAGATCAAAACTATATCCTTTCTTGGATTTAAAAGATTCATGAGATTTGATACCATCTTTTGAGACACCTATAATTTCAGTATTCAATTTTAAAAATTCTTTATGAAGGCGGGTAAAATCATGGCCTTCTTTTGTGCATCCTGGAGTGTGGTCTTTGGGATAAAAATAAATAACAAGATTTTTCCCCTGAAAATTTGCAAGAGACAGAGATTTTTCTCCTGTTACGGGGTATGTAGTTTCCAAGTCTTTACCTGTTATTTTCATCAGATAAATACAATACTTTTCTTTTTTCTATTAAGTCAATATGTTTGTAAGAAGAAGGGGCAAGGTATACAGATACATAAAGAAGTGTGTTACTGCTCAATTAAGATTGCATAGATCTTAATATTTTTGGATTTAATAAAATAAGTTTATTCCTAGAGAGTTTGATGGCTTTTTGTGTTTCGAATTTTTTTAAAATTCTGGACACAGTTTCCCTAGTGCAGGCTATGTGTGAAGCTATCTCTTCATGACTGATATATAATGTGCCGTTTTCATCAGCATGATGAATGATAAAATTAGCCAACCTCCAGGAAGTACTGGCTGTAGAGAAACCTTCTGCGACGTTAATAAGATCATAAATTCTTTTAGACATTGTTTGAAAAGTGAAGACTCTTAATTCTTTCTCTGATTCAAAAAGCTTTAAATATGTTTCTCTTGGAATAACTGCATATTTACTTTTTGTTACAGCTTGTAAATATGCAGGGTATCTTATTATGCTGTTGAATACACAGTTAAGAGCCAACATACAGGAGTCTCCTGGTTTCGCTAAGAAAAATGTTGCTTCTTTACCCGCTTCATTTAATCCAAAAGCGCGTAGCGTTCCATGGCAGACTAGTAGGGCCCCATTGATTACATCTCCTTTTTGAATCAATACCTTATGAGCATTGGACTCATAGATCGAAACTGTTTGCTGGATTAATTCCAGTGATTCCTGTTTCAATCTTTTTGTGAACTCAAAAGTTTCTAAAGCTTGGATAGGATTTATTTTCATTTTCAAATGTAGTTCCTGGGATTAAATTAATCATTCTCTTCAATATCATTAGATCTTTGCGGTATCCAAATGGTTTGTTTTGATGTGACTTGTCCTGACATATCAGCGGTATAAAAGGGAATAGGTCTGAAGTTGGTATTGTTGTGATCAAGAGGTTTTTTTTCATTAGAAGAAGAGGTGTTATTCTTTGCATCATTATCACTGTATACATCATTTATCAGGTCTTGGAGATTGTGTGTGAGTAGCAGGCTTTTGTCCTCTGCGTATTGTCTTGAGTTTATCAGCTCTTCTGAGAATAATTGTTGAAATTTTGAAACATTGATACCTGAATTTTTCAATTCCAAAATAGCAGAGTATAACTGTTCACCAAAGCGAGTATAGATCATTGGTCCAAAATCGCTCTCAAATTCTCTTATTGATTTATTTTCTATTGAATGAGTTCTATAATATTTAATCGCGAATATATAATCTCTGAGCATTTGATGTACATCATCTACTTTTTTTACAATGACAGGATCTTTTACTTCTACTCTACTTATAGTTGGTTTGTTTTTCCATATTTTTTGAAATGCACGTTTGCAAAGTCCACTTGAAAAAGCCCATTGTGAACAAAGGGTAAGTGCTCCAAACATCATAAATATTCCAATTGTTTTTGAATTCATTTTTAACCTCCATATAGTGTTTTAACTTTTCAAGTTTATACATAAGTTTTTTTAAAGTATCTGTGATCTATGTCACAAAAGAGAAAAATTAGGGTATTTACGGAAAGTCTATGTCATATTTTTCTTTTTAAGAGAGTGTTTTAGTGATTTATGTAAATTGCCGAGAAGAAAAATATGGATTCTGATTTAATCAAAGAACTTTGTTTGAGCTTTGGCTCTGTTTTTATAGGGAGTTTTTTTCTTTTTAGGACGTGGAAAAATTATAAATTAGCTAGAAAAACCAAAAATTGGCCGCAGACAACAGGTACTATTTTAAAATCAGAAATTGTCTCATTCCAGAGCGGAAGCGGTAAGAATCGTTACACAACATATCGCCCGAAAATTCATTATCATTATACCGTGGATGGGCAGGAGCACCATTCTTCTCAAATTTTTATAGGGAATATGGGTGATGCAGGTCTGGAAGTAAGTCAGATTGATGCTGATGAATATGTTTCCAAATACCCTGTAGGAAAGCAGGTGATGGTATACTACTCTCCCTCTATTTATCAGTCATCCGATAAAGAAAAGTGTTCTGTTTTGGAAACAGGAGTGAATGATAACCTTCATGATTTAGAGTTCTTGAGTGGTCTTTTTGTTGTCGGAGGCTGTGCATTTTTGCTTATAAAACACCCTGAATATGGAATATTGACAACGATAGTTATTGTTGCTTTAGCGTTATGGGTTGGCCGTAAAACGTCGAGCTCTCGTCGTTATGTTCAAACCAATAATCAAGTTTTTTCTAAAATACCGAGGAGAAAAATATGAATACTGATTTAATTATTGAGCTTTTGTTTGGATTTGCTTTTGTTTTCATAGGGATTTTTTTTCTTTTTAAGACGTGGAAAGATTATAAATTGGCACAAAAAAGCAAGGGCTGGCCGCAGACAACAGGCACTATTATAAAGTCAGATGTTGTTTCATCCTGGTCAGGCACAGGCAGGCGTGCTCGTCAGGTGTATTATCCGGATATTCATTACAAGTATAATGTAGACAAACAGGAATATCATTCTTCTCAAATTTTTATAGGCAGTATTGGTCAGACAAGAAGCCGGGGATCTTCTAATAAATATGTTTCCAAATACCCTGTGGGAAAGCAAATGATGGTTCGCCATTCCCCTTATATTTATCAGTTGTCTGATAAAGCCAACCATTCAGTACTGGAAGCAGGAGTCAATCGTGCTGTTTATGCTTCAGGGTTGATCAATGTTCTTTTGGCCGCTGGAGGTGGTGTCTTTCTTTTTAATATGCACGTTGAGTATGGAATATGGACAGCTGTTGCTGGTATTGTGTTAGGAGGATGGATGGGAGGTAAAACATCTGGCTCCAGTTTATTAAGATTTCGTCCAGGGTATATTCAGCCAAACAATCATTCTAAAATACCGGATGGTTTTGCAGGCACAAAATCAAGCCTTACAAAGGTTATGAACCTTTTCTTGAAAGCGGGGAATTCCTACGTATCCCATAAGAAACGAAAAACAAGAATGAAATAATTTCTTCCTATCCATTTATTTGGATGAGGTATTATGTAGAGATGTGAAAGACTGTAGAATCTTTGCAAAAAGTAATTAAACAACATCCAAAATGGATATCAGCCATGACTGCCAGTTATGTGATATTTTAATAGGCGGATTCCTTTTCTCTTACAGGATTTGACAATGGCTTCAAAGAGCCTTGGTTTAGAAATATCTGTAATAACTGTAATAACTGTCTTTTTTATAGGCATCTTCATTTTTTTTGTCAGTTTGCTTGACAAAAGGGTGTTTTAAATACAATTAACGCTATGAGTTTAATCAATAAATCATCAATTTTTAGGAGGTTAAGTTCCAATGGCGCAAATTCGTCCATTACATGATCGTGTGATCGTTCAACGTTTAGCTGAAGAAGAAAGAACAAGAGGCGGTATTATTATTCCTGATACAGCCAAAGAAAAGCCTCAAAAAGGTAAGATTGTTTCTACCGGAAAGGGTAAAGTTACTGAAGATGGAAAACTTCTTCCTTTGGAAGTAAAGCCTGGAGATGAAGTGCTTTTTGGCAAATATGCCGGCACTGAGTTTAAAGTAGAAGGAGAGGAATTTCTTATGATGAGAGAAGATGATATTTATGGAGTTATTAATAGTGGAGGTACAAAATGAGTAAAGAATTACGTTTTAGTAACAAAGCAAGAGATTCTATCGCCAAAGGCGTGAATATCTTAGCAGATGCAGTGAGAGTTACACTTGGACCCAAAGGCCGCAATGTGGCTATTGAAAAATCTTTTGGGGCTCCTTTGATTACTAAAGATGGTGTGACCGTTGCAAAAGAAGTGGAATTAAAAAATAAATTTGAAAATATGGGCGCTCAAATGGTGAAAGAAGTAGCCAGTAAAACAAATGAGGAAGCTGGAGATGGAACAACCACAGCCACTCTTTTGGCTCAGGCTATTTATTGTGAAGGTTTAAAATACATCAGTGCCAATCAAAACCCCACTAAAATTAAAAAAGGAATCGATAAAGCTGTACAAGCTGTTGTGAAAGAGCTTGGAAAGTTAGCGAATCCTGTAAAAGGAGAAAAAGAAATTGCTCAAGTGGGTACTATTTCAGCTAATAATGATGAAGAAATTGGAAACATTATTTCTGAAGCTATGAGCAGAGTTGGCAAGGAAGGAGTCATCACTGTTGAAGAAAGTAAAACTTCATTAACAGAATTGGATGTGGTTGAAGGTATGCAGTTTGACCGCGGTTATTTATCTCCTTATTTTGTCACTAATTCTGAAAGAATGGAAGTTGTTTTGGAAGACTGCTATCTGTTAATCCATGACAAGAAAATTGCTTCTATGAAAAATATTATTAAAGTTTTGGAAGCTGTAGCTCAAGCCAATAAGCCATTTTTAATTATTGCTGAAGATGTAGAAGGAGAAGCTTTGGCGACTTTGGTTGTCAATAAACTACGAGGAACTCTTCAAGTAGCCGCTGTTAAAGCTCCTGGATTTGGCGATCGTAGAAAAGAAATTTTAGAAGATATTGCTGTACTGACAAATGGAACAGCGGTGAGCGAAGATATGGGCACCAAACTGGAAAGTATCGGTTTGGAAAATCTCGGGCGAGCTAAAAGAGTTGTGATTGATAAAGACAATACAACTATTATTGGAGGCGCTGGAGATAAAACTGCTATTCAAGCTCGTGTAGGTCAAATTAAAGCTCAAATACAAGAGAGTACTTCAGACTATGATAAAGAGAAACTTCAAGAACGCTTGGCTAAAATAGCCGGTGGGGTCGCTGTTATTCATGTAGGAGCTCCTTCTGAAGTGGAAATGAAAGAGAAAAAGGCTCGTGTTGAAGATGCTTTGAATTCCACTCGTGCGGCTGTGGAAGAGGGTATTGTGCCTGGGGGCGGAGTGGCTCTTCTCAAAGCTTCCAGATCTTTATCAGATGTAAAAGTAGATGATGATGAAAAATTTGGAGTCAACATTGTTCAAAAAGCTTGTGAAGCTCCTATTCGACAAATTGCTTTTAATGCTGGTTTAGACGGCGCTATTGTTCTTCACGAAGTTCTCTCTCATAAAGGGGATAATCATTTCGGTTACAATGCTTGGACAGGTCAATATACAGATCTAGTTGAAGATGGTGTTATTGATCCTAAAAAAGTGGTTCGTTGTGCTTTGGAATATGCGGCCAGTGTGGCTTCTTTAATGTTGACTACAGAAACTATGATTGTTGATGAGCCGAAGAAAGATAATGCTCCAGCGGTACCTCCAATGGGTGGAGCTGGCGGCGGAATGCCTATGATGTAAGCAAAAAGCGCTTTTTTAACAATTCAAAAAAACCCGGGGCTAAAAATTCCGGGTTTTTTCTTGATTGTTTAGGAAAATAAGCCGTTTGTCCTATTAGGGATAAAGGGGGATATATTGTTTATATTCAGGATACTTGATTTTGTTTTTCGCTTATTTGCGACTGTTACTTTGGTTTTAATTTTACAAATTTCTGTTGGAGACAGGACTTTGGAAGATTATTTGATGAGCTTTATTCATACTTCTGATTCTTTAGCCCCTGTTCGTGATATCGCCTATTCCAGTGTTCGAAGAATAAATCCAAATGTACAAATTAAAGAAATGGAAAAAAGAGCTCCAGCTTCTACTCCATCTTCAGGGCAAAGTCCTTTTGGTCTTAAAACAGGTATGGTTGGAGATATTTTAAAAACGGTTTTATTACAGTATCAAAATGTTTTAAAAAATGTTCTTCAATCTTCGCAAACTGTGGAGATTCAGTCAGTTAATGCAACAAAAGAGTTGGAAAAAATTACAGGCTTGAAAAAAGAAAAAGAACTTTCTTCTGTACCTGCGAAAGAAGCACCTCAAAAAGAAAAATCTGTGACTAAATAATTCCTTTATTTGGTAATCGTTGACAAACCTATTTGAACTCTCTAACAAAATGAAATGTGAACTTGGAAGATATATATATTTCAATTACAGAACAGGCGGCTTTAGCTTCTTTCCTGCACGTGGGTCAGAATAATTCCAAACAGGCGGATCAAGCGGCCACAGAAGCTATGCGTTTAGCCTTTAAACAGGCTCCTATAGACGGAAAGATTGTTATTGGAGAAGGGGAGCGTGATCAAGCTCCCATGCTTTATATTGGTGAGAAGGTAGGTAAAGGCAAGGGGTTTCCTAAACAGGATATTGCTGTAGATCCATTGGAAGGCACAGGTTTATGCGCCAGAGGTGAGGAGGGTGCTCTTTGTGTTTTGGCTGTATCTGGAGATAAAAAACTTCTTCATGCTCCGGATGTTTATATGGACAAACTGGCTTGCATGCAAAAAGGTGTTTTGAATATTCAAAATTCAGTTTCAGAAAATATACAAATTCTTTCAAAAGAATTAAAGAAACCTATCTCTCAATTAAGGGTGGCTGTGCTGAAAAGGGATCGTCATAAAGGCCTTATTCAGGAATTAGAGTCTTTAGGTGTGGACCTTATTTTATTTCAAGATGGAGATGTCCTCATGTCTCTTTTGACCTGTATCAAAGGATTTAAAGAATCTATTGATTTGCTTTTAGGCTCCGGAGGAGCTCCAGAGGGGGTGTTGTCTTCAGCCGCTCTTAGAAATTTAGAGGGGGACTTTCAAGGAAGACTTTTATGGAAGGACTCTTCTCAAAGAGACAGAGCTTTGAAAATGGGCCTTATAAATCCTGATCAAATTTTTACACGGGATCAATTAGTAAAGGAGGATTGTATTTTTTGTGCCACTGCAGTGACTTCCAACCCTCTTTTAAAAGGAGTTCAAAAACTTCAAAATCAACTTCTTACAGAAACATTAGTGTTCAGTCCTCATTATGGAAAAGATTATAAAATCATTAAGAATAAACATCCTTTGGTATAACTGTTTTGTTATGAAACAGTTCGAAGTTTCGGTTTAGAAGACTTTGAAAAAATCCGAAAAGTTATTCAGGTTTCTTGTACAATAAGGATTATTATGATTTTAAATCGCAAAGGGTTTACTCTTGGAGAGGTTTTAGCTTCTCTGATTGCCTTGGGAATTATTACTTTAACAGTGCAGTCTTTAATATTGGTGGCTAATAATTTTTTAAGTCAACAAAGTTCCAGTATGTCTAGCTTGCAGGAGCAAACTTTTTTTAGCAAATTGATTTGCCATAAATTTCAAAGGCCGGTTTTTGTGGAGCAGGATCGCAGCCGTTCATTTGAATATCATCCTTACGATGGATTTTATAAAAAAAAGAAAAATACAAGACCCAATCCTAATCATAATCCGGCGACTTTAAGTGTTCCCTTATTGGATAAATCAAACACAACTGGAATTTCAAACTTAGGTTCATCATTGAGTGAGCATCCAGCTGTTCAAGCTTTTTTAAATACTGCGCTTACATTTGCTACTAATAAAGATGATACAAATAAAGTGCTTAGAGCTCATATTAATGATAAGGCTAATATAGATCCATTAGAAATTGAAAATGCAAGTGGTTCTCATGATTATAATTCTCTGTTTTATGATATCTATGCAGACAACCATACTCTTCCCACTTTTATGGTTAAGCAGACAGAAGAGGATGGGATAAGGTTAGGAAAAGTGTCGGAGGGTTTTATTTATGCCTCCCGATGTATTAAAAATGGTAAGGCAAATTTGGGTACTGAAGGTTCTTTTATAAGTATTGAGGGGAAGTATCCTACATATTCGATTATTGATCGTATAGATAAAAACAATATGAATGATGATGGCATTTTAGCTACAGCTCTTTATATTTTGGAACAAAAGTGGAGGCCTTTTTATTTTCCGGATCAAGCAAAGGTTAAAGATCAAGTGATATGTTGTAATATTACTCAGTTTAATCGTCCAACTACAATTACTCTTGGTAATTCTCCTACACCTACAATCCCTGCTGGTTGTGGTAATCTTGAAACATACACTCCAGTTATTTATGTTATTAAGATCTCTTCAGATGGAGGGGCTTTAGAAGATTTAATTCCAGCAAATGATAGTTTAGAAGGTTTTCTTCAAGCCAGTGTCGATGATACAACAGCTAATGAACCATTTGAATCTCATACAGCATGTGCGCCAAGCGGTGGATTATTTAAAATTGATTTGGCAGGGGTAAATGCTAGCACTACAAGTTGTGAAACAGTTGTAAGAAATAATTATTTTAGTACATTAGGAAAACGTTTTGCTCACCCTATAAAGTTTGAAAATGTGGAAGAACTTCCTTTAGTTAAAAAAGATCGAGTTAATAGCTGGGCTTATGGTTTTGTTGCTCCAAATTTTAAAAATCAGGATATGCATAAAGAGTTTAAAATAATAAGTATTGAAAATAAATGCCATTCTTCTTTGCCGATTGGTTTATGCGGTAAAGCTGTGCCGGGTTTGAACTTGGATATAACTGTCCATCCTGAAAATGCTATCAATGGAAAATCAGTGGCTGAATATTTTATAGCCAAAGTAAGTGCTTGTCCTTTTAATTATATAACAATGGATAGTTCGGGTGGCACTTTACCATTAGGTTTGGATAGAGTTCAGTAAGACTTACATCCATACATTGGATTGATGAGTCTGTTTTATAAAATCTATAGACAGTTTTTTCTTATTGTATTCCAAAGTATTATCAGATGTGGTCACCCCTATTGGAGTGAGTTGAGTTAAAGATTCAAATTTTTCTTTTTTGTCTCTAGACACTGTAACAATGACTTCATAAAGCCTTGTTTGAAAAGGATCTAAATCCGTCTGTATTTGAGTTCCAACACCTTTGTCAGTCATTTGTGCCAGAGTATAAGCCAATCCTAGAGTTCCCACCACCTTGGCACTGCTTAGTTTATTAGAAATAGAAAGTAAATGTTGAATCCATTGACTGATTTCTTTGGGATTTAAATTTCCAGAGAAGTGAGTGGAATTTTTTGATAATGTCAGACAGTGTTTTTGAATGAGATAAATAAATTCTCCTTTATTTTCAAAGGAAGACTTCGGCCAGCTATAGGTTTTATTGGAATTTAAACCCACCATCCCAATAGAAGGTGTTGGAATAATATTGTTGTGAGAAGATTCATTGTAAAAACTGACATTGCCGCTAATGACAGGAGTGGATAGTTCATAAGCCGCTGTCACCATACCTTCTATAGCACCTACAAACTGACTCATAATTTCCTCTTTTTCAGGGTTGCCGAAATTAAGACAATCTGTAACAGCTAAAGGCTTAAAGCCTCTCAAAGCTAAATGTATACTTGGGTAGAGAATAGAATCTTTTCCTCCTTCAACAGCATCCACTTGAAGAAGAGAAGGGCGCCCCCCCAGTGCAAGCCCTAAAAATCTTTTACTATAGGGAAGCTGTATAATTCCAATAGGAAAGGAGCAGTCGCCGGCGGTTTTGGCTCCCACTCTTTGATCGTATTGAGTATAAATAAATTCTCTGGAACAATTTTCTTTTTGTTTTAAAAGATTCATAAGTTCTTTTTCAAAATCAGAAGTATTTTTCTTTTTTGCATCAAAGTCGTTTGGATCAGTGGCCGTTCTATTTGGAAAGGACCATTTTTTAAAGGGGCGTTTAAGTTCAGGAGCTTTTTCTGTTAACACCCTAGGATCAATGCTGGTGAGTAAATTATTTTCCCAATAAATGTTCATTTTTCTTTCAGATGTAGTTTCTCCAAGGAGGGCTAAAGGCAGGCTCCATTTTTGAAATATTTTTTGTAATTGAGGATAGTTTTCGGGAGAGCAAATCAAAAGCATTCTTTCCTGGCTTTCTGAGAGTAGAATTTCTTCCGGTTTCATACTGCAGTCTCTAAGGGGGACTTTATCAAGATGTAGATTCATTCCAATATGACCTTTGTCAGCCATTTCAAACGAAGAGCTGATCAGCCCTGCCGCTCCCATATCTTGTGCGGCTAAAACGTCTTTTTTCATAGCCTCTAAACAGGCTTCCATTAGCAATTTTCCGTAAAAAGGATCTCCAACTTGTACGGTAGATTGTTTTTTTTCTTTTTGATTGGAAAAAGATTCACTGGCCATAGAGGCTCCGTGGATACCGTCTCTTCCAGTTCTAGCTCCTGCATAAACAATATAAGCTCCACTCTGGCTAGTTTGAGATCTCATAATTTGATCTTCAGGTCCATAGATTCCAAGAGCTAAAGCATTGACCAAAATGTTTTCATTGTAGGATGAATGAAATGTTGTATGTCCTGTAATCGTCGGTATTCCAATAGAGTTTCCATAATTGCCAATGCCTCGAACCACTCCATCCACGAGATGTTTTGTAATGGGATAATCAGGCTGGCCAAAGCAAAGATAGTTGGCCAGAGCAATGGGGCGTGCGTTCATTGCAAATATGTCTCTGAGGATGCCTCCCACTCCTGTCATGGCTCCATGAAGGGGTTCAATACGTGAGGGGTGATTATGACTTTCCATTTTAAAAGCAACTTTTTCACCTTCTCCCAGATCAATCACACCTGCATTTTCTCCGAAACTTGCCACTACTCGAGAAGACTGAATTTGAGAAAATTTTTTCAGATGAATTTTAGAACTTTTATAAGAACAGTGTTCACTCCACATGGCAGAAAACAAAGCCAGCTCCACTTCATTAGGTTCTTTACCGAGAAGAGAAACTATTTGTTGATATTCCTCTTTGGGAAAACTTTCTTTGAGAGATATCATTAAGCTAGCTCCAAGGTTTAAAAAAATAACAACCATCTGTAGAACCCATCCATTTTTCAATAGCCCTTTCCGGGTGGGGCATCAATCCGGCAATATTTTTTTTCTTATTTAAAATACCGGCAATATTTTGGATGGATCCATTAGGATTTTCTTTATAACTGAGCCATATTTGATTGTTTTGTTGTAGATCTTCTATTGTTTCAGATGGAGCTATATAGCGGCCCTCACTATGGGCAATAGGGAGTCGGAAATTTTTCATATTTGAAGCAAAAAAAGGAGAAGGGTTTTGACACTCCAGTTGAACCCATTGATCTATAAATCGAAGCTTTGTATTTTGAACTAAAGACCCTGAGAGTAGTCCGGCTTCGCAGAGTATTTGAAAACCGTTGCATATACCTAGTATGGGATAGCCTTTTTGATTTGCTTGAATAAGGCTCCTGACAGCAGGGGAGCGGGCGGCTAAAGCTCCTGCTCGAAGATAGTCCCCATAGCTGAAGCCTCCAGGTAATATAAAGGCTGAAAAGTTTTTACAAGCAAAGGAATCTCTATACCAAATAAATTGAACCGACATTCCGGAATGCTTGCAAGCTTTTGCTGTATCTTGATCACATTGTGTACCTGGGAAAACAATAATACCTATAGGTTTCAACTTCGCACCTATGAGATCACGTTTAATTCATAAGTTTCAGTCAGTGGATTGTAGAGGATGAATTCAGCTATCTTTTTAATTTTTTCTTTGGCCTTTTCCTCGTTTTCAGCATCCACTGAAAGCTGAATGCATTTGCCATAACGACAATCTTTTACCGATTGATCATTTTGATCCAAAGTTTGCATAATAGCCCGTCCTTGAACATCTAAAATTTCAGGGCGGGGGAGTACTTTGACTTCTATAAGCACATTCATGTTATCCTCTGTGATACGAAGATTTATCATACATTGAATTGTGTTGATCTTATTTTTGCTTTGCATTACATATAAAAGTCATGATTAAAAGATATACGAGAAAAGAAATGGGCCATGTATGGTCCAATGAAAATCGTTTTGCACAAATGTTAAACGTAGAAAAAGCAATGGCTTTTGTCCAAGGCTCTAAAAAAATTATTCCACTAAAGGCGGCTCAAGCAATCCAGTCCAAGGCGCGCTTTTCCCTTCAATCCATTCAGAAATTAGAGGAAAAAACCCGCCATGATGTGTCGGCTTTTGTTCAAAATGTCTCTTCTTTTGTAGGAAAACCTTGGGGAGCTTATGTTCATTATGGTCTGACTTCTTCGGACGTGTTGGATACTGCTCTGAGCTTACAAATAAAAGAAGGAGCTTTGCTGATTCAAAAAGAACTAACACAATTAAAAAAAGTTTTAAAATCTGTAATTAATAAACATAAAAGTACTTTATGTGCCGGTAGAACTCATGGAATGCATGCAGAGCCAACGACTTTTGCTTTTAAACTATTGGGTTTTTTATCTGAATTAGTGCGTGCGGAAAATTCTTTTAAACAAGCTGTTTCAGATGGGGCTTTAGGTATGATGAGTGGTCCGGTGGGGAATTATTCAAGCTCTTCTTCTGAGTTGGAGAAAGCAGTTTGTCGTCGATTGGGTCTTACTCCTGAAGTAGTGTCCACTCAAGTCTTGCCTAGAGATCGTCATGCTCGAATTATTTTTTCTATTTCTTTAATTTTAACAAACTTAGAGCGCTTGGCAGTGGAATTAAGACATTTGCAAAGGACGGAAGTATCAGAGGTCTTTGAAGGTTTTTCTAAAAATCAACAAGGCTCCAGCTCTATGCCGCATAAAAAAAATCCTATTTCTTCAGAAAATATTACAGGTCTTTCACGGTTGCTCAGATCTTATTTACAGGCTTCTTTGGAGAATATTACTTTATGGCATGAGAGAGATATCAGCCATTCTTCTGTGGAACGTGTGATCTTTCCAGATTCTTTTATTTTATGTGATTATGCATTGTTTCGAATGATTCATCTTTTGAAGAATTTAAAAGTCGATGCGAAACGTATGAAAGAAAATTTATTATCTTCAAGCGGTGAGGTCTTTTCTTCTCATATTTTACTGACTCTCATTCAAAAGGGAGTGGATCGTCAGAAAGCTTATTCTTGGATACAAGAGGCTGCTCATGGGAGTGGTTCTTTTGAGGAAGGTTTGAAAAAAACTCCAGCGAGAAAACATATTAATTCTAAATTGTTGAAAGAGATTTTTTCCGGTCAAACAGTGTTGGGCAAATTAGAAAAAACTTTTCAACAAAAGAAAATAAAAGAGCTGTGCAAGTGAGAATGATACTTCTTTATTTTTGTTTTATAAGTATGGCTTGTACGTCCCTTCCTTCTGTTGAAAATAAAACAGGAAATGTTATTTTTATTCATCCGGATGGAATGTCTCTCACTCATTGGGATGCTATTCGTTTGATTCACTCAGGCTATGAAGGGAATTTGAACTTTGATCGATTTTCACATACAGCTGTTTATCGGGGGACTATTCGAAAACAAGTGACAGCGACTTCCAATGCGGGGGCCACTATTCATGCCTTTGGAATTAAAACAGGTGCGGATAGTTTTGGAATGGATGAGGGAAAAACTATTTTATCCAAGTCAGGGGATCCTTATTCTATTTTAGTTTCTGCTCAGAAAGAAGGGATTAAGACAGCTCTTTGTCAGTCAGGAGTTTTGGTGGAGCCGGGGACAGCCGCTTTTGTCGCGCAGGTAAAAAGTCGTAAATATAAAGATGAAATTGCCAGGCAAATTATTGAGTCAGGAGTAGATTTAATTTTTGGAGGAGGAGAAAAGTATTTATTGCCGGAAGGTGTTCAAGGGCATTTTGGTATAGGGGAAAGAAAAGATCAGATTAATTTAATCGAAAAAGCCAAAAGCTTGGGGTATACAGTTATCTACGATTTAAAAAACTTTGAAAAACTAAGTTCCAGTTCTAAAATTCTTGGAGTGTTTGCTCACGATGATACTTACAATGATGAAGATCCTGTAGAAGTTATAAAAAAGAAGGGTTTGTATCAAAAGTCTGCTCCAACTATTGCTCAGATGACTCGATCAGCTTTGGATTTTTTAAAACAGAAAAATCAACAATTTTTACTTATTGTGGAGGAAGAAGGTACAGATAATTTTTCCAATAGAAAAAATATTGAAGGGTTTTTAATCGCTGGAAAAAGAGCGGATGAGGCACTTGGAGTTGCTTTTGATTTTCTTAAGAAGAGTCCTGATACTTTATTATTGACTACTTCGGACAGCAATGCGGGTGGCCTGGTTATATCGGAAGTTTTAAGTGAAAAAGATTCTGTTTTTCAAACTTATCCCAACACAGTTAAAGATTCCAAAGAGCTTTCTTTTTCAATGAAGTGGGGCTCAGGAGGCTTTGATTCTCATGGAGGTATTGTGGTGAAGGCTCAGGGACTCAATGCTCATCATGTAACAGGTTTGTTGGACAATACAAAAATTTACGATTTAATGTATCTGACTTTATTTGGACGTCCGGTTGGTTCGTCTCAAGAATTATGAAAATATTTCTATCTTTTTTTTTCAAATATATTTTATCACCTAGAGTAAGTTCACTTATTCGTCCTGTTTCTATTGTTTGTATTTTTGGTTTAATAGTCAGTATTGCCAGTTTAGTTGTAGTCATTAGTGTGATGTCTGGTTTTGGATCTTCTTTAAAAGATCGTTTGTTAAGTCATGAACCTCATTTGGTTGTTTATAAGGATTCTTCACAAAACATGAATTTGTTGGATCAGGTGCAAAAAATTCTAGCTCAAAGTCGTTTGGATAACGATATTCAATCGATTCGTTCTTTTGAAACACAGGATATAATTTTAAAAAATTCTGAAGGACATTTTGCGGGAGCTATTGCACGCGGTTATGGTTCAAAGGATCTTAGAGCTCTCACTCAAGGTAGTGATGAAAAATATTTCGAGGATGTGAATTCTAAGGTGGAATGGGATTCTTCAAATATTATAAGTATAAAAAAGGATAAAGTACGTATTCATATTGGAGTGGAGCTGGCGGATCAGTTATCTGCTTACGAAGGAGATTTTGTATTTATCATGCCTGCAGAAAGTTTACTCACTCCTCCCACAGACATGGCACCCCCGGAAGAGGTTCAGATTGACTCTCTTATTTTTTCTGTACATTCGTATATCAATAATAAGAAAATTCTTTATGAAAAGGGTTCTATAGTTTCTCTTCAAGAAACAGCTTCTTTGTCTCAGGGTGTGGAGATTTTTTTAAAGGATCCTGCAAAGTATAAACCTTATAAAGAGATATTAAAAACAAAAGGCTTTGATGTGCAGTCCTGGAGTGATCAAAATTCTTCTTTGTTTTTTGCTTTAAAAATTGAAAAAATTATTATGACAGTGTTTTTGGCTTTGGCGGCTTTGATTGCCGGTTTTTCTATTGCTTCGATGATTCAACTTTTAATGACTCAGCAAAGGCAGGACATCGGGATTCTTATGGTGATGGGATATCCTGTGAGGCAGGTTCGAAAGCTTTTTGTTCATTTGGCTTTTATGATGTCGTTTTTAGGTGTGTCTAGTGGAGTGCTTTTAGGGTATTTGATTTGTATTTTTTTAAAATTTGTTCCTATAGATCTGTTACCTTCTATTTATGTGGATCGAAAAATTCCTGTGATTATGCAAACAGAAGTTTTTGTGGGAGTATTTATTTTAGCTGGTTTGCTGGCTTATATAATATCTTTAGTATCTGTTCGTTTTTATACTTTGTCCTCTATTGTGAATTTACTACTAAAGAAGGCTTAATAACTTGATAAACAGTATGCACTTTTCGTCACCCCTGCGAAGGCAGGAATGTTCCCGTCTCTTTCCTGTCCACAAGCCTATCTATGTGGGAGTTGGAGAGCAGAATGCGTAAATTCTATCTGCAAAACTGTTGGTAATACCGTGTCTTTTAGAGATTAAAGATGTACCCCTGCTGTCAAAATACGTCATCCCTGCGGAGGAGGGACTTGGTCACTACACTGTAATGGTTAGAGATTTTAATTCACTACTGTAGTTATCGTCTCAAAGCGGCTTTAGTAAATTTTTGTTTGGGAATTTTTGTTGTAATATCAATATCTTCAACATGATATTCTGTTCCGTTTCCTTTGGAAAGGATATCCTTAAAATGAACTTGTTTTGGATACCATCTATTTTCCACTTGCATGACTTCTTTGATCATCGTTCTCTTTACAGTTTTTCCGCTTTTTGCCATTAAATCAGCTTTAAGAACGACCCAACGTATAGAGTCCACCCATATTTTTTGTCTCGCGTAGGGAACGTCTTTTCTTTTTGCTGTCAATTCTAATACAAAACAGGAACGGCCTTCTATGGTTTTACGCCCTATGACTTGAGCTTTGTAGTCTTCTATCATGGAGCTGTTGCCCATATAATCTTCATAAGATAAATCTGAACCAAAAACAGATTGTTTCAGAAGATGACCGGAAATAGTAATAATTCTATCATGAGGTTCTGGAGAATAAGTCCAAAGTTTGTTGGATAATTTTAACATTTTTTTACCTTTTTCTCGTGCGGGACTAAGGTACTCAGAGAAAGCTTCATCTTTTCCGTTGACCCAGGATTTCAGTGTCATGGTTCGTGTGCCTGAGCGGCCGTGAATCACTATTTTAATAGTCATAATGGCGTGGTCTAATAGCTGATTTTCATCTACCTTTTTTAAAATGTCTTTTCCAGATGGCAATGAATTTGAATAAGCTGTGGTCCATATACATAGTATGGATAAAATAATAACAACTTGTTTCAAATTAAACCTCCTTTAATTTTTATTACACTTCTAACTCTTTAAATAACGAAGCTGTATTTCTTCTATAGATTCCCATGCCAGCCATTGCGGTTCCAATAATACAAGAAAGGACGCCAGGAATCAGTCCAATAAAAAAACCTTCGATGGTGACTCGTGCTCTCATAACAGGAGACATCAACACAGTGGATTTTTGCATCGTTTCTGATACGTCAAATCCAACAACCTGAAGGTAATAGCAAAAGGCCATTCCCAAGGAGGCTCCCAGTGTAGCTCCAATGAGACCAATAAGTGCAGATTCATAAAGCATATAGTGCAGGAGTTCTTTTTTGGATTCTCCCATGGCCAGTCTCACCCCCATTTCACCGTATCTTCTTAATCCGGACATCAAGCTTGAATTCCAAACTATAATGCTCATTAATAAAAGTAAAACACCGATTATGATAACCATTGAAGTGCTCATCATTTTAAAATATTCTCCCAATCCTTCTGCCTCTTCAATGGAGGAAATGGTTAACTCATTACCATTTAATTTCTTGTCCATAGATAAAGAAGAAAATTCCTGTTTGAGCTGTTCAGCCATTTTTTTTGAATAATATCCCTGTTTGAAAAAGCCTAAAATTTCTGCCACAGAATTTTCCATATCCAAAGCATATTGAATATCAGTAATATCAGCCAACATCATGTTTCTATCAAGCATAGGGATACCAATATTAATAAAGCCAACAACTTTAAAATTGTAAATAGCCATACTTCCTGTGGCAGTGGAGCCAATCAAGGTGGCTGTATCTCCAAGTTTAATATCTAAGTTTTCACCAAGTTTTTTGGAGACAAGGACTTCTCCTTGTTGGGAGGGCAATTGACCTTCAATAATAGCCGCTTTTATGTCAAGTCTTTCTACTTCAGTGGAATTTGAGGAAATCAAATCAATCCCTATTCCTCTGACGGGTCCCTGTGACCTGGTTTCACCGAATTGGTTTGGAATATCCAAAAGTCCTCCAAATTTTATTCGGGAAACCCAATCAACATGATCAAGAGTCTTTAATTTTTTTAAAACTTGATCCGCATGAACGATAGCAAGGTCATTAGGCATTTGATGAGCGATCTTTGCATATTCCTTTGTCATCACTTTCATATGGCCATGCTCAAGTTTTGCACTTGTGGATAACATATCATCCTTTACACCTTTCATATATCCGTCAAAAGCTGTCATTAACATAACACCTGTTCCAATGGTGATGATCGGAAGTAAACTTCTATGGTGATCTCTTAAGAGTCCTTTTAAAATAAAACCAAGCATTAAGCTTTCCCTCTCAGGGCATCTGTGGTTTTCATATGTGAAATTTTGTTTGATGGTAAAAAACTTACAATCACAACACTTAAAAGCAGTATTAATAAAGTAATGATCAGAACACCAGGGGCATAAGAAGCATAGAGGCGTGATCCTATGGCAAACCCATAACTATCTGTCAGTTTCAGAATAGGGAGACCTATCACAGCTGTGTAAACTATTAATGGAATTCCCCAAACGGCGCCAAGTAGCATAGCCAAAATCCCATTCAGACTGCCTTCGATGGTAAATAACCATACCACTTGCAATCTGTTCATTCCGAGCGCCATGAGTGTGCCGATTTCTTTTCTTCTTCTAAAAATAGCTAACACTTGAGTATCAAAAATAGCTAACAGCCCCATTCCCATTAAAAATGCATATAAAATATAACGAGGAGTTTTTTTTGTTTCAAACAATGCTTGTATATCTTTTAAAAGGAATTTTTGGCTTTTAAGTTGAAAGGATGGATCATTGACGAATGATTCTGTGTCTTTTTTAGCTATGAAAAGAGTGGCTGAATTTGGCAAGTTTGTCATTTTTCTGAGAGATTCCAGAGACAGCCAAACTTGTCCTGTATCCAATCCCGGTACAGGCATATTCATAATATGTGCAATTGTAATATCTATGGCATCAAAAATACCATGAGTATCTCTCCATCTTAAGGTGACTGTATCTCCCATCTTGAGATTTGTGTGTTTAGCCATTCTTGTTCCTATTAAGGCTGGTATTTGATCATCATTTTCATTTTTTAAAACATGTGAGGGTATTGAAATAATTTGTTGGGTGGGATTGATGCCTCTGAGCAAAACGGATTGTCCGCGCCCATCAGGGTAGAGAGAACCCACAGCTAATAAAATAGGAGTCACATGACCTGTTTCAACTAAATTCTGTAAGGCTGTATCTGGCTGGCTGTGAGCGTCCTGTATAGTGAGTGGATCAAGAGGGTCATATTCTTTATGCCAGTACTGCCCGCCTGCATATTCATTGTCAATTTGAGCGGATTCCATTTGTTGGATGAGTCCATTCATGAGTCCCTGCATCCATATAACAAAAACAAAACCAACAGAGAGTGTAAGTACATTAAGCCATGTGCGCAGACCTGTGGATCGAATGTTTTTTATTGCCAGGTTAAATAATATATTCACTTAATTTACTCTCCATTTCTTGTGGGTTTCAGTGTTTCGTCTCTTGAGATAGTGCCGTCAATGAGAGTCACCTTTCTTCTTAAATAGTCGATGACTTTTTGATCGTGAGTAGAAAATAAAAATGTAACACCCAGGGTTTTATTTAGTTCGACCATTGTATTTAGAATGTTATGTGAGTTTTTAGCATCTAAGTTGGCTGTCGGCTCATCTGCAATAACAATCTGTGGTTTTTTAACAATAGCTCTAGCTACAGCCACTCTTTGACTCTCTCCTCCGGAAAGTTGAGAGAAACGAGAATTAGCTTTATCTGATAACCCGACCCACTTAAGGGCTTCATCCACAGCTTGTTTTCTATATGCTGGCGGTTTTTTCAAAATCAATAATGGAAATTCAACATTTTCAAAGACAGTGTAAACTGGAAGAAGATTATAGCTTTGGAAAATAAAACCTATTGTTGTTTTTCGAAGGTTTGCCGCTTCGAAATGACTAAGGTTTGCAGTATTATTATTTAACACTTTGATACTTCCCTCTGTTGGCACATCTAAAGCTCCAACAAGATTAAGTAGAGTTGTTTTTCCGGATCCGCTGGGGCCCACCAAGCCCATGAAATCTTGTGTTCGAATTTTCAAATTGATATCTTTTAAAGCAGTAAAATCGCTACCTCCAGTAAGAAATTTTTTTGTCACTCCTTTTATTTCTATAATGATTTCTTTATCCATAAATTCTTACCTGCCCTTCTAATAATTAAAGATGATCATAGCGTAAAGTCCATGACCTGAAAAATGAATATTATTATTTTGGACTTCTTTTGGAGCAGAAAATACTCCAAAATTGAACATCCAATCGTTGTAAGATCTATTCCAGCTTAGATAGTGAATACTTTGTTTTTGTTCCCATAAATACATTTCAAGGAAGGAAATTGAATCCAGGACACTTATAGGATAACTAAGTTGAATGGCGCTCGTGTGCGATACTCTATTCCATTTTAAAATGCTCTTTTTGAAGTTTGTTATCAGATGCTCCACAGTTATATGTAATCCATTGCCAATTCCAAAGGTGTAGTCAGCGCCTACAGTGCAGGATTCAAACCATTTGCTTTGAAGTTCTGGGTTGGCGCCCTGATTAATAAGAACATATTCGTACCAAAGCCCAATATCCAAATCAAATTTTCCATCAATAGCATATCTCGTTTCTATAGGACTTGCTGTACTTGATTTTTGTTTTAATTTTATATTTTCTGTTTTACGTCCATGCATACTGAATCCCAATTCTCCATTTTTTAATGGATATTGTATTCTTGCCCCAAATTCCGGTGTGTCTTCTTGAGTCGCAATCCATTCATATCCTTTAGGGTCTTTATTTCCATATAGACTCCAAATCCAAATATTCGCATTATTCATAAAAAAATACCGATATCTGATTCCAATAACTCCTTCAGTGAGTTGGAGTGGATCCGTTGGGTTTATTTGATCAAACCACATGAGTGACCGTAATATAATGGCAGGCCCGAAGTTTATTTTTTGAAGTCCAACTCTCAGATCACTATGTGCAGTTTTTAGCTGTGTATTGAGTCTATATATGTTTGTTTTTGCACAATAATTATTAGAAGTACAATCCTCCATCTTTCCATAAAAAATATTAGCGGAAGCATTTATATCCCAGAGATAATTTTCTAAAAATTTATATTTTAGTG
This sequence comes from Bdellovibrionales bacterium, assembly GCA_965197855.1. Classification (GTDB taxonomy): domain Bacteria; phylum Bdellovibrionota; class Bdellovibrionia; order Bdellovibrionales; family UBA1609; genus JAPPLG01. Next base: position 1,100,193 of record OZ240230.1, read on the forward strand.
TTAACTCAGGGATATATTGCAGAGACGGTTGATGGTTCCATTGTTTTGAGACTTGATTTCCGATGTATGAAAGAGAAAGTTGTCCTTTACTTTCTTTAACAAGTTCAGCTGTTCCTGTTATGGGCATTACAATAATAAGGGATATGGCCAGAGGGATTATTGCTTTCATCTTTACATGCCCGCGGAGGGACTTGGTCACTACAGTTGTTCGCTTCACGCTCACTCCTTGCGTCACCTCACTTCGCTCGCTCAGAAAATCATCCGGATTTTCTGCTTTGTATTGAGTGTTTTCACACTTAACACAAATCGTTCGCTCATTTCAAGTCCCAGGTAATGAAAAAATAAAAAATCACTTTTGCAGGTAGTCTTTTATTTTTTATTGCCCGCGGAGGGACTTGAACCCCCACACCTTGCGGTACTAGATCCTAAGTCTAGCGCGTCTGCCAATTCCGCCACGCGGGCTTTAATTTTCAAGATAAGGCTTCCAATTCTTTCTCAATAAATTTCTTATAACTAGCAGGGTCCATTAATTGAGCTAGATCATTTTCGCGACTCATCTCAATTCGAATGAGCCAACCTTCACTCATAGGGTGATCACTAATTAAACCAGGAGAGAGACTGCTATTAACTTCCACAACTTCTCCAGAAACCGGAACATATAAATCACTGACATGTTTGTTGCTTTCCACTAATCCAAACACTTGCGTTCTTTCTAAAATTTGACCTTTTTGCGGCAATTTCCAACTGACAAGTTCACCCAGTTGATCTTGAGCAAAATATGTAATGCCCACAGTCACTACATTTTTATCTTCCAAAGACACCCATTCATGAGTGTTGGTATAATAAAAACTGTCTGTAGGAACAATCAACCTTCTTGGCATATCCAAATCATTATCATTCATAAAAAGAGCCTCCTTCATATTAAAGTAGAAGTTTTAGCAAAGAAATTTCACTTATTCAAAACATAAAAAGACAGTTTAAAAAACAAAGTTAATTTTTTGTATAAAAAGGGGTGGGGACCACTTGAGAGGGAACTAAATTTCCATGAATTTGCACAAAAAAACGGCTTCCCGACTGAGAGAAATCTTTTTCAATTAAAGTAAGCCCTATCATTTTCTCCAAGGAAGGGGACAAAGCTCCGCTGGTTACATGCCCTATCAACTCTTTATTTTTGGAAAAGAGAGAATAAGAGTGTCTAGGAATTCCCGATTTTTCTAAAACTTCAAAACCCACCCACTTTCTTTGAGTTTCTTTGAGACAAGCTGTTTTTCCAATAAAAGCAGATTTGTTTTTACAAGCCCAGCTTAAACCCATTTCATATGGAGACACTGTTTCATCCATGTCAGGGCCGTAAAGAGGATATTTCATTTCTAAACGCAAGGTGTCTCTCGCGGCTAAGCCTATCGGTTTTACTTTTAAATTAAGAAGTTCTTCCCAAAGATTTGAAACTTGATCATAAGGAGATAAAATTTCAAATCCATCCTCTCCAGTGTAACCGGTGCGGGAAATAAGGTGCATGCCTCCAAGGAAATTGAAAAATTGAAATTGAAATCTTTTTAAGTTTACTGATTGAAAAATTTTTTCTATCAATATTTTTGCATCAGGCCCTTGTATGGCAATTTGTCCCCACTTTTTACTCACATCCTCTATAGAAATACTTGTAAATGCCTTCATCCATTTTAATATTTTACTCATATTACCAGCGTTTACACATATAAGATAATCTGAAGGTTTTTTGAGACAATAAAGAATCATATCATCCAAAATACCCCCTTGTTCATTGCACATAAGTGTATATTGACAATGATTTTCTCTTAAATCCTGAATGTTATTAGTTACAATAGAGGAGAGAAACTCCAGAGCTTGAGGGTCTTGGACACGGATTTCTCCCATATGGGAGACATCAAAAATTCCTGCGGTTTTTCTAACAGATAAATGTTCTTCTCTTGCATTTGAAAATTCCAGAGGCATTTTCCAGCCCGCAAAGGGAACTATTTTAGCTCCAAGCTTTTTATGACTTTCAAAAAGAGGCGTGGTTTTCAGTTCATTCATAATTGGAGTATTATGCGTCTTTCTTTTTCTTTTTTAGATGCACGTATGTTTCTAAAGCGACTGCATAAGCTTCTTCTCGAAGAGAATATGTGTTAATAGTTTTATATAATTCCACTAACTTTGGAATTCTTCGAATTTGTGATTTTGTCAGCTTGACTGATTGAGGTTTTTCGGTTTTCTTCTTTTTCATATCTAAGACTTAATCAGTTTTATGTAAAGGGTCAAGAAATCAGAGAAAATTGTTTGATAGGGATTTAAAATGAAGAGAATGGATGGCAAGATAGTTGCTCAAACTTTGAAAGATCAAGTTACACAAGAAGTGCAGGGATTGAAAAAACAAGGGATTCATCCTAGCTTATGTGTGCTTTTGGCAGGGGACAATCCCGCAAGCGAAATTTATGTGAAACGTAAAATGATGGCTTGTGACGAAGTGGGTATTCGTTCAAAACTTTTAAAGTTTCCAAAAGATGTGCCGCAGGAAGAGTTAGAGCAAACATTAGATTCATTAAACCAGGATGAGCAAGTGCATGGTATTTTAGTTCAACTCCCTCTACCGAAACATTTAGATCAAAAGACTGTGCTTTCTTATTTATCTTCAAAAAAAGATGTGGATGCATTGACCACTGAAAGTGTGGGAGCTTTATGGTCCTCCTCCTCTCTTGTACATCCCTGCCCCTGTACTCCTAAAGGTATTATGGCAATGCTTGAATATTATCAGATTCCCCTCGAAGGCCGTCATGTGGTGGTGGTGGGTCGTAGTTTGATTGTGGGTCTTCCTATGGTTCAGCTGTTATTGAAAAAAAATGCCACAGTGACTGTTTGTCATTCCAAAACACCTTCTTTAAAAGAGCATACAAAGATGGCTGATGTGGTGATTGCAGCTTGTGGAAAACATCATTTGTTGAAAGCTCAGGATTTTAAAAAAGGTGCTGTGGTGATAGATGTGGGGATTCATAGAATTTCCAAAGAGGGTAAGACCATTCTGCAAGGAGATGTTTGTCCGGATGGCTTGGAAAATGTTTTGGATTATTTCAGTCCTGTGCCAGGGGGAGTAGGCCCGATGACCATTGCTGTCTTACTTCAAAATACAGTTCAGCTCGCTCGCCATTTTTTTGATTCAAAGTAGGTTAACTCTTTTCAAAGTCAACTTAAGTCATTATGAACTTTTTTTTGTGTCGCGGCCCCCTCAAAGACAATCGGGAGTGAACAAAAACTTGAAGAAATATGGGGGTATAATAAATTCTATTCAAGTGATCTTGAACCTTAGAAAAAAAGGAGCTTTCTAATGAAAAAAATTATTTTTGGTTTTAAAGTATTACTGCTTTCAGTTTTTGTATCGTCTCTATTCGGTTGTGTATCTTTTTATTTTTCCCGTCTTACAAAACCTCATACAGCTTGAACTCTTGGTGAAGGCAATAATGAGGTAGTTGTGTCAGTAGGTACTCTTGGTAAAGTAAAGAGTGTAAAAAAAGAAGAGACATTTTTTGTACGTCCATTCTCTCAATCACTGGAATAGAATATACAAGAGGACTTTCTGATCATTTTGATTTAGGAGTATTTGCCGAAATGCAATGGTGGGGAGAAATGCTTCCTCTTATTGGTTTGGAAGGAAAATATCAGTTCATTCAAAGTGAGCAACATACACTGTCTTTATTATTTGGTGCTGGATTTAATAAGGGGGATAATGAATATGGGGATGAGAAAGTCACTGATGATTCTCTGCTTGGTTATTTTAGTTATATCGGTCCTGTGTATAGTTTTAAGCCCAATGAAAAATATGAGCTGGCATTAAATGTTCGAATCAATCAAAGTTATTCAAAATCAGCTAACCTTACATCAGTAGCTGTGGGAGAATTTGTAAATGCATTCAGGAATCATCCAAAAGAAATAGATGACGATGTAGATGTACGTTCTATTTCTCTTTTATATGGCTCGGCAAATATGTCTCATACATGGTGGATTGTACCTCGTTTTGGAACAACCCTCTAATACTATCTCCACTTTATGTCTTGGGTGAGAATGGTGAATCCGATACAGATGAAGACGATTCCACAGAAAACTTAGGAGATCGTCTGGGTAAACTTGGTTTGAATTTTCATTTTAACTTTTAAAAAGTGTGTGTGATTTACGTTACCTCTTTAACAATGTCATCCTGACGAAAGTCAGGATCTCCCTCGTATACAACTGGATTCCGGCTTTCGCCGGAGCAAAGTGATGAGGTGCCAGCCGAAATCACTGAGCAAAAGTATACCTGAATTGTAAATGTTCACTAAGTTGCTGACAGAACAGCAGGTATGATTTTTATTGAAGATTGAGTTGAAAGGCTGTGTGAATAAGACTTCAAGTGAGTTCGGCTTTGAGGCTGAGCGACAGGAAGTCCGCTCTGCTGCAAAACGCATGTTTGAAATTTGCATGGCTTGTTCGCACAGCCTTTCTTCATAATTTTGTCAGTATAAGATCTAAAATGACCATTATTGGTCGCTTATGATCAAAAGTGGTTCTAATCACTGCTCAAAATCATCATTTTGTCTCTTTATAGGTGCCCCTGATTTTGCATGTATGTTTTTCAGAAACATATGAACAAATTCAAAAGGGGGCATCTTATGAAGAAAAAAAGAGGACAGGGGTTGATCGAATACCTGATCTTAGTGACTTTAATGGCTGTGGCTACCATTAGCATTGTACGGGTTTTAAATCAAACAGTGAAATCTCGTTTTGCCAATGCCATTCACGCTCTGCAAGGCACTAATAAAAGAGTCAAGACAGACTCAGTGAAAAGTTCAGACTATCAAAAAAGTGATTTGAGTGATTTTATGAATGGAGCGGCCAGTGAACCCAAAACTAAGAAAAAATAATAAAAAAGGACAAGCTATTTTGGAATTTATTGTTCTGCTTTCTATTTATGTATTTGTTATTTTTTCTGTTTTTCAAATCTCATGGCTTTTGGGAGTTCGCTCCTATTTCAATCAGCAACTTTATGAATCTCTTTTTTGCATGGCTAAAGGTAATGCAGAGGCTCACTGCGAAAAAGAGATAAGGAGGAAAAGTAGTTTTGTTTTATTTTGGGGAGAGATTAAAAATATTCATCTGAAAGGAGATAAGAGGAAATGGACAGGTTCTGTGGAAATTCAGCCTTGGAATATAAAGTTAAAAAGAATACTTCAAATCCCAGAGGATTTATTACAATGACATTATTAATACTATCTCCTTTATTTATTTCTATATTTCTTTTGTCATTTTCATTTTTATTGGTGCTAAAGAGGCATAATCAAGCTTATTTTCTATGTTATAAAACAGGTGCAAAAATACAAAAGTCTCTTCAAGGTTCTTTGAAAAAATTAATCCGTATGAATATACAAGCGAAACTCTTACGAATCAGAAGAAATATTGCAGAGCTTAGATATAAATCTGCTGTCATGTCTTTAGAGCCGATAAATATATCAAAGGCCTGGAAGAATTTACAGGAAGTTAAGCTTTCACAAAAATCTTTTTCCAAAAAACAAGAGGGTATTTTACAACAGGCAAAAATCAGCCTTCAAGCTCAATGGCAGGTTTTTAAATTAAAATCCAAAAAATATATGCATCGAGTGAGAAAAACATTTACTTTGCCACCGCTGGCTGTTCGTAAAGAACCTACTTCCAGTGATTCTCCTGACTATGTGCCAGTTCAAAATTTTTCTAAAAATCAGAATATAAAAATTTCATGGAGTATGAATGGGTTTGCTTTAGTTCCTCAGTCATTACAAAAATACTTAGGGTTAAAGGGGAGTTCTCATCATCATTGTTCTGTGAGTTTAGATGATTTAAAAGACAGTTTTCAAATTAAATTGATAAAGTAATTTTTTTTTAAAAGGAGGTCGTATGAATAATAATAGAAAAAAAAGAGGCCAGGTAGTTATCGAGTTTATATGGATGATTATTTTTATCTTTGGTTTTCTCTCTTCGATTTTTTACTTGTATGATAAATCCGGAAAAGAAATTAAAAAGTATGAAATGGGTCGAAATGTGAATTATGGTTCAACCAGCATTTTCTCTCATTAAAAGTTATAAACAATATTTTGTTGTTTTTAGTGTGTTGGCTTTATTTTCATTGTTTTTTGCCTGGATTCACTATACAAGTAACAAGGAAGAACCGGCACCTCTTGTTTTTCAAGTGTCGGATAATATTCCTCTGGGTTTTGTTATGGTGCCGATTGAGCTGGAAAATCATGAAGCAGTTAGTGACCTTATTTCATCTCATGGAGTGGTGGATCTTTATTATAAACCGGAGTACTTATCCACTCCTCATAAATTTGCAGAAGCTGTGCGTGCTGTACGTCTTCAAACAGGTCGTTTTTCAGTTTTAATTCCGGAAGATCAAGTTTCTCTCTTTTTAAAATCTTCGTTGATGTTTCATGCTGTGGTTCAAAATCCAAGTGCCAGCGGCTCCCGTATCCTGCGCCCGCGAAGAAAAAGATCCATTATTGTTGAGGCAGGTTCTTAAAATGTTTCGATCTTTTTTTCTGCCTTTTATTTTACTGGTGACAATACCCTCCCACTCTATGCCAGTTATTTTAAAAGCTCCTCAAACTCCTGTGGAGGAATTTTTTGCGTATGTACAAACAGAAGATATCACCCCCTATTCACAGAGACAGCTTGAAAAAATTCAAGAACAATCAGATTCCATTAAACATTTAAGGGTATTACTGGAGCAGGCACAAAAATCTTTTTTAAAAGATCATTTGAATCAATCGGGAAATTACTTTCGCTCTGTTGTTAAAATGGCACATGAAAAAGATTGGGTGGATGAAGCTAAGAAAGTTATTTTTTATTCTTTTCTTCGGCTTGCTCAAATTGAATGGAAGGGTTTGGAATCAGAAGCTCTCTTGTATTCCGCTGTTGTTTTTGCTCCTCACTTGGATCCAGACACTCATTTATTTCCTCCGCCTTTAATTCAAAAATTTAACTCTATTAAGAAAAAACAAACTAAACTTTCTGTGTCTTTCCGGCAGGTTTTTCCTTTCCATGAGATTGTGTTGATCAATGGACGTCGTGTTTCTATGCAAGATATCGTTGAACTTTCTTATGGGGAATATAGAGTGACGGCTTTAAGTTCTTCTCATAAGAAATGGAGCCGTATTATTTCTTTATCTAAGCTTGTGCAAAAAAGAATTATTACAACTCCATTAGTGAGTGGAAGCTGTCAGCATCCTATATTCTCTAAAGGTATAGATCAGAACCAAGTTCTTTTTCCAAACTTTTGTTTATGGGCGAATCATTTAAAAGAGAGTCCTTCCACAATGAATTCTTCACAACTTTATACTTCAAATAAAATTCAAAAAAATGTTGAGGATTTGCAGAGTACATCCCAAAAATTGAAAATTCAAAAGTGGGGAGCTTTAGTTTTAATTGCAGTAGGGGTCACAGCAGTTGCAATTGTCTTATGGAATGCGAAAGAATCTTCTAAAAAAGATTCTGCAAAAAGACCTCCAAAACTAAAGAAAGGTTTTTAATTTCCCTCTGTTTGAAGGTGATGAAGGTATTGTTTTTCCAGTAAAGTATTTAATGTATCCCATTGTTTTTCTCTAGAATCGAGTTGTTCGGTTAAATCTTTAAAACGTTCTTTTAAATACGAGGGTAGAACAGGCTGTCTTTCTGGTATTTTTTTTGAAGGGTAAGCTTCTGTAAACATCTTATTCCAGTTAAATTGTGTGCCTGGATCCACTTTGCCTCGAAACCCCGCAATATGCTCATGTCCCAGGATTCGATCCGGAGATTGAAGAGTTGGATAGATTTTTTGTAAATGCAGGATCAATTGAGCTAGAGAGCTGTATTGTTCCTCAGTATAATCAAATAAATTTCCATTGAAATTAACTAGTTCTACACCAATGGAGAAGTTATTAAGATTTTCCCATGTTTTCCAAACACTGTTTCCAGCATGGAAGGCTTTAAGAGGTTTTTTTAAACAAGGAACAATTTCGTAAATAATACCTTTTTGATCAATGACAATATGAGAAGATACCTTTTTGTCGGGGTTTTTAAAAATTTCAAAAGTTTTTTTCAAAGAACAGCCTGTATAGTGGAGAATTAAAAATTGTACATCGATAAAGGTATTGTCTGTGTTGGGGGAATGAAAGGGAGCTTTATATTTCATTTGGATCGCCTTTAGTGTGATTTTTTTTCAAAGCTTACTTGAAAGTGGATTTATTGTCTAATCAGGGTCCAAAAAGAAAATTCCATTAAAATTTGATTTTTTCATATCTTAAAACACCATTTTCTATAGGAATGAGAAAATGTTGAATATTACTTAAAAAAACTAATATTTCTTAAGAATTTTGCCGTTTATAAGCTTGAGATGTCTATACAAAAGGTTTGGGAAAATTTCTTAAAATGGCTCAAAGAATACCGAGAAGAGCTTCTATTCCTGCTGATTACAGTAGGCTTGACTTTATCTGTGCAGTTAATTGGCTGTAACGATCAGATAGCTTTTAACTATAAACCTCCTATGAGCTGTGATGACTTTGATATGTCTGATTTGGATGATGCCAACTGTGAGACGATTCCACCAACAACTGATGGTAGAGATGATGGATCTCTTGAATTTGTATCTGCAGACAGTGGAGGCCCGGGTGCTATCAGGCCAGTAGATCCAAATTTACCTGGTACAGGTTCTTTAACCCCAGTTCAAAATCCTTCCGGCCCTGATGTTATTAGGTTTTCCAATACATATAATATGGGAGTGGTGGATATTATTTTTGTGATAGATAATTCCAGATCTATGTATGTAGAACAGCAAAATATTGCCAACCAATTTGATCAATTTTTGGATAGTATAAAGTATTTAGACTATCGAATTGCTATGATAACTGTTGATACATCTGATTCTCCAAATAATGAAGATCGCACCTATCAGGATGGTCATTTTATTAAGTTTAGCAATGGCCGCAAATATCTTTCCAATGAAGAGGAGAGTCAGTCTCAGCATGAAGAGAATATTAGAATGTTTAAGAATGCAGTTCAGAGGTCTGAGTCGATCGAATGCATGCAAGCAGGAAAGGCGGATTTGTGTCCGGATGATGAAAGAGCGATCTGTGCTTTAAACAAATCTTTGGATATTTCTTCTCAAAGGGATTTCTTTAGAACCACGTCTCATTTAATGGTGATTATTCTTTCTGATGAAGATGAGAGGTCCTCTCAGGAATATCGTGAACAACAGTGGGCTTTGAATAGAACTGATTACAGATTAAGATCTTGTGATGATCCTCGTAATTTTTACAGTAGAGTGGCTCAAAGAATTGGTGTGCATACAGGAATCAGTGTGCATGCTATTATTATTCCCCCTGGAGATGACGATTGTTTGGAAGAGCAGGATGAATCATTGGGTAAGGGTTACTATGGGGAAATATATGCAGATTTTGCTGAACCTTCAGGAAGTATTTTAAGAGAATACCCTTATATAACACCTGGGCAAGTTTTATCTATTTGTGATAGGAACTATGGAGCTCAATTAGGTCGTCTTTCTGAGTATTTGCAAGAGCCTTTGCCTATTACACTGCCTTGTGAGCCTTATCGGGTTCAGAATGTTCGCTTAGTGGATGATGGTGATAGTCAAAATATCAGATATGAATTAGAAGGGAAAAATCTGACTATTCTGGAAGATCGAGTGTCCTTGTCTTCCCAGATCCGTGTAAATATTCTTTGTCCTGCAAGGACTGATTAATGCTTTAGCCCTGTCACCTTATTTGCACGTTATTTAACAAGGGAGGTGATTGTTATGGAAAAAACTCAAAGAATTATTGAAGATAGTGGGGAAAAGACTCAGTTCTTAGATGAGCAAAATAAATGCCCTCTTTGTTGTGGTGATTTAGATATTTATGTTGAATCCATTTCAAAGAGTTCTTTAAGAGAAGAAGCTCGTTGCACAGCTTGTATGGCTTTATCACGTGTAGAAAATCATATTGTGCATTAACTTTTTAATGCTGAAATATATTCTATTGTGTCAAAAAATAGACATTCGTCATTTTAAAAATCCACTTTTGGTTGATTTTAAGGTCTTTTGATAATTTTTTATAAACACTATGAGTCAAGTTATTGACGTACCATTGTATTGGCTGTTAATTAAATTGCTGAGATAGTGGGGTATTAGCGCAGTAAGATTGAATGTATTTTGTGAAATTTAGGGAGCCGTCCATTCAGAAGTATTTTTTTATGTAAATCAGTGGGCGAAGTAAGGTGGTAATTATGTTAGATCCGTGTTTACTTGATGAAGATAATTTCATTTTTAAAGGTTTTAACCCTACGTCAGTCTTAAAGTCTTATTGCAAACAGATTTACTCTTCTGTTGAAGATAAATCTCCCAGTGAAGCTATCAAAGTGGCTTGGGTTTTAAGAACTGAAGATGGAAAATACACAGGTGTTATCCGGGTGGTTTCTGCTTCAGTAAGCTTTTTTATCACATCTACAAATAGAGAACCTCGACATCTTATTGATGATCTTTACTCTCAATTTTCAAATAAGATTACTGTGTGGAATCGCAATCGTGAGTTTCCTTCTTATCATACTTCCACTCTTTAAAAATTAGTTTCATAATAATGTACAGGGAGATTTCTGTCTTCGCGAGGATGACGTTTACTTTTGGCTCAGCGGTTTTCGGTTGGCACCTCAACCACTTCGCTCCTGCGAAAGCAGGAATCCAGATGAATATGAAGGAGATCCCCGCTTTCGCGGGGATGACGTGGTTTTGTGGGATTAACGGAAGTGGATGATGGAATATGGAAAGTAACCTTTATGGATTATGACATAGGTTGCTTTGATGAAGACAGTTGTAAGTTTGTTCCTTTGGACAATCCTTTGGATAAACTGTCAATGATGTGTCCGGTATAAAGTGTCAGCGATGTTTCAGGTTGCACAAGTGTAAAACATGACTGAAGTATGAGAATATGTAGAAAATAGAATTATACTAGGTGCCAGAATGAAACAACAATAGTATAAGCAGATGATGAATAAGAATGAAAATCCATTAATTAGTTTAGCTTTTAACATAGCTCTTCCTGTAGTTATTTTAAATTACAGCTCCCGTTTGTTTCCTAGCTTAAATCCTATTATTTCTTTATGTGTAGCTTTAAGCTTTCCGGTGGTTTACGGAATTATAGATTACATTAAAAATAATAAGCATAAAAACGTTTTATCTATTGTAGGCACTGTCAATATTTTGCTGACGGGTGGTTTTGCTTTATTTACTTTGGAAGGGATTTGGTTTGCAGTCAAAGAAGCGGCTATCCCTTGTTTGATTGGGTTTTGGGTTTTATTTTCAAGTTTTACAGATAAATCCTTGATGAAATGGGTGGTTAACAAATCTTCTATCTTTCGGACAGAAGCCATTGCTTTTCACATTGATTCACTATCGAAAAAAAATCATTATGAAAAACTTTTAAGAAAATCCACGCTTTACCTGTCTTATTGCTTTTTTTTTAGCGCTGTTTTGAATTTTATTTTGGGGATAAGGATTTTCGAGGATAAGAGTGTGCTCTTTGGTGTAGATAAACAAAACATGTTAAATGAGCAAATTGCAGATATGACATGGATTAGTTTTTTAGTTATTGGTTTGCCTTTGACTGTCATATCCGGATGGACATTGTGGTGGTTTGTCAGCCGCTTACAAAAGTTAACAGGACTTGCTTTGGAGCAGATACTATTTACGGGTGAGAAGATATCCTCATCAAAAGGGAAAGCTTTGCATTGATTTGAGACGGCTTTTATAAGAAAAGCTGTTCTTCTAAGGGAATTTTATATTTTTCTTTTAATTTCTTACTTTTGTTTTTATTTTCTATAAATTTTCTTTTTAAATGTTCTTTATTATTTTTCTTTGGATTTATAAAAAAGTTAAGTAATTTTTGAGCTTTGTCTTTGTTATCTCTTTGCAGTCGGTTTTCAAGAAAAGCCCACTTTAATTTGGATTTATTTAATTTTAATTTTTGTTTATATTGGCTGTGTTTCTTTTTGGATTTTAATTTATTTGCTTTTCTTTGGTAAGCTTCTTGAATATGTTGCTCAAAGTTTGTTTTTTTCTTTGCCCAATGATTGTCAGCCCAAACTGATGAACTTAGAAAAATAATAACAAAGTATTTTATAATATCGTGCATACTTTATTCAGGGTAAAAGAAGAACAGTAGGAAGGCAATACCAGAAAAAAGCCATTCCTGTGCATTTACAGGAGCCTACATAGAGGCGAAAACAAGTTGTGTGTTTGCAGTTTGAGTCTCTATGTAGAGCATTTCATCATATCATAAGTACTAATTTTGCTTCTTTTTTTAAAAGAAGAAAGAATGGATCCTTGCTTCCGCTGGAAGATGACAGAGAACCAAGCTTGACAGTGCTTGATGGATTTTATATGAGTTTGATCTGCAAAGTGTAAGGTCTCCTATGTTTAATTCCTTTATTTTGCATTCGACCATTTAAAGGCAGTGTGTTTATGAATATGGGTGATGTTTTTAATTTTTTAATGGTGTTAGGCCAAACTTTTATGACGGCTTTAACTTGGGTTGCGAAAGTTCTAGTTATTGCTTTAGCTGTGACTATGGTTCTTGGGTTTTTAGTTCGTTTGATTAAAAAATCTGAAAAAAAACAAAAGAAACACATCAAAGTGGAAGACTTAAGCAAACAGCTGGAATCTTATTATTTACAGGTGAAAAAGGTAACAACTGGTAAAAAAACTTTTGGAAATCTGGTTAAAAAACTCAAAAAGAAAAGACAAGATCAGGAGAAGAAAAATATCTATGGTCCTGTTGCTTTTCTCTTGGATTTCAAAGGGGATATAAAAGCTTCCCAAGTTGAAATGCTCAGAGATGAGGTTTCCACTATTTTAAAAGTGGCAGATCCAAAAAAAGATGAAGTGATTGTACGCATCGAAAGTCCTGGCGGAATTGTTCATGGCTATGGCTTGGCGGCCAGCCAGCTTAAAAGAATCAAAGATAACAAACTTCCTTTAACAGTTTGTATAGATAAAGTGGCGGCCAGCGGAGGTTATATGATGGCTTGTGTGGCAGATACAATTTTGGCGGCTCCTTTTGCTATTGTAGGCTCTATTGGTGTTGTCTTTCAATTGCCTAATCTACATAGATTTTTGAAAAGCAAGGATATTGATTACATTCAATTAACAGCTGGTGAGTACAAAAGAACAGTGAGTATGTTTGGTGAAATTTCAGAGAAAGGAAAAGCCAAACAACTTCAAGACATTGAAGATATGCATAAATTGTTTAAAGAGCATGTTTATTCCAATAGACCTTCTTTGGATATCAGCAAAGTTGCTACAGGGGAGTATTGGTATGGCATTCGAGCTAAAGAATTAAATCTTGTGGATCGGATTTTAACCAGTGATGATTATATTGCTCACTTATTAAGTGATAATAAGAGAGTCTTTAAGGTGAAACTGTTTATTCAGAAAAATTGGGCAGATAAATTTGGCGGTAAACTGGAAAGTGTTTTCAAAAATTCTTTTTTATCTCGAAAGCTCTTTCCAAAAGAATGGGATGCACCTATGGAAGCTCCTTCTCATGTTCCTGAGCATCTTATTTGAAATCAAAATCAGTGATGGTGTAAGATTGTTCTCCTTTAGGGCTTCGAAATTCAAAGCTTTCATCCTTTCTTTTTCCAATGAGATTTCGAGCTAGAGGGGAATTGATTGAGATTTTTTTCTGACTAATATCCGATTCATCTTCACCAACAATTTGATAATTGCTTTTGTTGCCATTTTCATCCTCTAAGGAGACATGGGCTCCAAAGATAATTTTATCTGATTTGAGTTTGGAAGGATCCACGACTTCAGCATTGGCGATTTTATCTGAGATTTCTGCAATACGGGCTTCTGTTAGAGCCTGTTGTTCTTTTGCGGCGTCATAGTCAGCATTTTCACTTAAATCACCATGACCGCGAGCTTCCTCGATGGCCTTTATGACCTGTGGTCTTTTGATCTCAATTAAGTGTTTGAGTTCTTTTTCGAGCTGAGCTTTGCCATGCACAGTCATAGGTCTTCTGGACGTCAATTTCCATTTCTCCGAAAAAAAGACTATTTAAAAATTTTCTTTCATGCAACCATAAAAGTATTTTGTAGATATGGTAACACACATTATCTAACATCCAATAGAATACACGAAGTAATATAAAATGAAAAATATAAATAGAGTAAAAAGACAATTTTTTGATCTGGAACAGACTTTAAAAAATCAAATAAGCCCTAAGTCCCTATTGGAGAAAATGGAGTCGGCAGATATAGCCTCCTTTTTGTCTTATGAAGATCAGTATATGTCTCAAATTATTTCTGTTTTGATTGAGATACAAAAGTTAGGTTCGGTTTTAGAAGAAATGCCCTCTGACAAATTGATTCCTCTATTAAGAGATATGCCAAAAAAACAGATGGATGGTCTCTTCGCTTCTGCTCAAATGGATGATCTTATTTATCTGCTTCAATTTATAGAGCCTGAAAAGCAGGATGAGATTTTAGCTCTATCTTCCCGCAGGGAGCAGATTCAAAAGTTTTTGAAATATTCTGAAAATCAGGCGGGGCGTATTATGCGCATTCCTGTATTTGCTTTGCCGGTTCAAATGAGTGCTTTTGACAGTATTAAAAAATTAAGAGAAAGGTCTCTCGAAGAGTTTATCTTTTATACTTATTGTGTAGACGATCAAGGCCGGCTGATTGGTGTTGTATCCATGAGACAGGTGGCCACAGCACCGGCAGATACACCTTTGGAAAAACTGATTAAGCGAGAAGTGATTTATGTGCATGATACTGTTTCAACGAGAGACGTGGCTAAGGTAGCCGCTCATTATGATTTTTTAGCTTTGCCTGTAGTGGATAAAGATCAAAAACTTTTAGGGCTTATTACTATGGATGATATTATTGATATTATACAGGAGCAAAATACAGCCAATATTTATGCTAGGGCAGGTCTTCATACAGAAGAAAGAGTTCATTCCAGTCCATGGATGAGTATTAAAAATCGTCTTCCTTGGATGTTTTTGAATCTTATTCTAGCTGTCTTGGCCAGTTCTGTTATTTCACTGTTTGAAGAAACCATGAGTCGCTTGATTATTTTAGCAAGTTTAAAAAATATTGTAGCCAGTATGGGAGGAAATACAGCGATACAAACTTTGACAGTGACCACTCGCGGGATGGCCACAGGGGATTTTCGCTTTACTCCTTTTACTGCTTCTTTGTTCAAAGAACTTATCGTTGGTTTAGTAATGGGAGTGGTTATGGGTATTAGTGCTGGAGTGATTACTTATTTATGGAAAGGAAGTCTATTGGTGTCTGGGGTGATTTGTATTGCTATGGCTTTGAATTGTTTAATGGCTGTTTTTATGGGTTCTGTAATTCCTATTTTACTGAGTTTATTTAAAAGAGATCCTGCGGCTGGGAGTGGGGTGTTAGTCACAATGATTACAGATATTTTTGGTTTCTTTACTTTTTTAGCAATAGCTCAGTTAGGACTTTATTTATTTGGTGTACAATTATAAAGGGGTCTAATGAGTTTTAATACTGCCTTGTTATCTGAGAAAATTCTTGAATCTCAGTCTTTTGTTTTAACCACTCATAAAAATTGTGATGCGGATGGCTTGGGTTCTATTCTAGCTTTTCACCATGTTTTAAAAAATTTAGGAAAAAAGGTGCAGTCTTTAGCTGTGGATGAAATTGCCAAACGTTATGATTTCATAAATTATCAGGATTACATCTCTGTCTATCAAAAAGACCAAGTACACTCGGCAGATTTAGCCCTTATTTTTGATACTAATGATCCGAGGTTGGTTGAGCCTTTGTATTCTGAATTAAAACAAAAAACAAAGACACAAATTTTTATTGATCATCATTCGCCTCTGTCTTTCACAGAAGGTTTGAATATGTTTTTAGATGAAAATGCGGCCAGTACCGGGGAGCTTTGTCATGCTTTATTTGAAGAGATGAAAGTGCCTATCACTCAGGAGGTGGCTCGGGCTCTTTACATTAGTATTATTTTTGATACGGGGATGTTTCGCAGTTCAAAGAATTTATCGGGTGCTTTTTACACATGTTCAAAATTGTGCCATCAAGTGGATGTGAATCAAATTTATGAAGAGCTTTTCTGTCGTTATGATCAACAGGCCTGGAAAGGGATGGTTCAACTACTTAATCAGGTTCAATATAATAAAGATCAGACTGTGGCTTTTATAGAATGTGATTATGAGTCTTTTCAAAAACTAAGTATCAGTGTTTTTCATATTTTAGATGCTTTGGATTTGGTGATGAAGAGAAAATCTGTGCTTGTAGGTTTTGTAAGTATTGAGAAAAATCCAGGGCAATATAAATTAAGTTTTAGAAGCAAGCAGTCTGTTTCTATTTCCAAGTTGGCGGAAGATTTAGGTGGGGGAGGACATGAACATTCCGCCGGAGCAACGGTAAAAGAATATTCAAAAGAAAATATCTTAAGATTGATACAAAACCACCTTTCTTAAATGGCTCAAACGAGTTGTGTGTCTGAGCTTTGAGTCACTTATACAAAGTATTTCCTACCCACTATGATTTCTATCAAAATATAGATGTGAAACCCTACAAACGAAGAGAAGCTAAGGTTTTGCTTCTTTTTTTAAAAGAAGATCTATCGAGGGAAAGTACAGGTGAGTTTAGCGCCTTTGCCGCGTCTTCGGCTGGTCAAATAAACATGGCCTCCATGTTTTTCCATCACTTGTTTTACAATTGCCAATCCAATACCTGTTCCGCCTTTTTCACGTGAGCGATCTTCATCCACACGGTAAAATCTTTCAAAAATACGGTGCTGGTGACGTAAAGGGATGCCTTCTCCATTATCTTTGACTGTGAGTAAAATAAAGTGTGGATGTTTTTCCCAAATAACATCAATTTCAGAATCTGCTGGTGTGTACTTAACAGCATTATGAACCAGATTGTAAAGCACTTGCTCCAGCCATTGACGGGAAGCTAATACCGTATCTGCTTTGAAAATATAGTTCATCTTGTGGTTACTCATTGGAATCGTTTCACAAGCCACTGCAGTGATTTCTCTGGTGTTCACTTCTTGTTTGTTTAAATGAGAAATAGAATCAATATGAGAGAGGCTTAAAAGGTCATCAATCAGTTCAATCAATCGAGCCACATTCTTACTGACAATATTTAAAAAATTATTGATTTGGTCATACTTTTTTTCCTCTAAATCAGCGTACATTGTTTCTAAGAAACCTTTGATAGAAGTTAGAGGAGTTTTTAACTCATGTGAAACATTGGACACAAAATCAATATGACTTTTCTCTGTATTTTTAATTTCAGTTTTATCAAAAAACACAATCACAGCTCCATTCACTTGGCTTTGAATGTGCACAAGAGGTGAAATAGAAATATTAAATATACGTGGAGCTTGGTATTCTCCTATATTTAATGTGAGATCCCAGTTAAATGTGGATCCTAATGTCAGACATTTTTCTAAATTTTCTAAAATTTCTTTATTATTGACAACCTCTTGGATGGGGTTTTGAGGCTCTATCATAGGAAATAAGTTTTTACTTTGTGGATTGGAAAAGATAATTGTCTTATGAGAATCAATAGCAATAATGGCATCAGAAACAGATGCGGCAATAGCTTCCAGTTCTGCTTTTTCACGTATCAGGTGTACACTAGTTTGTTTAATATTCTTATAAATCAAATCCAGGTTTTTATTTAAGTCGTAAAACTCTCCGGGAGTTTGACTTGTCTCTATATGTTTAAAGAGAGTTGACTGGCTTGTTGAAGTATTGTCTGGATTGGAAATATGGGCAATGCGTTCTATTTTTTGTATCACTGTCATTAAAGGCTTTAGATATAAAAATGTTGCTAAAATACCTAAAGATAAACACAGGATAAATCCTAATAGCAGTAATAATATTGTGAAATAAAACAAAAATTCTTTAGGAATGACTGGAAAGATTGTTTTTGTCACAAACCATAGAAATAGAGAATAAACGATGAAGCCGGCTAAAGATATAAGAGAGTATTTTTTTAAAACCCATATCAATAAAGAAAAAGGAAATTTTTTATTCATACTTTTGTTACTTCAGGTAACCAATACGATACCCGACACCTCTCACTGTTTCAATAAGCTTTCCATAATGACCTATTTTTTTTCTTAAAATAGACGTATGAGTGTCAATAGTACGGCTGGTAACATTTGTTTCTTCCCCTTGTATGTAAGAAGCTAATTGTTGTCTGGAAAGAACTTTTCCCTGGTTTTTAAGTAAAGTTTCCAGAAGCAAAAACTCTGATAAAGTTAAAGTCACCTCTTGATTTTGTATAAATACTTTATGGGCTTCTCGATCTAAAGTTAAATCTCCAATAGTTAGTTTGGACGAGGCATTCGACTTTTCTAAATACTTAATTTCATGACGGCGGAGCAAACTGGAAACCCTGGCCATCAGTACACGTAAATCAAAAGGCTTTATCAGGTAATCATCTGCTCCTGTTTGCAAAGCTTTAACAATATTTTCCGGTTCAGATTTGGCTGTGACAAACAAAATGGGAGTGGCTCCTAAAGGAAGAGGTTTATTTCGAATCCATGATAAAAGCTCCAGACCGCTCATCCCCGGCAACATCCAATCCAGAATAATCAGGTCAAAAGAGTTTTGTTCTAACATTTCGTAAGCTTTGCTTCCATTGATAGCTTCTTGAGTGTTGTGACCTTTGCGGTTTAAGTGCAAACACATCAATTGACGAATGTCTTGTTCATCTTCGATAACAAGTATTTTTGATGGATCAACTGCCATGGCGAATATCATACCCTGTTTGCAGGAAGATAATCTCTTCTGCAATGTTAGTGGAATGATCTGCAATTCTTTCCAAACCATTGCTGACAATAATAAATTCTACTCCAGTTGGGATCAGATGAGGATGATCTTTCATAATTTGTTTAGATTTTTTTTTAATTTGTGTTTGGCAGGAATCCACCATATCGTCCATTTCCAATACATTTTTAGCAATGCTTATATCTTCTTTCATAAAAGATTGCAGGGAGAGGCGAACCATTTGGATAGTGGATTGAAACATTTTCTCTAAAGTAGAATAACAAGGCTTCAGGGAGGGGTCTTCATCCATCTTTTGTGTTCTGTGAGCAATATTGATAGCTAAATCTCCCATTCTTTCTAAATCCGTGTTGGCATAAAGACAGGTTAAAATGAGTCGAAGATCTTTTGCCACAGGAGCTTGCCTTGCCAAGGCTCGAAAACAAGATTTAGACAGTTTTAGTTGAAGGGCATTTATTTTGTCCTCTCTTTTTTTAATGGAAATGAGTTTTTGCTCAATGGCGGCTTTGCTAAAAACAATCTCCTGAGTGTCAGAAATAGTTTGCTCCACACATTCTCCCATAGCACAGGCCAGAGATTTCATGTAATGCAGTCGCTCATCCAAACGGCTTCGAAAACGAGTGATATTTTGTTTTTTTAATTTCATATTCTCCATTGTGACATTATGGGTTTTTAACTTCAAGTCTATTTAACCGAAGCGTCCTGTAATGTATTGTTCTGTTCGTGGGTCGGACGGATTGGTAAATAGTCTGGACGTTTTTTTATATTCTACTAACTCTCCATTAAGTAAAAAAGCGGTGTTATCAGAAATTCTTGAAGCTTGTTGCATATTATGAGTGACGATGATTACTGTCACAGTTTGTGCTAGATGACGAATCAATTCTTCAATACGCATAGTAGAAATCGGATCTAAGGCAGAAGTTGGTTCATCCATTAAAATAACAGAAGGGGTTGTAGCAAGGGTGCGGGCCATACACAGTCTTTGTTGTTGTCCCCCGGATAAACTGGTGCCAGGTCTTTTCAAAATATTTTTCACTTCATTCCAAAGAGCGGCTTGAGTCAAAGAACTATGAACTTTTTCCTCTAAAAGAGATTTTTTTTTAATTCCTAGAAGTCGGAGACCTAAAGCTACATTATCAAAAATACTCATTCCAGGAAAGGGGTTGGGTTTTTGAAATACCATACCCACTTTTCTTCTGATGAGCACAGGGTCTGCAGAAGGATCATAAATATTCTGTTTATTTAAAATCACTTCCCCTTCTACATGAGCCTCAGGTGTTTCTTCATGCATGCGGTTGAGGCAACGAATGAAAGTGGATTTTCCACAACCAGAGGGTCCAATTAAAGCCACCACTTTGTTGGTTGAGACATCCAAGTTGATATTTTTTAAAACAAGTGTGGAAGAAAAATAAGCTTTTAAATTTTTTATTTCAAGTAAAACAGTATCTGTATTCATCTTTCCAACCTTTTTTTATAAAGAAATAACATAGATCGAACTGTTAAATTAACCAAGAATACAAATACAATTAACACTAAAGCTCCACTCCAGGCCAGATCTTCTAGTGTTTGAAAACCGCTTTTTGCAAATTCATAAATTTGTACAGGTAGAGTAGATGTTGGTTCACTCAGGCTTTGTGCGTAAAATTGGTTGCCCAAAGAAGTAAATAGAAGGGGTGCAGTTTCACCGGAGATACGGGCAATAGCTAAAATCACCCCAGTAATCAACATGGAATAGGTGCCTGGGATCAGAATGTTCATAATCATTCTCCATCTTGGCAGTCCTAGGGCCAGACCAGCTTCACGAATATGATTAGGCACCAATCTTAAAATTTCTTCTGTGCTTTTAGCAACAATAGGAAGCATAATAACAGATAAAGCTAAAGCTCCTGCAAATGCGGAAAATCCATAGTGAATCACAACCAGGTGATAGATAAAAATTCCTACTACGATGGAGGGGACAGTGATGAGAAGATCTATTGTAAAGCGTAAAAGACGCCCTAGCCTTTGACTTGGATATTCGCTCATAAATATCCCAGCGCCCAGCCCCCAAGGTATTCCAATTAAAGAAGCTATGCCAACAATCACTGCACTTCCCAGGAGGGCATTGCCCATTCCACCGCCTCCTTCTAATGGAGGAGCTGGAATGTCAGTGAAAAAATGAAAGCTGAGGCCATGCCAGCCTTTTTGTACAATAAAAAAAGAAATAGCAATAAAAGGAACCAAAGCTATAAAAGATAAGAGGGTTAAAACACCCATCATAAAATGACTGAAGTATTTTCTATAGTAGTCTCTGTTAGTGGGGGTTAAGTAATTCAATTTTCAACCTCTGGAAATTTTTTTTTGAGTGTTCCATACAAGAAGAAAAGATGAAGAATTGACAATAAGAGAAATAATAAACAATGCCAAAGCCACAGCTGTGAGCGAAGAAAGATGTAAAGCTGAATCTGCTTCAGCATATTGATTAGCTAAAATACTAGCCATGGTTTGAGCAGGTTCAAATAAGGACAAACTTAAGGAAGGTTTATTGCCAATGACCATAGTGACAGCCATTGTTTCACCTAAGGCTCTGCCCAGGCCCATGATACAAGCTCCAATAATGCCATTTCTCCCTCCTTTAAGCACAGCCGTTTTTAACATTTCCCATTTTGTGGCTCCAATACCCAGGACAGCTTCTTTATGAGAGTTGGGGATAGAACGAAACACTTCCTTACAGAGAGATGAAATGGTGGGAATAATCATGATGGCTAAAATGACTGCGGCAGAAAGCATGCCAATACCATATTGAGGACCTTTGAAAAATGGCAGGAAAGAAAAATATTGACCTAGAAATTCTTGAACAGGGCTTCGTAAAATAGGGGCTAATACAAAAACCCCCCACAATCCATAGACAATAGATGGGATAGCGGCCAGCATTTCCAAACAAAAATTAAGAGGTGTAGCTAGCCATGACGGAGCCAACTCATTTATAAATAAAGCCACCCCCATGCTAATAGGGACAGCAATCAATAAAGCTAGAATAGAGGAAAAGAAAGTTCCCCAGATCATAGATAAAGCACCGAAACTTTCTTTTGGGCTATCCCATTCAGAGTTAAAGAAAAAAGATATTCCAAATTGTTTCAAAGCTGGTAGAGATTCCAGAAAAACCAAGAAGACTAAAGCGGCAAAAGTAACTAGAACCAATAGAGCTAGAATTTGCAGTATATGAAAAAACAAACGATCACTGATATGGATATCTTTTATTGTTTGATGTGAATGAAATAACTTAGGAAGAGGCATTTTTATACAGTTGAATATTTTTGGCGGCTTTTTGTGCTTGTGTGATCACATTTTCCGGTAAAGGTACATAGTATAGTGGAGAGGAAAGTTTTTGTCCGTCTGTTAAAGCCCATTGGATAAAATCAACTATTACAGTTCCTACAGATTCTTCCATTTTTTTATATATGAGTAAATAAGAAAAAGATGAAATAGGATAAGCTTTTTTTCTCTTAGAATTTACAATAGATTCCATGTAAGATTTCTGAGGTCCCACATCTTTTGCGGCTTCTTGTACAGAAGACAGAGTAGGGGGGATGAACTGTCCTGCTTGATTTCTTACGTGAGCTGTAGGAAGTTCTTGATTAAGGGCGTATCCCATGCCCATGTAAGCAAAAGCTCCAGGTGTTTTTTGCACTAAACCTAGAACACCTTCATTGCCTTTTCCCCCAATGCCTACAGGCCAGTTTACAGATTTACCATGTCCTACCTGCCAGTCTTGTTGTGTCTTTTCTAGATATTCTGTAAATACAGCAGTAGTGCCGCTTCCATCTGCACGATAAACCACCACGATATCTTTGGAAGGTAATGGAAGGTCTTTGTTTAAAGCTATGAGCTGGGGATCATTCCATTTCTTGATACTTCCATCAAATATCTGGGCAATAACTGAAGAGGTTAAATAGAGGGGTTTTGTAATATTTTTTAGATTGTAAGTCAGAACGACTGCACTCAGTGTTGAGGGAATATGTACAATAGACTTTTTACTTTTTTTTATTTCCTGTTCTTTCATAGGAACATCAGAAGCTCCAAAATCCAATGTGCCTCTGATTAGTTGTTGAATTCCTCCTCCGCTTCCAATGGATCGATAGTTGATTTTTGTTGTGGTATTGATTTTGGAATATTCGCTAAACCATTTGGAGTATAAGATATAAGGAAATGTGGCTCCAGCTCCATTAATCAGATGAGGTGTATCAGCGGCAAAGGTAAAAGGAATAGAAAGCAACAACAGTATGATATATTTCATGAAAAAATTCCTTTTTTAAACCTTTTTATAAAAGTACTATCTTTTTTTTCTGTTACACATTGCTTCTCTGTTGTGTATGGTTAAGCTGGATTTGAAAGTCAATAGACATTATTGTTTTTTTGAAAAAAGGAGTTTTGTTAAATTGTGGTAAAATTAAGTGTGAATGTTAACAAAATGGCTACTTTAAGAAATTCCCGTGGTGGGAATGAACCTTGTCTCATTCAAGTGGTTGAAGATTTGGTTCAATTTGGAGTTTGGGGGATTACATTGCACCCTCGTCCGGATGCTCGTCATATTTTATACCAAGATGTGCGGGACATTGCTCAGTGTGTCCAAAAATATCCATCTGTTGAGTTAAATGTAGAAGGATACCCCAGTGAAACTTTTTTAACTTTAATTAAAGAAACAAGCCCGCATCAGTGTACGCTTGTTCCGGATCCTCCATCAGCTTTAACATCTGATCAAGGCTGGGACTTGGAAAAACAATTTTCTTTTTTAAAAAAAGTATTGAATTTTCTGCAGGAGCAGAAAGTGAGATCTTCGCTTTTTATAGATCCTTTATGTTTTAGCTTGGATTTTTTACAAAAATTAAATCCAGATCGTGTGGAATTTTATACAGGAAATTGGGCTCGAGCTTTTGACTGTGTTAGTCAAAGAGAAACCTTTCAGTTTGGTAATAAAATCGCACATACGGATAAATTTCTCAATGAAGAGTGCTTGGAAATTTTGAACACTTATAGAATAGCTTCTGACAAAATACATAAAATAGGAATAGGAATCAATGCAGGGCATGATTTGAATCAAAGGAATCTGAAAATACTCCTTGAAAAGGTTCCACTTATTAAGGAAATTTCTATTGGCCATGCTTTTATTGCTGAAGCTTTATATGATGGTTTGAAATTGACCTTAGATAATTATCATCGTCTTCTGAAATCGTTATAAAAAATGAACCTATTTGATTGGGATTCATGCTTACGCAAGAATCCATTTGTATACGTAAAGTGGATCCCCGCTTTCACGGGGATGACGAGTGTTGTGGAGATGACGTGAGTACAGGAATGATGAAAAAGTACGTTGGAACGACGTGTGCAAAAGAGATAATAGTGTTTGAGAGAATGACAGTGCATGCAAAGATGACAGTATGAGAAATGACAGTCTGGGATTTGTGGTATTTTTTCTTTAAAAATAGTGGAAAAGGTCTAAAATATATTGTTATAGATCAATTTTTGTTTTTCATTAGGCTTGTTTATTTGTTTTAATTACATGATCATATAAAATTACCGATAGAAGGAATATATTCCGTAGGAAATGGGTATGAGAAATTATTTCATTTTTTTGATTTTCTGTACTGCTTGTCAGCACATAACTCCAAGTCAGTTGAATTCTGAGCCAGATGGGGGAATACGTTCTCCGAATTCTTCTATAAGTATTCAGATGCTTTCAAAAAAGAAAGTAGAAAAAACAAAGGGTTTAAAAGAAGAATCTTCTATTCCTTATGATCATCAAAGGTCTTATGAAGATGTTGCTATTGAGGAAAGGTCTGAAGTGGATGTTTGGATTCAATATTTTACAGGCCGCGGCCGGGATAATATGAAGTTGTATCTGGAACGTTCCACACGCTATATGAAATTAATGCGTTCTGTTTTAAAAGAATCAGGACTTCCGGATAAGTTGATTTATGTGGCTATGATTGAGTCGGGTTTTAGTCCTAGAGCACGCAGTCGGGCTCAAGCTGTGGGTTATTGGCAATTCATTGAACCTACAGGACGTCGCTATGGTTTAAAAGTGGACAATTTTGTAGATGAAAGAAGGGACCCTTTACTCTCTACAAAGGCGGCGGGTGAATACTTAAAAGATTTATACTCTTTATTTGGTTCCTGGTATTTGGCTATGGCTTCTTACAATGCCGGGGAGTATCGTGTGAATCGTGCTATGATGAAGCACTACACTCGTGATTTTTGGAGTTTGAGAAAAAACAGGAGTATTCCTAGGGAAACTCGAGAGTATGTGCCCAAATTTATGGCGGCTTATTTAATTGCACAAAATCCAAAAAAATATGGTTTCCATGATTTAAATTATCAAGATCCTATCCAATTTGAATCTGTGGCTATACATCAGCCTATTAGCTTAAAAAAGTTAGCTAACAGTTTGTCGCTAAAATATGAAGATTTACGAATGCTCAATCCAAAATACGTGACTGAGTATGTTCCTATAGAGCAAACAGGAACAACAGTGATTCGTGTGCCTTCAGGTCTGTCTGAAAAGGTGACCAAAGTAGTGCTTACAGCTTCTACAATGAGTCGTCCAAAACATTCTAAAACTTATGTGTATTATAAAGTAAGGTGGGGCGATAACTTATTTAAGCTAGCGAGGAGGAATCGCACCACAGTCAATACTATTGCACGTATGAATGGTTTTTCTTCCAAGAAAATGCTCAGAGCTGGACAAGTTATTAAGCTACCACACCGCTATGCCTCTCGTACCCTTGCAAAAGTTAATAAGTCTACAAATTATCATAAGGTGAGAAGAGGAGAAAATTTAGGGCGAATTGCCCGGCGCTATGGTGTGACTGCTGCTAATATTAGAGTGTGGAATAATCTATCCAGCTCTGTGATTTATCCCAGACAAGTTTTGTTGGTTAAAGCTCCTGCTGTAAATAATGCAAAAGATAGTAAAGTTCATGTTGTGAGGCGAGGAGATACTCTCATTACTATTGCAAAAAAATATAAAGTTCCTTTGGTAGCTCTAATGAAAAAGAACTCTTTGACTTTTAAATCTATATTAAGAGTCGGTCGAAAAATAAGCATCCCTGAATAAAACTATTTTCTTACAATATGGATTTATTGGTTTTTGTTAAGGATCCAAATATCTACTTGCATAGTTAGGAGACAATTAGGTAGGATGGTCGTCCTTAATCAAGATTTAAAAACGAGTTAAAAAAAATGATTAGAGTTCAGAATTTAACCAAAAAATACGGAGACAGGCTAGCTTTGGATCAGGTTAGTTTTTCTGTGGGCTCTGGTGAAGTGGTTGGTTTTCTAGGTCCTAATGGAGCTGGCAAGACAACAACCATGCGTATTTTGACAGGCTGTCTGGCTCCTACCTCGGGATTGGCTGAAATTGATGGAAAAGACGTTTTTGATTATCCTATTCAGACTAAGGCAAAATTAGGTTACTTGCCGGAAGTGCCGCCTCTTTATGGGGATATGTATGTAGAGGATTACCTTAGATATGTGGGGCATATTAAAAGGTGTCCAGCTCATCAATTAAAAGAACAAATCAATTCTTGTATCAAGAAAACCGGTTTGAGCCAGGTTCGATCCCGTCTGATTCAAAATCTTTCTAAAGGATACCAGCAAAGAGTGGGGATTGCTCAGGCTTTGATGAATAATCCGGAAGTTCTGATTTTAGATGAGCCGACAGTGGGTTTGGATCCTGCTCAGGTGATAGAAATCAGAGGGCTGATCAATGATCTTAAACATCATCATACAGTGATTTTATCCACTCATATTTTGCCAGAGGTGGAAGCAAACTGTGAGAGAGTTATTATTATTCATCAGGGAAAGGTGGCTGTAACAGGTAAACTGTCTGAACTGAGACAGCAAATGCATCAGAAAAGCTTGTCTGTTCGAGTGGAAAGATCTTCATCCAATTTGTTAAGCCAACTGAGATCACTCAATGGGGTTCAACAAGTTCAAGAGGAAAAAAATGGGATTTATAATATCTTTGTGGATTCCGGTTCAGTGGATGTAAATGATTCCGTAGCTCGTACAGTGATAGATTGTGGAGCTGGCTTCTTGGAGCTTAAAGAAAATAAATTCAAGTTAGAAGATATATTTATTCATATTACTCGTTCCCAAGATGGAGGTTCGTAGTGCCATCTATTTTTGAAAATCTATGGGTGCAGATGCGGCAGATAATAGCTATTACAAAAAAGGATTTTTTTCAAATTGTAGTAAGCCCTATGTTCTTTATTATTTTAGGTGTGAGCTGTTTTTTTTGGAGTTTTGTTTATGTTCGTTCTTTAATTGCTTTTGCCAGTCAAAGCATGTCCATGCCTATTCAAATGGCTCAAGAAGGTGGAGGGGCGAATATTCATTACCATCTATTTTTTCCATTATTGGCACAGGTGAATCTTCTATTGTTGTTTATTGTTCCTGCTTTAACAATGAGGCTTTTTGCAGAAGAAAAAAAATTAAAGACATTTGATTTGTTGATGTCTGCCCCTTTAACATCCACTCAAATTGTTGTGGGTAAGTTCTGTGCGGCTTATAAATGTTCTTTAATTATTGTTTTTACTTCTTTTTTCTATATTGTGCTGACTTCATTTTTTGCTGATTTCAATTGGGTGATGCCTTTTCTTTCTTATTTGGGATTGATGCTGTTAACTGCTGTCTATGTGGCTATGGGGGTTTTTGCTTCTTCTTTAAGTTCCTCTGTAGTTTTAAGTACGATTTTAGGTGTGGTGTTTAATGTGTCTATATGGGTTATTATCAATCAGCTAAAAGATATTACTGATAATCCTATTTTTGTGTCTGTCATGGATTACTTGATTGTTCCTACACATTTTGAACAATTTCTAATGGGTAAATTCGTGATAAGTTCTTTTTGTTTCTTTATTATTATTGTTACTTTTTTAATTTTTTTAACTATAAAAGTAGTTGATGTTTTAAGATGGAGATAGGTTTGTGTCTATAAAGTGGATGTCTAGAAGCGCCTTAATCATTAGCGCTGTTTCTTTATTGGTTCTTTTAGTGGCTCGCGCTTTCTTGGGCGGCTGGCTTCCTTTTTTATGGTGGCCTCTTGGGACTTTTCTATTGAGCTTGCTGGCAGGTTTGATTTTGGATATTCGAACTTATTGGTCTTTGTTTACATTGAAAACAACTAAAAATGGACTGGGTGTAGGTTTTACCCTTTTAATTTTAATAACTATACTTGCTTCTTTAGCTTATTTGACCATGCGCTTTGATAAGACTTTTGATTTAACAGAAGAAAAACTTCATTCTTTATCAGATCAGACTTTAAGTGTTTTACAGTCTATGGAGGAACTTAAAATAACTGTCTTTTATAAAGGCAAACAAAATTTATCTGTCAAAAATGACTTAGATAGATATTTTAAAATTTATAAACAAAATGCTTCTCATATACAATTTCAGTACATTGACGCTCATTTAAACAATAAGTTGGCTAGGGAATATCTGGATTCTTTATCGGATAAAAACAATAAAAATGCCTTTGTGTTTGTGGAACATCAATCAAAGAGGGTGCGTATTGAGGAGCCTATTGATGAACGTACTATTTTATCTGCTTTGATTCGGGTTTCCAGCAGGGTTAATCAAAATATTTATTTCACATCCGGACATGGTGAAAGAAATATGTTTGCTGACCATGCTCAGGGATTGTCTGCTTTTACTTCTGCTTTGGAGGATACTTCTTTTAATGTTGTGGAGTGGAATTTTATTGAGAAACGAGGAGGGGTGCCTGAAGATGCTTCGGCTCTTATGATTTTAGGGCCGACAAAGCCTTTTTTTGAACAGGAAATAAAGTGGATTAAAGAATATATTCAAAAAAATGGCAGAGTGTTTATAGCTTTGGATCCAGGAGTGAATCAGAACTTAACTCCTTTCCTAAAAGAAACGCTCCATGTGGATTTCAAAAATAATTTTATTATTAGTCCGATTTCATCATTGGTGGGTAAAAGTAATACTTCAGTAATGGGAATGGATTATAATGCGAATCATTTAATCACAAAAGATTTCGTTCAAATCATGGGTGGTTTTACCTCTATTTTTGATGAAGTCAGCCAAATTACTTTTGAAGAGCATCCACAGATGAAAATCTCTCCGTTAATTCATTCGGTTAATGGATTTACTATTTCTTCTTTGGATATTGCGCCTGCTCAAGAGAAACAACAATCTTTTATATTGGCAGTTGCCGTTGAAGAAGAACAGAAAAAAGATTTGGAAAAAAGTAAAAAGGAAAATAAAAATGAAACTGACAGTCAAAATAAAGAAAAAGAAAATCGTTTTATTTCTGTTATTTTTGGAGATAGCAATTTTTTGACTAATAGTTCACTGAATATGGGTGTTCATAAAGATATTGCTTTAAATGTCATATCTTATCTTGCAGATCGGGAAAATTTGTTAAATATTCGTCCGAAACAGCCTAAAGGAACTCGTATGATATTAACTCAAAGCCATAAACTAGTGCTTGTCATTGTAGCAATTTTATTGCCTTTGATTTGCTTTATTTGCGCTGTATTTATATGGGTTCGCAGGAATTGGGCGTGAGATCATCTCTTTACATACGTCTATTTTTTTTATGTATAGCCGGATTGCTGGCGGCCTTTGCTGTTTTTGAACATCGTAAAAGTAAAGAAAAAAAAGAAGTTCAAAGACAAGAAACTCTTATCTTTAAGAATGAGATACGCAGGAGTATTGTAAAATTGTCTTTAATCAAGCAAGATGGTTCTCAATTTATTTTGGAAAAGAAGAATCTAGGGTGGCAACTCATTCAGCCAGTCAATGATTTGGCTTCTTCCAGTGCAGTAGAAGGTTTGATAGATGATTTATTCAATGAGGAAGCCCAAGTTTTATCAGAAGAAGATTTGAAGTGGTCTGATTATGATTTGGATCCTCCTTTTTCTACTTTAAGTTTGTATAGTGCAAACGAGCAATGGAACATAGGAATTAGCGGAGAGCCCAGTTTTGATGGGAAGTTTTATATTAAAAAAGATCAAAAGTTGTTGCTTGCTTCTGCCAGATGGAGCAGTTTATCGAGGCCTTGGACAGATACCTATCGCAGTAAAGCTTTGTATTCAAAGAAAGGGAGTGTTTCAAAATTATATTACAAGAAACCAAATGAAAGTTATGAATTGATTCAAAAAGAGGGAAAGTGGCAATGGAGTTTAAAGATATCTCTTTCTCAAAGAGCAGTAGAGGATCTTATAGACTTATTGAAAGGGGATATGATCTCTGCTTTTTTAAATAAAACAAAAGTTCCCTTTTCAAAAGTTGATTTAGAAATAAAAATTTTCAGCGAAGATCAGGAAGATCCATGGGTATTAAAATTAAAAAAGATCAGTGAGGAGAAGTCTCATGTGATTTTATCAGATCGTGATTTTATTTATGAGTTAAATATGGTTGAACCTCTTTTAACAGTGGGTTTTAAGGAGAAAGAGCCAGATTCTTCAGAAAATCAATCTAAAGAACCATTGTCTGAAACAAAATAATTTTATAAAAGAGTCTCTTATGCATTTATTAAAAGCTGTGTCAATATATAAAGAATTTGGTCAAGGTAAAGATGCTTTAAAAGTATTGAAGGGTTTGGATATTAAAGTGAATAAAGGAGAAGCTCTTTGTATAGTAGGGCCTTCTGGGGCTGGTAAAAGTACATTCTTACATATTTTAGGGACTCTGGATCGATCCACTTCAGGTGAAATTTTTTACCAAAATAAAAGTTTATCACATGCTACAGAAGAAGAAAGAGCGGAGTTTCGATCTCAAAAACTAGGTTTTGTCTTTCAATTTCATTATTTACTGAATGAGTTTAACATGATAGAAAATATTATGATTGCCGGTCAGGTGGCTGGCATGAGCGCTGGCAAATCTAAAGAAAGCGCTGAATATTTAATGAATCTTTTAAATTTAAGTCATAGATGGAGGCATTTTCCTAGTGAATTAAGTGGAGGAGAAAGGCAAAGAGTGGCGATAGCCAGAGCTTTAATGAATCAGCCGGAAATTCTATTGGTAGATGAACCCACAGGAGCTTTGGATACTGATAATTCAATGAAAATTCTGGATATTCTTTTTGAAATGAGGGAGCGTTTGGGTCTGACATTGATTGCTGTTAGTCATGATCCATTGTTTTCTAATCCTTTTCCAACAGTATTAACTATGAAAGATGGCCAGTGGGTGTAACTGATGAAGTACTTTTTTTTATTACTGAGTGTGTGTTTTATAATATTTCCTTCTTACGCAGTATCCAAAACTGTGCAGAGGGTGGATATTGTAGGAAATCAAACGATCAGTAAAGAAGCTATTAAAGCTCAATTAAAAACAAAAAAAGGTTTTCGACTTCGAAATTCCACAGTGATTCAAGATGTGCGGCGTTTGTATGATATGGGTTACTTTGATCGTATTTCAGTTCTTTCAAAAACTCACAAGGGACGTTTGACTATTGTGTTTGAAGTGAAAGAAAAACCTCGAATTAATTCTATTGTATACAAAGGGCATTCTGCTTTATCCAAGAAAAAGTTGGAAGAGTTATCTGAGTTGAAAATATATGAGTTTCTAAGTATTAAGAAATTACAACAAGGAATTGCAAATATTAAAAAAGGATATGAAGAGAAAGGTTATTTTCTTCCTCTTATATCTTATCAAATAAAGAATCAGAAAGGTACAAACAAAATAGATTTGATTCTTGATATTCAAGAAGGTAAAAAAGCTCTTATTCGGCGGATACTTTTTATTGGTAATAAAAGTATTTCGGGCAAAGTTATTAAATCTTTTTTATCAAGTAAAGAAAAGAATATTTTGAGCTTTATTACTAATTCTGGTGTGTATAAAGAGGAAAACTTAAGCCGTGATCAACAGTTGATACGCTTTCTCTATATGGATAGAGGATATATGGAAGTCAAGGTGGAAGATCCTCAAGTCACTCTTTCTCCCTCCAAAGATGGTATTTATATTTCATTTTATATTTCTGAAGGAGAAAAGTTTAAAGTTGGCCAGGTAGATTTTGCTGGGGATTTGGTTTTTTCAAAATTGGAATTGAGGAAATTATTATCTCTTAAGACAGGCAATGTTTTTAAATATTCTTTTCTTCAAAAGGATTTGATGGCTGTTCAAACCAAATATGGAGATGAGGGCTATGCATTTGCAAATGTGATTCCTCGCTTTGCTTCTCAAGGTCAAAATGAAATCCATCTTTTATTTGATATACAAAAGGGAGAAAAAGTTTATATCAATCATATTAATATTTCTGGGAACACAGTGACACGGGATCGGGTGTTAAGAAGAGAAATGGAATTTTTTGAAGGTGATTTGTACAATGCTTCAAGTATCTTAGAATCTCAACAGTCCATACAAAGACTGGGGTATATTGAAAATGTTAATATCTTAAATGATCCAGTAAATTCTAATACAGTGAACTTGGAAGTGGAGATTCAGGAACGTGAGTTGCTAGGTGAGCTGCAAGGTGGAGCAGGGTATTCGACTGCTACGGGTCTGACATTAAGCGGTCAGTTTAGCAGGGAAAATATTTTCGGCTTGGGTGTGACTGCAAGTCTGCAAGCAAATATTATTACCACTCTTTGGGCCAGTGAAGAATCACGATATGTTTATAAGCCTTCCGTGTTTTTGAATTTGCAATATATAGAGCCTCGTTTAATGGATTCAGATTGGTATCTGGGTTGGAATGTTTTTATTGAGGATACAAGGGCGACTCAATGTCTTATAGATCCTAAGTTTAGAGGAGAGCCAGAATCTGTTTCATGGTCATCGAAGTTTCAATACATATGGAATTGTATTAAAAGTTCTGGAATTTCTAAAACCAACAGTGGTTCTGCGGACAGAGGTCTGTTGAGTGCTTCTTATATTAGACCGTATTTTACTGAAAAAACAGGAACCCATTTAACTTTTGGACGCTGGCTTACAAATACTAGTAGGGTGGTTTCTAAATTAGGGATAGAGTATCAACTGTTGAGTGCTTTTGAAGATAATATTATTGAGGGTTTTCAATTACGAGAGCATTCCGGAGTGCGAAATATTCTGGGAGGATCCTTCGAATATGATGATCGAGATGATAGATTATTTCCGACAAATGGATTCTTTTCAAATATTTCTTTGGATCATATTTATAAGTGGAATGATTCCAATCATCTAGCTCGTATCAATTGGATGGGTAGTCATTATATTAGCACTCAGGCATTGCTGTCTTTGTTACCTCTTTCTCAATCTATTGCCTATTCATCTACGATGGATTTTTTAAAGCGGGTGGTATGGAAAAATAAATTACAATATGGCCGGATTCATTCTTTTAATCGAGATTCAGTACCTGTAGATTTACTTTATTTATTAGGAGGTCCACATTCTTTAAGAGGGTATCAATATTACTCTGTTGGCAAGAAGGTTGCCATTGAAGGGATGGCGGGGAGAGTTCCTTACGGAGGAACTCAAAAGTTTTTATACAATTTAGAGTTGCAATTTCCTATATTGCATAAAGCTCGACTTTATGGATTGTTTTTCTTCGATATGGGGTATGCTGATGATCAGCTCTTTACAGGTTGGCAGACTTTTTGGGGTCATTTAAAAAAAGATGTGGGTGTAGGTGTTATGTTTATCACTCCTATGGGGCCTATTAACTTGAAGTGGGGTGTGCCTATTTCTGAAAATTATAGGCTGAAAATAGATCAAGCTGAGTTTCATTTTAGTATAGGAGCTGATTTTTAGTTGATTTGTTTCTTTTTTTAAGATACTCAGGTATGTGTCGGAGGTTACCGCTATGAGATTTTTGTCATTTTTTCTTATTTTTATTTATTGTTTTCCAGTTTTTTCAAAAGTGGGGTATGTGGATTTTGATCAAGTATTACAAAAAACAAAAGAAGGGCAATCTTTGAAAAAAAAGCTTGAAAAAGAATTTTCTTCCAGGCAGGGGCAACTGCAAAAAACAGAGAAAAAGTTACAAGAAGAGAGACAACAGTTTGAGTCAGAATCCAGTTTATTATCTGATTCTGAGAAGAGAAAAAGAGCACAGAAATTACAAATGCAGTTTGTTGAGTTTCAGAAAAAGTTGGAGATCTCTCAGAAGGAATTACAAGAATATCAAATGAGGCTGGTCAATAATATTGTGGAAAAAATGAAACCTGTTTTAAAAAAAATAGCTAAGGATAAGGGCTATACACGTGTTGATAAACTCTCTTCAGATGTTTTATGGGTTTCTGATGATGTGAATGTTACAGATAGTGTGATTAAAACCTATAACAAAAAGTATAAATAATTTAAGCTTTCTCTATGAAAGTTTACTATAGTCATTTAGATTATAAAGGGAATTTGTCTGGAGTTTTGACTCTTGGTATTTTTGATGGATTTCATTTAGGTCATCAAAAAATTGTACAGCAAGTGGTGTCTCGAGCTCAAAACAATAGTTGTCCTTCCATTTTGATGACTTTTGACCCTCATCCGTTACAACTGCTCAAACCCTCCTTAGGTGTGGAGAGGTTGTTTCCCTTAGAGGATCTGATTCGGCAGGCCTCTTCTTTGGGGTTGGAATATTTAATCATAGAGAAATTTTCTCAAAGTTTTTCACAAATAACAGCTCAGGTTTTTTTTGAGCAATATATTTATAAAACATTTCGCCCTTCATGTCTGGCTGTGGGTTATGATTTGAGATTTGGTTTCAATCGTGAAGGCAGTATTCAAAATTTACAGGAGTGGGCTTTAAAATACTCATTTGATGTAGAAAAAATCAGTCCGTTTAAAACAAACGGCAAGATTATATCCACTTCAATGCTCAGGGAAGCTTTTGAAGCCAATGATCTTTTAAAAATGCGTTGTTTGATGGGTCGTCCTTTTTCTATTCGAGGAGATATTGTGACAGGGGAAGGAAGAGGAAAAAAACTAGGGTTTCCGACAATCAATATTAAAACATCGTCTCGTTTGCCGAAAAAAAAAGGAGTTTATATCTGTTTACTGCATTTGGGGCAAGAAGTATTTTCAGGAGTTATGAATATTGGTGTGAATCCTACTTTTTCCGATTTGAATCAAAAGGTAAAAGTGGAAGTTTACCTTATTGAGGCTTGTCCACAGGATTTCAAGTATAAAGAGGCTCAAGTAGATATCCTGATGTATGTGCGGGATGAAAAACAATTTGACAGTATAGATTCTCTTAAGAGGGAAATAAGGTTTGATGTAGTGAAAGCAAAGGCTTATTTTAATAGTGGAGAGTTTAAAAATATTTAAATAATGCTTATAAATATTCCGATTAAGCCTGTGATAGGTGTACTATGTCGCAGACTACAAGAAAACAATCACAACATAAAACTGCTTCCATGGGTGAGCTTCTTGTTCAAAAGAAAATCATGAGCAAACAGCAGTTGGTAGAACTACAACAAAAGACAGGAGATAATGATAGAAAATTTTTATCTGTTCTAACAGATATGGGTTATCTTTCTGAAACAGAAGTTGTATCATTTTTATCTGAACAGTATGGGTATCAAAGCATTGATATTGAAAATTTTGATATTTCTGAAAATGTTCTAAAATTAGTACCTCAAAAATTTTGTGAGAAATATACAGTTATTCCTATATCTCGATTAGGAGACACCCTGGTGGTGGCTGTTGCAGATCCTGTAGATAGTATTTTAAAAGAACAGCTTTTATTTACCACAAAGTGTAAAATAGAATTTGTTTTATCGACGTCTACTGCTATTCGAAATGCGATTAATGCTTTTTATGCACAAAAGGAAGAGGGGATTCATAAGCTCTTTGCTGAGATTGAAGAATCCAGCATGAAGTTTCAAAAACGTTTAAATGCAGAGGCTGATACTGAAGATGAGGAGGAGGCGGCTATTATCCATTTGGATGCCAACGATTCAGAGCCTGTCGTTCGTTTTGTGAATCATGTTATTATCAGTGCTCAAAATAAAAGAGCTTCTGATATTCACATTGAATCTTATGAGAAAAAATGTCGTGTACGTTTTCGTATTGATGGAAAACTTCATGAAATGTTTCATCCTCCTAAAACAATATCTCCATATATCATTAGCCGTATGAAAGTGATGTCTAACTTAGATATTGGAGAGCGCCGAAAACCCCAGGATGGACGTTTAAAAGTTAAAATGCAGCAAGGTAAAGAGTTGGATTTTCGTGTGTCTATTGCTCCTACAGTGAGCGGCGAAAAAATTGTGATGAGGGTTTTGGATGATTCAGCTATTTCTGTTGGTTTTCATGATTTGGGTATGACTAAAATAGAGGCTTCTACCTTTCAAGAGGCATTGAATCAGCCTCAAGGTCTTATTCTTATTACAGGCCCTACAGGAAGTGGTAAAACTACAACTATTTACTCAGGTTTGAATTTGTTAAATATTCCCGAGAGAAATATTTCAACAGCGGAAGATCCGGTAGAATATAAAATTGAAGGTTTAAATCAAGTGCAAATGCATGCAAAAATTGGATTAACTTTTGCTTCTGCTTTACGTGCTTTTTTAAGGCAAGATCCGGATGTGATTCTGGTGGGTGAGATTAGGGACTATGAGACAGCTGAGATAGCTTTTAAAGCGGCGTCCACAGGGCACTTGGTGGTGAGTACTATTCATACGAATGATACACCATCCACTGTTACCAGGCTGTTGGATATCGGGATACCAGACTACAGTATAGCTGAAAATATCAGTTTAATTGTTGGGCAAAGGCTATTACGTAGAATATGTTCTCGGTGTATTATGTTAGACAATGTCTCAAAGGATTCCTTAAAACAACTCGGATTCTCTGATAGTCAGATGGAAAAAGCTCAAGGAAAGATTAAAAAAGGTAAAGGGTGTCGTGTTTGCTCTAATATCGGATATAAAGGGAGAGTGGCTGTTTATGAAATGCTTAAAATCACCGATAATATAAAAAAGGGTATATTTGATAAAATGGTTCCTCTGGATTTGAAAAAACATGCGATAAAATCTGGGGAACTCAAAACACTTAGACGAAGTGGAATAGAGAAAATGATTCAAGGAGTAACAACTTTTGAAGAAGTTTTATATGGAACAGTAGGAGATTTTCGATGATTACTATGCTTCAATTATTTAAAACTGCGGTTTCTCAGGGAGCTTCTGATTTACACGTTTTGGCAGACAGCCCTCCTGTGTTGCGAGTCAATAGTCGTATCTCCAGAATTGATCATTCTTCTTTAACACCGGAACAAACTAAAGAGCTTTGTTTTTCTATCTTAAATGAAAATCAAAAAGCGGAATTTGAAAATAAAAGAGTTCTCGATTTTAGCTTTGCGGTGGGAGATCAATATCGTTTTAGGGGTCACCTGTATTTTCAAAAAGGAAGTATTGGGGGTGCTTTTCGATGTATTCCTACAGACATTCCTCAGCTAAAGACTTTAGGGCTTCCGAGTTCTGTGTTTGATATGCCTCGATACCCTCATGGCTTGGTGTTGGTAACAGGGCCTACGGGTTCAGGGAAAAGTACAACATTAGCCGCAATGGTTAAAGAAGTGAATCATATTAAAAGAGGACTCATTGTGACTGTTGAAGATCCTATTGAGTATGTACATACACATGATAAATGTGTGATTTTGCAAAAAGAGTTAGGCACAGATATTTATACTTTTGGAGATGGGCTGAGGGCGGCCTTAAGGGAAGATCCTGATGTGTGTTTAGTGGGTGAGATGCGGGATAAAGAGACCATTACAACAGCCCTTCATACAGCAGAGACAGGTCACTTGGTTTTGTCTACACTCCATACAAATACTGCTTTCGATGCTGTCGAAAGGGTGATTGGTGTATTTGGCGGTGAGGAAAAAGCTCTCATTCGAAATCAATTGAGTAACTCTTTAAGGGCTGTTCTTTGCCAAAGACTTTTGCCGACAATGGATGGACGCGGTCGTGTCTTATGTTATGAATTAATGTATGCAACAGTAGGTGTAAGAAATTTAATTCGTGAAGGAAAACAACACCAGCTTTATTCTCTAATGTTGACACAACAGCAGGAAGGTATGGTGACTTTTAATCAATGTTTGGCAAGGCTTGTGAAATCCAATAAAATTTCTATTGAAACAGCTTTGGAATCAACTTCGATGCCTAAGGAATTGGAAACTTTAATTAAACGTTCTATCACAGAAGTAGCTTAGGGGGGAGTGAGACATGCCTGTATATCAATTTAGAGCCAAAGACCCCAGTAGACGTGTTGTACAAGGTCGCGTTAAGGCAAATTCAAAAGATGAAGTCGAACGTAAATTAATGTCCAGACAATTGGTGTTAATTAGTGCATCTGTTCAAGATACAAAGAAGTCCTTTAATTTGTTAGAAATAAATATTGGGGGGATTAGTCATAAAAAAGTTGTTTTGGCCACCCGACAGCTGGCTTTCCTTGTCAAAGCCAGTGTTCCTATTGCTCAAGCTTTGGATATCGTAGGAAAGAATACAGATGATGCTCCTTTAAGGAAAATTTTTGAAGAGCTTGCTCAAGGTATTATAGCAGGAAAATCTTTTTCTGGTTCATTATCAGCATACCCAAATGTGTTTGATGAATTGTATGTGAATATGGTTCGTGCGGGTGAAGAAGGGGGAAGTTTGGATGTTATGTTGAA
Source organism: Bdellovibrionales bacterium (assembly GCA_965197855.1). GTDB lineage: Bacteria > Bdellovibrionota > Bdellovibrionia > Bdellovibrionales > UBA1609 > JAPPLG01. The sequence goes on from OZ240230.1 coordinate 1,138,621, forward strand.
CCAATTAGCTACTTACATTGAGAAAACAGAGAGTATTAAAGGTCGAGTGAAGTCTTCAATGATGTATCCTGTGTTTGTGGGTATTGTGGCTATTCTTATTGTGATTGGGATGATTGTATATTTGGTTCCAAAGTTTGAAGAAATATTTGCAGAAGCGGATCAAGAGCTTCCAGCCGTTACTCAATTGCTTGTGGATGCGAGCGATTTTATGAGAAATAACTCAGTACTGCTCATCATACTAGTGCTTGGTTTGGGTATTTCTTTTATGATGTTTATTAAGTCAGAATATGGTTGCAGAGTATGGGAAAGATTTTTAACGCACATTCCGGGTCTTGGAAATTTATTCGTCAAAAATAATGTAGCTCGATTTTCCCGTACTTTATCTTGTTTGTTATCTGCTGGGGGCAATATTGTCGAATCTATTAAAATTGCAGGTAAATCATCCGGAAGTGTGTTGATGAAAGATGCTTCAGTAAGGGTTTCTGATTCTGTAGAGAGGGGATTTAGACTGGGAAAGTCTCTGGCCAGTGAAAGTATCTTTCCTAGCTTGATGAGGAATATGATTGTTTCCGGAGAACAGACGGGTAATGTAGATGATATACTTATGAAAATTGCTGAATTTTGTGAAGAGCAAGTGGATGCCGCTGTCAATGGTATTATTAAGATGATTGAGCCAGTGATGATTGTGGGGGTGGCCTTGGTGATAGGATTTATAATTATTGCTCTTTATTTACCTATTTTCAAAATGAGTGGAGCTTTGGCAGCAGGTTAGTATGATGGTAGAGACACTGATTCCTTCTTGGGTTAACATTTTTCGTTCATTATTTCATGTTTCTTTATTTGTTATGGGCTTGGCTTATGCTTTTGCTCAACCGTCGTTTTTAAATGCTGAGGTATGGGTGTTTATTTATTCCCTGGCTGGAGTGGCTTTAATTTTTGATGCTCTTATTTTTATTTTTCAAAAAGAGTTTAAAGCTTGGCCTATTATTTATTGTTTTGATGCTTTGTTTGTTGCTTTAATTATGTACCGCACGGGTTATGTGTTTTTTGGAGCTTTGTCTTTTATATGGCTTATCCATATTTTATTTGCTGGTTTGCAATTTCAATACAAGGGCTCTCTTTTGCAGGGGCTTTGGACTTCTTGTGTATTTACTTGGGTTCATTTTATTTCTCCTCACTTTTCATCTATTGATGGAGTCTTTTTTGCCTTCAACAATTTCCTTTTTCTTTTAATGGCTTTTTCAGCTGGATTTATGGGAACATATTTTTATCAGTGGATTTCTTCATTTCAAAATCTTTATTGGAAGATGCGACGTTCTTTCACTCACCCTCTCCGTCATTTTCACTGGGATGCTTTCCTAGATGATGAAGAAGGATCTTCTTCTCATCAGGAAAAATTGAATGTCAATGAGTTAGTGCAAGAGGTGGTAGAGCATATCCATTCACAAACAAAATTTCAGTCTGTTCAACATCATCTCTCTGATGTTTCTATTATTTTTGGAGATAGAAGTAAGTTGAAGAGGGTGATTATTAGTTTGATTCAATGGTTTTTTCATACTTATAGTGATTTTCAAAAATTGAAAATAAAAACTTATAGTGATGGGTTATGGACTGTTATTCAATTGGAAAAATTAGGAGTGGCTCAAGCCAAAGAGCCTCTCCAAATTTTTAATTGGCTTAAGGGATTTAATTTAATCCAGAAAGTGATTGAGGAGCATGGGGGTCAGATTGAGGTTTCTAATAAAATGAATTCTTTGTATATCCGACTTCCAAGTGGTGAAGATACAACACAACAGGTCAGTTAAAATGAAGAATGTGGATGCAACAAAAATGGTTTTGGTTATTGATGCTGACCCACATATTCACTCTTTGTTTAAAGCCTTATGTCATCAAATATCTATTCCAATCGAATTAACTCTTGCAGATCATTTTGATCGTGCTAAAAGTTTGTTAAATAACAAAAGTTTTCACGTTGTCATTGCTGATTCAGCTTTGGTTTCTCAAAAGGACTGGGTTTTTTCTATCCCTATTTTGTGGATGGGTGATAGATATGGCAAGGATGAGAACTATATTAGAAAGCCTTTTTCCATAACAGATGTTAAAATGAGAATTGAGAAACTTCTTTGTAGTTTCAATAATATAGAAATTATAGGGTCATCGATACAACAACTTTTAGATCAAATGGTACAAGTTGCTTCTTACGATACTTCGATTCTTCTGACAGGGGAGAGTGGTACGGGTAAAGAGTTATTTGCTCGTTTTATCCATCAGAATAGCAAGAGATCTTTAAATAATTTTATAACTGTTCATTGTGGGGCTATTTCAGAAAATTTAATGGAATCAGAATTTTTCGGACATAAAAAAGGCAGTTTTACAGGAGCTGTTTCTGATAAAAAAGGTTTTTTTGAGATCTCTCATAAGGGAACTTTGTTTTTAGATGAACTGGGAGATTTGCCTTTGCATTTACAGGCTAAATTACTTCGTGTTGTTCAAGATAAAAAGGTGCGACCTGTGGGATCATTGGAGGAGTATGAGGTAGACGTACGAATTATTTCTGCTACTAATCAAAATTTGGAGCAAATGATTCAAAAACAAATATTTCGTGAAGATTTATTTCATCGTTTAGCGGTCATTTATTTGAATCTGCCTCCATTAAGAGAAAGAAGAGAGGATATTCCTCTTTTAGCTCAATATTTTTTAGAAAAAAATAAGAAAAATTATAAGAAAAAAAATCTAAAATTTTCCAAAGAGGCTTTTGAGTATTTACAAGAGTATAAATATCCTGGAAATATTAGAGAGTTGGAAAATATGATTGAAAAAGCTGTTTTGTTTTCTACAGGGGATCTCATTGATAAGAAAGATTTATCTCTCCGAGAGAACAAAGAGGCAAGCAATGTACTTAATTTTGCATTTCCTTCAGAGGGGATGGACTTAATTCATGTTATGCGTCAAGCAGAAAAACAAATCCTTTCGGAAGCTATTCATCGATCCAAGGGGAATCGAGAGGAAGCCGCTCAACTATTGAAAATCACTCCCAGATCCTTGAAACATCGGATTCATAAATATAAACTAGCTTAAATAAGCTTATGTTTACTTATTTAAGATATTCATGCTGTCTTTTCTTATTATTTGGCTCATTTTGTGTCTTATCTGAAAAGCCATTATCCAGAGAGCAGGTTCTTCAAGAACTTTCAAAGGCTTACACACAATCTAAGTATATCAGTAAAGCCAGACTCTATTCCTTAGAGGTGCGATTAGCTGAAGTTACTTTAGAGAAGGTAAAGGGTATGGAGTTTATTCGAGCTTCTTCTCAGGACTATAGGTTAAAAGATGAGATTATGCAGTCTATTTATCTTTATAAGAAAGCTTTAAATCGAGTAGACGATGGCGAAGAAAAATCCAAAATTTTATTCCGTATTGGTTATTTATATGAAGTGCTTGCCTCTTATTCGCAAGCTTTAGATTCTTACAAACAGGTTTTATCTGCTAGTAAAAATCGTAAAAGAATATCGAAAGCTCGTTACTTATCTCGTCAAATGCAAAAAAATTTGAAAACCAAAGACAAGAAAATAAATGCTATGTATCAGCAGACATCTTCGGAAAAAAAGAGTCCTTTAGAGGATGCTTTATCTAAGACGAGGCACTACTTAAGTATTCATCATTGGGACAAAGTTGTACATTATTTTGATAAAGCTTGTCAGCTTTATTTACAAAATCAATCTTGTAATCATAGTTCATGTAAGCATTCTCCAGAGGTTATTAAGAGTTTAATTTATACGGCTCATAATGAGAAAGTGAACAAAAATGTTATTCAATTATATAACATTTACCTTTCTTATTTTCCCATGGACTCAATTATGGTGTTGTCTGCCGCTGAATGGGCGGCCAGAATGGGTCAATATGATCAATCTTTAAGTTTTTATCAACGTCATATCTTATTTGAACAAAGATTTATTAGATTTTATTTAAAAGAAAGTGAAAGAAAGGAGAAATTTATTCATCTTGAGAATTTATTTCATTTATACCACTCTTTAGCTCAGCTTTCTCAAGATCCACGTTTAGAAATTCAAGCTTATAATTTTTATTTAAAACATAGTGTATTGAGAAAATCGGTCTTTGAAATTCGATACTTAAAAAACAAGGCATTATTTCGTATGGGTGAGTATAATCAAACAGCTCCTATATTTCGTGAGATTGCTTTATCCGCTTATCCAGATGAACGTCTGAAAAGTGAAGCCGCTGTTTTTGCTTTAAGGGCTTTGTTGAAACTTAATCGCGATGTGACTGCTAAAAAATGGGCAGATGAATTTTCTACTTCTTTTCCCGATAAGAGATCTAAGTTTCAAAAAATTATTTAATCATTTATTAAGATACTTTTTTCAATAAACTACCATCTTCATAATAAGAAGATAAAGATTGAACTATTTGTTCAATGGCATGTAGGCATTTAATAGGAAGTATACGTGTTTTAGAGATGCCTAAATAAACTCCCAACATATTTTGTTTATTGGTGTCCAAGAAAGGGATAAGCACGACATGTTTAGGTAGTGTTTCAAAACCCCATTGATTAAAGAAAGAATTATTAGCCAATACTGGAGCTAAGTGTCCAAAATAAGCCTGTTTACTTACATGAACAATACGGAAAATAGAGGGTTTTTGGATAGTGCCTTGTGCTTTCTTTTGATCTTGTAAATTAGAACTCCATTTATAAGGTATGTATGCATCTTTTTTGAATACAAAAAGTATATAAGAATTTACATAATGCTTTGTTTCTTCTAAAGCTCGCCTGAGAGGGTTGAGTTGATCTAATGAAGTTACTTTCTTTTGGTCCAATATAAGAAAAGATCTTGATGTGTTTTGTGTAGAATCCTTTAATTCGTTTTCCACGATCTCTTCTTTTAAGGATGGAGTTGCAGTTGTTGAGGGGATGTTATTTATTTTATCGTCTTCAGTGTTTAAAGTGATGGGTGCTGGGGCTTCTTCTTTTTCTGAAGAGAAGTCAGAGGAAGTCTTTGGTGGTGGGTTAGTGCCTTCACTTTTTGAAGCGATAGGTGTTGGGGGTTCTTCTTCTTCTGAAGAAGATGGAGAAAGTTTCTGGGTGGTGGGCGGAGTATTGTCAGATGCATTGTTACTCTCTGTTTCCAAAGCAATAGGTTTTGGCATGTCGTCTTTTTTATGTTTGTCATGTTTACTTTCTTCACTTTCGTCATTTCCAAGAAAGTTGAGGTCTTCCTTTACTTTGCTAAGTTTTTCATTATCTTCAGTTGTAAGAGCAATGGGTTTTGGAATTCCATCTGTTTCTGGAAGTGTTTTTTGTGAAACAGAAGGAGTGTTTAATGGTGGCTTATCATCTTCTGTTTTTAAAGTGATAGGTGTTGGAATTTCATTTTTTTCATTATGTTTTTTTTCTTCTTCTCTACTTTCGTCACTCTCGAGAGAGTGCTGTACAGATTTCCCTGTACTTTCAATATCTACGATGTTTTGTTTATTATTTCCTATTTTTTTACCTTGTAAATGACGCTTTGTTTTTGAGGAAAGTTTTTTTTCCGGAGCGATGAAATGGATAAAAGACTTGATGAGGTCACTAAGGAACAACACTATAGATTTCGAGGGATTCATATATTCAAACTCAATACCATCATTATCCATTTTTTTTAGGACAGGGTTTTTTGGTGTATTGAGAGTTTTCTCGTTTTGGAGAGGAGGTTGTGGTGTTATTGAGGTCACTTGTTTTTTTTGATGTGACTCTTCTTCAGAGGGTTGTATGTTTTGCCATAAGGATTCCATATTCTTAAGCGATGTAATAAAGAAAACTGCTTGTTGACTAGTGTTGATTTGTTGTGGCTCCAGACAGGCAATATATAGAGTATTATTCCATTCGAAGCAGGGAATAGCTGATGAGGTGGCGATATTTAGTTTTTTAATTTTATCCAAGAAATTTGTCTCTGATGGATGTTCTGTAAAAAATGCATCTTCCATTATGGGAAGTCTATAATACTTGGAAGCCCATTCCTGATACTCTATCTCGTTAATAAGCTGATTTTTTAACGCTTCTTTAAGTGTACAGGAAGTTGAGAGTTGAAATTTTTCTTTCCATGCTTCTACAGGGCTCATATACTTAGAATCCTTGTTGATCATTTTTGATTCTTCTTCTATTTTACAAACGGACTATTTAAACTTGATCTTAAGTAAAATAACATAAGGATAGGATATATGAGCTTAGAAGTATTCAAAGAATTAAATAGAGTGTATTTAGATTACAATTCGACGACTCCTATAGCGGGTTTTTTGAACACTGAAATACAAAAATGGCTTCAGTGCTGGGGGAATCCTAGTGCAACCTATCAAAAAGCCCGTGAGGCTCGAAGCCTTATTTGGGCGGCACGAGAACAATTAGCAGGGTTTATCCACGTTCGTCCCCTAGAAATCGTTTTTACCAGTGGAGGGAGTGAATCAAACAATCAGGCTATTAAAGGGCTGGCAGAAAAATTTAAAGATTCATCGAGAAAAAAAATTATTATTTCTTCAGTGGAGCATCCTAGTGTCACAGGTGTTTGTGAATGGGTCAGAGATTATTATGGTTTTCAATTGGAAGTGATTCCTGTACTAAAGTCAGGACATTTGGATTTGGAAAAATATGAAAAAGCTTTGGATGATCAAACAGCTTTTGTGTCTATTATGTATGTTAATAATGAAACCGGATGTATATTTCCGATTCAAAAACTGGCTGAGTTGAGTCATAAAGCAGGAGCTTTATTTCATTCAGATGCGGTTCAAGCTTTAGGAAAAATCCCTTTGGACGTGGAAAGTTTGAATGTTGATTTGCTTAGTTTATCAGGGCATAAATTTTATTCTTTGAAAGGATCAGGAGCTTTGTATGTGAGAAGAGGGTTATCTTTGGAAAGTTTGATTCATGGGGGCCCTCAGGAAAGAAAACGAAGAGCTGGTACAGAAAATATTTTGGCTCTTTGCTCTTTAGGGGCTATGGCCAAAAGGGGTGAAGAGATTTTGAAACAAAACCAAAAAATAGCTCAGTGGCGTGATAAATTGGAGTCTGTTATTGAAAAATCTTTGAGTGGTGTGAGTTTTATTGGAAAAAATCATCCTCGAGTGGGGACTTGCTCATCTGTTATGATTGAAGGAGTTTTTGCAGAAACAGTTATGATGAATTTAGATCTTAAGGGGTATTCAGTGAGTGTCAGCTCCGCTTGTCATTCTGGGAGTATTGCCCCTAGTGTGGTTTTATTGGGTATGGGGTATTCTCCTGATGAAGCTAAATGTGTTCTTCGGGTCAGTTTTGGTGTAGGAATAGAATGGGAGTCTTTAAAAAAGTTCTCAGATGTTTTAAAAGAAATTGTAGATAGATTAAGGAATTTAAAGGAATAAAATTATGAAGCGTGTACTTGTTGCAATGAGTGGAGGGGTGGATAGTTCTGTTGCTGCGGCTTTACTTTTAGATCAGGGGTATGAAGTGATTGGTGTGACCATGCAGGTGTGGGACTATTCTGATAAAGATTGTGAAGAAGGCTTTGGAACCTGTTGTTCGAGTGTTGATGTAGAAGATGCCAGAAGAGTTGCTCAGATATTGAATATTCCATTTTATGTGATTAATTGTGAGTCAGAATTTAAGGAAAAAGTCATTGATCCTTTTATGGATTCTTATCAAAAAGGGGAGACCCCTATTCCTTGTTTAAATTGTAATACACATCTTAAATTTCATTATTTAGTTCAAAAAATGAAAGAGTTGGAATGTGATTTTCTGGCGACGGGACACTATGCAAAAGTGGAAAATCAAGAGGGGAAATGGAAAATTTATCAAAGTGAGGATAGCTGGAAAGATCAAACTTATTTTCTTTTTACCACTCCTTTACGCTTATTGCCGCAATTGCTTTTTCCTGTGGGGGGCATGGATAAGTCGGTCATTAGACGTATTGCAAAAGAAAAAAAACTTCCTGTCTTTGATAAGAAAGATTCAACAGGGCTTTGCTTTATTGGTAAAAGTGGCTATGTTAAATTTATAGATCGTCATCAGGAAGAAGAAGTTAAAGGAGAGTTAAAATTATACCCATCTGGAGAAACCTTAGGTGTTCACAGCGGTATTCATCAATTTACATATGGTCAAAGAAAAAGATTGGGCGTGTCTTATAAGCATCCCCTTTATGTTATTAAAATAGATTCTGCTAATAAATCTGTGTGGTTGGGTGAAGAACATTTCTTATATAAAAATCAGGCAGAAGTTGAAAACTTACACTGGCTGGATACTGTTTTACCTGGAGAAAGGTTAAAAGTTAAAATTCGCTTTGGCCATCAAGCTCAATGGGCTCGTGTTTATCCTAAAAGTTCTCGGTGTTTTATTGAATTTGAAGAGCCGCAAAGGGCTGTAACACCAGGGCAGTCTGCAGTCATTTATAGAACGAAACAACTGATTGGAGGAGGAATTATTTGTGGGTTACACGATTAAAACTTTTGGATGTAAAGTAAATACATATGATACTTCTCTTTTGCAAAAAGGTTTATCTCCCATAAAAAGCTCTTTGCGATATCATATTATTAACACATGTGCAGTGACTGAAAATGCTATACTAGATTCCCTTAGATGGATTCGAAGCTATAGGAGAAAGAATCCACAGGATGTTATTGTTGTGACAGGCTGTGGGAGTCAGGTGGAATTGGATCGCTATAGTCAAAGTCCGGACGTTCATTTAATTATAGGTAATTCTCATAAACATCAGCTCCCGGATATTTTAAAACAATATGAAGACGGTTCTTTGAAAGAACGTATTTTTCATTCCAACATTTTTAAAAATGCCCCATTAGGCGAGGGAGGTCAGGTTGAAAAGGATCATACTAGGTTTTTCCTGAAGATTCAGGATGGATGTTCACAATTTTGCACTTTTTGTATTATCCCATTTGCACGCGGTAAGAGTCGTAGTTTAAGTATTTCCCATTTGGTGGATCAAATTAATGATAAGCATTCTCAGGGCGTTTCTGAGGTGGTTCTAACAGGGGTGCATATTGGGGATTATCAGGATCAACAAAGGAATTTATATGATTTAGTTTCTGAAATTTTAAAAAAAACAAAAATACCTCGTATTCGCTTAAGTAGTTTGGAGCCTATTGAATTGAGTGATTTACTGCTATCTCTCTATCAAGATGAGAGGGTGTGCCGACATTTTCATTTAAGTATTCAAAGTGGCTCTACAAAAATTCTTAGAAATATGAAAAGAAATTACACTCGTACAGATGTTCAAAAATGTTTAGATAAGATTTATAAAAACACACCGAATGCTTTTGTGGGTATGGATCTTATTGCGGGGTTTCCAGGTGAAACTCAAAAAGACTTTGAGGATACCTATGAATTATTTAAGGACAATTATTGGACTCAGATGCATGTCTTTCCTTATAGTGCCAGACCTAAAACTTATGCTCTCCGAATGGATCATCATTGTTCACATAGTGATAAGACAAAAAGAGCATTACTCCTTAGAAATTTAAGTCATCAAAGATTTCATGAGCAAGCTCAATTACAAATTGGAAAAATTAAAAAAATCCTTCCTTTACACAAAGGAGGTATCAGTCGTGATTATTGGAATGTGTATTTTGAGGAAGAACAACCTGTTTCGAATCACGAAGTATTTGTCAAACTTCTCTCGTGGAATTCACATAAGAACCAATTTCAAGGAATAATGAGTGATGCGTTGGCTTAGAAAATTTGGTTTTTTTTCTATTCCTACAAAGTTAGAAAAAAAAATTAAATATAAATTTAAGAATTCTTTATTACTTGATCAGGCTTTAAGTCATAAAAGTTATACACATTTATCTGAGCACATTGAAAATAATGAAAGGTTGGAATATTTAGGGGATGCTGTTCTTAATTTAGTTCTTGGAGACTTGTTGATGAGTACACACCAGGAAGCGGATGAAGGTCAACTTTCAAAAATGAGATCTTCATTGGTGAGTACTAAGGGGCTTTATAAAAAGGCTCAGGAATTAGGTTTTGGTCAGGAACTTAAGCTTTCTCGCGCCGAGAAGATGAATCGTGGAGCTTCTAATCCTCGTTTATTGGCTTCAGCATTTGAAGCCATTGTAGGGGCCATTTATTTGGATGGAGGATATGATGCTGTTAAAAAAATTGTATTTACAATATTTCAAAAAAATTTATTAAAAGATTGGGTGGATGAAGACTATAAAACTATTTTACAAGGCCGAAGTCAGAAAATATTGCAGAAAATACCTCACTATCAATTAGTTGGAGAACAAGGCCCTGCACATAGAAAAACTTTTTTTGTACAAGTCATCTTAAACAGTAAAGTGTATGGCCAAGGTCAGGGATCCACTAAAAAAGAAGCGGAACAGGAAGCCGCCAGAAAAACTTTGGATTTTGAAGACTTTGAAGATTTAGAAGACTCTGGTGAATAAAATGACAAAAGTTTTGATTGTAGGGCGTCCTAATGTAGGAAAATCTTCTTTATTCAATCGTTTGGTTAAGCAAAGGAGGGCTTTGGTTTTAGATCAACCTGGAGTGACTCGTGATATTATTAAAGGTTTAGCTCATTGGTGGGGGCATTCCTTTGAAGTGTGGGACTCCGGTGGATTGATGTGGGGTACTTCTTCAATTATCTTTTCTGCTGTTCAAGATCAAGTTCAAGGGGCCTGTGAGGAGGCTGATTTAATTATTTTTGTTATGGATGCACACCTGGGGCTTCATGATGAAGATAAAAAAATTTTTAAGTGGATTAAAGATAAAAAACATTTGTTGGTAGTGAATAAAGTAGATCATCCTCACTCCTTTGAAAGTCAGTTAAGTGAGTTTTATGTTTTAGGGTCTAATTTTATTCAAACTTCTTTTGAAAAAGATGACAATATTGCATTAATTGTGGACTGGATTATCGAAAACTCCAAAAAAATTTCTTCACCTAAAAAAGAAGATAAAACTTCTATATTAATTACAGGTCAGAGCAATGTGGGTAAAAGCTCTCTTTGCAACTTGATTTTAAGGAAGAATCGTATGGTGATCTCATCTGAGATGCACACAACGGTGGATGTAGTGGATGAGATCTTTCAATATAATAAGAAAAAGTATGAGATTTTAGACACTGCTGGTATTCGTAAAAAAAGCAAGAGACTTGAAGATTTGGAAAAAATTTCATCCGCAAAAAGTCTTAGCTATTTTGAAAAAGCCAATATTATTCTTTTAGTTATTGATGGGCAGAAGAACTTTTCTCGACAGGATGCTCGTTTATTTTCTTATTGTATGGAAAAGCACAAAACAACTATTTTGGTTATTAATAAGTGGGATATCTCTCAAATTTCAAAAATAGAGATGAAAAAAAGAGTTCAACAAGAGTTGAGATATTTCCCTGATATTCCATGTGTGTTTATAAGTGCTAAAACAGGTGTGGGTTTAGGTGGGCTAATGAAGACCATTTCTGAATGTATAAAAAAGAATTGTTTTCATGTTTCTACCTCAGAGCTGAATAAGTTCTTTGCAGAAATTATTCAGCAGGCGCCGGCACCTGTTTATGGGACTAGGAATGTTAAATTTTATTATTTAACACAAACAAAAAAGACACCTCCCAGTTTTATTATTTTTACTAATGAACCAAGAGGTGTAAATGCTTCGTATCAGAAATTTCTAGTAAAGAAAATTCAAGAAAAATACTCTCTTAAAGGTATTCCTATTTGGACGACTTTTCGCAAGAAGTCTTAGTGGAAATAATAAGCGTAAGCCCCAAGTATCTTAAATCCTTGAACAAGGTTTTCCCCTGGGCTACCCCATTCCCAAACTTGTAAAGGATATTCTAATTCTATATTGATAGAAGTACGACTGCTAATAAAGTGCTTGGAACTAAGAAAAGGGTTCACATAAAACTCATTATCTCTTCTCTTAGTATAGATTAATTTGAACCCTCCAGATGGAATCCAATTATTTCTTCTTTTATTTTCTATAAAGTTTCCTTCAAGAATAATTCCTATTTGTAAACCTAGGTCTTTGAACTCTTCTCCAGATTCGCCTGTAATAAAATGCCATATATTTATATCCGGATTTAAGCCTAATAAACCTCCTACTTCAAAGTAACCAAAATTTCTGGCATAGCTCACGTATACACTGCCGCTCATGTCGAATTCATTACTGAACATAAGGTTACCTGCAGTAATTTGCACTTTATTATGTCTTTTTTTGTAAAGTCTTTTTTGCATAGTTTCAGCTTGTACACTAAAGACAAACAAGGCGAGTAAGATATAAATAAATTTCATTTTTAATTCTCCTTTTAAATCTCCTACTTAGGAGGATTATCCATAAGAATAATTAAGGAATCAAATCAAATATCAACATCAAGGATATTTGGATACAAATATCCTTGAACTGTTCAAAAAGTAATCAACTTATAAAGGTTTTGGTTTAATAAAAATAAAACCTAAGTCCTGCAGGCACTTCTACACCCCACTCCCAGTTTTGGCCTTCTAATTTGTATTGAAAGTAAGGAGCTAAAGAGGCAAAAAAAGCTGTTTGGGGATTCAGAAAAAATTTCATTGTCACATATGGCTGTCCAACAAGGTAATTCATATTTTGTTTCCTCTTATAACCTGCTTTTAGCCCTATTGAAGGTATATTTTTTGCATTATTTGCATTGGCCATAAAATTGACTTCAAAAAAGGCACCAATGTCTAACATAAACTTGTCTTGAAATCGATCTGAATCAACATCAAAATCATGTACCTCCATAGAGGCATAAGGCCCCACTTCAAAGTATTTTCTGGAATAACCGTAGTCTACTAAAGCATTTATATTAATCTCTTTTTGATCCCCTTGAACATGGTAATCAAAAAGTTTTCCACCAATAGAAAATCGATGCTTACGATTTTTTGAAGCTGTCATGTCAGAGAAACCTTTACTTGGGAGGTCTCCTTCTTGATAGGTGGATGAAGATTGAGGATGCAAAGGATTGTAGTAAGGAATAGGCTCTTCAGGAGGAGCTTCCATAGGTTGTGGAGGCACTGCGACAGTTTGTGGGTTATTTATAAGTTTTGTTGCGGAACTTTTAGATTCTTTAGCTGTATCTTTATTGTTTTCGGCAGGTGTTTGTTCTTTAGCAGAGTCAGATTTTTGATCTTTTTGAGGTGACTCTTGAGTAGCTTCTGGATCTTGTTTTGGCTTTTTTTCTTGCATTTCTTGAGAAGTGTCGGGAGCTGTACTTTTGGGAGGAGTTTGAACCTCTCCCTGGGTGTTATCTTGTTGGGTAGAGTTATCAGCATTGCTGTTTGGCTCTTGAGCATATAAAAAACTAGAAAAAAACAATAAAACAAAAATTTTCATAGAATACTCCTTTCAAAAAATATCCCTAAGACTAACATTAATGCAAAGCTCAAGGCTATAAAAAGATTAAAAATTACGTCCCAATACAAACATGGCATTTAGCATATTTTCGGGAGGGCAGATATATTGATTTGAGGAGCTGACGCAGTCTTCTTGTGGTTTTATAAAAATAAAATTATACTCTGCATGCAAACCCAGGTAAAAACGGGTGGACATGTGAAATTCCAAGCCTAACCCTCCTTTTAATCCTCCAGTATGGCTGGAGTAAGAAACAGTGTTATTTGCTACCAGTTTTTGAGAGGTGCGTCTGGCCAACAAAAATCCTCCTGCAACATAAGGGTTTAAACGAGCTAAAGTTCGAACCAATTGGCTTCTATTCCAATAGTAGCGAAATTCTAGTCCCAAATCATGATAAAGAGTTCTAAGTTGGGGAGTGGTATTTTGGTGTTTGTAATAAAAAATATTAGCACTGCCAGTATAAGAAAACTGTGTAGCAATGTGTAAATTTGCAAAACTTTTAATAAAGAAACCATAGTTTATGGAATTGGTGGTATTTCTTGTGTCTTCAGGGATAAATATGAAGTGTCTGTAGCCTACATAACCTCCTACGGATAAAAACCGTCCTGTTTGAAAAAAAGTCATATCCTCTTCTTCACTTTCAGTATCTTGAAAATCAATGTAGTCTGTGAATGGATCATAAGCATTGAGTTCGTCTACTTCTTCTACTGCTTCATCATTTTCATTTTGGCTAATCAGAATGGGGTCAGCAAAAAGTAGAAATGGGTGGAAAATTAATAGTAGAAAAATCTTTTTAGGCATTTCATCCTCCGAGTAATTAGATTATAACTTGAAATTGTGACAATGTGTGGAGTTTTAAATGGATTACCGTAAATCAGGTGTGGACATACGTCGGGCTGAAGAACTTGTGGATTGGATGAAGGAGTTCAAATCTACCCATCACCAGGAGAGAGTGATTTCCGGCGTGGGCGGCTATGCCTCTATTTTTCAGATGTTTTCCGATATGAAAGAACCTTGTTTGGTGAGTTGTACAGATGGAGTTGGAACAAAATTACAGCTTGCTTTGAAATATCAGGCTCTTAGAGGTTTGGGGCAGGATTTAGTTGCTATGTGTGTAAATGACTTGATTTGTACAGGAGCCAAACCTTTGTTTTTTTTGGATTATTATGCCTGTGGCCAATTAAATAAAAAAAACTTTAAGGAATTTTTAATGGGGATTCAGACAGCCTGTCACGAAAGTGAATGTGCTTTGGTGGGAGGGGAGACTGCTGAGATGCCGGGTGTCTATCAAAAAAATGATTTTGATTGTGCAGGCTTTGTTGTAGGGATCGTGGATCGTTCAGATATTTTGGAGCCTTCAAAAGTGCAAAAAGGAGATGTGTTATTGGCCTTGCCTAGCACTGGTTTTCACAGCAATGGTTATTCTCTTTTGAGAAAAGTTTTTGAAAAAGATATGGATGAATGGTCTGAAGAGTTTTTAAAACCCACAGCTCTTTATGTAAAAGCCTCTCATGTGATGAAAGGAAAAGTTCATGCCTTGGCTCATATTACAGGGGGCGGTTTGGATAATATTCTTCGTGTTTTGCCTGAAGGCTCTCAAGTGGAGTTGACCCCTTGGTCTATTCCTAAGCCTTTTTTGGAAGTTAAAAAAAGGACAGGTATGAGTTGGTTGGATCTGCTTAAAACTTTCAATTGTGGTGTAGGTGTGGTTGCTCTATGTAAACCGCAGTTGTTACATCCATTACTTCAGGATTTAAAAAAGCTGGATATAGAAGGTTTTAAATTAGGAGAGGTTAAAGATATTTCATCGAAACCTTCTAGTTGGAAAGTGGATTTTAGTGCTTGGGAAAAGTTTTGAACTCTTTTGATATTATCATTTTATCAGCAGGCGGCAGAGGAGTGCGTTTGGCCAATCAGCTGGCTCAAGCAAACAAAGTCGCTTTCATTCAAGTTTTTGATGATTATATTTGTGAGGACGAGGAAGGACCTTTTGGGTTTTTTCTTGAATCTGTACGTCCTTCTAATTGGGTAGAGTCTCCTTCTGGATTTTCATTAAAAACTTTGCACAAATCTTTTCACTTTAAGGAGCCCTTTTTATCTTCAGTGTATAAAAATCGCATCGAATATCAAAATATATTATCTACTCGTTCAAGGGACTTTCAACACAATTGGTTGAGGGAGTTGCTAAGACAATTAACAACAGGTGTAGATATTTCTTTGAGTCAAGATAAGATGGATGAAGATGTATCCTTCGTATTCAGAGATTTTGGCTTATTGAAAAATATTTCTCAAAAATTTAATTCAAATATATCTGTCTTTAATGAAAATGATTTAAGTTTTAATGAAAAATTCAATTCTTTTTCTAATCCGAAAATAGGAGAAATCAAAGGAAAACATATTGTGTGCTTATTAAATCCGGAAGAGATGAGACGTTTTGGAGAAAGTTTTTATCATATATTTTTCTCAAAATCTTATGTGAGTCCTTATTGGTGTTGGCAGAGATTAACATTTGAATTGGATGATGAAGGCTATCCCCTTCCTTTATATTTGGTTTTGGCGGATCCAGAGGGTATTCCTTGGACACATGAAAGGCTTATTTGTTTAAAGAGGTCTTTAGTTTTTGAAAATCGTATGGAAGTTTGGGTAAAAATACCTTACTCTTCTTGTGATTTTTTAGAATCAATTCAAAATATAACAAAAACTTTGGAAAATTATTTTCCAAAGTTCAAATGGACTTGTCAGAGTGAGGATTGGGTAACTCCCACTTGTTTATTTCCTGTTTATTCGAAAGAGTGCGTGAATCAAATGAGTTTAAAACCTCATATTCATTACATCTGGTCCGCAGAAGATTTAAGCCCTAATGAATGTTTCAATAGAGAACAAAATATTTTAAGCACTTTTTTGTAAATCTATAAAGTGATTCAAACTGTTACTCTCAACGATGTAAAATTTACATTATTTTGAAAATAGTATATTGTCTTATCCGTTTCAGATATAACAAAAGCGACTGTTTTATTATTCTCCTAAATAAAAAAGGAGCTCCCCCTGAATGACAAAATATAACTTTCTAACTCTTTGTAAATTTATTCTTTTACTCCTTTGTCTTAATTCAAATTTAGCTGAAAGCAAGGAAAGATATACTTTAGAAGAGATCCCTTCTGCAGTGGCGAGATTAAATACCCAGTTGCCCGAAACAGAGTACATGGAAAATGCAAGAACTTATGAAGAGTTTCGCTCTAAGGATTCAATGCTTCCTCCTTGGAGCACTCTCGTTAATTGGTATAAAAAAGAGCATGATGGAGATGGACGAGGGCTTTCAAAGTTTGTTTTTCCAGGGAAAAAGTTAGGGATAAAAAGGCAGTCTAGATTTTATGCTTTAGAGGAGATTCCATCAGTAGTAGCGAATGTCAATGCCCAGTCGTCTGAAGAGAAACAAATAAGAGATGTATTAACATATGGGGAATTTCGTTCTAAGGATCCCAAGCTTCCATCGTGGAGTACTCTTGTCATTTGGTATGAAAAAGAACATGGGAGTGGGCAAGGTCTTTTTGAGTTTGTTTTTTCGGGGAAATTTTATCCTCTAGAAGAGGTTCCTTTAGTGGTATCAATAATCAATGCGGCATCCTTAAAAAAGGAGCAAATGAGAAGTATAGTCACTTATGAGAAGTTTCGTCCTAAGGATCGAATGCTTCCTTCATGGGGAACTCTTGTATTGTGGTATAAACAAAAGAATGGAACTGGAAAAGGACTCTCTAAGTTTATTTTTGTAGATGATAAAAAACCAAGGAGACAATCAAGGTTTTATCCTTTTGAGGAGATTCCACCAGCAGTAGAAAGAATCAATGCGGAGTCCTCTGAAGAGGAACAAATAACAAATATGGCAACTTATGAGGTTTTTCGCAAAAAAGATCCAAAGCTTCCGTCTCGAATGACTATTTCTAAGTGGTTTATACAAGAATATGGGTATGGAATAGGTGTTTCAGACTTTATATGTAAAGGGATTGAGCCGGAACCTATACTTTATTTTTATAATTTAGAGGAGATTCCATCAGTAGTTGCTAGATTAAATACAGAGTCGTCTAAAGAAGAGCAAATGAACACTAGAAGCACGTATAAGAAGTTTTATTCTAAAGATCCCAGGCTTCCATCGTGGGGGACTCTTTCAAATTGGTTTGTACAAGAGTATGGAGATGAAAAGGGGTTTTCAACCTTTATATTTTTTGGTAGAGAGCCAAATGCTAAACTTTATACTTTAAAAGAAATTCCATCAGTAGTTGCTAGATTAAATGCAAAGTCGTCTAAAGAAGAGCAAATGAGAAGTATAATCACTTATGAGAAGTTTCGTCCGAAGGATCGAATGCTTCCTTCATGGAGAACTCTTGCTAATTGGTTTCATGCAGAGTACGGAGATGGAAAAGGGCTTGCAGATCTTGTTTTTAGCAGGAACTGTGAAAGTGCTCTAACTCGTCTGTGATTTAAGTAAAATAACAAAAGTATTTTCATTACATATGTGGAATTTTTAGTGTATTCCGGTGCCAGGTTGAGAATCACTTTCAGAATTGCCGCCAATACTGTCGGCTCTATATCGACAAGGGCCGATAGGGCCGCCACTAGCAGTTGCAGTAGCTTTTTCTGCTTTGTATTCATCACTATCACAATAAGGAATACTGTTGTTTGCGCTGCCACCACCACTCAGGCTCATTTCACGCGGGGCTTTGTTATTTTCCCTATATGGATGACCAATTGTCGGGCCATGTGAATGTGATGATTTAGATAGTTCTTGGATTTCTTTTTGTAAGCTTCTAATTGTGTATTTTAACCTTTGGATTTCAAAATGCAATTTTCTATTGCTTGGAATCACATAACCTGTACCACCACCTGTACTGCCGCCGCCATCATTATATTCTGGAGGTTGTGGCTCCAGGATGAGGCAATCTTCTCTCCCTGCACAGGGAAGACCAGGATTTGGGTATGATCTACATTTAGCTTGATTGGGATTTTCTTCACAAGAATCTGAAGACTCTTTAGATTCTCCAATGGCTGAATAGCAAAAGATTATCAATATAAAAAAAATAATTTGTTTTATTATCCCTGAACTCCCTGGTTATTTTTGGTATTAATTATATTACGGAAGTCTTGGTTTTTTACTGTAGATATTTTTTACAGTTCAACTCATTTTTAAGCTAAAACCCCATTTAAAATAGGTTTTAAAGCTCTTCCACTCAGGTTTTCTGATCAAATTTACTGTTTATGATTAGCCAGGTTTTTATTGGCTTTTGTGACTTTTTGTTTCTGTGTTTTTTGAAAATCTTCCACTTTTTTTGCTATTGAAGAATTGGACAATGACAAAATACGAAGAGCCATTAATCCTGCATTGGCAGACCCATGGATGGCCATTGTAGCAACTGGAACTCCTTCAGGCATTTGTGCCACAGATAGAAGAGAATCCAAGCCATCTAAAGTTTTTGTTTTAATTGGAACTCCGATTACAGGAAGAGAAGTTAAAGAGGCAATCATACCTGGTAAATGAGCCGCTCCTCCAGCTCCTGCAATAATGACCCTGATTCCTCTTTTTTTTGCTGAGAGCGCATATTTTTGCATCCCTTGAGGAGTGCGATGAGCTGAAACCACTTTAACTTCAAAGGGCACTTTGGCTTTTTCCAAAACTTCAATGGCTTTTTGCATACAGGGAAGGTCAGAGTCGCTTCCCATAATGATAGATACTAATTTTTTCATATTAAGTCCTTATCATATTATTTTAGTTTTGGAAGTATTTTTCTGCACGAAAAAGATTTTCCAAAGCTTTTTTTGAAGAATCAGCACAACTATTTAGATGTCCCATTTTTCTGTCTTTCTTAAGAATTTTTTTTCCATAATTATGTAAAGAGACTCCTTCGATTTTTTTCCAATTTCTTGAGCTTTCTCTTTGACCTAATAAATTGAGCATTGCAAAGCCGCCGCAAAGAACTTTTGGGGTTTGAAGGTGTGTTCCTAAAATAGCCTCCAGATGAAGACTAAATTGATCTTTAGATAAAGCATCGAGAGAATAATGGCCGGAGTTATGTACACGTGGGGCGATTTCATTAACAAGTAATTTTTTTGAAGTGTCAAAAATTTCAAAAGCAATCACACCCTGATATTTGATTTTTTTTAAAAATATTTTAAGTTTCTTAGTCAAAGAATCTATTTGTGGATGAGATACAGGGCCTTTTACCCAATAACAGCGAAAGTTTTTTTGAAATGTTTCCACTAAAGGAAGAGAGATAATTTGATGTTTGCCAGCCACTAAAATAAGTGCGAGTTCTCTTTTAAAAGGAATAAATTCTTCAGCGATAAGGTTCTCTTCATGGGGGATTTGTTTTACATTTTGGATAATAAAAGTTCCTTTTCCGTCATACCCAAAGAGTCTTTTTTTTAAAACCATCTTGCCTTTAAACTTTTCAAAGGCTTTAAGAGCTTGCCTTTTGTTATCAATTTTAAAAAAAGGAGAAGTGGGGATATGATACTTTTTTAAAAGTTGTTTTTGAAACCAACGGTCCTGCAGTTTGGCTATAATATGAGGATGAGGGTAAACTGGAGTTTTTGTTTTTTTCATTGCTTTTATTAAAGAAGGTGAATGAATAAACTCATTTTCAAAGGTAACAATATCTGTTTTTTTTAAAAATTTGGTTAAATCAGATATGCGGTGGATATCTCCTTTGATCCAAAAGGATGTGACTTGAGCGGCAGGATCGTCTTTGGAGGCGCTTAACACATAAGGTTTCAGTCCTAGCTCATGGGCTTTAAGGGCCATCATTCGAGCGAGCTGTCCTCCTCCTAAAATTCCTACTTTATGCAAGTTAACCTCGATAGTTTACTCTGATTGAATTTGAAGCATGGGATCGAGTTTTTTATCTTCGTCCAACTTCATAAGGTCTGAACACCCTCCAATCATTTCACCGTTGATAAAAATTTGGGGAACTGTTTGAAGTCCTGTTCGAGCTTTCAATTGATTAAGTTCTTCAGGTTTGTCATCCATTAAGAATTCTGTGAAACTTGCTCCTTTTTCATTTAGAATTTTTTTAGCCATATCACAAGCCGGACAAGTGCTTTTTGTATAAATTTTAATTTTCGCCATAATGCCTCCCTTGACAATAAATTAGTAAATACTGGTAATCTGAACTTCCAGCTCCTTAGCTACTTCATCTCTTAGGTGATAGGAATGATCTGGTTCTTTTCCTACACCAAAAAATATTTTTTCAAAATTAATGGATTTTTTCAAGACTTTTAAACCTTCCATTAGATTTTCAGGTAATATTTTAACTGTCAAAATAATGTCTTTTCGTGCGTGTAGGGGTGCAATCTGTTGAGAGACAACTCTTTGGAAAATTTCATGGAAGTGAACATTCTGACCATCGGATGCGTCTTCTTCTTCAGCATAAAAAAGAATCAGTTCAAAAGGTTCTTTTTCATGTTTTAAAATATATTCTACTGTTTTGTTAATGAGGAGGCGGATACGGTGAGCTCCAACACATAAGATAAACTTTTTACAAAAATTTTCAGGCAATTCATTCATGGCGCGGAACCTTCCTAAGCCCAAACGTAAATCGGTATGAGATTCCAGTCTGTTTTCAAGCATTCCCCAACGGTAGTAAGCCATCATTAACAGCGTGCTTCCGAAAAGAAAGGTAAAAAGAAATAGGGAAGCAGAGGAGGCATGAAGAATTAATATATAAACAGCAAAACCCAAGATGAGCGAAGTCATCACTGGAGGAAGCGGTAGTTTAAAGTTTTGAATTTTAATATAACTTTGAGACAGATATTTAACGGGAGTTTTTTTCCTATAGCCCTTGTTCCTCATAAGGATGACACCTACAGCAAAGCTAACCATAACTCCTAAGAAAGCAATTTCATAAACTTTGGCGGTAATCTCAACGGCACCTGCTACAAAAGAGGACATCATCATTATAAGCAACATCATGGAAAAGACAATAACCGGGTAGCCTTCCAGTTGTGGAAATATATGATTAAGTCTCTTGAGGAAAACCTGAGGTAAGTTTCCTTGCTTGGCCATCGTGGTTGCAAGACCGATTAAACCTACAAAAGCTGTATTAGTGGCCGCAAATAAAGTGAGTGTGGCATCAATCACAATTAGGAAAAGTAAAAAAGAGCCTCCGATTTTTTTACTGAGGCCCGAAAGTAAATAGTGCAGATTTTGTTGAACTTCTTCAGGTGTTAAAATAGTCAGGCATAAAATGGAAATCACAGGGGCAGTCACGGAGACTAAAATGATCACAGCTTTGTATAGTTTTCGAACAGTATTTAGTGTAGGTCTTTCCAGGTTTTCTACAATTTGAGCGGCTGATTCAAAGCCGGTGATTCCCAAAAAGGCGGCAGAAAATCCATAAGCTAAAGTGGAAAACGTAATCTCTTTTGGATAATTAAAGAAATTAAAGAATTTTGAAAAATCCACTTCACTCCAGTGAAATAACAGATAAATTAAACCCCATAGTGAAATGAGTATAAGAAGTGCGAAGTGGGATATGGCCACACCTGTAACAATTTTTGCAGGCTCTTTAATTCCTTTTATATTTAACAACCCAAAGACCACTACAGGAATAAATGAAATCCAAATCACTGCACGGATAGACAGCCCTCCTTCAAAGAGAGAAGAAAAATAATATCCTCCGGATAGAGAACTGACAGCCGCTGTGGCTAAATAAGAGACAACAGTAAGGGCTCCGGCGACGACAGCCATACGTCGGCCCAAGCTTCTTAGAATCATGGAATAGGCCCCGCCGTTATAGGGGCTCATAGCCAGACCTTCTTCGTAAGTTCTTTTAAAGATCCACATCGCAAGGCAGGCAGTGAGGATAAATATAGGAGCAAAGTATCCTACAATGGGAAATAAAATACCTGTTCCATAAAACACAGATGTACCGATATCCGCACCGACCACACCAGCCGCAATAATCCAGTTTAAGTCACCATGTTCTTTTTTAAAGTTCATAAGGGGAATCCTTTATGTTGTTTAGGATATATCAGAGTTTTTTATTGTTCTATTAGAAAGTTTTATAATATGGTCAAATTCGTTTTTTTGAACAGGCATAATGGAGAGTCTTTGTCCTTTTTTGAGAACCAGCATGGACTTTAGTTTTTGTTCTGTTCTAAGACTGTCAATAGAGATAAAGTTTTTAAAAATCTTTTTAAAGGTGACTTCCACGCAGTACCAGCGTGGATTTTTTTTAGTGGCTGTCGGATCATAGTATTTTGATTTTGGATTTATAGCTGTGGGATCGGGTTTGGCTTTGCCGGAGACTTCGGCCAGTCCGGCAATCCCCGGGGGGGTTGCTAGGGAATGGTAAAAGAGTATAACGTCTCCTACTTGCATATCTTTCATCATAAAGTTTCGGGCTTGGTAGTTTCTAACTCCGTCCCAAAGGGATTTTTTCTCTTTTTGTAAATCATATATGGAGTAATTCAAGGGTTCTGATTTCATCAGCCAGTATTTTTTCATAAGATAACCTTTTAAGTAAAATTAATTTTTTGAAGATTTTATATATGATAATTGTACTTGAGGGTACTATTTTTATTGATATTAATGTATCAGTTTGCCATAGAATCTGGGTTTACTGTTAGATCACTTGAGTGTTTTTAGTTGAGGTTGCTGGTGTTGTATATCAAGTTGCTGGTGTTGTATATCATTGACCTGAGATTGTACTCTTTGGATCTCATCAGCTTGAGAACTTATTTGCGTACTTTGAAGTATCACTTGAGTTGATAATCTGGCAACTTCTGCTTCAAGATATTTTATTCGTCCTTCTTTATAACCTGTTAAAAATTCTGGTTCACTTTTTTTGGAACATATTTTACGGTATGCTGTTCCATGTAGTCCAAGATCATATCCGCCTTGACGAGTACAAAGTTCTTTGATTCCTTGTTTATAGCCTTTGTCATACTCTGCTTGATTTAAGGTTATTTGGTATTTCTGAGCACATGTTTCTTTATGTTTATTAAAGAAGTTTGAGTGTAACTTGTGTAAAGCAGTCAGATGTCCGTAATTATAAGCGTTGAGTTCTTGACATTTTTTTTCTGTCATTCCGAAGCTGATACAACCAACAAGGATACTGGAGAGTATGGCAATAACAAGAAAATGAAAAAAGTGATTTTGATTCATGGACTAACCTCTATCAGAGGTATTTGAAAAGGTCAATATAAATAGAATACATAGAAATGTGAAATTATTACACTACAGTTATTAGGGCTTTTCTTTTTCAGATTATTAATATAGCTTGCTTTTAATTATGAAAAATTTAATTTGTTTTTTATTCCTTATGATTTCCTTTTCTCTTTATGCGGAGGACTTTCAGATTATTTTGGATCCTCTTCAAGGGAAGGTATCGGAAGAAGATGAAGATGCTGAAACCATCCGTACGACAAAAGAAGAGAATAGGCTAAAGAAGGAATATACACAGGAGTGTACTTTAGAAGAAATAAAAGCAGGATTTTCAAAAGAGTGCAATATAAAAGACATTACGTACATATTGGATCAATGTATCCATGAGGAAGAAATAGATGGAAGGGGGGAAAGTTCCTCTATTTCGTGTTCCGAGGAAGAAGTCACAAGAGATGCTATAGATGAATTGATGTTACAGAATGATCCTTTTGCATTACTTGAGTCAAAGCCCACATATTCTCAAGAGTGTTCTATAGTTTCATATGAAGATGGAAGTTATTCAGAGTATTGTTCTCCTCTGAATAAAACTAAGTCCAATGAAGAAATAGCAGAAAGTTCTGTAGAGGATTTTGATTCGCAAGAGGAAGTGAATACAAGTGAAGAACAATTTGTTGACGAAACTACTCATCAAGAAGAAGTAGTTTTTCCCAAATGGCTAGAACAAGCTCAAAATGGAGTTGGTAAGTTTACTATACAAATTGGACAGGGTGCTAATGAAAGAAAACAAGGTATAGGCTCGGGATTCTTTATTAAAGATTCTAATGATCAGCCTATATTCATTACCAATTATCATGTTTTGGGATCGGCTATAGCAATTCTTTTTACTATGAATGTTCCAAGTCAGGAGTGGTTTACAGAGACATCCAATATTCGTTTTTATATTGAGCAAGGTGACCACAAATTTCGAGTTAAGGGTGTTAGGAGTATGTCTCTTTTGATGGATTTGGCTGTATTGGAGGTGGAAGATTATACAGGCGCTACCTTAAGTGTAGCTGATGATTATTCCAGTGAAGTACCAGTTTATATCTTGGGCTATCCTGGAGGTAATGATCTGCAAAAGATAAAGGGAACCAGTTCATTTCCAACAAGTACATTGTATACTTCTTTTATGGTTTCTCATAATATTGAATTTTGTCGTACTTTAAGTGGAGTTAGTGGAGGACCTGCTTTAAATACTGATGGAGAAGTTATTGGAGTTGCTTTTTCTGGGGATTTACTCATAAGTTGTAAAAATTTAAATATTATTCCACTAGAGGGATTTAATAATATAGACTTTATGTCTTCTTTAAAAGCAAATAAAGAAAGTATGGTTGATTTGGTCAGAGAACAGGAGTCTATGTTTTACAATCAATTACTATTTAATGATGAGAATAAAAAAGATTTGACAGTTAGAGCTGTTTTGTATGTACAAAATAGGATGCTTTTTTCTAATATTTTACATCCTTTGGATGATGACTATCTGTTAGATATTTATAAAACACTCTCTGATTCAGAGCAAGATGTGGATGAGGAGGGTAGAAAGTCTTTACAATTTTTAATTCAAAAAAATATTACAAATATTAAAGGATTTGATCTTAATAGAGCGGCTGAATTAGGTAGTGTAGAAGCACAGTTTGGGTTAGGGTTGCAGGCTTATATTACGAGTCAATTTGAAAAAGCTCTTCAATTATTTCAAGAATCAATTCAGTCGAGGAATCCTCTATATTTATATAAATTGAGCGAGGTATATTATAAAGAGGAAAATATTTTCCAAGCTTGCAGGTTATTGACATATGCAACAGAGCCTGTAGAAGCTTTGGATGATTTGTATCAAGAATATGAATGTGATGATGTGCTAAACGAAGTTTAGTGTTTTTAAGGGATTTGTTAATATTCAGACATGTCATTACTTTCAGGTGAGTTTCTTTTGAAAGGTTTAATTATCTTCTTTTTTTGACATATATTGAGATATTTATTTCTTTCAACCTGACTTTTTTTCAGATATTTAATAGTATTTAAGAGAGCGCTCGTAGCTCAACTGGATAGAGCACTGGACTTCGGATCCAGGGGTTAGGGGTTCGAATCCTCTCGGGCGCATGATAAAAAAGAAGAGGGCTGTAAGTCCTCTTCTTTTTTATCTTTACGAGGATTCGAAGTGAGAGAGCGATTTGTAACAAAGGCGTAAGCCTTTGTTACAAAGAATCAAAACTGGATGTTTTGATTAGCGAATGAAGGGAGCCTACGCAACGAGCGAACTGGAAGTGAGTGAGAGTAGTGGGCGAATCCTCTCGGGCGCACTTCTTTCTTCTTTTAGAAAAAGAAGCAAAAGGTCTTAGATTCTCTTCGTTATAGAATTTCATTTGTGGTATTTTTTAGATTTATTGTAGTAGGTAGGAAATACTTTGTATAAGTGACTCAAAGCTCAGACACATAACTCGTTTGAGCCACTTATACAAAATATTTCAATTCGACTCTACATATATAATTTCAAATTATTTTGTATTCCAAAATACATTATGAAACCCTATGGGACTCATCGAATAAGGATGTTGAGGGCGAGATGAATGAAGGGAGCCTACGCAACGAGCGAACTGGAAGTGAGTGAGAGTAGTGGACGAATCCTCTCAATATAAACTTTTCGATTGATCAAATGTGTGTTTAATATAAGAACTATGAAAGTGTATGGATTAACCTATGTGACAGCTCCTAACTTAGAGACAGCAAAAAAGCTGGCTTGCCTCTGTTTGTCTAAAAAACTAGCGGCTTGTGTAAATATTTTTCAATCTGTTTGTTCCATGTACAATTGGAAAGATTCCCAACAAGAAGAGCAGGAATATATTTTAATTATTAAAACCTCTGAAGATTTATTTGAAACACTTTCTGAAGAAATAAAAAAGCACCACAGCTACAAATGCCCTTGTATTGTGTTTATTCCTTTTTCAAAAGTGGAGCCGGTTTTTTTGAAATGGATGGAATCCGAACTGATTAAAATTTCTGAGTAAAATATTTACTGGTTTTGATTATAAGATTGAATTTTTAGTAAATTAAACAAAATAGTGTTTGTTACATCTTCCACAGTCCCTGTTTGTTGCACAATATCCACAGGTTTTTGAACTCCAATCAAAATAGGCCCGATCACCTCTCCGCTTCCCAGTTGTTGCACCAGTTTGTAGGCGATATTTGCAGAATCCAAGTTGGGAAAGACCAATATATTTGCTCCTTCTTTTAGAGGGCTGGATGGAAAAAGATTTTGCATGATTAAAGGGTTACAGGCAGTGTCTGCTTGCATTTCTCCATCGGATAGAATGTCCGGATATTTTTTTTGAAAGATTTCCAAAGCTTTTTTCATTTTTTTCGGATTTTCTTTTTGACCTGCAAAGTTGGAAAAACTTAGGAAAGCGATTCGAGGTTGAATACGAATTAAATTGGCTAATGTTAAAGTCTGCTCGGCAATTTGAGCCACTTGCTCTGCTGTCGGATCAATATTAACTGTGGTGTCTGCAAAAACAAAAACTTTATCTTTCACAAGAATAATGTTCATTCCGGAAGCAAGCTTCACAGGGTGACATCCAATGGTGTTTAAAATCGGACGAATACTATCCACATAATTTTTTGTCGCTCCTGTAATCATCCCGTCTATATGAGAGAGTTTAATGCTCATGGATCCAAAATAATTGGGATCTTTCATCAACTCTTTAGCTTGATCTAATGAAATATTTTTTTGTTGAGAAAGCTTTTCAGCGTAGGAGTTAAAGTTTTCATGTTTTTCGGGATTTTGAATCTCTATATTTTTCAAATGAGAAAGACGCAGTTTTGAAATAGTATTTTGAATCTTTTTTGAATCTCCAAGCAGTAAAGGGGTGTAAAGATGAGAGGAAGCGGTGGCATTGATCGCTTTTAAAACTCTTGGGCTTTCTCCTTCAGGAAATAAAATTTTTGGTTTTTGTTTTAATGTTTTAACTCTTCTTGTGATTTGTTGAAAGAAAATTTGTTTGGCTCCCTGTAAAGCATCCAGTTTCAGCAAGTATTGATCAAAATCAGTAATAGGCTCTCGTGCCACACCGGTTTTAATAGCCGCTTTAGCCACTGCAGGGGTCACGCTTGTTAAAACCCTGGGATCAAAGGGTTTGGGTAAAATGTAGTTTGGGCCAAAGTGAAATCTTTCTCCTCCGTAAGCTAAAGACACACTTTCAGGAACATCTAGTCGAGCGAGTTCTGCTAAAGCCTTTACTGCGGCAATTTTCATTTCTTTATTAATGTGTGTGGCCCTTACATCTAAGGCCGCTCTAAAAATAAAAGGAAAGCCCAACACGTTATTAACTTGATTTGGAAAATCCACTCTGCCTGTTGCTACAATAGCAGAAGGAGAGGCTTTTTTTGCAAGATCCGGGTGAATTTCAGGATCAGGATTTGCTAGTGCAAAAATAATAGGTGTGTCAGACATACTTTTAATCATCTCTTCAGTCAGAACATCTTTTTGACTAAGCCCGATAAAGGCATCTGTATTTTTGATAGCGTCTTTTAAGTTTCGTGCTTTTGTATCATTAGCAAATTCCTCTTTGTAAGGATTCATATTATTTTTTCGGCCTTTGTAAATAACTCCCTTGGAGTCACACATAATAATATTTTTTCGTAAAACACCAATAGATTGAATCAGACGTCCGCAGGCAATGGCCGCCGCTCCCGCTCCACTAAAGACCACTTGAATATCTTTAAGATTTTTTTTGGCAATCAAACAAGCATTGATTAAAGCTGAGGCTGTAATAATAGCTGTTCCATGTTGATCATCATGGAAAACAGGAATAGACAGTTCTTCTTCCAAACGTTTTTCTATTTCAAAACAATCCGGGGCTGAAATATCTTCAAGGTTAATTCCTCCAAAAGAAGGCTCTAAAGCCCTACAGGTTTGAATAAACTCTTCTTTATTTTTTGTATTCAGTTCAATATCAAAAACGTCAATTCCTGCAAAATGTTTAAAGAGAACACCTTTTCCTTCCATCACTGGTTTAGCGGCAAGAGGTCCGATTCGTCCCAGACCCAATACAGCAGAACCATTGGTAATCACCGCCACAAGATTGCCTTTTGCTGTGTAATCAAAAGCAGTATTAGGTTTTTTATCAATTTCAAGGCAAGGGAAAGCCACACCGGGGCTGTAAGCTAAAGCCAAATCCTCTTCAGTTTCTATTTTTTTACTGGGGTTGACTTGTATTTTTCCAGCCGGCTTTTTTTTATGGAAATGGAGAGCTTTTTCTCGCAAAACTTTTTTGTTATCCATCAAGACCTCTATGTGCTGTGCTATATTGACAAATATTTTTATAAAAGGCACGCTCAAAACTATGTCAACCAATTTACAACATAATGAAGTGGTGATTGTCGAGGGTTTTCGAACTCCTTTTGTCAAAGCAATGGGAGAGCTGGCTGGTGAACATCCTGCTCACCTGGGATCACTTGTTTTTAAAGAATTGCTGTATCGCTCAAATTTACCTCCTGATGAAGTGGATGAAGTCATTATTGGCAATGTGGGAAATCCTTCAGATGCGGCTAATATTTCACGCGTTATTGCTCTTCGAACTGGTCTTGATGAGTCTATATCCGCTCTCACTGTGCAGAGAAATTGCGCCTCCGCTTTGGAAAGTGTGACAAGTGCTGTTTATCGAATTAACTCCGGATTAATTGATGTGGCTTTGGTGGGGGGTGTGGAAAGTATGTCTGGCTATCCTCTTCTTTTTTCAAAAGGGCTGGTGCGTGTCATGCTGGATATGATGAAAGCAAAAAAACTATCTCAAAAACTACAGGCTTTATTAAAAATTCGTCTGAAATATTTAAAACCTCGGATAGCTGTTGTCGAGGGCTTAACAGATCCCTTTGTGGGTTTAAATATGGGTGAGACCGCAGAGGTTTTATCCAGAGAGTTTGGTATTTCAAGAGATAGGCAAGATCAATTTGCATTAGAGAGTCATAAAAAAGCTTGTAAGAATCGATCTCATTTAGCAGAAGAGATTGTTCCTGTTTTAACAGATAAAAAATATGTGGATCAGGATCTTGGACCAAGAGAGGATCAGTCTTTGGAAAAATTAGGAAAACTTCGCCCTTACTTTGATCGAAGATATGGGACAGTCACTGTGGGCAATGCCTGTCCTGTAACAGACGGGGCGGTGGCTCTTTTACTTATGAGTCGAAAAAAAGCGGAAAGCTTGGGGTATAAAGCTCAAGCCACTATTAAATCTTTTGCCTATGCTGGTTGCTCTCCATCTCGAATGGGTTTGGGTCCGGTGTTTTCGTCTCCGATAGCTTTGAAGCGTGCTGGTTTAACATTAAAAGATATGGATTTAATTGAAATCAATGAAGCTTTTGCCTCTCAGGTTTTGGCCTGTCAGGAGGCTTTTTCAAGTAACAAATTTGCAAAAGAAAATTTAAATCTGGATCAAGCAGTAGGGGAGATCGATCCGGCTAAGTTAAATGTGAATGGGGGAGCCATTGCTTTAGGTCATCCAGTGGGTGCAACAGGCTCAAGGCTTGTTTTAACTTTAATGAAAGAGATGAAAAGAAGAAAATCAAAATATGGCCTTGCCACTTTATGTGTTGGAGGCGGACAAGGTGGAGCTTTAATTTTAGAAAACACTCATTAGTAGTTGTCATCCCTGCGAAAACACAGGATACCAGAAACTTTAGGATTCTTTGTAAGCCTTCGCTCAGCAGTTTCGGTTGGCACCTGCACTGCTTCGTTGTTATCCCCGAATATACGTCATCCTCGCGAGTACATACATCATCCCTGCAATACACGTCATTCCCGCGAAAGCAGGAATCCAGTCAGCAAGGGTTCAGGCGTCATATACGTGCAGTGGATCCATTGCTTTCGTGGGAATAACTTAAAAATACAGGTTTTTTACCCTGCAAATTGGGAGTTTGTATGCCAATATACAGGGTATGATCACAGATAGGGATCCAGAAAATACAGGTAAACTATGGTGAATTTAAAAATAAAAGATTTAATTGCATTTATAGAATGGGATGATCCTCGTTCAAGCGTTAACGTTTTATCTGAAAAATCTTTGTCCGAGTTTTCTAAAATTTTA
The DNA here is from genome assembly GCA_965197855.1 of Bdellovibrionales bacterium. Classification (GTDB taxonomy): domain Bacteria; phylum Bdellovibrionota; class Bdellovibrionia; order Bdellovibrionales; family UBA1609; genus JAPPLG01. The sequence continues at coordinate 1,169,228 of OZ240230.1, forward strand.
GATGAGATTCCGGAGTCTGTTCACGCTGTAATTTTAATTTCAAAAAAGCCTTCTGTTTTTATAGCAGGTGCGGATCTAAAAGAGATTCAAACATTAAAAACAAAAGAGGATTTTTCAGAAAAAATCAAGCAAGCTCATAAAATCTTTCAAAAAATGGAAAAAAGCTCCCGCACTTTTATCTCAGCCATTCATGGAGCTTGTTTGGGAGGGGGAACAGAACTGGTACTAGCTTGTGACTACCGTATTGCTTCTCTACATAGCTCAACAAATATTGGACTGCCGGAAGTACAGCTTGGTTTTATTCCGGGCTTTGGAGGAACGGTAAGACTTCCCCGCCTCATTGGTTTTATAAAAGCTTTGGATTTAATTTTAACAGGCAAAGCTGTTCCTGCTAAAAAAGCTCATAAGTTGGGCTTAGTAGATGAGATCGAGGGTATCCCGTCTTTACTGGGAGAATCTGCTGAAAAACTTGCCCGCTCTATTTTAAAAGGAAAAAAACCAAGAAAAAGAAAAGTAGTAACTCCTAATTTACCTTCATTTTTAAGAGCTTTTATCGTTCTTTTTATTCGAAGAGGAATTTTAAAAAAGACCAAGGGTTTTTATCCGGCTCCGCTTAAAGCTCTTCGTCTTATACATAAAACTTATTCATGGCCTGTGGAGAAAGCTTTAGCGGAAGAAGAAAAAGTTTTTTGTGAGTTAGCGGTCACTGAAATCAGTCGTAATCTCATTCGTTTGTTTTTTATGACAGAAGAAATAAGAAAACAAACAGGCTCAAGTGAGTCAAAAAAATATCCTCCTATTTCCCGCATAGCTGTTTTAGGGGCAGGGGTTATGGGAAGCGGCATTGCTTACGTCTCTGCAGATCGGGGTTTTGAAACAAGGCTTTTTGATTTAAAAAAAGATCAACTGCTTAAGGGCAGAAACCAGGCCCACTCTCTTTGGAAAAAACAGTTAAAAAGAAGAAGAATCGATAAATTTGAAAAAGAGATGAGACAATCCCGGATGAGCTACTCTTTGGATGGAAAGGGTTTTGAAACTACAGATCTTATGATTGAAGCTGTGGTTGAAAATATGGACATTAAAAAACAAGTGATTGAAAATTGGTCCAATCATCTTAAAGAAGAGGCTATTTTTGCAAGCAACACTTCTTCTTTAAGTGTGACAAAGATGTCAAAGTTTTACAAAGATCCTTCCCGTTTTATCGGTCTTCACTTTTTTAATCCTGTTTATAAGATGCCTTTGGTAGAAATTATTAAAGGAGATCAAACCAGTGATGAGACCACATCTCGTGTTTTTCAATTTACAAAAAAATTAGGTAAAAAACCTGTGATTGTAAAAGACAGCCCTGGGTTTTTAGTTAATCGTCTGCTTATGCCTTGGCTTTCAGAGTCTTTGTATTTATGGGAGGAGGGTTTAAGCATTCGTGCTATTGATCAAACCTTTTTAAAATGGGGCTTTCCAATGGGACCTTTTCGTTTGATGGATGAGGTGGGTTTGGATGTTTGTGTTCAGGTGATTAAGAGTTTTATTGATCAAGGCTTAAAATTATCTGTGCCCTCTTTTATTGATAAGTTAGTGATGAACGAATCCTTGGGTAAAAAAACAGGTTTGGGATTTTATCACTATACAGATCAGGGACAAGCTCGTGCGGTCAATAAGGGGATGGAGAGTTTAATAGATGTTAAAGGTCAATCTTTGAAGGAAGCAGAAGCTTTAAAGAGGGGACTCTACAGGATGATTAATGAGTGTGCTTTTGTTTTGGAAGAAGAAGTGGTTTCAAGGCCTGAGACTATTGATTTTGCAATGATTATGGGTGCGGGTTTTCCTCCTTTTTACGGAGGGCCTTTAAGATATGCCCAGCAAGAGGGACTTGATTCTATTTTGAAGGATTTGGAAACATGGTGTGATCAAGATCTTTCGCGTTTTAAACCGGCAGACTTACTTAAAAATTTAGTTTCTGATAATCAATCTTTATATAAATAAGATTCTTGAATTTAAATAGTGAAAAAATTACAACATGGGTAAATCATACTTTAATGATACCTGGAAATAGTGTATAATTGAACAATTATGAAATACATTATGTAGAATACTCAAAGTTGACAAACAAAGTAGCGGATTAAATGAAAAAATTTAGCTCTTTATTTTTTATATCCTTGATTTTTCTGACAGCAGACATTGCCTATAGCATTGATTGGACAAACTCAGAAGAATGTGAGTCTCATATGTACCGAATAAAAACGGAATTAAGGAAGTCAAGGGCGATGGAATTCAGACACTGGGGGGTGTGAGTCGTGCATTGTGTAAGACCGCAAAAAATAAGTACCAGGAAGCAGAAGAAGTAGTGAATATGGATGAACGGATTCCAGTAGTGACCATCGAGGAAGTGGAAAAGGAAGAGGAAGATGAGGATGAAACTGAATCGGAGGCAAGCCAAGGCAGTGGCGGCGGAGGCGGCGAAGGATCGGCAGGTGGAGAGGTATTAGGATCTCGGCAACTACCATACGCTGTAGGTGGTGCACTTCAAGAGGGAATTGTGACAGTTGAGGAAGAAGAAAAAGAAGCTTCTCAGGGAGTCTGATAACCTAGAAAATAAACGTACATATTTTTTAATACATTTTGTTCAAAAAAGATTTCAAGAACTTTACCTTGTAACCACCTATCAGAATTTAAAATTTCCACTATTTCATGCATAGATTTGCCTACACTATTATATGTTGAGTGTTTAAGGCAGTAAAAACCTTCTATTACAATTCAATTATTTTGGATTGGATTTTTGCTTTCACAAGAGTGGTTGATTGCAATCGATAGGTTTTTACATTATAACAGGCATGCGATGGAGCTGATCTATAAATTTTTTATGTTTTATGTGCCTCTGCTGTTTTCTCTTTGCGTGCATGAGTTCTCCCATGCCTGGATGGCTAAACAGAAAGGGGATCTGACTGCGGAGATGCAAGGACGTCTCAGTCTCAACCCTATTGTACACATGGATTTGTTAGGCACGGTGTTTTTGCCTTTACTAGCTATTTTTACAGGGCTTCCTGTTTTTGGCTGGGCAAAGCCTGTTCCCTTTAATGAGTCTGTTTTGAAAAACCCAAAACAAGATGTTTTTTGGATTGCTTTAGCTGGCCCTTTGTCTAACTTTTTATTGGCATTTTTAGGGGCTTTATTCCTATTGGTTTATCGTTTACTTTCTTTTTCAGATATTTCTATTTTGCAATGGGGAGAGATCTTTATTTACATCAATTTACTTCTGGGCTTTTTTAACTTAATCCCTCTTCATCCCTTGGATGGAGGTAAGGTGATTGCTCGTTTCTTGTCAGCAAGATGGAATCAGTGGTTGGAGGACACCCAGCAGTATTCCAGTTTTATATTGATTGCTTTGTTTATCTTTGGTGGTTTTCGTTATATTGCTCTACCTGCTTATTTTCTTACAAAGGTCTTAACACGCTTTCCATCGTCTGTTTTTTAAGAGAGAATAATTGATATGCAATTTTCAGTTGGAACTTTTGAGGGACCTTTAGATCTTCTCTTAGCTTTAGTGAGAAGAGAAGAGATGGATATTATGCAGATTGATCTGCATAAAATTACCAATCAGTATCTAAGTGTCATCAATGATCAAAATATAAATCTGGAAGAAGGGGGAGAGTTTATTCATATGGCTTCTGTTCTTCTTTATATCAAATCAAAGAGTCTACTTCCTCAGGTGGAAATCGAAGAAATTGAAGAAGAGGAAATTTATTCTAAAGAGTCTTTGATTCAAGCCTTAAATCAGCACTCGGAGTTTTTAAAAGCGGCAGAAAAGCTTAATCAAAGAGAGATTTTAAATAGAGATATTTGGTCTTGCTCTGGTCTTTCTTTTGAAGGGGAAGAAAGTGATGAGATAGAAGTAGATAATATTTTTTCTTTAATGAAGGTTTGCAGGGAAGTTTTAAAAAAAGCTTATACCTATCCTATGAAGGTGATTTTTCCATCAACTATCGAGTGGATTCAAAGTATTCAAAAGCATTTTGTCAAAGGAGCTAAATTTTCTTTTAGAAAGTTAATTGGAAAAGGAAAAGAGCCTGTGATCCATCAAGTGCTTTTAACTTTTCTTTCAGTTTTGGAGTTGAGTAAAATAGGTGCTATTTCTTTAATACAAAAAGGAAAAGACATTCATATTTTAACTAGAAAAGATGTGGATGCGAATATGTTTCGTATTTTAAGAGGGGATTTACGAAAAACAGGGGACTTTGTATGAAATGGTCTAAGGATGATATTTTATCAGTATTAGAGAGTTTGCTTTTAGCAACAGACAAACCTCTAAAAATTTCTGATTTGTTATCCTGTATGGGAGAAAACTTTAAAAGCTCTGATATTCAAAAAACTTTGGAAAGTTTGTCTAAAGAATATCAGAAGAAGAATCGAGGTATTCGGTTGAGAGAAGTGGCAGGGGGCTATCAGCTTGTGACTAAGGATGAAAATAAATCTTTTGTTCAGAGTTTGAAAAAGGGAAGACCTTTTAGACTTTCCAAACCTTCTATGGAGGTGTTATCTATTATTGCTTATCAACAGCCTTGTACAAGGCAGGAGATCAGTCAAATTCGAAGAACAGAGTCAGGCCATATTGTAAAAACTTTAATGGAAAGAAATTTGATTACCTTTGCAGGCCAAAGTGAACAACCGGGCCGCCCTATGATGTATAAAACAACAAAGAAGTTTTTAGAAGTGTATGGTTTAAAAAACTTAAAATCTCTTCCGTCTTTAGAGGATATTAAAAATGAATTTGTACCAGAGGATGCTGCATCTTTGAACTTTAACTTAAGCTCTATCTCTGATTCTTGATTGTATTTTTTGTCATTCCTGCGAAAGCAGGAATCCAGTTTCCCTTGACAAAACTTACATTTCTCAAAATAAGATGAAGTGTTCAGAAGTGTACGGTTTAAAAAACTTAAAGTCTTTACCCCGTTGTTATTGATACAAAATTAAGAACAAGATGTTTGTTTCTGAGCCCGTATTAAGCAAACAAATCCATCATTTTCATTATCTTTGTCGAAACATGGGGCATCATTGGGTGTTTCCGGAAAAGAAACCGAATTAGAAGCTGTTAAAATTCCCTTTAAATCATTCTTCATTTTTTCCGATTGAATACTTTGTTCTGTAGAATTTATAGAATTTTCAGAACATTTCTCAAAAGCTTCAACCAATTGTGTACCATCCAATTTTTTATTAAAAATAGATTCCAGGCAATTTGCATGTGACTCTATTATTTTTTCACACCTTTCTTTTTCTGTTAAGGGCTCTGTTGTAAGGTTACTTTGAGGTTCTTGATCTATTAAGGGTTCTGTTGTAGGGTTACTTTGAGGTTCTTTTTCTGAACAAGCTATAGTTAGTATGAACATAAAAACAAGACGTGGGAAAAACAGGAGTGAGTTCATATTTAATAGTATTTATGGTGTGTCCATCGAAGGTCAAGAGTATTATTTTATCCGTAGATTCAGAAATTAATAGGTAAAACATATGAGATATTTATTTTTTATATTTGTTTTTTCACTTACAGCTTGTGATGGATTTGATACAAATAAATCAGGACAAGACATGATATATGTTGCTTGTATTTGTGGGGAAACTGTACCTGGTGTATATAGTAAGGGGAATACTCTAGAAGAAGCTGAAAACAATGCTGAAGAACAATGTACACTTAAGAACAAGGATGTTGTTTTTGATTCTGATTCTTGTAAAGGCTATAGCCTCGACGAATGGCTAGATTTCTCAAAATAAGACATTAAAAATGCATATTTGTTGATTTAGGGAAAGAACATTTGAGATTCTTTCTAGAGAGCCGATAATTAAACGAATAAGGGGGAACACAAAAAAATTGAATAAAACTTAAAGGAGGTTTTATGAAAACATTAAAATCAAGGCGAGGATTTTCTCTCGTCGAGCTGATGGTCGTTGTTGCCATCATGGGAACTTTAGCTGCGATAGCAATTCCTGCTTAGAATTGCTACTCATAACTCATCCTTCAATTTAAACTCATTTTTTATCCTTTTTATCTGTCAACGTTTTTCAACGTTTTTAATTTCTCCTAGCAAAAATAGCTTTTTTCGTACTTAATGCAAAATATCAATCCTTATTTCTTGCGGTGATTTTTTCTGACTGATTGAATCATCACCGCACAAACTAAGGCATTTGTTCATATTTCAAGCCTACTTATAATCTTGTACTTAACAGTTCTATGGGACCAATTTTTAGAGCTTTGCATATAGCAGTAAGGGTGCTGAGGTTTAGATTCTGTAAGCTTCTTTGTTCTATTGCTGTGATTGTACTGAGAGATAATTTGGATTTATAAGCTAAATCTTTTTGTGTCATTTTTCTAGATTCTCTGATGTTTTTTATATTGGTACAAAGAGCAGATAGAAGGTCTTTTAATATACTATCTTGTATTTGTACTTCTGACTTTCTAGGTCTTGCCATTTTTATTAATATTTTTTGGTACGAATTTCCAATCGATTGGGCCTTCAAGATCAATTAAAAAATAACAGTTTTCTTTTTCACATTTTTTCATAGCATTATAAAATTTTTCTTCAATACCTCTAATTAATGAAATAGTTTTATCTTGTTCAGTTAAAATCTCTTTCCTAGAAATTATATATTCACTGCTATTATTTCCATTTCTGATTTTTACGAAGTAAAAAATTGTATCATCATGTACAGATCTACTCATTTCGTTTCTTATATAATGTATAAGAGCCCTTCTAGTATTGATATTTACTTCCCGCAGTGGAGAGGTAAGAGTTTCTTTCGTAACTGGACAGTTATCAATACGCCATTTATGTATGTTATTTGTATTCATTTTCTATTCTCCTTAAAAGAGAAGGTCGGTTTCTAAGAGGGAGGAACTAATTCTCTCTTATACTGCCGACCTTCATTAAGCTGTGTGAAATTAACAAATCACAGCCTAAGTTATGTTATGTGCAGGTGTCATAAGAAACTAATGTATCGTTTTTTCTTAGCACCTTTAAAATCTCCTTTAATAAAAACATCTGTTCATCATGGTATGTTCGCCATATTTTAATTCTTATTGTTTCTTTTTGGCTTTGTTCAGAGTATTCCAGCTTTGCATTGTGTATTTCTGTTTTAGTTTTGTGGAGCGATACAAAAATGTACGCTCCACTTGCTAAGACTCCCCAAAAAGCTAATAAAAACATAAAACGATCGAGCTTCTTTTCCATAGTTTATTAACATCCACTTACAGCATTCTGTGTATTTGTCGTGATTGTTTGTTCATCAGACAACACACTATTTTGGTTAATTGATGCTCCAAAATAAGTGCTACCAGACACATGACCATAAACTCCCATGTCGTAAGTATTTACATCAAGAGAACAGCCAGTAGCAGACACGTTTGTGGCAGTACCAGCTTCACTTCCAACTATTTGAACATCTTCAGGGTCCACTAGATCCGTACCACCTGAATCTGGTACAACGCAGTTTTCAGCTGAAAATCCTATAAAATTATGTTTTCCTGGAGCGTTTCCAGCAGTCGGATCCCATGATCCCGTACAACCCGTTGAATAAGCAGCAGAAGTGCATACTGCACTTGAAATTGCAGCTTGAGCGAGGGAGTTATCAGTAGGAGTACAAGTACCAGTTGTTGAGCATACTCCTCTTACTCCATATAATTTACTTGAATTAAGTGAAGCCATTCCTACACTTCCAATGGAAACAGAATGTGGTGTTGTTTCCCTTTCACAAAAAGAATCCAACTCAACTCCAAAGGCAAGCCATCCTTTATGTAAAGATGCCAAATCAGCTTTATAAGCATTCCTTTTTGCTGAACGCCTGTACTCATTATAAGCAGAAAGGAGTACTGATAGAGTGGCTTGAGAATAGTGGATTCATTAGGGGTTTTTATGCACCTTGTCTAAGAAAAAATCACCGCAAATCACCGCAAAATCACCGCAGGGATTTGTAATAGGATTAAACTCTCCTCATGTTGCAAAGAGTAAAAATAAATATGTTGCTCTAGTAAGTAAAAGACCGATTTGTAAGTCTTGTAAAAGATAAATAAAAAATGTTACAACTGGGGTGAAAAGTTTTTATAAAATGATCAGGGAATTATAAATGCCTATAAAAGGAAAACCAATAATAACGACAAAAGAAAGTGACACAGGTCGAAACTTGCAATTTCAAAATAAATATACAGGTGAAACAATGTCAGCCCCAAAATTTGTAAGTGCTATTGAAAGAGGCCAATACCAAGATTATCACATCAGAAATATCAACGGTATTAAAACACCTGTTTCAAATCCTGATGGAACAGAAGGGAATAACTTAGGTTAAAATCTTGAAAACTTAAGTTCTTTTTTGGTAATTTTTACAACTAGTTACTTTTAGGTGACCTGTTCTATGGTGTTTCTAACAGCTTCTATACTTTTATATTGACAAAGCAAAGCTAATATTAATCTAATACAGAAGGTTTATTAATTTGTAGAGTTGCTTACCTAAAACAAGTCATTAGAGCTATGGAAGTTGATTTTGCTAAAAAATCATTTTACTTGAAGGCAATATTCAATTATGAGCATAAACAAAATAGTTAAAAGTTGTAAAAATTGTACTATAAATGAAGTATGGGTTCAGATTACAGGAATGCCTAGTGCTTTGGATCAAACTAATCCTTATCCATTATTCTCCGATCTTAAGAAAAATTTAGAAAAAGACTATCAGCTACAATGTGGAATAACAGATAAAAATAAACCAGTTTTATTAGGTATACAGTCTGGAGTACATAATGTATCTATTTGTCCTCCATTTTGGAATGGACAAATAAAGTGGGAAGAAGGTAAGCAAACAAAAATAATAAGAACAGGACATCAGTTTTTTGCTTTACATTCTTTGTTTGATGAAACTAACCCTTATATTAGCTATGAAAGTAGTTTTGAAGAAACTTTGAAAAATATTATGACATATATAAAAGTAGATAATTCTTTTAAAGCTGTACAAATTATAATACGATACGTAAATACATTAGAATTTCAAAAAAATGAGAGAGGACAGTTCGATATGGGTAAATATCTTAATGTAAATTTTTCTTATAACTTAAAGAATGCTGTTTTAACATCTCATTTTAATTGTGATTTTCAATCTTTATCTAAACCAAATAGAATTATAGGGATAAGTACAGCAATTCGAGGAAACAAAACAAATAGCGTAACGTCCATTGTTCAGACCACAGGGGTCAATCCACTAGAGAACAGCATCTTATTGAATGATGGACAAATTTTTGATGAAATTAAATCTGTAAAAGAGGAATTAAAGACAGTTTTTTTTGAAATAATGACTGAACACACAAAAAATGAAATAATGGAGGTTCGATATGTCTGAGTATGCTGTTCAAATTTTGCAAAGTAACTTTGTTCCACCACAACATTTTAGTATGTCATCATTCCCACATAGTGATGATTATGATTTGGAGGGGATACATTCATATAGTTGCTTGTCTAATGAAACATACGTAACTATTAATAGCAATTGGGATAACCTTGATTGTTTATCTAATGAAACCCACATAAATTATATTAGTAGAAATTGGAATAATCTCGATTCTTTGAATGCAAAATCTGACGAATTAAGAGAAAAGGAAAAGGAAAATACCATTACTGAATTTGAGAAGTGTCTTTTGTACGACATTATTAGGAATAGAATATTAGAATTCCCAAACCCTTATGCATCTCCAGATTATGATGAAGCAATTGCACTAAGTAAAAAATATGAGGTTATAAGAGATGCAAATACATTTAATGTATCTAATAAAATGAAAAGCTTATTGTCCTTATGGCGCAGATAATTTTTTCTAGGATAGCAAAGCAATATAATAACTATCAAGATTACAAACCTTGGCTTCAGGAGAATTCTTATCCTAACTTTTGTGGATATTCTTGGGTTATAGATCAAGTCTCTCTTGCTATAGATCATTATAAACCACAAGAATACTTTCTAGATTTAAAAGCGAAACCTGATAATCTGATTCTATGTAGTCATAATTGTAATTCTGCGAAAGGGGATTATCACCCAGAAGCAAAACGTAGAAGGTTTTATAAAGGTTATACTCATAAAATTTTCAACTATCGAGAAGAAGATATTGGAAAAATTGTAAAATTAAGAGAAGATGGTTCTTTAATCTTTAGATCTCGTTTTCAAAGAGATAGATTTTATTTTAATGAACAGGTCTTTAAATTTAATCAAGATCACTTTCAAGAAATTAGAAAAGAGTACCTCTCAATCTTAAAAACTTTAATTGAAATAGATCGTCGTTTTAAAAATGCAAATGGTAATGATGAAGCATTGATAGATATGCAAAGAGACTTAGAGAGGGCAAAAGAGCTTTGTTCTAGGAGGTATATTTTCTATAAGTTATTGAATATAAAAATTCCAAAACACATTGAGAAGTTATTAACAAATAAAACAACAGTACAATTTTTATCAAATTGAAAAATAATCTCTTCGAGAAACAATTTTTATCAAATTGAAAAATAATCTCTTCGAGAAAAGCTAAGAATTCCCAGATAGTTTTTCTGAAGAAGATAAAAAAATATTAATAAGGCTGTATGGATTCGTGATAAGTTAGTTCACTTTGAATTACATGTTCTCTTTAAGAGATTCAAGTCTAATGCCAGTGCAGTTAAAGAAGGTCATCTTGATTCTAGTGACATAATAAAAAGTATGGATAGTGTTTCCAGAGATAATAATCGACAGATAAATATTAACAGTAAATTACTTGGTTTGTATTTGGAATTTGCACAAAATCCTATAGTATATAAAAATTTAATATTTCATTTGAATCAAGCTATAAAAATAATTGAAAAGTGCATTAAACAAGAAGAAGATATTTCTATATATATCAAATGAAAAGATTAACAGGAATTGATAGAAGAGCTTCTAAAAGATGTTCTTCTAAGATTTTGACGGGATTTTAACGGGAAACTCCGGTTACTAGAAGTTATGAGCGGTTACTAACAGGATGAATAGGAATAGTTTTGTTTAGTTTTAGCTTTATTTAAAAGTGGTTTAAGATAAAAAGGAATTTGCTAATTGTCACCTATCTATAGGGATTCTACATTAGTCTTGACAAAATATTACTCGTTTACTACAAGGTACAACCTAATGTTGAAATAAATAAAATTAGAATTCTGGAGCTGTAAATGAATGATGGAAAAAATAAAAAATTTGAAATAGATGTAAATATTCACACAATGTTATATAGCTTAATGAACGCTACTGATTTTAGTAGTTTATCTAATAGAGATCGTCAAATAACAGGGATAGCTTTATTGAACTATTTATGTAATGCAGAAAATTGTAATCCAGAAGATTTAAGTAAGAAAGAAAAAGATTTAGTAGAACGAGTCGCTGGAAAGAATATCGAAGAATTACAATCAAATCTTTAATTGACTCAATATAATTTTTTATATAAAAAACTTTTCTTTCTCAAGTTATAAAGGAAGTTCTTTTATTTGTATGCCTATATTAGATGAAGTGTTTAAAATTACGGGGATTTTATCTCATTTTGCAATGGTTATAATTGCTATCATGTCTCTTAAAGAACTTAGAGAGCCGTTTTTTTGTTGGATTGGAATGAAGTTTTTTTTAAAATGTAAAAATATTAGAACAAGCTCTGATGGGGATTTGTATAAATGTGGAGAAGGTGTCCATTTAAAAGGTGATAAATTTTATTTGCTTTTTTCCTTAGAAAATCCGTGCTTTGTTGAGCAAATATTTTCTACAGCTTATAATGAAAAAAAAGATAATTTTTTAATATCTTCAGAAAAAGGCAAGGAGATGGGCATAAAGATAGTACAAAACGAAACTAAAGAATTTAAGATGCTTATATCTAGAGATGGAAAAGAAAAATTTTTAAATTCCAAGAAAATCTTTTTAAAAAACAAATATGGACATAAATTCAAAATACTTTCTAAGGAAGAACTGAAGAGTTTACAGAAAAAAGTGAAAGAGTATTTTGATATAATCCCCACATCATATAGAAAATAATACTTTTTCCAGACTGTTTTTCTCTAAAAAATACAGTATACTCTTAAGGACTTTAGATAGAAATTTAATTACTTTAAAAGAAAATAAACTCGTATCATTTGAAGGCTCAAAGAAAACTGGAAAATACAAAATTACTAAGAGATATAAAACATTAAAAAAACCTGTAAAGTGATAGCTTTATACTGTCATTTTAGTTACTTTATACTGCCACTTTAGTTGTTTTATACTGTCATTTTAGTTACTTTATATTGCCACTTTAGTTGTTTTATACTGTCATTTTAGTTACTTTATATTGCCACTTTAGTTGTTTTATACTGTCATTTTAGTTACTTTATATTGCCACTTTATACTTAATATATCATTGATTTGAGTATTCCAATTTATAAACATACCATATTGCTTTTTCAGGTCCTTTTCCACCTGGATTGGCTTCACAGTTTTGCTTTTTAGCTTCTTTTGTTTCAAACTTTTGAGCAGAAGTTTTTGATTGATAAGTGTTGAGTATACTCCAACTGGTTATATTGTTTCCTTGTTTTCTGTAATCCCGTTTCCATTCTTTTCTTCGTCTTTCTGGATTAGTAGTCATTCCAATTCTACAAGAGATGTATTCGCTTTTATTTGTTAGCAGGTTAGGTCGATCTATCAATTGAAAAAATAACAGGAGAGTGATTATAGTAAAGAATGTTAAATATGAAATTAACTTAGGTCGTAATCTTTTAGACATTATACTTTTCCTGTGAGAGAGTGGTTTCATCTAAAACTTATACAAAAAATAATGTTTTCAATATATAAAAAGAATCTGCAAAATGAAAAGTTTTTTTATAAATTTTGACGGGATTTTAACGGGATACTCCGGTTATGAGAGGTTACTAGCGGTTACTAACGGGATGAATAGGAGAGGTTTTGTTTAATTTTAGCTTTATTTTAATGTTTTGAAGTCATACTTTTTAGTCCACTCCGCTATTTTCATCATCAACATTAAAGGGCGAATGCGCTAGAGAAAATCACAGTGCATGTTGTTCACAGCAAAGATGGTAATGCTTTTGAAGAAAATCAAAAGCATTTAAATCAAGCGGGTTTGAGAGAGTTTTTCCATTTCTTGTTTTAATAGGGGTTCGTTTTTCAGATTGGAGTCTTTATCCACTAGGATTTGTGCGGCTCTTCGGGCTTGCCTGAGGGTTTCCACATCACGAATGATATGGGCAATCCTAAAATTGATATTTCCGGATTGCTTTGTTCCGAAGAATTCTCCTGCTCCTCTAAGGTTTAAATCTTCTTCCGCAATACGAAAGCCATCTAAATGTTTTTCCATAATACAAGCTCTTATGTAGGACTCTTTGGAAACCCTATCTCCTAAAATTAAAATACAATAACTTTTTTCACTTCCTCTTCCAACCCTTCCTCTCAGCTGATGAAGCTGGGAAAGTCCAAATCTCTCACTATGCTCTACCACCATAATAGTAGCATTTGAAATATCCACACCGACTTCAATCACTGTAGTTGTGACCAGCACGTCTATATTTTTAGAAATAAAGCTTTCCATAACTTGAGATTTTTCTTCAGACTTCATTTGTCCGTGTAAAAGTCCCCATTTTATCTTGGGAAAAGATGTTTTTAGTTTTTCAAATTGCTCTACAGCGTTTTTTAAATCTATTTTTTCACTTTCTTCCACTAGTGGGTAAACCACATAAGCTTGTCTTCCTTTTAAAACCTCTTTTTCTAAAAATAAGAAGACTTCTTTTCTTTTTCTGGTTTTTTTAGTCAGGATGGATTTTCTGTTTTTAGGCATTTCATCAATGATGGAAATATCCAAGTCTCCATAAGCCGTCATACTTAAAGTCCTTGGGATAGGGGTTGCTGTCATCACCAAACAATGAGGCTTTATGCCTTTTTGCTCTAACTCTCTTCTTTGCTCCACTCCGAAGCGGTGTTGCTCGTCAATGATGATTAGTCCCAGTTTATGAAACTCTACAGACTCCTGAATCAAGGCATGGGTTCCGATACATAAATTTGTTTCACCAGTTTCAATGGATTTTAAGATTTCTTTTTTGTTTTTTATTTTTGATGTCAGTAAGGCTATATTAATAGGTAAATCTTTTAATCTTTTTTGAGCTTGTTTAAAGTGTTGTTCAGCTAGGATTTCAGTTGGGACCATAAAAGCGCATTGAGTTTTACTTTCAATGGCGTGAAGTGCTGATTGAAGGGCCACAAGGGTTTTACCTGAGCCCACATCCCCTTGGATTAAGCGGTGCATGGGGTAGGGTTTTTCCAAATCTTCTTTGATTTCTTTAAAAACTTTTTTTTGAGCTGATGTGAGTTCAAAAGGCAGGCTTTTAATCATTTGATTTGAAAAGTTTTCATCACATTTTAAGGAGATGGATGAATGTTGTTTAAATTTTAGCTTTTTTAGACAAAGATGAAGCTGTAATTTAAAAAACTCTTCAAAGATCAGGGTTTGTTGTGATGGGGCTTGGTATTTGAAATAAAGATGTGGGTTTTCTTTTGGTTGGTGGATATCTCTCAAGCTTTCAAGTGAGTTTATTAAATTAAAATCTTTTCGAATCCATTCCGGAAGAATAGATGTATCTTCCGTTAATTGATTCAAAATGGTGTCTATGGTCTTAATAATTTTGTTTTGGCTAATACCTTCAATCTCAGAGTAAACAGGAATAAGACCTGTTTCAATAGGGTGATTTTCAGATAAAAAGTCAGGGTGATGAAACTCCGCCTGGTTTTGATAAAACTGCACTTCTCCTGAAACTTTTACCTTTCCTCCTATTTCAATAGAATCAAGAAAACCTTTATAGGGCAGTTTAAAATATTTTAGGGAAATCATTCCTAAGTTTTTTGTACTAAGCTCAATGATATAAAGGTTTCTTCCTTTAAATCTCCTGATGATTTTTTTATTAAAAATCTCTCCTGAAACCACAGCGTGTTTTCCCTCGGACAGTTCAGAGAGGTTTTCAATGACTCTAAAATCGTGATAAGTTCTTGGATAAAAGTTTAAGAGATCAGAAACTGTATAAAGACCTTTTTTTTTAAATCTTTCATAGAGCTGAGGTCCTACACCCTTAATGTATTGCAAAGGGGTAGAAAGAAAATCACTTGGTCTCTTACTATGTTGATAAGATTCTAATTCCATCTCTTAAGGACTCTTTACTGTTGGAAACCATATAACTTCCCGAATACTGCTTTGATCTGTAAGAAGCATCACTAAACGCTCAATCCCCAAGCCCACTCCTCCAAGAGGAGGCATACCGACTCCTACAGCATGTAAAAAATCTTCGTCCATAGGGTGGTGAGACTCTGTCTCTTTAAATCTTTCCTGCTCTTTCAGACGCTCACGCTGATCAATAGGGTCGTTAAGCTCTGTGTAAGCGTTTCCTATTTCCATACCGGCTACAAAAGGCTCAAATCTTTCTACAAAGTTTTCTAATTTTCTGTGGTTTTTTGTCAGAGGGGATACGTCTTTTGGAAAATCTGTGAAAAAACAAGGATCCCAGATCTCTTTTTCCACGGTGGCTTCAAATAAGGTCATAACCAAATGGCCAAAGCTTAGCTCAGGGTCTTCTTCAATATTTAGGGATTTTAGTTTTTTCAAAATAGTTTTTTTATCAGCAGATGTGATGTCCAAATTAGCGTACTTTTTAATGCCATCAGAAATACTAAGTCTCTTCCATGGGGCTGAGAAATCAAGCTCTTTTCCCTGATAAGTTATTTTTTCACTTCCTTTAATTGTTTTAATTACGTGGATGATTAGCTGTTCAAAGGCATTCATTTGATCTTCATAGTCTGTGTAAGCTTCGTAGTATTCCATCATGGTAAATTCAGGGTTATGTAGGCGGTCCATACCCTCGTTTCTAAAGTTTTTTCCAATCTCGTAAACTTTTTCAAAGCCCCCTGCGATCAGTCTTTTTAAATAAAGCTCCGGTGAGATTTTAAGATAAAACTTTGCATCCAAGGACTCATGATGGGTGGAAAAAGGGGTGGCCAGTGCTCCTCCGTAGATAGGTTGAAGGGTGGGGGTTTCCACTTCCATAAAGCCTTTATTGTTCATATACTCCCTGATGGTTTGAATAATCTTTGCTCTTGTTTTTAAAGTTTCTCTGGTTTTTTCATTCATAATAAGATCAAGGTGTCTATGGCGATATCTAAGTTCTTTATTTTCCAGCCCGTGGTATTTTTCAGGTAAAGGCTCTGTGCTTTTACATAAGATTTTAAAAGATTTTATTCTAAGGGTAGGCTCTCCTTTTTTTGTTTTGAAGAAATTGCCTTCAACTCCCACAATATCTCCAATATCCACATTTTGAAAAAAGAGTTGATCGTCTTTTGAAAGCTCTTTGGTTTTTAAATAACACTGGCATTGTCCTTGTTCGTCTTGAAGGTTAAAGAAGGCCGCCTGCCCCATACTTCGCATTCGCATAAGCCGTCCGGCTAAAGACTCTGTTTGCTCTTCTTTGAGTTGAGCTTTTGCCACGTTTTGTGTGTGAATGGTTTTTTTAAATTCAAAAGGGTAGGGGTTTAAGCCTTTTTCTATTAAAAGTTTTCGTTTTTGTAGTTTTTCATCCATTAGCTTTTATAAATATCCATGATTGATTTTAAAAGAGATAATGCTTGATCTTTTGGTCTTTGAAAAGCGTTTCTTCCAACAATACTGCCGAAAGCTCCACCTTTTTTTAGTTCTTTAACTTCTTCTAAAATATCTCGAGTGTCTTTTTTAGCTCCACCGCTAAAAATAACAATTCGTTTTCCGTTAAAAGCGGATTGAATTATGTGTTTTGTTCTTTGGACGAGGCTTTGCATGGGGGGGAGTTGTTCAAATATCTTATGTTCTTTTTCTATAAAATCACTTGGAGGTTTGACTTTGACAATATGAGCACCCAGTTGGCAGGCAATATGAGCCGCATAAGCCACAACGTCTACAGCGGTTTCTCCCTGTCGGGAGATGCCAGCACCTCTGGGATAAGACCACACCACAACAAGAAGGCCTGCCTCTTTTGCCAAATGTGCGGCTTGGGCCAACTCTTCATATTGCTTTTTGCTGGAAGCACTTCCCGGATAAATGGTAAAGCCAATGCCCACACATCCAAGTTTTAAAGCTTGTGGGATGGAAGACGTGATTGCTGGAATAGGGGCTTGATCGTCTTTGTATAAACTGTCTGAGTTATTTATTTTTAGAATCATTGGGATTTTATTAGCATACTTATGATTGGCTTCAATAAAACCCAGGGGAGCGGCAAAAGCACTGCATCCGGATTCTATCGCAAGCTTGGCATGGTATTCCGGATCGTAAGCCGGAGGGTTTACGGCAAAACTTTTTGAAGGACCATGTTCAAAGCCCTGATCCACAGGTAAGATCACAAGCTTTCCTGTGTCCGATAAGCTTCCATGATTTAACAGACGTTTTAGTTGAGCCAGTATTTTTGGTGATTGGGATTGATAATGATCTAAAACTTGTTTTGTTGAACTCATAGTTAGCGGTTACACGATTTTATTTGTTTATTCAAGAAGGAATTTTCTTTCTGTTTTATTTTTGATTAGAAATAGAGATTTATAGGATTTTATCTTGAACTTTAGTTTATGACTTTACAATTGCTTGCAGAGCTTTCTATAGGTTCACAGTTTTTCTATGCTATTTTCTCTGCGGAAACTCAATCAGGAAAGACATCTATGTTTTTTAATTTGGATTTTTATTCAACTTTGCAACTGTCAATAGATGTAATTGCAAATTCTTTGGATGTAAGTATAGCTACATCAGCACAAGCGGATATTGCATTTTCTATGGCTGAGTCAAGATCCTGTCCAGAAGCGTAAACTGAATGTGAGAACAAACAAGTGCAACCTTCATCACCACATGAAACCCCTACTCCACCCAAATTTGTTTCTTGTAAATCGCTAGTGAGTTCTGAGCATGTCTCTTGAGCTTCTTCTTCTGTTCCCCCTCCAAAATATGCGACGATATGTTCACAGTCACAATGCACTTCATACACCGGTTCAGTCTCTTGAGCCGTAGATTGAAATAAGGGAAAAAACAATAATAAAAACAAATACTTCATAAGACAGGAAAATACTACAAAATCAATATTATTTACAAGTACTTTGTTATAGAAATACAGATTTTTCATAAATATAATTAACTATGCGTAAAATCATTGATATTTTACACACATATCAAATGTAAACTTTTCTTTTTCAGAGGATGATAACATCACATTTTTTGGGTGTTTATCAATAGCTTCTTGCTCAAAATTGTTGAATCTATAATGACAGGTTATGTAACTTTGTTTATTCAAAAAGGGAATTTTCTATCAGTATTTTGAGGGAAATTCCCATAATAAACGATAAAACTAAAAGAGCTCCTCATAATGAGGAGCTCTGTAAAAAATATAATTAGTTAAATTTGTTAAAAATTAAGATCTGGTACAAGTGTAACTGACATCATGTGCGGCTTGTACAAATTTGCTTTCTGTTTTGTCTCCATCCTGATAAGATAAGGTCACGCCTTGGCCGTTCATTATTTGATCCATGGCCACTTCCTCACACCAGTTTGCATTACTGCCAGTTGCAAATAAAAAGATATCATTTTGTCCGCTAAACTTTTCATTTGTAGAAACGACTTCACAAACACAGGATTTACCTTCAGCTTTTGTATGTTGGCAGGGACGTGGTATTTGGTAAGTTTGAGCTGTATATACGATATCTTCAGCGCCTTCTTTACTACATGTCAGTACAGCTTGAGAGCTTATACCTTCTCCCAGCTCTACTGATTCAGGTGGTAAGGTAGGGAGCGGGTTATCTATAACAGGATTTTCTTGTTCAGGAAGATCTTCCGGGGTTTGACCAGCACAACCAATAAACATTAGGGTTAAACAAAGAGATAGGATTAGTTTCATTTTTATTCTCCTTAGATTGTTATTAAACATAGATATTCTATAATAAGTTTATTGTATGTACTGTACCAAAATTAAAAATAAGGTCTATGGTCCAAGTTTTTTAAACTTGAGGCTCATTATCGGAAGGTATCAGTTTATCGGAAGGCATCAGTGTGATTACTTGGACACATTGATGTTGTTTTAATTCATTAATAAATTCGGACGTGTAAGTATCGCAGTAATCTCTTTGATAATGAGCATGAGTTAAAATTTCTTTTGTTATTTCTTCTTTTTGTAAATCTGTAACTTGAATCACTTCACAGAGAGGATGAGCTCCCAGTTTATGGATTCTGTAATTCAGTACATGAAGAAGAAAGAAATTATCTTGACCTTGTGCATTAAGGTTTTCACATTGGAAAATCCTTAATGTGTCCGCAATAACTCCACCGGGAGAGCTGGCATGAGGTTCAGAAATGGGCAGTGTTTGTGCATTTAGTACAACTGTAGGGGGGGCTTCTCTTTTTTCATTGGATGGGTTTTGTTGTTGGGGTGATTTAGAGTTTTTTTCAGGAGGATCATCAAAAAGAGCCATATCTACATCAGGCTGAGTCGCACCTAAGGACTCTAAATCCACTACTGATTCTTGTTGAGGAAGTTCTTTTGGCGCACAGGAAAATAGTAAAAATGTCAAAACAACACAGAAAAAATACTTCATATAGTTTTATATATCCTCATTTAAAATTATCCTTCATTTTCAAATGTGATTTAAACTTCGTCAAGTTTTACTCTTGTCTTGACGACGGCGAGCGAATGTTGCAGGATTGTGCCAATTAAAGCAGGATGAAATATGGCATTAAAAAAGAAACAGAGGTCAGTAAAAAAGAAAACCAAGACTAAAGCTCTATCTTCTAAGAAATCGGTAAAGAAAAAACCTGCTGTTAAAAAGAAAAAGGTGAAAAAAGGGTCTTCTAAAAAAACAGTAAAGAAAAAGGCTACAAAAAAAACTCCTCTAAAAAAATCTTCAAAGAAAAAAACAACTGCTCGAAAACCAATTTCCAAGAAATCCATTGTAAAGCAAGCTGTGAAAGCTCCCAATAAGAAGTTCTCTGTTAAAAAAAATGTTACGCAAATCTTGTCCTATCTTAATGGGTTAGAGCAGGAGCTGGAGAGGATTTTAGAAAAAAACAGACAAGTTTCCATTAAAGGGTTTGAAGGCTTCGAATATTGTTTTACAGAAAACTGTGACCAACCTTCCACTACAGGGGGATATTGCCGTTACCATTATATGGTTTCTTGGGGGTATATTAAGGAAAGAAATAACATTTTATCTGAAAATAAACTGAAATCCTGGACAACAGAGTTGATTCAAAACTATTCCACCCGCATTTTAGACTATATGGTGAGGGACCTTTCCAATGAGAAAGATTTTACTACAGCTTTGGGTGAAATGAAGCTTTCGCCAAAAAAGCCTGTGTCTTACTAGGTTTTTTATTATGAATTCTTTAAGTAAAGATTTTTCAGATTCTTTAAAAGGTGTGTACATCTCCACTTATGGATGCCAGATGAATGTGAATGATACAGAGAGGATGTTTAGTCTTCTTGAGATGATTAATTACGCTCCTGTATCTTCTGCGGATCAAGCTCAGTTAATTATTATCAATTCATGCAGTGTACGTGAAAAACCGGTTCATAAGGTTGTTTCTGAAGTGGGCCGTTATAAAAAGCTCAAAATGAAAAACCCTCATTTAAAAATTGGTGTGGCTGGCTGTGTGGCTCAACAAGAAAGAGGAAGACTGTTCAAAAGACTTCCTTTGTTGGATTTTGTTTTCGGTCCGGATTCTATTGATGAATTGCCGGATATTGTGCAAAAATTGGATCAAACTGAGAAACCTTTTCATCAAACTCGTTTAAAAAATAAAGAGCCTTATCATATACAAACACTCATTCGAAATCCTAAAGTCACAGCCTTTGTCAATATTACAAAAGGTTGTGATAATTTTTGTACTTTTTGTATAGTTCCTTATACTCGCGGCAGAGAAAGAAGCCGCCCTATTGAACATCTTGTGGAAGATATACGTCAATTATGTGACAGAGGAGTTCAGGAAGTCACTTTACTAGGACAAAATGTCAATTCTTATCGATCACCCTGTGGGGCAGGATTTTCTCAACTTCTAAAGCGGCTGGCAAAGGAAACTCCTATTTCACGTATTCGTTTTACAACTTCTCACCCAAAAGATTTTGATGAAGAGCTGGTTTCGGTGATCGCTGAACACCGAGATAAAATTATGGAGTCTATTCATTTACCTGTGCAATCAGGAAATGATGAGGTTTTACGACGTATGAATCGTGGTTACACGCGAAAAGATTACATAAATAAAGTAAAAATTATATTTCAAAAAATACCAGATGCTGTTTTATCCACAGATATTATTGTTGGCTTTCCAGGGGAAAGCCAAGAACAATTTGAGGACACTTTAAGTTTATTGGATGAGGTTCCTTATGAGGGAATTTTCGCTTTTTGTTACTCTCCACGCCCTTTTACAAAGGCGGCGTTGGATCCTAATCCCATTCCGAAACAGGTTCAATCTGCAAGACTGAAAGAGCTTAATGAGAAACACCAAAAATTTGCTTTTGAAATAGTTCAAAAATATAAAGGAAAAGTACTTGACGTTCTAGTTGAAAAAAGAGATGAAAAAAGCGGCTTGTTTTCAGGACGTTCGAGTCAAAATAAGCTGGTGTACTTTTCAGATTCAGCGGATTTAATTGGACAGGAAGTTCCCATTTATATTGAAAAGGCTTTTCCACAAACTTTTTATGGGAGAAAAATATGAATTTTATTGTACCCCCGTCCCCTCAAGATTGGATTGAAGTTATTCCTTATGGTTTAGTGGGCGGCATGGCTCCAGGCCTTTCTGTTCTGGTGTTTCGTGAAAAAAAGGGAGACAGTCGTTTTGCAATATGGCTTTCTCGTTTGCAAAGCCAAATAGCTATAGAACAAGGGCTTAGAAAAGAGGAAACATTTTCTTTTCTCAATTCTCTTTTGGAAGCTACGAGTGTTCAACCTAAGAAGTGTTATTTTATTAAAAATAAAAATGGAGAACAATTTGTTAAAGTACACTTTGAAGGTGAAAAGAAATTTGCTTTAACTTTAAAAGCAGATGAATCTTTGTCCTTTTGTATCTATCACAATTGTCGATTTTTTTGTACTATGAAGTTTATAGAAAGTATGCGCGAGGTTCATACAGACGGCAAGCACACTAAAAAGATTAAAAGAGAACCTCCTATCTATTTGAATTGAGTGAATATGAGTTTTCCTCAAGGTTTAACTTTTGATGACCTTCTAATCCTACCTCAATATTCTGAGTATTTACCTTCGGAAGTGATGACTGAGTCTGAACTTCATTCTCGTCTTAAATTAAGAATTCCTATTATCTCCTCTGCTATGGATACGGTGACTGAACATAAAATGGCTCTTGTGATGGCTCGCTTGGGAGGTATGGGTGTTATCCATAAAAATATGAGCGCTGAATCTCAAGCTTTGGAAGTGGCAAAAGTTAAAAAGTTTGAAAGTGGTATTATTCAAGATCCACTCACTATTTCTCCAGACAGCACCGTCAGAGAAGCTAAACAATTAATGCAAAAACATGAGATTAGTGGTCTTCCTGTAACGGTGGGCAGGCAATTAAAAGGTATTTTAACTCATAGGGATTTACGCTTTGAAACCAAATTGGATGAACGTATTTCTTCCGTTATGACTCCCAGAGATAAAATGGTTACAGCTCCCGTGGGTGTGGATTTTAAAAAAGCGATCACTATTTTACAGGAACATAAAATCGAAAAATTACCTATTGTAAATAATAAAAATGAGTTGGAAGGATTGGTGACCATCAAAGATATTAAAAAAGCTTCTTCTTTTCCTTTTGCAACAAAAGATATGCATGGAAGACTTGTGGTTGGAGCCGCTATTGGATCCATACCCAGTGACAGAGAAGAAAAGTTAGTGGATGCCGGTGTGGATGTACTTTGTATTGATACAGCACATGGACATACTAAAAATGTTTTAAACCAAACGGCTTATATTAAAAAGACGTATCCTGATGTTTTGCTTATGGTGGGAAATGTAGCCACTAAAGAAGGAGCTTTAGCTCTTATTGAAGCAGGAGCTGATATCATCAAGGTGGGTATGGGGCCTGGCAGTATCTGTACAACTCGTGTGATTTCCGGTGTGGGAGTGCCGCAAGCAACAGCTTTAATGAATTGTATTGAGGTGGCTCAAAAACATAATGTTAAAATTGTTGCAGATGGAGGTATTAAATTTTCAGGGGATATTGTTAAAGCTTTAGCATTAGGTTCACATGCAGTTATGGTTGGAAATCTTTTGGCAGGAGCTGAGGAAAGCCCTGGAGAAACTGTTATTTATAGAGGACGCACCTATAAAACATATCGTGGTATGGGTTCTGTAGAATCTATGAGGAAGGGATCTAAAGACCGCTATGGACAAGAAGATACTTCTAATGCAGATAAATTGGTGCCAGAAGGTATTGAAGGTCGGGTCGCTTATTCTGGTTCTGCAGAGCAGACTGTTGAACAATTGGCCGGGGGTTTAAGAGCAGGGATGGGCTATGTAGGAGCTTTAAATATTGAAGAACTACAAAACAAAGCTCAGTTTATACAAATCAGCTCTCAGGGTTTAAGAGAATCGCATATTCATGATGTGAGTGTGACTCGTGAAGCTCCTAATTATCGTTTGGAATAATTTAAAATTTCTTCTGCTTTTAGTTGGGCTGTTTTTAAAACTTCTTCAGTATAAATTTTCGGCTGTTGTTCCTGTAAAGCTTTTCCAAAAACTTTTAAGGCTTTTGCATAGTCCTTATACTGAATATGACCAATATGACCAAAGCGAATAATTTTTCCTTTTAAAAAATCTTGTCCTCCACCCACAATCACATTTTGTTCTTCCAAAAACTTTTTGACTTGGTTGCCGTCAATATTTTCCGGCATTGCAATGGCTGTCACAGTTAAACTGGGGGCCGAAGAAAATAGTTTGAGATTTATATGTTTAACAAACTGTTCAGTGGCTGTGGCTAAAGTTTTTGCTTTGTTTCGGATTTGAGAAAAACCTTGTTGGAGGTAGTCTTGAAGGGAGGCATCTAAAGCACGTATGAAACTAACATTGGCGCTAAAAGCTGTTTCTCCTTTTTGATTGGCTTGTTTTTCTTTTTTCAGGTCAAAGTAAAAAACAGGCAGACGGGATGTTTTTTGAAATTCATAGGCTTTTTTTGATAAAGCCAAAAAAGACATTCCTGTCGGAAGAGCAAAAGATTTTTGAGATCCACCAATGAGAATGTCAATGCCGTAGTCATCCATATCCAAGTCCATCATCATTAAAGCTGAAATGGCGTCAACGATCAAAAGTGTTTGAGGTAAATTTTTAGTTAAGCTTGCCAGTTCCTTAATAGGGTGATTCACAGCTGTGCTGGTCTCACAAGCTTGCACCAAAACAGCTTTAATTTGAGGATGAGATTTTAATTTTTCTTTTACATCTGAAACATGGACCGCCTCTCCCCAAGGGACTTGAATTTCATGAGGGGTCAGACAATAAGCGAGAGCAAGCTCTTTCCATCTTTTTGCAAAATTTCCAGCAGAAATCACCAACACTTCATCTTGAGGGGTGAGGGTATTTGTAAGGGCCGCTTCCATAGCCCCTGTACCAGAGCTATTGAGGAGATAAACATGTTCCTTAGTCTTAAACACTTGTTGAAGAGAAGATTGAAGACGAGCGAGGGCTTGTTTAATTTCCATGGAGCGGTGGTGAGTCATACTTCGCCCCAACTGTTCTCTGACAGTTAAAGATAAAGTAACAGGGCCTGGAGAAAGTAATATTTTTTCCATAATAGCTTCTCTTATTGAATAATTCACATTATTATACTTATGGGTTTATGACTATTAAAGAATTAAAAAATCATTTGGATTTCAATAAAATTTTTCCTGTATACCTTTTGACAGGGAATGAAATCTTTTTACAAAAAGAAGCTTTAAAGTTAATCAGGCAAAAAATTGTCACTTCTAAAGATTTTGAAGATTTTAATTACAATGTTTTTTATGCGGGGGAACATGCATCCAGTGATGTTGTCGAGTCTTTGGAAATCCTTCCTGTTTTGGCAGAACGTCGTTTAGTTATTTGCCATGATGTTCATTTGTTTAAGGAAAAAGACTGGTCTATTTTGCTGTCTGCAGTCCAACAACCTTCTTCAAATGTTGTATTCGTGCTAGTTGCTCCGGAGCTGGACAAAAGGAAGAAAATTTCCAAAACTCTTTTGGAACTGAAAAATGTGGTTTATTGCCGTTCACCTAAACCTGGGGAAATTATGCATTGGGTAAAATGGCTTATCTCTTTTCATCAGATGAATTTATCAGACAAAGCAGTGGATCTTCTGATTCGTCTCTCTGGACCAAGTTTGATGGGTATTGATAATGAATTGAGGAAATTAAAATCTTCTTACTCTTCTTTTGAAGTTAGTGAAGAGGATATTGTTAAAGTAGTGGCTCGTGTTCGTCCTGAAAATGTATTTGCTTTTACAGAAGCTATTGGACGTCAGGATCTCAGCCAGTCCTTTAACTTTTTGGTTTACTTATTGGAAGATCAGGAAAGTGAAGTAGGTATTTTATCTTTAGTCACTCGTCATATTAGGATTTTAAGGCAGATTAAGGAAAGTGTAAATAAAGGGTTGAGACCTTCTGAGATTAGTGTCAGGGTGGGTATTCCTACTTTTTTTCTGAAGGATTATATGAAGCAAGTTCAAATTTGGGATGATCGAAAGCTGGTAAAAGTAACAGAAATTCTTCATGCAACAGATCGAGCTTTAAAATCATCACCTCTTTCATCTCATATCTGGCTTGAAAATTTTGTATTAAAAGCCTGCTCTCTTTGACTTGAAAGATAAAATAGTTGGGATGTTAAAAATGAATCGAAAAATAAAATTGTTTCAGTTGCTTGGCCTGCTTTTTTTCGGATGGGCTTCATTGGCATTTGCTGTACCAGAATCAAAACTTCATATTGTTTATCAATTGTTAAATGAAAAAGAATTATTTTCCATTGATTCGTTTACCGGACAAAATGATTTATCTCTAAAGTACCTTAAGTTTGGAGAAAAGAAAGGGGATAAAGGCTCTCTTATTTTTGTAAATGGTTTGGGTGAAAACGTTGTTATGTATCTTGAGCTTTTTTACGATTTGTATTTGCAAGGCTGGTCTCCTATTTATACTTACGATCATAGGGGGCAGGGGCTTTCCAATCGCATTTTACCTGATCCTGATGTAGGATATGTGGAGGATTGGTCTTTTTACAAAGAAGATTTGGATACTTTTGTTCAACTGGTATCAAATGATCCTGAGGTGGATAATCAAAATCTATTTTTAATTGCCAATTCTATGGGAGCGGCTATTACTGTAGATTACTTTCAAAGTTTTCCAGATCAGCAGAAAATTTTTAACGCAGTAGTGCTGGCGGCGCCATTTTTTGGATTAAATGCAAGAGGTTTTGATTTTGCAGAACCTATTTTTCCAGTGATGATCCGATTTGCTTGTTTATTTAGAAATTGTCTAAGTCCTATTGTAGGTCCTGGCTCAAGGCATTTGAAGCGTGAAGTGATTCAAAAACGTATTACAAGCAGTGCCGATCGCTACGATCTTTTTGTTCGAGGAGCTAAGATGTATTCTGCAGGTCATATTATCCCTTCTTTGGATTGGATGATTAAAGCCTTTCGTATGAATAGACGTGTGATGAATCAGGAAGATATTCTTAAGATAACATTACCTGTTTTGATTCTACAGGCTCAGAAGGACAGTATTGTTTCCAATCGAAAACAGAAAAGATTTTGCCAGGCTATTGAAAATTGTTCTCTTAAAGTGATTGACGGCCTTCATGATCATTTTATTGAAACTGATTTACTAAGGGATCAGGCTATTTCAGAGACTGTTCAATTTTTCCAAGATCATTTTAACAATAAATAGATTTGCAAGGATGTTATTTTTTTTGTTTTGGATTTCTAAATGTAACCTTTTGCATAATATAAAAGTGTTTCTCAATTACTATTTTTATTGATATTTAATCTGATTGAGATTACCTTAAGGGTATCTATATAGCTCAGTATCTAAAAGATTTTTTTACTTATAAAGGACGAATAGGGCGTAAGCAATATTTGAAGGACTTTGTTGAAACTATTCTTATAAGTCTGCTTTTATTTTTTGCAGTGTTTGGGATGGTGTATCTTATTTTTGGTCTGAGTTATTCTGATTTTTTATTAAAATCTAAACCTATCATAATTGTGGCTACAGTAATTATTTTGTTTTTTCTTATTGTAAAAAGATTGCATGATTTGAATGGGTCGGGTTGGTTTTCTTCTTTGATTATATTCACTCAAGTTCTGGATTTAATGTTTGTAAACGATACCAAAAGTAGAACAGGTGTGCGGATCGTATTTGAAGCACTCAGTAACTTTGAACGGGAGTTGTTATTGGTTACAATGGGATCCAGCTTTATAAGCTTCATTTTCCTTATTGTTTTGTTGTGTAAAAAAGGCACCACTGGATCCAATCGGTATGGGCCAGATCCTTTGGCAGTATAACCACTTAGCTTGATTCTTAGCTGGTTTTTTCTTTTTAGAGAATAATTAATCCAGGGTTGACCTCATAAAGATTGCGGGTATAATGCCCTTCGCTCTTTGAAAACTGGATAGTCACATCAAAATGGTTTCGGGACCTGTCAAAAGGCCTTTAAGTAGGCTGTTGATAAGGTTTTATTTATATCGCTTTTTGATTTTTTAAAAAGTGATTTGTTAATTATTTAAGAGCTATAACAAGTTCTTCTTTTAAGTGGAGAGTTTGATTCTGGCTCAGGATGAACGTTGGCGACGTGCTTCATACATGCAAGTCGAACGAGAAAGCCCCTTCGGGGGTTATTAAAGTGGCATACGGGTGAGTAACGCGTAGGTAATCTACCCTGAGGTGGGGAATAACTGATCGAAAGATCAGCTAATACCGCATAATATCTTTTTATTTACACATAGGAAGATTAAAGATTTATCGCCTTTGGATGAGCCTGCGTCCGATTAGCTTGTTGGTAAGGTAAAAGCTTACCAAGGCTATGATCGGTAGCTGGTCTGAGAGGATGATCAGCCACACTGGGACTGAGACACGGCCCAGACTCCTACGGGAGGCAGCAGTAGGGAATATTGCACAATGGGGGAAACCCTGATGCAGCGACGTCGCGTGAGTGATGAAGGCTTTCGGGTTGTAAAGCTCTGTTCTTAAGGAACAAAAAAATGAGGGTACTTAAGAAGAAAGGACCGGCTAATTTCGTGCCAGCAGCCGCGGTAATACGAGGGGTTCAAACGTTATCCGGAATTATTGGGCGTAAAGCGGATGTAGGTGGCTTTGTTAGTCAGAAGTGAAAGCCTCGGGCTTAACCCGAGAAGGGCTTTTGATACTACAAGGCTTGAGTTAGGGAGAGGATAGTAGAATTCCTGGTGTAGTGGTGAAATACGTAGATATCAGGAGGAATACCGGAGGCGAAGGCGTCTATCTGGCCCAACACTGACACTCAGATCCGAAAGCGTGGGGAGCAAACAGGATTAGATACCCTGGTAGTCCACGCCGTAAACGATGGACACTTGGCGTTGATGAATTGACCTCATCAGTGCCGAAGCTAACGCATTAAGTGTCCCGCCTGGGGAGTACGGTCGCAAGATTAAAACTCAAAGAAATTGACGGGGGCCCGCACAAGCGGTGGAGCATGTGGTTTAATTCGATGATACGCGAAAAACCTTACCTAGGTTTGACATCTGGAGGAAAACTCTTGGAAACAAGGTTGCCTTTTGGCTTCCAGACAGATGCTGCATGGTTGTCGTCAGCTCGTGTCGTGAGATGTTGGGTTAAGTCCCGCAACGAGCGCAACCCTCATGTTTAGTTGCCAGCATTTAGTTGGGCACTCTAAACAGACTGCCGGCGTAAGCCGGAGGAAGGTGAGGACGACGTCAAATCCTCATGGCTCTTACATCTAGGGCTACACACGTGCTACAATGGCTGATACAGAGAGAAGCAAAACCGAGAGGTCGAGCAAATCCCACAAAGTCAGTCTTAGTTCGGATTGCAGTCTGCAACTCGACTGCATGAAGTTGGAATCGCTAGTAATCGCGAATCAGAATGTCGCGGTGAATACGTTCCCGGGCCTTGTACACACCGCCCGTCACACCATGAAAGTTGGTCGTACCAGAAGCCGTTTAGCTAACCTTCGGGAGGCAAATGTCCAAGGTATGATTAATGATTGGGGTGAAGTCGTAACAAGGTAGCCGTAGGGGAACCTGCGGCTGGATCACCTCCTTTCTAAGGAGTAGAGTTTTCTTCGTGAGAGGGAAACTTTAGGTCAAACCGAGATCAGTGGCTGTCTAGTTTTGAGAGAGTATTTATTTAAATATTTCACATAAAGAGAACAGAGTTATGAAAAAATATTTTAGGATTTCTTTTTTATTATTGATATATTTTTCTCTTATTTCCTGTACAACTTTAGGGATTCTTTCTGAAGAAGAAAAGAAAGTGAAAATTGCATTCAGCAAAAATCTCATTAAAGATTGCCATTTTATTGATGGGTTTCTAGTGGGCTCACTATATAATCCTAATGCCACACTTAAAAAGAAAGCCTTTAAAATGGGAGGGGATATGGTTCTCATTCCTAGGAGAAGACGTTTCATTGCTGTTGAGGTGTATCACTGTTCAGAACAGCCTCCAAAAATAGAAGAGAATGTACAGGCAGAAGAAAATCAAGAGTCTGTAAATTCTCCAGAATAAAATAAATCTTACATATAATCTTAAATGTATATATATAATATTTTCATAGAAATAAAAACGGCAGAAAGAGGATTATTACCACTTCTTTGGTTCTGAAATATTTGGTCTAATTGTAACAGATATTTACAAATTGTGATTTCTTGATGATAATAAAATAGAGAAATTATAACTTTTTTAAGCATTAACTTTGCTATTGGAACGATTGTAATATGTTTTTTGGTAAATTTTCCTTTTATTTTCGATTTTTATTTATTGGGATGTTTATACTTTTACCAATATCTGCAAAGCCTGAGCCTTGTGTGTTTATACCTATAGATGCTGATATGGAGTTATGTCTAATAGACTATGGGAGTAGTACTTCAGAACAAATGAAGAGTATAGTGTGTCCTTTTCCCACTTTAAGGGAGGCGATGGCTGATGAAAGGATGGCGCAGATTATTGCCGGTAAAAATGTTTTTCAGACAATTGAGAGTAACGATGTGGTTAGGTTACAAAAGGGTGTGGGGCTTTATGTAGCTCTCAATCCTTTAAAACAAAAAATTAATAAAACTTACAAAGATTTTTATGAAATAGCTCAAGTGGACTTTACTCTTAATATCACGACTTATCCGGCGGAGATTCAGGAGGGTACTTGTGCAAATCATAGCACTATTGTAAAGAGGTCAATACCTAAAGAGGAACAAAAGAACTTAGAGGAATTAGAAGCCTTATTGAAAGCAGGACAGGAGCAAAGCACTGTAGAGACTTTAGGGGTAGAAAGAGAGATATCTGGTGTGTTTGGAGAGTATTTGACAGTGTATGAGAAAAAACCTCGTTACTTTGAACTTCGAAAAAATAAAGATGGAGATATAGTCATTTGTGAAGCTTCGAAAACTTCTTTAAAGGAGAGAGTGAATTTGTACTGTGGTAGTGGTGATAATGATGAATGTAAAAAGGAAATGCCTCCTTTGTGTTCGGACTGGGATGAAAGTAATTCTCAGTTTGCAGGAAGGCAGAATAGTTGTTCTACTTTGGATGCATTTCAAAAAGTATCTGGAGAGTTTTTTCTTGAAAATATGACAATGAAACGGTTTTGTCCGGATGATTGTTCTTATTATGTACAATTGTTGCAGAGGGTACGTAAGGAGGAGGATGAACATTGTACAGAAAGCCATGCTATTGTACATTGTGGTCCTAAGAAAACGGAGGCTAAATATAATTTGAATATTAAGGTGGTGGACGATTTTTGTGAGGATTTTAATATCATGTGTGTCCCAGCCGACTCTCAGGTTGTTTCTCAATCAGGAGAGGGCCTG
This sequence comes from Bdellovibrionales bacterium, assembly GCA_965197855.1. Taxonomy (GTDB): domain Bacteria; phylum Bdellovibrionota; class Bdellovibrionia; order Bdellovibrionales; family UBA1609; genus JAPPLG01. The sequence continues at coordinate 1,200,270 of OZ240230.1, forward strand.
TAGCTCAGTTGGTTGTTAGGATTAATCTCTTTTTTTTAATTTTTATATTATTTGAACTTTTATGTTGACCTAATGTCTCATATATGAGACATTAGTTTAATGAAAGTAGTTGATTTTCATCCGGTAGCATTAAAGATAATCAACGGGTTTCCAATTAATGCACGTAAAACTATTGGTCAAGCTATCTGGGAGTTACAAAAAGGAGAAAAACTTTCTATGCCACTATCTCGTTCTATAAAATCCATAGGGTCAGGGGTGGAGGAAATTAGAGTTAAGGATTTACATGGGACATATAGAGTTTTTTACTTAGTTCGAATGAAAGATAGAATAATAGTTTTTCATGCTTTTCTTAAAAAGACGCAGAAAACACCGCAGAAGGAAATTAAAACAGCTAAGAAGAGATTGAAGGAGATGATTTATGGCTAAGATTAAAACGGTAAGGGCTCGTACAGTTAAGGAGTTGGCTAAAGCTTTGGGTTTAACTCCTGCAGAAGGAACTGAGATGGCTTTTCGCTCCCATTTAAATGCACAAATTATAACAATTGTAAAAAAGAAAAAAATCACTCATGCACAATTGGCAAAATTAGTGGGAAGTTCCAGAACTCGCATGACAGCGCTTTTAAACCGCAATATTGCAGATATTTCTACAGATTTAATGTTGAGGGTGTTATCAGCTTTAGGATATAAAACTAAATTACATATTACGAAAGTAGCTTAAATGATATAGGTGGAATGTTAATTTAATTTTTGAGGGCCTGTAGCTCAGTTGGTTAGAGCACACGCTTGATAAGCGTGGGGTCAGAAGTTCGAGTCTTCTCAGGCCCACCATTCAATTTGTAAACCTTTGAAATTACTATACTTTTTATCTGATAAATAAACTTTTACGGGATTTTTACGGGATTTTTCAAAACGATTGAGGAATAACTTTTTATTTACAGTGGACTGTCTTTAAAAATTGCAGAAGAAGTTTTCTCTCCTGTCTCCGAACTCAAAAGAGCCACAGTCTTTGCATACCTTTGAGTGATTTTCTGTTCTGAGTGTCCAAGGCTGGCTTGAACAGCAGAAAGATTTTTTGTCGTCATAAGAGCAATAGTTGCGTAAGTATGACGGCAAATATGAGTTGAGCGCCAAGGTAAGTTTAATGCTATAAATCCAGCATTAAAATTTACCTGAATTGAATTATATTTTAACAACTCACCTTTTTTGTCTGTAAAAACACAATCACTTATAGATTTCTTTTTCATTTCAGAGAGAATTTTATGAAGTCTCTCTGGTAAAGTTAAAAGTCTAACAGATTGAGAAGTCTTTGTTACCTCTTCTAAGAATGGATGTTTTGTTTGCTGATCCCAGCGAACTCGGCGGATAATTCTTGCTACATTTTCTTCTAAATCTACAGTGTCCCACTTGAGACCACAAGCTTCTCCAACTCTTGCTCCTGTAAGAAGCATAAAGGTAGCTAATTGCCAATAAACTGCACTCTCTCTATTTTCCTTTAACCATTCCACCCACTTTCTCGCATCTTCCGGTTTAATGAAATAGTCAGGTCTCCTTGGTTTATTGTGCTTATAGAAAATCATCTGTCTGTGCTTCTTTGTAATAGGAACATTAAAGTCTTCATTTAGAAAATTCCTATACCAGTTTAAAACAGCACTCAAAAGTTTTAATTCATGAATAAAACTTTTACGGCCTTTGTTTTTAGCTGTAGGATGTTTTTTAAGCCAACTGATCCATTCAACAACTTTTATTCCTTTTAGCTCAGACATTTTCACCTTCTCTAAGGGGCTGTTATAAAGATATATTAATTCAGATTTATAGCCTTGGAGAGTGGATTTCATCATTCGAGTTTGAGCTTCTTCCCAGAATTTATCTAAACATTCTTTAAACAGCATTTGGTCATTCAGGCTGTCAGGATTTAAAGTAAACTTATGTTTTTCTTTTTCATGCCAGAAAACAGCCTCTCTTTTTGTAGAAAAGGTTCTAGTAGAAACACGCACACCTTCCACAAATACTTCAGCTTGATAATAAGTAACTGGTTTTTGTTGTTTTTTATTACGGTATCTTCTTTTAATTATTGCCATTGTGATTTCTCCTTTCGGTTTAACCACTCCTGCAAACTCCTCGTAAGAAATAAGTTTCGCCTCCCAATTTTGATGTATGGAAGTTTTCCTTGAGCCACCCAGTTACGGATAGTCTGAGGAGCTAATCTGAAAATAACCGCTAATTCCTCTACTGTTATTAAATTGTCAAAGAGCAGATCTTTGTCAGATCGACTGACAGTGTTCCCGTCAGCTTCTTTAAGCTTAGCTTGTTTTTTTAATCTAGACAATTCTAAAGCGTTGTTACAATTTAACAAATTTAACTGTTCTATATCTTTATTTACTGCCATTTTCTATCCCTTTTAAACTGAAGGAAACGACCTCTCTATAAAAAGAGGTCGAAGCCTTCTGTTATTGCTTACGATTCCTGTCTGTTCTTTTTTGGAGAAAGCAGATAATCGCCAGTCATGTTTTGCACATCCAATTTCAGCACGTAGCCCTTCTCATCTTTTCTTGGAAAGGCCACTCCACAGCGAACGAAGTTCTTTTGTTCTTTGCCGTCTTTGTCTGTGTATGTACTGACATTCAGCACATCTAATATTTGATTAATCATTGAAACCTCCTTATGGTTTTGTTATATTTGTTTTATGTGCTGAGCTTCTCTTTTATTCTCACCTCCTTAGCCAGCCAAAAAGATTGTCAACTATACTATATGTCAAGTATTTACCTTTACCCTCACCACCCACTCGAACCCAACCCCCTCCCACACCACTACCACCAACCCCACTCACCACACACACACCACACCGAGACGTGACCACCACTACGACAGGATGAGGAGGGGTGGTCACGCCTCGGTGTATGTAAAACATTTGTGTTTTCAATAGGTTGAGTGGGGTTGGAAAAAAGCAGACTACATACCCTACTACATGGGTGAAATTAAATTTTATTTTCATACAGCCGGCCTCCAAACCTGAAATAAATCTTCTCTATGATAAGCTTTATCAATTAAAATCGCTTGGCCGGGAGATAGCCTCTTAAAAACATCAAATTCTATTTTCATCTCCTTTACGTCACGGATACTTCCTATCCCCGTCATCTCTTCATCCTCTTCAGCTCCTGTAATTTGATAGGTTTTCTTTTGAGAAGAAAAAGTCCCTGCAATTCCAGCCCACTCTTCTACGTCTTTTCCAATATCGTGGCGGAATAAAATTTTACTAGCTGTGTTTCCGATAATCTGATTTTTAAAGTCAGGGCTGACTTGAGATAAGTCTGAAAGCCCTTGGCAGAAAAGATGTATCCCTATCCGAGAAGACCTTGCCATCTTTAAAAAATCAGCAAAGTCCCATGTCACGAAGGATCCAAACTCATCTATAAAACAGGCACAGAAGCCATAAGAGAACTGCTTTTGGCCGGATTGAATCCGACTGGAAAGAACTTTTAAGTCTTGTACAATCATTCTTCCAATCTGGCGTGAAATCTCCCCATATCCATTTACATTCATTTGGAAGTAAGCAATTTTGTTATTTTTCAAACATTCTTCAAAGGAAAAGGTTTTATTTGATTTGATATCTAAACCAGATAAAATCTCTCTGAACTCAAGACAGTTTATTGAAGAAATTTGAGCATGAAGACCAGCTAAATCTTTTTTCGGAATGCTTTGGATTTGCTCTAAAATACTTGTAAGCTCATCAACCCTTGATTCTAACTTACTATCTTCTTTAGTAACTATTGCTTCATTTAAAGTGTTAATTTTACTTGTATCGTTCAAGTAACTATCTAGAAGAGAAAAACTTACAGACTCATTTAAGAACTGAAAGGCAGATAAGATGCCTCCTAAAAACAAATCAGCCTGAGCTTTATAATATTCATGTTCAAAGCGAAGTCCTCCCATTAGGCGAGCTTTTATTTGTTGAGCAGTGCCGTTTAAAAGGGGATTATAAGAAACAGATTCTTCAGGAAAGGAAAGTGAGAATAATTGAAAATCTTTCTCTCTTCCATAAAAACAAGCCTTTTGTTTCATATCCAGTATGTCTTCTCTTTCTCCTTTTGGATCGATTATAATTATTGGATGATTATGTTTTAAAGAATGATTCAGCATTGTTTTAAGTAAAGTTGTTTTACCCTGTCCTGTAGCTCCAGACACAATGGTATGTTGAACCCTTGATTTTATGTCTAGCAGTACAGGTTTTTTTGAAAGAAGAGAAATACCTAAAGGAGTAAGATTAGGGTTCTCCATAAGGGATGGTATTTTAGAGAAATTAAGTTTAGGGTTTTTTAAATCCTCTACAGTGATTTTTTGATTCAGTGATAAATTCTTAAAATCCAGCAAAAAATATAAATACCTAACTAAAAAAATAAATATTCCTATAATAAACAGCCATAAAAAGTTCCATCCACTAAAAAAATACTCCTGTTTATGGGAAAAGGAATAAATCCAAAATCCCCCAGCAACTAAACTGCAAAATAAAACTGTGCGTATAAGATTTTCAAATAAAGCTCCTATTTGAGAGTAAGATTTGATTGGAAGAAAGGAAAACTGAATGACAGTCCAAATGCCGAGAAGTGTCTCTTCCATAAAACTTTCCAAATTCTTTTCTTTTTCCATATTCATTTTGTTTTCTTCCCTAACCACTCTAAAAGAGGGAGTTTCCCATATCTATGAGAAGTCACTTCTTCAATTTTTGAATAATGAGAAATAGCAATATATTTTTTATAGCGGAAAGTTCTTATGAGCTTTTGCATTTTCTTCATATGAGAAGAAACATATAGTACGTGAGTAAACCGAGATCTTCTGTATTCAGACATTTTAAGAAAATATCTATTTTGGCTTTTTAAATTTAACTCCAGTTCTACAGCTAATTTAAAGCCATCTTTTTTAAGATAAAAATCTGGCAGAGGTTCATAATTTCCATTATATAAAGTATTTTTTAAATCTCTGATTTGATTTTCAAAAACTGCCTCTGTCTCTAAAAGATTCTCCAATCGTTCTTTTATCGAAAAAAGCAACAATTGATGTGTTCTTTTCCAGGAGCTTGTTTTAATTAAACTACATTTATCAGAAAGACTTATAACTTTTAGATTCCTTCCAATAAGTTTTGTGGAAAACTTATCTAGATTTTTTTTGAGATTAAAATATTTCAAAGGCTCTATTTGGATGTAACCATGTCTTTTTAATTTGGTTAAACGATTGCAGGCTGAAGAATGTGAAGAGAAAAAATGCCGTTTAATATCAGTGTAAAAACAAAAGTCCTGCTTTTGTAGTGCATCAATAATAAGTTTATCTCTTGTAGTTAATCTCATTCATCTTCCTATTTGATAACAATGCTAAGTATTTTTATGTCTTTAAATTCCAGATATTGCAGAAGTTTTCTTTTTTCATTTTCTATGACAGAAAGTTTTTCCATTTTGTTTTGTAAATCTGTGTTTATAAAATGAATCTGAGATGAAGGAGTTCCTGGTTTTAAAGCTAGAGCTAACATTGAAGGAAGGCTTTCAAAGAAATTTAAAGCTATATCTTTAAATAAAGATTCTTTTAAATCTCCCTTTAGAAATACCGGAAAGCTTTCAATCTTTTGAAGTTTGTTATTTAAAATAACTTCATCAAAAGTTATTAAAGCCGTATTGGTATTTTTAACCCCTTTGATTTTTCCTGAAACAACTCCTTTAAATGGATGAACGATAACTCCATAGATAGGAAAATCTTCATTAAAAGATGAGATAACAGGGTAGGGGATATCTACCCTTAAAATAGATCCTTTTTTTAGATTGGAGTTTTCTTTTTCATTAAAAACTAAAAAATCTTTATCATAAGAAAAAGATTTTCTTTTGAATTTCAAAGGAGTGGTCTTTTTCTTCTTTTTTATTGGAGCTGATTTTTTAATCTCTCTTTTAAGTTCAAAAACAACCTCATCTTCCATGCTAAAAGGGGAGTGAATAAAGAGAGCAGTAAATAAGAGAATGCAAATTGAAAAAAGGGTGTTCATTATCTATCCTCCCAAGAAAAGTCTAAGATTTTTCGGATGGTAAAATTTTCTCTCCTCAAGCCCCCATCATTAGGTGAGGGGGTGTTCGGGGAGGGTAATTTTACTTTAAGAGGTTTGCTTTTTATGTGGCTTAGGACTTTGATATAATCATAATGGGATTTCTTTGATGGGATGAGGCTAAAAAGAAAGACTTTTTTATTGCATTTAAGAATAAGGTTTGATGGCTCTGATGACCATTTCTTTAAAAGAAGGTGAGCTTCCCTTTTGTTCAGTTTATCAATCTCTGCTTTTATATCATTTGGGGATCCAACAAGAGCTTTTGTAATAAGGCAGGGAAGATGAAGAAGGCTTATCCTTCCTGGAAACAAAAACACATTTTCTACTGTTTTTTCTGAAGTAAAAATAAACTTTACGCTCTCTGCGTTTACTTTGGATAAAGCAAACACACATAAAAGAGGTAAAAAAACTCTATTTAACTTTAATATTTGATACACTATAACTCCAGGGGTTTTCATAACTTCTTTTGTTTTCAGTTAAAGACAGCAGAATAAATTTATCTGTTTCAGTCAGAACACTTTTTTTGAATAAATAGTTTCTAATCTTTACTTCAAATAGATTTTTCTTTTGCTTCTTGATACTTAAGATTTCAGATGATTGAATAATGTTTTGATCCCTAATATATCCGGCCATTTCTTTAAATTCATCGTTCTTTTGATTCCATAAGGCATCAGTCATTAAGTCTCCAGCCATAGAGATATGTCTGTTGTAACTCTTCTTATCAAAATTAAGAGTTAAGGCGATGAAGTGCCTGATAAAGTTTCTGATCTCTACAGGAGATTGTTTTTCATCTTTTATAATTTGATATGAGCCGTTATTTTTTCCAATAAGAAGTATTTGGGCTTTGTTTTGAAATGCTAGGAAAGTGGTAAATAAGCTCCATAAAAAAAGACTTATTATAAGAAAAAAACATATCATTTCATTTTTATAAATAAACATTAAAAGCTTCATGATTCAGACTCCTCTTTAGACTGGGAAATTTTATTATTTTCTATTTGATGTTCTGTATTTTTTAATTGTGATTTTTCATTGATATTAGAGTGTTCGTTTAATTCCTGATTACTTGTTAAATGGTTTTCATTATAGTTTTGATTGGATTCTTGACTTACTTGAAGATTACTTTCAGTTTGAGAAACCTCTATTTCATTATTATTTTCTTGGTGAACGGTTTCTTCAATAGATGCATTATGCTCTTCATTTATAACATTTAACTCTTCTATTTCTTGATCGATCATTTGATGATTTTGCTCTAAAAGCTCTACTTGATTTTCAAGATTTAATGTTTCTTCTTCACTTATGGAAAAGTCTCCATCAAAACCCTTCTTCTCATCTTTTGATTGAGCAATGCTTATTCCTGCTCCTTCATAGCTGGTTTCTATGTCTGTATTGTTTTGAATTTCTGGATTATTTAAAATACTTTCATCATTATTTCTTACAAGAGAATAAGCTTGTTCTCCACCTCTATAGAGGAGATTTCCTCCCGTATAGGAGAATTTCTTTAAATTTTGAGAAAATGGTATTTTCGTGGTTTTAGATATAAGCCATATAGGAAGAAAAAGCTTAGCTAAACTTGCCCCTCCAATAATAACATTATTTGCTAGGGCATTGTCACTAACTGCCACCACATAAACAGCAAAGTTTATGGAGTACCAAAGAAGAGGCCAAAGAGAGACTGTAAAGAGCAAGATAAAAAATACTTTCAATACCCCATAAGCTCTAAACATTGTGCCAAAAAATAAAACATAACCTGCAAAAAATCCAAGTACAGAGATAATCACTACATAGAGTCCAAAGCTTATCCAGTAGGAGATAATTCCAAGCCAATCCACAATTCTTTTAACAGTATTTATAAATAAGCCCTCTCCAAGATTGATATTTCTCCAGTCTCCCATGGAAAGCTCATTTGATACAAAGTAGGGGATCTGGAGGGTTAGCTTTAAAATATCTGTAAAAAAGAAAAGACCTAGAAATAAAAACAAAGAATCTTTTAAAATATCTGTAAACCCATCACTTTTAAGCAAAATAAAACCAAAGGCAATTCTAATAAAAAATGCTAGAGGGAATAATAACAGGATATAACTTCTTGTTTGGTTAAACACTTCTACAATTTTATTAAAAATAATTATATCCATTGGAAAATCTGTCATTTATAAACAATCCTCTTTTTATCCTTCTAAAATAGTCCTAAAAACTTTTTTCTTTTTTTGTTTTCAGTCTTATTTTTATTTTGAAAAGGATGAAAGATGCCAAAGCCTCTTCCTTTTGAATGGCGGTTAATGTATGCGTATTGCTCATTGATAAATTCTTGCTCTTTCTTTTTTCTTTCAAGAAGAACTCTTTGACCTGCAATTTCTTTTCTTAATCTTCTAAGCTCCCTTGTTTGAGAATCTTGGAGAAGAGCCTTAAGAGTTCTATTTGTCTCCATCTGCTCTGATGCTGTAATGGCTTCAGGGCTTTTTGCTAAAGAGCTAATGCTTTTTATTAAACTACGGGTTCTTCTAATATAATTTTTTACAAGATCCATCTGACCTGCTAAAGAATTTGACTCATACTCTCTAAATTCAAAAAAATCCTTCACATCAACCCCTAGTCTTTCATATTCGTTGATGGTTTTTTGAAACTCTCTTACCTCTTTCTCATATTCCATATATTTATCTTCAATTCCTTGAAAGTTTTCTATATCATCTAAAACATTAACCATGGATTCTGCGGCCACAGCTATTCCTTCAACTTGTTTTTTTGCTTCAATTACGTCAGAGAGAAAGGCATGGCTCTTTATGGAATAAAAACAAATAAATAGTTGAACCAATAGAGCCAGCCACTTTCTCATCTGACAATTGAAAGGCTTATATTTTAAAAATAAATGCTTAAACATGATTCATCACCTTTAGAGCTTTTTCTTCATTAATATTTAAAATGCTTTTAAGTTTTTGAACTTTATCTAAAAACTCAGGTTCTGTATTAGAAAGAGTGTACTCTTCCTTTGAAAGCCTTAAAAAGCCGACCTTAGATCCGGTAGAGTCTTTTAATAAAAACTGAGAAAACTCTCCCTTAACTGTTCTAAGGGTTTTTAGCTTTTGAAACTCATCTTCTGTCAGAGAAAAGGTTTCTTTAAATCTTCTTTCTTCCCCGTCATAAGAAAATAAGATTTTAAACTCGCTGTTATCAATTAAAGAGGTGTCATTATCACAGATTAAATCTTTTGAGTTTTGAGCAAGAAGTATCAAGGAGCCATTTAGCTTTCTTACATTTTTTGAAAGAAGAGAAAATGTATTAAAGCAGTTTTTTATAAAAAAGGGAGTCTCATCTGAAATAAATATAAATTTCTCATTTGCCTTTTTATTTAATAGCTTAAAAGAAAACTCCGCCATTATATTTGCTATAATAGCTTTAGCTACATAAGAGTTTGAAGCTGTTGAAATATTTTCAAAGTTAAAGTAAATAAGTCTGTTGTTTAAAATACTTTCTTGGTTGTTAAAGATATTTTCATTTAAACTTCCTTTTGTCCATCTAAGAAGCTTATCTCTTCTTGGATGATCTAAAGCTTTATAGAGATTATCCAGATTTTTTTCTTCTTTGGATTTTGAAAACTGAATAAGGTTTTTTTCTAAGAGAATCTTTTCTTGAGAGGGAAGAGATGACTCCTTTTCTTCTAAGAAAAGCTTTTCAATAAAGTTTCCTATAATCTCTATTGATTCTTTTGAATCTGTTAAGTTTTTAAGTGGATTAAGACCACAAGGGTTTTTAATATCAAGGCTATAGGTTTTTCCACAAAGCCTTTCTACTGTTTTTTTATGAGAGCCCCTAACATCCACCAAGAAGATATGAGCTTTTTCATCATGGAATAAAGACTTTGTTAAAAGGTTAGCAAAAACACTTTTTCCTTTTCCGGATTTTCCAATGATAACTCCCGTATGGTTAGCATAGTCTTTTGAAAAGGGATTGATTTCATCTAAGCTTAAATCCCTTCTATGATAAAAAAGAGAGCCTGTAACTTTTTTCTTCTCATCTACAGATGCTCCAAATCTAAGAAAGGGGAGAAAGCACTTAAGAGTTGAAGACTTTTCTATAAGCTTATAGAGAAGAGGATCCCCTGGACTTAAAGCTAAAAGAGAGGGATAAGCTCCAAAGCTCTCACAAACCCATTCTCCAAGTGTTGTTGCTTTCTGTAGGCTTTGAGCTATATCCCGTCTTAAATAAGATTCAAAGAGCCTTGTAAGAGTTATATGGGCTTCATAGTGAAATAACTCTTCTCCTGAAAGCTCTACATCACTTAAGGTTTTTTGAGTGTTTTTATACTTTTCAAAACTAACTAGACCTTTTCCCTCTGCTTCTTCTTTTGATTTTTGATGTAAGGTCTTTTCTCCTTTTACGTGAGACATCTTTTCAAATGAAATATGAAAGCCAAAAGGCTTTGGAATTTTTTCTAACATCAAAGCTAAAGAAGAAAGACTTAAAGGATAGTTTCCGCTATTTTTAAGCTTTAAAACTCCCATAAGATTTTTAGAGGATTTAAGGCCAAGACTTGTCACCTCTAAAGGAGTGTAAAGCCCATATAAATCTTTAAATGAATCTGATGAGATAGAAACAGCTCCAATTTTATTTAAAAACCCCTCATCTATACTCTCATAAATTTCTGAAAGCTTTTTTGTTAATAAATCTTCATTTTTAAATACATCTGTTTTTAAGATCTCTTTAAAAGAGATTCTTTTCTTATGCTCAAAATGTATAATCCCACTTGTCTTTAAATATCCCCGCTCTTTTAGTGCTTTTATTCTCTCAGATGAGATGGGAGGATTATCTTTTGAAAATTCTTGAAAAAGACTTAGTTTGACTTTGACATTTATCGAAAGAGATTTTAAAAAATTATCAAGAAGATTTTCAATATTATCTTCAATCTCTAGATCCAAGTTTTTAAAAGAAAAACTTCTTCCTAAAAATCCAGAACTTGAAATCCAATAATTTTTTCTATCTTTATAACTTTTCATAAATTAGCCTTTTGTTATTTAAAATAAATTTCCTTTAAGTAATCTATGGAAGAAGCACCAAAGGTAATCTTTAATAATTCCTCTTCTGTGTTTAAGTCTTATGGGGATAAGGAAAAGAGATAAAAAGAAGGTTAGGATAATAGATAAAATTTCAAGTCCTATAAGAGAAAACACCAATTGAAATAAAGTGTAAAAACACATCAAAAATAGAAGGTCATCTAGGGTTAAGCCGAAGAAGTTTGATTTGATATTGAGAGTTTTTGATGGTTTAAAAGTTTTCAAAATGCATTCCTTTGTAAATTATTAAATTCTCCGATTAATTAAATGTTCTATAAAAAAGTGTAAAAATGGTAGAAGCCGCGGCAAAAACAACAGTTCCAATAATGGCCGCAGACAGTTTTTCCATTCCAAGTTTTTTTGACCAGTAAAAACAAACCCCTGCAATCATTAAAGCTAACACCCCGACAACAGCTATAATTTGCCTTATCTGGTCACTCGCATTTTCAACGCTGGATAAAAAATCTCTAGCAAAAGCAAAGTAGGGGAGATATAAAGCTAGATAATATAATTTTAAAATATTCTTCATTTGAGAGTGAACTTGGACTTTCTCTTTTTTCTTTAATTTTATGTTCTTCATGTTTTCTCCTTTTTAATTACTAATTTATAAAATCTTCCTCTTTCTAATCTGCTTTCACTTTAGAAGGTGTTAGCTCAAACATTTTGTTTTTCTTAACTAGTCTGTTTTTACCGATAGCTGTCCACTGGCTTACAGGTTGACTTTGTTCCAGCTCAAACAAATGCCATTCTCCAAGATGAACAAAGGGTTTTATATCTTCTGGGATATCTTTTTTTATAAGATAGTTTTTTCCACCCGTAAGATATTTTATCTTGGAGCCGTTATACATAAGCCCCAGATCTTCTTCTAATTTGGAGAGTTTTTCTGTAAGCTCTTTAATCTTTCTTTCTTCATTAAAAACCATATAGCTTCCAAGAGATGCTAGAAGGCCGATAGATGTTCCAAAAAGAAGAGCATTTTTTTCTTTAGCTTGAGGACGGCTTAGTCCGTATAAAGCTCCTCCAGCAATTCCTATAGCTGTAGCGCTATAGATTTTTTCCCTGCTGGTTAAATGAAGCGTGGAACAGGAAGTAAAAAGAAAAATAAAAGAAATTAAAATAAGGAAATGTTTTAATAACATATCGTATTCTCCTTTGTGTAATTTTTATTTTTGTTTTTTATTTGATTATTGTTTTTTAAATAATCAGATTCTTTTTTGAGTTTTTCGAGGCAAACCTCTCCCTTTATAGCGTTTTTTCCATTTGATCCGGTGTTTCCGTTTTCTCCTCTTCTTCCACTTTTAGGTAAAGATGGTTTATTCTTGCAGAGTCTTAGCCTATCCTCTCCGTTTCTTCCGGCGCGTCCTCCAGCTCCGCCAATACTTCCTTTGCCTCCTTTAGAGCTTACTCCTGGAGTTTTCTTAATCTCTGTTAAATGAAAGTCTGATAAGTGAAAGGCTTTTAGATGAAAAGAGCCTGAGCTTCCGCCGTTTTTGCCTTTAAACCCCGTTAAACCTTTTTTGCCTTTTCCTCCATCTTTTCCCTTTTGAGGAGATACTATGCATCTGTCTCTACAGTACGTATTGATTGGAAAAACAAAGAGGGTAAATGTGTCACATATTTTGCGGTACATAGCATTTGATCCGTTTCTGCCATTTTGTCCTCTAAGATTTGCCTCTTCACTTGTAGATAGTTTTCTGCTTGAAACATATCCGCCGCTTTCTCCGTTTAAAGTAAGCTTAAGCTCTCCTTTTGCAGTGTTTGCTTCAATTAGAACACTTCCTCCATTTTTTCCATTTTCGTTTATTCTTGCTTTTTCTTTTTCTTCAAAGTTTTGAATAATAGAATGATTTGAAATAAACTCATCAGCTTTAATCAATAAATCATGTTCAAAGGTTTTAATTGTCACCATATTTAAAATAACTCTTTTATTTTGAATGGTAGTGTTTTCTGTCAGCTCTATACTTTCTTCTATCAGAGTTATCTCATCTTCTGACAGCTCGTCTTCTGAAACTTCATCTTCATTTTTGACATCAGGTTTTTCTGTTATTGTTTCTTCAGCTAGGCTTTGCATGTCCTCATTTGTAAAAGGCATCTTGTTACAGGCAGATAAAACCACAAAGAAAAAAGATAAAAATAAATAATTTAAAATTTTCATAAGCCTCCTTGTTTTTAAGGTTCACGAGCATTGCAGAAAAAACAAAAAAATAAAAGAGGGTGAAGGAGAGGCATTTCACCAATGGTGAAAAATATTTTTCAAATTTTTCACGTATGGAATAGAGGCTTAAAAATAGAGTTTTAGTATGTAATAATTACCGATTCTTTTCACACGTGAAACACTTTTGTGAAAATCGCTCAAAAAAATATTATTGTAAAATTTACAGTGTATTTAAAAACGAAGATTTTAATCATTTATATTTCTTTTTGAAGGAAATCAAAAAGGTATCTTCAGTAGAAGATTAGGCTATAAACAGTTGAGACTGGATAAAATATCTAAGTTATATCTTGTTTATTGAAAGCTAACTCCATTCATATTTATTTGAACAGGAGATATCCTATTACTATCTATAAAGCCTCTTGAAACAGGGTAGCCCTCAGTAAAGAACAAGGAACTTTGTGGAACATAACTGTCCTCATAAAAACTAGGGTGTTCTTCTAGATTTTGGCCTCTCACCACAACAAATGCACTTGCAAAGTTATCCGAGTATTCTTTTGATACGTGTTCAAAATATGGAGTTATTCCGCCTCCTCCTCCGAAAGTTCCAACAACGTCTTGAGAGAAATCTGTCCTTTCATCTGTAAGGTATTTTGAAGGATCATATATGAAGAAGTTGTCCTGAGTGTTTTGATGTTCTTTTAACTTTTTGTTATTTAATATTTTATTCATCTCATCTTCTGATAATCTTTGGATAAACAACTCTCTATAGCCCCCTCCTCCGAAGGTGCTGGTAATGCCATATGTAACATCTTCCTCTGAAAAATTATTTTCTTCTAATAGCTGTTGAGCAAGTGCAAAACCACCCCCTCCCCCAAAGGTGCTGACAATGGCATTTTTAATATCTTCATCTAACAAGTCATTTAATTTTTCTTCTAACAACTGTTGATCAAGTATAGATTCAGTTTCGCCGCCGCCACCTCCAAAGGTGCTGACAATACTATTTTTAGTATCTTCATCTAAAAAGTCATTTATGGTGTCCTCTAATGATTGTTGATCAAGTATAGATTCAACTTCGCCGCCTCCTCCTCCAAATGGGCCTGCAATATCATAATTGTTTTGTTCATTTCCATATAATTCTTCTAGGACATTTATATCGGCATCTTCTCTTACTACAGGCGAGTTTATATGGATGTCCAAAATCTCAAGAGGTATGTTACCTTCTTGGTTTTCAAAAAATTCCTCTTCTTCATTTAACCAAATAATTGCACTTACTTCATTTTCAGATGACTTATAAAACTCAATTGGATTTCTTTCATCATCAAATGTTTCTTGGTATTGACCAGAAGATAGCTCTCTTACTAAATAGGGGACAGATATAATTTGCTCTCCATAAGAAAAGCTACTAATTGCCAACACTAAATACATCCAAATAAACTTCATCATTATTTTTCTCCTTTGTTAAAACTTTCTATGCAAAACATATCGCAAAATCCTACAGAAAACATAGGGACATCTCCCTTATATTCTTCTTTCTCCATAAGCCTTTGTACTTTTCTATGGGTTTCTTTGTTTATTTTCTGCAACTCTTTTACTCCCGCTTTATTTAAAGATTCTGTTTTGTAGAAAACATAATTACTTCCCTTACAATCCGGCTTATATCTTTCCGCAAGAGTTAAAATATGTTTTTTAAGAACTTTAAATGACAAGACAATTCCTTTTTTTTGATCTGTGGCTCTATAACGATCTCCTTCTCTCTTTATAAATCCTTTGTCCAAAAGCACTTGAAGAGCTTTTTGGCCAGTATGACCGATACAATATGTTATCTCGTCTTCTGTAATGCCGTGATGAGAAATAGCTAGAGCATAAGTGATAAAGAGATTTTGATCTTCCATAAAGTCTTCTAATTCTTCTCCAATGTATTCACTGGTTTTACTTTCACCGCTTACCTCTGTTATACTATATGTAATAAATCTCTTTAATTCTGGGATAGAGTCACAAAGTTTTATAATGGTTTTGAAATGAGGATAGGCTCTACAATTTATCATCCTATGAAATGTTGAAGCAGATATGCCAATTTTATGGGCTATCTGATTTTCACTAAGTGTGGGATTTATTTTTTGTTTTTCTGAAATATAATTTCTTAAAATTTCTGAAAACTGGTTTACGTCTATTGCCATTCCATTGCCTCGGTAAACATTCCATGTAGTGAGTTTCATATCATAAAATACAGGAAATATCTATAATGCGAATGAATTTCTGTGGACTACCATTTTAATGGTATTAAAATATGAATAATTTACATGTTAATATAGTGAATGTAGCTAAAGCTCAGAAATCAATAACTGAGATTTAGATTCTGCAGGCTTCTTTAGATTCTCATAAGGAAAATCTTTACCCCTAGGTTTAAGAATCCGAGTAAAATTCAAGTTTTATCAGTATTTATCCGATTTGCTATCTACACAGAATCAGTAATTAGAAATAATCAATAAGGGTATATTAATATTTTTTTTAGAAAGGTAATCTCATGTTCAAATGGATAAGAGAAAAGAAATTAATTAAAAAATTTAAAAAAGAATTTGAAGGTTTTAATTCATACACTTTACAAGCAGTGAAGCTAAAAACAGATGAACAATTAAAAGAACATTGTTTAAAATGTCTTGATAAAATTGCAAAAGATAATAAAAAAGATATAAGGTCAGTCAGTTTAGAGGATATTTATAGAGTTCTTTATAAAATAAGAAAAAAAACACCGAAGCTTTTAAGAGAGATAAAATTATCTCAAATGGAAAAAACAATAAAATCTTTTAGAACTGTGGGAGATATTTCTCAATTAATTTATAGTATAGCTTATTCGACCCCTATTCCTATATTACTCATACCAATTAAAAAGATTTTTGGTAAAAGAATTAAATACGCTACTGTTACATGGATTGTTAGTTTAGTAGCTATGGAAATATATGGTAACAAGAAAGAGCATTCATTAAAGAAATAAAATGAAAGTAGGAAAATTAAAAAAGTTGAGCTTCAGTGAGTATGGACAAATACTTTTTTTTAATAGGATTTTATGATGTATCTTATAAAAAATATATTCATAATATTGTTTTTGTTTTTTGGAATAAGTGGATATGCTTCAAGCTTTGAAGAAGTTAGTAAATCAACAGCAACCATTGTTCATGATAGTGGTTTAGGTAGTGGTTTTTTTATATCTAATAATCTGTTAGCCACCAATTATCATGTAGTTCAGGGTGCAAAAAATGGAATTGTCTTCTTTGTTACACAACAAAAAATTGAAGGTGCAGGGTTAATTATTGCTGTTGATCCAGAAAACGATCTTGCAATTATTAAAACAGTAAAAAATAGTTTCAAAGCTTTAAGAATGGGAAATTCTCAAAATGTAAAAATGGGTGATGATGTATTTGTAATTGGTTCTCCTGAAGGTCTAACGGGAACTCTTTCGAAGGGTATTTTATCTGCAAAAAGAGGCGATGGTATTTTACAAATCACAGCTCCTATATCATCAGGAAGTAGCGGATCACCTATATTCTCTAAGGGTTTTGAAGTTATTGGTATTGCTACAGCTGTACTTACAACAGGACAAAATTTAAATTTTGCAGTCTCTGTAAATAAATTAAAAGCTCTTGTTAGAAAAAATAAAATTACTTTGAATCAGAAAGCTAATGTACAACAGAAAGTGGCACAATCAAGGAATAATTTTAGTAAAAGTTTTCAATTCTATATACAGAAAAAAGATAAAACACCAGCAGATATGTTTCAAATTGGTTGGCTTTATTATAGCGGTAAAGGAGTAGTAAGAGACTATAAGAAAGCATTTTACTGGTTTAAGAAATCAGCTAGACAAGGAGATGCAGTTGCTCAATTTGCTTTAGGGTTAATGTATCAAGAAGGTAAAGGAGTAACACAAGACTATAAGAAAGCGTTTTACTGGTATGAAAAATTAGCTAAGCAAGGAGATTTAGGTGCTCAGGCTATGTTAGGTGAGCTGTATTATGAAGGTAAGGGAGTAACACAAGACTATAAGAAAGCAGTATATTGGATTGAAAAATCAGCTAAACAAGGGGAGGCAATGGCTCAATATGATCTTGGTGTAATTTATTACGAAGGTAAGGGGTTAACAAAAGATCATAAGAAAGCAGTATATTGGATTGAAAAATCAGCTAAGCAAGGATTTGCAATGGCTCAATATAACTTAGGAGTGATGTATTATAAAGGTGAAGGAGTAATAAAAGACTATAAGAAAGCATTTTATTGGTTTAAAAAATTGACTCAGCAAGGAGAAGAAATTGCTCAAGCTGGATTAGGTGAGATGTATTATCAAGCAGTTGTGGGAGCTCAAGTTAATCTTGGAGTGATGTATTATGAAGGTAAGGGAGTAAAAAAAGACTATCAGAAGGCATTGTACTGGACTGAAAAATTAGCTAAGCAAGGAAATGCAAATGCTCAATACAACCTTGGTGAGATGTATTATGAAGGTAAGGGAGTTGTAAAAAACTATATTCAAGCTTACAAATGGATCTCTCTATGTAAAGCTCAAATGACAGATGAAGGTACTGTAGTAGGTACAGCTGTAGATCAACTATTTAATAGCTTAGAAAGTAAAATGACAAAGAATCAAATTGCAGAGGCGCAGAAGTTAGCCAGCCAATTTAAAATCCAAAAATAAATAAATTGGGATGTTTGGAAAATGAACACTAATTTACAGCATACAAAAACATATCATTTAGATCAAAATGTCAGAGGATTTGTATCGACAAAGAATGAAAAAGTAGAGAAAATAGGAACACTTATAAGGCAAAGGATATTAGAAAGATATTTTCCTGAAAAGTATGAAGCTATTTTACCATTTGCTTTATTGGAATATGCAGGTATTCAACAAAGAAGCATTTTACAACAAATAGATGTGCCTAAATCAGTGGTTTGTCACAGATCTATAAAAGATATAAAAGATTTTTTAGAAAATATATTCAAAGAAAAACTGCCTGAATATAAAATAAATGAGAAACTTCAGAATAAACTAAAACACAGTAACGAATATGCAAAGCCATTTCTCAAAGAGAGTATAGCTCTGTTACCAAAGATATATGGCTTAATAATTGTTCAATTATCTTGGGATAGATTTTCTCAAATGGAGTGGAGTAAGGATGCATTAGATGAAGAAAACTTAAGGATTAGAAAATCAATAGTTCGTTTAATTTCTCAGGAGCCTTATTTATATGTTTTAAGGCATTGTCATCACCTTCTTCCCTTATTAACAAAAAGAGACCCAAATGCACTCGAGGAAGTAGAATATTTGTTACAAGTAGAAGTAGAATATTTTTTACAAATAATGGAAAAAATGAAAGTGAAGTTTAATGAAGATATTGGAGACTGTGAACTTATTCATACTGTCATACACGGGCAACCATCAGAGAACTTTCAAAAAAGTAGAGTGGTTGATTGTTATACAATGGATGATGTAAAAGATATCAAGCGGAGACTTATAGTTTGTCTTTTCTTTTATAAATTACTTAACTATCGACTAAATTCTCAATACTTTGGGAAGATATATATTATTGATCAACAAACAGGAGATGAAAAAGAGGAAATTAATATAGAAGATTATTTCCCTGACAAGGTTCTAGAAAGAACTGTAAAGTGAGATAAGAATACTCTATCTCTATTAAAAAATGATCAAAGTTAGAGTAGTATAATAATATTGCTGAATTATTTATATGTTGGGGAGGGTGATTTGGATGCAACAGCGAGATTTTTTTTGGAAAAACTTTAAATTGGGTACAGAACTTGAGATTGCTGGAGGTTTTATTTACGATGGTTTAAGGATTTTTGGTCAAATGCGAGCTTTTACTAATGAAGATGTATTTAGTTTTTTATACAATATATCTGTTGGAATTGAAAGGTTAGAAAAGATTTTGATTGTTATTTCTAATAAAAATAATAATGAAAGTGAACTTTTAAAACAAATAAGAATTCATGATCATGTAGAATTGTTATCAATAATAGAAGAAAATCATTGTTTTGAATTTGCAGATAAACATATGTTTTTTTTACAATTGCTGTCAGATTTTTATAAAGATATGCGTTATGATAATTTAGAACCAAAATATGGTTACTATGGATTAAAAGGTATTCTTGTAGATTATATACAGGGTATTGGTATAGATGCTCCAAAATCCTTGTTAGGTAATGATGAATTAAATAGTAATATTATTAAAAAAAGAATTGGCGAGATTATTGGAAAAATTTCTAGTGATTTGTATAAGAAAATTGATCAGGAAGCTCGATTACAAAATATCTATACTACTGAGACTCATTCTGAAACGAAATCCTGTAAGATTTTTTTAGAAAAGAATTATACTCTTTTTCAAAGAGAAGAATTTAATAAAAGAAATTATAATTTTTTTACTTAGTAAAAAACAAGATAATGAATATTGTGACGTCATTAAAGATATGATAGAACCTCTTAATTTTGACTCTAACCTCGTAGAGTCATACATAAAGTCTCTTAATTCTGATTTAGCTCAGAGAAACTTGATAGATGAGATGGATTATTTATATGAAGAAATGACAGAAAAAGAAAGAAAAGAACGGTTAGAGAATTTGGACATCATTGAAAGAATGGTGTGTTGTTCAGAGGAGGATTTAGAGGAAGAGGATTAATATATTTAATTTATTGTGAAACTATCTCTCTCTCTTTTTTTTTGTTGTTGTGTGTAACTTTAATTTGCGTATTAGGGGGTTTATATGAATTATGTAATTGGAATTCAGTTAGAGAGGAGTGTTTCATTAATGTACATGAGTATATTCTTCAATAGCTAATTCTCTAAAAACAACAGTAAAAATAGATAATAGATTTTTGGTTTAGTATAATTCAAAATAATGAAGAAAAGTCGGAAAAATAAAAATCAACATAAATACAATGTTATAAATCTTATAGCCCTCTCAGCTGGGTATAAGGTTACAGATGTTACTCAAAAGTTTCATGATAGCTTTAAAGCAACTGATATGTCTTCTTGGATGGATGGACTAGCTTCTGGAGCTTATCATAGGGTAGAAGCTGGACATGATGTTCTATTCAATGCGAAAGCTATTTATGAAAAATTTGGACTTACAGGATTAGTTAAAGATTATCCTATAGAGCTTTCCAAAGATTTTCTATCTAAACATGGGATACCTCTTCCTGGTGTGGAGGGGCTTGTTAAGGCAAATATCATTTCTCATAAAGTCGGTACTAAGTGGCTATCTATAAATGCTGGAGATATGTTTGTAGGTGGATTAGCTATTTACCTCACTTATAAACTTTATAAAAAATCGAAAAAAGGAAAATTCAATAAAAAAGATGTAATATGGATTTCTGTGGGTATGGGAGGAGTAAAGGTTGTAGCAGGAGTTTTACAGGCAAATCCTATTTTAATTATTTCTGGGGTTATTGATGGATATATTCTATTAAGAAACCGTGTTGAAGTTAAGAGTTTTATAAAAGACTTCTTAAAGAACGCCATACCTCCTGTAGCCGTGGCTATAGGTACAGGTGTTGGGGTTGCATCAGCAACTACTGGGGTTGTGGGAACTCTTGGCGTTGCCTCTACAGGTACAGCTATTTCATCACTTAGTGGAGTGGCGGCAACCAATGCTACTTTAGCTTGGATTGGTGGTGGCTCTCTTGCAACTGGAGGACTTGGAGTATTAGGAGGGACTATAATACTAACAGGAGGTTCTGCTGTTATTGGGGTTGGTGCAGGATATTTGATGTATAAGTATTTAAAAAAAGAAGAAAAGGAAAAAATATAAAAAGGCATGATTTCATATCTGGAAACTGAGAAGAACTAGGAAAGAAACGCCTATGAAAACGGCTACCTAACAAAACTGTTTTGTAATAAAATACCCTCGGTTTATACTTGAGGATGAGTTTGTTACAGTAGAGTATATAAATATACACAAGGAAGAATGGAACTTCAGGAAGAGCTTCATCCTTGACAGAAGGCTAGATTTCTCAGAATAAGACATTAAAACCCTATATTTGTTGATTTAGGGAAACAACATTTGAGATTATTTCAGGAGAGCCGATAATTAAATGAATCAGGAGGAACATAAAAAAATTGAATAAAACTTAAAGGAGGTTTTATGAAAACATTAAAATCAAGGCGAGGATTTTCACTCGTCGAACTGATGGTCGTTGTTGCCATCATGGGAACTTTAGCTGCGATAGCAATTCCCGCTTAGAATTGCTACTCATAGCTCATCCTTCAATTTAAACTCATTTTTTATCCTTTTTATCTGTCAACGTTTTTCAACTTTTTTCAACGTTTTTAATTTCTCCTAGCAAAAATAGCTTTTTTTGTACTTAATGCAAAATATCAATCCAATTTATGCGGTGATTTTGTTTTCCTGACTAATTGAATTATCACCGCACAAAATAAGGCATTTTTTATATTTAAATATTTTTATAATCTTGTACTTAACAGTTCTATGGGACTAATTTTTAAAGCTTTACATATAGAAGTAAGAGTACTGAGATTTAGATTTTGAAGGCTTTTTTGTTCTATTGCAGTGATTGTACTAATGGATAATTTGGATTTATAAGCTAAATCTTTTTGTGTCATCTTTCTTGATTCTCTGATGACTTTCATATTGGTACAAAGAGCAGATAGAAGCTCTTTTAATATACTATCTTGTATTTGAACTTCTGACTTTCTAGGTCTTGCCATTTTTTACAAACACTTAAAAGTATTTACAGGTTGTACTTGTTTATTGTTTCTTAACTCATTCAAAATTTCTTTTAATACGAACATCTGATCTTCATGATATTTTCTAATAATTCTAATATTGATTGTGTTTAGGATTTCGTTGCTACTTGCTGTAATAAGTGCATTTTCTTTCTGTATGTTTTGAGATCTCACAGTAGCAAATATATAAACAATGCTAATAAGTAATACCCCAATAGAAAAAGTTATTATAAGTCTATCTGTTTTATTCATTGGTTACTTCCTGATAAAGAGAAGGCCAGTTTCTAAGAGGGAGGAACTAATTCTCTCTTGTCCACTGGCCTTCATTAAGCTGTGTGAAATTAACAGAACGCACAGCCTAAGTTAGATTAACTGCAGTTTGAGTCTGCTGTGGGAATAGTTGCACTTTTTTCAATTTCAGAAGATAAAACACCGGTATGTCCTATTGAAATACCATAATAGATGTTACCCGAAATATGTCCATAAACTCCCATTTCATATGTATCAACGTTTAGATCACAGGCAATATCAGCTGTTGTACCTGTTCCACCTACATCTCCTAACTCTTGAACAGTAGATATCTGAAGAGCACTACAGCCGGCACTATCTCCAAAGCCTATAAAATTATGTTTGCCTGGGCCGGCTCCTGGAGGACGAAATGGTACAAAAGTTGTGGTACCAGAACATGTAACACCAGTAGGGCATCCACAACTACTGCAAGATCCTAGTGTAGTGTTGCTACAACCAGCTGGAAAAAGGACCCGACCAACACCACCAGTACATGAAGCATTTGTTGCTGCGGCTCTAGTTTGGCCATATAATTTACTACTTAGTAATGATGACATTCCTACATTTGGTATGGACGCATTTTGTGGGCTCGTTTCTCTTTCACAATAAGAATCCAGTTCCACTCCAAAAGCAAGCCAGCCTTTGTGCAAACTGAGCATATCTGACTTATAAGCAGTCTTTTTAGCTGACTTTCGGTACTCATTATAAGCGGAAATGAGTACTGATAGAGTGGCTTGAGAATAGTGGATTCATTAGGGGTTTTTATGCACCTTGTCTAAGAAAAAATCACCGCAAATCACCGCAGGATCACCGCAGAACTAAAATATAATTAGATATTTGTAGTTATAAAAATACATGAATTTTTAATAAAATTATTGACAAATTATATTAATCATCATATATATATAAATATGAATAGTTTAGTAAAAATGAAAAAGAAATTAAAACCACGGGCTACATATCGTAGGAGAGATTTTATCAATTTATCCAACAACGTAGATCGAAATCTCAAAACATTAGTTTCAACAAAATCGCTTGTGAAGATAAAAAATGGTCTCTATATGTGTCCTGAAGAAACTCCTTTTGGTAAAGCTCTTCCTGAGGAAAATCAATTACTAAAAACTTTTTTAAAAGATGATAGATTTGTTGTATATGATTTAAACCAGTTCAATAGTTTAGGTTTAGGGCTTACTCAGCTTCATAACAAGAGGGTAGTATTTAATCGAAAACGGCATGGAGAATTTCAGTTCAATAGAAGAACTTATTATTTTCATAGATGGAGGGAAGCTCCAAAGATGCTTTCTAAAGAATTTTTATATGTTGAGTTTTTAAATCGTTTTTCTAAATTAGCAGAAGATAATAAAAAAAATGAAAAGTTGCTTAAAAAACAAATTCGTCAATTGGATCAAACAAAACTTCAAAAAATTGTTAATAGATACGGAAAAGAATCAACAAAAAAGAAACTTCAATTTATTCTGTTTGAGTTTTGAGTAATGTATTTACATAATCATCCTAGTTTTAAAGATTTGATAGAAATTACTGCCAGTGAAATGGGCATCAATGCTTCTTTAATAGAAAAAGATTACTGGATTATGAATGTTTTGCACCATTTAAGTAGATTATTTGAATTTCAAATGAAGGGAGGAACTTCCTTATCTAAAGGGTTTAAGATTATCGATAGGTTTTCTGAAGATATAGATATTCAAATAAATCCTCCAAATCAATTAAGTTTTAATGTCTATCATGAGAAAAATCACGATAAAGATAAACATAGAGAATCCAGAAAAAAGTATTTCGACTGGATAACAAATGAATTAAAAGGGAAAGTAAACGGTATTAAAGAAGTGGAAAGAGATATTGCCTTTGATGATGCTAAATGTAGAAGTGCTGGTATTCGTCTTTCTTATAGGAGTATGTTTTCTTCATTACCTGGCATTAAAGAAGGTATTCTATTATTTCTTGGATTATTGTTTCCACATTTGTTTCGTAAGATTAATAGAAAATCATAATTTTTTCAAGACTTCTTTAAAGTTTTTACTGGCGTTTTGCAAGCTTTGAAAAATCTCTTTAGCAAGCTCTTCAGGTTCAGGGATATTTTCCAAATCTGCAAGGCTGTCATCTTTTAACCAAAAAATATCAAGATTGTATTTGTCTCTTTCAGCAATCTCTTTATAGTTGTATTTTCGCCAACGGCCTGAAGGATTTTTTTCAGACCAAGTAGATTTTCTCTTATTAGGGTTCTTGGGATTATAGCATTTTATAAAATCTTTAAGATGTTCATATTTTAAAGGGTTTTCTTTTAAAGTATGTTTTATGTTTGTTCTATAATCATAAATCCATATATTTTTTGTCCAAATATTTTTAGAAGCTGGTTTGTTATCAAAAAATAAAACATTAGCCCTAACTCCATGAGCATAAAAAATTCCGGTAGGAAGTCTTAATATCGTATGTAAATCAGCCGTTTCAAGCAGTTTTTTTCGGACAGTTTTCCCAGCACCGCCTTCAAATAAAACACCGTCAGGAACTACTACAGCACATTTTCCTGTAGTTCTTAATGTGGTTTTTATATGTTGAACAAAATTAAGCTGTTTGTTGGAAGTTGTTGCCC
The DNA here is from genome assembly GCA_965197855.1 of Bdellovibrionales bacterium. Classification (GTDB taxonomy): domain Bacteria; phylum Bdellovibrionota; class Bdellovibrionia; order Bdellovibrionales; family UBA1609; genus JAPPLG01. The sequence continues at coordinate 1,225,186 of OZ240230.1, forward strand.
AAAAATCTTGTCTGTTATAAGTAACTTTTTCTTTTGTCTGCTCTCCCTTTTCATTGGTTATAGTTATGCTGCTTTTCTTGCCAAAAGGCGGGTTCGTAAGAACATAATCAAAACGATTTCCTGAATCAGCCACCAAAGAATCATTAGAGGAAATAAAAATTTTCTCTTGAGTCATTTCGCCTATATTATGAAGGAAAAGATTCATAAGACAAAGTCGTCTCGTGCTGGCTACAATTTCATTTCCTTTAAAAGTTTTCTTTTTTAGAAAGTCTTTTTGAGATTTATCAAGTTTATAGTTATTCACAAGAAAATCATAAGAGGCTAAAAAAAATCCCCCTGTTCCACAAGCCGGATCACCAATAGTTTTCTTAGGTTCAGGTCTGATACATTCAACCATTGCTTTAATAAGAACACGAGGGGTAAAGTATTGGCCAGCACCACTTTTTGTGTCTTCAGCATTTTTCTCTAAAAGTCCTTCGTAAATGTCACCTTTAGTATCAACTCCCATGATGACCCAATTTTCCTCGCTAATCATGGAAATAAGTTTTGAAAGTTTTGCAGGGTCTTGAATCCTATTTTGAGCCTTTACGAAAATTTGCCCTATCATTCCGGAAAGACCCCCCAATGTTTTTAATGTCTCAGAATAGTGCTCTTCAAGCTCTTTTCCCCTGAGCTTTACAAGTTTTTCCCATGTATATTTTTTGGGGATGTTAATTGATCTGTTATAAGGAGGTTTTGAATACTCATCAGCCATTTTCAAAAATAAAAGAAAAGTTATTTGTTCAATGTAGTCCGTGTAACTGACTCCATCGTCTCTTAAAACATTACAAAAACTCCAAACTTTAGATACAATGTTTTCCTTGTTCATACCGCTTTCCTTTTTCTTTTGAATTTTAGGTTTTCCTGTTTATTTTTAGTTCCTCTGTTTTTTTCTTTTTGTATTTCCTGTAATAGTTTTTTAGCAGATTTCCAGCCAGGAGACTTGTAACATGCTTCCAATTCTTTTTTACTGAGGAAATTGCCTGAAAAAGATTTTTTTAAAATACTTTGTCTTAATGAATTTATATTTTTTAAATTTTGTTCAATAACATTTTCTGTTTTATCACAGTGAGAGAAAATACTTTCTATTTTTTTAACTATCTGTGATTGTTCTTGAAAAGAAGGTATAGGTATCTTAATTGTTCCTAAATTTGTTCCATTGACATTTGGTTGTCCAGTTCCTACTTGTTTATTCTTGACTTGTTCCCAATAAAAAGGTGACTGAAAATAATAAGCTACATATTCACTAAAAATATCTTTTGGAAATCTAACTCTTATCAAATAAGAAGCATATACAGATTCAGGTATGTTACCCTGTATCAGAAAGCTTTTACCTACAGTAGCACCGGTTCTTGCAAAAACTAAATCTCCTTCTTTCAAAAGATATTTTTTTTTGATTTTGTCATCTATCCTTACAAAAGGAACATCAGACCAATTAACTGAATTATTTTGAATGTCTGTTATTCTTAGAAATTTAGGGCCAACAGGTTCTTTAGTAGCAGACTTAGTATATCCATACTGAATGTTTAAAGCAGAATTTTTAACTGTTTTTTCATCCCAAAAGTGTGAAATATTTTTTTCATTACGCCATTTATGAGTAAGCTTTCCTTCAAAGGCTTTTTTGAGGACAGATTGGCGATAAATTTTTATTTTTTCTTTTGCTGATTTTAATTCATTTTCACTTTCATCAATCAATTTAAAAAGGTTTTCTATTTTTTGAACAATAGCTTTTTGTTCAGGAAGAGGAGCAAGAGGGATTTTTATACCCTTTACTAGATCACTGTTTAAGTTTTTGACCACTCCTCCAGAGGCTAATTGTTTATACTGCTCTTTAGAAGAGTTTGTTCCAAGTGCTTGATATAAGAAATCTGGCCAAATTTTTTTCTTATTTTTTAATTTGAGTAGCAACCAACCATCATGTATTGCTCCGTTAATTTTTAACATATAAGGGCGACCAAAACTCATTGAATTAGAAAGAATAAGATCCCCATGTTTTACTAAACGAGTTTTCTTTAACCCTTCAGGTTTTATTTTCTGTTTGGTTTTAGTTATATATTTTGTATTTTTATCTACATCTCCAATTTTAATCCAATTTATGCCATTTTGTTTTGTTGTAATGTATTTTTTTATTGGCCTGGGTGACCCACCACGAGCAATGTCTGCTATATCCCCTAGTTGAACCATTATCCAATCGCTTCTCATTTTTTAATTACCTTCCAATGACCTGATTTTTTAGAACCTACTCTTTCAATAATTTTTTCTCTTTTCAGTTTTGAGATATAAGATTCAGCAGAGCGTGCCGTCACTGATAGCTTTTCTGCGACTTCAGTAGCTGTTATATTAGGATTTTTATAAATAAGCCAAGCTGTGTTTAAAACATTTATTCCAAAAATATTCCGAAATTCATCCGTATTTATTCCGAAAATATTCCGAAATTCCTGTGAATTTATCCCGAAAATATCTTGAAGTTCATTTTCATTAGAAGGTTGTTTGGGTTTCTGTGAAGTTTCTACCAACCTTTCCTTTTTGAAAATAATACTATAAAAAATACTGTCATCACTATACTCAATATCAAGTTCTAATTCTTTCTTATGATTTACGACAGCTTTTTTAATACGGCTTATTCCAGTCCCAGCTTGCTCTATATAATTAGCTCTGTGTAACATAGATGCAATTTGAAGATTACGAGGAAAGCTTTGAGTTCCAAACTTTTTAGGATCAAATCCTTTTGGCAATCCCCCTGGGTTTCGGATTTCCACTCTGTTGGCAAAAACTTCCACTGACACAGGGACTTCCTTTATAAAATAATCTCTGTGGCAAACTGCATTGACAATCGCTTCCCTCAAAGCTGGCTCTGGATAATCATCAATTTCCTCTCTTCGGGGTTTGCCCGTAATGACATATTCTGTATTTGTGTGTTTTTGGATAAAAGCCAAAGCATCTTCAATATTATCAATAATGTTTCCTTTATATTGTTTTCTATTCAAGATTTTAACTTTATCTGTCCCTTTAAAAAGAATACAATCAACACGAGCATAATTCATAATAAAGTCTATATCTTTAGCAAAAAACAACACTCCTAAGTTGGTCAGATTTTTATCTTCTGTGAGGCAGTCTAAATTTTGCAAAAGGATTTCATATTTAATTGTTCGGCTAATTTTTGAGAGCTTTAAGAAATGTTTAAAAGCCTTAGAGTCAAAGTCCTGTTTGAAGTTGGCTTTTTCATTGATTAACTCTTCAAAATGAATACGACCTTCTTTTTTAAAGAATTTAATAATCTCATTTCTGGTCATTTTTTGAGAGTTGGCCCCTATTCTCATAAAAAAACCTCTTGAACTTCCATAAGGTTTTTCCGCACCTTCAGGAACATGAACAACAATAAGATTTTTTTTAACTTCAATTGTAGTGTTTAATTTCGGTTCTAATTTGTTCAATACATCCTGAATTTTAGAGCGAATGCGATTACCGGTATCAATGCCTTTTATCGTCCTGTCATCAGCTACCCCCATTAGAATATATCCGCCGGATGAGTTGGCAAAAGCACAAACCTCATCAATAAGGGATTTATCCAAAGCCTGTTTGAACTCTATATGATAACCTTCACCGGTTAAAATAAGGTTTTTAATCTGTTTATCTGTCATGCAGACAATACCTCATTTATTTCTTTAATCACCTCATGCATTCGGTTTCCAAAAAGTTGATGCATTTTTCCCCATCCTCCTTCCGCATCAAAGGGGGATCTGCTAAAGTCATCCTCTTCTATATGAAAAGAGCTTGCAATATGATCTTTTATCATTCTTAACCATTTTATTTGTTCATCAGTAAATTTTTCCTTGTTTCCTTCATGTTTTTTGAAAATCCAATTTTTAAAGTTTTTATCTACAGTCTGACTATAGACAGTTAACTCCGAATCTATTTTACATATTCTACGAATTAGGGAAACAATAGCTGTTAATTGACTAATTGGGTTGTGTAGTGGCTGTTCCTCAATTTTTGAATAAGCCTCATAAACCCTTGTAGGAGATAAATTAGGTTTATCTGTGCTTAGTTTTTCATATATTTCATTTATCATACTATAAGTAATTTCTTTTCTTCTGTGAGGCTCGTTGTAAAATATACTTAAAGCTGTAATTTCGTCTTTATTCTTTTTGATAAAATTTTCAAAATCCTGAACAAGGGTTTCGTAGTTTTTTCTTTGCTCTTTGCCCCAGCCGGCATAATCAACTCTATCAGGATTTACTGTATCAATTATTTGCTCATGTAATTGCTGGGTTTTTACTATAAATGTATTCAGAGCACCGCTAAACATAGATTGAGTTTCTTTTAAAAGAGCTGTTTGTATTTCCTTTTTTTGTTTTTCTGTAGGCTCTTTTTCTTTCTCAAGATTGAATTTTTCTTTTGCTTTGTCTCCAATAACATCAGGATCATGAGCGTTAAGCAGAGATTTTATATAATCTTTTACTTCTCTGTCTGATGAAAGGTTTTTAAATTTCTTTTCTTCTTCTGGAGTCATATTTTTTTTAAATCGGGAAAGTCTTCCAGCCAGAGAAGAATAAACCTCTTCTTCTTTATTTCCCATAAGCACAGCATTTAAAAGGTCTTTTGTTGGAGTATATCTTTTTTTCTCAAGAGGTTTCATTTCTATTTTATTTGATTTAGAAACTCCTACAGCGTCTATAACAACAAAATGGGTTTTTTGAGTTACTGAGGAAGGGCTTACTTTTTTTAAATCATCTTTTCCAAAAGTTCTTGTTCCACGGCCTAACATTTGCTCAAAATAATTTTTTGAGCGTACATCTCTCATAAAAATTAAGCACTCTAAAGGTTTAACATCCGTTCCTGTCGCAATCATATCCACAGTTACTGCAATTCTTGGATAAAATTCATTTCTAAATTGAGAAAGAAGAGATTTTGGGTTTTCTGTAGATTGATAAGTTATTTTTTTACAAAAATTATTACTTTCCCCAAATTCTTCCCGGACAATGTTGATAATATCATCTGCGTGACTGTCCGTTTTGGCAAAGATAAGAGTTTTAGGAACTTCTTCTCTGTGTGGAAAAATTTCAGGAAGCTTGTTTTTAAATTCTTTAATGATGTTTCTAATTTGACTGGGGTTAACCACTTTTCTATCAAGTTCTGTGGGTTTATATTCAAGTTCTTCATTTATTTGCTCCCAACGGGTTTTTCTTGTAAGTCTATCTCTTTTATCAACATATTCTTTAGCTTCAATTTTTTCACCTTGCTTGGAAATTTTAGTTTCAATAATATAAGTATCAAAACCGACATTCACCCCATCAGCAATAGCTTCACTATGTGAGTATTCACTTACGACATTTTCATTAAAAAACCCAAAAGTTCTTTTATCGGGTGTAGCTGTAAGACCAATTAAAAAAGCATCAAAATAATCAAAAACTTGTTTCCATAAGTTGTAAATAGATCGGTGACATTCATCAATGATAATAAAGTCAAAAAACTCAATGGGAACTTCCGGGTTGTAAGTAACCTCTGAAGGTGGTTTGATTTTAAAATTGGATTCATTAGGATTGGTTTCCTCTAAAGATTCATCAAGTTCTTCTGACTTGAGAATAGAATAAAGTCTTTGAATTGTGGAAATATAAACTGAACTGTCTGGAGGGATATATTTTGATTGTAGTCTTGTAACTCCATATAACTCTGTAAATTTTCTGTTATCATCAACGGGAGTGTAATTTGAAAACTCCTGTTCCGCTTGTTCACCTAGATTTCTAGTATCCACTAAAAAAAGAATTTTTTTGGCTCGGGCAAATTTTAAAAGTCTGTAGATAGCAGTTATCGCCGTAAAAGTTTTTCCTGACCCTGTCGCCATTTGGATTAAGGCTCTGGGACGATTTTCTCTAAAGGATTGTTCAAGGTTTGCAATAGCTTTTATTTGGCAGTCTCTAAAATAATTGTCCGGATGATAGAATACAGGCAAATCTTCCTTTAAACGCCTTCTAAGAGTCTTATCTTCGTCTATTCTGTCTTTTAAGGTCTTCGGTTTATGAAAAGAAAAAATCTCTCTGGATCGTGGTTTTGGGTCACGACTGTCAGTATATCGGGTAAGAACTCCTGTTGCTTCATAACGAAAAAAAAGAGGCTGGTTATCAAGAGACTTTAAAGGATTATCGGCGTATTGAGCTGATTGCTCTTCAGCTGTTGTAATTTTGTGTCCTTCACTGTCTCTTTTAGCTTCAATAATACCAACAGGTTTTCGGTCAACAAAAAGTGCGTAATCAGCTGGTTTGCCTTCTTGTGTTGGATACTCCCGAATAGCAATGCCCAAGCTTTTACTCCAATCTACTTCATTTCTATTCTGAACAGACCAACCGGCTTGTTCAAGTTTTTGATCAATTATATCTCTAGCTTTTTGTTCAGGATTTTGATTCACCATAAAAATTCTAGACCTTTTTTTACAAGGTTATTTGTATAATAAACCATTAATTCTACATGCTGAATTAGTTATTTCAAGTCTTTTGAATGGTATTGGTTTAAAATCAAATATTTTATATGATTTTCTGGTCAAGAGTTCCTTTAATCTGTATTTAATTTTTCTATACTCAAAAGAAACTTCTTTAAGAGGCTTCCTTTCAAATTAAATATCCTTTATCTGAAGTCCAGTAGGGGATAGAATCATTGTCACGCTTACAGCTTCTCTATTTTGTTCCAGGGTGATAGATGTAACATAAATAAATGATATGCTCTCTTAAAAATTGAAGAAAAAAGACAAAGTGTGCTTTTAAGAAAACAAATTGGAAGAGATGAAAGTAGTTTGAATATAAGAATCAATTTTTTCTTGAGCACAATTTTTTATTCTGATTTAATTAGAAAAAGCTAACTTTATACCCTTATAAAGTAGCTTTGAAATAATGGGCAAGTTTTATGATGAAAAGTGTAGAAATCTATATAATAGAAGGGTAGGATTTGGTGTATAGACTGTTTATTATTGGAGCAGGGTTTTCAAAACCGGCAGGACTTCCATTAGGTAATGAATTGTGGACATTAGTTCTTAATGAAGCACATTTGGAAAAAAATTTTTATAGTTTACTTGAATCTGATATTCAGCTGTACCTTGAATATCAAAAGAAAGTTTATGGGAGAAAGATTAATCTTGAGGATATTGAAATCGAAGACTTTATTTCGTATCTAGATGTTGAACATTTTTTGAAACTAAAGGGGAGTGATACTTTTTCTGAAGAGGGCAACAGAGGTCAAATTATCCTAAAAGTTTTGATTGCAAAAACTATTTTTAAGATTCAAAATAATATACATCCTAATGTGTTAAAACTATATGATGAATTTTGTTCATCACTACACGAAACAGATATAATTATCAGTTTCAATTATGACACTCTTATTGAAGATTCTCTTGCACGAATTGGTAAGTCATTCAGATTATTTCCTCAACGATTCAAATCTGTAAATGACAGTGACGGCATAGTAGACTCTAATACTAAAGAAATTGTGCTTCTTAAAATGCATGGCTCAATAAATTGGTTTGATAAAACTCGATATAATAAGATTTATAGTATGTACAAAAAAAATAGAATACCGAATCCTCACGTTGTAAAAGGAAATGTTTTTTCCAATGCCAATCTATTAAATATGAACAAAATATTAAAAGGGGATTTTTTTAAGGATAGTCCCTTACAAAACGTGTATATACTAAATAATTTAGATGAATATTTTAATACACAGGTTTTATTGTTAAATCCACCTCTAATCATCTCTCCTTCTTTTTCTAAAATAGTGTACCTAAATCCAATAAAAAATTTCTGGGATTCATTTTATGAAGCTGGGGCATTTAATCGTTCCTTAAATATTATTGGTTTCTCGTTTCCGAGCCATGACAAGTATCTAATGCAAGCCATTGTTAGAATAGTAATCAATTTTCAAAAATACAATCAATTTAATGATCTTAATGTAGGAAAAAAATACAAAAAACATAAACTAAGAGTGATTGACTTCCAAAAAGATGAAAAAACTAAAAACAGATTTCAAAAAAAACTTAAGTTTATTGATTGGGATAGCAGTATTTTTTTAGTTAATGGTTTTAATAAAGAAGCGATATGTAATATATTTGAATGTGACAATTCTACATAAAAATATGTTAAATGTTACTTTATGTGATCACACTTATTAAGTGTTAAAAACCACGGTTATTTATTGACATCATAAACATATAAAAAAGAATCATTCACAATGAAGATTCTGTTTGTTAAATTTTGATGGGATTTTAATGGGACACTCTGGTTATGAGCGGTTTTGTTGATTGACTAAGGTATTTTAGTGTTTTGAATTCCTATCATTTTACCCAGGCGGTCTAAATGTCGGTGTGAAATTGGTATGAATGGTGTATCAAAGGTTATATGTCATTAATTTACATATTCCAGTTTATAAACATACCATGTTGCTTTTTCAGGCCCCCTTCCGCCTGAGTGTGCTTCACAATTTTGTTTTTTAGCTTCTTTTGTCTCAAATTCCTGGGCAGCAGACTTTGATTTGTAAGTTTTAACTATATTCCAACTGATTATATTGTTTCCTTGTTTTCTATAATCCCGTTCCCATTCTTTTTTTCGTCTTTCTGGATTAGTAGTCATTCCAATTCTGCAAGAGATGATCTTGCTTTTCTTTGTTAGCAGGTTAGTTTGATCTATCAATTTAAAAAGCAACAGGGAAGTCATTGCAATAAAGATTGTTAAATATGAGATTAGCCTAGTTTTCAATTTCTTGGACATTATACTTTTCCTGTGAGAGAAGAATTTAACATAAAACTTATATAAAAAATAATGTTTTAATATATAAAAAGAACCTGTAAAATAGAAAGTCTTTTTATAAATTTTGACGGGAATTTAAAGAGATACTCCGGTTATTGAAGAGGACACCTATTTGAATCTTTTAGAGTTTTTTATAGCTCTTAATATAGGAGGGTCTTTCTCTTTATCTGGAATATAAGGATCAGGACTATCTGGTAATGCGGAAATATCCATATCATTTTCTCCAATCTCCCATGCATATTTAACAACTAGATCTTTTATTTCTATACCATAATCATTTATATCTTGTGGATCAAATCGAACATCTGAGACAGAGGATGGAGCAATGATACATTTATTTGAACGTTTATAATGAGCAAGAAAGTTGTCAAGATTCATTGGATTTGTTACTTTCATTCTGCAAATTTTTAAAGGAAGTATAAATAATCCACTGTTAGATTGTTTTGTATAACTATTCGGATCTACCCCTAAAATCACTGTGTAATTATGAGGTTGAGTTCTTTCAATTCCCCTAATTATGGATAAGCGTAAGATTTTTTTTTGGTCTACTTTTCCTATTTTTTTAATTAAGCCTCTAAAAATCTCTCTTCCGTAGGAAATGTCTTTATAACCAAATAATATGAATGAAGAGGATTGTGGGGGAGAGATATATGCAACAGCACTCCATTGTGCTTTATCCCACAAATTTTCATCTATAACAGATATTATAGACAATTCGTTATGGCTTTTTATTGGCTTAAGAAGCACTTTTGGTACGTCATCTTTATCTGGAGATAAAGGTTTATCATCTACAAAGGGTTGCTGTTGAGAGTTTTCAACTGCTTTATTCCAACTCACTTTTCTCAAAATTTGATAGATAGGTTTATTTTTGTGAGGCTCTAAAAATCTCTTAAAGTTAAATACATGCCCATCACCAAAAATGTTACTAGAAATGATATGTAATTCAGAAAATATTAAAGCTCTATTTTGAGCTTCTTCATCTCCAAATATTTTATCAATTGTACTCTCAAGATTTCCTATAAATGCAATATGAGACAATATTGATACGGTAGCTTCAAACAAACTATTTTTTATCTTTAGTCTATCCTCTATAGATTTATACTCTTTTATTAGTTTTTGTCCTAACCTTATATTTAATACAGTTTCACCCTCTTTTGTGCTTGTACAGTTTTCAAAAGGCTTATCCAGTTCTTTTGAGAATTCTTTTTCAATATAGATATTAAAACTAGATTTGTGAGGAAAAACCTTGTGCTCAATTAGAGTTGCCCAAATAGATTCAAATACGGAAATTATCATTTCTGCAATAATTTCATGTTCGATTTTGAAGTAGTGGATATGAATTTTACATCCCATAAATATACCAGAACACTTTCCTGAGCCTTTAAAACTAAATATTGGATGTTCAGGTAGGTCTTCATTGGCTGGTTGTTTTAACATCTTAAGAAAGAGGTTGTTGAGATTTTCAACTTTCTTTTCTGCTGGAAAAAATTTTAATTTTTCAATTTCAGAAAAATTTCCTATAACAAATAGAGAAGTAAGGTGAGAAGCTTGTAGGTCTAGTGTATCTAAGACATATGGGAGCTGAGTTACATTGTTCAAGTCATTGAAATTAGATTTTAATAACAAAATACCAATCACAGCATCCTGCATTAAGCGTTCAGATGCTAGCTCTTCAACTTTCTCAATTTCTAATATTTTGGAAGATTGAATTATGTCGGCAAGCTCTCGCCAGTAAATAGCCTGTATAGGTCTACCTAATTTTACTTCTACCCAAATTATTGAATTAAGGAATTGTATTAAAAAAGGAGATACGGTTCGTTTGATCCAATACTCTTTCAATGAACGATCAATAGCATGCATGTAATTAGTTCTGGCTGCCCACAATAAACCCATATTTTCATATGATTTACCAATTCCAAAAAGTGAATGAGTAAGTATTTTAGCAGTTTCTTCTTTTGAAAGTTTTATTAATGATTTACCGAAGTATTTAACAGCGTGCAGGCAGTTGTCTTTTTGTAGAGCATTCCATGCTCTTGAAACAAGAATTTTTCCTGCTTCAATGTCACTTTTTCTATTGCTAATTATTTCAATTGCTTTTTCAAATAACTGATCGTACTCTCGGAATGCTTTCTCGGAGAATTTTTCAACAGAGTTTTCCATTAGAGTAATTAATTTTATTGTTGTATCCAATGGGAAATCGAGAAAAGCGTGTGATTTATCAAGTATATCTAAATATCCGTTAATGATGTTTTTTATTCTTCTTTCAGGGTCATCAGTCTCACTTAAGTCCAATAGTTCTAAGTTTAAACCTAGTTGTTTGGCCCAAAGAGAATTAGATGGTCTCAAATTATCGCTCTCTAGTTGGTTAATTCTTTTAGTTAGAGCTGTTTTTCTTTTTATCAAAACATCTTTTTCAATGTTTATTTTTTTTGCTTTAAAATCAGTTGACAGTAAGGTGAAAAGATTGACTAGTTTTTCAAGTGCCGATGACTCTGAAGAAGATAAACAATACTTTTCTATCTCATCATACATTTGGTTTGTAGCTAAGTTATCCTTAAACCACCAAAAAGAAGTCCAAGCATGTTGATAAATTACTTCAAACTCCTGAAATTTTAAGTTGTATTTTCTAGCTATTTGTTTTGCTCTTAAAAATTTTCCATCAATAATGTGCCGTGAGTCTTCCAGTCCTCGAGATAAAAGAGCAGATTGTAAGCAATCCTCAACCAACTGATATTCAACTCCTTTATATCTGTCAACATCAGCAATATTAGTTTCAAGTTTTTCTAACTTTTTCTTCCTCGATAAGTCATGAGGGCCAATCTCTTTTGTAGATTCTTCAAATCCCTCTATATTTAGTGTTCTGATAGCAATGTCGGTATGATTGTTTTCAAGAACCCTTTCAACCAGCCATTCTCTACTTATTATTCTTATATCTATATCAAACTCTTTGGAAAGCTTATCTTCACACCCAGATCGATCTTTGTCAGAAATAAATTGGCTACTAAAAAAGTAGATTAATTTATAATCTCTATCTGTAGTTAATATATTTTTAACATCAGATCGTATTTTTCCCTTCCAATCTTTTTTAGAACTAAAGGCAAAAGCCCATCGCTCTTTTGAACTACGCTCTTCTTTGTTTGTGTACCATCTCAATGAGATTTCATCATCTACAGGGTAAGTTTCTGAATCAACTTTACTATCTCCACCTCCTGTAGGGCCTGTCTGAGGAATAAGATTTGGACAAATTTCTTTTTCGGCAATTTTTCTACAAAAGTGCTCAAATGCTGTCTCCTCTTTTCTATTTGTTAAGGTTTCTAGGTGGTATTCAAGTATCGATCTATTTAATATCTTTTTAGTTTTTAAGATAGAGTCAGAAAATAGCTCTGGTCTAGTTGTTCGCATGTAATCTTTAGGAGAAGAAAACTTGCTATTTTTTTGGTTTAAAAAATTTGGTCCTTTTATTCTTGTCTTTTTTGACATTTTTTTAGCATATCTTAAGAGGAACGAATTGCCAAGGTATGTAATCTGAGTTTCTAACAATCTTTTCCTACTATATTTTAATCAAATAACATATCTAAAATTGAATCAATTAAAAGATGTTTAACTCTATAAATTTTAAAATTTTTTAGTAATTGCTTATTTCGAAAAAATAAGTATCGAATTAAAAAAAAATCGACCAGTTTTGACAGGAATTTAACAGGATACTCCAGTTATTGGAGGTTAGGAGTAATTACCAACGGGGTGAATAGGAACAGTTCTGTTAGTTTGTTAAGTTATTTTAGTGTTTTGAATACTTATTCTTTTATCCAATTAGTCTGATGTGGAGAAGAAGATACTTTAAGTCCAGTGAATGATCTAGTTAGTGATTTTTATATAGGTGAGAAAAAACAAGATTTATTCTGATTTTCTTTTATCTGAATCTGTATAATAAATACCTTTTCTTTCTGCAAAAGTATCTAAAGGTTTAAGAACTTTTTCTGCAAATTCTTCTACAATAGGATTTGGTTTACACATTGATTGTTTTGTAAATTTACAACATTCCTGATCGAATATAGTGGCTGATTGATAATATTTCTCTGTATGTGGAGGTTTGAAATTATGGTTATTAATCACGTCTAGTAACATAGATCTAATCACGTGATCACAATTTCTTAATTCTTTTGAATTTTTAAATTCTTTGATAAGTCTTTTTCTATCTATGTTTCTCAAAGCCATTTCGATTGACAAAAAAATCATAACACCAATCATATATTATATTCTAAAGATCTATGCAAATAATAACGCAATCTATTAAACACTTTAATTAATGCGTTAAATATTTCAATAACTATAAGGAAATAATTGGAAAAATTCAAATAAATTCGTTTATAAAAAGTTTAACCTTCCTTCGGAAGGTCCTCGAATTTCGTACATAGATTTGTAGCTAAGTCACAGCTTAGATTTGACGTAAACTTCTTTAAAATGTCCACATTCCAGTTGCTTATTTTAGGTTCTTCTTTATGAATGCTTTTTATATCAGGATTAAGCTTTTTCCATTCTTGAAACTTTTTACAGCTGTACTTATATTCTCTTTCACGTGGAAAATAATTAGGAACTTTTAAACGAGAGTAATCAACTGCCATTCCTTCCTCAACTACTAGAACCTCTGTGCGTTTACATGGAGAAAGCAAATGTACTGATTCGTGAGCTAATTGAAACCAAGCTTGATTTATATTACTTTTTGCTGATTTAGAAAGCCAAATTTCAATTATTTTTTTATCAAATACATTAGGGAAATAAATTTGAGGGAAATCTCCTTTGAAACATATTTTCTTAATTGTAAAGTCTCTATCTCTTTCCCAGTACATTTCTTCTAGCTCTTCTACATACTCACGAAGTTTTGTTCTTAAGTTAAAATGATCTTCTAAACACTCTATTTGATCCATTTCTCACTCCTTCACTAAGAGACTTTATCGAAAAAAATGATATCAGTTTTTCTAGCCTGATCTTTATAAGTCACCATGAACTATAAAGTTTATAGAATTTTTATTAAGTGTTGATAAAAATTCTAAATTTTCAGCTCTAAAAATTTTATGGTTTTCTTTCATAGCTATCTTTTGAATCAAGTTCTTTGAATATAACTTTAAAACTTTCACTTTTTTTCTTCCATTTTTTATACAACCTTTTATCTGACTTGAACTTCTATTTGTCACCTCAAATCTGATAATTCCATTATGGTTCGACAGCTAGGGCATTTCAAATGATTATTTTTTGGAAATTCGATAAAATTTTTTTGTAGAAACCATTTTGCCGATGCTGGCAAAATGGTTAATGGTGGAATGAGAGTCATTCCGCCATTATCACAAATTGTGTTGCGTGATTTTTGCGTGATTGTCCGGTTATCAGAGGTTATGAGCGGTTACGTCCGGGATGAATAGGTGGTATTTTGTTTAATTTTGAAGTTATTTTGCTGTTTTGAAACCCTTATCTTCTGTCCCGTCCACCCCGCCATTCTGCTAAATCAGTGACATTCACAAACATATCAAATGGTTTTCTATAGTGATATTCGATATTTCCATTAACGACTTGCGGGTTCGATAGTATTAAATTGAGGAGTTGCCTCTTTTCTTCTTTAGAGGCTTCTTTGAATAGCTCACTTGCTCTATTAGCAATTTCCATTAACTTTACTCCTTCAAGCATATAGGCAGTATTAGTATTTCTTAAAGCTTCTAATTGATTTTGAATCTCTGCCTGTTCATTTTTCCACTCAGCTGTCTTTTGTTCCCAGAAATTAGGCTCTATTTTTCCATCAAGCTTATCTTGGTAGGATCGATTTATGTAAGAGTCCAAATTTTGATAGCGAGTTGATAGACTGGTTATTTGACTTGATCTAAACTCTTGTTCATCTTTTGAGCTGTTAAGAAGAGCTTTTCGAGTGTGTTCGATAATATCTTCAGTTAGTTTTATTTTTTCAATTGTTTCTGCAAACACTTCTTCGACTTTTTCTTCTCTGAGGTAAGTAACATTTCTGCAATTGTCTTTTCCATTCGTGCAGTGATAATAAATATAAGTCTTTCTGGATTTTTTTATTTTTTTCTCGGCTGTAATTTAGCAACCACAATGACCGCAAGTTAATAATCCACTAAAAGAAAAATCTTTTTTCGTTATCCTAGGTTTTATAGCAAAACCCATAGCTTCCTGAGTTTTATCCCATAACTCTTTCGATATAAGAGCTGGGTGATTGCCTTTATGGAGCTGTCCTTTCCAAAAAAAGTCACCATAATAGAAAGGGTTTTTAATCAATCGTCTCATTTGTTCTTTGCTTAATTCTTTTTTAGCTCTTGGGGAACGAAGCCCAAGTTTGTAGAGTTCTTTTTTTAATTTACCTAAACTATAGTTGCCACTTGAGGCTAATTGAAAAGCTTTCTTTATAAGCTCGCTATTTTCTTTATCAATGATGATGGTATGATCTTCTAATTTGTTTCTATAACCAATTGGAGCTTTACCCGCCCATTTTCCTTGTGAAATTTTTTCATTAAGTCCCTTCTTTACTTCTTCTGAAAGATTGTCAGTGTAGTTTTGAGCCATTACAACCTTTATCCTGTGTATGAATTTCTGGTAGGATTTAGATTTACTTGATAGAATTTCATTCTCTTTAACCAAGTGAATAGAGAAATCCATCTGCTCACAATCTAAAGCTGTATAATCATAAACATTTCGATAAAGTCGATCAGTTTTTTCAACAAGAATATGTTGTATAGTTTTATCTTTTTTCAATAGGTTGAGCATTTTTTTAAATTGAGTTCTTCCAGCTTTTTTTGCTGTTTCAGATTCCTCAAAAGTATGGACAACTTTTAAATTATTTTTTTGAGCATACTCTTGTAGTAACTTTTTTTGAGCAGGAATTGAAAACCCTTCCCGCTCTTGTTCTTTGGAAGATACTCTTACGTAGATAATGCACTTATTTTGCATCCACTTTACTCCAATCAATTTCATCTAAGAATAAACATATATGAAGTAATATTTTCTCTGTTTCATCTTTGTTGGTTTTGTCATGAGATCCATCGTTTACATCATCAATTATAAATTTCATATGTACTTCAGATACTTTCTGATACTGTTCTTTTATGTATTTTTTTAGTATTGTATAATACTTATCTGATTGATTATCAGGTTCCAACTTTTTAGCTAAATCAGACAAAATACGACGCATAGTAGTTTCTGCGTTTGCCCAATCTTCTGGATTAGTAGATTGTAAATTATCCATGGCAGAATTTATTTTTTTAGCTCCATCTGGGAGGTATTTGATTATTATTTTTTCAATTCTCTTAATAAGATTGTCTATTGCAGTTTCAATATTACTACCGAAACATAGTTCAGTATTTTTATTTAAAACATAGTCGTATATGAATTTTCTTCTTCTAGATATTTTCCTTGTATAGATATTTTTATGGAATAAATTATAATTTTCTGATCTACTATTTGATTTTTGATAGTGATCTATGTGGACTTCTATTTGCTCTATACTCATATTATCTAAGATATTTTTTCCTTCATTATTAATTTCTATTCTGTTAGTAAATTCAGCCAACTCTTTTTCTTCATTAGGAAGATCTGCAAGTTTTATTTTTGAGTAACCAGATACTTCCAGATCTAATGCTTTTTGATATTTTTCATCTCCTTCTAATCTTGATAATCTTTTTGCTTTTAAGCATACTTGTGATAGTGGAATTTTTGACATCTCAATATCTTTCAATATTTGATTAGATAGTTCTAACATTTCTTCTTTTTTATCTTTCATGCTTTTCTCTACCTCCATACTTTTTTGTGAATGAACTCATTTATTAGAAAATACTTTTTCATTTCTTCTAGAAATACTTGCTGTGGCTGGGTGTCCCACTGCTTCTTTTTTATAAAAGGTATATAATCTCTTGTAAAGTTGTTGTTTTTATTTAATTTTTGTTTTGTTGTATAAAAGCCATCGTGTTCCCATAAAATTTTAAATTCTTTAGTTTTATTACTATTGAATGGCAATATCTCTAAATCAAAAAGTTCTATATTTGGAAAAGGATTAAAGTTTGCATTTAAAATTAACGAATGTAATTCGTCAAGCTTCTTTGTTGGAAGTTTTTTTCCATAAAGTTGGATTTCCATTCGTGTCCAATCTGAAGCAAGATTGTGTTTCTTTGTTTTATCGTAGATGGATAAAACTTCTGGTCTTTGGCCAATTCTAAGGCCAGTCTTTTTCGTCCCTTTTTCTATATATTCCCATTGAACTCGTTTGTTCTTGATATCAAATGACTTTAAAAAATCGTTAAGTTTTATATGTCCTTGACCCCCAAAAAGAGGCTACCTCCTAAAAAGGAGGAGAAGTGCAGAAGTTCTATAAAAGAGTTCCAAAAAAGCAAAGATTTGTGATTTTATCAGAGCATTTTAATGACGGTTTGAGTATTTCTGAGTTATCCAGGAAGTATCAGATACAACCAGCTACGATCTATAAATGGAGGGAGAAGATGAAAAAAGAAGAGAGTAAGCCCTCCCTTGATTCAAAACTACTTTTGGAAGAGATAAAGAGCTTAAAGCAAGAAAACAGTCTTTTAAAGGAAACAGTGGCTCAACAGGCATTGGATATTACCACACTGAAGCAGTTTAATGAGTTTGTTAAAAAAAAGCGCAAGGAAGAAAGACTGAGTATGCAAAAGAGTTCCTTAAAGGAGAAAGGATCAAAGTGAGCAAGAAGAGATTTTGTGGGTTGATTGGTATCCATCCAAAGTCCATTTACAAAGACAAGAAGACTGGTCTTAGTGTCAACAGGAAGCGAGAGGAAATGGATAAAGAAGTGTTGTCAGGGATTAAAGAAGTAATAAGGCAGCGTTGTACTTATGGTTATAAGAGGGTTGTATGTGTTCACTAATTCGCTGACAGAATTGGAATAATGAGAGAGTGTTTTAAGCTCTCTAAAATGGACCAAAAAAGGAGGAGGATAGTGAGGCATAACACACAGGATAAGACGATAGAAAGGAACTACATAAGCAAGTGGCAGTACATGATAAGAGACTACGAGCTGATTAAAAGCAGGAAGCATGCAAAGTTTAGATTTGTCAGTGATTTTTATAAGTTCCACAAGACCAACAGACAGACTTTTCTAAAGTACTATCACCGTTATTTGAGTCTTCCGGAAGAGAGCAGTTTAATACCACAAAAAAGGGGTCCGAAGTGGCGTGTTAGAAGAAGGGATTGTTCTTACATAGAGGAAGAAGTTTTAGAGCTTAGAAGAAACGGAGTGAATAGGTATGAGGTGTGTTATATACTGAACCCTCTTTTAAGGAAGAGGGGTCAAAAGGAGTTATCTCCGAGTAAAGTATATAGGATATTTAAAAAGAATGGGATGAATAGACTGAGGCCGAAGATGAAGGAAAATAAGAGGAAGATTATAAAGGAGAAGGCAGGAGAGCTGGCCCATATAGACTGTCATTATTTGAGTAGGGATTTGATTGTATCGGAGACGAAGAGGTATTACTTGGTGAGTGTGATAGATGATTGCACGAGGGTAGCGTGGGCGGATGTGGTAGAAGATGTGAAGAGTTTGACGGTGATGTTTTCAACGATGAGGATATTGAGTGTATTGGGACAAAGGTATTGTATGAAGTTTTTGGAGCAATGGATATATGATTATAATCACAGAGCACCGCACTCAAGTCTTGGAATGCGTGCTCCTGTAGAGTATATTAAATTAACACAATCGGGGTAGCCAAAAATGGGGGCCAATCCAGTTTTTAATTATTTTTTTTCGTACCAAAATTCCAATCTTTTACACTAATCTGTGATCTAGAATAAAGATCATCTTCATTTTAGAAAATTCTCTATATTAACTTTGTAGTAGCATCAGTGTCTTATTTAAGCTTCTCTTCATAAGCTTGCCTATTAGGCTTAGGAAATTGAATAAAATATTTATCTGAAAGAATATTTTTTATTTTTACTAAATCTGATTCAATTACATCAAAAAATAAACCTTTCATATGCATATCAGTATAATTATACCTTGCTATATTCCCTTCCGTATATGAAAATGTCCTATCAATAGCCTTTTTCATATTTAACAATTCATCATAAAGCTCAGGAGTAATTAAATGTAGCTGTAATGCTAGATTATCATCTTTTATCAGCGTGCTCATATTTTCTCTATAATCCTTTATTATTGAACGTATAACCTCTCTAAAAGTTACTTTACCTCCAGAAAAAGACCCAAGGGTTAATCGAGAAGCTACAGGAGGGCTTTTAGTTCCAACATGCCCTAGAGAAATATATTCTGGCTTAATAAGAGTTATAAATGTTTGAAATTCTATTTCATCAAAATCCAAAAAATATTCATTTGGAATACTTGTTACTTTAAGATATTGATTTAACTCACTTTTTGGAACATGATCTAAAATTGATTTTATTTCTTTAGATAAAAAAAACTTTAAACTATATATATCACTTAAATGTGTATTTATCTTTCGTGAAAAAGCAATAATTGCTTCTTTCTTCTTTCCTATTTTTGGAAATTCATTGACTATAAAAAAGAATATGCAACTTGATATAAGTGACAAGCATATACCCTGTATAATAAGCTTATAACTAAAATTACAACTATTTATGAAGATCAAGATGAGAAAACAAATGAAAACTATAAATAATAGAATCCAATTTTGAAATATAAAAAACTCTTTAGCAAAAAAACTTATACTTCCTATCTGTACATCTTGATTGTTTGAAATAATCATTTTAGTCTTCTAGTGTAAAATGTGATTTTTGTCAAAAAATATTAACTTCAGAATAGCCCATATTGTTCAAAATTAGAAACACTCAGATGCTCACAAAAGTAAATAATTGATATGAGTCACTTGCATTTATCATCAGATAATTTAATATATTTGTCAAATTTCTATAAGGAACTTTAAAAAATGCTTATCAAACCTGACTGGTTACCATGGGATCTAATATTAATTCTTATCACTTCTGTATTAATCTTAATTGCACATATATGCGAATTGGCTGACTTAAAACTGTTTAATAAAATTCGTATAGTATTTTTTATATCTATATCCATCATAATAATTGTGGCTGTATCATTTCAAATTCATAAATCGTACAAACAGGATTTCATAATTACAGACTTCGAAATTCATATGGATTTACAAATAATTCACTCTAATCGTAGAAAAAATAACCTCGATAAAAATTTTATTAGATACAATACACCTATAAGTTTAATTTTTCACAGACCAAAACCAACTGATAGAATAACTTTTAACTCTGACCCTTCTAACACATTATTTGCGCAAAATAGAATGATTGGCACAAAAAAAAGTGAACCACGTACAATAACATCTGTACAACTAACAATGAAACCCACCCATATATTTACTCTATATGAAAAAAATATAGATGTTTTTAAAGATCTTCATAATTTTATTTTTATAACAGGCACACATATTTCCAATCTCATAGGTGATACCAAAGTACATTCTGTTCGAGTAAGAGCAAAGATATATATGAATAGAGTTTTGCGATCTTCATTTGAAGTATCAAGTTTAAACCAGGAGATAACTGTAGATAAAAATAATTCAATTCTTCGTCTTAAATTTAATATTAAAAAACACAGAAATCTTTTTCATCTTCTTAAAAATAAAATTAAACTTCTCTAAAATCTATTTGATAGCCACCTCAATCTTAGATATTGAAAAGGACAACAACTGTTCTTTCAATATCAAAAATAGATATAACTTCTTTTCAGTTCGTGCGGTGATCTTGCGGTGATTTGCGGTGATTTTGCTTAGACAAGGTGCATAAAAAACCCCTAATGAATCCCCTATTCTCAAGCCACTCTATCAGTAGTCATTCCTGCGTATAATGAGTACCGAAAGTCAGCAAAAAAGACTGCTTATAGAAGTGATATGCTTTCTTTACATAAAGGAATATTAGCTTTCGGCGTGGAGCTTGATTCATACTGTGAAAGAGAAACAAGTCCATCTGATTATTCTCTTGCTAATGTTGGTATGGGATCATTACTAACAAGTAAACTTTACGGTGAAAGACTCACAACAGCCCGAACTGTTGCCTGTGCCGTACAATCCGGAGGAGCCTGTGCTGCCTGCTCTGGTGCAACAGCATCTCTGGCTAATTGTCTTGGAGCTTCTTGTTCGGGTTCTGGTAACGGTTGTGAATGGACTGCACCAAGAGATGTTGGGCTTGGACCGGGAAAAGATAATTTTATTGGATTTGACACCTCAACTTGTGCCAACATCTCTATTGTTGACAATGTACATAGAATGAAAGAGGGAACTGCAACGCCAGCAGCTTGTGTCTTAGCAGTCACAAGTTACGATATAGGAGTAGCTGGGCATATTTCTGGAGAAACTTATATTGGTTTTGATGTAAACGAAGGTGGTGTTGTAGGTGAAACTGATGAAGGTACTTTTGCAGCAGTGAATACAGGTCTTTGCACATAATCTAATCACTTAGGCTGTGCGTTCTGTTAATTTCACACAGCTTAATGAAGGCCAGTGTAGAAAGAGATTGTTTGTTCCTCTCTTTTTCAAAGCTGGCCTTTTCTTTATCGGGAAGTGATTAATGAATAAAACAGATAGACTCATAATAACTTTTTCTATTGGGGTTTTGCTTATTAGCATTGTCTACACTATGGCTACTGTTAGATCTCAAAATATACAAAAAGAAAATATACTGATTACAGAAAGAAAAAATGAAATTTTAAATACAATTAATATTAAAATTATTAGAACATACCACGAAGATCAGATGTTCCTATTAAAAGAAATTTTAAATGAGTTAAGAAACAACAAACAAGTACAACCTGTAAATACCTTCAAGTGTTTGTAAAAAAATGGCAAGACCTAGAAAGTCAGAAGTTCAAATACAAGATAGTATGCTCAAAGATCTTCTATCTGCTCTTTGTACCAACCTGAAAACCATTAGAGAATCAAGACAGATGACACAAAAAGATTTAGCTTATAAATCCAAATTATCCATTAGTACAATCACTGCAATAGAACAAAGAAGCCTTCAAAATCTAAACCTCAGTACTCTTACTTCTATATGTAAAGCTTTAAAAATCAGTCCCATAGAACTATTAAGTACAAGATTATAAAAATATTTAAATATAAAAAATGCCTTAATTTGCGCGGTGATAATGCAATTAGTTAGAAAAACAAAATCACCGCACAAATTGGATTGATATTTTGCATTAAGTACAAAAAAAGCTATTTTTGCTAGGAGAAATTAAAAATGTTGAAAAATGTTGAAAAACGTTGACAGATAAAAAGGATAAAAAATGAATTTAAATTGAAGGATGAGTTATGAGTACTCATTATACGCAGGAATTGCTATCGCAGCTAAAGTTCCCATGATGGCAACAACAACCATCAGTTCGACGAGTGAAAATCCTCGCCTTGATTTTAATGTTTTCATAAAACCTCCTTTAAGTTTTATTTAATTTTTTTATGTTCCTCCTGATTCATTTAATTATCGGCTCTCCTGAAATAATCTCAAATGTTCTTTCCCTAAATCAACAAATATAGGGTTTCAATGTCTTATTTTGAGAAACTTAGCCCTTCGTCAAGGAAAACTGAATCCCCGCCTTCGCAGGGATAACAGAAAAAGAGGAATGGTATTGGATTCCTACCCCTGCCTTTGCTAGGGACAAGCTTTCGCAGGAACGAAGTGATGAGGGAGGTGCCAGCCGCGAAATCACTGAGCAAAAGAATGAAGGACTGATGTGTACGCAAGAGACGAAACATAGGCTTGGGGATTTTGCGCCTAACCTAATAAGATCTCTCCTATAGGATGGTACTTTTGCTCTTTAAACAAAACTTCATTTTTCGTTTGTTTCATATAGTTGATTTAGGGAAAGAAGGTAAAAGATGTATTTTAGAAATTTACAGCAAATGATGTAAGTTTGTATTATTTACAACAAATGGTGTAATTTTTTATTCTTTACAGCAAATGATGTAAGTTTATTTGACTTTATGAAAAGCGGGTGATATACATGATGTCCCAATATGGATAAAAGACAACTGAAAATACTTATCGATTCTAAAGAAGAACCTTTTTTAAAGAAGCTTAAATATGCCGGGTTAAACAAACTTGAGTATTGGGAAAAGAGGCCTAAAAATCTTAGTCGAGCTATATTTAAAATATACTTAAAAAATATAGATGAAACAAGAAGAGTAAAACTTAAAACATCTCCTCGTGAAAGCAATGATGGTAAATATGGTAAAACTGGTTTTAAATGGGTGTTTAAGTTTGAAGATATTATAAAAATTGTTGGTAAGGATATACCAGTGTACGTAAAAGGTTTTTTCTTTGAAGAAGGAAATCCGATAGGAGTAGAAATACAATCATTTAAGAGATCAGAAATGTTGCGAATTTTAAGAAAATAACTAATGTATTTAAAAAGGTGTAATAATGGACTGTGGTCATAAAAAAAGTTCTAAAAAAAGAGTTAAAAAAGAAATTTTTGAAGCAACTTTCATTGCTCAAACTCAAGTATGTGATCAATGTGGAGCTTTCCTGCATGATGATGAATATGAAATAAAGTATATGAGATGGGTTAATAAACTATATGAACAAAAGAGAAGTAAATTTCAAACTCAACATCACTTTTCAAAAAACCTTGTTAAGTGTGTAAAAGAGTACTTAAAGAGGTATCCTTCTATTCCTATATCTGTTTTTATGAGAGCTTTAGTGATCATATATTTTGAAATTATCGATAAAGATGTAAAAAAATCCTCTCAGCTAAAACAGCTACAAGATGAAACTGTGTTAAATTCTTTCTTGAAGGATAAAAATAAAATTAAAGTTAATATTCAGTTTAAACCTCAATTTATGATCGAGTTGGTAGATATTGCAGAGCTTATAAATCAAACACCTTCTGCTTTAGTTGGAGATATCATCATCAAATTAATGACTATTATCACGTCAGAAGATCAAAAATTACGTCAATTTTGGGAGAAGGAAATTCGTATGTATCTAGATATGTTTTTAAAAGTAGCTTGATATTTTATTGATTATTTTAGTTTGATTTAAAAATTGTTAAAAAAAGTATAGAGAAAGATAATGTCAAGGAAGGCTGGATTCCTGATCAAGTCAGGAATGATATATTTGTAGGAATATGAAAAAAATAAGATTTATTCTATATTTGTTGCCTGTTTTCTTTTTGATAATAAACTGTGGTGGTTCCGTTGCATATCCTTTGACAAGAGAAAATAACAGAGAGCTTTTGGCAAACCCTCCTTAAAATCAAGAACGATTAAGACCAGGAACTCTTTTATTGAAACAGTCTTTGCAAATCATATTACGATAAATTGTTTTGTATTTTTCTTTAGAAATATAGATGTTCTGATCATCCATTTTATTCACTTTTTTGATTGAGTTTTTAATATATAATATTTCATTATCGTCATATTAATTTCGAATGTAGTCTTGATGTTTAATACCATATATTAACAAAGAAACAAATTTTAAATGAAGAACTTGGACGGCAACAAAACGATTCGAATAACTATAAATGCATCTAGACCTTTTTATTGCATATTAATAATTAATATGACTTGCATATGGCAGATTAAATTGACAAAAATAATTATTTATAATATCTTAGTGAAGGCTATTGGTCTTGAGCTTCTTGATTAGTCAAGCGGTGTTTGAGAGGCTGATAGCTTTTTTTTTAATATAATTGTTAACATGAATGATTTTCATATATACACTGATGAGGCTTGGACTCATTCAAGTGATCCCATGGGTCGTTACTGGTGCTTCTTTGGAGGTGTCTTTGGATCTCAGTCTGATTTAGATAAACTCAACCAAGATTATCAAAAAGTTAGAGATAAGTATGGGTTTCATAAAGAAATTAAATGGAGTTCTTTAAATGAAAGAAATGAGCATATTTATAAAGAGTTTGTAGATCAGTTTTTTAATTTTCTTATTCAAGATAATACAGTGATATACAGGCAATTTTTTTTAGATAGATCTTTTATTCACAAAGAATCTTACGACAACAATGAAAGTCTATACACTACAAGAGTGCAGTTTAAACTTTATTATCAATTTTTAAAACACTGTTTTCCAATAAACAAACTTGAAAATTGTTCAACTATTCATTTTCATCTTGATGATCATACATCACCATATAAAAATAATTTAAACCAGTATCTTAAATCATTATGGCTGTTTGATACTTCTTCTGTAAACACGAAGGTTTCTTATGTCAGAAGTAGCAAAACAAATCATATTCAAGTCGTAGATATTATAACTGGTATGTCGGGTTATCGTGGGAATAAAGTCTATTTTAAAACATTAGGTTCTAGAAAAAAGAAAAAGTTAAAACAAAGTTTTTCTCAGTATGTGTACGAACATATTAGATATGTAGATGGAAAATTAAGAGGGAGTAAAAATTTTAACTTATTTAATAGCACTTCAAGCTTTAAATATAGAGACAAACCATTTAATCAGAAAATTCTTATTTGGGGATTTAAGCCAAGCAACTATTACATAGATAAAGGTTGGGAAAATGATCATCTATCAAAAAAAGGAGAATATCAAGGAGCTGACATTCAATGTCCTAGAAAAAATAAATCATGAGTTAAAATAACAAAACTGACTTATAGATCAAGTTCTTCAAATTGAATCTTATTTTTGCTATTGAAATTTTTACAATGTCGTCTGAAAGTTTGGCGATTTCAGGTGCGGTTAAGTACCCCATTGGTTCATTTTATTTGAGTTTCAAGGTTAAGTTTTAAATTAAATAACAATCTCTTATAGGATGTAATAATTAGTTCCCATCTATTGCTTTTTCAATACCTTCTTTAATCTTAGCTAGAGCACAACCTGCGTCGATGCTGAAATTGCCATATAATGGCAAATATCACATATTTTTTATACCATTTCACACAATGTTTAATAAAACATCTTATAAATTGAATAAAAAACGACATTTTTATTTAAAAATGTCGTATTTATGTCATAATAAGATATATGAATAAATTAGTAAGTAAAAAACTTCAATCAATGGGTTTGTTTAGGTTGAGTGAAGCACAAAAAAAAACAAATATCTCTCAATCTACTCTTTACCGTTGGGCTAAAAAAGGCTTCATTACACATGTTAGACGTGGTTTATATATTCATCCAAAATCACCCATTTTACCGGAATATTTGGATTTTGCTATAGCTTGTTCTCATTTTGGCCCTAAATCTGCCATCGGAGGATTGTCTGCTCTTTTTCATTACGGCCTTATTGAACAGATTCCTCAACAGGTGTGGTTAATTGTTCTTCCTTCTCGTAAAGATGAAAGTATCTAAAAAAAATACAAATGTATAAGAACTCAAACTTCTTTGAAAACTGGTATTGATAAAAGAGAATATTTTAAAATTACAAATGTAGATCGTACTTTACTGGAAACTATGAAGTTTGCAACAAAGATTGGACAACGAATAGCTATGTCTTCAGCTAGAAAGGCTCTTAGGGAGGGGTTAACCACTGAAAAAAAGCTTGCTCAAATGTCTCGTCGTCTTAAAATGAAGAATGTGTTGGATAAATACTGGGAAGCGATTATTATATGAAAATACAAGATCAAATCAAATACATAAAAAAAACTTAAACAAAATTTTCTAATACTTTTTTATTTATCAAAAACTGGTTTGCATTGATTTATTTTTTTACAAATTTTTAAAGCCGATCGTCCACAATCCAGCCTCAACGAGGATTAAGGAAATTGGTTAATCAAACTGTATAGTTCAAATAGGGGGCGCGACAAAAACTACAACCTATTTATTAGAGTTATGCCGATTTTTTTTCCATTTTCCCAGAAGCTACTCTCAAAACTTGACATACTTCATCAATATGATCCAAGTTCTTTATAAGTATATAAGTACATGGTCCATTATAGAAATTTTGAACACCGATTCCTGGTGTCTGAAGTTCATAGTTTGTAACAATCTTTTTAACATCATCCTTTGGTAGCATGACCACTAATCGTATAAATTTTTTCTTAAACTTTAGAAATGCAAAGTTTTTTGAGTGTCGTATAGATATATAGTAGCGTTGACAGTTGAAAGTAAACTCAGATAAAGAGTCACGGATTTTTTGATAAGCCTTTTTTACAAATTCCGTTTTATCTTCCATATGAAATTCTTCAGTATATTCTTTTGCTCCTATGGAATCTTCATCTTGAATAAAAACTGCCCCATCCTCAGATAATATTTTGAAATCTGGTGTGATTGAATAGATTGAATCTTTGTCTTTTACATATTCTTCAATTTTTAAAATTTTTACATATTTATCCCAAGTATCTGTATAAGTCTCTTGGATATCTTTGAACTCAGGTAAGTCCTGATCAATTAATATCAGTATATCTTGCGAATTCTCTATTGTATCTTTAAGCATCTTGTATAAATCTTCATCTTTTATTTTTTCTTTAAATCTCATAAGGAGGTTTTCGTCATTTGAAATTATCTTGTACATTTTCTCCACAAGCCTAATCTGATTAAGGCTATTTGTCCTCAGAAATGAGAAAAACTTCGTTATTTGTGGAAATATATGCTCATAAAAGCCGTGTTTTGATAATTCCACCTCAATGAGGAAGAACTTAATATCATTCATATCTGAAAAATCGAAAAGAAAACCATCAGGGATTGTATTTCCTAATGAACTCCCTGAAATTTTAGTTTTTTTTGGAATTAGAATAGTGTCCTCACCAAAAAAAAGTGTGGAGTTTTTAAAAATCATATCCTCAAATTCAGCCTCGAGGTTGTACTTTTTTTTATGGAAAACTATTCCCTTAAAATATATACCCATAGTTTTTGATATCGGCAAAAAATGTTAAACACTGAAGAGCTTTCTTTTTGTCAACAAAAGTTATCGCAATCTACTAAAGTGTCGACCTGACACCACCATTCTTCACAAATTCTTCTATGGGATTTTTCAAAACTCCACACTTTTTCTTTAATACAGAAAGCAGAAGCTTATGGTTTGATAAGAGAGATTTATTCCTGAAGAGACATACAATATCATATAAATCCCTGGGTCTTGCTCTTTCAGCTAAGGCTCTTATCTTCTTTGCAAAAGCCTCTACATGAGAGCCAAAATCCATCCCAATACATAGTCTTTTTCAACAATGTCAGGTCTAAATGACATTTTTTTAGAAAACTCTTTAATTTCTGCCTTATATATCACTCTTTAAAATCCTTAACCCAAGACTTTGGAACATACAATTTCCACTTTGTAATAATCTTTGAACACTTTAAAGCAGGACACAATTTAGAATAACCTTGACTTAAATTATCTTTACAAATTTTTATCGCTTTTTTTTCTTCAGGAGCATCCATTTCCAAAAACAGTCCAAGTCTTTTAAAAACAGTTCCATTTTTCAGTCTTCGACAATATCTGATAAGCAATTTAATATCTCTATCCTCAGAATTTAAATAGTTTTGAAATATATCTCTCACAGGTCTAATACTACCTCCCAATTGAGGATCCATTAACATATCCGCAACTGTTCGGCTTGGATCAGAAACTTTGATCTTGGATTTTCCCCTCCATACTGTCTTCAATCCAAAAAGTTTATCTTTAGAAATACTCTTTAGTTTGAATTTCATTCCATCAATACTCGGATTTCTGTTATTTGGACGTTTAACAGTCATTACCAATACAGTATTAAATAGTTGCTCTGTCATATCCCAATACCCAGTAGCACTCCAACCCCCTATATAACAGGGAGAGAATAAACGCATAGCAACCAGAGAAGGATCCTCCACACTAATATTCCTGTTGTCAGCTTCCAGTGGAATGGGAATATATAGACCCCTTTGTACTCTTCTTACCCAACCTTGCTTATTCCAATAAGACAATAATAAAGAACTGCTTTGTCTTGTCATACCTAGAATTGTAGAAACTTCCTGTGGTACAATAGTTTCACCGGTCTCTCTTAAAACCTTGGAAAATCTCTTTCTTGATAAAGAACCAATGGATAAGCCACGCATAGTATATTTAAAGTAACATAATAAGACTATTTGTCAAATTATTTCGCATAAAATATACTATATTTTGTATAAGAAGCTAAAATGTTCTAATTTTTAATTCTTATATTTATACAAGTTTTACGCATTAATAAAGGTAGTATTAAGTGTACTAGTTACAGCTTGATCAGTTATGAGCGGGAAACTGTGGGAAAAGCCGGGAAGAAAGCTTGGTCAAAAAATAATAGTATCGAGTTGCTGTTGTTGGAGATGCGAAATGTATAATCAATGAATATAAAATAAATTAGATGTATTAGTTAATATATGATCTGACAGTTACCCGTGTTTGTTTAGTGTGTGTTTCCCTAAGATTTGAGTATAAAACGAGCTCTTTCTTTTCTTAGCATTTCATACGTTGTCATACACTTCATTCCAAGGCCAATACAAACATTAGGAATTTTAATTTTTGTTTTTGAATCGGCAAACTTTTCATGTGTAACAACAATATATTCTTTTGATTTTGCATGTGCTATAAGATAATAATCTGCCTTTTGAAGAAATACATTCTTAGCTCCTTCCTCGTAATCTTGTTCATTTATCCAACGACTAACTTCAACTAAAGATTGTAATACTGATTTATCAGGTTTTAAAAAGAAATTTGCTCCTCTTTTCTTTACCCATTCCGATAAGTTATCTTCTATAGCTTGTAGTTCGTCACCTACTTTTTCAATACTGAATAATTTTTCTTTAGAATTACTTTTGATAAGCCAATCCCAAAAAGCAGGGCAGAAGTCCATGCCATAGTGTAAATTTTTGGCTTGAATAAAAATATCAGCATCAAGTAAATAAGCCATTCATGTTTACCCCGACACTTTTTCCTGTTTTCTCAAATGTTGACATTTTCTTTATACCAAGTAACTGAAAAGATTCTCTGAAAGAGGTATGGCCTTCAAGAGTGTGAGATACCAATGCCTTTGCAAAACGATGACTAACACGTACTCCTAAAGTGAGGAAAAAATCTCCTCCACTACTTTTTTTCTTTTTTTGTTTCAATTTCTTTAGCTCTGCTTTGTATCGTGTAGAAAAATCTTCAGCTGTTAGTTTATTCATATCATAAATACGACGCAAAATAACTAAAGAACTAACTTTAAAATACCTTGCAAGTCGTTGAACTTCACTAGAGAAGTTACGTTTTATTTTTTTATTGTCATATAATTTGTGAATTACATTAAGAGGTACAAGTAACTCTGCAGCTACTTTGTTGCACCAACTTTCAATTTGATGTTTAGGGATAGTAAGAGCTTGAGTGTTAGAGACTGCTGTTTGATTGATCCATAAATGAGCTAATTCATGGGCAATTGTGAACATTTGTGCAGCTTTTGTATCGGCTCCGTTAATAAAAATCAGAGGTGCTAAGGGATCAGATAAAGCAAATCCACGAAACTCTTTCGGATCCAACTTACGATGACTATTATTTCCCACAATTCCACTGACCATGACAAGAATACCTACAGAATTAGCTTGCTCAATAAATCGGCTAAGAGCATTTGTCCATGTCGGTAGTTCTTTTCGTTCTTTGATACTAAAATTTAGAATTTTACGGATATTTTCAGCTGTTTTAACAATATTACTAACTAAAGGTCGGACAGAACCAATGAAGCTTAGAGGTTGTTCCCTCATAGAATGCATATAATCCTTGTACCAATCCTGACGACGTTGACAAATATAAAGTGTATCTAAAAGATTAGGGCTTGGATCTTTTTGGTTCATATTAGGTATTTTTCGGAAATCGGGAATAGGGACTTTCTCAACAGGGGGTTTGTCCAGCAAGAGATAACCTATAGGAGTGTGAACTATCTTTGCAAATTCTTCTAATTGTCTTAGTGTTGGTTTGGCCTCACCAGTTTCCCACAGTTTTAATTTAGGAATTTTTTTATACAGGATTTGAATATTTTGACCACTTCGTTTTTGTGCCCAACGTAGAAGAGCCGGTTTTACAGACAAATAATTCATGTTTTTCTCCAGATGTTTTATTTTATTTGTAAAAATCAAAAATCTCAATTTGATTTTTGATATCTTTGATCAATAAGTAAAAAATCCATCTTTTTCAGCTTTAAAAATACTTCCTAAAGGTAAATCCTCAACTTTGGTGGGGTGATCTCAGGTAATTTCAAATTTTGCTACGATGTTTTTATTTTCA
Source organism: Bdellovibrionales bacterium (assembly GCA_965197855.1). Taxonomy (GTDB): domain Bacteria; phylum Bdellovibrionota; class Bdellovibrionia; order Bdellovibrionales; family UBA1609; genus JAPPLG01. The sequence continues at coordinate 1,256,209 of OZ240230.1, forward strand.
TCAATTAATTTTCAAAAAATTATACTGCAAAATATCTTAAAAATTAAGGTATATATACTATAATATGAGTAAAATCCGATATTTCTATTGGAAAATGTCGGATTTTAGTCATAATTAGATACATGGATAAAGCAATAAGTAAAAAACTTCAATTAATGGGTTTATTCAAATTTAGTGAAGTACAAAAAATAGTAGGCATCTCCCAATCTACTTTTTCTCGTTGGACTAATAGAGGACTGATCAGACATATAAGTCGTGGTTTGTATATTCATCCTCAATCATCTATTTTAATAATGGAGCATTTGGATTTTGCTATAGCTTGTTCCCACTTTGGTTCCAAATCTTCTATTGGAGGGTTATCTGCTCTTTTTTATTACGGTCTTATCGAGCAAGTTCCTCAACAGGTGTGGGTCATTGTTCCTCCTTTCCGTAAAGATGAAAGTGTCCAAAAAAAATACAAATGTTTAAGAACTCAAACTCCCTTGAAAACTGGTATTGATAAAAGAACATATTTTAAAATTACAAATGTGGATCGTACTTTACTTGAAACAATGAAATTTGCAACAAAGGTTGGACAACGAACAGCTATGTCTTCTGCTAGAAAAGCTCTTAGGGAGGGGTTAACTACTGAAAAAAAGCTTGCTCAAATGTCTCATCGTCTTAAAATGAAGAATGTGTTGGATAAATACTGGGAAGCGATTATTTCATGAAATTAGAAGATCAAGCCAAGTCTAATGATGCTATATTTCACCAGTATCTTGTCTATTTAAAATCTAAACTTTAGTACGATTACATCTATTGCCAAAGCTCTTAAGAGCAATCATTATCTAGTGAGTAGATAAAAACCAAAAAAATATTTAAATTCAATTAATTTTGTGCTATAAATGTAAAAAATGTCAAAACAAGAACAACAGCAACTCTTATTAAAAAATTACCAGTTTTTTATAAAAAAACTGCCATCTTTATTAAAAGATGAAGATAAAAAAAATAAATTTGCTATTATAAAAGATAAAAAAATTGTTGGATTTTATGAATCAATAGAAGATGCTATGACTGAAGCAAAAGAAAGAAATATCGAATTAGGAACATTTTTGGTTCAAAAAATAGAAAAAGAACAAGTGCATCGTATTTGAACTAGTTACGACTTGATCAGACACTGCTTGCAAAAAATAAATCACAGCGAATCACAGCGTAACCCTATTTGGTGGGTCGCTTTGGCACAATTTTTTGCAATTCGCTGTGATTTCGCTGTGATTGATCAGTTATGAGCGGGAAACTGTGGGAAAAGCCGGGAAGAAAGCATGGCTGGTTGTTGTTGATTTTACTTCGTTTTTTCGTTTTTCTTAACTGTTCGAGAGTTTTTCTCTTACAACTTCTCAGGCCCACATTTAAATATATTTATATCATCCTCTAATTTTAAAGACCAGATTTTGCCTTTAAAAGCTCATAATCTTTTTTAGCCATGTAAGCTGTGCGATAGGAGCAATGTGTTTTTTTTCCCAAGGCATAAGCTGAAATATTCGGATTGCAATCAAGTAGAGCCCACAAGTCTGCACGATAAGAAGAACCCATCATAACTCTATAGCGATACGGAAGATGATTTTTTGCAATAACAGATACAGGAAAAATCTGATGTGGCCGCTCTGAAAAGTATCCCTTGGGAACTCGGATGCAAGTTTTTTTAAATCTGTCATCCGTCCCTTTTATTTCAATAAGCATCTTTGTTACTTTCTTTTCTCCCTTTTTTACAAAACGATCTGCGAAATTGATTCTTCTTCCGGTGTATAATAAAGACAATCTTTTAAAGCGTTGATCTTTCGCAAAAAGCCTTTGAGCATTAGCACACCAAAAAATTTTGACAAACTTATATTCTATATCACTTAAACTGAAAATAAATTTTGTCAACCTATCTACATTAATTCTAAGGTGATGGACTGTAATCCAATCTACTAAAAGCCCTCCTATACGGTTGTCTTTATTGTTAACTGCCTCTATGGAAGCGGAAATAATAGAAGCCTCAATATTGGGGTCTATGGACTTTTTTTTACTGTTGATGTTAAAACCAATAGTCCGAAGATCACTATCCAATGATTTCCCTTTTTTTATTATAAAAGTATTAAGACTCATCTTCCAAATCCTTGAAAAGTTCTTGAACTTTGGAATTGACATGGTCTGATCAAGAAGGGTGAGCTTCCTGGTCTTTAACCCACTTAGCTGTTTCAAGCAATTCACTGTGTGAAGGTTTTAAAGCGAGGATGACTAATCTGTCTTGCTCTCTTAAATCACAAAATCCCCATAATTTGTCTTTTAGTAGATCAGGTCGTCCTAAAGTAGAAAAAGTAAGAGCTTTTCCACTAAAGAAGGGCTTAGTTCGGGATGACCAATCTTTTGGAAGACTCAATAATAATTTATCTGGCCCGTTATTTATCCAGTTTTTAATTAAATAAATTCTTTCTTTTTCTTTTTGGACACGAAATTCTTCTGCCAACTGTAATATTTTATCTGGAATTTTTGGATCCAAAACATCTATATCAACAGTCTGTCTTTGTAAGAAACCCATAAGAGTTAAAGCTCCTGAGCCAATGACAACAGCTTCAAACTTTATCCCTTTTTTGTGTAAAAAATGATCAAATTCAGGCAATAACTTTTTGGGATCAAATAGGTTCTTTTTCATATATATTACTATAAGTAATATATCTCAAAGAGTCAAATAAAAGTTAAATACCTCCACTTTAAAGCTAATCCCTCTGTAAATGACCAAATTAAGAGAATGGTTTCTAAGTATTTTTAATGATACTATGTAGAGAATTTCACTTCTATAATTAAATATCAATCAAGAGTAATTTATATTTTACACAAAGTTTTCTGTTTTGATTAAAAACTATACAAAAATATTTATAGTACCTATAACATCTCTATTTTTCACAGACAAATGTATCAAGAAATTTCGACTTTAATTCTTTAAAAGATTGTTTCGTATCATCTATTTCTTTCATTATTCTATCTTTTTCTTCTGGAGAAATACTATTATCATTAAGATCAAGCTGTTTTAAAGAAGAAAGACCGGCAAACAAACCCTCTGGCAAATAAACTAAGTTGTTGTTAGAGAGATAAATGCCTTCTAAAGAAGATAGTCCTGCAAAGAGATTTCTTGGTAAACTTTCTTCTTCTGCACAATTTAAATTGTTGTTATTAAGATTAAGTTGTTTTAAAGAAGAAAGTCCAGAGAACAATTTCTCAGGCAAGCAAACTAATTGATTGTTATGGAGATCAATCCCTTCCAAAGAAGGCAGATTGACAAAAAGACCTTCTTGTAAAGTTTCTAATTTATTGCCTGAAAGCTGAATACTCTCCAAAGAAGGAAGATCAACAAAAAGACTGTCCGGTAAAACTTTTAATTTGTTACGTGAAAGCCAAACATGCTTCAAAGAAGAGAGCCCTGAAAAAAGACCATTTGGCAAATCGTGATTAACTCCCAGGTTATTGTCTTCTAAAGAAATCCACTCTAAAGAGGAAAGACCATAAAAAAAGCCTGTCGGCAACCTCTCCAATTTATTATTACGAAGATAAATACCTTCTAATTTGGAAAGTCCTGAGAACAAGCCTTGTGACAAACCGGAACCAAGACCCAATGTATTGTTCTCCAGATAAATTCTCCATAGAGAGTAAAGTCCCCTAAACAAGCTTTTCGGTAACTTTTTCAACTCATTGTCACCAAGATCAAGTAAAAACAGGGAAAAGAGGCCAGTAAACAATCTTTTCGGCAAACTTTTTAGCTTATTATGGCTCAAGTTAAGAATCCCGAGAAAATGAAGACCGGCAAACAAACCTTCGGGTAAAGCCTCTAACTTATTTTTCTCAAGGTGAAGCTCTTGTAAAGAAGAGGTCCCTGAAAACAAGCCTTCCGGCAATGTCTTCAACTTATTTTTCTGCAAATGAAGTAATATCAGAGAAGAGAGACCAGCAAAAAGATCCTTATCCAAACTCCCTTTTAATTTATTATTATTAAGCTTAAGCCATTTTAGAGAAGAGAGACCAGCAAAAACACCTTTCGGCAAAACCTCTAACTGATTATTATAGAGATAAAGCCATTTTAAAGAAGAAAGATCTGAAAAATCACCAGATTTAAGAGATTTTAAATTTTTATTTTCCAGTTTAATTCGCTCAATAGATTTTAAATCCTGAAGTTTTACTTTTGAACAATCTGTTGCTCCTACTTCTTGCATTATAACTTTTTGAACAATATCCGTTCTTTGACAGATATTCACTATTCCCACTATTTGAGGCTCTTGGGAAAAAGAAGAATTTGTTAATAGAAAAATAGTTAAAAAAAATAGCTTATTTCTCATCTATCCCGATCCCCTTTTTTAAAGGCTCATAACCTCTTTTAGTTATAATGTGTTATTCTAAATTTCGTCAGTGTGATAAATACAACAACATATTTTTCATTTTACCATTATATTAAAAATATCAATAAACAATAGTAAAACACACCTACCATTTACTTTCTATTCCCGCGTGCGGGTGAAACTTAATTTAAAGGAAAAACAGGGTTTTTCAGTAAATTTTGATATTTATTAAAAACACTCATTTGACATTATTGAGTTTATTTGATAAATTGAATTTATGAAGAAAATCAAGAAAAAAAAATCTATTCCTATTCAGAAGCTTCTGAACAAGTCCCTTATTTATTCAAGAGACTTTCGGGATAACGGCTATTCTTCCAGCCTGCTGAGCTATTATCAAAATCAAGGGCTTATTCAAAAAGTGGAAAGAGGGCTTTACTATAATGTCCAAAAACCTCCCAAAATTGATTTTAAATGGGAAGACCTTGTATATGCTGTTCTCAGTATCCCTAATGGAGTGATAACAGGAATATCTGCTCTTGATATTTATGATCTTACTGATGAAATTCCTCGTTTCCATTGGATTGCTATACCTAATAACACTTCTATTGGTTCCCGACCTTCTGTGACAACTATCCGCACCCGTAATCATGAGCTGGGTCTTTCTTCCATTAAAATAGGTGATGTAGAGGTTCCTATTTATGAAAAAGAACGAATACTGCCAGAAGCTTTTAAACTGCTATCGAGGGAGACAGCTATCAAAGCTCTTAAAGAAGCCTTTAGCTCACAAAAAAAATACCCAGATGTTGATAAACTCGTTGATTATTCAAAGAAGCTAAGAATAAATATTATACCTTACCTTGAGGTTGTTACCACTACATGAAAACTCTATCAGAAAATGCAATAAAAGATCGCTTAAAGAACCTTGCTTTTGAACAAAAAAGGGAATTTAATAATCTTCTGAAACAACTTTATTTAGAAAGATTTCTTGTCCGCTTAGCCCAATCAGACTTTGCCGATCATTTTATTTTTAAAGGCGGACAACTCTTAAGTTATTATCTGAAAATCGGAAGAGAAACAAAAGACTTGGATTTTCTGGTTCAACAAATCAAAACACAATCAGCTGATATAAAATCTATTTTTAGAAATATTTGCAATATAAATATTGAAGACGGATTTAAAACAATTTTTTCCTCAATCAGCCTTCTGAAACAGCCTCATATGATACATCATGGGTTTCGTATAATAATAAAAATCCAACATATCAAAGGCACACTTAAGGATAATCTACAAATTGATCTTGGAGTTGGTGACACAGTTATTGCAAAAAGATTAGCTATTCCACTTCTCATGTATAATTCTGAACCCTTTTTTGAAAATCAGATATCCCTTCAAGTTTACCCTCCTGAATTTATTTTTGCAGAAAAATTGACGGCGATTATTTCAAGAGGAAAGACTACTAGCCGAATGAAAGATTTTCATGATGTGATTCTAATGATCCGAAAACCTAAGTTATTAAAAATAGACCCATTAAAAAAGGCCGTCAACCAAGTATTCCAACATAAAAAACTAGAAAAGAAATTTCCAATCGAGTTTGATGATCCTAGTTACCAGAGATTAGAAGAATACTGGAAACAGCATCAACGAGGACTAAGGGAATTAACTAAGGATTTAAAACTACCAGATAGTTTCAAAGATCTAATTTCAGAGCTAAATACTTTTCTTTCAAAAACAAGCTATTAAATTAAATAGGGGCTACGAGTTCCCCACCATTTTCTACGGGATACTCTGGGTATTAGAGGTTATGAGCAGTTACCAACAGGATGCAAGAGTGAATTTTTGTTAAACGATTCAGTTATTTCAACCTTTTGAACTCCTATCTTTTCACTTCTAAACAGAGGCAATAAAGTGGCGGCAATACAAGGTTAAGATGGCGGCAAAAAGTGGCGGCAATATAGGGTTAAGATGGCATCATAAAAACAACTAAAAGTGATAGCTTTATACTGCCACTTTTGTTACTTTATATTGCCACTTTTGTTACTTTATATTGCCACTTTATACTTAATATATCATTGATTTGAATATTCCAGTTTATAAACATACCATGTTGCTTTTTCAGGTCTCCTTCCGCCTAGATGTGCTTCACAATTTTGGTTTTTAGCTTCTCTTGTTTCAAAGGCTTGGGCTACAGATTTTGATTCATAGGTGTCAAGTACATTCCAGCTTATTATATTTCTTCCTTGCTTTCTATATTCCCGCGTCCATTCTTTCTTACGTCTTTCTGGATTAGTAGTCATTCCAATTCTACAAGGTACATTTTCATCTTTTATATTAAAAAAATCAGGATTATTAACATATAAATAAGAAACTAACACAAGAAATACTAAAGATAATATTGATTGGATAATTTTATTCTGATATTTTTTTCTTTCAATCTTCTTATTCATAAGGACAAATGCTCAAAGTCAATAGATGTACTCCCAGCTACTAATTTCAAATCCATAAAACATTTAAGGGAACAGCAAAGAAACCATTGCCAAAACTAACACTTGTTTCACCATTGTAAAGTATTACGCCACAAGCAAAATGTTTGCCCACAACCTTCTTCAACATACGCAATCCTTTGAAATCTGCTAAATTCAAGGTAGCGGAAGATTTAACTTCCACACCAGCTACCAAGTGATTCCTTTCTATCACAATATCCACCTCAGCTCCTTTTTTGTTACGATAATGAAAAAAAACATGTCTTTGTTTGTGATAACTAGCTTGTCGTCTCAACTCTTGAAATACGAATGTTTCAAGAAGTTGACCTAATAATGGACGATTTTTTTTCAGAGATACATCATTGACACCAAGAAGAGTACATGCAAGCCCTGTATCACATAGATGAAGCTTAGGTGTTTTAATAAGTCGCCTGAAACGGTTGCTATGCCAGGGAGGTAACTTTTCCAGAAAAAACATTTGCTCAAATAAAGCAATATAATCAAAAACTGTGGGTCGGCTTACCTGAAAAACAGAAGCAAGATTAGTAAAATTCACAAGCTGGGATGTTTGAGTTGCAGATAGAGCTAAAAGCCTTGGAAGTATATCAACAGAACGAATTTTTGATATATCTAATATATCCCGTTGAATTAGAGTTTCTATGTAATTTTGATACCAATTGATTCTTCGTCTTCCAGAGGGACGTTTAAATACTTCAGGGTATCCTCCTGTAACGATTCGTTCAATCAGCTTATTGAATGAGAATTCCATTTTCTTAGTTTTAAATGCACCTTTAAAAAGAGTATCAAGAAAACGTGATTTATGTTGCTCCAACTCTCCTTGTGATAAAGGATGTAACCTTAAAATTTGCATACGACCTGCAAGTGAATCTGAAAGTTTTGGCATTCTTAAGATATTTGCTGAACCAGTTAATATAAAGCGACCAGGTATTCTATTGCTATCAACCTCTTTTTTAAGTGTAGAAAAAATATTTGGAACTTTTTGGACTTCATCTAAAATAACCTTCTTTGATAATCCTTTTACAAATCCAATAGGATCTTCCTTTGCTGCTTTAGTCACCACATCATCATCAAAGCTGATATATTCATATTTTTTAGGTGTTCCCACCATACGAGTCAAAGTTGTTTTTCCACACTGCCGGGGACCGTGAATCAATACTACTGGTGAATCTTTTAGTGCCTCCAACAATAGGGGTTTAATATAGCGTGGATATAAAGCTGTATTGGACATAATCTACTTCACTCTATCCGAATAATCAGTTGAGCGTCAAGTGGAATTGGGGCTAATCGTAAGGTTGACATGGGGCTAATCGTAAGGTTAACATGGGGCTAATCGTAAGGTTAACATGGGGCCAATTGAAAGGTTGGCATGGGATTATAAGAATGATAATTTCTATTTTAAACACAACTTATTAAATAGGGGCGATTTGCCCCCACCGTTTTTAAGAATTTTTTTACGGGATTTTTACGGGATACTCTGGTTATGAGGGGGTATCAGCGGTTACCAACAGGATGCAAAAGTGAATTTTTGTTGAACGATTCAGTTATTTCAACCTTTTAAACTCCCATCTTTTCACTTCTCAGGCCCACCATTTCATTTATAAGTCTTTGAAATTACTGGTGGTTATTTTTTTATTGAACTAAAAACTCTTCTGCAAGGTGCAATTAAAGGATTTTTGGATTTTTTATCTTTTGTGGAATTTTGAATTTGTTCCCCATTTTGAATAGTTTCATTAGCTAATTGTAATGTTTGTTCTGTTTCTTCTAACAATTTAATCATTCTATAATTTGTATTAAAAAAGGAGAAATGCCAATACCACCTTAGATTGAGTGTATCAGGGGGGAATATGCCTGCCATCAACTTTGCAACTTGCTTTGGTGTTTGTTTTTGATTATTTCTAATATCTAATTGAACTGGATTTTGAAGCATCAGGTGAGCTGTGTCTAAGTCATGAAATTGACTTGTTGAGTGTAAGACCATATCTCCATTCTTATTTTGAGCGTTGAAATCAGTTGTGTGATTAACAACTATTTGTATAAAACCTTTCCTATATTCCGGTATTTCTTTCCATACATGTAATAAAGCAATAAGTCTCATAAGAGTTGGATTGCCCTTGGGATCTCTTGCTTGGTCATCTAAACCGTATTCAAAGAGTAATTCAATAATATGTAAGGGAAAGCGAGGCCGTGCACTTAGTTGAGTAGCTTTTATAAGAAAATGTTGTTCTGTTTTATAAATTTTATCTTCAGGGAAAGGGATATTAGGATCAGCTCCATTATTTAGAAGAATTTTTATAGTCATAATACTATAATTTAAAATATCTTGTTCTATTCCATTTATGTGTTCTAATTGGGAAATCTTATTTTCTACATAAGCGTTATTTACAAGAGCTTGATTAAGATAGGTATACCCATTTTCATGTATACGATTTAGATTGTTTGTTTTCTCTTTTATGATTTGTGTTATTTTATTAAAGAAGTCTTTTACAAGATCTTCATCGGCAAGAGGATGATGTGAATCTACCATCATTAAATCAGCATGAGTGTACAGATTAAATAAAATACAAATTAATGCGAATAATCTTTTTAACATAATAAATTTATTGGTTGTGAAATGAGCTGTGTAACATATTTATCATCTTAATAATAGAAGTAAATTCAATTTTGAAATTTATTAATATATTGTGAAAAAAATACATATAGGAGCTAATCTAATTGGAAATCATAGTGTTTAAATACAATATGCTTCCTTCAAGGGGCCGTTTTATATGGCGCTGGATAATTTGTACAGTTTATTTTGGATAGGTGTTTTTAATGAATTTATTAAAACTCAATTATTGTGCTTTACGAGATGGAGTCCAGCTTAATTCTGCCATTTCTTTTTTTGTTAAATGGCGTGTAACGCTTTTATAAGTCGCATCTATATTATCCATGTTACCAACAGAGTATCCCATGCTCTTATGGTGTAGACTTGCATAGATCGACTGTCCAATTATTCCTCTATAATGAGGCTTGACTTCCCCAGATTTATTTAAGATTCGTTTTCTGATAATGCGCCTTTGTATTGGGAAAACAGTTGCTCTTTGAGTCGCATGAAAAATTGTACTGGTGATAGTTTGTAATGTGCTTGGGTGTGAAAGTGATTTTTCACAACTTTTATCGCTAAAAGAGTTAAAACTAATCAATGACAATGAAAAAAGTAAAAAAAGTTTCCTCACGGATGACTTCATCCTCTTTTTGTTGATGTTGGATTGAGTATATACAAAAAACGAAGAAAACACAGAGGATTTTTTATAGAGGGGAGTAATACATATTTTCATAGTATGAATGTGTAATTTTACTGGACCTATATGAATGTATTTTTATCAATTTTGAAAAATATTCACTACTTCAAAAATATGTTGACACAGTTAGTCTTTTGAATGGAAATAGAAATGTTTTTTAGGAGGTTAGAGTTATGAGGTTTTTAATACTTTTTGTTTTGTTTGGCTTTGGTTTTTCTATAGGGGCTAATGAAAGAGTTAACTTAAAAAATGCTAACGAAATAATATATGGTATTGATGGTGCTAATTATAGACTCAATGAAGATGGAGTTTTAGTGTCAGCTGGGATGGTTGTGATAGGAGAGGAAAGCCTTAGAGGAGCTTGCTCAGCTGGACGTATTTTTGATCTTAAAGATGCTCAATATGATGTTGAAAGAGAAGATTTTTATTATACTATTACTAATAACACGGATTCACCGGTTCTTGTGTCCAGAACCAGTGCTGACATGAGAGGTTTATTTTGTGCAACACCCTTTAATAGCTTGGAAAAAGATGAGTGTTTAAAGATTTATGAAGATGATCGTTTTCATTCTTTAGTCAGCATTACTGTTAATGACGAAGTTCTATGTGATGGTTGGGTGAATAATCATCTGCCTTTTTGTGAATTGAGTAAGAGCTATGAGATTACAAATAAAGGAGAAGAAAACTTTAATGGTTCTCAATATGACATAAACTTTGTCAGCGCTTCAACTAGAGCTGATTGTACAGAGATGTAATATTTCGATATTTCATAGGTTTTACGGACGATCATGAAAACATATCTTTTGAAGAATTTCTTGTATGTATTTTTTTCTTTTTAGTTTTTATTCACATTCCAGTGGGAGGGATGATTTAAATGAAGTGATGCGTAGGTATAAGGAACTTAATGAAGCTAGAGACAGATATACAAAATCTGTATACAGAATGATAGACGCGCAAGAGGTAAGAACTTTACGACAATACTGGAAAGAAGAACAGGAGCGAATAGAAAAAACTCAACGTGATGATAAAGAAGCACGAAAAGAACTTCTTGAAACTCTTAAAAATCATATAGGAGAAAGAGAAGTACTCTCACTTATGATCCTCATAGAGAATTATATCTACTATAGTCATGTTATTAATCTAACTTATGATAAACATGATGGATATGAGTTTCCTATGGTTTTGCATGTGGAATATGATGAAGCCAATTCATTAGTGCAGTTTTTTGCAAAATACTTTCTCGATAGAAGAGAATTGAAAGCAATGGTTTTACGAACATTCCAACACTTGCAAAGCTCACAATTATCAAGAATACCAATGAGTGAATTAAGACAGCTGGCCGAACAGTGGGGACCTCTGAGGATGAGACAAAATCTTTATAAGTATCAGTTAACAGATTCAATATTTACGGATTATTGTGAGAACTCTTTTAGTGGTGGAAGGGATCGCATGTGATATCTGCTTCAATTTGAAACAGAAAAATTACACTTAAAGAGCATTTGTTGAGCTATTTATTGAGAATAGTCATAATGGTCATTGTGTGTGAAGGAGATCCCTGTCTTCGCAGGAATGACGAGGGTGTATAAATCCTATGAAGTTATTTGTTTTTATATTATCAATGTGCAGTACTTGGGTTTTTGCAGACGTTATAGATGATCAGGTGGATGCTTTAAAAGCTCACATGCAAAAAGCTTTAGATGTTCAAAATCTTAATGAAGAGAACATACAAAAAAAGATGGAGGAGATGTCAGAAAGTTTATCTGATGCTGATCTTAGTCAATTAAATAATCCTATCACTGAGCCCCTTGAAGGAATGTCTCAGGAAGAGTTTCGTAAAACGGAGGAGCTTGTTCAGCAAACACTGGATGAACATGGAGTGACTAAGGAAGATTTGAATCAACTCAAACAGGAAATTTCAGATTTCACTCAGTCCCAGTGATAATCCTGTAGGTCAAAAAACTAGCTGGAAGGAGTGTTATCCGGGTCCTTCATCCATTTATCAATGCGATGAAGTGAGTTTAAAATATGGCGCATTTCTGTATTATCTTGTTCCAGCCATTGAACTAGATTTTTTAAATCCTCATATTCAGATTGAAGTTTAGTCAACTCTTGATTTTTCTTATTTAAAATTGAAATCAGCTCTTTATTTTTCTCCTCTAAATTCATAATAGGAGAGTCGAGAATATCGTTATCAAAAGGATTTTGTTCTGACAAAGGTTGATCTTTGATTAGATATTTTGATGAAGAAAGTTGATATTCAATGTCACCTGACTTAATTTTTTTATGTAAAGAAGAAAGGCTGACTTTATGACGATGAGCATACTCTTCTATAGTGATCCATTTCATTTTTTGCCTCTTTTATTATTTTTTACATCCATAATTGAGTCATCCAGTCATGAATAAGCCCGGCTCTAAAAGATAAATCCAGACTGATCAATAATAAAATAATTATCAAACTGCTCACCCAAGGAAGTTTTTCAAATGGAGGTTTATCTTCTGATGGAGTGAACATGAGTATAATGGGTTTTAAATAATAGGCGAGACCGACTATAGATCCAATCACAGCCCAGAAGAGCATCCACCATAAACCTTTTTGCACCAAGGTTTCAAATACAAACAGTTTTGCAAAAAATCCAGCTGTGGGGGGTATACCTGCTAAATTGAGTAAAAACCAAGTGAGAGATAAGGCGTAGAAAGGCTTATGGTTGAATAAACCTTTTAAGCTTTGTATGGAGTGTCCAGTGGTGTTTTCCCCTTCAAAGAACATAATATGAGCCATAGCTCCTATTTGAATAACTCCATAGGATATAAGGTAGTAGAACAAACTGGATACGGAAAATAAATCTGGGATTAGCAAGTTCATTATAATATAACCGGCATGTCCAATACTGGAGTAAATTAATAAACGTTTGAAGTTATCTTGAAATAAAGCAGAAACATGACCCACAATTAAACTTAAAATAGCAAGCCATTGAAAGAGGATCATGAGGCTTTGGCCGGAATGAGTAATAAATCCGCCAAAGAAGACCAATTTAAGTAATAAAACCAAAACAGATGCTTTGACTGCTGTAGACATAAAAGCGGCTAATGGAGTGGCTGAACCTTGATACACATCAGGAAGCCAAAATTGAAAAGGAAAAATCGCTACTTTAAACAGGAGAGCAATACATATGCAGGAAAGCCCTAATACAAAGAGGCGGTTGTTTTGTATCAGCAATTGTGAATGATGGAGGATCACATTGAAATCAAAAGAGCCTGCGGCAATATATATAAATGAAAGACCGAGTAGCAATATAGCGGCGGCTACTGAACCTAATACAAAATACTTCAGTCCAGCTTCTATAGAAGATACGCGGTCTTTGGCTAAAGGAATCATCAGGTAAAAGCAAAGTGAAATATACTCGATAGAGATAAAAGCTGAAATGAGATTGTTAGACCATGTTATTAAACAAAGGCCTAAAACACTATTCATAAAAAGAAACACAAATTCTGAAAAAAACTTATTGTTTACAACATGGTTCTCTTTGGCCAATAGCAATGGTAAGGTCATGATTCCCATGAGTAAAATAGCTATTGAGAAAATCCAAGCCGGTTGATCCAATCGGAGTAAATTGGAAAATACCAATTGATTTTCATATCCGATAGAGATCATAGCGATGATAGAAAAACAAAAACTGACGAAAGCCACAGATGCCACCCATAAGGACTGCATTTCTTTACCTTTCGCAATAGCTTTTATCAGTAGGGGCAGGAAGGAAAACAAAGCAATACTCCATAAAGGAGTGGTGTAAAGAAAATCAAGAAAAGAAAGTTTCATTTTTTATTTCCTCTTATGTGGGATGAAATTTGATTATTTGTTTTTTTTGTAGAAGATGAATAAATAGTCAGAGTGTAGTTTCCTCTATTATCTATAAGTGGATCCAGGCTTTGTTGAGAGTATTTAAAAAATAGATTGGGCCAGAGGCCTGTTATAAAAATTAAAATGACAATGGGGATGATCACTGATATTTCTTTCAGATTTAGATCTGATATATTTTTCATTTTCACTTCTCCAAAAAAGACTTTTAAAATTAAGAGAAGCATATAACCTGCTCCCAGTACAACTCCTGTCAGAGCTAGGGGAGCCCACTGCATTTTTGCCAAAAATGTTCCAAATAAAACCAGGAATTCAGAGATAAAACCCCCTGTTAAGGGAAGGGCGATAGCAGATAAAGACACGATAAAAAACAAAGCGCTGTAAATAGGTGTTAAGTGAGCCAGTCCTCCATAGTGATCCAGATTTTTAGTGTGAGTACGTGAAGAAATCATACCTACAAGGAAAAATAAACCTGCTGAACTCAATCCATGAGTGAGCATTTGATAGTAGCCGCCAGATAAAGAATAGTGATTAAAAACAAAAAAGCCGAGTATGGAATAACCTATATGTGAGACAGAAGAATAGGCAATTAGTTTTTTGAAATCCGATTGAGCTAAAGCCATTAAAGCTCCGTAAATAATTCCAAAGACAGCCAAGAAACAAAGCCAAGGGGAGTAATATAAAGAGGCGTCGGGAAATAAAGGCAGAATAAATCTTAAGAATCCATACACTCCCATTTTTAAAACGATAGCGGCTAGAAAAACAGAGCCGGCAGTTGGAGCTTCTACGTGGGCTAAAGGAAGCCAGGTATGGAAGGGGAATAAAGGAGCTTTGACAGCAAAAGCAAAGAAGAAGGTAAAAAATAAGAGGCTTTGAGTGCTTAGAATATAACCGCCGACGAATGGAATTTTCAGTTTGTAAAAATCAAGAATATTTGCGCTCAATTCTCCCGTCTGTTCTTTTACAAGGAACATTAAGGTCAGTAAACCCACCAGCATAAAAAGCGAGCCTAAGGCTGTATAAATAAAAAATTTCAGGGAAGCATAAACTCGATCTTTTCCGCCCCATAGCAGTATGAGAAAAAATAGAGGGAGCAGGGAGCCTTCAAAAAAGATATAAAATAAAATACCGTCTAAAGCGAGGAAAGATCCCATCACAAATCCTGTCAGAAGAAATAAGCAGGCTAAAAATCCTTTTGTGTTTTTATCTGTACTGAATGCAGAATAAAAAATGCATAGTGGAAATAAAAAAGATGTCAGCAGTACCAGCCAAAAAGAGATACCGTCAATACCTACAAAATATTGAATACCAAAGGAGGGAAACCACTGTATTTGTTCGGAGAGCTGGATCGCGGAACTTTTCGAGTCAAACAGGGTAAATAGAGATAAACTAAAAATGAAGTAAGCAATAGAGAGTATCACTGCTGTATAGCTTGCTTTCTTTTCAGAAAGGCAGAAAATAATTAAGGCGCCAATAAAAGGCAAAGTAATTAAGCTGGTTAAAATCATTTCATCACCTAAAAAGTGTTACTAAAATAAAAATAAAAAGACCTATTCCCATAAATAAAACATAATGTCCCAGGACACCACTTTGATAAAATCCCTTTTTTATAGGCAGGAAGTATTGTTTGCTGAGTCGGATTCCTTTTTGGATGACATCTGTTTCCACAGAGCGAAACAAAGCTGTGCTTACATTCATAATGCCTTCAGCAAAATATGTTTGATAAAATTGATCCAAACTCCAGTTGATTTTAAAAATCCATGGATTGGTGAGACGACCTTTTTTCAGGAAATAGACAGTAAATACAGCAATAGCCGCTACAAACAATACAGATATGACAGCCAACAATATTTCAGAAAAAATATCTCCAGATACTTTATAGTTTGGATCTACAAAACGGCTGAGTAAATTTCCAGGTATTATATGAGGCATGAAGTGCGGCCAGTTTAAAACGCCGGCTGTAATGCTGAGAAAAGCCAGGACACATAAAGGAATATTCATCATCCACCCTCCTTCATGTGCTTTTGAGTGATCTTGATTGGATGCTTTCCAAAATGCATAATACAAAGTTCTTGTGGTGTAAAAGGCAGTGAGTCCGGCTCCCAGAAAAGCTATAAACCAAAGGATATAGTGTCCTTCATGGAAAGTGTGATATAAAATTTCATCTTTACTAAAAAAGCCGCTTAAAAAAGGCAAGCCCATTAAAGCTAAAGATCCTATTAGAAAACTGATAAATGTGTAGGGCATTTTTTTTCTTAATTGTCCCATGTTTCGAATATCCTGTTCTCCATTTAAACCATGAATCAAACTACCTGCAGATAAGAACAAACAAGCTTTAAAAAAAGCGTGAGTCATTAAGTGAAATAAAGCAGAAGAAAAAGCTCCAACACCTAAAGCTAAAAACATATAGCCTAGTTGTGAAATGGTGGAGTAAGCCAGAATTTTTTTGATATCCCAGTTTTTACAGGCTAAATAAGCGCCTAAGAATGCTGTAAGAACTCCCATCACGGCCAGGATATTTAATGCCAAAGGGGAAGCCAGCCATAAAGAGTTGGTTCGAATGATCAAGTAGACCCCTGCAGTGACCATTGTAGCGGCATGAATCAAAGCAGATACAGGTGTGGGTCCTGCCATGGCGGACGGAAGCCAAACATAAAGAGGAAGTTGAGCTGATTTTCCAGCCGCTCCCATAAACATCAATAAACAAAGAACAAGAAGCCATGAAGAGGGAATAGCTTCTGTTACTGTTAAATTTGAAAAATCCAGGGAACCAAAAAAAGAAAAACATAAAAATAAACATACCAGAAAAAAAGTATCACCGATTCTATTCACAATAAAAGCTTTCATTCCGGCAATAGCTTTTTCCTTTTTTGTAAACCAAAACCCAATAAGCAGGTAGGAGCAAAGGCCCACTCCTTCCCAACCGACAAAGAGCAGAAGTAAATTATTCGCCAATACTAAAATCAGCATATTAAATAAAAATAAATTTAAATAAGAAAAATAACGTCCAATTCGTTTATCATTCCACATATACTCCACACTAAAAATGTGAATGAGAAAGCTTACTCCAGTAATAATTAAGGTCATAGTCAGACTGAGTGAATCCAAAAGCACAGAGAAATCAACTTCCAGTTGATTCAAGTAAATCCAAGGAGCTAAAAAGACTTCCTGAGCTTGCCCGGAATAAGTAAAGAATAAATAAAGTGCAGATACGAAAGGAATAAAACTGGCCATACAGCCAAGCCACACAGTTAGATGTTTATTCCAACGTATAAAAGAGTTGGCTAAAAAACCAATGAAAGGGCTTATCAATAAAATACAAACAGCTAACATCATCCGCGAAACCTGTTAAATAATTGGATGTCAATAGTTTGAGATCTTTTGTAAGCTTGTACAGCCAAAGCCAGGCCTACACCGGCTTCTGCCGAAGCAATGGTCATTACAAAAAAAGCGGTAATCTGTCCGTCGAGATTAGCGTAATATTGACTTGTGGCAATCAATATTAAGTTGACTGCATTGAGCATTAATTCGATGCACATTAAAATAACCAGAATATTTCTCCTAAACAAGACTCCAAAGAGGCCAATAAAAAACAAAGCCAGGCCCAGGTAAATATGGTGATGAATAGTAATATGAGCTAATGTAATCATGGGTCCTCACTTCGGCTTAACAGCACGACACCTACGGCGACAATCATCAGCAACACACCTATCCATTCGAAAAATAAAACATAATCGGTAAATAAAAGAGTGGCTAAAGACTTTGTAGGTGTTACTTCCGGAGTGACAATATTATTGGTAAATCCTGTGGAATGAGGAATCACTCCGGAGAGAACACCTAACATAAAAACGGAGATAAAAACTTTAGCGGCCAAATGTCGATGTTCCTTTGGTTCAGAATTTTTTTTGTTGTCAAAAAGCATCACCACCATCACAAAAAGAACCATGACAGCGCCGGCATAAACCACTAGCTGTACGCCAGCCACAAAGTAGGCGCCAAGATTAAAAAAGAGCCCTGCTAACGCCACCATAGTAAGCGCCAAATGAAGAGCACAGGTAATGGGATTTTTTCTGAATATAGTATTTAAGGCTCCATAAAGAGCTAAAAAAGAGAGAACATAAAATAGAAAAGGAGTCATTAAGATACCATCCCCCAGCGAACAAGCCAGATCATTACAGCTGTAGCTATAGCATTAAACAAAGACCATGGCAGTAGAGTTTTCCAGCCTAAATCCATTAACTGGTCGTAGCGAAAACGCGGCAGTGTCCAGCGCACCCATATAAATACCCAAAGGAAAAAGAGGACTTTTAAAAAGAAACATAGAAATAAAATCAGAGAGCTTAAAAGGCTTGTTGCCGTTAATGAGAAATGCGGCAGGAGCCATGATTGAAGGTTTTCTTCGTTGAGAAAAGGATAAAAATTGTAGCCTCCAAAGTAAAGGATCACCATCAATGAGGAAGCTACCAGCATATGCCCATATTCTCCCATATAAAAAATAATGATTTTAATTCCTCCATATTCTGTATGATATCCGGCTACAAGTTCTGCTTCAGCTTCCGGAAGGTCAAAAGGCAGTCGGTTGGCTTCTGCAAATAGAGCTACAAATAATAAGAGTGCTCCCAAAGGTTGATAAAAAATACCCCAATTGGGGAGAAAACCAACACTGACTTCTTTGGAAAAGAATTGAAAATTCAAAGGTTGGTTTTGTATTTCAATAATTTGATCAAAACTAAAAGTATTAAAGAGGATGAGTACCCCCAGCAAACTTAAACTTAAAGCCAGTTCATAGCTAATAGCTTGAGCTGAAGCTCGGAGAGCTCCCAGAAGCGAAAATTTACTGCCGGAACTCCAACCAGCTAAAAGCAGGGAATAAACAGCCAAAGATGAAATTCCAAAAACAAAGATAACTCCAATATCCATTGGAAAAGAACGCACTTCAAAAATATAAGGCCCCAGGGAGTGTCCAAACAGTTGAAAGTTATCAATATAAATAGGTGAAGAAAGAGGAAGGGCTCCAAAAGCTATAGCTACAGGGATGATGGCTAAAATAGGAGCTAGATAAAAGTAAAATTTATTTGTTTTACTGCTTGCGAAG
This sequence comes from Bdellovibrionales bacterium, assembly GCA_965197855.1. Classification (GTDB taxonomy): domain Bacteria; phylum Bdellovibrionota; class Bdellovibrionia; order Bdellovibrionales; family UBA1609; genus JAPPLG01. Next base: position 1,275,291 of record OZ240230.1, read on the forward strand.
TCTTCTTTAAATATGAATTTTACAAGGTCTGCCAAAAGTTGAGTAAGCCCCAAGGGGCCTACTCGATTCGGGCCAAAGCGATTTTGCATAAAGGCTGAGGCACGTCTTTCCACCCATACCAGGACGGGCACCATCTGAACCATAAATAAAAATATTAAAATTATTTTTACAGTGTTTATGACACTGGAGAAAATATCTTCTCCCATTTTTTACTCCAAATTTATTTCCAGTTAAGAGCCTTGATCCGAATTTCCCAAAATAAACCCAGGATAAACAATAGTAGAAAAATAATAAAAGCCATCAGATAACTATTGCCATGTCCTCTGTCTAAGAAATCTCTGTAAGCTATAGCCCAAGGATAGAGAAAAATAATTTCGATGTCGAACAAGACAAATAAAATAGCTGTTAAGTAATAACCTGAAGAGATTCGAGAGCTTTGAGCCGGAGTGCCGATTAAACCGCACTCATAGGCGATATCCTTATCTGGATCGGTCTGAGTATCTGTAGATTTTTGAGTGTAACGGGTGATTAGATGAGCCACGGACATCAGCAAGCCAACAACAGTGACAGCAACTAACGTAACAACTCCAATAGCCAATAGAGAATTCATAAAAATCCTAGGTTATTTTTAGAAGATATAATACTCCACTGTTTCTGTTATTCCAAGAGGGATTAAACTGATATTGAATGAATCCTTTGCAAGGCGTTATGTTTATTCTTCTTTTGGAAAAAGAAGCAAAATTTTAGCTTCTCTTCGTGATAGGGTTTTATTATTGTATTTTTTGAGTTTGTAGTAGGTAGGAAATACTTTGTATAAGTGACTCAAAGCTCAGACACACAACTTATTTTCGCCTCTATCTAGAGTATTTTGCTTCGACCCTACGAATACGTCATTCCTGCGAAAGCAGGAATCCAGTGTGCGAGAAACGAGTTGTATGTGCAAGGTGGATCCCCGCCTTCGCGGGGATGACGTAAGTGTGGGGATGACGTTGTTGCGGGGATGATGTGAATACGTGCCAGATAAGGACTTAAAGCTCATTGAAATGCACGATGGATGAGTGTATATTGAACAAGTGCTCTTTCCTTAAGTTTAAAACTATCTAAAAAAGATATGATATATTCTGATGTTTAGGTTTATTTTATTTTGTTTAATTTTTTATACAACTCTTGCCTGTTCTCAAGTTAAGAATAGTGATGTTTCCAACTTAGAATCAAAATTGCAAATGATCGTTACAGACTTGGAGATTCCATGGGCTTTTGCCTTTCTCCCTAATGGAGATCACTTAATTACTGAAAAAAAAGGCAGGATTTTATGGCATAAAAAAACAGACCCTCCCCATAAAATCACTGAAGTTCAAGGAGTTCCAGAAGTGTATGACGGCGGCCAAGGTGGTCTGATGGATCTTGTTCTACACCCTGATTTTAAAACCACTCCTTGGATTTATTTAACTTATAGTATTTTACAAAAAGGGAAAAAAACCACAAGAGTCAGCCGGGCTTTGTGGAATAATGGAACACTTGAAAACCTCCAAGTTCTTTTTACAGCTCAACCTTCGTTTAACCGCAATATTCACTTTGGCTCTCGTTTGGTTTTTGATTCCAAAGGTTATATGTTTTTTACTGTGGGAGATCGGGGCAATAGAGATTTGGCACAGGATTTAAGCACTCATAATGGAAAAGTGATGCGTCTTCATGCAGATGGAAAAATTCCTGAAGATAATCCCTTTACATCTCATAATAACTCAATGAAAGAGATTTGGAGTTACGGACATAGAAATCCTCAAGGTCTTGTCTTTAAAGGCGAAGAGCTGTGGGCCCATGAGCATGGCCCGAGAGGAGGGGACGAAATTAATCTTATTAAAAAGGGAAAAAATTATGGATGGCCTATTGTCACTTATGGCAAAGAATATATTGGAGGCAGTATAGGGGAAGGATTTACAAAAGAGGGAATGGAAGACCCAAAGAAATATTATATTCCATCTATTGCGCCTTGTGGGATGGCTTACTATGATGGGAACTTATTTCCTCAATGGAAAAGAAGTTTTTTCATCGGAGCTTTAGTCTTAAGACATTTGAATCGAGTGTCTGTTGAAGATTTTTCAAAGGAAGACAGGTTGTTTCAAAGTTTGGAAAAAAGAGTTCGGGATGTACGAGTGGGACCAGATGGTTTTATTTATTTTTCAGTTGAAGAAGGTTCCTTATATCGAATAACTCAATAAAATAATATGAAAAATTCAATTAAAAATTTTTATGGATTCAATCATCCTTCGTCTATAGCTGTCTATTTGAATGAACATCCTCAGGATGGACCTCATATTATAGAGACAGATGAGTCTTTATTTGATTCTATTGAGGAAAGTTTTCTTTTTTTTAATCCTGAGCAAAATATTTATAAACTGCCGGCCATGGACCCTTGGTTTCCTTCACAAGTTCTGACACTTAAGAGGCTCAGATGGCTTTATCAGGCGCTTTCTCCAAAATCTCAGGATGTTTTTCTTTGTTCACAAAAAAGTTTGAGTCAAAAAACTCTCCCTTCCGAAGAGTTTCAGAAGAATTTTATTTTAATCGATCAAAATGCCAGACTTCCTTCTAATCAAACTTTATCTCAGTTAGGATATTTTCCCTCTGCACAAGTTGAAGAGTTAGGTTTTTTCAGCCGCCGCGGTTATATTTTGGATATATTTTCTCCCTGTTATTCTCACCCTGTGCGTATAGAGACAATAGGAGATGAGGTTAAGTCGATTCGTTTTTTTTCTGCACATACAGGGCGCAGTCTCAAGAATACGTCTTCTGTAAAGATTATTCCGGCTATGGAGCTTATCTTTGATTCTGAATCCAGATTTCAGGCCATTCAACAGTTAAAGTCCATTCAAAAAGATGTTTATGATTTCCCTGATCACTTTATAAAGAAATTAGCGAGAGGCCAATTTTTCCCTGAGGTCTCTTTAATGGCCGGATTTTTTTATAAATCTCCTGCGGTGGCTTTGGATTTTTTTAAAATCCCTTATACATTGTGGTCAGATGAAAAGACAATCAAAGAAGATCAAGGTCTTCTTCCTGGGTCTTTCGAACATGCCCCTGAAAAAAAGAAAAATTTCGCTGTTGAGCAAAAAAACTTTCATTCTGTTCTCATTGAAAATTTTTTTAGTAAAGAATTAAGAAATTCTCCTTCAAAAATTTCTTTATATCCGATCATTCATGAAAACAAAAATATATGGCCTGTAAAAATTTTAAAAAATTTGTCATGGTCTTCTTTAAAGAAAATAAAAACCTGCATTTTTATTGGATTTTCCCATGAAGTACAGTTAGAAAGAATTCAGTTTTACTTAAATAAGGAAGGTTTTGAAACTTGTGTGATGTCCGGCCAGGAAAGATTTTGGAAAACATGGCAGGAAGAGCAATTTCAAAGTTCTAAGATTTATCTTATTCCTGCATTGATTCCCTATCATTTTGAAATGGGCTCTTCTTGTTTTTTAAGTGGAGGGCTTTTGCTTGGTAAAGTTGGCTCTTCTGTTTCCAAACAACGTGTTTTTACATCTTTTAAAGCAAATGCTTTAAACTTTTCTGACATAAAAGAGGGGGATTTATTGGTAGATCGCCTCTATGGGGTGGGCCTTTATAAAGGTTTGAAAAAACTTACTTTAAGTATAGTAGAGGGTGAATACATTGAGCTGGAATATAAAGATAAGAATAAACTTTATATTCCCGTTTCTCAATTGGGGCGTCTCTTTCATTTCAAATCCAGTCTTTCCACAAAGATTTTAGATTCACTGGGAAATTCTCAGTGGATTCAAAAAATGGCACAAGCCAAGAGAACTCTTCAACAAATGGTGTTAGAGCTGTTAAAGCTTTACTCGGCAAGATCACGTGCCCAGCGTCCTCCTTTTCTCGAACCTAGTGCAGATATGAAAAGTTTTGAAGATCAGTTTCCTTTTGAAGAAACTCCGGATCAGTTAAAATCTATACAAGATGTTTTAGGGGATATGAGAAAACCTCAACCTATGGAGAGATTGATTATCGGAGATTCCGGGTATGGAAAAACAGAAGTGGCAATAAGAGCGGCCTTTAAAGCTGTGGAGGATGGTTTTCAGGTAGCATTTCTGGCTCCCACCACTATTTTAAGTTTACAGCATTTTGAAAATTTCAAACAAAGATTTTCCAATTGGCCTATGCGGATTGAACTTGTCAATCGCTTAGTACCTCCTTTAAAAGTGAAAAATATTTTGAAAGATTTATCTCAAAATAAAGTTGATATTTTAATTGGAAGTCACCGACTGTTAAGCTCGGATGTGCAGTTTAATAAACTAGGGCTTTTAGTTATTGATGAAGAACATCGGTTTGGTGTCAGACAAAAAGAAAAATTAAAAAAGATACGAACAGGGGTGGATTATATTTATATGTCTGCAACGCCTATTCCTCGCACCCTTCATTTAAGTTTAAGCGGAATGAAAGATATAAGTATTATCAGTACTCCTCCTAAAAATCGTATTCGTCCGGAAGTGTTTGTTCTTTCTTTTCAACAAGAGAAAATAAAGCGTGCTATTGAACAAGAATTAAGCAGGGGAGGGCAGGTGATTTTTGTACATAATCGCATTCAGAGTTTAAATGCTGTACAAGATAAATTAGAAAAAATTCTTCCTGGTATTCAAATGACCGTGGTTCATGGGCAAATGGAAGAACGGGTATTAGAGGAAAATATATTAAAATTTTTCAATCATAAATGTGATTTACTTCTCTGCACCACTATTGTTGAAACAGGTATGGATTTTCAGAGAGCTAATACCATTATCATCAATGATGCGCATCTTTTGGGTTTGAGTCAGCTTTATCAATTAAGGGGGCGTGTGGGGAGAAGAGCGCATGTAAAACCTTATTGTTATTTTGTTGTTCCGGAGCCTTTACTTTCTGATTCTTCCATAGTGGACCGCTTAAACTTTCTACAAACTCACAATCAATATAATAGCGGTTATCAGGTGGCTCGCTATGATTTGGAGACTCGCGGGGGCGGGGAGTTTTTGGGGTCCAAGCAGTCAGGACATTTACAAAATATTGGATATGATCTTTACTTGGAAATGCTTGAAGATTGTATTCATCCACAGGAAATGGCATGGGAGCCGGAGCTGAGGCTTCCCTGGCCGGCTTTTATTCCTGCGAACTATATGCCGTCTGATAAAATACGTTTAATGTATTACAAATATTTATGTGATTTACAGGATATCAATAAATTGGAAGAGTTGGAAGTGGAGTGGCAGGATAGCTTTGGCCCTTTTCCTCAAGAGGTGAAGAATTTATTAGGTCAAATTCGTATTTTACAAAAATGTAAAGAGCTTAAGATTAAAGAACTAAAAGTGTTAAGTAATTTTGTTTATGTGACTTATGTAGATCCTTCTTTAAAACAAGAAAAATTTAGTTTGGATAAGGATTTCTCATGGCTAGACGTCTACGATATTTTATCCCAGTTGGGTAAAGATACACATGTTACATAAGGTTTTTTTTGATGGACTCAGGCAGTATGTCGTAGCCGGTCATTTCCATTGAAAAACTGGCGCGACCCTGAGTGAGTGAGCGAAGTTGAGTGGCATAGCCAATTAAATGTAATAAAGGGGCTTTGGCCTGAACCACTTGAAGATTGTTCTTGTTATAAATTTCTCCAATTTGTCCTCGTCTGGCATTGAGGTCGCCAATAACGTCACCAATAAATTCTTCCGGAGTTAAAATTTCTATTTTAAAAATGGGTTCAAGCATTTGCCCTTTGGCTTTTTTAGCTCCCATATGGAAGGCTTGCGAAGCACAAACTTTAAAAGCTAATTCTGAGGATTCACCTTCTTTATATTCCCATTGAATAATGTTAATTCCCACATCTTGTAAGGGGTAGCCGGAGACAACACCTACAGAAGAGGACTCCATAATACCTTCTTTTATAGAATCTAAAAAGTTTTTAGGAATATCTGGAATTTTATTTTGAATTTGAATTCCTTTTCCTCTTCTAATAGGGTAAACTTCCAAATTGAGCCTGGCATATTGTTTTTTTCCGGCAACTTCTTTCTCAAATGTATGCTTCATTTGGCTTTTGTTAAGAAGTGTTTCTCTAAAGAAGACCTGAGGTTTACCTACATTTATTTTTATTTTAAAATCATTTTTTAATCGGTGAATAAGAACTTCCAAATGTAGTTCACCCATACCTTCGATAAGAGTTTGTCCCGTTTCCGCATTGGATCTTACTGAAAATGAAGGGTCTTCTTTTCGTAAAATATCTAAAGCTGTTGTCATTTTCTTCTGTTCAGATAAAGACCCCGCTTCCACAGCTATGGAAATAACAGGTTCCGGGAAATCAATAGATTCCAATAAAAGAGGTTCTTCCTGACTGCAAAGGGTGTCTCCTGTGCGTGTCCATTTCAAACCTAAAACAGCACCAATATCTCCGGCTTTTAAAACAGATACTTCTTGTTTGGAATGAGAATGCATTTTAACTAACTTGCTGATTCTTTCTTTTTTATTTTCTCTGGAATTAAAAAGAGTGGCCCCTGTCTTTATTTCACCTGAATACACTCGTATATAAGTCATTGTGCCGGTAAAAGAGTCCACTTCAATTTTAAAAGCTAAGGCTGTAGGAGTTTCTTTAAAACTTGTTTTCTTGGATATGTTTTGGTCATTAGTTGTTCCTGATACAGGTGGGACATCCAAGGGGCTTGGCAGGTAATCTGAAATGGCATCCAGAATAAGTTGCACTCCTTTATTTTTAAAGGCGGAGCCACATAAAACAGGGGTTATTTTAAGTTGTAGGGTGAGTTTTCGAATAGATTCTTTTATTTCCTGCTCAGAAATAACTTCTTCCTTAATAAATTTTTCCATTAAGAACTCATCCAATTCACATAAATTTTCCAGCATTTGTTCGCGTAATTGTTTTACTTTTTCTTGGTATTCTTGAGGAATCTCATCTGTTTTTATGGAATCACCCAGCTCTGTGGGCCATGTGTAAAGCTGACAGGAAATAAGATCAATAATACCTGAAAAATTTTCACCTCCAAAAGGGTATTGGATCATAAGTGGATTGGCTCCTAATTTCTTTTGAATCGATTGGACACTAGATGAAAAGTCAGCTCCGATTCGATCTAGTTTATTAATAAAACAAATTCGAGGCACTTGATGTTTATCTGCCTGTCTCCATACAGTTTCTGATTGAGGTTCCACTCCATGCACGCCATCAAACACAGCAATGGCTCCATCCAAAACACGGAGGCTTCGTTCCACTTCTACAGTGAAATCAACATGGCCGGGAGTATCTATAATATTAATCATGCAGTTTTTCCAGGAACAGGTTGTGGCGGCAGATGTAATAGTGATTCCTCTTTCCTGTTCTTGTTCCATCCAGTCCATCACGGTATTTCCATCGTGTACTTCTCCCATTTTGTAACTGCGGCCTGTGTAAAATAAGATACGTTCGGTCAGAGTGGTTTTACCCGCGTCAATATGAGCCATAATGCCAATATTTCTGGTTTGTTTTAAATCTTCTTCAGTTTGAATTTGAAAAATAGGTACAGCCACTTTAAAGGTCCGTTTTTTAAGAAAATATATATTTTGATGAACGAGGATACTTTATCATTGAGGATCTTTTCTTGCAATATCAATAGGATCAGCGGTTTCTTTTATAAGACCGCACATCTCTTTTATGTCCTTCGAAGTCTGTATTAAAGGCATGTGTTCCATCATTTTGGCTGACAAAATAAAAATAGGAAGTTCTTTCTGGCTCTAAAACAGCTTCAAGGGAGCTTCGATTAGGGTTGGATATGGGGCCTGCAGGAAAGTCTGCTACAGTATAGGTATTGTAAGGGTTGTGTGCTTTAAAATCGCTTTTGTAAAGGCGGGATGGTTTAACACCTGTTGTTACTAAAATACCATAGGAAACAGTGGGATCACTTTGAAGTTTCATGCCTACTTGAATTCGATTATGAAATACAGAAGCAATACGTGGCTTTTCCCAGTCTTTTAAACTTTCCTGTTCTACAATACTGGCTAAGGTGACCACTTCATGACGGGAAAAATCAGATTGAAAATAAGACAGTTCCTCGTAAACTCTTAAAAAATTTTTTACCATTATTCGTAAAAGTTCTTTCGCATCCATATCTTCGGTAATGGTATATGTTTTAGGGTATAGATAACCTTCTACACTTTCGACATTATCTCTCAATACAGAAAAAACGAAGTTTTCGTTAGTGGCCGCATCTAAAAATTCATCTTTGGAAAACAGTTGTTGACGCTCTAGTTGATTTGCAATTTCAAACATATTTGTTCGATTTGCCAATGTATAAGTTCCTAGAACTTTTCCTCTTGGTTGGGTTCTTTCTATTCTTGAGCTATAACTGCCTACGTATGTATTTCTGGCACAGTGACAGAGAAAGAAAAGAATCAATAAATATCCACTTATTTTCATAACTAGGACTTTAATCGGTTTTTCCAGACCTTTTTGTTAAGTTTTAGGGATTTATGAGATGTCAAAAATACAAAAGAAAAATGCTTGTTTGTGGAGTGAAAAAATATTCTTTTTTTATTAAATAAAACTAAAGTTTCTTATGTTATTATTCCGAAAGGAGATATTCTGTTTTGAGAAGATGCTTTTTTCTATTTATTTTGATAGGTTTGTTCATAGGTTGTAGTTCAGCGGTAGAGCTTGAATATCCTTTGGCGACTCCAGAGGATCCCCCTAAGGGTGAGGAGACTACTCCGGTAAAAGCAGATGTTTATCTGGGTCGATATAAGACTTGTGAAATGTATGCTCAGTATTTTAAATCTCAAGTTGGTTTTTTTGCCCGGGTGTTTATTATGAGTTGGGCTCAGTATTTACAGGATTTTTCGACAGTCAAATGTAAAATGGCTCATACATGTCAGTGCGAATCCAACCAATATTTTGCAGAAGATTTTGGAGGCATCAGAGATCCTATTTATAGATGTATTGAAGCTCCTTCAGCAGGTGTGGAATCAGAGGAAATTTATGCTCCTAATGAGAGTTTTTCTAATGCTGGCGTGATTAAATTTGCACTGCCTCGCTCGTATTGTGAAAAGTAAAGTTTTTTTTAAGTAAGTGATTTTGTGGATTTTTTTGTTTTAGAGAAATGAATAGGCTTGTAAAATAGAAAAGTTGCTATGTACTTTTTACTTTATTTTGGTACAATTATTTGAAGTAAGCGTGTAAAATTTACACTTTTGAAAATAAATCTGGATTTTTTTATCTATTTATATCAAAGTGAACTGGTTTTTTATTATTAAAGATAAGGCAGGTGTGTAATGGACAGGAGTCAAGTTCTTATATGGTTATTGTGTTTCAGTGTTGCTCCTTTCTGGGGTGTTTCTGAAATAGAAGAAGTTTCTTCTGAATTATTGGAGATTTCTGAGGAGGGATTACATTCAGCGTTTGGTTCATTGTCAGAAGAGGTTCAAAGTGAATTGAATTGGAAGCGAAGAGTGATTGACGCTATAGATACAACCAGGGAAGTCAATGAAGCTTTAGGTTTTCATGATCCAGATTTAGGTATAGGGGACAAGACTATTGTAATGGGTACTTGGGCTTTAGCAGCAGGGAGTGTTTATTTTACACAAAGGGGTTGGGCTTCTGTTGTTAGACGGGTAACACCTGATCATTTACGTCCTAGAAATACAACTACATACAATAATATGAAAAAGCTTACTGGAGAATTATTTGATAAAGAAGTTGCATTAAAAAAGGCAGTGGAAGAAGCTGAGCCTGAGTCTTCTATACAAACTGAAGAAGGCAGGCAGTCGGCTACTGATACTGGGAAAGATGTGCCAGCTAAAGAAGGTGCAACTGCCGGTGCGACTGAGCAAACAGCGAAGGCAGAGGAAGCTAAACCAACAGGTGCGACTGAGCAAACAGCGAAGGCAGAGGAGACCAAACCAACAGGTGCGACTGAGAAACCTGCACAAGCTGAAGAAACCAGAGAAGCAGGGAAAAGGGCAAGAAAACAGAAGCCGCCTGTTTCTGTTACAAGTACAGACCAGCTGATAGACAATCAAAGAGCAGTTGTGAGTAATCTGGAAAAAGATATCGCTGGTATTAAAGCAAAATTAAAAAAGACTAGATTGGTAAACTTTAAAGGGCTTATGTCTAAAGGGTTTTATGGAACGGGACATTTGATTCGATGGGTTTCTATTGGTGGTTTATACTTGGGTGGCGTACTCGTACAAATTGCACTTGCTGGAGACGCTGTATTGATTGTCTTTGATACTATAGAAGATATAGATGCTTTAAGAGAACAATATGTAGCAGATATTGAAGCAGTGGTGAGAGAAGCTGCTTCTTATCAGCAATAAGCATCATTGATTTAAATTATTGAATGTTTAAAAAAAGGGTGCTCTTTCAGGCACCCTTTTTTAAAAGTATTCAGGGCTTTCTAAAAAGTAATTTGATACATATTTAAGGAAGGATTCGAATTATGTATGGACAAGGAAAAATTCTCACCGGCTTATTTATATTCTTAAGTGTTTACGTGTATCCGCTATTTGCGGAAGCTCCTAACTATGTGAAGAACGCTTCGTTTTTAGTTCAATCTGTAGAAGAAAAAGTTCGTAAGCAATTTGGTGATGATACTTTACAAAGAATTCATGATTATGGCATAGAAATTCAAAAAAATGCTTATGAAATAACAATGCAACTTTGTCCCGCTTATCGTGTGGCTATAGGTATGGGACTTCCTGATTATCATAAAAAATTCAACAATTCTTATTATGTTCACCATCAGTCACCTGAGGTGAGGAGTTGGGCTTTACAAATGAACAATGAATATGGTGAAGATTTGTCTTCATCTCTTCAGGCTTGGTTGTATGTAATGTATGAAGGAGGAGTGCAGTCTTTCTTAGCTCTTTTTGAAACAGGAATAAAAGGGGATTATATCAATGTCACGCACAAATCTTTTTTTGAGGTGAGGCGTTGGTTTCAATCTATGTATACTCTCTATCTTGTAGATTCTTTAGGGTTTTCACAGGCGGCTATGCATTGCTTGAATACAGTAACAGATGCAGATGCTATTAATCAATTTACATATGCTGTGTTGGGTGTAGATATCTATATGAGTACAGTTGGATATGTTGCGATGATTTGGACCGGAGAACAAGTTTTTGGAGTTATAGTTCAAGGAATCCGATGGGCTTCTCGTCCTTTGGCAAGAGGGTTTGTAAAGTGGTTGCATCGTATGAATATATCTACGAGTACTGTTAAAAGATATGCTGTTATTTCTGGTGTTACTGCTTTAGGAGGTTTGGGTATTTGGACTGTTGATTCCATTCAGGAATCTCAGGAATCTCAAGAGCATGCGAATTTGTTGGGGGATGGGATGCAGGAAGAAGTTCGTCAGAGAAAAGAAGAAAATCATCAAAAGGAATAATAAATAATTCAAAATTCATGTACGATTTAGAAATGAGTGTTTTAAAACCAGCTTTTCATTATTTATTGGCAATTATTTTAATTTTCTGTTCTTACAGCAGTACAGCTTGCGAATTAGAATTTTCTAAAATCACAAATAAAAAAAATATAGTAGAAAGAGCAAAAGATCAAGTCATCAGATCCCAAGAGAGTCTACAAAAATTTAAAAATAGAAGATTTGGTTTTTTTGCAGGTATTGTAAAAATTTTTGAAGAAGAACCACAAATGAACGATCTGGCTATTCGTGTCTCTGGTGAATTTGAAGGCGACATTCGAGAGCCAACGAAAATTTTAATTATTGAACCTGCAAGTCGGGTGAAAGGTGATGTTGATGTGCAAACTCTCATACTTCACGGGTATTTAGAGGGTCATGTCAAAGCTTCTGAAACAGTTGAAATGTCTTCTTCAGCTTATTTTAAAGGAACTTTGGAAAGTCCTTCATTAAGTATTGAAATAGGAGCTGTTTTTAGAGGTGTCAGCCGTGTTTCAAAATAAGCTTTTAATGCTGTTTTGTAATTTTAAAAAATAAATCTTTTTTAGAAAATATTAAAAAATGTAGTTTTATAAAAATTATTACATTTTTTGCATGATTAAAAACTTCATTTTATTATTTAAAAAAATAACAAGAGCTAAAAAGAATTATTCTTGTGTTTTAAACGTGATTGTTGTAGTAATACAAAGGGTGAACTGTGTTTTTTGGTCTCAATTTAAAACAATTTTTATTGTTATTCATTTTATCTATTTTTTCTTTTTCTTCTTATAGTAGTGGCGGGGATAAGTGTGAGGAAGGATTATCTGGTCATTCTACAAATAATAATTCTGAAGGCAATTCATCGAGAGATGCAATAAATAAGGCTATGGCTGAATCTCTTTCTAAACCTGTTGAAGATTTGAATTCAAGTGAAATGGTCATTGCTGTGAAAGTTATAAATACCTTTAAAAAGGATGGTATTCTTACTTATGAAGATTTGGTTCGTAGAACAAGAGAGTATCTTTTAAGCATGCCAAATGTGGGTCAAAAATCTGTTAATAATATTGAAGAAGTACTTGCAATTGATGGTCTCTCTTTAGGAATGATAGATACGGAGCTTAATTTCATAATGTCATTTTTATAAACCGTGAAATATTTACATGTATTACATTTCAAGTATTGAAAGTATTTCACAAAGGATATTTTGTTATTGTGGTTTATCACTATATTGTGGTAATTAAATAGAGCATTTTCTTCATTTTCTAGGAGGGTGAACCATGTTTTCTAATCTCACTTTAAAAAAAATTTTGTTGCTGTTTGTTTTATCTATTTTTTCTTTTTCTTCTTATGGCAGTGATCAAGATAAATGTTCCAAAAGTTTTTCCAATTTGAGAAATCTATCCGTTATGGTGTTGAACAGAGTTCAAGAGAGCGCTCGGCAAGCAAAAGAACAACAAGCTAGAATAACAGAAGCTAGTCGTGCAAGACATGAAGCACGTCAACCTATTTATGTAGAATTTGAAGAAGTTAGTGATGCAGTAGAGCTGAATGAGGGGGATGTAGTAGGGGACAATGCAATTGGTGAGGTTGTGAACGAAGAAGTTCCTTCAAGGCTAAGAAGTATTGTAAATAGAGTTCAGGAGAGTGCTCGACAAGCAAGGGAACAGGAGGCCAGAATAACAGAAGCTAGTCGTGCAAGACATGAAGCACGTCAACCTATTGATGTAGAATTTGAAGAAGTTAGTGATGCAGTAGAACCAAAGGAGGAAGATGCAGTAGGGGACAATGCAATTGGTGAGATTGTGAACGAAGAAGTTCCTTCAAGGCTAAGAAGTATTGTAAATAGAGTTCAGGAGAGTTCTCAGCGAGCAAGAGAACAACAAGCTAGAATAACAGAAGCTAGTCGTGCAAGAAGACTTGGAAATGAAAGTGGAGTACATGCTGATTCAGTATTTATGAAGTCCATAGAGGATCTTGGACTTGATGTAAGAACTACGAATAACTTAAAAGCAGAAGGTATTGACACTATTGGAAAATTAGTTAGTAAAACACGAGAGGAAGTATTAGAAGTGCCAGATATAGGCAAATTCAGAGCTGATCTTATTGAAGTAAAACTTTCAGAAGAAAATTTATCTTTGGGAATGAATGTAGATAATTTGAGTCATCAAAGAGAAGGGGGTTCACCTGTTGCAGAAAGTGCCAGACGATTAGGAATGGCGGCGGCAACTCGTGTGGATGGAGCTATTGTTTCAAGTGTGAATGCTCTTGAAAGAGGGGCAAGAACTACTGGACGTGTTGTAGCTAATACAGCAAATAGAGTAGCTCCATCTCAAGAAAGTTTGCAGAATGCGTCTGATCGAATTCGTTCTGTGTCTGACTCGGCATTGTCCAGGGGTAGGACTGCTTTAGATCGTATACAAGAAGAAAGAAGAAGAAATATAGAACAAGCAAGATCAGTACAATCAAGGAGAGAGGTGGAGAGAATTGTAAGAAATAACTTATTAAATACAACAGTGGAGGAGTATTTTTTAGGTGATCGTCCAAAACTCGATTCACCGACGTTGCCAGCTCAACCAAATGTTGTCTATCGAGATACATGGGGGAGTTGGGGGGACTTTCTTGGTAAAACAGAGGAAAACACAGTAGAAAATACTCAGGAAACAGTAGAGAAAGAAACTTCTGAGACAAGATTCATGGATTATTCTACGGCACAGAAATATGTGCAATCGATTGGAATAAAATCAGCGAAAGAATTTCGTGAGTGGCATATGAGTATGTATCTGATTGATAAATTACCTGATCAGATTAATTATGTTGTAGATATAACAATGTTGACAAGACAAGATCTGTTGGAACTTGGTATAAATCAGGAAGCTGTTGATTTTATTGAACGGAAATTTTTTGAAAATAACTTATTTTTAAGAGAAGAGCCTTCTCAATCAAATATAATGGATGGACTTCGTGCTTTTTGGGATCGTGTTCAGGAAATAAGAAGAACAGAGATTGAAAGAAACAGAGTTCGTGGATTATCACAAGAGGAAATAAATAGAGAAGACTTAGCAGAGGCTCAATTAACTATAGCTGTAATGAACGAAATTGTACCAAAAGAAGATAAAATTACAAGCCCAGTCAGTTACGAGCGGGCTCGGAGATTATATCCACATTCAGAGCTGCCTCCTTGGGATGTTCTCTTAAGTCAATATAGCGAAGTACATGGAAACAGCCAAGGATTTGCTGACTTTATTTTTCGAAATTAAGCCTTGAATAAATTACATGCAGAAAATATTCACACTATTATGGATTTAATATTGCACACGAGTGAGAGACTTTTAGAAATATTAGGTAAGCAGGAAGACATAGATCATTTTGAAAAGGAACTTTCAGCTAGAAAGATGTATATAATAAAAAGATATCTTTAAAAACACTAGGTAAGCAGGAAGACGTGGATCGTTTTGAAGAAGAACTATAAAAACATACAATTGCGAACAGACTCGTCTGGTTTAAGGTAATACTATAATTTGCTAGTTACTTATTATAATCAACAGTGAACGACTTCAGAAGAAGCTTTTTCAATACGGTCCCAAATAGCTGTCCAGTCTTCTTCATATGGATGTCCTTTTTTTTGCACAATATATCCCACAGATTTTTTATTTTTAGAAAGTTGTTTAAGACTGTGATAAAGCTCCCTCCCAAAAATATGAGCATTACTGTTTAATTTTAATTCCTGAGGAGTTCGATCTGGATAATGTTCTTTGATTTTTTGTTCTATATATTCTGGTGAAAGGTGATCCTCGTTAGTTTGAATTAAAATTAAAGGGGTATCTGGTTGGTAGTGATTGAGACTGCTTCCAGGAGATTTTGATGATGAAACCTGCTGAACCTTCCAGTCTGAATGATTTCTGGATAAAAAATCGTTTAACTCTTTTTGTCCAATAAAGCCCGGTCTCAGTATAGATAAAATCTTTTTTTCAAAACAGACTTCCACAATAGTGGATTCAATCCCCACTTCACAGGAGCCTCCGTCTAAGACAGGAACTTGCAGGGATTCCAGAACATGATCAGCTCTTGTAGGGCTGGTTTTCGAAAAGAGATTAGCACTGGGAACCACTAAACAAGTATCAGTTTGCTCCATTATTTTTACAGTCAGGGGATGGCGAGGCATCCGAACAGCCACTTTATGGGAACCGGCCGTAATTAAATCAGAAACTATAGGATTTTTACGCAATACTAAAGTTAAAGGCCCTGGGTGAAAATAATCTGATAATTTTTCCACAATAGGATCTGAATACTTGCATAATCTTTTTAGTCCTTTTTTAGAAGCAAAGTGGATGATTAAAGGATCCCAGAGAGGACGTTTTTTTATTTGAAAAATTTGTTTTACAGCCTGGAGATTTTTAAAATCTCCAGCGAGTCCATAAACAGTTTCAGTGGGAACAGCAACGATCCCTCCATTTTTAATAATGGAGCAGGTTTGTTGTAGAGAAACTTTATTTCCAAGCATATTTTCTTACCTTGCAAAAAGTTGTTTAATTTCTTTTATCTTTCTAAAGATGAACAAAACAATAAAACTTATCATTAAAAAAACTAACACAGAAATAAATATTTTAAGATGTTCAATGATAGCATGGCCAAATATACCTATAAAAATAACCTGTGTTGGAACTGTGAGAAAGGCCGCTAACCCATCCACTAATATAAACTGTGAAAAAGGAATTTTAAAAAAACCGCTAGAGAGGTGACCAGGAAATCGCAAACCAGGTAAAAAACGGAAAACAGCTGGATAAAGATAGCCATAACGGTTGATCCATCTTGAGATTTTTTCCATTTTTTTAGGAGACACCAGTTGGTCGATATATTTATTTTTCATGGAATCACTGAGAAGGCGGCCTAAATTAAATACAAGAAAGTCACTTAAGAAGACAGATAAAAAACAAACAAGAGCTGTTGTATGTATGGTCATAAAATCAGCGGACTCTTTGACAGGAGGGTAGAGTTCAGGGTGACTTCCGATATAGGCCATCAATCCAGCTGAAATGATGACCACCTCTTCTGATATAGGGAGTCCAAAGCTTCCCATAGTCATTAGAAGGGCAATAGCAGTATAGATAATTAAAGGCTCAGCAGAATAAGAGAGAAAAAAGTTTAAAATAATTTCTTCAAAGTGAGCCATTATTTTTTCCTGTTCTTTAGGTTTTAATCAGAAGGAGGTTTTTTCATATAGAATCCTGGTTTTTTATCGAATAAAAACAAACCTTCCATCTTGATACAAGTTAAATTATTTTCTTCCAGTTTTAGTATGAGATCGTAAATATCTTTTGCTGAAATCGGCTGATCACTGATAAAACGCGCTCCCCAATGATCGCTGAGTGATATTTGAGTGGGAGGGCCTGGCCATACTTCCAAACCACGGCATTTCAAACTTGAAAGTTTCATTTGATTGTTGAACTTTTGTAACAGAGATACCAAGGAAGACACATCAGTGTCTGCCTTGTCAAAAAAGATATCTGCTCCCATCCATTCTTTTTGAACAGGGGTTCTTTTTTTTGGAATAAAAGGTTTCATCTTTTTTAAATTTTGATAGTTTGCTGAAGGCAGGACAGAAGGTTTTTCTCCCAAGCGATCTATCACAGCTTGAGCAAACTCTTTAGTTCCCAATTGTTTTTTACTGATATCTTTTTGAAAAATATCATAAGTGTGTAAACCGTCTTCTAAAGTTTTGATCCAGGCATTTTTAATTTTTTCAGCAATTTTTATTTGATTGATATGGAAGAGCAGATTGATGCTGGCGAGTAGTAATCCGGATGGGTTTGCTACATTTTGTCCAGCTCTCCTGGGGGCGGAGCCGTGTATGGCTTCGAACATGGCATACTCTTCTCCTAAGTTGCAAGAAGCACCCATAGCAACAGAGCCACTTAATTGAGCCACAATATCTGAGAGAATGTCTCCATAGAGATTGGAGGTGACAATGATATCAAAATTTTCTGGAGTGTCAGCCAATTTGGCAGATCCAATATCGATAATCCAATGTTCAGCTTCGATAGAAGGGTAATTTTTACTTTGTTCCAAGAAGGTTTGATGAAGTAGACCATCAGTCATCTTCATAATATTGTCTTTGGTAAAGCAAGTAACTTTTTTTCTATCAGAAGCTAAAGCTAATTCAAATGCAAAATGTGAAATTCTCTCGCAATTGTGTTGTGAAACTAATTTTAAACATTGATAAACTTGTTCTGTTTGTCGATGTTCTATCCCCGTATAAAGGTCTTCTTCGTTTTCCCGTACAATCACTATATCCAAGTTTTTGTGTTTTGTTGGAACATAAGGATAATAAGAAGTGCAGTGTCTGACATTGGCGTAAAGACCTAAGGTTTTTCTTACAGCTACGTTAAGGCTTTTAAAACCTCCTCCTTGAGGAGTTGTAATAGGAGCTTTTAAAAAAATCTTGTTTGTATATAAGGAATCCCAAGTTTTGTCTTCGATACCTGTCATGCCGCCCTTTTTGTAAACAGATTCTCCAATTTCTACAAATTCAGGTTGAATGTCGGCTCCCGCTTTTTCCATAATGGTTAAAACGGCTTTCATAATTTCGGGTCCTATTCCGTCCCCTAAAGCAATTGTAATAGGTTGAGCCATATTTTTCTCTCTTTTAAAAGAAGCTAAAAATCTGTGAATTGATCATTAAAGTCAAGTAGTTAATCGTAATCTACTTCTACGATGGGGGATAGGGGCTTGGCTTGACATGTGAGTATTTCTTTATCGGCAATATTTTCAGGGGCTAGAATCCCGGCTTCATTTTGGTATACTTGCCCTTTTTTTAAGACAGCCATGCAAGTCATGCAGTTGCCCTCCATGCAGGAAAAAGGAGGAGAAAAACCAGCTTCAATCAGTTGCTCCAGTATAGGAATTTCAGGTTCAGCAGGGATTTCTATTTTTTCTCCTTCTAGTAAGGCTTTAATAGTTTCCACTTTACCTTTTTCACTGAAATCTGCTGAAATGATAACAGCTGATTTAGGGAGCTTAGAAGTTTTCTTTTTTAAAGCGACGCCAAAACTTTCTTTTCGAATTTGTTTTTTATCTATACGTGTTCGAAACACTGCTTCAGCCATGGTCATAAGTTCTAAAGGGCCACAGAGATATACTTCCATGTCGAGAGAGCTTTGGGTGTTGTCTAAGATTTGTTTTAATACATTTTTATTGAGACGTCCTTTGAAGTCATACTCTGTGTCGGCTGGCTGGCTTAGAACAGAAATAATCTTAAGACGTAAAGGGTGGAGTTTCTGCCATTTTGCAATTTCTGCTTTGTAAATAATCGATGTTTCTTTTCTGTTACAATAAACTAAAGTCACTTGATTCTTTTCATCAGAGAGTAGGGCTGTTTTTAAAATAGAAAATAAAGGAGTAATGCCGCTTCCTGCCGCGAGTAGAAAGTAATGACGGGGTTTAAGGTTGTCTGGCATTTTAAAAAAACGTCCTCGGGGAACTGTACTTTGAATAATGTCTCCTTCTTGAATATGATCCACTATATGAGAAGAAACATGGCCTTGGGTGACCTTTTTAATAGAAGTTGTGAGTTCTTCGTCGGCTAATGGAGAGCTGGATATAGAGTAGCTTCGCGCCAATTGTTTTTCATTAATTTCCATATGGAAAGATAAAAACTGAGCTGGCTTGTAAGAAAAAAATTTTCGATCTTCATCTTTTGGGGATAGAATAAGAGTGCAGGCATCATCGCATTCTTTAACTTTCTTTTTCACTGTTAGAGGGTATGTTTTTGGATTCATTTTTTTTGCTCGCAGGGCTGTACTTCTGAAATAAAATAAACAGGTGATGTTAAAAATATCTGATTATTTTCAAATAAGACTTTTAAAATACCTCCTGGCATTTGTACAGAAAAACTTTTATTAGGATTATGTAAGTAAGAAACAGCTAAAGCACCTGTGCCACAGGAGAGAGTAAAATCTTCCACTCCTCTTTCAAAAGTTACACAGGAAATATTTTGAGAACTGGGTTTTTTGTAGAAAGTAATATTGGAATCTGGAAATTGTTCTCTTAATTTTTTTGCAATGGGTGTGAGTCGTTTTAAGTCTTTTATATTGTTTTCTTCGATTAAAAGATGCTTTACTCCAGAATGGACATGGTTTGCTTGGGTTCCCTGTATGTTTAAATCTTTTTGAATGAGTTGAGGAGTTTTACAGTGCAGTCGAGCTTCGCCTGAGGATGTTAATTCTCCTGTAAGAATATTACCTTGAATTTGAAATTGAAAAGGTTTGTTTGGTTGGGTTAGTTTGTATTTATAGGCATAATGAATAATACAACATGCGGCATTGCCGCACATTTCAGCAGAAGAGCCGTCATTGTTGAAGAAATGCCAATCCAATATGTTTTTTTCAGTTGAAACCAGGAAGCAAAAGCCGTCAGCTCCTAATCCAAACTTTCGATGACACCATTTTGGAATGTTTGTTTGTAGATTGGATAAGAATTTTTTTTCATTATCCACTCTATTTTGATCGGTGATAAGGAAGTCATTTCCAGCACCGCACATTTTTGTAAAGGATAGGGACATTGTTTCTCTTTTGGAATTCTGTTTGAAGTACTGTTATTTTTAATGAAGATAAGGAGATCTCTTTAACTCGTCAATAAGTTTTGTTCTCACAGGAGATTCTTCCATAGACTGTGCCATGGTATAGAGTTTTTTCTTCATTTGATTTTTGGCAGATATACACACATCTAAAAGATCTGTTCCCTCACTTCTGGCAAGAACATTCATATTTTCATCTCCTAAAACGAATGTCACTGCATAACTGCTTTCTTTCTTTGATTTATCAGAGTATTTTTCAAGAAGTACAGCCACAGGGCATAATGTATTCACCACAGATACTAAATCTTGAGTTTGCTGATAGACAAAAGCTTTTTCAGCACTGGAAGGTTTAAAAAGAAGTGGTTTTTTTGTTGTCATAGCCACCTTTGGATTTATATTACAAATCGGCTTTCTTTAGGAATATACTAACATCTTTTTGCAAAAGATGATAGGTAAGATGAGATCTTTGTTATGAAGTTTCAATTTAAGACATGATTTTGTTGTCTTTTTGAGCTGTTTTTGAAAAGGTATTTTGATGGGAGTTTCTAGAGAAATTCAATTGGAGCTTGGTTGGAAGGCACATCTTCAATCTGAGTTTGAAAAGTCTTATATGTTAAAATTAAGGAAATTTCTTGTTGAGGAAATACGTAATAAGAATCAGATTTTTCCTCGTCCTGAGGAATATTTTCAGGCTTTGAATTTAACTCCTTTTGATAAAGTGCGTGTGTGTATTTTAGGCCAGGATCCTTATCATGGGCCAAATCAGGCTCATGGGCTGTGTTTTTCTGTAAAACCCCATGTTCCAATACCTCCTTCCTTAAAAAATATTTTTAGTGAATTAAAAAGAGATTTAAATGTTGATTACCCTCAACATGGTTTTCTGGAATACTGGGCGCAACAAGGGGTTCTCTTGCTCAATAGTGTTCTCACAGTTCAGGAAGGAAGAGCTGGGTCTCATCAAAATCAAGGGTGGGAGGAATTTACAGATCGTATTTTATTTCTACTTAATGAGCATTATACAGGTTTGGTTTTTATGTTGTGGGGTAGTTATGCTTTTCGAAAAGGGCAGTTTTTGGATGAAACAAAGCATTTGGTTTTGAAAGCTCCTCATCCTTCTCCTCTTTCCGCACATCGAGGATTCTTTGGATGCTCTCATTTTTCGAAAGCCAATGAATATTTACGTTCTGTGGGACAGAATCCTATTGACTGGTCGCTGTCGAATAGGGCTTAATGTGGTGTATTAAAGTAAGGTGACTTATTAAAACTATTGCTCTCTTTCTTTTTTCTTTCTCACTTTGGGTATACGGAGCTTCACCAGGTTCTATTTTTGTCTATTGTTCTGAAGGTTCTCCACGCTTTTTGAATCCACAATTAGCTACAGATGGCACTTCTTTAGATGCTCTTCATGATGTCTTTGATGGTTTGATTGAGTTTAAGAGAGGCACCCATACTGTAGTACCCGCACTAGCAACATCCTGGGAGAGGTCTAAAGATGGTCTTCAGTATACATTTAAACTTAGAAAGGGAGTTTCATTTCACACTACTAAGGATTTTACACCGACACGTGAATTTAATGCAGATGATGTTATTTTTTCATTTGAAAGAGCTTTAAATAAAAAACATCCTTATCACAAAGTCAGCGGCGGCAACTATATGTACTTTTCTGCAATGGGTTTTAGCGCTTTAATAAAAAGAGTGGTTAAGGTGGATGACTACACTGTTCGATTTGAATTGAATGAGAAAAGCGCCACGTTTTTAGTTAACTTGGCTATGAACTTTGCTTCTATATTATCCAAGGAGTACGCAGATCAGGCATTGAAAAGTAAGACACCAGAGATGATTGATCAAAAACCAGTGGGCACAGGACCCTTTATTTTGACTGATTACAAAAAGGATAGTTTGATACGTTATAAGACCAATAAAAAATATTTTAAAACTCCTTCTTCCTTGGAGGGTATGATTTTTTCCATTACACCGGACGCTTCTGTGAGACTGCAAAAATTAAAAAGAGAAGAATGTCATCTTATTAGTTTTCCTTCACCAAGTGACTATGAAATTATTGCTAACCACGAAAAACTTCAATTAATTCAGAATCCAGATGTTTTCACTATGGCTTATTTAGGAATGAATGTGGAAAAACCTCCTTTGGATAAGTTGGAAGTCAGACAAGCTATTCGTCATGCCTTAAACCGTGATTTGTATGTTCAAGCAATTTACTTAGGAAATGCCAGAGCTGCAAAAGGGGCTCTTCCTGATGTTATGTGGTCTTATGATAAAAGAGCGAAAAGATATAAGCATGACATTAAAAAAGCTAAGGCTTTGTTAAAAAAGGCAGGATTTGAAAATGGATTTGAAATTAATTTGTGGTATGTACCGGTTTCCCGTCCTTACAATCCTGACGGCCAAAAAATGGGTGAATTAATGAAAGAGGATTTAGAAAAAGTTGGTATTAAGGTGCGTTTGGTCACTTATGATTGGACCACCTATTTAAAAAAATCGGAAGTAGGAGAACATTCACTAGTTCAAATGGGTTGGACCAGTGATAACGGGGACCCGGATAACTTTTTAGCAACTTTATTAGGTTGTCGAGGTGTTCAAAGCGGTACAAATCTAGCAAGATGGTGTCATCCGGAATATGAGAAATTGGTTTTACAGGCAGTAAAAACTTTAGATCAAAAAGAGAGAATTCGTTTATATAAAAAAGCACAAGCTATTTTTGCGAAAGAAAGTCCTTGGGTTCCATTGGCTTACACACATGGATTCCGAGGGGCTAGTAAAAAAGTTAAAGGTTATATTTTAGCTCCGCACGGCAGTGAATCTTTCTATGGTGTTTCATTAGAGTAAATAAAATTGTTTCTTATATCTCTTAAACGTCTCTTTTACTCCATACCGACTTTATTTTTTATTTCTTTGTTGGTTTTTTTATCTATACGTCTGCTTCCTGGAGACCCTATTGATTTTATTTTAGGTGAAAAAGGTAGAAGCCCTGAAGCTCGGGCACAGCTGGAAGAAAATTTAGGTTTAAACAAACCTCTATATGTGCAGTATTTTATATTTGTATCTCAAGCAGTGAGAGGAAACCTAGGCCGCTCTATTGTAACAGGTGAAAAAGTCTCAAAAGAATTTTTTAGTCTTTTTCCAGCCACTTTGGAATTGGCTATTAGCTCTGTATTTTTGGCACTGATATTTGGAATCCCCTTAGGGATATTGTGTGCTCTTTTTCATAATTCTGTTTTGGATCGTTTGGTTATAGGGCTGTCTTTAACAGGTTATTCCATGTCTATTTTTTGGTGGGGATTGATTCTTATTTTATTTTTTTCCATTCAATTGGAATGGACACCTACTTCCGGAAGGATTGGTGTGTTTTATGATGTTCCCTATTACACGGGTTTTATATTAATTGATGCTTTGAAAATGGAAAACCCTTGGCCGTCAATTAAATCTTTTCTCTCACACTTGACTCTTCCAACACTTACTTTAGCAACAATTCCATTTGTCTCTTTTGTACGTATGACCCGTTCTAGTCTCATTGAAGTTTTGCAGGAAGATTTTGTTCGAACCGCTCGAGCCAAAGGGTTAAGTTTTTATACTGTTGTTGTTAAGCATGCTTTTCGAAATGCCTTATTGCCGGTTGTGACAGTTATAGGTTTTATGTTTAGTTCGCTCATAACTGGAGCTGTTTTGACAGAGACAGTATTTGCCTGGCCTGGTATTGGAAAATGGTTGGTTACAGCCGTTTCAGCCAGAGATTATCCGGTGCTTCAGGGAGGAGTGTTGATTATTGCTATTCTTGTGGTGTTTATTAATTTGTTAGTGGATCTAAGTTATATCAAGTTGGATCCACGAGTGAAGAAGAATATGGGTTAAATGATGAAATATTTCTTAGATCTTATAAAAAATGATCGAGTGACTTTACTTTGTGTCTTTCTATTTTGTTTTTTTATTCTTATAGGGTTTGTTATATCTTATTTTTTATCATCTCCTTATTATGGACATGGTAAAGATTTTTTAAGCATTCCTCCTTTTTGGATGGAAGGAGGTTCTTTTCAATTTATTTTAGGTACAGATGATTTAGGGAGAAATTTTCTCAGCCGTTTAGCCTATGGAGCAAGATTATCTTTGCGTATTGGTTTGTCCGTTGTTGTTTTATCTCTTTCTGTGGGAACTGTTTTAGGTCTCTTAGCTGGGTATTTAGGAGGATGGGTGGATCGCTTGATTATGAGATTTGTAGATACTTTAATGTCTTTTCCAAGTATTTTAATTGCCATACTTATTGTTACTTTTTTAGGGCCTGGCTTATGGAATGCCATTATTGCAGTCAATGTCACAGCGTGGCCGGCAGTGATTCGGGTGGTTCGCTCAGTTGTATTAAAAGAAAAAGAAAAAGATTATGTACAGGCCGTACGGA
Organism: Bdellovibrionales bacterium; assembly: GCA_965197855.1. Taxonomy (GTDB): domain Bacteria; phylum Bdellovibrionota; class Bdellovibrionia; order Bdellovibrionales; family UBA1609; genus JAPPLG01. The sequence continues at coordinate 1,299,676 of OZ240230.1, forward strand.
GTTTTGGAGCTTCTCAGTGGAGAATTTTATTAGGCATCTTGCCTAATTGTATGGGACCTTTGATTGTTCAGGCAACTTTGGGTTTTAGTGAGGGAATTTTAAATGTGGCGGCTTTAGGTTTTTTGGGTTTAGGTGCAGAGCCTCCTCTTCCAGAGTGGGGGGTCATGATTAAAGATGGCCGAAAGTTTATGGAGACAGACTGGTGGCTGATCACTTTACCTGGTTTGTGTTTATTTTTACTGGTGTTAAGTGTGAATGTAATAGGTGAAAAACTTCGGGATGTTTTAGATCCTAAATCTTAATTTTTTATATTTGAGATATTCTAAGAGGAATAAGTTTTGTCTTACAATCAAGAACAGTTGTTGGAATATTTAAAAAAATATCCTTTGCTATTAGCTCCTATGGCTGGAGTCACTGATTATCCTTTCCGTTCTTTTATGCGTGAGATGAATGGGGGTATTTTTACAACAGAATTAGTTTCGGCTATTGCTTTGGTGCGTGAACCAGACAACCGCACTTACAAAATAGCTTCTATCAGTCCGGAGCAACAGCCTATTGGGATTCAGGTTTTTGGAGAGGATCCGGATATTTTAGCTCAAGCCGCTTTAAAAATAGAAGAAATGGGAGCAAGTTTTGTTGATTTGAACTTAGGCTGTCCAGTTCATAAAATAGTTAAAAAAGGAGCCGGTTCAGCCATCTTAAAAGATTTATCACAGCTTTCAAAAATTTTAAGAACTATTAGAAGTAAAATTAATATTCCTTTAACAATAAAGGTAAGAACAGGTTGGGATAATCAAAGAAATGCTTTAGAGGTTTCTCGTGTTGCCTACGATGCGGGCTGTTTATGGATGACTATACATGGGCGCACTCGTTCTCAGGGTTATTCCGGAAAAGCGGATTGGGATTATATTGCTGAAATCAAAAATCAGGCTCCTTTACCGATTATTGGAAATGGGGACTTGGTGAATCCTCAACATATTTGTCATATTTACAAGATAACACAGTGTGATGCTTTAATGATTGGTCGGGGAGCTTTGAAAAATCCATGGATTTTTAACGATACTTATAAGCTGTTAGGTAAAAAGCTTCCTAGTAATCAATGTCCGCAAAGTGCTAAAGAGGTATTAGAGGTTTTATTTCATCATTTAAGTCATTTTCATAATGAAAAGATGGCTCTGCTTCAGTTTAAAAAGTTTGCTGTTTGGTTTTCTTCAGGTTATCCGGAGAGTTCCCTCTTTAGAAAATCCATTTTTCAAATCAAAGAAAAACCTTTGGTTCTCGACTATGTCTTTAATTATTTTGAACAATTAGGCAAAGTGAAAAAAGAAACTATCCCATATGAATCTTTTTTGATGCAGGGGCATGGGTAATTAGTTTTTATTGTGTGTAGAATGTAAATGATTGCTGGCAATGAACTGGTCTTGTCATTGTCATTTGATTTACTTTTCCATTTGTTTGTTTTTTTAAATTATTTATAAACCGCATAATTTTCGTATAGGTATCCGGATTTTTATTTCTATACTTTCGTGCATAATCCAGAGGGGTTTTTCCATGAATATCTCTTTTATCCAGAGCTTCTGGGTGCAGTTTTATAATGAATTTCTTTACATCCAGATCATTTCGATATCTGAATATGTAGTGTGCAGGGAGTCTGCCATCATTGTCTGGGATCATGATGGCTTCAGGGCGCAGGCTATAGGTAAACTGAATAACATCTAGAGGATGTTGATGTCTGAGTCCAAGAAGAAGAGCATGTTTTCCCAGATAAGTGCTTATATAGATAACTTGGGGATCCTCTTTTGACATGAATTTAATAGTTTCTAGATCAACTCGATATATGTATCCAGAGAGAAAAGGGGTTTCCCCTTGTCTGTTTTGAGCACTCAGATCTGCTCCTTGCATGACTGCGTTTTGGATCTCTTTTAAACTACCTCCATTTTCAATAATCTTGTGAGCAATCCTGTTTTTATCTGGAAATATAGGAGCATTAATTCCTTCATCAGTATCTAGAGTATCTAGCTCGGCACAGATGCCAGCAGATAGATCAAAAAGGAGCATAAGTAATAGTAATACATGTATCAATTTCATAAAAAATCCCTTTCACTTGTTGATATTGAATTTCAGTATAATTAAATATTTCCAAGAAAATTTTCAGGCCAAGTTATCAAAAGAATCTTTTTTTGTAAAGAATTAAAGAGGCACTGTGTATTTAATACAATATTGAATAGACTTATGTTTATAAACTAAAAATATCAAAATATTATTATATTGAAAATTTTACATTGTAAAAGCTCTATTCTTGACACTAGAATGTTATCTTAATATTATGCGTCATAACTGCAATAAGGGTATCTATTCAGTAAGCTTCTATGCTTGTTTTTACAGGGATGTCTTATGAAATTTTTGTCTATTTTCTGTGTTTTAATATTTGTTTTCCATTTGTCTGCTATGGAAGATGTAGAGTTGGAATCTGGGGGGAGTTCTTTTCCTATCAATGCAAATGAACCTATGCCTGCTCACACAGTTGAGGAAGATATAATAGCTTCAGAAACAGAAGTGGAAACCGAAGAAGTTTCAGAGGAAGAAGCTTTAATGCAGTTTCTCTTGCAAGAAGTGATTCCTGCCTTTGGAGGTTTTCAGGATATACTTTTTTCCAATAAACCTTCCTTTGATATTCATTGGACGCTGGAGGGAATGCAAATCAGGAATTGTTCTTTCAAACTCCAACTTAAACAACTTAGAACTATACAATATAATCTGGCAGATATGGAGTTTTATGGGTTTCGATCAGATGCTGAAATTGGCGATTCCAGATTGTTATTTGTTCAGGTTTCATGCGGTGAAACAAATCAGATTGAAAATAAACAAAACTTTAAAATTAAATTTTTTGTTACAGATGAAAATTTGAAATCTTCTTTTTACAGTTTAAAAATTAAAACAATGGATAAAGAACAAATTGATATAAAATTAGTGTCTATTGAAATGGATGTAGATGTTGAAACTGTGGATTATACTCTCGTGTCTGATCACTATGGTCATATTGAAATTCTCCCTAATAACTCTCCTTTTTTACAATTTTTTGAAGAAGATAAAGCCTATGCAGAAGTTGTAGAAGCTGATGAGGGTTTGAGAGATGATTCGAATCTGGAGGATGGTGAAGAGGCGCCTATTAAGAATATGTATGATATTAGTTTGGCTGTATGGAATCAAATAAAAGGAGTCACTGAAACTCAATCCAACGATAGTTCTCTTGTGCCTTTGAAAAAAATGAGAGTAGAGCAGGCTATTACTTTAAAAGGCTCGACGGAACTATTGCTACCTGTGTATAAGGGTGGGGCAAAGGAGGATGCTCCTGTTGTTATGCCTATTACTGGCAGTATTTTTTCATCTGTGGATGGTGAGATGGTGCCGGTTATCGATATTTCAACAAATTGATCCAATGAAATATTTAATTTTTTTTATTCCTTTATTTTTATTTGCTGGAGAAAAGGAAAATCAATTAAAGTCTTCTGATCCTGTTCTTGTGAGTTCTGAAGTTTCGTCTCAAGTCTACGGTAAGTCTTTTGGTTATGAATATTTGGTAGAGCCTTTAATTTCTCTAGATGAAGAATTAGGTCATATAGTCACTCATTGTAGTATCGTGGGAGAGGATTTATCTCAAGTGATTCAAACCTATGATGGTTTAGGGTCTTGTATCTTTGAACAAGTGGATGTTCTCTCAGATGAGGAAAGGCCTAGAAAAAATATTATATTTCATACAACAGTAAATGATCAGTTATTTGATTTATTGTTTCAATGGGAAGGTTTAAATGTTCAGGATATACTCAATTCTTATACAGAGAACAACCCTCATAAACTCTCCAGTCAAATCACTCTCGATTTACTTAGTGATAGCCAGTCTCTTTCTGACTCTCTATCTTATTTAATTTTATCTGAATTGTTTAAAACATCTTCATCTGAAGGAGCTCATTTATTTCAGACAGCATCTTCATTACTTTTGCAGAAAGAAATTGATGTTATTCGCTTGGATTTAGCTTCTTATGGAGAGGGTTTACTGAAGGTCACTTTGAGTTTTGTTGATTCAATTGATGTTGAGTTTTACAAATTGGAATTTATTACAAATTATTATGCTGGTGCAGATGAGTATTTTGTAACCTCTGTAGATCAATATCAAGAGGAGTCTTATGAATAATAAAATATACATTTTTTTTATTATTTGTCCCTCTTTTTTATTTGCTGGAGAGTTTTGTGAATTACAGCCTGAGGGATTTTCTGACACCAGAGAATCTGTTTTGGCTTTTGAGGAAAATATTGAAGATAAAATATCTGAAATTTACCGTGCTCAATACCCATTGGTCATTGAAAAAGTAGAGGCTCTTGAAATATTACAAAAACAATTAACAAAACTCGAGCAGAAATATAGTCGAAAATATACAAGATCTTCTCACAGACACCCCAGAAGCCGTGCGGTGGATCATTCACGCAGAAGGAAGAGAAAAGAAATATTTTTGCAATTAGCAGAACAAAACATTCATTCTGAATCAGAACTTAATGATTATTTGGAAAGAGTAAAGGTCATTCGCCCTATGTCTTTTAATGTTTACAGGAATTATTCAAGTACAGTCCATGAACTGAAGGAACAAATTAAAGAGGTCAATGCATCACTTTTGGAGATACAGTCTTTTGGATTTCTGCAGTCTCCGGATTTTGGATTTTCATTAAGGGGTGATCAATCTTATGGGCATTTTAAGATGGAGGGTTTATTTCGTATACCGAAAGATGATTTATTAAAATTGCCTTTTTTAAAAATTGGTTTTGAAACAAGTCCTAATACTATTATATATTCTTGTGTTCATTTGGATGAGTTGAGGCCGGATAAAAATCGTATTTATATTTATTTTTTAAATACGACAAAATTGTATACTATTAATTGGAAAGATTTTTTTATGCGTCCAAATTTAGCCATTCGACATTTGTTGACGTTTAATCAAGAACCTCAAGCAGTCATTTCTCCCTTGCCTTTTGTTTTAAATCCTTTAGCGGCTACATCAGAAGCATTGGATAATTTGGGTCAATTTCAGCAATTGAGCAGTCATGCTTCTTTTAGTCAAATTATGAATACAGCTGGTAGGTTTAACTTTTTGGATTTTTCAGCTAGTTTAAATCCCATTTTATTAGTTATTAAGAATAATGTGCAAATAGGTATCCAGGGCTTTATGATTCGACCAGACAAGCTTCAAATTAGATATGCTGGAACTACTTTGTATGGTTTAATTAATTTTAATTTAGCTGTGCAGAATCAAAGTGCGGATTTTTCATCTTTTATGAATATTATGACCTTGAATGAAGATGGTTTATAACATGAAATTTTTAAAAGGCTATTTCATTTTCTTCTTTTGTTTTGTTTATGTGGTGTCTGTTGCGGCAGAAACCACTGCTGATTTTCATATATGCTATTTTTCTTTGAATAATGAAAAAGAATTTACAGAGATGCAAAAATTCACGGATAAGTTAAATCAGTACTCTCAATATTCATTTTCAGTAGACGAGTATATGCCAGAAAACGGAGATCCTGAAGAGTCTTTTCAAAAACTAATTGAAAGCGGGGTGCGCTGTGATGGATTGGTGCTTTCCGGTCATCATACAGGGTCTTTTGGAGGGGATAGAACAATAGGTTCTTTAGGAATTAATTTTTTAGAAACTCTTTCTTGTAATGATCAATACAGTGAGTGGTTTGAAAATATTAAAGCTTTATGGCTTCAAGGTTGCCGAACCCTGGGTACGGGAGATATTGTACATGCGGAAGATGAAAATGCTGACCATCATACCACACGAGTTGGCAGAGTATTGGACGAAGATGGTTTGGAGCAGTCTTTTGCAGATTTAAATGTAGAGTTTTCAGCAACATTAGATCCGGACAATCCCTTAGCTTCCAGGTACTTAAGAGTTTTTCCTTTTGCAACTACTTTTGGTTGGACTAAAACTTCTCCTGGAGAGTTAGCAAGAAGTGAGTATTCAATTCCTTTTCATATCGCTCATGTCTCTCGTTTAATAAACCATCAGAGACAATTTCCAGAGGATAGTCCGATAGAGGATGATTGGACAATAGAGTCCACGGCTCAATATAGGACAGCTCTCTTGAATTTGTTAGATGGAGGGAGGCAAGATAATGATCAAAATTTTATAACCAGAGCTTGGAAAAACCATGGAAGTGTTATGGAGGGGTTAAGTGGGTATGGTTATTTTAATACAGACTTAAATTCTTATAAATCTTTAACCAGTATAAATGATGAAGTGCTTAATACAGCTAAACTTTATGTTTGTTTATTGCAGAATACAGAAGAGGAGGAGTTTTTTGAATCATTGGATTTTATTTTACAGGATCCAATACTGATTCGTTATACATATAACTCTTTGTTAGGCAGACTATATAGTTTGGAATTTCAAAATCCGGATTTTCACTCTCAAGTTATTCAAATATTACAAGAGAGTGAAAGAATGCGAGATTTTCTTTCCCAAAAATTTGGTCAAAAGAGTTTGGGTGTCATTATGCAGATTGATTATTTTGCTTTATATGAGGAAATATATGGTGAGAATCACAGAATAAGATCGATAATATTAGAGAAAGTAAATGAGGCTTTTACAAAAATTCCTTCTGATTCTTATGATGAAGTGGATTATAAGAAGACCTTAATATCTTCTCTTTCAAAACATGGTTATTTAAATAGTGAAGGCGGTATTCAATTATTAAGTCAGGCTATTGAAGATTCAAGCTCTGATATACGTTTTAAGGCAATCATAGCTGTCAGGGATATGGGCGAGGTGGGATTGCCTATTGTGGAGAAAGCTTTTAATGATTCAAATCCTGATATACGTGTAAGAGCAGTTGTAAGAGCAGGTAGGATAGGACAAGCAGGTTTGCCAATTATTCAACAGGCTATTGAAGATTCAAATGTTTCTGTACGTTTACAGGGTGCACTTTCAGCACCTGAAAGTATAAAGGAGCAGGCCTCTTCCTCTTTACGTCAAACTCTGGAGCAAGTGGCTGAACTATCTCCTTTTGAGAGGCTTGGGGTGCTGTCGGCATTTGCTAAAATGGGGGAATCAACTTTACCCATTTTGGAGGAAGCTTTTAAAAATTCTAAAACGAATGGTGTAGCAGTAATGTCAGCTGGGATGATAGGGGAGGCGGGGTTGCCTATTTTAAGAGAGGCTATGAAGGATTCAGATTTTCGTATGCGTATGACAGCTGTTCAAGCGGCAAGATATCAGGGTGAAAAAGGTTTACCCATCTTCAAGCAGGCTGTTAAAGATCCAAATGATGAGGTACGTTTAACAGCAGTACGGGAAATCGATCACATCAGTCATCAAGCTTTATTGACTGTCAGGGAGGTTTTTGAGAATTCTGAGGATTCTAAAAGACGTTCAAAAGTATTGGAAACAGCGGCAGGTATAGGGGAAGAAGTCTTATCTATTTTAAGACAGGCCTTTAAGAGTTCAAGTTCTGCTGTACGTATGGAAGTAGTCAGACAAACTGCTGGTGTTATTATAGAAAAAGGTGAAAAGAGGGGTGGAAGTTTTGACGAGATAGGGAGAGATGATCCTTCTGATTCTTTGTCTATAAGATTTGGATGGGATATTCAGAAAAAAGGCCTATCCATTTTGAAGAGGGGTTTTGAAGATCCAAATTTGGATGTACGTCAGGTCACTTTAATAGCAGTAGACAGGAAGGTGGGTGCGCTGGCTTTACCTGTGCTCAAAAGAACTTTAAGAAGCAGAAAAGTGGATGATCAAACTAAAGAAGATATTCGAAATCTTATTCAAACTTTAGAACAGCACTCTTAACTAACGTAAAACTTTAATATTGCGATCTTAAAGATTTCTTAACAATACATTTTTGTAATTAGAAAAATAATTTCCATTCAATAAATGGAGAAAATTATTTTACCTTTGTAATATTTACACGAAATATACAATCATCTTGCTAAAAATATTCTGTTCCAATATATGTAAAATAACTTTTATATCTCTATCGGGATGGAGATTTATTATGATAGACTTGGATTCAGTCAGTACAGTAGAAGTGCAAACTTCTCATTTGCAAAAAAAATATTTCAATACTTCAAAGCAGTTTGCATCCTGTATTTATTATTCTACCTATTCTGATGATACAGCAATTGTTATGGCAGAGTGCTCTGAACTTGCTTACGAAAAAGAACATATCTTACAACAGTACTTAAAAGAGGGTCAGATGGAACTCAAGTTGATAAGAGATGAGGATCCTCAGTTCTTTTTGGCAGAGCATGCTCATTATGTAGTTTTGGCATTTCGGGGTACAGAATCAGATAATATTAAAGATATAATAACAGATCTTGATATTAGGAGAAAGTCTACAAAACAAGGGGAGATACACACTGGTTTTTTAAATTCCTATTGTCGTGTTCATAAGGAGTTATCTTCTTATTTGAAAAATATACAAAAACCTATTTATATTACAGGACATTCTCTGGGAGCCGCTTTGGCTGTTATAGCAACTGCTCAATTAAGTCGTTATACGTTAGCCGCATGTTATAATTTTGGTTCTCCTCATATAGGGTCTCTGGATTTTGATACGCGCCTTAAGGTGCCGGTTTATCGTATTGTGAATTTTGGTGATATTATTCCAAATTTATTGAGTTGGCATGTAGGGTATTATCATCCAGGATATACGTATTATCTGACTAAAGATAATCAGCTTACACGTTCATTAGGTGTTGCTCAAAGAGTTTCCAATTTTGTTACACAACAAAAGTATAAATTTGTTAACAGTAGTCAAAAAGGGTTATTATCAAATCATTCCATGTTAGAATATTTAGAAAAATTAAAAAAAATTGCTATATCGAGAAGAAACTTTATTCATCAAAGTTTATGTGAATAGGGTATAAGAGTTGTCCGGAAAGGGAGGTAAAAATGAGACTTCTAGGGGTGTTTTTATTGGTATTTTTGACTGCTCCAATATTTGCTAATGATTCTATAGGCGTAGAGTCTGCAGAGGACAAATATGTGATTTGTGATTTGGAGGATCGTTGTTGTGAAATAGACTCTTCTGTTGCGGAGGGTTTGGAATGGAGATTTGGAGCTAAGCAATTTTTTAAATGTAGCTTTAGTTATTTTTTTGGGACTAATGAAGAAGATTATAATGAATGTAGAAGGATAGTCGGCAACGAATTTTGGGGAGCACTTGCAGAGCATGTAAATCAATTTTGTGATTTTTGATTATTCAATTGGCTCTTCTAAAAAAGGCTCTTCTAAAAAAGGTTCATCCATATTGTCGGATGAGCTTTGAGCTAATGAGTTGTTTTTTGGTAGAAGATCTAGTATATCGACTTGGAAGGCAGTACAGAACCCATTGTGTTGTACAGTATCAGTCACCCAAATCATAATCTGATTACCTGTCATGGCAGCTATGAGTGCGTCATTCCGCATTCGTTCACCACCTTCTTTTGAAATTTGATCAGAGTCACATCCTAAAGATACCCAGCGGGATGAGCGGCACTCTAATCCGAATTCAGCAGGATTTTGCTGTATAAGGACCATGCAACCCCCATAAGTTTGGCGAGCATTTGCTCGTGTTCTGCCAACATATGTACGTATGCGCACATGTGCCGCATCAGCAACGTATGGCAACATAAAACATAATATTAATAGTAGTTTTTTCACTTTAGAGCTTCCTAGTTAGCTATCCATAAATTTAGTGTAAAATATTATAAAATGTCAATTATTTTGTCAGTTGTAAGACATTTCTTATGAATTGCTGTACTTTTTACAGGCTTTCTTTAAAAACATAAGAAAAAGATGTCCACAATATTTAAAAAAAATATTCGTAAAGAAATCCCTGTAGAGATTGTTTATGAAGATGATTTGTGTCTGTTTATCGTTTGATTATAAACAGTTTAGTTTTTCAAGAAATTCTTCTAATCTATTTGCAGGAGGGTATAAAGTTAACCAATCCTTTTCCCAGATTTTTTGTGCAGTTTTATGATCAAAATTACCTCCTGATAATATAATAAGTACAGATTGTGGTTTTTTTTGAGTCATGAGCCACCTGAATGCGGCACACATACCTAAGGCACTTGTAGGTTCTATATGAGCTTTAAGTAAATGTGACACCCATTGAGTCCAATAAATAATTTCTTCTTCCTCGATTTCAAATATTCCATCGATTGTTTGTATATAAGGATAAGCGACTTTGGTAATACGAAGTGTTGCCACTCCATCATTGGCTATTATAGGCTCGCTTCCAAAAATTTTTATATCAGGATTCAAGTCTCTGGAGGTAATAATAATTCCTGAAAGAATACTGCCACCTCCCAGAGGAGCAAAAATAGCGGATATATTTTCATTTTGTAGTTGTTTGAGAGCTTCGTAGCAAGCTGTCCCCTGACCTTGAATGATATATTCATTGTCAAATAATGAGATGAAAACTCCTTCTCCGGCTTCTTCCGCTTTTGCAGAGGCCTCTTCTATTTCCGGACGTGTTTTCTTAAAAATCACTTGAGCCCCAAGAGCTTGGGTAGATTGTACTTTTGCTTTAGATGTGTACGAGGTCATATATACATCAATGGGTATGGAAAATTGTTGAGCTGTCCAGGCCATAGCCTGTGCATGGTTTCCAGAACTATATGTAATAAGTTTTTTTGGCAGGTTGTTTTGTTCTTTCATTTGAGATAAGGCATTCATAGCTCCTCTGACTTTAAAAGAACCTGTTTTCTGAAGATGTTCAGATTTAAAATAAAGACGGTGACCAAGAAATTTATTTAAACGATCAGAAGACAGTATAGGTGTATGATGAATAAAACTTTTAATTCTTTCAAAAGACTTTTCTATATCTTTTAAAGAGGAAACTGCCATATGACCTTTTAAAGGGTGGGAGTAAATAATCAGCTTGTGGAATTTATTATAACTGTAAGAGGAAGTCAAAGTACTTTAGCTAAAAGTCTTATTCCAATAAATTCATATATATTAATAGGATATGAAGTGGCTTTATATTTGTTTTACTTCCGTATATTAAAATCTTGGATGAGGTATTTTAAAAACTTTAGATGACAAACAAATAATAATATTTAATGGGATCAAAGGATTGATCCCGAAGAGATTGATTGTATCTATTATATGTTTTCGATTTATAGGTTTTTATTGGTCTGTGAGGATATTTAAGTGTATTTGGGTTTTTTAATTTTAAAGATGTATGGGCATCTGACATGAAGGGCTCCTTTTAAAAGTATTTATGAATTGTTTGAATACTTTAAAAAGTTTCGGATAAAATTAAGAAAACATAAGTATTAAATTTCTTTTTTTAACATAAAAAATATTGTATTTCATAATGAAACAAAAAATATAAATTATGAAATAATAATTTGGTTATAAGGATAAAAGCATGGTACTTTACTTCGCATCAATCATTAAGAAACGTGGCTTTCCAACAACTAGTTGGTATTTTTGATCTGGACAGGTCATTTTATTTGTAATTTTCTCTGTTTTGTTACCTAGGAGTATAGGTGTTTGTTTCTATAGAATTCCCCAATTATGTAATACAGTCCCTCTGTTAAGCTGAATTCAGATTTCTGGGTGATTTTTAAATAATATTCAAAAAATTTAATAAATTGGTCATAAGATTTAAGAGGAGATTTGAGTAAAGTAGTGTGAAGCTCATGTGAAGCTTGTTCAATCTGTTGGAATATTTGTAATACTTCCCACTCGATAGCAGACCGGTCTTCGGGTTTTTTACTTAAGATGTTATCAATAGCTATATCTAACTCTATCACATGATAAATTCCTATACTGGGAAACAATTGCTGGGCATGTTGTATAAATGCATCTAATGGTTTAAGAGCTAGGAGGATTTGTTGCCCCTGCTTGATATATTCTTCAAATTTTTCATGACTTATTTTTTTAAGAACCCTAAGGGCCATATGCTTAATATAGGGTATAGGTTCAACTTTGATATGAGCATTTAAAGTCGCTATAACTTCTATATATGTGACATTATATTTTTCAAGAATTTCTAGAAAACCCATTCTCACTTCAGGGACAGGATCTTGCAAGAGTGGTAGAAGTGCTATGTAAATGTTATCTATGGGGTTCAGTTTGTTGATCATTTGAAGAGCTTCTAAACGTTCTTGTGGTTTTGCACTGTAAACTTTTCTTTGAAAAACATTATGGAACGTAATTGCTTGTTGTTTGATCTCAGCCATCACTCTTTCACAGGTACTGCTATAAGAAACAGCAGGTAAAATTACCAGAATTAGTAAGTACAGAAGCTTAATACGTTTCATTCCTGATTAATATACTATCGTTTGGTATAAAATTATATATACAATGCGTTTATTGAATCTGTTGCATTAATGCTAAGAGTAATGAGTATATTATTTGACATAATTAAATATTTTTAATTTAAGGCTTATGGTCCCAAGCAAGAAAAAGGATTATTTTATTAATGAAATATCTAGTTGAGTAATTTTTATACACAAAAAATAGCTAGTAAGATAAAAGTCTAGGATATTTATATTATTTTTTTATTTTTCTAAAAACATGTTACCCTTTTTTTAGAGATTTCTACATTATTTTAGAAAGAAATTTATCTATTCTATATTTGTTGAGAGGTATTTTAAATGTATCGGATGTATAACTATTTTTTAATTCTACTTATAAGTGTTTTCTGTGTAAGCTGTGGGAAAAAAACTCCACCAGGCACTCCTCCTGGTGAAACACAGCCAACGGTACCACAAGAGGTAACAGAGATAGATCCTTTGGAATTTGAAATGATTGTTCACGATGAAGGTAATGTCAGTGATGGTGAAGAGCTTGGAGGGGAAAAGTTTTTTGTTGTTCAACAAAAGCTGTCTAATGGTAAGATAGCTTTATTTGTTGCTGATAATCATACATATGATTCATTTGTTCCTGATGTGCTTTTAAACTGGCTAGGGGGTGATACCCTGGCAGATAAGGCGCAAGCTCGTATTAAGAAGATATTAAAGGATCATGGAGGTGCTTTAAGGGCAAGAGTATGTGGAGAAGATTCTGTGCAGGATAGACGTAGTACTCTTATCAAGGAAGGATTAACTAAAGGCACCTTGGTGATAGTTAGTGGAAATACATGGACAACTTATATGGAAGATACTCTTTCAGATGGGTTTTTTGATGGCTTTCAGGTTTCCTCTGTTGAAAGAGGCAGTGAGGGTCTTTTAGAACAAATGTGGTTAAGTAGGTTTGATAGATTCAGTTCCACTACCATTGAAGCAGGAAGTGATGTTAATCAATCACGTTCGACAGAGGATAGATATGATATTACATTGTTATTCTCTCCCAATGCTTCAATTAAAAAATCTTTGATTGATCTCAACCAATACATTGGCATTCTAGATAATATTCGTGGTGCAGATGACCAATTTTCTTCCTGCCATCAATAAAAATTATTTATAGAAATCTATTTACTACTCTGATTAGAGAAGCGTTCCTCTGAGTGTGTTTAGACGCCAGTCTAAACATACGAAGTCCTCTTATTATCAAAGAAAAAGGACTCTGACTATGAAAATTGTTTCTTACAAAAAAGAGTCCTGTGGACTGTTTTTTGCACTTTGACGCTTTTTTGTTTTTTTAAAAAAGCGTTCCCTACGGGACTCGAACCCGTGTCTTCACCGTGAAAGGGTGATGTCCTAACCGCTAGACGAAGGGAACAAAGTGACCCGCCTTGGGCTCGAACCAAGGACCCTCTCCTTAAAAGGGAGATGCTCTACCAGCTGAGCTAGCGGGTCGTCGTTTGCCAGCAAAATATCATAAAAACATAAATAATAGTCAATGATCAATACTAAAACAAAGAAGACCTTTCAATGACTTCTTCTCGATTTGGTCCCACTGAAATAATATCTATCGGGATTTTTAGCTCTTCTTCAATAAAATGAATGTATTGACGAGCTGTCTGAGGCAGATCTTCAAAAGAAACAACCTTACTGATATCTTGTTTCCATCCGGGAAACTCTTTGTATATTGCCTGGCATTGATTCAGTTGAGTAAAATGAACAGGGTATTCATGGATGTCTTGGCCATTCAAATGATACGCTACACATACTTTAACAGTGTCTAAACCTGACAGTACGTCCAGCTTCATTAAAGAAAGACAGTTGATACCGTTTAAACGAATGGCATATTTTAAAGCCACTAGATCCAGCCAGCCGCATCTTCGCCTGCGATTGGTTGTAGATCCTCTCTCCTGTCCTTTTTCTTCTAAGTATAGTTGCTCCTGTTGATCGCATTCTGAAGGAAAAGGGCCGTGACCCACTCTCGTAGTATATGCTTTGGAAACAGCTAAAACTTTTTGTATATTTGACCAGCCAAGACCTGCTCCTGTGAGAGCAGAGCCTGCTGTGGTGGAAGAGCTAGTTACATAAGGATAGGTCCCTTGAAAAATATCCAATAAAGTACCTTGCGCTCCTTCAAACAAAACTTTTTTTCCTTCTTTTAGAGCTTGATCAATGACTAATGAAGTATTGGGGTGACGATAGGGGGCTAAAATGTCTCGAGCTTTTTTTAATTTTTCCCATAGTGAGTCAATGGAATAGGCTTCTTGTTTATAGTAATGGGTCAGCAGAAAAAGAGCTTCCTTTGAAGCTTTCATTAGTTTTTCTTTTAATTCTTTATCATCCAGAAATAAATCTCCAAATAAGAGAGCTTTTCTGGCAATACGTTCCTCGTAAGCAGGTCCAATCCCCCTTCCTGTAGTGCCAATTTTTTGAGATCCAGCTTGATTCTCCCGGGCTTGGTCTAAATATTTATGGTAATCAAAAAGCATTGCAGAGGAGTCAGAAATTAAAAGTTGGTGCTTATTCTTAAGGTGGCCAGCTTGTTTTAAGCTTTCGATTTCATCGATCAATGAAAAAACATCCAGAACCACACCGGAAGAAATAATACATTGTACATGTGAGTGTAAGATTCCTGAAGGGATCAAGTGTAAAATGGTTTGTTTGCCGGAGACATTCAAGGTATGGCCGGCATTAGCTCCACCTTGATAGCGAACCACATAATCAGCGCTAGAGGAAAAAATATCAATAATTTTCCCTTTGCCTTCATCGCCCCATTGGGCCCCTATGACAACAATTCCAGACACAAAGAGTGATTAAGCATATTTTTGCTTTATAAGGCAAGCTGTAAGTCTGGAATTTTTCTATATCAAATACCTTGATTATAAAACTTAGACCAATGTCTATAATCCAAATTATGAGTTTTAGTCTTTGAGGTAATTTGTCGATATGAACAAAGAGTAAAAGGTGTCTGTTTTATGCGTTTATTAATTGTTTTAATTTTTATTACTGTGGAATTGATCGGATGCGGAGGTGTTGGATCAGGAAGAGATGAACGTCGTCGAAGAGACGTTTTTGATCGAGAAGGTGATCTCCCTGATGGAGATGTGGAAGAAGAAATTTCAGATACTGTGGGGGGTGTAAGTAAAATTCTCAAAAATATTGATAATTATTTGAAAAATTGCCAATCTGAAATTCCTAATATTCCAAGAACTGAGTTAGATGTTGTGTTTGGAGCAGTGGGATTAGGTGGCTTGAATAAATTTGGCCAAGCCAGAGAATGTTTGGAACAAAGGTTACAAGGTATCACAAAGCAAATTTGTCAGGCTAAAGAAGATGTTTATACACAGGCTCAAAGATATAGAAATTACGATCAGAGGTATGAGCGTGTTCAAAATGGTATTGATCGAATTGAAGAGCTTCATTTAAGACATCAGGAGTGGCTATTGGATCAGGCGGATCGTTTTCATGGTAAAGCGGACAGACACGCAGATAGTTCTATAGTTGGTAATGAATATAGGGCTTATGCAGAGATTTTTGAATCAGAGTCTTATATTAGTTGCCGCAATGATAGATATAGTGATCGATACAGAAGCAGCGGTCGAAATTCTTCTCGAGGATACTACTGACTCTTCTATTAATGCTCTAATCCAGAGAGTCTAGGTGGTTGGTATGCTACTGACTATACACTATACTATAAGATCTTTTTGCACAACTCTTGAAGATTAGAAATTACGATCAGAGGTATGAGCGTGTTCAAAATGGTATCGATCGAATTGAAGAGCTTCATTTAAGACATCAGGAGTGGCTATTGGATCAGGCGGATCTCGTTTTCATGATAAAGCGGACAGACACGCAGATAGTTCTGTAGAGGGTGGTGAATATAGGGCTTATGCAGAGATTTTTGTATCAGAGTCTTACATAAGTTGCCGAAGTTCTGATCGATACTCAATTCGGATTTAAAAATTGAGTGGTTCAAGAAACAAGCTATGATAAAGTAAACGAATATTTTGATTTTCTGTTAAATTTTTAAGAAATCGGGATCTATTTTTATCTTTATTTTTCATTATGTAAATTTTACATCTTTATTTAAAAGGTATATGCAAGCTGTTGATTGTACAGAAGCAATCTGTTACTTTAAGGCAAAATTTTAAAGGAGCAATCAATATGAAAAAACTTGGATGGCTTATAGCTATTTTTTTCTCATTAAATGTTTATTCTTATGTTGGTGAAGATTTATCAGAAGGTTCTGGCAGTATAGAAGCGTAAATATTAGATACTGTTGGAAGTATTGATCAACTGCTAGAAAATGTTAAAAATTATTTAAATGATTGTCAATCTGGTATTTCCAATGTCCCTCATGTTTCTGAAAATGACCTGAACGTTGCTAAAGAACAATCTCTGCTAGCTAGAGAGTGTCTTGAAGAAAAATTGCAGAGTATAACATATCAAATTTGTCAGGCTCAGGAAGATGTTCGTGCACAAGCTCAATATGTAAATGTTGGCGGACTAAGATATCGGCTTATTCAAAATGGTATAAAATCCATTAAATATATTCATGTAATATATCAGCATTGGTTACAAGATGAGGCAGATTACTTTCATGGTAGGGCAGATCACCATGATAAAGAAGTACACAGGTGTGCAGAAAGTTCTTTTTTCGGGCGTATAGAAAGTTTTTTGTTCGAGTATGAAGAACATTCTGAGTTGGGTGATGAATACAGAGCCTATGCAGAAATTTTTAAAAAAGAAGGTTATATTGAATGTCCTGATGAAAGTAATAATCAAAACCAAAGTTCTAACTCTGATGCTATTTAAATAACTCAGGCATCCGGTTTAGATGAGTTTCTATTTGATAGATAATTGGTAGTACAGTAAAAAATTATAAGAATTTTTTTTCTAGCCATTGCCCAAGAGATGAGCAATGATGAAGTAAATGAATCACTTTGATTTTCTTGTTATAGGCGGAGGCTCAGGCGGAGTCAGAGCGGCCAGGCGTGCGGCTGGATTGGGCATTAAAACAGCTCTTTTTGAAAAAGGGGATATGGGTGGAACCTGTGTTCTTAAAGGCTGTATTCCAAAAAAATTGATGTGGTATGGAGCCCGTTTATTAGAAGAAATTGAATTAGCAAAAGAATATGGGTGGTCTACTGAACGGCCTCAATTAAATTTTGCTTTTCAGAAAGAAAGGCGAAATAAAGAAGTTCAAAGGCTTTCCTCAATTTATCAAAAATTATTGGATGATTCCGGAGTTCATACCATAAGTGCAGAAGCTGTCTTTGAAAAAGAAAACGTCATTCGAGCAGGGGACGAGCTCTATACAGCTCCTCATATTCTTATTGCTGTGGGAGGTGCACCCTTTAAACCTGCTTTACCTGGGATCGAACATGTGCTTGTTTCTGATGATATTTTCCAATTAGAAAAACAGCCTTCTTCTCTTTTAGTGGTGGGTGCTGGTTATATTGCCTTGGAATTTGCAGGTATTTTTCAATCTATGGGGACTTCTGTTACACTTCTTTGCAGAAAAGATAAAGTACTAACCGTTTTTGATGAAGATGTACGTTCTTTTTTTCAAGAACAGGCGCGAGTTAAAGGGCTTAATATTGTCAATAACTTTGAACCTGTTTCTGTCATTAAAAATAAGGATAAGTTGACTTTAAAAAATAAAGAGGGAAAAACTTTTTCTGCAGAACAAGTGCTATTTGCAACAGGGAGGAAAGCTCTTGCAAAATCTTTAAATCTCAAGCAAGCTGGTATTCAAACAGACTCCAGTGGAAGCATTAAAGTATCTGACCAATTTGAAACATCCTGCTCCGGAGTTTATGCAGTAGGGGATTGTAGTAACACTCCTTTTCAATTAACTCCTGTGGCTTTAGCGGAGTCAGAAGTTTTGGTTCAAAATTTATTTGGCAAACAAAAAAATAAAATAGATTATCAGCATGTTCCAAGTGCTGTTTTCTCAAATCCCACTATTGCTCAGGTCGGCTGGACAGAAAAACAAGTTTTGGAAAAAGGTTTTGATATTCAGGTTTTTGAATCTTCTTTTCGTCCATTGAAGTACACCATCAGCCCATCCAAGAAATCAGAGAAAATTTATATGAAAATGATTGTGGATCAAAAAACAGATCAGATTTTGGGTTGTCATATTGTAGGGGATGATGCTCCTGAAATTATTCAGGGTGTGGCCATTGCCATGGTTGCTGGGGCCACCAAAAGTGATTTTGACCACACTATTGGCCTTCATCCCTCCAGTGCAGAAGAGCTTTGTACTTTAAGAACTCCTCGCTAAAAGAGTTTCTTATTCTATGATGGAATTCCTTCTACATTTAAAAAAAAAAGAACGTGTGAAAAATATACACATATTAGGCCACATTATTGATATTTTCACATATTTGTATTATCTTAATGACTCTTATTAACGGGTGGTTTTCTTAATGAATATGGGTCAAAGGGTTTTTATTGTGTATAGGGCGCTATTAGCGTTTTCAGCTATTGCTGTCACAGCTCAGGCATCTGCTATAGCTCATCAAGTTTTCTTCTTTCCATCTACAGCAGAGGCAGGGACCAGACAGGGTTTTGTCCGAGTGATTAATCATTCGGATATATCCGGAGAAATCCGTATGACAGCAATCGATGATGCCGGAATGACAAAAGATCCACTTACACTTTCTATTTCAGCCAATTCTACACAGCACTTTAATTCCACTGATTTGGAAATGGGAAATACCAGCAAAGGTCTTTCAGGGGGTGTAGGTTCCGGACAGGGAGCTTGGAGGCTGAAGATGGAATCTGATTTAAATATTGAAGTTTTATCCTACATACG
Source organism: Bdellovibrionales bacterium (assembly GCA_965197855.1). Classification (GTDB taxonomy): domain Bacteria; phylum Bdellovibrionota; class Bdellovibrionia; order Bdellovibrionales; family UBA1609; genus JAPPLG01. The sequence goes on from OZ240230.1 coordinate 1,318,834, forward strand.
AACCACAGATGGTTTTGTCACCACTATGCATGAAATGGCTCCTGCATTGTCTGCTTCTAATGATGATTTACATAAACAGGCAGTTATTTTTAATCCGGGAAGCAATATGGATCAGGTGAGTATTTTACGCTTAATCAATACGACAGACAAAACAGCCCAAGTTTCTATTACAGGGGTGGATGATAAGGGTCTTTCTCCAGGAAGTGTGATTAGCTTATCTGTTTCAGCAAATTCAACTCGCATGCTCACAGCAGAAGATTTGGAGTCTGGTACGGGGGAAGGTATTTCAAGTGGATCTTTAGGAGATGGAACAGGCAAATGGCAATTATCAATTGAATCAGATCAGCCGCTCATAGCCATGAGTTTGCTTGAAAGTCCTACAGGTCATATTTCAAACCTTTCAACGATTCCAAAAACTTTAGGAGGTGAGGATAATCAATACATTGTACCTCTCTTTCCTTCAGCCTCTGATGATAAAGGACGCCAGGGTTTTCTAAGAGTGATCAATCGTTCAAATAGAGAGGCCACTGTATCTATCTCAGCTTTTAACAATACGGACTGGGAATATGACTCACTCACTTTAACTATACCTGCAGGTCAGACACAGCATTTTAATTCAGATGATTTGGAATTAGGCAATCCAGGTAAGGGACTCACTGGAAGTACAGGAATAGGAGAGGGTGATTGGCGTTTGGAATTATCCAGTCAACAGGATATAAATGTGATGGCTTATGTAAGAACTCCTGGAGGGTTTTTAACATCTACGCATGACTTAGTCTTAGATGATGAGGAGGGGACTTATCATCGTGTGGCTATTTTTAATCCGGGAAGCAACACCAATCAGGTCAGTGTGCTAAGAGTGATGAACCTCAATGAAGAAGATGCATATATCGTAGTCAGTGGGATAGATGATACAGGGATTTCACCTGGAACAGATGTAAGTTTTATGGTTCCGGCAGGAAAGGTTCGAACAATCACAGCACAAGAATTGGAAACTGGAATCAGGGAGTTTTCTGAATCGGAGTTAGGTTTTGAGGATGAAGCACTGGAAGGAGCTTTGGAAGATGGAACAGGCAAGTGGCAGTTGAATGTACAGTCTAATGTTCCAGTATTGGTGATGAGTATATTGGAAAACCCCACAGGGCATCTAACAAATCTTTCTACAACTCCATAATTAAATTGTTTCTCCTTTCTGTGTAAAAAAGAAAACAAGTAGGAATTATCTACATTATTGGTCTTTTTTGTATTTGATATTGTATCTTTATGGTACAAAACATGGGTTTTATTAGAAATCAAAATTTCTGGTTTATTGCTTATGTTAATGCTGGGTCATTTTATTCAATATGTGTTGAGAACTTTCGTTCTCTGTTTGATTATTGTTTATGGTATTTCTTCTCTTTACGCTCAGACGACCATTGATGCTGAGCAATTTTGCAATCGAAGTCTTATGGTGCGTTTGGCTGTTCTTGAACAAGTGTCAAGGTCAAGTGCCACCTGTGATCCTGAAACAGAAACTTATGAAACAAATCTAACAAGCTCTCAACTATCTGGAATTCAAAAGCTTGATCTTCGTGGTGGACTTGAAATTGATGGTGAACATCATTATTACACTCTTATTAAACCAGGTGATTTTGATGGGCTGACCGGTGTGAAAACTATATGGTGTGAAGAGTGTTTTTTTGAAGACAAGCTCCTTCAGGTCTTGCCGGATGCACCATCCTGGTTTCTTGCACAGCTTGAAACCTTGGGTATTCAAAATATTGATTTACTTGAACTAATGCCGGAAGATTTCTTTAAAGGATTAAGCAATTTAAGAGCGCTAAGTGTCGAGCGTAACAATATGACTTATGAAGTTCCTCCCGGAAATCCCAATCGTCCTCAAAACACGAGATTAGGAGAATATATCAATCCGGAAGTTTGGAAGCATTTACCAAACCTGCGCGAGCTTGATATTGGAAGCAATCGTATTTTAACGTTACCTCGTGGTTTTTTCCGCCACCTTAAAAAACTAGAAATACTGGATATGTTTGATATGTGGTACGAATACCATCCTTATGGGTTTGGCTCACAAGCTCTTCCAGCTGGAATCTTTGAAGGCTTAACTAATTTAAAAAAACTTGATCTTGGTTATAATGCTCTTGGAGCAGAAGATATTGCTGATGGTCTTTTTGATGGACTGACTTCCATTCAGGAGATTGACTTAAGAAGAAACCCTTTATTGGAAACACTTCCCCGTGGTGTTCTTAATCTTCCAAGTGGAGTGAGGATATTGACTGATCCAGGAGTCACCTGGCCGGAACAAGATAAACCTACGTTTTCTATTTTTGCTCATTCTGAATCAGAAACAGAAGGGAATACAGTTTCTTTTATTGTAGACCGTGAAGGAGATACTTCAACCAGTCAGACGGTCAATTTTAGTGTGACAGAAACAGGGTCTATGTTAACAAGCTCAAACCCCGTTTCAACCACGTTTCGTGGAAATGAGACCAGTAAGTCTATTCATGTATTTACAGAAGATGATTCAGTAGATGAGGCAGACAGTACAGTTACAGTCACACTTACAGAAGATGATGCTTATGACATCAGAGTTTCTTCTGCCTCAACAGTTGTTCAAGACAATGATACGACTCCAAGCACATCTGGAGGTGGTAACGATGACGGCGGCAGTTCTGGAGGTAGTTCCGGAGGTGGTAATGATGACGGCGGCAGTTCTGGAGGTGGTTCTTCAGGAGGAGGCTCTGGCGGAGGAGGTGGCGGTGGAAGTAGTAATAAACCTCCAGAAGTCATCCGACCTGCTGTAGATCTGGTATTAAAAGCAGGAGAGAGTTCAGAAGTGGATGCTACTTATCACCTTCGTGATCCTGAGAGGAGACAATTGACATTTATTGCAGAATGTGAAGATTCTTCAGTGGTAGAAGTGAGTGTGGAAGATTCAATGGTAACAGTGCAAGCTATGCGCCCTGGCATTACAACAGTGACCATTACAGGAGCTGATTATAGAGATGAAGCAGGCTCAATTTCTTTCAACGTTACTGTACATGGAGACAATCAAGTCTTTTTCTTCCCATCCACAGCAGATTCAATGACCAGACAGGGTTTTGTTCGAGTGATCAATCATTCTGATGAATCCGGAGAAGTTATGATTACAGCGATTGATGATTCTGGAGTTGAAAAAGATCCCATTACACTTTCTATTTCAGCAAACTCTATAGCTCACTTTAACTCGGATGATTTGGAAATGGGCAATGTGGATAAAGGTCTTTCAGGTGGAGTAGATACAGGAGAGGGTGATTGGAGGCTTCAATTGGAGTCTGATTTAGTGATTGAGACTTTATCTTATGTCAGAACTACTGATGGCTTTGTAACCACCATGCATGAAGTTGTGCCTTATTCTGATTATGTGAGTAATGAAGAAGTATCAAAAGAAGATCAGGATTTATATAAACATGTAGTGATTTTTAATCCAGCCAGCAACATGAACCAGGTCAGTATTTTACGTTTAATCAATACGACAGCAGAAATTGCACAGGTTTCCATTACAGGAGTGGATGATGAGGGGATGTCTCCGGGAAGTGTTGTCAGACTTTCTATTCCGGCAAATTCAGTAAGTATGCTCACATCAGAAGATTTAGAATCCGGAACAGGAGAAGGCATTGTAAGCGGAGCTTTAGAAGATGGTGTAATTAAATGGCAGTTGTTTATTGAGTCTGATCAGCCTTTAATAGCGATGAGTTTACTTGAAAGCCCTACAGGTCATATCTCAAATCTTTCAAGCGTTCCAAGGATTTTGGAGAAAAGTGAAGATGGTGAAGAAGAAGATAATGATGAAGATAAAACAGACTATCTTGCACCTTTGTTTCCAGCCTCTGCGGATGCAAAAGGAAGACAAGGGTTTTTAAGAGTCATCAATAACTCTGAAGAAGAAGCTAGTGTTTCTATTACAGCCCATAATAATACGGACTGGGAATATGAGCCTCTGACTTTATCTGTAGGAGCCAATAAGACTCAGCAGTTTAACTCGGATGATTTAGAACTAGGAAATATAGAGAAAGGACTGACTGGCAGTACAGGAACAGGGGAAGGAGATTGGCGTTTGGAATTATCCAGTGAACAAGATATTAGTGTGCTGGCTTATATTAGAGCACCAGGAGGTTTTTTAACATCAATACATGATTTAGTCGCAGGTTATGAGGAGGGAACTTATCACCGGGTAGCTATTTTTAACCCTGGAAGCAATGAAGCACAGGTGAGTATTCTAAGGGTGATGAATCTGAATGGAGAGCCTGCAGAAGTGGTAATCAGTGGAGTAGATGACTTAGGAAGTTCACCGGGTACAGATGTGAGTTTTACAGTACCGGCAGGAAAAGTTCGAACAATCAAGGCTAGCGAGTTAGAATCAGGAGAAAGAGAGTTTTCAGGAACAGAAACAGGATTTGGAGATGAAGCTTTGGAAGGAGCCTTGGGAGATGGAATAGGAAAGTGGCAGTTGACTGTGGAGTCGAATATTCCGGTGAAGGTGATGAGTGTATTGGAAAACCCCACAGGACATCTGACAAACCTTTCTACGATTCCATATTAAAAGGTTCGGAATATTATAACTGGTTGTTTTTATATCAATTTTAGATATAACAGCCAGTTATATGGATATTTCTAAATGGGATAAAAAAAAATCACAAACTTGGTTTGATTTCGTCAGAGCCGTTCAGGACTTCTTTTTATCCAAAGATTTCTGCCCTATAGAGACCCCTATGCTTGTAAATAGCCCTGGGACAGAATTTCATTTGGAGTTTTTTTCAACGATCAAGAGTATCAATGGATCCCAGGAGAAAGTGTGGCTCGCTCCTTCACCGGAAATGCATCTAAAAAAAATATTATGTCGGGGAGGAAGAAATATTTTTGAAATTCATAAATGTTTTAGAAATAATGAATCAGGGTCTCAGCATCTTAGTGAATTTTATATGTTAGAGTGGTACAGAGCAGATGCTGTATTAGATCAGCTGATTAATGACTTGAGGGATTTACTTAAATATCTAAAGAAAAAAAATATTATTTCATTTTCCATTAAACCTTTTAGAATATTTTCTATTTCAGAACTTTTTAAAACTTATTGTGAAGTGGATTTAACTCCAAAGTCTCAAGCCGAAGACTTGATACCTGTCCTGGAAAAATTTCAAATTCCATTTGAATCCTCCGGAACATTCGAAGATTTTTTTCATTTATTATTTTTAAATAAAATTGAAAGAAACTTAGCTTCTGATGTTCCTACGATTGTAGAATATTATCCTCCATCACTGAGGGCGTACTCTCGATTAAACTCTGAAGGTTGGGCGGATCGTTTTGAATTTTATTGGAAGGGTTTGGAGCTGGCCAATGCTTTTTATGAGATTTACGATCCTCAGGAACAGCAGGAGGTTTTTGAACAGGACTTAAAAGTGAGAAAACAGCTTCAAAATTCAGAAGAAATTGTGGAAGATAAAGAGCTGATTCAGGAGATGAAAACTATGCCCCCCAGCTCAGGCATTGCTTTAGGTTTGGAAAGACTCTTTATGGCTATAACTGGTCAAAAAGATATTTCACAAATCCATCCATTTTAAAACTATTCTATGAAATCTTGACATGGAACAATTGTAAAGGTGCTTTAAAATCACATTATTCATGTTCTTTTAAATTATATGATAGATGGGTTTTCTCTTGGGTAAGAAAACTTTTGTTGACAGTGCTTGCCCCTTTAGAACATATTCATCAACCCTGCCCTAACCTGCGAGACTTTAAGTCCTCTTGGTTTAAAAAGAGGAAACTGGAATCCAATAGGTTGAGGGTTTTTTGCTGTTTGATTTTAGGTTTTTCCTTGGAACTTCAGCTAATTAACAGGGTTATTAAATATATTACATGAAGTAGTTTTTAAAAGGTTGCAGTAATGGAAAATATGAGAGGCCAGAAAATTCGGATTCGTCTAACAGGCTTTGACCATAAGTTATTGGATGTTTCTGCTCGAAATATTTTGGATACAGCTAAAAAAACAGGGGCTATGGTTAAAGGGCCTACTCCTCTCCCAGTAGGTATTAGCCGGTATACTGTTTTGAGGTCTCCTCATGTAAATAAAAAATCTCGAGAACAGTTTGAAATTAGACGTTTTAAAAGACTTTTAGATATATCTGACCCTACGCCTCAAACTGTGTCTCAGTTGATGAAATTGGATCTTCCAGCAGGGGTGGATGTCAATATTGTTACAGGATCTGGCAATGAATAACTCATCCAAAGACTCTTTAAAATCTTCTGAAACAACTCCTGTTAAGAAGACTCCAACAGAGGACTCAAAAAACTCTTCTGCAAAGGTTTCTTCTAAAGAAGAATCTGTAGCAACTTCTGTTGACTCTAAAGAGTCAAATGTACAGTCGGAGCAAAAAACAAATCAGAAGGAAGGTACACCTATCAAGTTGAATTCTCTTTTTGCTTTTAAAGTGGGTATGACTAATGTGTATGAAAAAAATCACATGGTTCCAGTCACAGTTGTGCAATATAAAACAGTTCGAGTGACACAGATTAAAACAAAAGAAAAGGAAGGCTATACAGCTGTTCAAGTGGCTCTTGAATCTTCAAAAAAATCCAATAAATCTATAAAAAATCATTTAACAAAAGCAGGTTTTAAAAATAAAGCTGTCTATATTAAGGAGGTCAGAGGATCTCTTCCGAAAGATGTGAGTGTGGGACAGCAGGTATCCATAGAGAGTTTACAAAAAGGCGATGCAGTTTTTGTAAGTGGTATTTCCAAAGGACATGGTTTTTCAGGGGTTGTCAAAAGATGGGGTTTTGGCGGAGGACCGGCGTCTCATGGAGCTGAAAAACATAGAACAACAGGTTCCGTAGCTAATACGGCGACTCAAGGACGTGTTTTTCCAGGTAAAAAAATGCCAGGTCATTTTGGTTGCGATCGAATTACTCAAAAATCACGTATTGTGGATGTTTTGCCTTCTCAGGGGGCTATTTTGGTTCAGGGTCCTGTTCCAGGGGCTAAAAATTCATTGATCGAAATTAGAAAACAAGAGGTCTTACAATGAGTGCCATGACTGTAGATGTATTTAATTGGGAGAAAAAAAAGTGTGGTGAAATTCAACTCAACACTTCTATTTTTAAACAAGACGTGCGTTTGGATATTATGAGTGAACTAGTTCGAATGGGACAAGCTAAGAAAAGACAGGGAAGCCACAACATTAAAACCCGTGCGGAAGTGAGAGGCGGTGGTGCAAAACCTTTTCGACAAAAAGGAACCGGGCGAGCACGTCAAGGATCTTCTCGTTCTCCTTTGCTGAGAGCTGGTGGTGTTATCCATGGTCCCAAACCACGCAAATATTCCAAGAAAATAGGAGCGAAAGTGAAAAAACTGGGGATCAGGAGCACTTTATCTTATCTTCTTTCCAAAGATGCTTTTGTTGTTGTGGAAGATATGACTTCTAAAGAAGGAAAAACAAAGGAATTGAATAATAGGCTGAAAAAGTTTTCTCCTAAATCTTTATTGGTGGATCATGATAAGAATGTTTTTTTTTCACGTGCTTGTCGCAATCTTCCTTATTACCAACTGCTCGAAGTTCAGGGTTTAAATGTGTATGATCTTTTAAAATATAAATATGTGATTTGCACTAAAAATGCTGTTGAAAAAATTCATGAGATTTATGGAAAAGAGGCTTAAATGATTATCAAACGTCCTTTAGTAACAGAAAAAAACAATGAATTGGCTCAACACCAAACTTATGTTTTTGAGGTGGATAAGAAAGCAAGTAAAACTCAAATCCGATCTTATGTAGAAAAATATTTTGGTGTGAAAGTTCTAGCAGTGCGTACTTCTATATGCCGAGGCCGATCGAAACGTACCTCCAAAGGAATAGGACGTGTGCCTTATTGGAAAAAAGCTATCGTTCGTCTTCGATCAGGTGAAAAAATAAAAATCTTTGAGGGTGCTTAATATGCGTCAGTATAAACCAAGAAATTCATCATTGAGAAATAAAACGGGTTTTGATTTTACAGAAATCACAGCAAAAAAACCTGAAAAATCTCTTGTTGTAGGGTTGAGTAAAAAATCTGCCCGCAACAACTATGGACGTATTACTGTTCGTCATCATGGCGGGGGTCATAAACGTTGTTATAGAAAAATTGACTTTAAAAGAATCAAACAAGTGCCGGCCACTGTGGCTTCTATAGAGTATGATCCAAATCGCGGTGCAAGAATCGCTCTCCTACATTATCTGGATGGAGAAAAATCTTATATTTTAGCTCCTTTGGAATTAAAAGTAGGACAGAAAGTTATGAGTGGGGAAAAAGCGGATATTCGCCCGGGGCATTGCCTGCCTCTTTCTGAAATTCCATTAGGGATTTCTATTCATAATGTTGAACTGAGGCCCGGTAAGGGAGGACAATTGGTTCGTGGAGCCGGAGGGCAAGCGATAGTGGCGGCGAAGTTAGGCAATTATTGTCAGGTGAAACTTCCCTCTGGAGAAGTTCGTCAGGTACTTTCTCGTTGTACAGCAACTATTGGACAAGTCAGTAATACAGATGTGTCCAATATAAAAAGTGGTAAAGCAGGAAGAACCAGATGGAAGGGAAAACGTCCCAGTGTACGTGGAATGGCTATGAACCCTATTGATCATCCTATGGGAGGTGGTGAAGGAGTGGGTAAAGGAAATCATCCAATGACTCCTTGGGGAAAATCCTGTAAAGGTTTAAAAACGCGAAACAATAAAAGAACTCGTTCAATGATTGTAAAATTTAGACATAAGAAGAAAGGTTAATTATGGGTCGTTCAGTTAAAAAGGGTCCTTTTGTGGATTACCACTTGATGGAAAAAATTGAGAAGGCAAAAAAACAAGGGGATAAAAAAGTTATTAAAACCTGGTCCAGGAGATCTACGATTACGCCTGATGCAGTTGGTTTAACGTTTGCAATACATAATGGTAAGAAATTTATTCCGGTTTTTATATCAGAAAATATGATTGGACATAAATTAGGAGAATTTTCCATGACCCGTGTTTTTAATTCTCATGCGGGCGGCAAAAAATCTCAAGCAAAGGCCGGAGATAAAAAATAAAAGGTGAAATGATGGAAGTGAAAGCAACATTAAAATATGCTCGAGTTGGTGTTTTGAAAACTTTGCCGGTTGTCAATTTGGTTCGTGGTAAGAATATTCATCAAGCCATCCAAATTCTATCTGTGCAAAATAGAAAGGCATCTAAATTAATTCATAAGCTTATTCAATCTGGTATGGCCAATGCAGAACAGAAAAAAACTATTGATGTAGATAAGCTTTATGTCAAAAGTATTTATGTAAATAGAGGTCCTCATAGGAAATCTTTTATGCCGAGAGCGCGGGGAAGCGCTTCGTCCATTATTAAAAGGACTTCACATATTTCAGTGGTTTTAGGTGAGAGGTAGTTGTTATGGGGCAGAAAGTAAGTCCTTTAGGATTTAGACTAGGTGTTATTCGAGGTTGGGATTCCAGGTGGTATGCCAAAGGGAGTAAGTACGTTGAAAATTTAAAAGAGGATCATAAACTTCGTCTTTATATTAAAAAGAAACTGAGACATGCAGGTGTTTCTCAAATTGAAATAGAAAGAACAGCCGCTCAAGTGAAGGTGATTATTTCTACAGCCAGACCTGGTGTAGTGATTGGAAAAAAAGGTGTAGGTATTGATGCTTTAACTTCTGATATTCAAAAGCATGTCCCCAGCGGGAAAGTGATGCTTAGTATTAACGAAGTTCGAAAGCCGGATTTGAATGCTCAACTGGTTGCTGAAAATATTGCTTTGCAATTGGAAAAAAGAGTGTCTTGGAGAAGGGCTTTAAAAAAAGCAATGGCGGCTTCTGTTCGTCAAGGTGTGCGTGGAATTAAAATTAGAATTGCCGGGCGTTTGGATGGAGCGGAAATTGCCAGAGCAGAATGGTACAATGAAAAAAGCATTCCTCTTCATACTTTACGAGCCAATGTGGATTATGCAACAGCTATTGCTCAAACCACTTATGGTGTGATTGGTTTAAAAGTTTGGATTTACCACGGTGAAGTTTACAAAAAAGGGGGAGTTCATGCTCAGCCCTAAAAAAGTGAAGTGGAGAAAACAACATAGAGATCAGTTTAAAACTTTGGCAAAAAAGGGGACGACATTGTCTTTTGGTGAATTTGGTTTAATGAGTTTGCAAGGCGGAAGGTTAACAAATCGTCAGATTGAGTCGAGCCGTATTGCTATCTCCAGATCTGTAAAAAGAGCTGGCAAAATGTGGATTCGTGTGTTTCCGGATCGGCCCATTACAAAGAAGCCATTGGAAACGCGTATGGGTTCAGGTGCTGGTAATGTAGAATTTTGGATAGCCGCTATTCGTCCCGGACGTATTTTATTTGAAATTTCAGGGGTGAGTCGTGATGAGGCTAAGGAAGCCTTTCGATTGGCGTCTCATAAACTGCCGTTTAAAACTCGGTTTTTGGAGAGAAATTAAATGAAGTATGTGGAAATTAAAAATTTAAACAAAGAAGAATTGAGAAAAAAACTCAGACAACTCAATCAGGATGTTTTTGATGCCAAAATGAAACTCAGTATGCAGAGACTTCCGAATCCTTTGACTTTAAGACGTTTAAGAAAAGATCGAGCTAGAGTTCAAACAGCTCTTCATCAACCTCATCAAGAGAAGAAACAATGAAACAGAAAAGAAAATTAAGACAGGAACTTGTGGGCCAAGTTGTGAAGTCTCAAACGAAGACAATCTCAGTTCAGGTCTACCGTTCTCAAAAGGAAAAGAAATACGGTAAATATATTCGTAAACGTATTATCTTTAAAGCACATGATGAAAAGAATAAATCTAAGGTGGGAGATAAGGTTCGTATTTTTGAAACACGTCCTGTCAGTAAAACAAAAAGATGGAGATTAGCTCAGGTTTTAGAACAGGGAGATCGCTCGTGATTCAAATGCAGTCCAGATTAAAAGTGGCGGATAACTCCGGTGCTAAAGAAGTTCAATGCATTAAAGTGTTGGGAGGCACTCATCGCAAAACGGCTTCTATTGGCGATATTATTGTTGTGTCTGTAAAGAATGCTCTTCCCAATTCCAAAGTGAAAGCCGGAGAAAAGAGCAAAGCTGTTATTGTACGAACGGTTTATAAAATTCATAGACCGGACGGCACTTCTATTCGATTTGATGAAAACTCTGCCGTGCTGTTAAACAATAATCGTGAACCTATCGGCACTCGTATTTTTGGACCTGTAGCAAGAGAATTGAGAGCCAGAAAATTTATTAAAATTATTTCTATGGCTCCGGAGGTGCTTTAAATATGTTGATGTTGCAAGAACAATATCAAAAACTTCGATTTGATTTAAAGAAGGAATTGAATTTAAAAAGTGTTATGCAGGTGCCTGCTATTGAAAAAGTGGTTGTAAGCACATGTATTGGTGAGGCTTTGACAAATCCAAAAGTGCTGGATCATGCTTTGAAGGATCTCACACAAATTGCAGGTCAGAAGGTGGCTTTAAGGAGAGCTAAAAAGGCTGTGGCTCAATTTAAAACTCGAAAAGGGATTGCTCTTGGAGGTTTTGTAACTTTGAGACGTCAATATATGTGGTCTTTCTTGGAAAGATTGATTCACTTTGCTTTACCTCGTGTTCGGGATTTTAAGGGTTTGTCTCCTCGGAGTTTTGATGGACATGGAAATTATAATTTGGGCATAAAAGAACAAATTGTCTTTCCTGAAGTGAACTATGATAAAGTGGATGCAATCCGAGGTTTTAATATTAATATTCATACAACAGCAGATGCTGATGGAACAGCACTTTTATTTTTAAAAAAATTAGGTTTTCCATTTAGGAAGTAATATTGGAAAGAGGGATAACAAATGGATAGAATTTCAGATTTTTGTACTCGCATTAGAAATGGCCTGCATGCTTCTCATAGCAAGGTGGATATTCCACTTTCTAAGATTCAGGTGGGTATTGCTGAGCAAATGAAAAATTATGGATATATTCGAGGATACCGTGTAGCTCAATCCGGAGCTCAAGGGCTGATTCGTGTTTATTTAAAATATAAAAATCAAGGAAAGCCGGCTATTCAGCATATTGGAAGAGTTAGTAAGCCTTCTTGTAGAAGATATGTGAAAGTGTCGGATATTCCTTCCGTGTGTTCTGGTTATGGGTTAGTGGTATTGAGTACAAGTAAAGGAATTTTAGGAGGCAAAGAAGCCAAAGACCTTAATGTGGGCGGTGAAATGCTTTGTCAAATTTGGTAGGTAAATATGTCTAGAATAGGAAAAATGCCAGTGTCTTTATCAGAAGGTTTGGAAGTTCAAGTGACTTCCAATAATGAAGTTTGTTTAAAGAAACAGGGAAAAGAATTAAAAGTTTTAGTGCGTCCTGAGATTGAAGTAAGTGTCGATCAAGGACAGTTAACTTTAAAAAGAAAAAACGATGATCCAAAAACAAAAGCTTTTCATGGTCTCTATAGGGCTTTGATTCAAAATGCAGTAAAGGGTTTAAGTGAGGGTTGGTCAAAGGGTTTAAAACTTAATGGTGTGGGTTATAAGGCTTCTGTTTCCGGTCAAAAATTGGAACTTAATCTAGGCTACTCTCATCCTATTTCTTTTAGTATTCCTTTGGGGATTGAGATTAAAGTGGAGAAACAGACTCAGATTAATATTTCCGGAGCCAATCGACAGCAAGTGGGGCAGGTGGCCGCTCAGTTGAGAAGTTTAAGACCTCCAGAGCCTTATTTAAGAAAGGGAGTGAGATATTTGGATGAAGTGATTCGTAAGAAAGCAGGTAAGTCTGGAGCAGAGAAAAAATGATTAGAGTTTATATAAAAAAAAATCAGAGCGATAAATATAAGAGAAGGTTGAAGAGCAAGGCAATTATTCGCAAGAAGATTGCTGGAACTGCTGAGCGGCCTCGCTTGGTTGTCTTTAAAAGTCATCGTCATATTTATGCACAGTTGGTGGATGATGAGGCTCAAAAAGTTTTGGCTAGTAGTAGTTCTTTAAAGTTTAGTGAAAGTAAGAATGGTTGTGATAAGGCTTTAGATGTGGGTAAGATGATGGCTGATATAGCTCAGAAAAAAGGTATTCAGAAAGTTGTATTTGATAGGAATGGTTATATTTATCATGGACGTATTCAATCTGTTGCTGATGGAGCTAGAAAAGCCGGTTTGGTTTTTTAATGAGGAAGAGTTTTTATATGGAGTAGATTGATGTTGTCGAGTCAATGGTAGAGATGGGAAATGTATTTTAAAAAGGATAAGTTGGGATAAGTGAAAATATGGATGAACAGCAGTTTTTAGAAAGAGTAGTGTCGATTAACCGTGTGGCTAAGGTAGTTAAAGGGGGTCGTAGATTTTCCTTTTCTGCTTTGGTTGTGGTGGGAGATGGACAAGGTAGAGTGGGTGTTGGTTTGGGCAAAGCCAGTGAGGTGCCCGAATCTATTAGCAAGGCTTCCAGAGTGGCCAAGAAGTTTTTAAATACAATACCGCTTAAGGAGAATCGCACTTTAACTCATGAGGTATTGGGGGAGTTTGGCTCCTCTCGTGTGGTATTAAAACCAGCTTCTCAGGGAACGGGTGTCATTGCCGGAGGGCCTGTTCGTGCTGTATTGGAATGTATAGGGGTGAAAGATATTTTAACTAAGAGAGTTGGAAGCCGTAATCCTCATAATGTAGTGAAGGCAACTTTGAATGGTTTGAACCAATTGATGAGTGTGAAAGAAAAGAAAGATTCAGAGGGAAATAAAAAATGATTACACTTACATTAAAGAAAAGTCCTATTCGCCGAAGTCCTGCACAAAAGGAAGCTCTTCGTTGTTTAGGTTTACGGAAAGTTCACCAAACCAAAGAGGTTCCTGATAATCCTTGCACTTGGGGTCAGATACAAAAAGTAAAACACTTGGTGGAGTTAAAAAAATGAATTTATTATCACAATTAAAACCAGCACACAGAAAAAAATCCAAGAGACTGGGTCGTGGAAAAGGAAGCGGCAAGGGAGGCACTTCCACAAAGGGACATAAGGGTCAGAAAGCTAGATCCGGAGTTAATATTCCGAGAGGGTTTGAAGGGGGACAAATGCCTTTGGCTCGTCGTCTTCCTAAGTTTGGTTTTACTAATGCAGATTTTAAAACAAAGTATGACATCATCAATTTGTCCCAGCTTTCCAAGTTGGAGGGAGAGCTTCGCATCTCTGATATAGTGAAAAAGAAATTAGCTAAAAAGGGAAGGAAAATCAAGATTTTAGGTAATGGAAGTATAGAAAAATCTTTAATAATAGAAGCTCATAAATTTAGTCGATCTGCTAAGGAAAAAATTGAAAAGCAAGGTGGAAAAGCTTTGGTGGTTTCTAATACAAGGTAAGGTTTTATGTCCAATTTATCATTTCCCAAAGATTTAAGAGACCGTATTTTATTTACTGTTGCTGTTTTGGTTATTTATAGGGTGGGTGTTCAGGTGCCTACGCCAGGTGTGGATAACGAAGCTGTGTTGTCTTTTTTTCAAGCTCAGGGAGGGGGAGTTTTTGGTCTCCTAAACACATTTACAGGTGGAGCTTTAGAGCGGTTTAGTGTTTTTGCATTGGGAATTATTCCTTATATTACTGCTTCTATTATTTTTCAGCTTCTTCAATCAGGTGTTCCTTATTTGGAGCAATTGAAAAAAGAAGGTGAGTCTGGAAGAACTAAAATAAATCAATATACCAGGTATGCCACAGTCTTGCTTTCTATTTTTCAGGGTTTTGGAATTTCTAAATTTTTAATGGCTTCTACTTCTCCAGAGGGTTTACCTTTGGTAGTGACTCCTTACTTTGGAATGGTTCCATTTTATGTTTTTACAATTATCACTCTGACTGCAGGAAGTTGTTTAATTATGTGGTTGGGAGAGAGAATTAATGAGAAAGGAATTGGAAATGGAGCTAGTTTAATTATTTTTGCTGGTATTGCCGCTGGTATCCCTTCAGGAGCTGTGAATTTATTTCAAATGATTCGAAGCGGGGAAATGACCGGTGGTTTAGGTTTGGGCTTAGGTTTGTTTATGGCTGTAGTTGTGGGAGTTATTATTTTTATTGAAGCTGGGCAAAGGAGAATTCCCGTACAATATTCTCAAAGAGCTATGGGCAAACAGCCTTCGACACAAAGTTCGCACCTTCCTTTAAAGTTGAATTTATCTGGAGTGATTCCTCCTATTTTCGCCTCCAGTTTATTGCTTTTTCCAACGACTTTGGCTCAATATGTTGATGTTGAGTGGTTACAAAATGCAGGTAATTTTTTAGCGCCTGGCTCTTCTATCTTTAATCTATTCTTTGTTGCCATGATTGTGTTCTTTTGTTTTTTCTACACAGAGGTGGTTTTTAATTCAACAGAAATGGCGGATAATTTAAAAAAATATGGAGGTTTTATTCCTGGAATTCGGGCTGGACGGCATACAGCGGACTATGTGAAAAGAGTCGTGGATTTGCTGACGGTCAGTGGTGCGGCATATTTAAGTCTTGTCTGTATTTTACCTACAATTTTAGTTCAGCAGTTGAATATACCTTTTTATTTTGGAGGGACCAGCCTGTTGATTTTAGTGGGTGTGGCTTTGGATACCACTCAGCAGATTCAATCTCATTTACTTTCTGCCAAATATGAAGGGTTGGTTCGTGGAGTGCGGGTTCGAAGCAGGCGAGTTCAGTATTAAGAAGGAAATTTAATTGTATTACTGTTTGATGGGTCCTCCGGGCGTTGGAAAAGGAACGCAAGCTATTTTTTTGGCCAAAAAATATGGTTTGGAGCATATTAGTACCGGCAATTTGTTAAGAGAGGCTGTCAGTCAAAAAACAAAGTTGGGTCTTCAGGCACAAGAATATATGAATCAAGGACTTTTGGTTCCGGATGATTTGATGATTTCTCTTGTGGAAGAGGTTTTAAGTTCAAAGGGGTGTATCTTGGATGGTTTCCCTCGTACTGTGCCTCAAGCTAAAGCTTTGGATCTATTAATGGCCAGAAAAGACTTAGCTTTAAATCAAGTGGTTCTTTTAACTTTGGATGAAGAGGAGCTTGTTAAAAGATTAACAGGTCGAAGGGTGGCTCTTAAGAGCGGCCGTGTTTATCATCTTTATTTTTCACCTCCGAAAAAAGAGGGTATTTGCGATGAAACAGGTGAAAATCTTATTCAAAGAGAGGATGATAAGCTGGAAATTGTTCGTCCACGTTTGAAGAGATATTTTGTGGAGCAGAGCTCTTTAACAGAGTACTACAAGGATAAAGGCCTCATTCGAGAGATTTCAGCTAAAGGCTCTCCCGAAGAAGTGAGAGAGAGACTTGAAGAATTGTTTAAAAAGAGCTAGATATTTACTGCTTTAGAGGTTTTATGTTACTCAATACTTGCAAAATTTATAGGAATAGAGGTACAAAGTGAAAGTTCGCGCTTCTGTAAAAAAAATATGTAAAGATTGTCGTGTTGTGCGCAGGTGGGGTTTAATCTGCGTCATATGTAAAAACCCCAAACATAAACAAAGGCAGGGTTAACGTGGCTCGTATAGCTGGTGTGGATTTACCAAAAAATAAAAGAGTTGAAGTGGCTTTAACTTATATCTATGGGATTGGACGTACTCGTGCCAGTGATATTTGTAAAAAAGCAGGCTTTGAGTCTTCTTTGAGAGTGCACCAACTCACAGATGATCATGTCGCCACTCTTCGAACTGTTATTGAAAAAGGTTACCGTGTGGAAGGGGATGTTCGCCGTGAAGTGGGCTTGTCTATTAAAAGATTTATGGATATTGGAAGTTACAAGGGGATTCGTCATCGAAAGGGATTGCCTGTTCGAGGACAAAGCACCAGACAAAATGCCCGCACTCGAAAAGGTCCAAAGAAAACCGTTGCCAATAAAAAACAATCTCTCTCTAAAACTTAGGAAATATTATGTCTGTTCGAAAACCAAAAAAGAAAAAAGAGAAAAAAAATATTCCGCAAGGGTTTTGTTATATTCAAGCCAGTTTTGGAAATACAATGGTCACTTTTACAGACCCTTCCGGGAATGCTCTTTGTTGGTCTTCCTCTGGTTTATTAGGGTTTAAAGGGAGCCGTAAGGGAACTCCTTTTGTAGCTCAAGCAGTTGCTGAGGATGCAGTTAAAAAAGCAAAAGAATGTGGAGTACAAACTGTGGATGTTTTTTTAAAAGGACCTGGAAGCGGTCGGGAGATGACGGTTCGAACCATTGCTTCTATGGGCATTAGAATTCATTCATTGAGAGATGTGACTCCTATTCCACACAATGGGTGTAGACCCCCAAAAAGAAGGAGGATTTAAAAAAATGGAAAAGATGGACACAAAGATGGACATAAAAGATCACTATTATAAACATTGGACGGGCCTTATTAAACCGAAGGGTTTGGATATTGATCATCAAACTTTAACGGATAATTATGGCAAATTTCATATTCGTCCTTTGGAAAGAGGTTATGGTTTAACTTTAGGAAATGCGATTCGACGAGTTTTATTAAATTCCATGATGGGATCCGCTATTTCTGCTGTGAAGTTTGAAGGGGTGGTTCATGAGTTCACCACACTACCGGGTATTTTAGAGGATGTGACGAACATTATTTTAAATTTGAAACAAGTGAGGTTTCGCCAGGACAATGCTGAAGAGCATTTTCTAAAGATTGAAAAAACAGAAAAGGGTCCTGTGACAGCCAAGGACATACAAGTGACTCCGGACATTGAAGTTTTGAACCCGGATCAACATATTGCAACTATTGGGGACGATGCTCATTTTTCTGCAGAAATACTGGTCACTTTTGATCGTGGTTATGTTCAAGCGGATGAGTCCGATAGAAAACTGCCTGTGGGTTATGTTGGTGTGGATGCCATTCACAGTCCTATCCGACGTGTGAATTATAGTGTGGGAAGCGCTCGTGTCGGACAGAGAACAGATTATGACTCTCTGGTAATTGAGGTATGGACAGATGGTTCTATTAAATCTGTTGAAGCTATTCCTCTGGGATATAAAATTTTAAAAGAACAGCTTCAGGTATTTATTAACTTTGATGAAAATGTAGAACCTGTACAAAAAGAAGAAGATGAAGATAAACATCAGTTTAATGAGACTTTGTTCAGACCTGTTGAAGATTTGGAACTTTCTGTAAGAAGTGCAAATTGTTTGAAAAATGCAAAAATTCGTATCATTGGAGATTTGGTGACCAAGTCCGAGCAGGATATGCTTAAAACTAAAAATTTTGGACGTAAATCTCTCAATGAAATTAAAGATATTTTAAAACCTATGGGACTGGGTTTAGGTATGATTATTGAGGGGTGGCCTCCTAAGCATTTGAAAACGCTTGGCACTGTTGAAGCTCCTAAATCCAATTATTCTCCTGATTCTTATTCTGAACCTGCTACTGCTCCTCCAGTTGAGAAAGTTCAGGATATTAATATTGAAGAAGATGAAGATTTGGACACCTCTAAGCCTGAAAGGGAAAATCAATGAGGCATCGTCATCAAAAATGTTCTTCTTTTGGGCTCAAATCTGGGCCTCGTAAAGCTTTGATTCGTGGTTTGGTGCAGTCTTTGATCACTCATGAGAGAATTAAAACAACTTTACCTCGTGCTCGGGATGCCCGTCGTGTGGTGGAAAGAGCTGTGACTTTAGGAAAGAAAGGTGGTTTGGCACAAAGGCGTGTGCTTCTTTCACGTTTGTCCAATGTGAATGCGGTTTCGAAAATTATGGATCAACTCAGTGTTCGTTTTAAAGATCGCGCAGGCGGCTTTACTCGTATGATAAAAGTAGGGCAGAGAACGGGGGATCAGGCTGAGATGGTTTATTTGGAATTTGTTGATTACGATCCAACTCAAATGCAGGATGAAAAGATAAAACCTTTATCTGCAGTAAAAAAACAAACTTACTTGAAAAAGAAGCAGACTAAAAAAAGAATTAGAAAAATTCAACAAAACTCCAGACGAATAAATCGTCCTGAATAGTTATTATTTTTCTTATGAGAAAGTCCAAATATATTCTTGATGCAGTTATGTTCTCTGTTTTGATATTTCTGGTTTCTTCAGCAATATGGTTGTCATTAAAAAAAGAAGAGTTGCCTGAAAGGCTTCAAAATATAGATCATATGCAAAAAGGGGAGTGGGATTTTTCCTTTCAAGGGTTAAATCAAAAAGAATACCGTTTAGTGGGTTTTCAAGGCAAAGTTGTTTTAATCAATGTTTGGGCTACCTGGTGTTTGCCTTGTGTTGAAGAACTTCCTTCTCTGATGAAACTGGCTCAATTATTTCCGGATAAACTGATAGTGGTTGCCGTCACGGAAGAAAATAGTTCGGTTGTGCAGGATTTTATGAAGCAATTTGCAAAACCTGGTAAAAATTTCATTGTAGGTGTGAGTGATGAGGTCGTGCAGATATTTGCTCCACAGGCTTTGCCGGAGTCCTATCTTTTAGATAAGGAGGGAAAGCTTTTGGAAAAAATACTCGGCCCCAGAATATGGGACAGTTTTGAATGGCAAAGCAAGATTGAACAAATGTAGTCTGATTCCAATTTTGTTCAGCGGGTTTTTTTGGCACTTCAACCACCTCGCTCCTACAATTCTTGGCTCAGTGGTTTTCAGTTGGCATCTCAACCACCTCGTTCCTGCGTAGGCAGGAATCCAGTCATATATAAAAGGGACTAGGGTTTATTCATAGAATTTTCTGAAATAGGGATAAAGAGTTTGTGTTATTATTTTATGTCCTTCTTCATTGGGATGAATTAAGTCAGGTAAATTGAATGCAGGCTGTCCAGCCACTCCTTCTAATAGAAAGGGAATGTATATAATATTATTTTCTTTAGACAGGTCTTTAAAAATTTGTTCGAAAGGCTCCCGATAGGATTCTCCATAATTGATAGGGAGTTTGAGTCCGGCTAATAAAACAGCTATATTATTGTTGAGAGCAAGATCAATCATATCCTGAAGATTTTTTCTGATGGAATCAATAGGGATTCCTCTGAGGCCGTCGTTGGAGCCTAAGGTAATCAACACAGCACGGGGCTTTAAATGCAGGTGTCTTTTTAAACGGGTTACTCCGGAGCTGGTTGTAGAGCCGCTAATACCATCATTGATGACTTTGGTTTTGTATTGAGGGAATTTTTTATTCAAACGTGTTTCCAATAGATGAGGATAGGCAAATTGTAGGTGGAGACGATAGCCTTCAGTCAGAGAGTCTCCTAAAGCAATAAATGTTTGTATTGGTTTATTAATGGAGGAGGTATCCTCTTTTTGTGGAGTATTTGTATTATTTTGTGAAGATAGCGGCTTTTCTCTTTCAGCAGGGTTTTTTATTTGATAAATACCAATAAATATACCTCCTAATACAATGGCAGGTACAGCCCACTTAAGAATTTGAATTTTTTTATTCATTTTAAAATTGTAGTTAGTTTTTAAAGGTCTTGCAACCTGTAAGAATAGAGTTTACTTTTGATACTTATGTATTCATGTCACTCAAAATTTTTTGTTTATTATAAAATGAAAACTTTGTTTTTCTGAGTTTTTATTAAGAGGTTTTTCTTGTAAAATTTCAGTAGTTTGTTAGAGTGTTACATAGTGTCGTCAAAGAATTTATTAATGGATATCTTTTATTCAAAATAAATCTATATATGGCAAAATTTGATAGGTATTTAAATATCTTGGGGGCTTTTTATTTACTTAAGTAAGACCAAGCTGAAGCAGGGGTTTCAGTGTATTAAAAACTTGTACTTTCAAACGCATCATGCGGAATTGGCTCGTGAGTATACTTTGCAGGAAAAAAGTTTATTTAAACAGGGGGATGCTGTGCAAGTGGAGGCTCGAACCCGTTTTCCTAAAGGGGTATTGATTCAAGCTCCTTATTGGGATTTTAAACTGGCTCAGGAACAGACTCAAAAGGCTTTGGAACAAAAGTTTCCTTATATATATGAGGCCTTTTTCTTTAAAAACAATTTAATGGCTCGGATTGATATTCTTCATCTAAAGGAGGATTCTGTTTGGGATATTATTGAAGTGAAATCTTCGATGAGTTTAAAGGAGGATCATTTATGGGATGTGGCTATTCAAAAATATATTATGGAACAGTTCTCTTGTTCGATAGATAGGTGTTTTATTTTGCATTTGAATAGAGCTTGTGTGTATCCCAATTTGGAAAACCTTTTTATAAAAAAAGAAATTACCGAGGAAGTAAATGACTTACAGAATCAGGTTGCGGATAAGGTGGAAGAGTTTAAGCAGGCCTTAAATAAGAAAGAGATTCCTAAAGTGGATATAGGCATACATTGTAATAAACCTTATGAGTGTCGGTTTAAGTCGCAGTGTTGGGGAAAAGTTCCTAAACCCAGTGTGTTGAATATGCCGGAGATGGGAGCTTTGGCTTGGGAGTATTATCATCAAAATAAAATTAAATTAGAGGATATTCCGGATGAAGAGTTACTTCCTCGGCAAAAAATTTATAAAAAAGTTCATTTATGTAAAGAACCTTACGTTGATAAGGAATCTATTCGGAAAGAATTATCTTTATGGAAAAAGCCTCTTTATTATTTGGATTTTGAAACAGTGGCTCCGGCTATTCCAAGGTTTGAGGGAGTTTCTCCTTTTCAGCATATTCCTTTTCAATTTAGTGCTTTATGTATTTTTGATGGGAAGGAAGAAGAGGCTAAGGATATAGGTTTTTTTAAGGGGCAGAGGATAGATGAAGCACACTATTTGCATGCAGATTTTTCGGATCCTCGTTATGAATTATCCAAAAAATTAGTGGAGTTTATAGGAGATCGAGGAAGTGTGGTGGCATATTACAAACAATTTGAATCTTTAAGATTAAAAGAGATGGCAAAGTTATTTCCTGATTTAAGCACAGCTTTGCTGTCTATTGAATCAAGGTTGGTGGATCCTCTTCCTTTGTTGAGGAATTATGTTTGTTTTAAGGAGTTTGGTTCCAGTTGGAGTATGAAGAGTGTGGCTCCTGTTTTATTGGGAGAGAAGTGGAACTATTCGCATTTGGAAGTTCAGGATGGTTTGATGGCACAAAATGTTTTTGAGAGGATGGTTCATTTAGCTCCTGCGGATCCAAAAAAAGATATTTTAAGAAAGAATTTAATTTCTTATTGTTCTCAGGATACCTATTGTTTGGCTGGGATTGTGGAGTGGTTGTATAAACAGATTTCCTGATATCGGGCCGTAGCGCAGTCTGGTAGCGCACTACCTTGGGGTGGTAGAGGTCGCTGGTTCAAATCCCAGTCGGTCCGACCATTTTAAAAAATGCTATCTTTTACTTTAGAAGGTTTAAATTTTAAACCTGAAGCAAGTACTCCTTCAAGTTGTTGGTATTCCCGTACAGCTTCAAGGACTTGGGCATAAGATTCCATTAGCTTTACACCATTGTTTATTGAAAAAATTACATGCGCGAATAGAAGTTCTGAATTACTTTAGATTACACTACAAGGATTTAGAACTATGTAGAGTTATTTTTTAGCAGTTTTCCACTTTATTCAACTAAAAATTTGAATTTTCTATTGACGTGATTTTTCAACTTATGATAGTTTTAGCGGCATGAGATATTTGTTATTGCTGTCGTTTTTTATTTTATTCCCAATTTTAGCTCAAGCTGAAGAGGGGGATGCTGACGCACAATCTCAGGTGTATTGTGAATGTGAACATGTTGCAGGGGTTTTACAAGAACCAGCAAACGAAACGACTATTAATCAATGTGTAGAACTTATTCCGGACTTGGTGGAAACATATCTGGGAGCTTTTAGAGTACCATGTGATGAGAACAGTTGTACTTGTATTTTGACTCATTCGGTTTATGGTGTCGGAGATGATCGAGATTCAGCTATAGAAAATGCCATCCTCTCTTGCTCTGATGTTTCTGAAGAAACAGGAAGAGAATTTAATATTATATCGGTAGATGAATGTAAAGACGAATCGTAATTATAAAGCAGACATTATTTTTTATTCTTTTGATCTTTATCTACGCTTGTTCAAACTATTAACGAAGAAACAGATAACATCTTCATATAATAAAACCATTAGTCCTAATGGAATGCATTTCAAATTTTTTCTGTGTAAATTTTGAACTACTCTGTGTACAAATTAGGTCCGTACCGGAGATATGGGTAACACTTTTAGATCTATATCAAGCAGCAGTTTTTGCATCGTGGTTCCATGATTAAAAAATAAGTATAAATGTTTTTTAGATCAGATAAGCAAGGTGTTTGGCCAATGTACAGTAACCTCCGACCCTTGAGCCAATAGTATCGAAGAGGGTTTGTTTTGTATATATGGTTGATATTTTTTTCCAAATGATTTTGAAAAGTCGATGTTTAATTTATGATCTGTTACCTCATAAAGATTCCACACAGGATGTTTTACTTCATACTCTATAGTTTTTCTTGGGCTCATTCGCGTATATCCCCAATAATGTTCAGTAATCCATCTTTCAAATGAATCATTTTTTACATTCAATAGGTTTCCATTTGCAGTGACTGTGACTTTGGAAGCACCCCATTGATATTCATAATGATTCCCAATATTCAGATGATGTGATGTAGGCATGGTGATGTAGTTTTCATGGTAAAAATAATTAGCCATCCAAGCCATAAGAGGTTTTGAAATAATTTCTTTAATGAATACAACCCCTCGTTTGATATGGCCTTTCTCTTCTCTTAAAACATAAAATCTAAGATTAATTTCTTCAAAACAACGATGAAAAAATGCTGGAATAAATCCCATTGCTTTGGTGTCTGAAAATAAAAAAGCCACAAGACTCATATAAGTTTTACTATCGAAGAAATCTAATTTTGTTCCTGTTGGAATATGTGGAACTAAAAGTTTTGGATCAATTTCAAAATTGAAAAAAATAAGATGCTTCCACTTGGCGCTTAGAAAAACCGGTTTGCTCGGCAAGCGAATAATCTTCATATCCCATAGAGTACAATAGGATGATAGATATGTCTGTTATTTTAAAATACATCTATTATTTTGTTATTTCTTTATTCAAACCTTTAGTGTTTGAGAAAGGAATCTAGTTTTATTTTTTTTTAGAAAGAGAAACAAAAAGTCTACATTTACTCCATATATTTGATTATGTTCTCTTCAGAGGTAAACAAATGTAAAAGTTACATTCGGTATAGGTGCTTTGTGGATATGTGTTAGTCAGCAGTTTTTGCGTAAAATATTGACTTTTTTCAAAGAATTGTGGATTATAAAGGGAAATTCGCTGAAAAATTTGCTTTAGAAGTAAAAAAGCGGTTTTAAGGTGTTACAATGGTAAACAACTGGAACAAGCGCTTTTATTTTAATTGTCTTAGGCCTGCAGGGGGTAGGGGTTTTGTCTGCTCAATGACACAAACAACAATCGAAAAACAATTAAGAGAGCTGGGGAAAATCCGATTCTCTGTGATTGGAACTATCACCCCCCCCCCCCCCCCCCATTTTTTGAATCGAACAAAGATAGCTTTCCCAATCAACATTGACGGAAGAGATATAAAAAATGGGTGAAAAAATTAAATTGATAACTCCTTTGATCAAAGAAAAATTTTCTTTTGTATCTACAAAACTAATCCCTCTATGTTTATGGATCTGTACAGCATCGTTGTTTGGTTTCAGTCCTTTAGTTTTTGCAGATGGCATTTGTGATCGCACAAGCTCCATTCAAAATGCTATAGTAACCGCAATAGATGGGGTCAGTGATTGTAATGATGTTACTCCTGCCAACCTGGAAGAAGTACTGAGTCTTGACTTAAGCATTCTGTCTCTTTCATCCTTAGACATAGATGATTTCGAGGGACTAGTGAGATTAAAAACCTTGGATCTGTCTGACAACGATCTGGAAGAATTACCAACAGGTTTATTTGATCATGCCCATCTTCCTCTTATAAGTACATTGTATTTACATAATAACGATTTGAGTTCTTATGATACTTTACAGGAAGCTGTTTTTCTTGAAACTCTAACTATCTATGGAAACCCTGCTGTTTCGGGAGAATTATTTGACGATTTACACAGGTTTTATAATTTAAATCCAATAGCCACCAGCGCCACTTCATCTGTGTATGGAATGCCCCTCTTAAAGAAATTTTTAAAGGATAATGAAGTTGCAAATGTTGAAGATTTTATTTCTGCACTGCCTGATTTATATAAAGAACGTTTCTCAATGGTGTTTGATTCTGAGGGTTTAGGAGCTGACTCTGTTTCTGGTACATACCCACGGGTCATTTCTCATGGCGCCGATGCAGATTTGTTACTCGCCTGGCAGACCAATCCTGATGCAGAAGAACAATTTAAAAAGTCTGTAGAGTTTTTACTACAAACACAAGACTCTGAGACATGGACAGCCGGTGTTATAGATTTTTCCGGAGATTCCCCTGTTATCAAACAACCGGAGTCCTGTTCCAGCTGTCATGGCCCCTTAAATAAACCTTTATGGGGTGATCATGGAGTGCCTAATAATAACAAATCTTCAGGAAAAGGCACAGAACATTATTCCAGAGTAGATTCTATTGTTTACAGGCAACTTGAAGCACTTATGGAGTCGAGTAATTCCAGAATAGAGCCTTTGGATTTTAGTCAGGCTGAACTCACTGTAAATAAGATGAGAGCATATGAGGACTCTGATATTGCTGTGGCACGAGAATTGGCACAAATTATATCCTGGAGCCAGATAAAAGTTTTATTTAATATACTTAAAGAAAAGCCTAATTATGAATCTCTGGAACAACAAATATTATGTGCGACAGGAGGTGACATTAAAGATGAAATTAACTCTATTTTTTCTACAGCGGATCGACATCCTGCTTATCTCAGTCATACCTTAGAAGCTATTCAAGGTGGAGACGCCGTAACAGACCAATACAATTATAACAATTACAGCAGTATGGAAGAATCCATAGGAATATTGATTCTGTATGATCTTTGGGAGAGAGATGAGGAATTTAGAGATGTGTACCGCACTCTTTCTAACAGAGATATGGTTGAAGAAGAAGGAAGCATACCGACTAGCATACATGAAAGGCATTTAATGTTTAAACCCAGCGACACAACAACGGCCCGTGATGAACTTCTACAAGCTCTACGTTTGTTTTTTGGCCACGCTAATCGGCTCATTTTAAAGGAGCGAAAAGATCGGAGAGGACCGGAAAATAGACAAATATCTCTCCACCTTGCTCAAGTTCGCCCCATGGCTCAAAAAGCCTGTACAGTTTTAGAAGAGAAAAGACCATTCACTGTAGCGCTTGAGGAAGCCCCGGAAAGACATGATACGAATGGTTTCACAGTATCAGTTGTATTTAGTAGAAAAATTCCCATGGGAACTGATTTTTCATCTATAACAGCAACAAATGCCAGTATTTTAATCACTTCTCAAGGTATGGACGAAGATGGTAATGCTATTACAAAGACAGAAAATACTCGTTGGGAGATCTCTTTAGATCCCACCTCTAAATCAGATGGTGTGACTATTGTGCTGGCCTCTGACTCTTCCTGTGATGATACCATTTGCACTGCAGACGATACTCCATTATCCAACACTCTGGAAATTTTTGTTCGGGGAACAAAAGACCCGCCAACTATTACCAGTCCATCAGAATTTTTAGTGTCAGAAGGTGAAACGGATGTCGGCATAGTCACAGCCATAGATGATGAAACCTCTGTTGATCAATTGACATGGTCTATTTCATCAGGAGCGGATCAAAGCCACTTCACACTCAGCTCTGACGGAGCCTTAAGTTTTAACTCAGCAAAAGATTTTGAATCTCCGGATGACTCCGATACAGATGGAACTTATGAACTGACTGTACAAGTGACTGATGGTTCATTTTCAACAACCGCCGATTTAAATATAACTCTTCAAAATGTAAATGAAATACCAACTATTACCAGTCCATCAGAAATTTCCGTGTTAGAAGGTAAAACAGCTATTGCTAAACTGACAGCGACAGATGTTGACACTTCTTTGAATCAACTGAGATGGTCTATTATATCAGGAGCAGATCGCAGTCACTTCACACTCAGCTCCAGTGGAGCCTTAAGTTTCAACTTAGCAAAAGATTTTGAGTCTCCGGATGACTCCGATACAGATGGAGATTATGAACTGACTGTGCGGGTGAGTGATGGTTCACTTTCAATAACCACCAATTTAAATGTAACTCTTCAGAATATAAACGAAGCGCCAATAGTCGATGCGGGTGAGAATCAGTTCAATGTAGAAGAAAGGACTGTGGTGACATTAAACGGCAGTGGTGAAGATCCTGAGAATACTACTCTGAGTTATACGTGGGTACAAACAGAAGGCCCGAATATGGTTTTGTCCAATCAAAACACAAGCAATGCTTCTTTTACTGCTCCCACTGTGTCTGAAGACACTACTTTGCGTTTTAGTCTTACAGTCACTGATGCCGAAGGCCTTTCAGGAGTAGATTATGTGTCTGTACAAATTGTTGCACCTTCCTCTGAAGATGAAGAAGAGGAGGAGGAGTTAGTAGAGGGTGATCTTCGTTTGGTAGGTGGTGATCATGATTTGGAAGGCCGTGTGGAAGTTTATCATGATGATCAGTGGGGTACCGTCTGTGACGATTTTTGGACGGTAAGAAATGCCAAGGTGGTGTGCCGTCAATTAGGTCACAAAGGTGGAAAAGCTGTCAGTCGAGCTCACTTTGGTGAGGGAAGCGATCCAATCTGGCTGGATAATGTCAGATGTGAAGGTGATGAGGACAGGTTAGAAGATTGTACTGCTAATGATTGGGGTTCTCATAATTGCAGGCACTCTGAAGATGCCGGTGTTTCTTGTACACAGAAAGTTGGTGCAGCTCCAACTTTTACAGAAGGAGCCAGTGCCACCAGATCCGTAGAAGAGAATACCGCCAGTGGCACAAATATTGGATTAGCAGTCTCAGCTACAGA
Source organism: Bdellovibrionales bacterium (assembly GCA_965197855.1). Taxonomy (GTDB): domain Bacteria; phylum Bdellovibrionota; class Bdellovibrionia; order Bdellovibrionales; family UBA1609; genus JAPPLG01. Next base: position 1,346,713 of record OZ240230.1, read on the forward strand.
CCCTGATAATGACACACTTACTTACACGCTTGGCGGCACGAATGCCGGCTCCTTTAGTATTGATTCCAGTACGGGTCAATTGAGTACAAGTGCAGAACTGAATTATGAACTTAAGAATAGTTATTCCGTTACAGTCAGTGTCAGTGATGGCAATGGAGGAAGTGATAGTATTGAAGTCACCATCAATGTGACAGATGTGGAAGAAGATGATGAAGATTCTTTGGCAGCTGGTTTTGAAAATATGCCTTCATCCCATGATGGATCCTCTCAGTTTACATTCAATGTTCGTTTTAGTGAAGACGTTGCCATTGGTTTTGCAAATATGCGTGATCATGCTTTTAATGTCACAAATGGTGATGTAGAAGCTGTTCGAAGAATTGATGGAAGTAGTGCTTATTGGAGGATCACTGTAGAGCCTGACGATGATAGTAATGTGACGATTGTATTGGAAGCCAATCGTGCTTGTAATGTCACAGGGGCGATCTGCACCAGTGATGGAGATCGTTTATCCACTCGTCTGGAAAATACTGTTTCCGGTCCAGGTAGTATTAGTACAAACCAGGCACCAGTCTTTACAGAAGGAACCAGTGCCGCAAGATCCATAGCAGAGAATACATCATCTGGAACTGCTATTGGTTCAGCGGTTTCTGCGATAGACGCCAATAACGACATACTTACTTATTCTCTTGGCGGCACAGATGCCAGCTCCTTTAGTATTGATTCCAGTACAGGCCAACTTCGCACCAGTTCAGCTTTGGATTTTGAAACCAAGAACAGGTATTCCCTTAGTGTGACTGCAAGTGACGGCAATGGAGGAGTTGACAGTATTATAATTACCATCAATGTTACAAATGCAAATGAAGCACCAGTCTTTATAGAAGGAAGTAGAACTACCCGTTCTGTACCAGAGAACACAGCTGTTGCAACTGCTATTGGTTCAGCTGTATCCGCTACAGATGATGATAACAGTGATACACTTACTTATTCTCTTGGCGGCACGAATGCCAGCTCCTTTAGAATTGATTCCAGTACAGGACAACTTCGTACATCTGCGGCCTTGGATTATGAAACTAAAAACAATTATTCCGTTACCGTGAGTGTGAGTGACGATAATGGCGGCAGTGACTCCATTTTCGTTATGATCAATGTCACAAATGCAAATGATGCACCCGTCTTTACAGAAGAAAGCAGTGCTACCCGTTCTGTAGCAGAGAACACAGCTATTGGTACTGCTATTGGTTCAGCGGTTACAGCTACAGATGGGGATAGTGGTGACACCCTCACTTATTCTCTTGGCGGCGCAGATGCCAGCTCCTTTAGAATTGATTCCAGTACAGGACAACTGAGTACCATTGCAAATTTGGATTTTGAGACCAAGAATAGTTATTCGGTTACCGTGAGTGTGAGTGACAGCAATGGAGGCAGTGACAGTATCACAGTCACTATCAATGTCACAGATGTGGTTGGGACAGGAGAGCATTCAAGCGGAGATCTTCGTTTGGTAGAGGGCAGAAATAGCAGTAACAAATTAAAAGGCCGTGTGGAAATTTATCATGATGGAAAGTGGGGTACCGTCTGTGATGATAATTGGGATGGAAATGATGCGAAAGTCGTATGCCGCCAATTAGGTCAAAAAGGCGGAACAGCTTATAGTCGAGCGCACTTTGGAGAGGGAAACGGTACTATTTGGATGGATGAAGTTCGATGTAGTGGTAGTGAGTCTCAACTTAAATATTGTACTTTCAATAGCTGGGGTGATCATAATTGCGGGCATAATGAAGATGCAGGGGTTTCTTGTGTTGATATAAATAACGAAGATCCAGTCTTTACAGAAGGAGAAAGTGCCACTCGTTCTGTATCAGAGAACACATCATCTGGAACTGCTATTGGTTCAGCGGTTACAGCTACAGATGGAAATAACGATATACTCACTTATACTTTGAGTGGCACGGATGCCGGCTCCTTTAGTATTGATTCCAGTACGGGTCAACTTAGAAAAAGTGCTGATTTGGATTATGACACACAAAACAGTTACTCCGTTACCGTAAATGTCAGTGACGGTAATGGCGGCAGTGACAGTATCACAGTCACCATCAATGTCACAGAGACGGAAGAAGGTGAACTTCGTTTGGTGAATGGCGACAACGATTTGGAAGGTCGTGTGGAAATTTATCATAATGGAGAGTGGGGTACCGTCTGTGATGATGATTGGGATGCCAATGATGCGAAAGTTGTGTGCCGCCAGTTAGGTCACAAAGGTGGAAGAGCTTATAATCAAGCCCATTTTGGTCAGGGAAACGGTACTATTTGGATGGATAATGTCCATTGTAACGGCGATGAAGCCAGATTGGCAAATTGTGCTTTTCCTTTTTATTCCCATGTTACTTTTGATTCTAATAGCTGGGATGACCATAATTGCGGGCATAATGAAGATGCAGGGGTTTCCTGTACACGAGATCCAGTCTTTACAGAAGGAGAAGATGCCACTCGTTCTGTTGCAGAAAACACAGCGAGCGATACTGCGATTGGTTCTGCGGTTTCTGCTACAGATGAAGATAACGATACTCTTACTTACACGCTTGGCGGCACGGATGCGAGCTCCTTTAGTATTGATTCCAGTACAGGGCAATTGAGTACCAGTTCAGCATTGGATTATGAAACAAAGCACAGCTATTCAGTTACAGTGAGTGTGAGTGACAGCAATGGTGGCAGTGACAGTATTGCAGTTACCATCAATGTCACAAATGTGGCAGAAGGTGATGAAATTATTTTGATAGCTAATTTGCAAAATATACCTTCCTCCCATGATGGATCCTCTCAGTTTACATTTTTTGTTGTTTTTAATGCAGACGTTGCCACTAGTGTTGCAGATATGCGTGATCATGCTTTTAATGTCACAAACGGTGATATAAAAGCCGCTGAACAAATAGGTGGAAGCAAAGCTCATTGGAAGATCACTGCAGAGCCTGACGATGACAGTGATGTAACGATTGTATTGGAAGCGCATAGATATTGCAGTACAGTAGGGGCGATTTGCACCAGTAATGGAGATCGTTTATCCACTCGTCTGACAGCCACTGTTTCCGGTCCAGATCTTATTACCAATGAAGATCCAAGCTTTACAGAAGGAGAAAATGCTACAAGATCCATAGCAGAAAACACAGCCAGCGGTACAACGATTGGATCAGCAGTTTCTGCTACAGATGAAGATAACGATACTCTTACTTACACGCTTGGCGGCACCAATGCCAGCTCCTTCAGTATTGATTCCAGTACGGGTCAATTGAGTACAAGTGCGGATTTGGATTTTGAAACCAAGAGCAGTTATTCTGTTACAGTCAGTGTGAGTGACAGCAATGGAGGCAGTGACAGTATTGCAGTCACCATTAACGTCACGAATGTAAATGAAGATCCAAGCTTTACAGAAGGAACAAATGCCACGAGATCTATTGCAGAGAATACGGCTAGTGGTACAAATATTGGATCAGCAGTTTCAGCGACAGATGCAGATAACGACACACTTACTTACACGCTTGGCGGCACGGATGCCGGCTCCTTTAGTATTGATTCCAGTACAGGGCAACTGAGTACATCTGCAGACTTGGATTTTGAAACTAAGAGCAGTTATTCCGTTACAGTGAGTGTGAGTGACAGCAATGGCGGCAGTGCTGAAATTTCAGTTACCATCAATGTTACGAATGAAAATGAAGTTCCAACATTTACGGAGGACACAAGTGCCACCAGATCCATAGCAGAGAACACAGCTTCTGGTACAGCGATTGGTTCAGCGATTTCAGCGACAGATCTTAATAGTGGTGACACCCTCACTTATTCTCTTGGCGGCACAGATGCCAGCTCTTTTAGTATTGATTCCAATACAGGTCAGTTGAGTACAAGTACAGACTTGGATTATGAGACCAAGAGCAGGTATTCCGTTACAGTCAGTGTCAGTGATAGCAATGGTGGAACTGCTGAGATAGAAGTCATCATTAATGTGACAGATATGGAGATTGAGCCAGCACCAGACCAGGTAGTGCAAATTCCATGGCATCTATCCAATGTGACTATAACATTTCCAACTGCACCTACAGATATTGAATCTTATTGCTTAACAATGTCCATTAGCGGCACTATGCCAAGTCAAAAACTTTATATTGCTCCTTTTAATCAACATATCAATGACATTGCTTTTTATGGCGGTCTTCAAACTCATATTAATGGGAAAGCTGACAAAGAGAACCCTGTACTCGTTACCAGAGGAAAAGGAGCTATTTTTTCCAGATGGAAGGAAAGCCATTTGAATGCCATTATGCAGGCTGATGGAGGTTTATTTGAAAGTTCCGATCACGAAGGTAATTTTATTGGTGTTCGAAATGATTTTGAATGGGGAGTTGGCTCCTATCGCTTGTGCTTAAGAAAAGGTGATACAGTAGCGGGTGCTCCTCTTCCTTCCGGGACACCTCCAGCAAATGCATGGGGAACTTATGTTCATACATGGGTCAAAATGTCAGCGACAGATTTAAGCACCAATGAAACAATCTTTATGGGTGCTTTAGCTTTCCCTGGAGAAACATTATCTTTATCCAGAACTAATGGTATTTTTGTTGAATTTTATGAATCCATCAATACTCAGGATGTTTCTGATCTGGATATTGTTTTCAATAACTTTTTAATTGATGGAGAAAAAGTCAGATACTCTGAAGTCTCTGATCAATCCAATCCAAAAGATCAAAACAGTAATGATCCAAAAATGGCTTATGTGAGTTATGATTCTCAAACTCAAAATATCAGTATGAAGATAGGTGAGTTTAAAGATGAACACGGACAAATTACAACCACCCATACAGTAGATTCCAGTATTAAATTGAATTCAGATGTGTCTGTTTTCTCTGTCTCCGCTTCCAGCTCTGCCATATCAGAAGGTTCCTCTGCTGATTTTGTAATAGAGCGCTCCGGTGATACTTCAACAAGTCAGACAGTTTATTATGAGATTCAGGACACAGAAGATACTTTAGTGAGCAGTTCGACTTCAGGTTCTGTAACCTTTTCTGCCAGTGAGACCAATAAGACAGTGAGTTTAGCCACACAAAATGATGCCATTGAAGAAAATGACAGTATAGTGACTCTGACCTTAAAAGAAAATAGTGCTTATGAAATCAGCGGTTCAAGGTCTGCATCCCTTACGGTTCAGGACAATGGCACAGCCAGCTTTTCTGTATCTGTAAATTCAGACAATGTTGAGGAAGGAAGTTCTTCCACTCTCACTGTCCGTATTACAAATGGTGTGACTTTTTCAAGCAATCAGACAATCAGTCTTTCTATTAGCGGTAGTGCGAGTTCATCCGACTACACTGTTTCTCCAAGTACCTTATCTTTAACTGCAGGAGACAGTTCAACCACAGCCAGTATCAGTATCGTGGATGATTCTGATGAGGAAGAAGAAGAGACGATTCAAATTCAAGCCAGCCATAATGGATCTAATATTGGATCAAGGCAAACAATTACTATTCCTGCTAATGATCAAGCCACAGTAGTAGAAGAAACTCTCTCAGACGGAGATCTTCGTTTAGTGGGAGGCGACAATGATTTGGAAGGTCGTGTGGAAGTTTATCATAATGATCAGTGGGGTACAGTTTGCGATGATTTGTGGGGTACAAATGATGCTAAGGTGGTATGTCGACAGTTAGGACATACAGGTGGAAGGGCTTTCAATCGAGCCAATTTTGGTCAGGGAAGCGGCAAAATATGGATGGATAATGTTGCATGTAGCGGCAATGAGAACAGATTAGAGGATTGTACTTTCAATGGATGGGATAGGCATAATTGCAGTCACTCTGAAGATGCAGGGGTTTCTTGTACGGCGGCAGTTGCTACAAGCAACCAGGATCCAGTCTTTACAGAGGGTACGAGTGCCACAAGATCCGTAGCAGAGAACACATCATCTGGAACAAATATTGGTTCTGCAGTTTCCGCTACAGATGATGATAGTGGTGACACACTTACTTATTCTCTTGGCGGCACAAATGCCAGTTCCTTTAGCATCAACTCCGGTACAGGGCAACTTAGCACCAGTTCAGCTCTGGATTTTGAGACTAAGAACAGTTATTCCGTTACAGTTGGTGTCAGTGATAGCAATGGTGGAAGTGACAGTATTGCAGTCACCATCAACATCACAGATGTGGATGAAACAGATGAAACTCTTCTTACGGCTGTATTTGAAAATATGCCTTCATCACATGATGGATCCTCTCTGTTTACATTTAATGTTCGTTTCAGTGAGGACGTCGCAATTGGTTATGTAAATATGCGTGAATATGCTTTTGATGTAACAAATGGTGATGTGGAAGCGGCTCGGAGAGTCAATGGAAGTAGTGCTTATTGGGAGATCACTGTAGAGCCTGATGATAACAGTGATGTTACGATTGTTTTGGAAGCCAATCGTGCTTGTAATGTCACAGGAGCGATTTGCACCAGTGATGAGACACGTTTATCCACTCGTTTGGAAGATACTGTTTCCGGCCCAGGCAGTATTAGTATAAACCGAGCACCAGTCTTTACAGAGGGAACTAGTGCCACAAGATCCATTGCAGAGAACACAGCAAGCAATACAAATATTGGATCTGCAGTTTCTGCCACAGATGCTGATAACAATACACTCACTTACTCTCTTGGTGGCACGAATGCCAATTCTTTCAGTATCAACTCCGGTACAGGTCAGCTGAGTACAAATTCAGCACTCGATTTTGAGACTAAGAATAGTTATTCCGTTACAGTTGGTGTCAGTGATAGCAATGGAGGAAGTGACAGTATTACAGTCACCATCAACGTCACAGATGTGGATGAAGAAAGAGAGCCTACTTCCCTTTCAGACGGAGATCTTCGTTTGGTAGGTGGTGACAACGATTTGGAAGGCCGTGTGGAAGTTTATCATGATGATCAGTGGGGAACAGTTTGCGATGATTTCTGGGGTACAAATGATGCGAAAGTTGTGTGCCGCCAGTTAGGCCACACAGGTGGAACAGCGTTCAATCGAGCCCGCTTTGGTCAGGGAAGTGATCCCATATGGATGGATGATGTTAACTGCAGTGGCAGTGAAGCTAAACTAAAAGATTGTTCTTTCCGTGGATGGGATAGGCATAATTGCAGTCACTCTGAAGATGCAGGGGTTTCTTGTACGGCGGCAGTTGCTACAAGCAACCAGGATCCAGTCTTTACAGAGGGAACTAGTGCCACTCGCTCTATAGCAGAGAACACGGCTAGCGGTACAAGTATTGGATCAGCAGTTACAGCTACAGATGATGATAGTGGTGACACACTTACTTATTCTCTTGGCGGCACAAATGCCAGTTCCTTTAGCATCAACTCCGGTACGGGTCAGCTGAGTACAAGTTCAGCTTTGGATTTTGAAACTAAAAACAGTTATTCCGTTACCCTTAGTGTGAGTGACAGCAATGGTGGCAGTGACTCTATTTCAGTCACCATCAACATCACAGATGTGGAAGAAGGAGGAGTAGAAACTCCTTTAACGGCTGGATTTGAAAATATGCCTTCATCACATGATGGATCCTCTCTGTTTACATTTAATGTTCGTTTCAGTGAAGACGTCGCAATTGGTTTTGCAAATATGCGTGATCATGCTTTTGATGTAACAAATGGTGATGTGGAAGCGGCTCGGAGAGTCAATGGAAGTAGTGCTTATTGGGAGATCACTGTAGAGCCTGACGATAACAGTGATGTTACGATTGTATTGGCAGCAAATAGAGATTGTAATGTCACAGGAGCAATCTGTACCAGTGATGAGACACGTTTATCCACTCGTTTGGAAGATACTGTTTCCGGCCTAGGCAGTATTAGTATAAACCGAGCACCAGTCTTTACAGAGGGAACTAGTGCCACAAGATCCATTGCAGAGAACACAGCAAGCAATACAAATATTGGATCTGCAGTTTCCGCCACAGATGCTGATAACAATACTCTTACCTACTCTCTTGGCGGCACCAATGCAAATTCTTTCAGTATTAACTCCGGTACAGGGCAACTTAGCACCAGTTCAGCTTTGGATTTTGAGACCAAGAACAGTTACTCTGTCACTATCAGTGTCAGTGATAGCAATGGAGGAAGTGACAGCATTGCAGTCACCATAAACATCACAGATGTAAGTGAAAACCGAGCACCAACATTTACAGAGGGAACAAGTGCCATCAGATCCATTGCAGAGAATACAGACAGCGATACAAATATTGGATCTGCAGTTTCTGCCACAGATGCTGATAACAATACACTCACTTACTCTCTTGGTGGCACGAATGCCAATTCTTTCAGTATTAACTCCGGTACAGGGCAACTTCGCACCAGTTCAGCTTTGGATTTTGAGACTAAGAGCAGCTATTCCGTTACAGTTAATGTCAGTGACAGCAATGGAGGAAGTGACAGTATTACAGTCACCATCAATGTCACAGATGTGGATGAACAACAAAACCGAGATCCAGTCTTTACTGAAGGTACAAATGCCACAAGATCCATAGCAGAAAACACAGCAAGCAATACAAATATTGGATCTGCAGTTTCCGCCACAGATGCTGATAACAATACACTCACTTACTCTCTTGGTGGCACGAATGCCAATTCTTTCAGTATTAACTCCGGTACAGGTCAGCTCCGTACCAGTTCAGCTTTGGATTTTGAGACTAAGAGTAGTTACTCTGTCACCATCAGTGTGAGTGATAGCAATGGAGGAAGTGACAGTATTACAGTCACCATCAACGTCACAGATGTGGATGAAGAAAGAGAGCCTACTTCCCTTTCAGACGGAGATCTTCGTTTGGTAGGCGGCAATAATAATTTGGAAGGTCGTGTGGAAATTTATCATAATAGTCAGTGGGGTACTATCTGTGATGATTTTTGGAGCTTCGATAAAGATAATCCCAAGGTCGTGTGTCGCCAATTAGGTCATACAGGTGGAACAGCTTATAGTCGAGCCCATTTTGGTGAGGGAAGTGACCCAATATGGATGGATAATGTCCAATGTAGTGGTAATGAGAACAGATTAGAGGATTGTCGCTTTAATGGCTGGGGCTCTAACAACTGCGATCATAGTGAAGATGTCGGTGTTAAATGTTCTTCCAGTGCTAGTTCTTTTGCTCATACTGAAGTGTTTATCAAATCTCATGGATTTAATGATGATGAAGGATTTAGTATACAAGGTGCAGAACCGGATGTAGATGTTTCCATACCAATATCTCAATTAATTGATGAAGCCTTACAGGGTCGACATCCTTCAGAACTGGAAGTATTGGATTTAATGGATCATAAGCTTTCTGATTTGGATGGAATAGAAAGACTGACAGGTCTTCGTCAATTATTCCTTAAAGGTAATCTCATATCAGACCTATATCCTTTATCCGGATTAACAGAGCTTCGTTATCTGGATCTATCTGATAATGAAATAACTGATCTTTCAGACCTTTATGGATTACATAAATTAGAAAGATTAAACTTGTCATATAACAATATAGAGAATCTTTCACCGCTTGACAGATTAACAAATTTGGAAGTGTTGTTGGTGAATAGCAACAACATAACAGATATTGGAATTTTGTTCTATTTGAATAAACTCCAATACTTGGGCTTGGCACACAATCAGATTACAGATATTACAGCTCTTTCCAATCTTTTTGAATTGGATGTGATTACTTTGGAAGGCAATAGAATTATCGATCTCTCACCTTTGTCTTATATGACAGAGTTGAGATATCTGGATTTAAGTGAAAACTATATTTTTGAAATTGATAGCTTAGCTTATTTGTTCAACTTGGAAGCTCTTGATTTGGACTACAATAAAGTTTCAGATCCACAGGTGCTATCGAATTTATCAAACCTAATGACTTTATCTCTTCGTAGCAATCAGTTGAAAGATATTGGTTCTTTACATCATATCGACAATTTACAGAATCTGGATTTACGGGATAATGCTATCAACACTTCTCCTTTATTATTCCCTAATTTAATATGGCTGGGCGCAGATCAGAATAAAACTAACATCTCTTCTCAATCAGATATGAGGCAGTAATTATGCGGAAAACTTTTTCTTTTATTTTAGCAATATTAATGATTCAATGGGCATGGTCTGTACCAAAGGCAAGTTATGAGGTAGTTAACACCTTCGATCAAATCCAAAGTTCATTTCAGGAAGAAAATAACAAATTTTTAAAAATAGATTTAAACTCCATTGGCTCCACTCAGTTAAGCGAGGGTAATCTTACAGGGATTATCAATCATTCTACACCAACTTATTCTGGCGGAAGGGCTTTTTTAGGTCAGATAGAAGATGATCCTTTAAGTTCCATAACTTTAATTGAGTCAAAGGAAGGTAAAATCACCACAGGCACCATCAGAACATCAAAGGGTTCTTTTGAAATTCACACCACAGACGAAGGACAGTACTTCGTTGAAAAAATGGAATCTCCTCAATTTGTTGTGAATGGACAATCTGATGCAATATTACCTGACCACCTTTCCTATAACTCCTTTATGACTCAACTGTCAGCTCAGGAGTCAAGTGCATCTTATAGCTCCGCTATGACTCCAATAGTGTCAGCTCAGCCTCAGGAGTTAAGTACATCCTATAAATCCGCTATGACTCCAATGTCGGTTCAGTCGAAAAGTGCATCTCAAACTACAGCTTCTGATGAAATAACTGTAATGGATGTGGCTATATTTTACACCACTCATGTTAAAAATTTTTATGGAAGCTCTCGGGTATTAAACATGATTGAAGGAATGGTGCAAGAAGCCAATAATTCTTACAATAAAAATGGAATAAAAATCAGACACCATATTACGACAATTAATGAAGTGACCACACCAACAACAAATGATTTAACAGCTACAGATCTCCTGGAGCGGCTAAAAAATAAAAATGATAATCACATGGATGAAATACACGGCATTCGAAATACATACCGCGCTGATTTAGTGATACTGGTATATTACAACACTGGCGGTTGCGGGAGAACAAACCAACTCACCACTGACCATCATAGTAGCGCTGATTTTCTTTCTGATACTTTCACCGTTATCAACTTACTCTGTCCAGACATGAATCTAATATATTCCCATGAAATCGGACATCAAATGGGCGGCGCTCATGATCGTTTTGATACAAGTGTATGTAGAAATGGATCCTGTCCCACTTACCTGAAACCTTATGCATTTGGATATGTTAATCAGGAAGCTTTTAAAGAGGGAGCACCAGAATCATCTCGGTGGGGAACTGTGATGGCACTTAATAGCAACCAATGTTATCGTAGAGGTGGTTTTCATTGTGTTGATACGACGTGGTATTCTAATCCAAATTTATCTTACCGCGGCGATCCTCTGGGCGTTCACGGGCACGAACATCTGGAGAACCAGGCTGATCTATCCGGCCCTTCAGATGTTGCCCGAGTTTTGAATGAAAACAGAACATTCGTAGCAAATGTTATGACTACTCCCAACATTACAGCTTCTTTTGAACAAAGCTCATATACTGTAGCAGAAGGAACTAATCGGGAAATAAAAGTTATTTTAAGTGCTGCCCCGGAGCGCCCCATTGCCATTCCTTTAACCATAACATCTAGTGATGCTACATCCAGTGATTATACTAAAGTGAAGAAAATAGAATTTTCAGCTGAAGAAACAGAACAAACTTTTTCTTTCTCAGTGACAGACGACAGCACCACTGAAGATGATGAAACAGTAAGAATCAGCTTTGGACAAGCAGGCCCGTCAAACCTGACAGCAGGTGATGTCTCTAGTACGACAATCACCCTGGTGGATGCTTTAGACTCAAGTTTATCTGTTTTTTCCATTTCCGCTCAATCCAGTTTTGTATCAAAAGGTTCTTCCGCTGATTTTGTGATCGAACGATCCGGCAATACTTCAGTAAGCAAGACACTCAATTACACTGTCGCGGAAACAGGAAATACCTTAGTCAGTTCTTCTTCTTCAGGTTCAATCACCTTTTCAGCAAATGAAACCAGCAAGACACTCAGTCTGGCCACGCAGGATAATGATGATACTGACAGTGTTGTAACAGTCACTTTGGAACAAAGTGGTTCTCACGAAATTAATGGCTCAGGAATGGCATCTGTTACAGTTCAGGAAAATGGTACAGCCAGTTTTTCTGTCTCAGTGAGTCCATCCACTGTTCAAGAAGGAGAAACTTCAACCCTCACAGTCCGTATTACCAATGGAGTCACCTTTACAAGTAATCAAGAGATCAGTTTGGATTTTACAGGAAGTGCCAGTTCATCTGATTACACTGTTTCTTCCACCACTTTATCTTTACCAGCAGGAGACAGTTCTGTCACAGCCAGTATTAGTATCGTGAATGACTCTGATGAAGAAAGCAAAGAGATCATTTACATTAAAGTCAGTCACGGTGAAATTACTATTGGAGAACAAAATATTACCATCCTCGCTAATGATTCAACTCTTTCAGACGGCGATCTTCGTTTGGTGGGAGGTGATAATGACTTGGAAGGCCGCGTGGAGGTTTATCACAATAATCAGTGGGGCACCGTCTGTGATGATAATTGGGGTGCAAGCGATGCCCAGGTGGTCTGCCGCCAGTTAGGCTATCTAGGTGGAAGAGCTTTCAGTGGAGCCCACTTTGGTGAAGGAAGCGGCAAAACATGGATGGACGAGCTTGGGTGCAGTGGCAGTGAAAGCACATTAAAGGATTGTAGCTTTGCTGGATGGGGGACTGAAAACTGCAATCATAATGAAGATGCCGGTGTTTCCTGTGAAGAAGATCTAGCTGTGGCAGAGCTGGATGGAGCGCTTCGTTTGGTGGGCGGCAGTAATGACTTGGAAGGCCGTGTGGAAATTTATCATGATGGTCAGTGGGGCACCGTCTGTGATGATGGTTGGGGTGTAAATGATGCTCAGGTGGTCTGCCGCCAGCTGGGTTATTCTGGTGGAACTGTTTTTGATAATGCCCACTTTGGTGAAGGAAGCGGAAGAACATGGATAGACGAGCTTGGGTGCAGTGGCAGTGAAAACAGATTAAAGGATTGTAGCTTTGCTGGATGGGGGACTGAAAATTGCAGGCACTCTGAAGATGCTGGTGTTTCCTGTGTGGAGATAACAGGTGTAGCTCCAACTTTTACAGAAGGAGCAATTACCACTCGCTTCATAGCAGAGAACACAGCTGTTGGTACAAATGTTGGAGCCGTGATTTTAGCGACAGATCTTAATAGTGGTGACACGCTCACTTACACACTTGGCGGAACGGATGCGAGCTCCTTTAGTATTGATTCCAGTACAGGTCAGCTGAGTACAAGTGCTGATTTGGATTATGAAACTAAGAACTATTATTCCGTTACTGTGAGTGTGAGTGACAGCAATGGCAACAGTGATATTATTTCAGTGACTATCAATGTTACAAATGTGAGTGAGGAAGGAGAGCCTTCAACCGGTGATCTTCGTTTGGTGGGAGGCGACAACTATTTAAAAGGCCGTGTGGAAATTTACCATGATGGAGAGTGGGGCACCGTCTGTGATAATAGATGGGGTGCAAATGATGCTCAGGTGGTCTGCCGCCAGTTGGGTTATTCCGGTGGAATTGCTTATGATCAAGCACACTTTGGTCAAGGAAGTGATCCCATATGGATGGACGATGTTGCATGTGAAGGTGATGAGGACAAATTAAAGGATTGCACATTTCATCCTGACTATGCACCATATCGGAATGTATGGGGGAAATATAGAAACTGCGATCATAGTCAAGATGCCGGTGTTTCCTGTGAGGTCATTGGCAACAATTCCCCGTCCTTTACAGAAGGAACAAGTGCCACTCGTTCTGTAGTAGAGAACACTGCGAGCGGTACCAATATTGGGGCTGCGGTTTCTGCGACTGATGACGATGATGATACACTCACTTATTCTCTAAGTGGAACGAATGCCGGCTCCTTTAGTATTGATTCCAGTACGGGACAACTTATTACATCTGCAGACTTGGATTTTGAAACCAAAAACAGTTACTCCGTTACAATCAAGGTTCGTGATTGGAGAGGTGGAACTGACAGTATTACAATCACCATTAATGTCACAAATACAAATGACGCTCCAAGCTTTACAGAGGGAACAAGTGCTACAAGATCCATAGCAGAGGGCACAGCTGTTGGTACAAATATCGGATCTGCAGTTTCAGCGATAGATGATGAAGGTGATACAATCACTTACACTCTTGGCGGCACGGATGCGAGCTCTTTTAGTATTGACTCAGAAACAGGTCAGTTGAGTACAAGTACAGAATTGGATTATGAGACCAAGAACAGTTACTCTGTTACAGTCAGTGCAAGTGAAGGCAATGGTGGAACTGCTGAAATTTCAGTGACCATCAATGTTACAAATTCAAATGATGCTCCAAGTTTTACAGAAGAGGGAACCAGTATCACCAGATCCATAGCAGAGAACACAGCTTCTGGTATAAATATTGGGGCTGCGGTTTCTGCGACAGATCTTAATAGTGACATACTCACTTACACTCTTGGAGGAACGGATGCCAGCTCTTTTAGTATTGACTCAGAAACAGGGCAGTTAAGTATAAATACAGACTTGGATTTTGAAACCAAAAGCAGTTACTCCGTCACCGTTACTGTCAGTGACGGCAATGGTGAAACTGCTGAGATAGAAGTCACCATTAATGTGACAGATGTAGAGATTGAACCGGCACCGGATCAGGTAGTACAGGCAGTATGGTATCCATCCTATGTAACTATAAATTTTCCGAGTGCACTTACAGATATTGAATCACTCTGCTTAACAATGTCCATTAGCGGAACTGTTCCAAGCCAGAAGTTTTATATTGCTCCTTTTAATCAATATATAAATGACATTCCTTTTTATGGCGGACTTCAAACCCATATTGATGGAAATTCTGACAAAAGCAATCCTGTTCTTACTTCCAGAGGAAAAGGAGGTATTTTCTCCAGATGGAAGGAAAGTCATTTGGATGCCATTATGCAGGCCGAAGGCGGCTTGTACGGAAATTCCAGTGACAGTAATTTTATTAGTGTACGAAATGATTTTGAATGGGGGGTTGGCTCCTATCGCTTGTGCTTAAGAAAAGGCGATACAGTGCCTGGGGATCTTCTGTTCGATGGAACACCTCCGGAGAATGCCTGGGGAACTTATGTTCATACATGGGTCAGAATGTCAGCGACAGATTTAAGTACAAATGAAACTACTTTCATTGGCGCTTTAGCTTTCCCTGGAGAAACATTATCTTTATCCAGAACCAATGGTATTTTTGTTTCATTTTATGAATCCATCAATACCCAGGATGTTTCAGCTATGGATATTGTGTTTAATAACTTTTTAATTAATGGAGAAAGAGTCAGATATTTCGAAGTTTCTGATGAATCAAATTCCGCTGATCAAAATGATAATGATCCAAAAATGGTTTATGTGGATTATAATGATCAAACTCAAAGTATCAGTATGGCAGTAGGTGAGTTTAGAGATGAGTCCGGACAAATTACAACCATCCATACAGTGGATCCTAATATTACACTGAACTCAGATGTACCAATTTTCTCTGTTTCTGCTTTCAGCTCTGTTGTGTTAGAAGGTTCATCTGCTGATTTCGTAATAGAAAGATCTGGCGATACTTCAACAAGTCAGACAGTTAATTATAGTATTTCAGAAACGGGAACTTTATTAACTAATAGTCCAACTACAGGTTCTGTAACATTTTCAGCCAGTGAAACTAGTAAAACTGTTCAATTATCCACAACGGATAATACTATCGAAAGCGACTCCAGTATCATAACTCTTGCCCTTAAAGAAAATAGTGCTTATGAAATCAGTGGTTCCAGGTTTGCATCCCTTAAAGTGCAGGATAATGATGTAGTTAATTTTTCCGTCTCTGCAAACCCATCCATTGTTGCAGAAGGAGGGTCTTCCACTCTCATAGTCAGTATCACCAATGGAATAACTTTTACAGAGAACCAAGAGATCAGTTTGGATTTTACAGGAAGCACAGCCAGTTCATCGGATTATACTGTTTCTCCAAGCACTTTATCATTAACGGCAGGGCAAAGTTCAGTGACAGCCAGTATTAGTGTTGTGGATGATTCTGATAAGGAAGAAGCAGAGACGATTCAAATTCAAGCCAGCCATAATGAATCTAATATTGGATCAAGGCAAACTATTACTATTCCTATTAATGATCAGCCTTCATTAGAAGATGGATCTCTTCGTTTGGCAGGAGGTGACAATGATTCAGAAGGCCGTGTGGAGATTTATCATAATAATGAATGGGGCACAGTCTGTGATGATTATTGGGATGCAAATGATGCCGAAGTGGTGTGCCGCCAATTAGGCTATACAGGTGGAACAGCTCTCAAGTTTGGTCATTTTGGCCCGGGAAGCGGCAAAATATGGATGGATGATGTTGCATGTGTTGGCAGTGAAAGTAAATTAAAGGATTGTCCTTTTGGCGGATGGGAAATTGAAGGTTGTGTTCATCGTGAAGATGCCGGTGTTTCTTGTATAGCTAGTGTAAACCAAGCACCGAGCTTTACAGAAGGAGCCAATGCCATTCGCTCTATAGCAGAGAACACCGTGAGCGGTACAAATATTGGGTCTCCAGTTTCATCGACAGATGCTAATAGTGGTGACACACTCACCTACACTATTAGTGGTCTAGATAGCAGTGCCTTTAGTATCAACTCAAGTACAGGGCAACTCAGTACAAGTTCAGCTTTGGATTTTGAAACTAAGAACAATTATTCCGTTACAGTGAGTGTGAGTGACAGCAATGGAGGCAGTGACAGTATTGCAGTTACCATCGATGTCACAAATGTGAATGAAGAGCCAAGCTTTACAGAGGGAACCGATACCACAAGATCTATAGCAGAGAACACCGTGAGCGGTACAAATATTGGATCAGCAATTTCCGCCACAGATGAAGATAGTGGTGACACACTCACTTATTCTCTTGGCGGCACGGATGCGAGCTCCTTTAGTATCAACTCCAGTACAGGGCAACTGAGCACCAGTTCAGCTTTGGATTTTGAAACTAAGAATAGTTATTCCGTTACAGTGAGTGTGAGTGACAGCAATGGAGGCAGTGACAGCATTGCAGTTACGATCAACGTCACAGATGTAGAAGAAAATCGAGCACCAGTCTTTACAGAGGGAACCGATACCACAAGATCTATAGCAGAGAACACCGTGAGCGGTACAAATATTGGATCAGCAATTTCCGCCACAGAT
The DNA here is from genome assembly GCA_965197855.1 of Bdellovibrionales bacterium. Classification (GTDB taxonomy): domain Bacteria; phylum Bdellovibrionota; class Bdellovibrionia; order Bdellovibrionales; family UBA1609; genus JAPPLG01. The sequence continues at coordinate 1,363,978 of OZ240230.1, forward strand.
GAAGATAGTGGTGACACACTCACTTATTCTCTTGGCGGCACGGATGCGAGCTCCTTTAGTATCAACTCCAGTACAGGGCAACTGAGCACCAGTTCAGCTTTGGATTTTGAAACTAAGAATAGTTATTCCGTTACAGTGAGTGTGAGTGACAGCAATGGAGGCAGTGACAGCATTGCAGTTACGATCAACGTCACAGATGTAGAAGAAAATCGAGCACCAGTCTTTACAGAGGGAACCGATACCACAAGATCTATAGCAGAGAACACATCATCTGGAACAAATATTGGTTCAGCTGTTTCCGCTACAGATGCTGATAACAATACTCTTACCTACTCTCTTAGCGGCACGAATGCCAGCTCCTTTAGTATCAACTCCAGTACAGGGCAACTGAGCACCAGTTCAGCTTTGGATTTTGAAACTAAGAATAGTTATTCCGTTACCGTAAGTGTGAGTGACAGCAATGGAGGAAGTGACAGTATTACAGTCACCATCAACGTCACAGATGTGAACGAAGAAGAAGAAACTCTTTCAGACGGAGATCTTCGTTTGGTGGGTGGTGACAACGATTTGGAAGGTCGTGTGGAAATTTATCACAATAATCAATGGGGTACAGTCTGTGATGATAGTTGGAATGTAAATGATGCGAAAGTTGTGTGCCGCCAGTTAGGCCACACAGGTGGAACAGCGTTCAATCGAGCCCGCTTTGGTCAGGGAAGTGATCCCATATGGATGGATGATGTTAACTGCAGTGGCAGTGAAGCTAAACTAAAAGATTGTTCTTTCCGTGGCTGGGGCTCTCATAATTGTAGTCACTCTGAAGATGCGGGGGTTTCTTGTACAGCGGCAGTCGGTATAAGCAACCAAGCTCCAACATTTACAGAGGGAACAACTGCCACAAGATCCATAGCAGAGAATACAGACAGCGGTACAAATATTGGATCAGCAATTTCCGCCACAGATGATGATAACGATACGCTCACCTACTCTCTTAGTGGAACTAATGCCAATTCTTTCAGTATTAACTCCGGTACAGGGCAACTCCGTACCAGTTCAGCACTCGATTTTGAAACTAAGAACAGATATTCTGTTACCGTTGGTGTCAGTGACAGCAATGGCGGCAGTGATAGTATTGCAGTCACCATCAACGTCACAGATGTGGATGAAGAAAGAGAGCCTACTTCCCTTTCAGACGGAGATCTTCGTTTGGTGGGAGGCGACAATAATTTGGAAGGTCGTGTGGAAGTTTATCATAATGATCAGTGGGGTACAGTCTGCGATGATTTTTGGGATACAGATAATGCCGAGGTGGTATGCCGCCAGTTAGGTCACACAGGCGGAACAGCTTTCAATCGAGCACGATTTGGCCAGGGAAGTGATCCAATATGGATGGATAATGTCAGGTGTGGTGGTAGTGAGTCTAAACTTCAAGATTGTACTTTCAATGGCTGGGGCTCTCATAATTGTAGTCACTCTGAAGATGCGGGGGTTTCTTGTACAGCGGCAGTCGGTATAAGCAACCAAGCTCCAACATTTACAGAGGGAACAACTGCCACAAGATCCATAGCAGAGAATACAGACAGCGGTACAAATATTGGATCAGCAATTTCCGCCACAGATGATGATAACGATACGCTCACATATTCTCTTGGCGGCACCAATGCAAATTCCTTTAGTATCAACTCAAGTACAGGGCAACTGAGTACAAGTTCAGCACTGGATTTTGAAACTAAGAACAGATATTCCGTTACCGTTGGTGTCAGTGACAGCAATGGCGGCAGTGATAGTATTGCAGTCACCATCAACATCACAGATGTGGAAGAAACAGAAGAAAATTCACTAACTGCAGTATTTGAAAATATGCCTTCATCACATGATGGATCTACTCTGTTTACATTTAATGTTCGTTTTAGTGAAGATGTTGCAATTGGTTATGTAAACATGCGTGATCATGCTTTTGATGTAACAAATGGTGATGTGGAAGCGGTTCGGAGAATAAATGGAAGTAGTGCTTATTGGGAGATCACTGTAGATCCTGATGATAACAGTGATGTTACGATTGTTTTGGAAGTCAATCGTGCTTGTAATGTGGTAGGAGCGATTTGTACCAGTGATGAAAAACGTTTATCCACTCGTTTGGAAGATACTGTTTCCGGTCCAGATGGTATAATAAATCGAGCACCGGTCTTTACAGAGGGAACAACTGCCACAAGATCCATAGCAGAGAATATAGACAGCGGTACAAATATCGGATCTGCAGTTTCCGCTACAGATGCTGACAGCGGTGATACACTTACTTATTCTCTTGGTGGCACCAATGCAAATTCCTTTAGTATTAACTCAAGTACAGGGCAACTTCGCACCAGTTCAGCACTGGATTTTGAAACTAAGAACAGTTATTCCGTTACGGTCAGTGTCAGTGACAGCAATGGCGGCAGTGATAGTATTGCAGTCACCATCAACATCACAGATGTGAACGAAGATGAGGGAGAAGAAACGCCTTCAGACGGCGATCTTCGTTTAGTAGATGGTAATAATGAATTGGAAGGTCGTGTGGAAGTTTATCACAATAATCAATGGGGCACAGTCTGCGATGATCTTTGGGATGCAAATGATGCCAAAGTGGTATGCCGCCAATTAGGCCATACAGGTGGAACAGCTTTCAATCAAGCTAGCTTTGGCCAGGGAAGCGGCAAAATATGGATGGATAATGTTGCATGTAGCGGCAATGAGGACAGATTGGAGGACTGCACATTCAATGGATGGGATAGGCATAATTGCAGTCACTCTGAAGATGCCGGGGTCTCCTGTACAGCAGACACTACAGAAAACCAGGCACCAACATTTACAGAGGGAACAACTGCCACAAGATCCATAGCAGAGAATACAGACAGCGGTACAAATATTGGATCAGCAATTTCCGCCACAGATGATGATAACGATACGCTCACATATTCTCTTGGCGGCACCAATGCAAATTCCTTTAGTATTAACTCAAGTACAGGGCAACTGAGTACAAGTTCAGCACTGGATTTTGAAACTAAGAACAGATATTCCGTTACTGTTGGTGTCAGTGACAGCAATGGAGGTAGTGACAGTATTACAGTGACTATCAACATCACAGATGTGGAAGAGACAGAAGAAAATTCACTCACTGCTGTATTTGAAAATATGCCTTCCTCCCATGATGGATCCACTCAGTTTATATTCCGAGTTCGTTTCAGTGAAGACGTCGCCATTGGTTATGTAAACCTTCGAGATCATGCTTTTGATGTGACAAATGGTGATGTGGAAGCGGCTCGGAGAGTCAATGGAAGTGATGCTCATCGGGAGATTACTGTAGAGCCTGATGATAACAGTGATGTGACGATTGTACTGGAAGCCAATCGTGCCTGTAATGTCACAGGAGCAATCTGCAACAGTGATGGAGATCGTTTATCCACTCGTCTTGAAGCTACTGTTTCCGGTCCAGGCAGTATTAGTACAAACCGAGCTCCAACATTTACAGAGGGAACAACTGCGACAAGATCCATAGCAGAAAATACAGCCAGCAATACAAATATCGGTTCTGCAGTTTCCGCTACAGATGCAGATAACGACACTCTTACTTATTCTCTTGGCGGCACGAATGCAAATTCCTTTAGTATTAACTCCAGTACAGGCCAACTTCGCAGCAGTTCAGCACTGGATTTTGAGACAAAGAATCGTTATTCCGTTACTGTGGGTGTGAGTGACAGCAATGGAGGAAGTGACAGTATTGCAGTCACCATCAATGTCACGAATGTGGATGAAAATCGAGCACCAACATTTACAGAGGGAACAAGTGCTACAAGGTCTATTGCAGAGAACACAGCAAGCGGTACAAATATTGGATCTGCAGTTTCTGCTACAGATGCTGATAACGATACGCTCACATATTCTCTTAGTGGAACAGATGCCAGCTCCTTCAGTATTAACTCAAGTACAGGGCAACTTCGCACCAGTTCAGCTTTAGATTTTGAGACAAAGAATCGTTATTCCGTTACTGTGAGTGTGAGCGACAGTAATGGAGGAAGTGACAGCATTACAGTCACCATAAACATCACAGATGTGGAAGAAACAGAAGAAAATTCACTAACTGCAGTATTTGAAAATCTTCCTTCCTCCCATGATGGATCTTCTCTGTTTACATTTAATGTTCGCTTCAGCGAGGACGTTGCAATTGGTTTTTCAAATATGCGTGATCATGCTTTTGATGTGACAAATGGTGATGTGGAATTGGCTCAGAGGGTAAATGGAAGTAGTGCTTATTGGAGGATCACTGTAGAGCCTGATGATGACAATGATATTACAATTGTTTTGGAAGCCAATCGTGCTTGTACTGTTGCAGGAGCAATCTGCAACAGTGATGAAAGACGTTTGTCGACTCGTCTGACGGCCGTTGTTTCTGGACCAGATGATACAAATGAAGATCCAACATTTACAGAGGGAACAAGTGCCACCAGATCCATCGCAGAGAATACAGACAGCGGTACAAATATTGGATCAGCAGTTTCAGCGACAGATGGAGATAACGACACTCTTACTTATTCTCTTGGCGGCACGAATGCCAGCTCATTTAGTATTAACTCAAGTACAGGACAACTTCGTACCAGTTCAGCACTGGATTTTGAGACCAAGGACAGCTATTCCGTCACCGTTGGTGTCAGTGATAGTAATGGAGGAAGTGACAGCATTGCAGTCACCATCAACGTCACAAATGTGGATGAACAACAAAACCGAGATCCAGTCTTTACTGAAGGTACAAATGCCACAAGATCCATAGCAGAAAACACAGCAAGCAATACAAATATTGGTTCTGCAGTTTCTGCCACAGATGCTGATAACAATACACTCACTTACTCTCTTGGTGGCACGAATGCCAATTCTTTCAGTATTAACTCCGGTACAGGTCAGCTCCGTACCAGTTCAGCTTTGGATTTTGAGACTAAGAGCAGTTACTCTGTCACCATCAGTGTGAGTGATAGCAATGGAGGAAGTGACAGTATTACAGTCACCATCAACGTCACAGATGTAAACGAAGATGAGGAAGAAGAAGAAATTCTTTCAGACGGGGATCTTCGTTTAGTTGGCGGCAATAATGACTTGGAAGGTCGTGTGGAAATTTATCATAATAGTCAGTGGGGTACTATCTGTGATGATTTTTGGAGTTTTGATACAGATAATGCGGAAGTTGTGTGCCGCCAACTTGGTTATTCCGGTGGAACAGCCTTTATGAATGCCCACTTTGGTGAGGGAAGTGACCCAATATGGATGGATAATGTGAGATGCGGTGGCAGTGAAGGCAGATTAGAAGATTGCTCATTCAATGGCTGGGGCAGTCATAACTGCGGTCACTCTGAAGATGTCGGTGTTAAATGTTCTTCCAGTGCCAGTTCTTTTGCTCATACTGAAGTGTTTATCAAGTCTCATGGATTTAATGATAATGATGGTGAAGGTTTTGGCGCACAAGATACAGAACCAGATTCCCCAATATTTCAATTAATTGATTCAGCCTTACAGGGTCGACATCCTTCAGAACTGGAAGTATTGGATTTAATGGATCATAAGCTGTCTGACTTGGATGGAATAGAAAGACTGACAGGTCTTCGTCAATTATTCTTAAGAGGAAATCAAATATCAGACCTTTATCCTTTATCAGGATTGACAGAGCTTCGTTATCTGGATCTATCTGATAATGAAATAACTGATCTTTCAGACCTTTATGGATTACATAAATTAGAAAGATTAAACTTGTCATATAACAATATAGAGAATCTTTCACCGCTTGACAGATTAACAAATTTGGAAGTGTTGTTGGTGAATAGTAACAACATAACAGATATTGGAATTTTGTTCTATTTGAGTAAACTCCAATACTTAGGCTTGGCACACAATCAGATTACAGATATCACAGCTCTTTCCAATCTGTTTGAATTGGACGTGCTTGCTTTGGCAGGTAATAGAATTACAGATCTCTCGCCTCTATCTCATGTGATGGGGTTAAGATATCTGGATTTAAGTGAAAATTATATTTGGGACATTAACAGTTTAGCTTATTTGTTTAACCTGGAAGCCCTTGATTTGGATTATAATAAAGTCTCAGATCCACAGGTGCTTTCAAACTTATTAAGACTAACAACTTTGTCTCTTCGTAGCAATCAGTTGAAAGATATTAGTTCTTTACATCATATCGACAATTTACAGAATCTGGATTTGCGTGATAATGATATCAATACCTCACCTGTGTTGTTCCCTAATTTAATATGGCTGGGCATAGATAAGAATAAAGTTAACACTTTTTCTCAATAGAAAATTATGAGTAAATCAATTTTTTTAAGCGCAAAATGGGAACATCTAATTTTTGTCAATTTTGAAATTGATCCAGAACTTTTGACCCCACATATTCCAACAGGGACAAAACTGGATTTCTTCAATGACAAAACCTATATCAGTCTTGTGGCTTTTTTATTCTCAGATACCAAAGCAATGGGATTTATTCCTGCATTTTTTCATCGTCATTTTGAAGAAATTAATTTGAGGTTTTATGTTCTAAGAGAAGAAAAAGGCCATATTAAACGAGGGGTTGTATTTATTAAGGAAATTATTTCAAAGCCCTTTATAGCCTGGCTGGCCAATCATCTTTATTATGAAAATTACATCACCATGCCTACATTACATCATCTGGATATTGGGAATCATTATAAGTATCAATGGGACGCTTCCAGTATAGCAGTTCATTCAAATGGAAACCTATTGGAGATAGAAAATAATTCATTTGAAAGGTGGATCACTGAACATTATTGGGGATACACACAAGTCAACTCAGGAAAAACTATAGAGTATGAAGTGAAACATCCTGTGTGGAATCTTTACGAGGTAACAGATCATAAGCTAAGCATTGACTTTTCAAAATCATTTGGAAAAAAGTATCGGCCATATATACAAAACGAACCCTCTTCGATACTACTGGCTCAAGGGTCAAAAGTAACTGTACACTGGCCACAAATATTAATGGTGTCAGGGATAAGTTGAAGGATATGTGTTGTAAGAAATCATTTTCAATATGAAAAATAGTAAGGGTATGTGAATAGATGTGTTGAATTACTTTAGATTGTGCTACAAGGACTCAGGATTACACTTTATACTGCAGACATAAAAATATCCATTCCTCTGTCCAGTCGATCTGACCATTATAATTTGTTGTTTTGGCCCCCAATTGACTCTACAGTTTCAAATAAAGGAGGGATGATTGGGAGAACTAATAAAGGTCAAACGGAGGTGCTTTACAAAGGCACAAAACATCAGTTATACCCTTGATAGTGAAATATTTTCACCACAGGATAAAGAGCAATTAATGTGTGAAACGTGGTCTATAACTTTTGATAACAATGAACCACAATTAGTGCTTGTAGATTGTGTGTTTTCTTTTGCAGGTACCACTTATCTAACACCATATGCTCTGACTATTGGATATAGTAAAATTGGTTTATAGAAAAACTAATAAATGGACTCCTCTAATGGACAGGATTATTTTGATGGAAATATTTAAAAATTTAAAATGGATTGTTATAGGAAGTATTTTATTTGGAGTGAACTGTGCCTATGGTGCGAAGCAAAAATGTGAAGAGAGTTTGACTAAATCGGAACAAGATGAACCCTTGTCGAAAAAAGCTGAGCAGTTGTTACAACAAATTTTATCAGTTCAGTTAGCACCACTTAAGATAAAGCCTCGTAAGTATATTCAATTGATAAAAAAGTTTGTGCGAATAACAAAAGATGAAGGGGTGATTTCTTTTGCAATTCGTGCCAGTTTTATACATATGGTGACCCATCATAATCTGACTGATAATCAAATAACTCAGTTAATGAAATTCGTAGCTATAGAGGATCAGAGATATATTGTAAATCAGATACTGCGTCAGGCTTATAATCTGGAAGATATGACTATTGCTCAAAATCGGACAGAAGATCGTATGAGTTTAGTCAGACAATTAGAGAGGAGATTAGATCCTTCTTTAATGGGTGATGAATATAACAACATTGCAGATGAATATATGGCAGAAGGGGAGCGCTACGTCCAACTTGCAGAAGCAGGGGCAGATCAAGTGGAACAATATTTGGAAAATTCAGAAAAATATCGAAAGGATGGAGAGGATTATCTTGTACGTGCAGATTATAGGCCATCCGAACTCTTTAGAAAGCCTGTACATGAGAGGAGAAAATTTATAGCTGAAGTCTCTCAACTGCGTGATAAAGGGATGGAAATGTTAGGAAAGTCTCATCGGGAAGCTCTTAAGGCTCAGGAAGTAGCTCAAGAAGTATCTGAAAGGTCTTCTGAAATGATTAGGTTATCCAGTGAATTATTTGAACGAGCTGAAGAGATGAGCAACAAGGCTCAAGAAATGTATGATCGTGCAAAAAAGAAAAAAGGTCGGTAACTGGATGGGTTTGATTTTTATTTTCTTGTGCGATCAGTATTTAAGTTTGACTTTTAATATATTTTTAAAATAGGAGTAATAGGGAATGAAAACTATTATTTTTACTTTAATTTTTGTTGTGTATGTACAGTCTGTATTTTCTGTTCCAGGGCATGGAAGTCATTCTCATACGACTTCTTCATCTTCTGAAGTTTATGAAGAACCTGAATTTCATTCCTCTATTCGCACAAGAAATACTAGTTTATTTGAACAACTTTTACCCTTTGAGGAAGATTTGAATATTCGAAATAGCAGAGATCAAAGCCCTCTAACTCTTTCAATTATTCTATCAGAAACAGGTATGATGACTTCTTTATTAGAAGGTGGAGCTCAGCTGGATTTAAAAAATAAGATTGATCAGGGTGCTTTAAGATATGCCAGTCGTTTTGTTAAAAAGATTTTAAAAAAATATAATCAAATAGGGTTATTTTGCCGGCAATCTTTTAGAAGATAAAAACTCTTTCTACTTTTTAGTTGTGTATGGATTCTCAAAGAATCCTGAAGTAATACGAGGATTGAAAGTTATCTATTTTGGTTTTCACAATAGATGTGATGTATATAGTTCAGTCTTATTGGACTAATAGTGTAATTTTATAACTTAAGCTTTGTTTATACTTAATAAATATCAACTCTTTTTTCAGAGATATATGTCTTAATCTAGACAAATCTATCAATATCCAGTATCTTTATTAATTAATAATTTGTGAGAAAATGGAATATTTTTTATGAAAAGTACATATTGTAGAATACAATGGGCTTTATATTTTTTACTATTTTTTAGTTTATTATTTTTAAACCAGTCTTTTGCGGCTACTCTATTAAGAGGAGTTCCAGAAACTTCTCAGCAAACTCAAGATGATGAATCTCAGAATAACGAGGTATCTACTTCGCCTGTTGTCTCTAAATCTACAACTCCACCACAAAATCAAATGGATGATGAAGCTGAACCTCAGATTGAAACTCAACAGCAGGCAACTTGTAGCAATCCTGATTTATCAACAAAACCTCAGAAAGCATCCTGTGAACAATGCTGGCAAAATAGAGCAGAGCCTATTTGGGATACTCAAAGTTGTAGTTGGAGACAAGGGAGTTGTGTAGGATCAAAACCGGCACAACCTACGTGTTCAGGGACCAGAGAATACACAGGTCAATTTGATGAATCCAGTTGTACATGGCCCATTGCTGAAGGGGATCGTTGTCCTTCTTCTGGGGTTTGTGAGGCGGATACAGATTGTGATTCAAATAAGGTGTGTCGATCTAATTCTTGTGTAGACCTTGCTAAATGTGTAGGTAATAAAGTCAGAAATGAGAAAAATAAATGTGTTTGTCCTGATAACACTCTTTGGGATCGATTGTATAAAGTTTGCCGAAAATCCTGTCCTGAAACCAGGCCTTATTACAGCGCAAAACTTAAAGTTTGTTGTCCGCATCAGACAAGACAGGTTCTGACTTATCAAGGCTGTTTTGAATGTGCCAGAGATTCTCAGTGCAGTAGTGGAGAAAAATGTGTCCAACGCAAGTGCGTGGCTTTAAAACCAGTGAGTACAACAGTTACGCCACTATCAGCAATAAATATAAATTCTCAACCAACCCGTCCGAACAGCTGTTCTGCTGGTACAGTTTTGGATTTTAGTTTTGGTTATAACAAGTGTTGTCCTACAGACAAGCCTATGTTGTATCGGGGAACCTATACAATGGATATGGGAAAACTTTGTGTGGAATGTAATTACGATGCAGACTGTGGTGGAAACCAAATTTGTGTCAAAGTAAAATGGAATGAACTTCATACTAGAGTTATTAAAAGACAGTTTTGTGATACAAATCCTGTTAATTGTTCAACAGGAAAAAAATATATGAAAGATGATCAATGTGTGGAGTGTACTCAAGATATGCATTGTAGTATTCCCGGCCGTTTTGATTCAAATGGCAACCAAACGAATGGGGGTGCTGTTTGTGAAAATAATAAATGTGTGAAAAAAGGAGATTGTCCATTGGATCGCCCTTATATGGATGAGGTGACTGGCCAATGTTGTAATCGTTTTTATACACAAGAGGGCAAAAGAATATGCCATGTTTGTCACAGCGATAAACCTTATACGATTCCTGGAGGATGCTATGGCCCTGATGTGGAAAATTTACATGATTGCGGAGAGGGTGGTTTCCTTATGTCCAGGTGTGTTCAATGTTTAGGAGACCCTCATTGCAGTAATAATCAAGTTTGCAATAGTAATCATGAATGTGTAGATAAGGTTTCTGATGCAGTCAGCACGGATGAAAATTCTTCTCCTTCAAGCAGAAGAGGGGGTGATGCCACAGAGGCGCCAAACTCCTCTGGGGTGCATTAAAATATTTTATCAAGTCAGGACTTTCTCCTAGTTCAAGAAAATTTTGTATAAGTAAGACTGAATTACTTAGAAAAACTGAAATGTGGTACATTATGTTTATAGTGATAGACTGGGTATTGCTTAAAAACCCTGAAATACTTTTTTATAAAATGTGTGAAAAATTTACTCTTATTTTTCAAATTCAAATATTAAATCCATACAGCAAACAGTCATTATGATGATATTTTACAATTGTGTAATTAAAAATTGTAATTCTGTGGAGAAATTATTAATATAAGTTAAAGCAAGGTTTTGTCTATGAGATTAAACACTGAAATAATACTCAAAAAGACATGGTTTTATATATTTTTATCTTGGTGTTTATTTGTAAACTATAGCTATTCTACTGAAAGTAAAATTAGATTTTCTAATCAACCATGTGCCAATGACGACTTTATTCAAGAGGGTGAATGTATACAGGCCTCGGAGCCGCTTGAGCAGAATGTGGATTTTTTTGAAATACCTATGGAACAGTGCGATTATAATGCTCGAAAGGTCGTAAATAAAGATTGTGTATTTTCAATAAAATGTTCAATGGAGCATGAGGTTCAATCTAATGTAGATGAGGTCTCGTTGGCACATGGTTCTAATAATTCTAAGATTGTTTTTTCTATTGTTGGAATTTGTGAGGCCGTGGAGGATTCTTGTCCACGCAGTGTTTTAACTTGTTTGAAGAGCACTGTCCGTCAAGTTATTTATCCTCATGTTGGTGATGTAAACAATGCATTGAATACAAAGTTTGTTCAAGGGGACTACAGTATCATAGAGGTTACAAAATAGTTAATTACTTTGGTAATGTTTCTTCAGAGTCTTCAGGTGTGATTTGTCTTTTTTTCATTTTTTCAATCAAAGTGGTTCGGTTCATTTTCAATAAATGGGCCGCTTGATTTTTATTCCATTTAGTTTTTTCCAAAGCATTTAAAATAAGATTATTTTCAAATTGATTAACTGTACATCTGAAGTCCACTCCTGCATCTGGAATGTGAAAACTACTAAGAGGGGGAGGGGAAAGTTTTTTATATTGTGGAGGTAAATCTTCCAATTCTATAGTTCCTTCTTCTTTGAGAACACATAGTCTTTCAACCAGGTTTTCCAGTTCGCGGATATTTCCAGGCCAGTGGTAAGATAGAAGACTGCTTACAGCAGGGGCTGAAATTTTTGTAATTTTATATTTGTTTTTCTTGTTCATTTCAAAAATGAAAAATTTTAATAAAAGAGGAATATCTTTTTCTCTTTCTCTTAAAGGAGGCACGTGAAGAGGTATCACGTTCAGGCGGTAAAATAAGTCTTCTCTGAATTTTTTCTCATGAACTTCTTTTTCTAAGTTTGAGTTGGTGGCGGCAATGACTCGAACATCACAGTCCATAGTCTGATTGGATCCCACTGGCTCAAGTTGCTTTTCCTGTAACACACGAAGCAGTTTAACTTGGAGGTTTAAGGGCATTGTGGAAATTTCGTCTAAAAAAATAGTTCCCCCATGTGCCGCCTGGAATTTTCCGATTCGATCTTTGTATGCTCCTGTAAAAGCCCCTTGAATATGGCCAAAAAATTCACTTTCCAATAGGTCCTTGGGGATGGCTCCACAGTGTACAGGGATAAAAGGTTTTTTTGCTCTATCAGAATTAAAATGAACGGCTTTTGCAATAAGCTCCTTGCCAGTGCCGCTTTCTCCCTGAATGAGTACAGTGGCATCTGTTTGTGATACTTTTTTTACTATTTTTAAAAGATCTATAATTGGAGTGCTTTGACCAATAATATGCTCGAAGCTGTATTGTTTTTTAATGCAGGCTCTTAAATTTTGATTTTCTTTTTCCAGTTGAGTTTGATTGTAAGCTTTCTCACAAATGTTTAGCACTTCATTGACGGAAAATGGTTTTGTAAAAAAGTGAAAAGCACCTTCTTTCATGGCCTGAATGGCTGTGTCAATAGAGCCATGTCCAGTGAGAATATTTATTTTAATGTTTTTATAAGATTTTTTTAATATTGGGATGAGTTCGATGCCATTACCATCAGGCAGGATCATATCCACTAAAGCTAAATCAAAATGTAGGTTCTGTGCTATTTGAGATAATTCTTTTTTGGATCCTAATGTAGTGACAGCGTAGCCTTCTTTTTCAAATGCATTTTGCAATGCTCGGCGCATAGAGACTTCATCGTCAATAATTAAAACTTTTCTTTTCATCTTCCAATTTCCAAAGGCTTTTTTTTATCATACATGAAGGAGTCTCCTTCATCGATGGGGTAATAAAAAATATAGACTTTATTATTAAGAGGAAGTTTTGTTTTGTAGAAGGGTCTGCTAGACTTTTGTCTTCTCTATTTTTAGAAATTTTAAATTTGGACTGGAATGATGTTTTAAAAGTTGATAGATGATTTGTTGGCATCTTTGAACAGCTGTGAGCATTTCATTTGTTTGCTTTGTTATGTTGATTCTCTTTTGTTGTGTAGAGGAAAGAGGAGTTTCTCCCTGAGAAATCTGTAAAAGGGCCTGAATGCCCGCCAGAGGATTGTTGAGTTCATGAGCGATACTACTAGTGATAATTCCCATTTCAGCTGAATCTGCCAAACGAGATATCTTTTTCTCCATTTGTATTTTTTCTGTTCTGTCTGTGAAGATAATAATTCGAATGGATCCCTTGCGGGTGTGTTTTAAAGTTTGACATCTGAGTTCAAATATCATGTTTGTTTGAGGGTTAGACTTTAAAATAGAGGATTTCAGCAAAGACTTCTCTTCCTGTTCACTTAAGGCTTTTCCAAAGAAAATAGTAAAACAATTTTTTCTATGGATGTTGTTTTTTATTTGACGGGTGTGCCTTAAGAAAGCTTTATTTGTGCTTAAAATGTTAAAGTCCTGGTCTGTGAGGCAAATAGGTTGAGGAATGGCATTAAAGGTGGATTTCCATTCCTCTTTTAAGGACTGAAGTCTCTCCCATGTTTCTATTTTTTTCAGATTGGAGTCTATCGATTCAGCAATACTGCTTAAAAACTTTTTTTCTCCTCTTTTATAAGGGGAATTTTTTGAAAAACATAGAGAGTGTTCCGGTATGGAAGTTAGAGGAAGTAAATAGTCCCATTTTTTTTGAGAATTTTGCATTTGCTGAATGAATATGGCATCCATGCCACATAGTTTAGGTAGTAAGTTTGTGATAAAAGCATGCATATTTTTAATAGAATGTATTTGAAATATTTGAAGTTTTATATTTCTTAGCTTTCTAAGATCATTAATTTCTTTATTTAAAGGTTCATTAGCCGAAGATGTGGGGTTTTCACTAAGATGTTCTGTAATGATAGGCATTGAATTTCCTTTTCTCTATTATAGCTAAGCTGGAAAAAATCTTTTTAAAAAAGATATTCATCTGGACTAAAGATGCAATTTTACCTTGACCTTTGTAAGGTTATCAGCAAGTGTTTTCTATCATATGATATCTGTAGTTGTTTTAAGTGCCGGACAAGGCCGAAGGATGAACTCATCTTTGCCTAAGTCTCTTCATCCGGTGGGCGGCAAGCCCATATTGGCTCGTATTTTGCAATCTCTACACAGGGCTGGTTTGGGTAAGGATATTCAAGTGATTACTCAAATGGCGGAAAACTTGGTGCATCCTGTGGTCAGATCTTTTCAAGCTCAGTCTGTTTCTCAAAAATCGAAGCCAGGTACAGCTGGGGCCCTCATGCATCTTTCTTTGGAAGAACTTCAATCCTACTTATTGGTTATCAATGGGGATCATCCTTTAATTTTTCCTGAGGATTTAAAAAGTTTTTGTGATAAAGCTTTGGAAACCACAGCAGATATTTCTGTAGGAACTTGTTTTATCTCAGATCCAAAACAATTTGGCCGTGTGGTCCGGGATGAGGATCACATTGTAAAAATTGTTGAACATTATGATTTTACAGAAGAAGTGGAATCTATTCATGAAATTAATACGGGGCTTATGTTGATTCGAACAGAAATTTTAGAAGAAAACTTAAAACTGATTACAGATGATAATCCAAAAAAAGAATATCCATTAACAGATTTGATTTCCATAGCCTCCAGTCAGGGTTTGAAAGTTTCTTCTGTGGAAGTGGATATTCATGTAGCTTGTGGGGTGAATACTCAAGAGGATCTTTCTTTGGCAAATGCCTTTCTTTTTGATAGAAAAAATCAGGAGCTTATGAATCAAGGTGTGATTTTTCCTAATCCTCAGCAGGTCCATGTTGAGGAGGATGTCAGAGTTGGACAAGGCAGTATCCTATATCCGGGGGTATACTTAAAAGGCACAACTTCTATTGGAACCTTTTGTGCTATTGAACAAAATTGTTTTATTTTTGATTCTGAGATTGCAGACTCTGTTCATATTAAAAGCTCTTGTTATTTGGAAGAAGCTCAAGTGCATTCTAAAAGTGTGGTGGGTCCTTTTGCGCACTTAAGGCCTGGCAGTGTGATTGGAGAGGAATGTAAGGTGGGGAATTTTGTTGAAATAAAAAATACAAACTTTGGTGCTAAATCAAAAGCTTCTCATATGAGTTATTTGGGAGATTCTGTGATCGGTAAAAACGTCAATATTGGATGTGGAGCTGTGACGTGCAATTATGCTATTGATAGAAAAAAATATAAAACGGAAATCAAAGATGGAGCTTTTATTGGAGGAGGTTCTATGTTGGTGGCTCCTGTTAAAGTGGGTAAGAAAGCTATTGTGGGAGCTGGTTCTGTGATTACCAAAAATGTTCCTCAAGAAACATTGGTCGTAGCCCGCGCTAAAGAAACATATAAAAAGAGAAAATAATATGTGCGGTATTGTTGGCTATCTAGGCTCCGGTTCTGCTTTGGATGTTGTTTTAGAGGGTTTGGAACAGTTAGAGTATCGCGGCTATGACAGCGCTGGTTTAACTATCAAAACAGCTGAGGGCTTACAAAGGGTTCGAGCTGAAGGTTCTTTAGATCATTTGAAAAAGAAAGTGGAGAAATGGGAAGGTTCTTTAGGTATTGGGCATACTCGATGGGCGACACATGGAGCTCCTTCTGTAGAGAATGCCCATCCTCATAAAGTCGGAAAAATTCAATTGGTGCATAATGGAATTATTGAGAACAGCGAGGAGCTGAAAGAAAAATTCAAATACAATTATAAGTCTCAAACAGATACAGAAGTTATAGCTTTTTTAATTTCTGATTTTTATTCCCAAACAGGGGATTTTTTTAAATCTGTTTTTGAGACAACAAAATTATTAAAAGGTTCCTTTTCTTTTTTAACTATCTGTGAGGATTTGGATAAATCTCTTGTGGGTGTTCGAAAAGGCCCTCCTTTGGTTGTGGGTTTTGGAAAAAACAAAGAGTTTTTTATATCCAGTGATTTGCCCTCTTTGGTTTATCAATGGACTTCCCGTGTGGCTCTTTTAGAGAATGATGAGTTTGTTCATATTCAAGATGGGAAATGTCAGTTTTTTTCTTCAAATGGATCTATAGTGAAAAAAGAAATTCAAACTATTCAAAAAGAAGATCAAGTGAAGGACAAAGCAGGATACTCTCATTACATGTTAAAAGAGATTTTTGAACAATCTCATTCTTCTCTGCGTGTATTAAAAGCTTATACGGATAAAGGGCAGGTTCATTTTTATTCATCTTTATTTCAAAAAAATTCAAAAATTTTCATTGTGGCTTGTGGAAGCAGTTATTATTCAGCTCTTTATGGGAAATTTGTATTGGAGTCCTTGGTAGGTATTCCTGTAGAGGTGGATTTGGCCAGTGAGTTTCAATATAAGGATGTCATTTTACAACCTACAGATGTTGTTTTATTTATTTCTCAAAGCGGTGAGACAGCAGATACTTTGTCCAGTTTGCATCATGTGAAGAAAAGAGGTGTTTCTTGTTATGCTCTTTGTAACGTTAAAAATTCTTCCTTGGATCGAGCAGTGGATTCCTCTTTTTATTTACATGCCGGTTTGGAAGTGGGAGTGGCCAGCACTAAATCCTTTACTTCTACACTGATTCTTTTGTTATTAATGGCGTTGAATAAGAAAAAGAATCATGCTCTTGTTTCTCAATTATTTGATTTGCCTTTTTTAATAGATCAAGTGTTGTCTCGAAATGAACAAATTAAAGAGCAGGCTGTTTTGTTTTCCAAGTATAAACGTTTTTTATATTTAGGGCGGGGGCCTCATTATCCTATAGCTTTGGAAGGGGCTTTGAAAATGAAAGAGTTAGCTTATATCCATGCAGAAGGCTATCCTTCCGGAGAAATGAAGCATGGTCCTTTGGCTTTAGTGGATGAGGAAGTATTGGTGATTGGCTTGGCTATGAAAGGTTTTTATTACAGTAAAAATATGATAAATTTGCAAGAGGCTAAAGCACGAGGAGGATTTATTCTAACTATAGGAGATGAACATAATAAGTCAGTGGCGGATCAACATATTGAAGTGCCGTCCTGTCATAAATTTTTATCTCCCATATTGGAGGTCATTGTTTTACAACTTTTATCTTATCATTTTGCCTGTTCTTTAGGGCATGACGTAGATCATCCTAGAAATTTAGCTAAATCTGTAACAGTGGAATAAATCTTAATAGAGGGAATATGGCAGATCCAGGCTCTAAAACAAAAGGCAATGTTGTTGGGAAATATTATGTAGATACAAATTGTATTGCCTGCGATGCCTGTATATTGGCCGCTGAAAAACATTTTAAAATTGATACCAATTCAGAGTCGGCCTTTGCTTTTGTTTGCAAACAGCCGGAAACTTTAGAAGAAGAAGAAGCTTGTCAGGAAGCTATGGAATCTTGTCCTGTAGAAGCTATTGGGGATGATGGTTTATAATAATGCAGTGATTCTTCTTTTCAAAATATTGATACATTGGATGTGTATCGTATAATCAACAGGTAATGAGTTTATTTATATACAATACCATTAGTCAGAAGAAGGAAAAATTTATCCCTCTTCATCCCCCTCAAGTGCATATGTATTGCTGTGGTCCTACTGTGTATGATTTGTTACATATTGGTAATTTTAGAGGGGCTGTTTTTTATAATTTTTTACGTCTGTGGCTGGAGCATTCAGGCTATAAAGTGTCTTTTCATTATAATCTCACGGATGTGGATGATAAAATTATCAAAAAATCCATTGAAGAAAAGAGCACTTCAGAAAAAGTGGCTCAAAAATATATTGATGAATTTTTTAAAGACTTTAAAGCTTTAAATTTAAAAGCTCATGACCGCAATCCCAAGGCCACTGATTTTATCTCGTCTATGATTCAATTTATTGAAAAACTGGTGCAGGAAGGAAAGGCTTATACAGCGGAAGGTAATGTTTTTTACAGTGTCAGAAGTTTTAAACAATATGGAAAACTCAGTCATAAAAATTTAGATGACTTAAGATCTGGCAGTCGTGTGGAGGTCATACAGTCTAAGAAAGATCCATTGGATTTTACTTTGTGGAAGAAAGCAAAACCAGGAGAGCCTTATTGGGATTCTCCGTGGGGAAAGGGCCGGCCGGGCTGGCATACTGAATGTGTCGTGATGATTCACCGGGGTTTGGGATCTTCCATTGATATTCATGGAGGAGGAATGGATTTAATCTTTCCTCATCATGAAAATGAAAAAGCTCAATCCGAGGTATGCGGTCAAAGCCCCTTTGTTAAATATTGGATTCATCATAATATGTTTGAACTTTCTGGAGAGAAAATTTCCAAGTCTTTAGGTAATTTTCAAACAATGCATGCTTTTTTAAGTGAATACAATTCTGAAATTTTTAAATACTTGGTTTTAAGTGCTCATTACCGCTCAGTGAGTGAAATTTCACAGAACACTATTTATCAAGCTATTTCCGGTCTTTCCCGGGTTTATCAGGCACTGTTAAAGGCTCGGCAAATTGTAAATAGGTCATCTACCGCTCATCATCCAACTTCTTCCAATAAAGAAGTATTTTTAAAAACTCTCAGACAAACTCGCCAGCAGATTGAAGAGTCTTTTAATGATGACTTGAATACAGCAAAGGCTTTAGCAGTTTTGTTTTCTTTTATTCGATTTTTTAATGATCTACTGAAAGAGGATTTCTACTCCAAGGAAGATCAGGAACTATCAACTTTATTTTTGGAATGTTTTAAAGAATACGGATCTATTTTATCTTTATTTCAGGAAGATCCTGTGAAGTTTTTAGATGAGTTGGATGATATTTTATTAAAGAGGATTTCTTTAAGCCGTGAGGAAGTAAATCAAATGGTCCAAACTCGTCAGCAAGCCAGAGAGAAAAAAGATTTTAAAACTTCTGATCAAATTCGCGACAAATTAAAAAACCAGGGCATTGACATTCAAGACCTTAAAGAAGGTAGTAAATGGAGAATGAACCCTGGTTTCTTTATAGAAAATCAGAATTAAGAACTACTGTTTTGCCTTAAGAGTCACTTCCTGTAGTGTCTCCGCCATCTGCTGTGTCGCCGTCGTCACTTGCTGTAGTATCTCCGCCATCTGCTGTGTCGCCGTCGTCACTTGCTGTAGTGTCTCCGCCATCTTTGTCATCATCATTTTCTTCTGTATCTGTAGCACCTTTTCCATCTTTGTCACCAAACAAATTATCACAGCCAACAACTGACAGACATAAAATAATCATTAAGAACCATTTTGTCATGTATCCCTCCCTTTGAGTGTATTTGTATATGTATTACATAATTTTATTTTTTCGTCTATTGATTTTTTAAGGATCAAAATCCAAAAAACTTGCATTCAATGATGCGATTAGCTATAGTATAGTTGCTTATGAGGATTTTAACACTCAGTCTTTTTTTTGTTTTTATTAGTGTTTTTCCTACTTTATCTCAGGCAAAAAATCTTTCCACTCAAGAATTGCAAGAGCTTAAGGATAAACTACAAAGGCGATCCGCTTACTCTATGTCGAAAAGGATGAATCGTAAGTTTCGTCGTATTCATACATGGATGATGAGTGATAAAAAAGAAAATTCTGACAAAGCTCGTCAGTCTTTAAGAGAGATTGTTGATTCTTCCAACACTCACCCATCAGAGAAGTCTAAAGCTTTGTTATTATTGGGAGATATTTATTCTATGGATGAAAATTATGAGCAGGCTATTAAATATTTTGAACAAGCTTTAGAGGGCGCTCATATCAGTTACTATGAGTATTTAAAATATTTATTAACTCTTGCACATCGGTATATGGGTTTGGAAAATTATGACAAAGCTCAATATTATGTTCAGCAGTGGTTTGCCCTTGCAGATAAAGATAGACCTGAAGCTCATGCCATGTTGTCTTTTATTTACTATCAAAAAAATCAAAAAAAATCAGCTTTAACAGAAATTGAAAAAGCCATCAGTATGTCTGAAACGCCTCGAAAATTATGGTTGAGTTTTGCGGCGACGCTTTATATAGAATTTGAAAAATATGCAATAGCTGAAGAAACTCTTCACCGTTTATTAGCTCTTTATCCTTCTTCTCAGGTACATTGGAGACAAATGTCATCCATTCTTCTAAATTATTCAAAGAAAAATTCTTCAGATGCTTTAGCCACTTACCAGCTGGCTCATAAGGCGCGACCTTTGGATCAGGAGGGGAGTATTACAGAGTTGTTACGTCTTCTTTTAGATCAGGGTATTCCATATAGAGCGGCTCAAAATTGGGAAAAGGCTATCAAAGAGAAAAAGATCAAAGATTCTTCAAAAAATTATGAGGTTTTAGGGGACAGCTGGATGCGCGCAGAAGAAAAGGACAAAGCCTTGTCAGCCTATAAAACAGCCGCAGAAAAATCAGATAAGGGCACAATATGGTTGAAGTTGGGGCTTATTTATTTGGATGATGGAAAGTGGCGTTTAAGCATTGATAATATGAAAAAAGCTTTGTCTATCAGAAAAGATGTAGAAGATGTGGATGCTGTTTATATACGTATCGGATATGCCTATTATAATTTAGGACAATACCAGCAGGCTTTGAATGCTTTTAAATCGGCAGAAAAGATCAGAGGGGAGTTTGAAATATCGGCTCGTCAGCAATCCAGAAAGATGAAAGAATTTTTATAGAAACTGGTTAAAGTCTTTAACTTTTAAGTCATCTATATCCTTAAATTGTGATTGAATTTCTTTGTGATCGGAGAAGATGACGACCTTGATTTTTTCAGGAAGAAAATATTTTTTAATCACTTGTTGAACGTCTTCTAATTTTAGTTTGTTTAAACGTCTATCCAAATCATCCAAGTCATAATCTACACCTATGTAATCCAGTATCATACGTCGGGAGAGGCGGTCCTCCGCTTTTTCATAAGATTTCAATAATTGCATACGGTAGTAGTTTTTAGCGCTGTCTAGTTCTTCTTGAGTGATTCCATTTTTGTGAAATTTTTCTAAAATATCCAAACTGCGGTCAATAGCTTCACGAGTTACGGCAAGACGAGTTGGAGATAGAATATAAAATACACCGCGTTTTATATAAGATTGAAGAGTGGATCGAATATGATATGTCAGTCCTTGTTTTTCTCTGACTTCCAGACCTAGATGTGAGTTGAGAGAGCTGGCGCCCAACACAATATTGGCAATTTGAAAAGCCATGTAGTCTTTAGAGGTTCTTGGAATACTTAAGTAACCCATGCGAATATTGGATTGAACTTGTCCGGATTTGTGAACAATTGTGTACTTGTGGATTTCTTTTTGTTGTGCAGGAATAGATTCTTCTCTTGCTTTTGGTTTTTTTTGAAACCAACTGAAAAATCCTCTTTTTTCAACAGTGCCTCCAGTCCAGTTTTTAAATGTGTTTTCCAGTTTTGTTTTTATGTCCTTTGGTATGTTGCCCGTGATGCCCAAGAGGGAGCCTCCAGGTACAAGATTCTTATAATGTTGGACAACATCTGCAGGTGTAAGGCTTTGAAGTGATTTTTTAGAACCCGAGGGACTGTGGGCATAGGGATACCCTTGAAAGATAGTTTGGTAAAAAGCTCGATTTGCGAGGGAAGAAGCGGACTCAGGAAGCTTTTCTAGAGATGACAGTGTTTGTTTTTTTATAAATTCCACTTCTTTTTCAGCAAATTTAGCTTGTGTAATAATCTCTCCAAAAATACTTAATAATTTTTCATCATTCCAAGATAGTGTATCTACAGAAAATAGTGAGTAATCACGGGTGACTGATACAGATAAATTAGTTCCAAGTTTTTCTAATTCTTTAATAACTTCTTGGGCTGATTTTTGTTGAGTGCCTCTTACAAGAGCATGGGCCATTAGGGAAGACAAACCTTCTTTTGCTTGAGGGTCTTTTGTGCTGTTTAAAGGAGTGATGAGTTCAAAATGAATATAAGGTAGGCTGGAATCTTCCAAAAGGTAGACTTTCAATCCGTTAGAAAGGGTTATTTTCTTCGGTTTTTCTTCTGCATGTATATTCAAACAAAATGCCATAAATGCCAATAAAGTTAAATAAAATAGTTTGTTCATTTTTTTGGGTATAAGCGAATTAAATTTTTTTGATAAGGATTTAAATATTTTAGAGCCGCCTCTTGTATATCTGCAATTTGTACCTGGTTATATCGATCCAGTTCCTGAAAAGAATGGGCATAATCGTAAAACACCGTTTCGTGGTAGGCAAGTAAAGAAGCCTTTCCCTCTGTTGTTTTCAGTGCATCCACATGGGCTTTTATGATATTTGTTTTTGCCAAGTCCAATTCTTCCTGGCTGATAGCTTGAAAGCGGATTGTTTTTACTTCTTCTAATGCCAGATTTTCAGCTGTTTTGATGGATTTTTGAGGATGAAGATCACTGGAGATATAAAATATACCATCTGTTTCAAGAAAGTAAGCGCTGGCGTGAGAAGATACCGCTACAGAATTTTTTTCTACAAGATTTCTGTACAGACGGCTGGATTCGCCTCCTCCAAGAATAAAACTTAAAAGCTCCAGAGCATAAGATTCTTTAGAGCCGGCTTTTGGGAGGGGATAAGCCAGAGTGAAAGAAGCTGTTTGAACAGGCCGGTGAAGATCTTTAAAACGAGCCTGTTTTTGTTTTGTTTCTTCAGGGTAAGAACGAGTGGGCAGGCTTGCCGGTTTCAAATGACCATAATGTTTTTCTAAGATTGTTTTTGTTTTTTTAATGTGAATCGGACCTGCAATGACCAAGATGGCATTATTGGGAGAGTAAAAAGTATTGTAAAAATCAAGACACTTTTTAATGCTGATAGCATCGATATCTTTTTTATAGCCAATAACAGGGGAACGGTAATTGCTTTGTTGAAAAACGGTTTCAAAAAGATCAATATATATATTTTGAGGACTGTTTTCATACCTCATCATTCTTTCTTCTTTTACAATGTCCTGCTCTAGTTTTAAGTTCGTTTCATTAAGAACTAAGTCCACCATACGCTCAGATTCTAGTTCAGCAATATATTCCAGTTCTTTTTTAGGAAGGTTGAAATGATAAACAGTATGATCGTGACTGGTATAGGCATTCAGATAAATACCTCTGGACTGAATATCCTGTAAAAAGTCTTTACCTTTTCGTTTTTTTGTTTCACGAAACATCAGGTGTTCAAAGAGATGGGCAATACCTGCTTGCCCTTGAGGGTCATCTTTTCCTCCAACTCTATACCATGTTTGATAGTTAATAAGGGGAGCTTTTGGATCTGCATGAAGGAGAACACGCAGGCCGTTTGCCATTTGGTATTTTTCAACTTTTAAGTTGAGTTTAAAAGTAGGTGTTTTCATAGGTTGTTCTTTAGGGTTTTCAGCCAAAGCAGGTAAACTCATCATAAAGCAGATAGCAAGAAAAAAACGAAAGGTTTGTGTCATAGTTACTTTTATTTTTATATATGTGTTTCTTATATTCTGTCAAGAAAGCCTCTGAAATCTTATTTCATATTTTTTCTTTGAGCAATAGCTTTTTCTGTGTTACTTCACTGTGACTGCATCAGGAGAGTTTATCATTATTATGAGATGGGTGACATCTTCTTTATTTATTATTTTATTTTTGATTCTTTCATTGCTGAAGTGGGGTGTACATTCCATTGACCCTACTTGGATGAGTGTTTTTTATTTTTACGGTTTGGGCATTCCTATTTATATTTATGTATCTTATTTGATGGTTCATTTTGAGGCTGTGAACTGGACCTCTCGTATGGATCGTATTTGGTTTTACATCATTCACATTGGGATGGTTTGTGTTTGCTCCATCCATGTGTGGTGGACCTGGCTGGCTCTCAACAGTCCATATAAGGGAGGCTTATGAATTTTTCATTAACTTTTCCTGTAGAGACTTTAGCCGTTGTTGGAGTGGTTTTGGTTATATACTTTGTTGGTATTACTTTTTTAGGTCTTTATTTTTCCAGATTTAGCTCTAATATCACTGATTTCTTTTTTAGCGGCAGGCGCTTTGCCTGGTGGCTTCCAACAATGAGTATGGTGGCCACAGGGATTGGATCTTACAGTTATTTGAAATACTCAGAGCAGGGATTCAACACGGGGATGAACAGTACACATGTGTATTTTAATGACTGGTTTTTATTTCCTGTTTTTCTTTTTGGATGGCTTCCAATTTTATATTTTAATCGTATTAAATCTATCCCGGAATATTTTGAAAAAAGATTTAATTCCGTAGCTCGTTATTTATGTGTTTTAATTATTCTGTCTTATATTTTTTATTACATTGGATATAACTTATTTACCATTGGTGTGGCCATTGAGGGTATCTTTGGGATTCCTGCTATGGTCTCTCTTCCTGTGATTGCTGTTCTTTTGAGTGTTTATGTGACTCTTGGAGGGCAAACCGCTGTTATTTTTACAGACTTGTTTCAGGGAATGATTCTTTATTTGGTGGGCTTCCTGGTGATTGGTTGTGGAATTTATGCTTTAGGCGGACTGGGTGAGTTTTGGTCTTATTTACCTGTGGAGAATCGGTTGCCCTTAGCTTCTTTCAACTCCAATCCTCGATACAATACCACAGGTATTTTCTGGGGAGATGCTTTAGCAGGGGGTATTGCTTTTCTGTATATGAACCAGGGTTTTTTAATGAGGTTTATGACGATTCGAAACCCGACTCATGCGCGTATGGCGGCTTTAGCAAACCTGATGATTACACTTCCTCTTTCTGCTTTGGTTATTGGAGGTTTAGGTTGGGTGGCCAAATCCATTTTATCCAAGCAGGCCGCACTCGGAGGAGCTTTATCCGGAGGATATTCTCTTCTTACAATAGAAAACTCTTATCATACTTTTTTATTAACCGCTTACCATGTGATTCAGGAAAACCCATGGATTATGGGATTTATCTTTGCGGCTTTAATGGCGGCTTTGATGTCCACGGTGGATTCTCTCATTAATGCGGCGGCGGCTATTGGCATTTATGATATTTATAAACCTTTGGTTCGGCCGAAAGCTCCAGAAAAACATTATTTAACAATGGCCCGTTTGTTTTCTTTAGCTTCGATGGTCATGGGGTTGCTTTTAGTTGTTTGGTTTTATCAACAAAAGGGCACTCTCATGTCTATTCACTATAAGGGTATTATGTTGATTATTCCTCCTGTGGTGACAACTGTGTTTCTTGGAATTTTATGGAAAAACTTTCATGCCTTTTCTGCTTGTGTGTCTATGCTGATCGGAATTGTAGTGACTTTTTCAACAATGATTTACCCTCAGCCTGTGTATGCCTTAAGGGAATTTCTCTTAGGCCCCAGTGAAGGAGATTTAATTTTCTTTCGGGCGCCTTTTGGCATTTTTATAACAGGTTTGGTGGGTGTTATTGTTCAAAATGTTTTTCCTCATTCCAGAGTATCTTCTTTGGAAAAACTTTCTAAAAGATCTTTTATTTTTCGATTCATTAAAGTTTTGGCTCAGGGAGCTTCCAAAAATGTAGATAGTTTAACTGTAGATACTTTAAAGAAGGCTATGTTTAATTTTAAAGGAGGAGAACCCAGCCTTAAAAGAGGAAAGTCGATCCGAAATTTGGATGTGACATTATCATCAAATTTAAAAGAGTTTGAAATAGGTCTTTCACAAAAAGTATGTGATCAGCTTTGTGTGAAGATAGGGGATTTAATTTATTTAGCGGATCAGAGATGGTATTTGGGAGGTATTCGCTCCGGGCACTTTCGGCTAAAAGAAATTTATCCTCAGCCCAGTATTAAGGAGAGATCTATAGACGAAGACACTGTTTATATTTCTGAAGAGGGTTGTAAGAAATCTTATCTTTTGAGTCATCGTAAAGTGTTTTTGGATAAAAACTTTTAATTTTTTGTCGATGACAAATTGGAAATTTTTAAAAATGAGGAATTGAGAATCCACCTCTTTCCAAGTAGTCGAATTTCTTTCTTTTTATTTTTGTGGTGCAGGTGTTTTAAGATTTCCTGAATATGGCTGGTTCCATAATTTTTTAATTGAGACTTTCTCATGTATCTGGCGATCCATTTTTTTTGATTATAGTAGGAAAGTTCCAATATTTTTTTTCTATCCAGTCCTTGAGGTGTAATAATAGAAGAGTCTTCTTCCTCTTGTGTTTGAATAAGTCTTTCTAAAGAGAGGGATAAATTTTTGGAGGCGCCTTTTTGTTTTTTTTCCAATTCTTTGAGCCATTTTTGACGTATCCAGTTTCTTAATGTTTTTGTTTGAATATTAGTGGGATCTTCGACCCATTGGAGTTTTCTAAAGTGAGCATATTTTTTAATTTCGTTTTTTGTAAAGAAAAGAAGGGGGCGAAGTATTGGTTTTTTTAAAAACTGCATGGCTTGAGTTCCGTCTTTTCCGGTTCCTCGGATCAGACGGATGAGACGGGTTTCCAATAAATCATCAGAAGTATGGGCTAAGACAAGATAATCGGATTTGGATTGTTTCATCCATTGATGGAGGTATTGATAGCGAATTTTTCTTAATTCTCCTTCTGAGCTTTTGTGATGGGGAGTTGGAGTATTGGAAAAAAATGGAATATTCAGGCCTTCTGCCAGGCAATGGATAAATATTTGAGTTTGATTTCTGTAGGGGGATTTGGTTTTTCCGTGATGGATATGGGCTATGTTTAATTTTAGTTTGAGGGATCTGGATATTTCCATTATGAGATCGAGGAGAGTCATGGAGTCTATCCCCCCGGAGACAGCCAGTAGGAGTTTTTTATTTTTAATATTATGGATTTTGAGTTGATGGAGTGTTTTGTGGAAAAGGGGGTGATGTGAGGCTTTCATTTTTATTTCTTTTTGAATAAAGCTTCAGCTTGTTTCAGCAGATCTGTTTTGTTGTCGGAGGATTGGGGTTTTTCTAAGGGTTTAAAGTATTCGCACACATTATTTCTTTCTTTGTCTGCGACTCTGTCGGCTGAGGATTCCCGGCATTTGTTATAGGCGCTTTCATCATAAAAAGAGCAGTTTTTACAGATATGAAGGTCGTGTGAGCATTTTTTGCAAACAGCTCGAAAGCCAGGGCTTTCATAGCTGTTTTTAGTATGGCATTGGAGGCATTGGATAGTTTTCATATTTTTCTATACTATACCAGGTGGAAATGGCTGACAATGGTTGGTGGATTTGATTATATATTTGTGTTAGATTTTTGTTTTTTTGCGGGTGTAGCTCAGTTGGCTAGAGTGCAACCTTGCCAAGGTTGAGGTCGAGGGTTCGAGCCCCTTCACCCGCTCCAATAAAAAAAATAAGAGGGCTGTAAGTCCTCTTATTTTTTATCAGATGTGGGGCTCAAAGTGAACGAACGATTTATGTTAAATGCGACAGCATTTAATATGAAGCAGAAAGTTTGGATGACTTTTTGAGTGAGAGAAGGGAGCCTACGCAAAATGTGAGTGTGATGCGAACAATTGTAGTGGGCGAGCCCCTTCACCCGTCCATTAAAAAATCTAAAAAATAAAATTACCTAGCTCTCTATGGAACGGTATTCATATTAATATGAGAGAGTTTTATGAGCTAAGAAAAACATCCGGAGTCTCTTAAGCTTTTAGTGAAATCTCTAAATTCCTTTTTCTTTGTAGCTGGAATTTTCCTCCAATCTAAATTGTTGATCGCACTGTATATCGAATAAAGATAAAGAGCATTACAACAACCGGCGCTTCGGCCGCGTGTTAGCCTGCCTTCAAGCATTTTGATAAATATTTTCTTTGCACCCAGTTTTTGAACTTCTTCAGCATAAAAAATGCCAGCGGCATTAAGATCTTTTTCCACAGCTGGTCCTAAATTTCTCATTTCTGAAATTTTCTTTTTATGTGTCATATTTTTAATTTAATTTATTTTCTAATAGTGATCAATCATTCATATATCTTAATGAGAGGTGGATTTATACTGGAATATAGGTTCTTTATTTACATACACATGTCATTTCTGAAGAAGCGAAAAATTAGGGTGTATATGTAAAGTGGATCCCTGCTTTCGCAGGGATGACGTAGAGTACGGGGATGATGTGAAAACATAGAGATGATGATTGGTTTTATTTAGTATTATGTTGGGAGATTTTTCAGTTCTTTGAAAAAGCCGTAAACAATCACACAGACAAACACAGTAAAAGGGAAAGCTGTGATAATCACCAATAACTCTAAAGATTTAATGCCTCCTAAAAAGAGGACTACCAAAGCAATAAAGCCTTCAAGTCCAGCCCAATAAATTTTTTGACTTGCTTGATTTTTGGTTCCAGCTAGATTGTGTACAATATAAGAAGCTGAATCTGAGGATGTAATAAAGAATAAAGCCACAGCAATCAAAGCAATGGAGGACATTATTTTGGCTAAAGGGAAATGCTCTAAAAATTTAAAAACCAAAATAGAATATTCTGTTTTTACAAAAGGCTCTAAATTCATTACACCTGACATATGTTGTTCAATAGCCGTTCCTCCAAAGGCAATAAACCATAAGAAAGAAATAACACTGGGGACCATTAAGGTTCCAATAATAAACTCTCGAACAGTCCTACCTTCGGAAATACGAGCAATAAAAGTTCCAACAAAAGGAGCCCAGGCAATCCACCAAGCCCAATAGAGAATAGTCCACTGGGATCTCCATTCTGCAGAGCCTAGAGAGTTAATACGTGTCATATCAACAATGAGATTTTGCAGGTAAACCCCTGTGTATTCCACGAAAGAGTTTAGTAGAAAAATACTGGGGCCCACAGCAAACATAAAAACTAAAAGCATTAAACATAATAAAATAGTTATTTCACTTAATCTTCGAATGCCTCGTTGAAGCCCTGAGAGTACGGATAAAGTGGCACATAAGGTAATGACTACAATGATGATGGCTTGAACTGTTTCGGAAAAAGGTATATCGAATAAATGTTTTAAACCTGAGTTGATTTGCATGGTTCCGCGAGCTAATGTCGTAGCCACTCCAAATAAAATGGCAATGATAGAAAAAATATCAATACACCAGGCAATGGGACTATTGATTTTGTCTTTTAGAAAAGGGTAAAGCATACAGGAAATTCTAAAGGGGTAACCTTTATAGAGGCAAAAGTAAGAAAATACCAAGCCCATGACAGTATAAACCACCCACCCGGAAAATCCCCAGTGAAGAAATGTCAATTGAAAAGAAAGATCCATTGCCTCAGGGGTGGAGCCACTGCCTGTGGGAGGAAAGAGATAGTGGTGGAGAGGCTCATAGACACCGGAAAATAACAGCCCTGTTCCCATACCTGCACTGAACAACATGGAAATCCATGTAAAAGTGCTGTATTTAGGTTGAGATAAAGAACCTAATCTCTTTTTTGCATAGGGGCTGAAGATAAGATAAATGCAAAAACAAAAAAGACAAAAAATAACTAAAACATAAAACCACGAAATATTAATGACAAAAGTCGTTTTTACCCAGGAAAGAGCGTTTAATACCGTTTGAGGAAAAACTTTAAAACTGATGAGAATAAGAAAGACAAGAAGAGAGGATAAAAGAGCAATAGGGTTTAATTTCTTCAAAAAACTTCTCTCCGGAAGGATAAAGTTTGTCCAGATGGATCATCTTTTGTGATTACCAACTGGCTTTTGTAACTCCTGGCAAGTATCCTTTATGGGCAAGTTCACGAACAGCAATACGAGATAACCCAAATTGTCTCAGATGGCCTCGAGGTCTTCCTGTCAGTCCACAACGCCGCACCACACGATTTAAACAAGTTGATTTAGGCAGTTTTTGAAGTTTCAAAAATGCTTCTGTTCTTTCTTCTTCAGAGAGTTTCATATTGATAGATGTTTTTCTTAAAGATCTTCGGATGGATAAAAACTTCTTGGCTTTTTCAAAGCGTTTGTCATTTTTAACAATAGAACTTTTTTTCGCCATTATTCATACTCCATTTTGGTGAATGTGAAGTTTTTAACTTTAATTCTTTTATAATGCAAACATTAAAATGAGAGAAAACATTAAAAATTTAGAATAAAATGTAAAAAAAGTGAGAGTATAATTGTATTATTTTGATCGTGCCTAGAACTCCTATAAATGTCTTTCTTCAGGGCCTGTGTAAGAACTCATAGGGCGGATAATACGGTTGTTTTGTCTTTGTTCCACAATATGAGCCACCCAACCTGTGATTCGGCTCATAGCAAAAATAGGAGTAAATAAATCAATATCCAAGCCCATCATATAATAGGCAGGACCTGCTGGAAAATCTACATTAGGCATTATGTTTTTCTGTTCTTTCATATATGTTTCAATGGCTGAATACATTTCCATCCATTGTGTATCATTAGTTTCTTTGGCAATCTGTTGAGCACATTCATACATAGGAGGAACTCTGGCATCTCCTTTTTTATAGACTCTGTGGCCAAAGCCCATAATTTTCCTTTTTTCTTTCAAAGCTTTGGATAAATATTCTTCCACACGGGAAGGATCTTTAATCTCTTTCATCATATACATCACTTGTTCATTAGCCCCCCCATGAAGAGGGCCTTTTAAAGCTCCAATAGCTCCACAGACAGCGCTGAAAACATCAGAAGTTGTAGAGGCAATGACTCTAGCCGTGAATGTAGAAGCGTTGAAACCATGTTCAGCGTATAAAATCATAGAGCGATCTAAAGCTTGAGCAAACGTGGGAGAAGGTTCTTTACCAAAACACATATATAAAAAATTTTCTGCTAAGGAAGCTCCTTTTAAGGGAGGTATAAAATCTTGTCCTTTTCGAAATCGGTAATGAGCCGCTATAAAAATAGGGGCACACATAATCATCTTTAAGCCTTTTTGTAGAATATCATCAGTGTTCTTATCCCATGTATTTTTGGACTGAGAGCCCATTAAGCTGATGGCTGTTCTTAAAGCGCTCATTGGATGTGCCTTTGGAATTGTTTTTAAAACTTTAACAATAGGTTCATAGTCTTCAATAATTTCTTTTTCAAATTTCTTAATAACCAACTTGCTTGTTACCTGGTCAATGGCTGTAGGAAGATTGCCGTTCCATAATAGAAAACCTACGTCCCGATAATTTTTTTTCTGTACTAGTTCACTGACAGGGTAGCCTCTGTAAAGGAGGGAGCTTTTTTCAGGAATGATATAGGAGATGGACGTGGAATCAACAGTGACTCCCTCTAAACCTTTTCCAGACATGTTTTTCTCCTCTTGCAAAGTTAGAAAAACAAATTTTCCTTTTATTTTGAAATTCAGTCAAGATGATTATTTGAAAGCTGTTTAGAAAAGAGCTTATATTGTAGATTGCCCCTCAAATAGAAACATCTCTTGTCTACTTATTGACAGTTGGAGTATGACAAATATGAGGTTTGTTATGCAGGTTTTTCAAATTCCGGATTTAGAAGATAATTATATTCATATCCTGAGAAGCGGCAAAAAAACAGCTGTTGTAGATCCTTCCACAGCTCCCCCTGTTATTAAATTCTTACAGAAGAAAAATTGGTCTTTGGATGTTATTTTAAACACCCATCATCACTGGGATCATGTGGGAGGAAATAAAGAGTTAAAAAATAAATGGGGCTGTCTGGTTCTTGGTTTTTCAAAAGATGCTCATCGTATTCCCGAGATCGATCAAAAACTGGAAGATCATCAGGACTGGTTATGGGAAGATCAAGTTTGCCAAGTGCTGTTCATCCCCGGACATACTCTGGGGCATATTGCTTTATGGTTTAAAAAATCTTCTGTGTTATTTTCCGGAGATACTCTCTTTTCTATGGGATGCGGCCGTCTCTTTGAAGGTACAGCCAAACAGATGATGGAGAGTTTAAATACACTGAGCAGGTTACCGACGGAAACTCAAGTTTACTGTGGGCATGAATATTCAGAATCCAATGCCAGATTTGCTTTGCAAATAGAGGGTGGTAATCAGGAGTTAATAAATAGGATGGATCAAATTCGTCAGAAAAGAAAGCAAGGGGAGTCCACAGTGCCTTTTTCCTTAAAGGAGGAGTTAGCGACCAATCCTTTTTTAAGAACAAAGCATTTTATTCAGAATCCTGAAAGTATCACACATGCAGAGCTTAAACAGTGGATGAAAAATACAAAAGTTTCCGAACTGGAACTTTTTACGCAAATTCGTTTACTAAAAGATCAATTTTAAGAATAAGTAAATTGGAAGTGGTATCCCTTGATGATAGGAGGGCCATCAAATTTTTTAAATTGGAGTCGGTTTAAAATACTTAAGGCACATTTTAAAACTTCTTTATCTTGT
This sequence comes from Bdellovibrionales bacterium, assembly GCA_965197855.1. Classification (GTDB taxonomy): domain Bacteria; phylum Bdellovibrionota; class Bdellovibrionia; order Bdellovibrionales; family UBA1609; genus JAPPLG01. Next base: position 1,396,370 of record OZ240230.1, read on the forward strand.
GAGTCAGAATTAATAAGACGGGATTGAGTTTTTCCAGATGGAAATATAGTCAGCTCCACTAAAAAATCTTTGGATAAAACTCCTTGTTTGTCAGCACAACCTTGGATTCCCTCTTTTTTTCTTTGAATAACTTGATTGAGATAGGCATCCGGAAGGGTTTGAGTCAAATCTGTTTTTTCCAGTATTGTTTCATCCAGATCTGGATGTGAAATTTCTATGGGATGGGAAGGAATTTGTAATTTTTCTAAAGCTTTTGAATAAGGGTGAAAGATAATGAAGAATATGAATAAATACTTACTCTTCTTTAGGAGCATTTTTATTTTCCTCTGTGTTATTTTGAGGATTAGTTTCCATTGGATTTGGCAGAACTTCTTCTTGAGCAGGGACATCCAGGATAACACTGGAGCTTTTTTTAGTGTTCATATAAGCCAATTGAATGGAAGTAATTGCAAAAATAACAGCACACCATTTGGTGATTGTGACTAAAAAATCAGAAGCTCCAGTGCCGCTAAAAACACTTTTGGAACCTCCTTGTCCTCCCAGTATACCCAAAGCTCCGCCTTTTGGGTTTTGTAGAAGCACAAAAGCAACCAGCATGACGCATGTAATAATATGTACAGTTGATACAAAAACCAGCATGTGTATTTCCTTAACATAGTTTGGCTCTAGAACAAACTATTTTTGATCTTTCATAAGAGTAAAAGCTTGGGCGTAGCTTTGAATTTGTTTAATTAAAGAGGCCAGTCCTCCTCTTCTGGAGGGGGTCAGGTGGATTGCAAGTTGAAGTGTTTCGATAAACTCAGGAACTTGTTGGAGAATTATTACAGGGGGTACAGCAGAATAAAAATGGATCATTAGAGCAAGGAGGCCCTTGCTGATAAGAGCATCACTATCTCCTTGAAAGGTCAAAAGGTCTTCCTGCATTTTAGGATAAAGCCATAATTGAGACTGACAGCCTTGTACCAGCCAGCGGTCTTCGTAGAGCGAGGAATCCAAAGGGGGCATTTCTCTTCCCCATTGTATAAGTCTTCGGTATTTAGACTCCCAATCCAGGCATTGTTGAAAAGATTTTAGAATCTCTTCTTCTCTTTGTTTCAATAAAGCAGGTGAGGTTGGATGATTAGACATTAAAAAGAATCCTTATAAAAATTCTTTAATTTGCAGGATATATTGTTTATATTAAAGAGATGGGTAGTATTATTAACTTTTTGTTTGGACGTTTTCCAAAAATTTTTAAAAAAGATCAGGTTTATCATGAATTAGACCCTCATTCCTGGAAAGAGTGGAAAACCCGCTATCAACAAGGTGCAGAGT